>JABTUJ010000033.1 GCA_015075445.1 Verrucomicrobiales bacterium
CAGCGGGAAATGAAGGACAAGTTCCGTGAGAATTTCGAAGTCATCCGCAGTGACATCCTTCGCGCCAACTACGGCTCTAACCCCTGGCAGGACAAGAACCAGGTCGTGACCTCCGTCTCCTGGGTCTCCCGCATCGAGGACGCCAAGGAAAGCCTGCTCCGCAGCCATTGGGACCTCATCATCGTGGACGAGGCCCACAAAATGAGCGCCGCCAGCCGCGACAAGAAGACCCTCGCCTACCAGCTTGGCGAAGCCCTGTCAGGCATGACCGACCATTACCTCCTCATGACCGCCACACCGCACAAAGGCGACCCCGACAACTTTTGCCTGTTCCTGGAGCTGCTGGACCGCGATGTGTACGGCGACGTCAAAAGTCTCGAAGAAGCCATGCGGAAACAGGAGGCACCCTTTTACCTGCGCCGCGTCAAAGAGGCTCTCGTCACATTCCCGGACCCCGACACCGGCAAAGTCAAAACCCTCTTCACCAAGCGCAACGTCCAGACCACCGAGTTTCAAATCACGGACGACGAGTGGGACTTTTACGACGCCCTCACCCGTTACGTTGAAGATCAATCCATCAAAGCCGCCTCCGAGGAGTCCGCCCGCGCCCGCGCCCTCGGCTTCACCATGGCCATGCTCCAGCGCCGGTTCGCTTCTAGCATCTACGCCGTCCGCCGTAGCCTGGAGCGCATGCGGGACAAACGCGAAAAGATCCTCGCCGACCCCGAAGGCTACCGCCAGGCCCAGATCAACAAGCGGCTCCCGGAGGATTTCGAGGACCTCCCCGAAGAAGAACGCCAGGCCATCATCGCCGAGCTGGAAGACCTGGTCACTTCCTACGACCCGGCCGCGCTCAACCAGGAAATCCTCGAACTCACCAAACTGATTGACCAGGCCCGCGGCCTCGAAAAACGGGAATGCGAGTCCAAGCTCACCGCCCTGAAAGACCTCATCACCCGCCATGGCGTCTTCAAAGATCAGAAAATGAAGTTGCTGCTCTTTACCGAGCACAAGGACACCCTGGACTTCCTAGCCGGCGATGGAAAAGACGGCCGGCCCCTCGGTAAGCTCATCGAGTGGGGCCTCTCCGTCACACAAATCCACGGCGGCATGAAAGTCGGCGATCGCGATATGGCCGGCACCCGCCTCTGCGCCGAACGGGAATTCCGCGACTCCGCCCAGGTGCTCGTCGCCACTGAAGCCGCGGGCGAAGGCATAAACCTGCAGTTCTGCTGGTTTATGATCAACTACGACATTCCCTGGAACCCGGTCCGCCTGGAGCAGCGCATGGGCCGCATCCACCGCTACGGCCAGGACAAGGATTGCCTCATCTTCAATTTCGTTTCCACCAACACCCGCGAGGGCCGCGTCCTCCAAAAGCTTTTCGAGCGCATTCAGGCCATCGAGGAGGACCTCGACCCCCGCCGCACCGGCAAGGTGTTCAACGTGTTGGGCGACGTGTTCCCCGCCAATCTCCTCGAGAAAATGATCCGGGACATGTACGCCCATAACCAGATGACCGAAGAGCTCATCAAGCAGCGCATCGTTGAGGAAGTGGACATCGCCCGGTTCGAGCACATTACCAAATGCACCCTCGAACTGCTGGCAAAGAAGGAACTCAACCTCTCCGCCATCATCGGTAAATCAGCCGAGGCCAGGGAACGCCGCCTCGTTCCCGAGGTCATTGAAGACTTCTTCACCCAGGCCGCGCCCTCCTGCGGCGTCGAGCCGAAGGAAACCAAGGACGACTCACATATCTTCCGTATCGGCCGCGTTCCCCGTCCGCTCTGGCCCATCGGCGAGCGCCTTGAACCCCGCTTCGGCAAACTCGGCCGCGAATACAAGAGCATCGTTTTCGACAAAGCCATCCTCCCCAAGGACCCCACGCTCGAATGGGTCACGCCCGGTCACCCGTTGTTTGAAGTGGTCCGCGAGGATCTCCAGGACCGCGCTGCGCATGATCTCCAGCGCGGCACCGTCTTTTACGACCTGAATTCCAAAACACCCTGTCGCCTCGATTTCTTCGCCGCCTCCATCAAGGATGGCCGCGACCACCAGCTTCATCGCCGGCTCTTCGCCGTGGCGACCAGCCAGGGCGGCGTTCTCTCCGTCAAACAGCCCACCGTCCTGCTCGATCTGGCTGTTGCACCCAGAGGCACGCCCACCCCCGACAGCGACGGTCTGCCCGATCGCGCTGCCGCCGAGCAATTCCTCATCCAGCACGCCCTGAACCCCATGCTGGCTGAAGTTACGGCCGAGCGCGCCCGCGAAACCGAAACCATCGCCCGTCACCTGGAAATCAGCCTGAACGAGCTGATTCACCGCCAGAACCTCCGCCTTGCCGACCTGCTCGAAATGCAGCAGCGTGGCGACACCTCCCAACCGCTCGCCGCCAACATCAAGCAAACCGAGGACCGGCTTGACGAGCTCAACGGCCGGCTCGAAACCCGCCGCACGGAACTCCGCCGCGAACAGGAATGCATGATCGGCGACATACAGCACTTGGGCCGCGCCTGGGTCCTCCCGCACCCCGAGCGCTACTCCCCGCACATCGCCCCCATGGTCGCCGATCCGGAAATCGAGAAGATCGCCGTCCAGGTCGCCATCAAGCATGAGGAGGCGCAGGGTCGCGTCGTCGAAAGCGTGGAGAAAGATAATCGCGGCTTCGACCTCATCTCCCGCAAACCGCACCCGGAAGACCCAAAGACCGCCATTGATGTCCGCTTCATCGAGGTGAAAGGCCGTGCTGACACCGGCGAAATCGCTCTCACGTCCAACGAGTACAACACCGCCAAGCGGCTCAAACGGGACTACTTCCTGTACGTTGTCTTTCACTGCGCCACCACTCCCTCACTCAACATCCTCCAGGACCCGGCAACCCTGGACTGGCAGCCCGTTGTCAAAGTCGAGCAATACCGTTTGAACCTGGACTCACGCCGCCACCCCGTCGAACTTAAGGAGACGCCGCCGGAGTACGGCACAAAAACCTAACCGACCGCTATGCCATCAATCATCCGTCCAGACCCGCTTGCCGAACCAGCAAAACGTATCGCCGAAATCGCCGCTGACTACCACGGCGACTCCGGCACCGCGGTGACTCAGGACCGCGTGCTCCGCTGGGCGCAGTGCTTCCCGGAACCCCACCGGCTGGCTGTCCTCAACGAGACAGCCCATGTCCTCAGCAAGACCTACATTTCCCAGGCACGCATGGCCACCTTCCTCTCCGGCCTAGCCCGGAGCGAAAGCCTCACCAAGGGCGACCCCAACAGGTTCTGGTCCTCCACCGAAATCCTCACCATCCAGCAGCGCGGCTCGAGCCAGAAAGAAATGGTGGCACTCCTGCAAGGCGAACTCACCAAGGCAGGCATCACCACACGCCAGCCCGGCCAGCCCGGGAGTATTTCCGCCAGCACCTGGTCCAGGGCGACTATCACAGCCAGGGCCTGACCGTCGCCGGTCAATGGTTTGGCCGGGGAGCGGAGCGCCTCGGCTTGAAGGCGGGCACGGCGGTGGCCGAGGCGGCCTTCGCCCGGCTCTGCGACAATCAGCATCCGACGACTGGAGAGAAGCTGACCGTCCGAAAGCGGGAGAAGGACCACCGCGTGTTCTACGACTTCACGGTGTCGGCGCCCAAGAGCGTTTCGATCATGGCACTGGTGGTCGGCGATCAACGGCTCCTCGCAGCCCACGACGAAGCCTGCGCGGCCGCCCTCAGTCAGATGGAACAGGTGGCGGCCACCCGGGTGCGCCGCGGTGGGGAGGACGGCGAACGGGTCACGGGCGAGATCGTCGCGGCCACCTTCCGGCACGACACCTCGCGCGCCCTGGACCCGCAGTTGCACACGCATTTCGTGGTGTTCAACGCCACCTGGGACCGCACCGAGGAGCGCTGGAAGGCCCTCCAGACCTCCCGGATGTTCGATCAAATGACGTTCTATACCGAGGTGTACCGGAGCGAACTGGCCCGCCGGCTCCGGGGACTGGGTTATGGCCTGGACTCCACCAAACACGGGTTCGAGATCGCGGGGGTGCCGGCCGAGATCACCGAGCGGTTCAGCAAGCGGCGCCAGGCGATCCGGGAAGCGGAATCGGAGCTGGCCGGCCGGCTGGGACAACCGTTGTCCAACAACGCCCGGGCCACCCTGGCGCACACCTCGCGTCCGGCGAAAGACACGAGCCTCGACCCGCAGGAGGTGCTGGAACGACAGCGGGCACAACTCACCCCGGCGGAACTCGCGCAACTCACCTCCCTGGTACCGGATGCCTCCCGGCCCAACCCAGACGCCACCGGACCACTCATCACCCCCGCCCAAGCCCTCGACTACGCGCGGGATCATCACTTCGAGCGGCACAGTGTCGTCGAGACCCATGACCTGCTCCAGACCGCCCTCGCCTACTCCCGCGGTTCGGTGACGCTCGAGGAACTGCGGGCTGAACTTGCTCAACGAACTGAGTTCCTACACGCCGAGGACCAGTTGACCACCCGCACCACGCTGTTCGAGGAACAGCGGATGATCCGTCTGGTCAACCAGGGTGTGGGCCAGTGCCGGCCCCTCCACCCCGGTTATGCCAGCGACCGGCGCCTGTCGGCGGAGCAACAGCAGGCGCTGCGCATGATCCTGGGAACCCCCGACCAGGTTCTGGGGCTGCGGGGTGGCGCCGGCACGGGCAAGACGCGGCTTCTCTTGGAGGTCGTCCGAGGCGTTGAAGCCCGGCAACCGGTGACGGTGCTGGCCCCAAGCACCGCCGCGGTGGAGGCGCTGCGCAAGGCAGGCCTGCCCCGGGCCGCGACGGTGCAACGGTTCCTGGCCGATGCGAGCTTTCGGGAGGAGACCCGCGGCCAGGTGTTGCTGGTGGACGAAGCGGGCCTGCTTTCGACCCGCGACATGCTCGCGTTGCTCGAACACATCCAGTCCGGTGGACGGTTGATCCTCTCGGGCGACACCCGGCAGCACACGGGCATCGCGGCCGGGGACGCCCTGCGGCTGCTCGAGGAGCGCAGCGGGTTGCGGATGGCCGGGGTGCACGCCATCCGCCGGCAGGTGGACCAGGATTACCGCGAGGCCATCGCCGACTTCGCCCAAGGCAACGGGCAGCGGGGCCTGTTGCGGCTGGAAGGGCTCGGGGCGGTCGTCGAGATCCCGGAGCCAGATCGCTACGCGGTGCTGGCCGAGGACTATGTCCGGTCGCTGCGCGCCCGGAAGTCCGCCCTGCTGGTGAGCCCGACCTGGCGGGAGATCGAGGCGGTGACCCAGGAAGTGCGGGCGCGGCTCAAAGCGGAAGGCCTGCTCGGCAGCCAGGAGACCCGGCTCACGGTGCATCGGGGGCTCCAGTGGACTCAGGCGCAGAAGCGGGACCTGCGCAACTACCGTCCCGGCCATGTCCTGGCCTTCCATCGGGCGACCCGGGAGTTCGCTCGCGGGGCTGCGGCCGAGGTGGTCAAGGTGGAACCCGACGCCTTGGAAGTGCGCCGGGCCGACGGGGCCGTGGTGAAGGTGACGCGGAAACAGGCCGGGTGCTTCGAGGTAGCCGAGCCGCAGGCCCTGGCGGTGGCGCCGGGAGAGCGGTTGCTCATCCAGGGCAATCGCAAGGCGGCCGGGCTCTTCAACGGGCAGGCGGTGACGGTGAAGTCGGTGGGCGCCGACGGGAGCCTCACTCTGGCCGACGGCCGGAAGATCGCGGCGGACTTCCGCGCGTTCACCCATGGCTATTGCGTGACCAGCCATGCGGCGCAGGGACGCACGGTGGACCACGTGTATGTGGCGGTGGACTCGGGCAGTTGGCGGGCCACTCACCGGAACCAGTTCTACGTGAGTGCCTCACGCGGACGGGAGCGGGTCCGGGTGTACACCGACGACGTCCAGTTCCTTCGGGATGCGGTCACCCGGTCCGGCGTGCGGCTTACCGCCTCGGAGTTGCTGGAAAGCAAGCGCGCAGCGGAGAGGACGAGCGCCGGCCAACATCCCACCCTCCGCCCGCGTGTGGCGGCCTGACCATGCTCCGGGGAAAAGCCAGTACAGATACGTCGACGGCGGCGCGGACACCCGTGGCGGCAGGGCCTGACGGCGTTGAAGTCGCCGGCGTGGAGCAACCCTATGGCACCGGGGAGCGGCCGGCGGGCATCCTGTTCGTGCGGGGACCGACCAGCTTCTGGTTTCCGTATCACCTGCTCCAAGGGATGCGGTACGAACCGGGGAAGCTCACCCTGGTGTTTGCGGCGGCGGACGTGGTTATCGAGGGCCGGGGATTGCACGGCCTCTACCTCGAACTGGCGCGTCAGGTCGTCTGGCGGATCGTGGAACAAGGTGCGCGGTACGCGGAGCTGTCGGACGGGCCGACCTGTGTCACTCAGATCGTGGAGATTCCCAAGGGCGACGAGGCGCGGCCGGCGGACGCCGTGGCAGGCGAATGAACCAGGATTCGGGCACACGGTCGGCTTGTTCTTGTTCGGACGTCCGAACAACGCCGGTCCCCGAACACGGGGTCTGTCCGGGGAAGGAGGGCCGGTCGGAGTGTTCGGCCGTCCGAACATGCTCATATCAGCCCAGGGGCACCTTGGCCCCTCTTCCGTCTGAGCCGGCCGACGGAACCGCGTTTCGCAGCGGCTCTTCGGGCTTACCGGGGTTCGATGACCTTCAAACCCGACACACAGTCGAAGTGGCGTCGGTTGAACGTGGCCACCTGGCTGCCGCGCTCCATCGCCGTGGCGGCCACGATCAGATCGTAGGCGCCGATCCTTTTTCCGGACGCCTCCAGGTGCGCCCAAATCCGGGCGTGCGCATGGGCGGTCTGTTCGGTGTAAGGAACAATGGGTAATGCAGCGAGCACACTCTGGAGATACTGCTGCCGTCGCGCTTTGTGCGTCGCGCCAGCCCGCTCCACTCCGTGCCACAACTCCGCGACGGTGATGGCGGCGAGTTCGAAGGCATCGTCCCCGCGACTTCCCAGCCACGCCGGGAGGTCGAAGGTTCCCTTCTCGCCCCGGATGATGACGTCGGCATCGAGGATTATCGCCATTTGTCCGTCGGGGTCTTGAGGGTCTTGCGGCCCGCGACGAGGTCACGGTGCCAGTCGCTGGCCTCTTGCGCCGATAGATCCGTGCGAGCCAGGGCCTCGGCCAGGTCCCGGCCCGTGCAGCGCTTCTCGTGGTCTGGGGCGATGCGGGCGAAGGGCTTGCCGTTCTTCAGCAGCACAAAGGTCGTGTGTTGATAGTGGGCCCGGTTCACACAATCGGCGAAATTGCGGGCGGCCTCGGTGACCGTGATGGTCATCTCTTTCATAGAATCAGATTATCAGATTCTAAGGACTGGTCAAGCCGGCCCGGGCCAGCCGCTCAAGTTGGCGAGCGTGTCTTCAGCGCGGGAGTTGTTGCGCCGACGTCAGGACCTGGGGCTCGGTACGGCCTTGTTCGGACGTCCGAACATGCCGTGTCAGCCCAGGCGCAACCTGGGCGGTCTTCCGGCTGAGCCGGCAGCCGTGGCAGGCAGGCTCCCCAGTTCCAGGAGGGGCGCCACCGGCTGCTCGGCGAGCGCCACCTCCTCCCGCTGCACCCGTTTGCCTCGCAGGTAATCCGCGCCCCGCTGCGGCGTGGCCGCGGCGACCTGTGTCAGTCAGACCGTGGATCTCTCCGAGGGAGACGAGGCGCGGCCGAGGGACGCGGGGGCACTCCAATGGATGACGATTCCGGCCGGCAGCGGGGTTGTTTGTGTTCGGCCGTCCGAACAACACCGGTCGCCGACCGCGTGGCATATCCGGGGAAGGAGGGCCGGCCGAGGTGTTCGGCCGTCCGAACAACGCCGGTCACCGGACGCATAGTACCGGTCACCACTGGCCGGGGAGGCGACAGGGCCGGCACCGGGTTTGACGAACGCCGGTGCGCTGCTGACCGTGGCACTTGTAGCAAGCTGGAACGGATTGAGGCCGGGGTGCGACAGTGAACTCTCACTTTGTGGTAAGCATTGAGCGGGGGGAGGCCGACCTGCGGAAAGGGCGGGTTCGAGTCCGCCGGCCTCCTGCCGCCCGGTTGTTCGGACGTCCGAACATGCCCGGCGCTCGTCGCCGTTAAGACCGACTTCCTGCCCTTGATGACCCGTTCCTGGCCGCCGAGAGAGCGTCGCCGTGGTCGCTACGGCCGGGGAAGCTCGGTGAGCCGAAGTGTTCGGCCGTCCGAACACGCCGTGCCATCCCAAACGCAGGTTGGCCCCGCTTTCGGCTGAGACGGCACGCACAGGAGACGCGCCCGCCGCTCCAGGAAGGACGCCGCGGCCGGCGAATGAACCACGATCCGGGCACGCGGTCGGGATGTTCGTGTTCGGCCGTCCGAACAAGGCCAGTCGCCGAACGCGTTGTATGTCCAGGGAATGCGGGCCGGCCGAAGTGTTCGGCCGTCCGAACATGTCGGATCAGCCCAGGCGCAGCTTGGCCCCGCTTTCGGCTGAGCCGGCAGCCGCAGCAGACACGCTTCCCCGCTCCACGAAGGGCACCACCGGCTGCTCGGCCAGCGCCATCTCCTCGCGCTGGACCTGTTTGCCCCGCACGTAATCCGCCGCCCGCTGCGCCGCGGCCGCCGCCCGGAGCAGGAGCCGTTGATCCTCCCGCAGCGCGCGGGACCAGCCCGCGATGTAGCTGGCTTGCTGGGCCTCGCGAGCCGGGTTCTGCAACCCGGCAAACCCGCACAGGAACGCTGCCCCGAACTCGGCCACCAACTCCTCCAGGCTGTACTTCTCGGGCTGATCCCGCTGGGCGTCCTGGAACCGGTTCAGCCGGTGAGGAGCGCCGGTGGCATGGGTCAGCTCATGATAGAGGGTGGCGAAATACGCGTCCGCGTTGGCGAACTGGCTCAGGTGCGGCAGCACGATCCGGTCAGTGGCCGGGTAATAGGCCGGCTCGGCGTTGAGCGCGTGGGTGATCTCGGGCTTGTCGGGCATGACCACAAAGACCCCTTCGGCGGTCTGAAGCCGTTGCTCGCGGCTGAGAGGGATGTCATCGGCGGGGCGCGGCACCCCCTCGACCTGGTCGAGGTTGAACACCGCGCTGGTGAAGGGAACACACGGGGCCAGGGCGTCCTTGCCGGTCTTCTGCTTGAGCCGTTCGAGCTCCTCCTGGGTGCGCCATTTCCAGTACACCACGGGGGTGGCACGTTCTCCTTTCCGCACGTGGCCCCCGAGCCGCTGGGCTTCGCGGTAGGTGGTCCAGTAGCGGGAGGTGTAGTCCGAGGAACCCAGGACCAGCAGGTTGATCCCGCGGTACTCGCGACCGCTGCCGAGGCTCTTGGGCAAGCCGGTGGTCCAGGATTTGTGCCAGGGAACGACCCCGGCCTCCAACTGGGCCAGGATCCGTTGGGTGACCGATTCGTAGATGTTCATGAGGCAAGTGGGGCTGACGGTGATCAGGCGGAGCGCGGTGCTCAGGTTCTGAGTCTCGGCGCCAGCGGCAGGATGATCGCCATGTCCCGCGGCGGGACACGGCACGCGTGACGTCGGTGAGGGCATAGTCGAGGGCTGCCTTGGGGGTTCGGTCCCGGGAACTACCACTGGCTCGCGACAACTTCCCGGAGCACCTCCCGCACCCGCTCAGGCGTCGCCTCACCCGTCAGGAACCGCACGGTCACGGTCGCCTGCCCCCACTTGATGGTCCTGGTGTCGCGGTGCGCCTTGGACGATGGGCCGTCGCGTTTGGCCTCCCGCGCGCTGCGACGGGTCAATTGACCCGCCTTGGCCTGCTGCCAGAGCGCCCGCTGCGCTTCGGGTCCCGGAGCCTTGGTGATCTCCAGCAGCACGGCCTTGCTGGCGTGTTCGGACGTCCGAACATCCGCCAGCACCTCCGGGTCCAGGTCCAGCAAGCGGAGGCTTTCGTTGATCGCGCTCAGGGATTGCCCGACCCGTTGCGCCAGCTCCCGCTGGGTCAGAGCGAACTCGCTCACCAACCTCCGGTACGCCTGGGCCACCTCGAGGGGATGGAGGTCTTTGCGATGCAGGTTCTCGATGAGCTGCAGCACTAGGCGCGAGTGTTCGGCCGCGGTGCGCACGAGGCAGGGGATGGCCTCCAGCCCAAGCTCCCGGCACGCGGCAAACCGCCGTTCACCGGCCAGGATCCGGAACCGGTCACCGGGAAGCGCCTCGACGATGATCGGCTGGAGCAGGCCGTGTTCGCGGATGGACAGGGCCAGGTCGTGGAGGTCGCCCAGGTCCTGCCGTGGCTGGGTGGGGTCCCGCTCAATCGCGCCCAGGGGGATCCAAGCCAACTGGGGCTGCTCGCGCCGGAGGGGATCGAGGGTCGAACCGTTCGTGCCGGCGGCCTGGCGGGCCAGGCGTTCTCTCACATTGGAGTCCATAGCGTTTTCACCTCCTGGGTTAGTTGTTGATAATCCTTCGCCGCGCGGCTGTGCCGGGCGTAGGCCACGATGTCCCGCGGCTGATCGTCGGTCTGGGCGCGGTTGAGGACCTCGCACCGGGCGATCCGGGTCGCGAGGAGCCGGCCGCGCAAGGGTTCGAGGGCCCGCTCGACCAGGTCGTTGGTCACGGTGGCCTGGGCCATGACCATGGTGAGCAGGACGCGGTAATCCCAGGCGTCGGGCCGGCGTTTGACGGCGTGCAGGGTCTCGAGCAGATCGCCCAGGCCCCGGAGGGCATAGCCGGAGGGCTGGGCGGGGATGAGGAACTGGTCGGCGGCGACCATGGCGTTGACCGGCAGGACGCCCAGGGTCGGCTGGCAATCAATCAGGACGTAGTCAAAGCCCGTGAGCTCGGCCAGGCAGCGCTGCAGCCGCTGCTCGCGGAAGAGGCGGGCGTGGAGCAGGGAGTCGGCGCGGGACAGGCTCAAGGCCGCCGGGGCCAGGCGCAGGCCCGGAACGGTCGTCCCGGTCAGGATGCCGGTGAGATCGTCGGAGGAGGACAGGAGCAGGTCGCCGATGGTGCGGCCGTCGAACGAATCGGGGTCGAGTCCCAGGCCGAGGGTGGCATGGGCCTGGGGATCGAGGTCAATCAGGAGGGTGGCATGACCGGCCCGGGCCAGGCCGGCGGCCAGGTTGACGGCAGTGGTCGTCTTGCCCACCCCGCCCTTCTGGTTGATGATCGCGATCGTTCTCATCGTGGCACCTCGCCGGTTGATCCATCCGTTGCCGGCCTGGTTTTGGTTTCAAATCGGTCCGGGTTGCGCTCCCGATCCCACTGCCAGAAGTCCAGGACCGGGCATTGGGGGTGGTTGTGGAAAAACTGGGCCAAGGCAGCGAGCCGGGCCGGTTCGCCCTCGAACCGGGCCAGGGTCTCGGCACTGGCCACGAACACCCTCCCGCTCATCGCGCGACGGACCCGTTCGCGGCCTTGCCGGAAGGCGTCGTAGAGGGCCGGGTGGCGCTCCTGGAGGTCTGCTTCCGCGGCCCTGAGGTAGGCCTGCCACCGGGGCGAGAACGTCGCCTCATGGGCCGCCCGCGCCCTCTCAAGGGCATCCTTGGTTCGGGTCGCGTCCTCGCCTTGGAGCATTCGGAGGAAACCATCGCCGTGGAGGACCAGGGCGAAGGAGAGGTTGGGTTTGGCGTGCGGATCAGCGGCGTGCTTCTCGCGCATGAAGCGGCCAAAGCGGCGACCCCATGCCGCCACCGGCCTTGACTCAAGACCCTGCAGTCGTGCGAGGAACCGGGTGGCCTCCTCGATGTCTTTCGGGAAGGCCTTGGTTCCAGCGGGTCCCTCGAGCCGGTGATAGGCCGCGTAGTAGTGGCTGGCGAAGGTGCGGGCCTGGCTCAGGTCGGGCTCGATGTTCTCGCCGCCCTCCGGCTTGGGCCAATCCTCCTCGATGGCCCGGCGCAGGAGACCCAGCCGGTTGCGGCTGGAACGTCGCAGGGGCAGCCAGTCGATCTGGCGCTGGATGACTTCAGGGGAGTGTCCCTGGGCCAGGCGGTCGGCGGTGGGGGTGTCGAACCCGACTTGAACCAACAACGCGATTGCAGCAGCAGCAACCGGCGCGTCCGGGATGACCTCCGCGGCTGCTGCTGTTGTCTTAGATGTTTTAAGTTCCTTTTTAATACTTATATCGTTCTCTTTTTCGGATAGCTCTTCGTTCTCTTTTTCGGAGAGCTTCCGTTCTCTTTTTCGGAGAGCTCCCCCGTTCTCTTTTTCGGATAGCTCTCCGTTCGCTTTCGCGGAGCGCTGGGCCGGGCGAAGCGCCCGGGGGTGCTGGTCTGGCCCGGCGGCCGCCGCCTGGAGCAGGCCAGGGTCGCGGCTCCAACGGATGGCATAGGTGGTCGTTCGGTTCTTCTGGCCGGCCACGGGGGTGAAGCGCCCTTCGTTGACCGCCACGATGTAGCCGCGCTCCCGGGCCTGGGTGACCGCGGCGTGCACATTGGAGCGGGTCATCCGGGTCAGCCGGCACAACTCGGTGATCGAGCGTTTGACCGGCCGCTTCCGTTCCCCGCCCGGTCCCCATTGGATGCTGTAGAAGAGCAGCGCCCCAACCACCCGGATGACCGCGAGCGGTTCCCGAGGCAGGACATAGTCGAAGAAGGCGTTGGGGATGTTCTTGCGAGCCGCCTTGGGGCGGCGGACCACCCGCCCCCCTTCGGTCACCGGCAAGAGGGCGGCCTCGGGGTAGTAGAACCCACGGAAGTCATCGGGCGAATCGGTGTAGGCCCCCGTCTTATCCCAACACAGCTCATACACCCCGCTCCGACCACTCTGACCGGTCTCGGCGGGGCGGGGACCCTCCACCTGACGTAGGCAATGCGCGTCGAGGCATTCGGCAATGGCCGCGGGGACGACGTCGTGGGAAACCCCGGCGGCTTGTTCCAGTTCCCGGTAGCTGAGCCGGAGCCGTTCGCGGGTGGGATTGCCGCGAGCGTCCACCCAACCGAGGACCTTGCGCAGGGCGTAGCCGACGAGGCGGACACAGCACCGCTTGCAGTGGGGCAGCACGACGGTGAAGAACTGAATGGGCGTAAAGGTGACGTTGGCCCGGAAATCGGGAAAACCGGGGAACGGCGTATGCTCAGTCACCTGGCGGTCCACGGGTCAGCCCTCCTCGGACGGGGCCGCCTCGTCGCTCGCAAGGCAGGCCGAAGGCAGCTCACGGCCGTGGCGGGTCGCGTGTTCGCGGATGATCTGGTTGATGCAGAAGCTCCGGTCGCGCTCCTGGGCACGGGCCAACTCGTGAAGGTACTCCAAGACGGGCACCTCGAAGGTGACACCGGCGGAGCGGGTGCAGCGCCTGGGGCGGGTGTTCATGCTTTCCTCCTTATGGGGTGGCGTAACACGTCAGGCCCGGTCACCGCAAGAGGGCTTCGGCAACCGGCCCAACCGACGATCCAACTCGATGGTGTAGGCATCGCGGGGTACATCCGTCGGAACGGGCGGGTTGGTTGCGGGGGAGGTTTGAAGAAAGGGAGGGCGGACGCCCATGGAGACGAACAGGCGGCGAGCGAAGGCGGTGGGAGGAAAGGGAGCGCGAGTCCCGCGATGAAGGGCCGGCTGGGGACTCCCTGACGGTCGGAAGGGTCAGCGCCCCAGGGCCAGGACCAGTTCGGGGTGCGAGCGTTGGTCGGTGGCGAGGGTCTTGGGCCGGCTGCGGTTCATGTGACGTTCCAGGTCGGGAAGCTCCTCGTTCGCGAAGAGGCGGGTCTCTTCGCGCGCCCGGGAGAGTTGGACGTAGGAGGTATGGCGGTCCTGCATGCCGCCGCCCAGCAGGACGAACGCGCGCTCGGCGGTCATGCCCTGGGCCTTGTGGGTGGTCAGGCAATAGGCCAGCCGACAGTGCGGATACACCGCGGGATCCACCTGAACGGTCAGGCCGCGATCCAGGGTCACGGTCACCGACTCGCCGCGGGCGGACACCACGGCGCCGAGATCGCCGTTGAAGACCCCGAGCCCCGCGTCGTTCCGCGTGAACACGACGCGGTCGCCGACGAACACCTGTTCGGTGAGGAAGTGGACCGGCGACCCCGTCAGTTCACCCCTCTCAAGCCGTTTGGCCTGGGCCAGCGCGTTGAGGGCGGTGACATCCGCGTTGGTGTTGGCCAGCATCAGGGTCGTCGCGGGCGCCGAAGTCCCATCCTGACCCCACGCCGCGGCGATGCCGGCAATGGCGGCCAACGGTTCGTCGTGTTGATCGAACAATCCGCGGCCGTCGAACGCGCTCAACGCCTGGCCGGCCTCACCCTGGGCGATGTCCTTCACCGCCTGCCGCGCCCAGATCTCTCGTTGGCGCCGGATGTCGGTGAGCTCGGCCGCCCCGTAGAGCATGAGCAGGGCCGCGAAGGGACCGCCGGCATCAATGGGCTGCAGTTGTCCGGGATCCCCGCACAGGACCAGCGTGGCGCCCGTGCGCTCACACGCCGCCACCAGGGCTTCGAGCTGGCGGGTTCCCACCATCGAGGCCTCGTCCACGACCAGCACCGAGTGCGGGTCCAGACGGAGACGGCCCATGTGGAGCTCTTTCAAGGTTCGGTGCAGTGTCTGGGAGGGGATGGAGGTGGCCTCGCCGAGCCCGGAGGCGGCTTTCCCGGCCAGGGCCATGCCAGAGCAGGTCCGCCCCTGCGATCGCCACACCTCGGCGGCCACGGAGAACAGGGTGGACTTGCCCGTGCCGGCCAGACCGGACACGAGCCGGATCCCGCCCTGCGCCTCGCAGACATGGGCGATGGCCGCTCGCTGCTCGGCCGAGAGCCCGGGGCGGGCGTCGAGGGCGGCCTGGATCTGCGCCGCCGCACCGGGGACCGGGCGTTCAGCCAGGTGCATCGCCGCGGCACCGGCCAGCAAGGCCTGCTCCGTGGCCAACATCTCCTGGGTGGTCCAGTGAAGTTCGCCGTCCTGGATCGCGAGTCGAACCAGCTCCGGGGAGGCCAGCAGCGCCCGGGTGATCGCCAGGGCCTGGCGGGCGCCCAGTCCGCGCGTCTGGCATTGCTCGGCCACCGCCTGCGTCAACTGGCGCTCGGCAAAGTGGCTTTCCCGGTCGGTCAGGTTCTGGAGGGCCAGGTTGGCCACCTGTTGGACATCCCGGTCCGTGTCCCGGGGCGGGTAGGGCGCGTGGATCAACCAGCCCAGCTCCCGGGCCGTCCAATGGAACTGCCGGCCCACCGCCTGCCACTGGGCAAAGAGCGCCTCGCGCGAGACGGCTTGCTTGGTCTCCCGGGTGTCCAGGGCAGCGGCCTCCGCGGCCTTGCCGCCGGAGAGACCGCGCTGAGCCAGAGCCGCCTCGATCTGGGCGCGGCGTTTGGAGAACTCGAGGATCATGTCCGGGTCCACGCCCATCAGCTCGAAGGAATGTCCGTGCGGCCGGGCGCGCAGGCCCAGGCGGGCCTCGAGCTGCGCCGCAAGCTCGGCGCGGAAGATCGTACCGGCAGCCATCTGGTGGCGGTAGAGTTCCCATGGCTCGACCGTGCCGGTTGAACCGTCGGGGCGGAGGGCCACGTTGTGGAGGATCGTGTGAATGTGCAGTTGCGGGTCCTGCGCTCGGCTGGTCGAGTGTTCGAACCCGGTGAAGATGAGCCGGGCCGGCTCGCGCACCACCCCGTCCTCACCCCGGCGGGTTACCACCCCGACGGTCTCGAGATAGCGCACCCCTTCCTGCACGGCGCTCCGGACCGATGCCTCGATGACTGTTCGGACGTCCGAACAAGCCTGGCTCCAGGCGACGGACACCGACTTGGGCACCGACCAGGTCAGGTCCCAGCCGGCCCGACGCCGCTCCGAGCCGGCATTGCGGACCAGGGCTTGGGTGCCATCGGGTGAGCGGCCGTGGAGCAGGTTGCGGAACTCGTCCTTCCGGATGGTGCCCCGGAGCCCAAGTGCGTCGCTCCCCCGGCCCAGCCAGAACCCGGGAGGTTCACCGGCCGCGGCGCCGTCCAGGTAGTAGTCTTCCCGGGCCAGGTTCAGGTAATACTCCCCCTGTCCCGCCGCCCGGATGGGCTTGGAAATCGAGAGCATGATCGTTTGGCCCTCCCAACCGCAGTTTAATGCGTGGGGTGTGGAACGGATTACCAACCCATCGAACGGGTCCCGTCCCCCGGCCCGGGCGATGGTTCACGCGGTCCGGGATCGGTGTTCGCGCGCCAACGGTTCCCGGTGGGGCAAGCCAGCCCGCGTGAGCCGCATCTCACCACCGGCCTCTGAATCATCGGTTCCCGCGGCCCACGGCAATAGGTACTGATGGTCTTCCGGCCGGGGAACATGGTTGGGGACTTTGGGGTCCGGACGCCGGAGATGCTCGGCCAGCCACCGGCCGGGAATCGTGTCGCGAAAGGCGCCCGTCACCGGGCACAGGAAGAACCCGGAGAGCCCGTGGCGCGGGCAGGTCTCGGGCAGCTCGAAGAACTCCGAGTCCAGCACGGCGTCCCGCTTGGCGATGTCATCGGAAAGGGACTCGCCGGAGCTGCCACCGGCCTGGAAACCCAGGTGACGGAAGTTGCGGTTGGTGTTCGAGCTGCACCGGGTCTCGAGCACCTCGCGGGAGCCAAAGAGCTGGGAGGCCCAGGCTGCGGTCTCGGGGCTGTTCAACCGCAGGATGGCCTTGGTGTTGCACTGGCCGACGAGTTCATCCGCCGCCGCCGGGCCATAAACGTCCCGCAGCCCGTTGATGTCCTGGAACCCCAGCACCACCGCGGCCCCTTTGCTGCGCCCCTTGGTCATCAGGGCGGAGAGCCCGTCAAGGCGGCCGGCCTGGCGGACTTCATCCAGGAAGATCCACGTGCGCCGGGGCAGGAGCGCGTCCTCAGCCACCTCTTCCTGGGCGAGGATGAGCTCGGCCAGGCGCTTGAAAAGCAACCGGTTGATGGTGTCGATCGCGGCCCGGTTCGCCTCGTCGTTGCCCAGGACCAGCACGGACTCGCCCTCCACCCAGGACCTCAGACTGACCCGGGTGCTGGCCCGTTCCCAGGCGGCGGCGATGATTTCGTAGGGGGCGGTGTACGTCAGGATGGTCGAGAGGATGTTCTGGAAGGTCGCCTCGGGCTGGAAGTACTCGACCAGGTGGGCGGTGAGGGCGTTGCCCTCGAGCAGCGCGCGCAACCGCCCCGGATCCCGCACGGTGAGGAGCAGTTGCCGGAAGGTCCACCGGCCCGGCCGCTGCCGGATGAAGCCCAGCAGCGCCCCGTGGAGCAGGTGGCGGGCGGCGTTGGAGAAGAACGGATTGCTGTCGCGCTCGTTGGCCGGGATGAGGGTCGAGGCGACCTGGAGGGCGGCAGCCGGGCAGGTGATGTCGGCGGCCATGTCCCAGGCGGCGCTGCGGGCGTCGAGCGGGTTGAAGACGTGGATGGGGCAGGACAACCCCAGGCCGGCCAGGATCGAGAGGGCATCCTGCTTGGCATCGTAGACCAGGGCCCGCTGGTTGTGCCCGGATTGAACCTGCGGCAGAACCGACTGCATCAGCAGCCGTTGGAGGAGAGTCTTGCCGCTGCCCGTGGCTCCGACGAAGCTGAAGTGGCCGGTGGCGATCCGCGCCGGGAGCAGGAGTTGGCCAAACCGGAGTTCCTCGCGCGGAAGATGGGCGCCCGGCGTGTGGGCCAAGTGGCTCTGGACCTCCCGGTACCGGCGCAGGGTGCGGCCGCGCAGGTGGGCCGCCGAGATGCGGTGGTGGCGACCGGTCAGCGCACGGAGCGCTCCGGGCAGCAGGACCAAGGCAAGCAACAGACCGAGAACCCAACCCGGTCGAAACCAGTCCACAGACAGAGCCTCCCCCGATGCGGCTCGGGATCACTGCGGCCCGGCATAGCGCAGAACCGGAGATCGGACAAGGGGGCCGACGGTCCTGATCGCACGGACACGGCGCGAAGCACGTGGGCCGGGGCTCGCGCCAGAACGATCGCTCACTCGGCCCGTTTCAGGACCTCGGAGGGTTTGAACTCCAGGACCGAGCACAGGCGCAGGAAGGTATCGAGGCTGGGGGCGCGCATCCCGCTCTCCAGGTAGCTGATCATCGGCTGCGACAGGCCGGCCGCTGAGGCCAACCCGATGGGGCACGGGGAAGTCAAGAACCAAGCTGAGCCTGCATCTCCTGGTATAAGAAGGCGCGAGCGTAAGCCCACAGACGCTTCGCCGTGATGACCGACACGCCAAGGGTCCTCGCGGCCTCCTCAGTCGTCAGGCCAGTAAAGTAACGCATTTTGGCCAGTTCGGCCGGTTTCGGGTCGCGACTGGCCAACTTCTCCAGCGCCTCGTCGAGCGCCAGGAAAACCTCAGGTTGCTCAACCGTGATGGCCTCGACTTCGCTGAGATCAACCCGCTGTAGCTTGCCCCCCCGGCGTTCGGCCTTTTTGCGCCGAGCATGTTCGACGAGGATGCGGCGCATCGCCTCCGCCGCCGCGCCAAAGAAGTGCTTCCGGTTGTTCCACTGCTTGTCACCGCCCCCGGTCAACCGCAACCAGGCTTCGTGGACCAGCGCGGTGGGTTGCAGTGTGTGCCCGGGAGCCTCGCAGGCCATCTTGGCTGCCGCGAGCTTGCGCAATTCCCCATATACCAAGGACAACACCTCCTCGGAGGACTTGGATTCCCCGGACTCGATACCAGTGGCGCTTGGCGCGTCGTCGTTCATGCCGTGACAGCAGTCACAATACGGGCTGACGGCGGGTGCGCAAGCCTCAAACGTCTACGTTTCTATGAACCACTGGTCGGCAGGTAGCACCTCCTTTCCGACTGGACCGGTCGAATTCGGTGAGACGCCGGTTGGACTCGCGGCCTTGCCGCTTGCCCCGTGACCTCGCAACAGCTTCGTCAGGATTCCAGGGCCAGCCGGACGCGCCGCTGCTGCTGGCCGGATTCGTCCCGGCGCTGCGTCAGGCCATCGAGGCCAGCCAGCAACAGGGGCTCGGCTTCGGCGGTTCGGTCTTGGTGCAGGCAGGCAGCACCCAAGAGGCATCGCGTTTCGTAAGTGCGCCAATCGTCGGGAATGCTCTTCTCCCGAATAGCCAGGCACTCGCGGAGGAGCGCTTCCATTTCTGCCCACTGTCCGCCGTCAGCAAGCACGACTGCGAGGTTGCGGAGGGACTCGGCCACGTCCGGATGCTCGGCGCCGAGCAGGTGCGTTTGCATGGTTAACGCCTCGCGGTGGGTGGCCTCCGCCTCAACCAGCCTGCCCTTGTCGCGGAGGATCAGGCCCAGTGCGTCAAGAAAGCTGGCAGTGTATGGATGGGCGCTGTCTGGGGACAGTCTTCTCTGCATCGCAAGCGCGTCGCGTGCGGCAGCTTCGGCTTCATCCAGCCTGCCTTGGTCCCGCAACACGAGCGCCATATTGCTCAGCACAATGGCGAGATGCGGGTGCTCGTCGCCGAAGGCCTTCTTCAGAATGCGCAGGGCTTCGCGACAGGCCGACTCTGCCTCGACGGTTTTCCCGGTATCCTGGAGCAGGAGACCCAGATTTATAAGGGAGCTGGCCACGTCCGGATGCTCGTCTCCGCGCAGCTTCCTGCTCAAAGTCAAGTCCTCGCGCCCCAGGGCCTCGGCCTCGCGGAATTCTCCGGCCGCTCGGAGAATAAGCCCCAGGTTGTTCAAGGAGATGGCGAACTCCGGGTCATTCTCGCTCAGGAACCTCCTACGCATGGCGAGCGCCTGGCGCTCCAGGAGTTCAGCCTCGGCCAGCCGGCCGCGGCTGTAAATCGCTATGGCCAGGTCATCCAGCGCCGTCGCCACGGCCGGTGCCCCTTGCGGAAAAAGTCCCTTCACAACCGCCAACGTTTCACGCCACAGATTCTCGGCCCGTTCATACTCGCCGAGCTCCCAATAAACCCTGCCGAAGGTGCTCAGAAGCTCGGCCTCCACCTCGGGCTGTTCTCGGAGTTCGCTGCGCACTCGCTCCACACTCCGTTCCAGGATCTCCCGGAGCAGGGTGGTGTCGCGACCGCGTGCCACCGACGGTTCGATGCCACGGAGCATCTCCTTGAGGAAGCGGGCCACCTCGTCCTTCTTTGCGGCCTCCGTCCGGGCCAGCCTCTCCGCGTGCGTCGCACGGAATGCCTGCCAACTGCTCACGACGACGCCCGCGATCAAGAGCAGGAGCAGGGCAGCCGTCACCGCAAACCCGGCCTTGTGCCGGCGCACGGATTTCATCAACCGGTACAGCACGCTGGGAGCCGCTGCGCTGACCGGTTCATGCTTCAGATGCCGCTGAATGTCCGTCGCTAGCTCGTTGGCCGTCGGGTAGCGACGCCTGCGGTCCTTCTCCAACGTCTTCATCACGATCCTGTCCAAGTCCCCCCTGACCCGGTGACGGAGTTGGGAGGGCTCGAGTCGGTGGTGCTGCGCGGTAGCGATCAGAGCGTCCGCATGCATGGTGGAAAGGCACGCGGAAGGGGTGGGCGGTTCCGCTTCCCGGATCGTGCGGAGCATCGCGTCAAGGCCGCTGGCCACGAGTCTCTTGGGGTCGAAGGGAGGTCGCCCCGTTAACAACTCGTATAGCAACACACCCAGGCTGTAGATGTCGCTGCGGGTGTCTATGTCCTGATCGCCTGGCATCGCCTGCTCCGGGCTCATATACGCCGGCGTGCCGAGGAACTGCTCGAGCGCCGTACAGACCGTCTTGTTCGTCAGTCGCTGACCTGTGGTCGCCTTGGCGATGCCGAAATCGATCACCTTCGGCACTGGGACGCCGTCGTGCACTGTCACCAAGACGTTCGACGGTTTGATGTCGCGATGAATGATGCCCTTCTGGTGAGCGTGCTGGATGGCGTGGCAGACCTGGAGGAACAATTCGAGCCGCTCGGTCGTCGCCAAAGCGTTGCGGTCGCAGTACGCGGTGATGCGAACGCCCTCCACCAGTTCCATCACGAAATAGGGGCGCCCGGTTTCGGTGGCACCGGCGTCCAGGACCCGGGCGATGTTCGGGTGGTCCATCAGTGCCAGGGCCTGCCGCTCAGCCTCGAAACGGGCGACCACCTGGCGGGTGTCCATGCCCAGCTTGATAACCTTGAGCGCGACCCGGCGGCGCACCGGTTCTTCTTGTTCGGCCACGTAGACAATCCCGCAACCACCCTCTCCGATCTGTTCGAGCAATCGATAGCGCCCAATGCGGTCGCCCGGCTTATCCGTCACCGT
This sequence comes from Verrucomicrobiales bacterium, assembly GCA_015075445.1. Taxonomy (GTDB): domain Bacteria; phylum Verrucomicrobiota; class Verrucomicrobiia; order Limisphaerales; family J093; genus DSVZ01. Next base: position 21,009 of record JABTUJ010000033.1, read on the forward strand.
CACGGAAGCCCCAGCGTGCATCAGATCCTTGATCGTGCCAATGGCGGGAGGTTGCTCAAAAAGGACCCCTGCTTCCTCGTGTGCCCGCAGAAGGCTCTCGACCCGCTTGCGCAGCCGGTCGTCCCCACGACACTCCTGGGCCACAAAACGGTCTCGGTGCTCCGGGGGTTGATCCAGGGCAGCGTTGAAGATGGACCTCTCGATATTGGGCTCGGGTTTCATGGGGTTTGTTGACCCGTTCTACGCCGGCGATCCGCAGGCAGCAACATTGGCCTCGACGTGTGCAGGCGTCGACTTGCAGACAGCCGCAACGGCGCAACGGCCGTAACGGGCGGCCTTGACGTCGTCGGCGGGGCCCATTCAAACATGCGCAATCTGGTTCCGAAACGTCTCAGACGATTTCGTGATTTCGCTGATACGTGTTGACCCAGGGAATGCGCACTGGTGACTGAAGGGTCGAACGCGGACCCGTGGATTACCATGAACGCCCACTGAATGCGCCATCGCCTCCAGCCATGACTACGTGCACCGTCGTTCAAACGCCATGGACTTGTGCTGCCCATACCGGGATGTCCTTGACGCTGGTCAAGGCGCCAAGACCACTGCAGGGTCATCTACGCGGCGTGCATTACCCCTCTTGGTATCTGCTGCAAGAGCGGGATCGCGCTCAATTCGCGCAAGGAGGCCAAACGTGGTCGGACGTTCCCGCGGACTCCGCCCTTCCCGGCCGCCTCGGCGGATGCGCCATAACGACCAGGGGTTTAGACGTTTCGGTCTTGGGCTTTGGGAGCGTCTTCGCATGCCGCCCCGGCTGGATGCGGCTTGGCCGGCCCGGTCCACCCCGCGCCTCCCACCTTTCGGAGCACGTTCCGGGCGCATCAAGTTGGCTACGCGATCACGCCCAACTCCCTGATTACACACGTCCTGCAACCAAGCATCAGCCGTGGCCAACCTCATGAATACCGCCCGTCTTCAGAGCCGAAACGCCGTCGATCGGGGCCTCTTGGGCCTGTTTGCGCTGGCCGCCTTCGCCGTCCACGTCTTCTCCAGCGACGATTTCGATTTCAAGGTCCTCGCCCGCACGGGGCCCAGCGGCTTGACGGGCATCAAGAGCGCTCCCTCGATCAACGATCTGGGACAGGTTGCCTTTGTGGGCGTTACTGCCAGCGGCGAAAGCCTCGTTACGGTTCACCAGAACGTGGTTACCGATGTTACCCCGGGGTTCCCCCACACACTGAGCACTTATTTCCAACTCAACAACGCTGGGTGGCTCATTGCACGCGACAGCGGTGCAGGCTTGTTCCGGATCCGGCTTTGGGACACCGCGCGTCCCGGTTGGCAGACTGTCCTGGATGATACTTCGGGCATCGTTAAATGCTACTGCTCCGGAGGGATCAACGCCGGGAAGGTCTGCAACTGCGGCCCTTACGACTGTCCGGGTTGGATCTTTCCGGGTCTTCCGTTCATATTCTGGCCCTGTGTTACCCCCCCTCAGAGCCAGTACGCCAGCCTGCTCTTTCCCTCGGTGAACAACCACCTGCAGGCCGCCTACCTGGGGGCCAAGCCTGGCGGAACGGACTGGTACCTTGTCTCCAAAGGCCCCCTCGGCTACTTCGAACTGCTCCTGCCCCGCTCGGAGTCCAACTTCCGCCCCTGGATTTCGGACACCGGCACGATCCTGGGCCGTGGCGGCAACAATCCCGCCTCACCCATTCGGCTGTTCAATCCTGACCTGAAGTCGGCGCAAGCCAATGTGGCTGGCCCCGATGATGGCTTCACGCAACTGGGCCAGAACCCTGGCATCAACGACGCCGGGGGCATCGCCGCCTTCTTTGGCGTGCGGGCTGACGGCCCTGGCATCTTTGCCTACCTCACTGATGTAGGGGAGCGTTTCCCGATCGCTCGGGCCGTGACCACCAACCTTCTCGACCCCGGGATCATTGGGGGTTTTTCCGTCGATGACCGTATCAGCGTCAACAACCACGGCGCGGTCGTCTTCTTGGGGTACAACCGCGAAGGTCAGCAGGCGCTCTTTCTGACCACCGCCGAGCTGCAGACCGCCACCAACAGCTTTCCGCAGGTACTTGAAGTCATGGCCGTGGGGGACACCGTCACCAACCTAAGCGGTACCGTCACCGGCCTCGCCGTGTGGGACGCTCTCACCAACGAGAAGGACTCTCCGGAAATCGCCTTTCGCGTCACGATGAGCAGTGGTATCAGCGCCATCCTCACCGCGACCGAGAAGCCCTGCAAACCGTGCCAAAGCCTGAGCGGCTGCCTGGACGGATCCTGCATTCTGAAATGCAACAGTGTGGATGTGACGATCGGGCTGGGTGCCGCCATTGGTGGAAGGCGTGCGGGCAGCCTGACAATTCAAGCCAAGACCCCGTCGGGCGCGTTGTCCACCCCGGCCGCCCTGCGCGTCCCCTCCGTCTCCGGCTTTCTACGGGTTTTCGACGCCGGGGTGCTGCGCCAGATCCGCAGCGCGACGTCACTGGCCGACATTTCGGCGGATGACGCCTACCGCTACCATGTCCGTTTCTACCACGAGTTCAGCGGGCCGGACCCGAGCTCCCGCCTCTACACCCCCTCCGGCGCTCCGTTCACTACGATTACCATCGAGAATCCGGACCGTGATGGCGCCTTCACCCGCCTGCGGGTCATCCGCAATGGCACCGAACTCGGCCTCTATGCCTTCGATGACCTCACCCGGTCGTGGCAGTTGACGAGCGACTTCGGCAATGCCGCGCGCACCGAGATGGTTGAGGAAACTGTTGTCGACGACCGCCGTACCGAGACCCGCGAGGTGAGAAGGGGAGCGACCGACGGTCGCCGTCTCGCCGCCGAAACCGCTTTGTCTCGCTCCGTTAGCACCTACCAGAGCTTCCCTTGGGGCGAGGAACTTATTGAGACCCGGGAGGGTCCTGAACCCGCCAAAGTCACTCGTTACAGTTATTACACGGACAGCGTGGCCCACGGCGCCAACTACGCGCAACTCCGCAGTGTCATTTACCCGGATGGCCGGTGGGAGTTCTATCGGGAATACAGCCCGCTCCACGGTCTCCTGAAGTCCACCTCGCAGTTCCTGAACCACCCCTACCAGGAGAGCGAACAGTGGCCCGACCCTGAGAACCGCTCGACCGAAGTAGTTCGCACCGGCCACGTCGAGACCCATACCGAGTACCTTCGTGGCAAGCCAGTTGCTCGCCGCTGGCACGCAGAAATGGCCCTCGACGAGACGTTGGACGCGGTGGCCACCAGCCCGGACGCGGAGAACTACCTGTCCACGTCCAACCTCGTGACCAGGACTTTCACGTTCCTCACGAGCGACGCTCAGGGCGCGAAGGCCGGCCAAACCTCCAGGGTCATGCACCCCGACGGGTCCGTCACCCTCTACGCCTATTACAAAGAGTTGGTGGACGACTGGTTCCAGCCAGGCGCTGCTCCGCCTCCTCAGATCGAGGTCCACCGGACGCTCATCTGGTCCGGTGCCCCGAACGCAGGATTCACCGACATTCTCTCCGGCACCGTGTCCGAAGACGCCACCGACCTTGCCGGCAACCTCCTCTGGCGCCGTGAATGGGCCATTCCCGGCGATCTGCTTGTCTCCTCCGAGGTCGTCACCGCCCGCGATCCCTACGGCCGACCCACTCGGATCGAGTACTTGGACGGCACCTACATCACGAGAGCATATGGCTGCTGCGGGCTCGAATCCCAAACGGACCGTGAAGGGGTGACGACCACCTACAACACCGACCACGTCGTGAGCCTTGACCTCGACGGCACCGGCACGCCGCAGACCTACTACGGCACCACCGTCACCCGCGCCGGCATTTCCACCCACATCCTCACGGACCCGCTGGGCCGCGCCTTCAAGACCATCCTCCAGGGCTCGGACAGCAGGCTCGTCGTCCAGGACGAGCGGCACTATAACGCCCTTGGCGAACTCGACTGGTCCAAGGACGCCATGGGCCGGACGACGACCTACAGCGAGAGCACCGAAAACGGCTTCACCTTCCGCACCACTACCTTCCCCGACGGCAGCCAGAGCACTGAGTCCACCTATCAGGACGGCTCCGCCTACGAGACCAAAGGCGACGCCGTCCAGGGCCTCCGCTACGCCTACGACGTGCGCCAGGACAACGGCGTCTGGGTGCAGACCACCACCCAGACCCGCCTCGAAGCCGACGGCTCCCTCTCCCCCGAATACACCACCACCTACACCGACTTCGCCGGGCGCGCCTACAAGACCGAATACCCCTGGCCCGACGGCAACACGAACGTCTTCGCCATCCGCGAGTACAACGCCCAAGGCCAACTCGCCAAGTCCACCGACGCCGACGGCCTCACCACCCTCTACGCCTACAATAGAGCCCGTCCCAGAAGTCCCTGTTTCCGGATGGGAGACGATAGGAGAGGAAGGAGAGTGAGCCTGGTATGCTTTCATCATGACAGCTCGGGCACGCTTGGCCCGACACCGCTAAGGTTGTGGTTTTCCAGACTTCTAACGATGCGGCTCCGCCGAGCTTTGCACCCCATCAGCCAGACTACTGCCTAAGCCGCGTCGCGCTGTTGCCCGCCTGACGCCGCCACCCGCTCCATCCGGCCAGCACCCAAAGATTGTGGGCCAGCACACTCCAGCTTACCCTCAGCGCCCGGTGCCTACCCCTTGGCCCGCAGCGGCCGCCCCAAGAAGTCATTCTTCAGAATCCCAATCCGCCTCGGTCTGGTACGCTTACGCTGGATCTTCCCAAACCGAGCCCCTGCCGACGGCGCTGCAATTCCGCCACCCCGCGCGGACACAGCCCGTTGAAGAGCCCCTGCCTGCCAAGAGCGCCCGGTTGGCTTGCAGTCAAGCCGCGGTCCCCGCCCACCGCTTCGAGCACGCCCGCCGGCAGCCAGGACTGCAGCCGTTCCAGGCTCGTTGGCAACTGCCGGCTGTCCGCTTGGCTGCACTCTCCTGGTAGAGATGCCAGTCCACTACCAGGTCCTGCCGCTCGGCCAGGAAGAGCGTGTTGCCAAACTCCACCGCCGCCCCGGCCTTGCCCTGCACGATCACGTAGATCGCCCTCGTAGAGACTCAGGATCTTGTCCGCGTTGGCCACCGGCCGCTCCCCTGATGATCTGCCTGCTGGCTTGCTGACCGCCCGCAACTGCGCCAGCACCCCGTCGATTCTGGCCAGCACCTGCTCGGCCTGGCCCAGGTCCAATCCGTCTCCCCTGCCAATGCGTGTCGAGCAGATCCTGATGCTGGCGAGCGTGTTGTCGCACCACCCGGCTCAGGCGCTTCATCTCCCGCAACACCTGCTTGCGCGCCTGCTTCGCGTCGGCCCGTTTGCCGCCTGCACCATCGCGATGCACTGCTGGTTCATCGCCCGCAGAAACTGCTCTGGGGCCGGCATCCGGCGTTTGAGCCCGTGTGCCCGGATCAGGCCGGTGGCCTTCATCAACGTCCGCGTCGCGTCCCGCAGCAGCACCCAGTCCACGGGAAATGGATGTCCGCGGCCACCACGTGCTGTCCATCCACACCGTGTCCAGTTCCAGTTCGTTGGCCAGCCAGAGCCGGTTGAACCCGTGGTATCGGTCTCCGCGCCGCCTGCACGAGCCGGCGGACCAGGGCCTGCACCTGCGCCTCCGGCAGCCATTGAAGTAGCGCGCGCCAACTGGCTTTGCTCGGCAACCTGCACTTCCTCAAGCGATCCACCCGCAGAACCACTGAAGAGGGCGCACTGGCCAGCCGACGGCTCATCCCGAAAGTCCTCGCCCAGCAAGCGCTGCAGCACGTTGCAGCGCAGCGCCTGGCACTGGTGCGCTGATACTTCGTCTGCTCGTGCGTCGTGGGCACCTGCCCGGGTCTCGCCAGCTATCCTGCCACAAACTGCGCTCCACAAAGAGCGCTTCTGACGCCGCTGAGTCGCTGGAGTTCATCGATCCGGCGCAGCTCGGCTTGAAGCGTTGATAGTCCACATTTCCCGGACCGTGGAGGACTGAGAAGTTCGCCTTGCAGCGGTATGATCTGGGCCATGGGCGTGGTTCATTGTATGTCTGACAAGAGCATAACGCACCGATTTCGGCATGGAGCCTTTTCTGGCTGCTATGCCCGTTTTTCTTTGGCGCAGCGCCTCTACACCACGGGCCTCTCCTTCCGCTGGGACAAGCTCTACAATAGCCGCGGTGAACTCGAAACCACCGCCCTCGACCTCGCCAATACGGGCGTCATCGACTTCGAAGGCACCGACCGTATCACCCGCACCACCTCGTCCGTGGAAAACTCCGCCCTGCGCGGCACGGTCCTCCGCAAAACCGTCACCGAACTCTGGGAAACAAATGGCGTCAGCCAAAGCACCGTCCTCCAGACCAGCGAAACCAGCGCCGACGGCACCCAGACTTGGACCACCCAATACGGCCTGACCACCCACACTACCACCGCCATTGACCGCGCCAACCAGCGCCGCACCGTCACCACGACGAATCCCGACGGTACGTCCACCGTCACCGTCTTCGAGCAGGGCCGCCAGAAATCCGTCACCCGGCTCGATAAGAACGGCGCCCGCGTCAGTCAGACCACCTTTGCCTACGACCCCTTTGGCCGGCTCCAGACCCAGACCGACGCCCGCAACGGCCCCACCACCTACGCCTACTACGACGACGGCCAGCTCCACACCGTCACCACGCCCGACCCCGACCCGGGCGCTTCCGGTCCGGGCCTCGACCCGCAGACCACCAGCTACACCTACTACCGCGACCCGGCCCACGGCATCAAGACCGTCACCACCCTGCCCGATGGCGGCGTGGTCACGCAGGAATACTTTCCCAGCGGCCAGCTCAAGAAGACCTGGGGCGCGCGCACCTACCCGGCCGAATACACCTACGATCGCGCGGGCCGCATGGCCACGCTGACCACCTGGCAGCAATTCAACTTCGCCACCGGCACGGGCATCGCCGGTTCCGCCACCACGCGTTGGAACTACAATGCGCGCGGCCTGCTGGCCAACAAGCGCTACGCGGACAACAAAGGCCCCGGCTACACCTACACCGCCGGCGGCAAACTCGAGACCCGCATTTGGGCGCGCGGCGTCCTCACCACCTACGGCTACGACGCCCAGACCGGCGACCTGCTCACCCTCACCTACTCCGACGCCACCCCCGCCGTCACCAACACCTACGCCCGCAGCGGCCAACTCCAGAGCGTGCTCGACGCCTCCGGCCTGCGCACGTTCGGCTACCGCCACGGCCAGACCGCCACCGAAGCCTACGGCCCCGGCCTGTTCGCCGGGTTCACGCTCGTCCGGGACTACGACAACCTGGACCGCCAGGCCGCCTTGTCCGTCACCAGCCCGACCGGCGCGGTCTATCACGTCACCTACGGCTACGATGCCGCCTCGCGTCTCTCCGCGGTGACCTCCGGCGTGGACGTGGCCACCTACGCCTACCACCCGGATTCCGGCCTGGTCCACACGCTCACCCAAGCGCACAGCAACGCCGTCCGCCTTACCACCACCAAGCTCTACGACAAGCTGGGCCGGCTGCAGAGCATCACCAGCGTGCCCTCGGCCGACAGCCCGATCCGCTTTGCCTACGACTACAACGACGCCAACCAGCGCACCCGCGCCACGCTGGCCAACGGCGAATACTGGACCTACGGCTACGACCCGCTGGGCCAGGTGACCAACGGCGTGAAACGGTTCCCCAACGGCGCCCCCATCCCCGGCTACAGCTTCGGCTACAGTTTTGACCAAATTGGCAATCGGCTCTCCGCTTCCCGCGAAACCAAGACCGATGCCTACACAAACAACGCCCTGAACCAGATTGCTGGCATCAACTACTCCCCGTGGCTGCATGTACTGGGCCAGGTGAGCAACAACGCCACCCTCACCGTCAACGGCCAGACGCCGATCCGCACCAACGGCTACTTCTACGCCCAACTGCCCGCGACAAATGCTTGGAACACCATTTCGGTTCAAGCTCGCGCTGTCGGCCAAGCGACCAAGGGCACCGATGCACTTGCCGAAGAAACCGGCCATCTCTTCCAGCCCACCAACGCCGTGACCCTGCAATACGACGATGACGGCAACCTGCTGTCCGATGGTCGCTGGTCCATGACCTGGGACGCCGAGAATCGCGTCATCAAGAAGGAAAAGCTGGCGACGGTGCCGCATACCGCCCAGCACAGACTGGAATATGCGCTCGATTCCTTCGGGCGAAGGGTGCGTGTAACGGTATCGGAGGGAGGCTCCGGCATCTGGCGCGTGGCATCCAGCCGCCTCTACTTGGCCAACAGCCTAGAAATGCTTGCGGAAATGGATGCATTAGCCAGGAGCGTGGCTCAGTCCTACATCTGGGGATTGGACCTCACAGGCACACGAGATGGTGCAGCTGGTGTTGGTGGTCTTTTGATACTGGAAACAAGAGTTGTCCAACCCGCAGTAGCCCAAGTCTCTTCATTCGACGGGAATGGTAATGTTCAAGCATTGACTCATGCTGCCTCTGGCAGCCTCTCAGCCCAGTATGAATACGATCCCTTTGGGGGCACGCTAAAGCTGAGTGGTTCTGCCGCTCCCCTCAACTTCCTCCGCTTTTCCACAAAACTAGCGGAACAGGAAACGGCCGACTCCCACTATGAATCGCGTGATTATAGGCCCAGCCTTGGGCGCTGGCTAAGCAGGGACCTTCAGGGGGAAGAAGCCTCATACAACATCTATGGGTTCTGCAATAATCAGCCCATGAACTTAGTAGACTTCCTGGGCCAAGTCGCGATCTACCTGCATACTGAGGGTTGGGGTCATCTGGGTGTCCAAGTGCATCCGACCGCCGGTTCTGAACAGAACTACGATTTTGGGCGTTACTATGGTACATACAAGTACTGGTACAGCTATTCAGGCCCAAACATACTCAGACGCACCCAAGGCAAGCCCTATGTGCTGAAAAAAGCTGGTGGTCGCATCCACGAGCTAGAAACCAGTCCAGAACTGGACTCGATCATCGCCAAGAAGTTCGCTGGCACATTCGCCTCTGGGAAAACCGACATACCAGGAGCGACAAAGAAGAAAATGGAAAAATGGAAGACAAGTCCTGGATTCACGCTCCAAGGGAATGAACGATATATGGGTAGCGACTGGGGCTTCACCGGGCCGAATTGCGTGACATTTTCCTTTGAGACGCTTTACGCGGCCCTAGACGACGTCATCAAGGACAAGAAAGGGCCAGACAAACTCAAAAGCGAGGCCTGCCAACTTAAGGAAAAGCTGGAGAAGCTAGAAACCCAGATGCCGTCAGGAGTCGCCGAGAACATTGACGAACAATGATGGCCCTACACATGTAACCTTGAAGCCTTTTGCATGAAGACGAGCACCGTGATTACTCACATCATGTATTGCCTTATAATCGTGTTCTTACTTGTGGTTCTTGGCGCGAAGCGATTCCTCGCGGCGAGAGTGTCTGGTGACGGGTACCTTTTGATTCAGTCTGAGATCAAACTGATCGAGCCGCTTACCGGAAAGCAAGTAGGCGTTTTGAACGGAGGCGTGGTCTTGAAAGCTCCGTGTCTTGACGATGTCCGCGATACAGATATTGGCGATAACGATAGATTCAAGTTGTTGCTAGATGTAGTTGGGCGCGACCCAACCAATTGTCTCTACATCCGCAAGAGTTCCGACAGAACCGATCTGCACTTGGGGCCGCTGAGGGCTCTTCTCGGTGGGCGGGTCACACACTCGACCAGGTAGTCGCCATGGATTCACCAACAAGAGTTCTCGTGCTTACGCCGTGTTTACATCCTGGGCAGCGCACATTCGGAGTCGGGAGTGCAGGCTTCCTCCGATCCGCACGGCTTAGGGTTGCGCCCAGAGAATGGAACCCCCTCGAGCCATCCGGGAACCGGAGAGTTGGACGATGAAAGCGCCCCTCCAGATTACCGCCCCTCGCCTCTTGGCCACCGCCCCGTTGGCTCGTCGCGTGGGCCTTCGTTTCTGCCGCCTGCTTGCGCCGCCCCCCCGTCCGTCCCCTCTCGCCGCTTCCCGCCCCCGCCTGTCCACCCGTAGCCGGCGAGGTGACGCGATTCAGAGCCCCCAAAAGCAGCGACATGCTGCCGCCGACCTCGGCGATTTAGTCCCGCAAGGGACGAGGGAAAATAGCCCGCGGCTTAAGCCGTGGGTTAGCGGTAGGATCAGGAAAAAGCCCCGGACGGGCCAAAGAAACCTGGAGCGACGTGCGTCTTTTCTTTCGTCCCTGACAGAACTCTCTCCGTATACCAACCTCCCCCCAGCGATTAATCGCTGGGGTATTTGTGACCGTCCCTGCGGGACTCCTCTGCGGGCCTGGTGCATCGTACGTTGGCAGGCTCTGATTCCTTGGATACCTGAGCCTCGTGACCTCGACTGCTACCGGATTTCGAAACCGCCTCGTCCCTCTGCCGACTTGTGGCATTCAGGCTGCGACCGTGAATGCAACTCCCTCGAACCATCCGTGAACCGGAGTGTTGGACGATGAAGGCGCCCCTCCCGATGACCGACCCCCGCCTCCTGGGCAGCGTCCCGTTGGGTCATCGCGTGGGCCTTCGTTTTTGCCGCCAGCTTGCGCCGGCCCCCCGTCCGTCCCCTCTCGCCGCTTCCCGCCCGCAGGTATCACCCTCCGGTGGAACTGCCCCCTCAGCGGAGCGCCGGTCTGTGAGCGGCTTTGCGCGTTGCCAGCCCACTGAGCCGTTCCCAGACCGGCGCTCCGGCGGAAGCGCATGCGTATGCGGCGACCGACTTCGCCCAGCCTTGCCTCCCCGTAGCGCCGCCGTCCGCAGCGCAGACTTCCAGTCTGCCGACTTGTGGCGTTTGGGAAACGCCGCAACGGATTCGGGCTGCGGAGCAGACCGAGGGTCCGCCGGACCGAACGCGCGGGGGCGAGCGAGCCAATCGCGGATTTCCAATCCGGAGCGCGTTAGAACGGTCGGACGCCTGCCACTTACGCCCGCCTCGCTTCCTTCGTCCGCCCCGCCGGCTGGAGGTCGGCGACACAGCACGTTGGAAACCTGCGCTACGGTGGCGTCACCACTCGACGGTAATTCCGGGATACTTAGAGCCCGTCCCAGAAGTCCCTGTTTCCGGATGGGAGACGATAGGAGAGGAAGGAGAGTGAGCCTGGTATAAGCCATCATGACAGCTCGGGCACGCTTTCGGCCCGACACCGCTATGGGTTGTGGTTTTTCCAGACTTCTAACGACACGGCTCCGCCGAGCCTTGCACTCCCATCAGCCAGACTACTGCCTAAGCCGCGTCGCGCTGCTGCTCCGCCGACGCCGCCACCCGCTCCATCCGGGCCAGCACCCAAAGATTGTGGGCCAGCACACTCCAGCTTACCCCCAGCGCCCGGTGCTCATACCCCTTGGCCCGCAGCGGCCGCCCCAAGAAGTCATTCTTCAGAATCCCAATCCGCCCCTCGGTCTGCGGCCGCCGGCGCTGGATCTTCCCAAACCGAGCCCCATGCCGACGGCGCTGCAATTCCGCCACCCCGCGCGGACACAGCCCGTTGAAGAGCCCCGCCTCCGCCAAGAGCGCCCGGTTGGCCTTGCAGTCAAAGCCGCGGTCCCCGCCCACCGCTTCGAGCACGCCCGCCGGCAGCCAGGACTGCAGCCGTTCCAGGCTCGCCGGCAACTGCCGGCTGTCCGCCGGCGCACTCTCCTGGTAGAGATGCCAGTCCACTACCAGGCCCTGCCGCTGCTCGGCCAGGAAGAGCGTGTTGCCAAACTCCACCGCCGCCCCGGCCTTGCCCCGCACGATCACGTGCAGATCGCCCTCGTAGAGACTCAGGATCTTGTCCGCGTTGGCCACCGGCCGCTCCCCGATGATCCGCTCATGGGCTTGCCGGACCGCCCGGGGCAACTGCGCCAGCACCCCGTCGATTCGGGCCAGCACCTGCTCGGCCTGGGCCCAGGTCCAATCCGTCTCCTGCCAATGCGTGTCGAGCAGATCCCGATGCCGGCGAGCGTGTTGTCGCACCACCCGGCTCAGGCGCTTCATCTCCCGCAACACCCGCTTGCGCGCCCGCTTCGCGTCGGCCCGTTTGCCCGCCTGCACCATCGCGATGCACTGCTGGTTCATCGCCCGCAGAAACTGCTCCGGGGCCGGCATCCGGCGTTTGAGCCCGTGTGCCCGGATCAGGCCGGTGGCCTTCATCAACGTCCGCGTCGCGTCCCGCAGCAGCACCCAGTCCACGGGGAAATGGATGTCCGCGGCCACACACGTGCTGTCCATCCACACCGTGTCCAGTTCCAGTTCGTTGGCCAGCCAGAGCCGGTTGAACCCCGTGGTGGCATCGGTCTCCCGCGCCGCCTGCACGAGCCGGCGGACCAGGGCCTGCACCTGCGCCTCCGGCAGCCATTGGAAGTAGCGCGCCAACTGGCTCTTGCTCGGCACCCGCACTTCCTCCAAGCGATCCACCCCGCAGAACCACTGGAAGAGGGCGCACTCGGCCAGCCGACGGCTCATCCCCCGAAAGTCCTCGCCCAGCAAGCGCTGCAGCACGTTGCAGCGCAGCGCCTGGGCACTGGTGCGCTGATACTTCGTCTGCTCGTGCGTCGTGGGCACCCGCTCCGGGTCTCGGGCCAGCCATCCCGCCAAACTGCGCTCCACAAAGAGCGCTTCGACGCCGCTGAGTCGCAGGAGTTCATCGATCCGGCGCAGCTCGGCTTCGAAGCGTTGATAGTCCACATTTCCCCGGACCGTGGGAAGGACTGGACGAAGTTCGCCTTGCAGCGGTATGATCTGGGCCATCGGGCGTTGGTTCATTGTATGTCTGACAAGAGCATAACGCACCGATTTCGGGCATGGGAGCCTTTTCTGGCTGCTATGCCCGTTTTTCTTTGGCGCAGCGCCTCAATACCCACGGGCCTCTCCTTCCGCTGGGACAAGCTCTACTTAGGCATGATCGTGTCCGGCGAGAGAATTCTCCCTCCGAGAACCTTGGCCGTGGCCAGGATGAAGCGGTCGGCAGGATCGTTATGAAGCGGCGGCAGCATTTCGGCCGCATGCGCGATGGCCAGGGTAATCGGCTCGCAGATTACGCCGTGCTGGGTGAGCCCCTTCTGAAACCAGTCCTCCAACCCGTTCGGCGCGTGGATGGCAATCTTGCCTCTGCGTACCAGCCGGTGGATTTCTGTGACCGTGATGGCCGAGAGGTGCAGGGAGTTGTTGGCGTCGCCGATGGCGGACAATGCTGCGGCCGACAGCTTGGTCTGGTCATCCACCAGCCAGAAGTAGCTGCACGTGTCCAGGACGTACTTCATGGGGATGGACGTGTGGGAAGGACGACCGGGACTGCGCTGCTATCGGTCCGCGAGCTCGCCCCACTCTTCTATCGGGAGCGGCTGGACCAGCGCCGACGGATCATGGGTGGTGGTCGAACCGACCAAATCCGGATGGCGGTCGAGCCGGGTGCGGACTGCGACCACCGGCACCAGCTTAACCGCCGGGTGGTTGGCGTCGAGACAAAGGAAGACGTCCTCGCCCGCTTCCGCTTGCGCGATGATCTGGGCGAGTTTCGTCTGGGCTTCCGCAACCGTGATCGTCATGGTGGTAGCTTACGGGCACGGCTGCAGAACACAAGGCTGCAAGCCGTCTCCGTGCAGGTTCGGAAGGCGCCCAGAAGATGCAACTCCCTCGAACCACCCGTGAACCGGAGAGTTGGACGATGAAGGCATCCCTCCCGATGACCGGCCCCCGCCTCCAGGCCAGCGCCCCGTCGGTTCGTCGCGGCGGCCTTCGTTTCTGCCGCCTGCTGGCGCCGCCCCCCCGACCGTCTAGTTTCGCCGCTTCTCCCGGCACAGTCGCTGTCGGCGCACCCTTTGCCGGAAGGCGAAGTTTCTTCCGCTTCCCCGCCGGAGGGTGTGCTGGCGCTGGCCTTGTTTCCCCGCCCAGTCCGTTGCTACGAGTCACTATGTCTTATCGGCGTCCCGAGCTGAACGGTAGGCAACCCTCTTCGCCCCCGCCGCGCGCCCTACCGCAGCCTGGCAGTTCGTGCGCGCGTTGGGTTTGGGAACCGGAACAAGAGGTTCGGCTGCACAGGAGAGCGAGTGTCCGGAGGACCGAACGAGCGGGTGAGCGTGGGCTGACGGGGGGGTGTCCGGCGCGGAATCCATCGCCGCCACCCGGCTCGTTGGAGCCTCCCAGGCGTCAACGGGCTTACCCGGCCTGCCGACTCGCCGCCGGCTCAGCGATTCGGCAGTTCGTCGCGCGGCGAAGGCGGGAAGTCGGCGATGCAGTCCCCCAGGCGGCGGGGAACCCCGCGCTGCGAGCGGGTATGTTCCAGCACGCGGGGGCACGTCCAGCCACGCCCGAGGCGGGCGTGCCGTGCGGATTTCCATTGCCGTTCATCATGTCTAACGCCAAGCTCCATCTCAACCACCCCGACGTATGAAGACCAAGGTCCTTCTCGGGCTGCCCTTCCTCCTCGCGCCCGTCGCTCTTGGCGGCTTTGACGCCGACGGCAATGGGCTTTCGGATCTCTTCGAGTTCATCCACTTCGGCGGCCCGGCGGATCCCGGAGCCGATCCCGACGGGGATGGCTTTACGACGGCCGAAGAAGCCGTCTGGGGCACCGATCCAACCGACCCGTCGTCCTTCCCCGCAGGTGCTGGGGCGCACGTCGCAGGGTCCGACTTGGTCCTGAGCTGGCCGGCGGTGGCGGGCAAGTGGTACCGGCTCCAGGTGAGCGCCGACCTGCAGACTTGGGACGCCGTGGCCGAAGGTTGCATCGCGTCACATCGGGAGCCGTTGACGGCCGACGGCCGGCGGTTCTGGCGCGTGCAGGTCTTCGCGCTTACGCCAGATTCCGACGGCAACGGTTTCGACGATTGGGAGGAAGCTCTCTGGAAGTCGAGGTTCGGCAACGTACCCGGCGAATCGGATCTGGACGGCGACGGTCTGAGCGACGCCGAGGAATTCACCGGCGGGCACAACCTCGAAAAGAAGGACCATCCTGCCGTGGGTCTCGTCGTCTTTACACCGCTCGAGAAGTGATGCGCACAGCCCATCCACCGCTCCGCATCCTGCCCGGCATGAAACCCCCGCCCATTGGCCCGCGTCGTAGGCACCCCTCGCGGAGTTGTCCGCTGACGGTGTTGTTCGCGGTCCTCCTGGCCGCGGCCCCCATCACGGTCACCAGTGCCGAACTGCCCACCTTCACCGTTCGCATGGAGGGGACGGAATCGGCAGTGCTCACCGGCGGGAGCACGCGTCACGAGATCACGGTGCACTTGAGCGGAACCCTCAACTTCCGACCCAAGGCGTTCTCCTGCGACGCCGACCGTTTCTCGGGCGACCAGGTCCGACTCACGGGCACCGTGCGTGCCTGGGGTGAGGCGGTCGAATCGAAGCCCGGTCGAGAGTACCGGCTACGGTTTGACAGCCCCACCTCGATGGATCGCGAATCCAGCCATACCATCCTGCGCAGCACCCCGCAGACAGCCGAGCATCTCTACCTCATCACGAAGGACGTCATCTACGTGCCACCGGACCAAGTCACCGTATACGCGGTCGAGTATGTGTCCGAGCTCGGAGTTGCGCGGGTGTGGATCGCTCTCCCCGAACCGTTTTCGTATGCGGCGGAGCTGGAACACTATGACGTTCCGGCCCAACACTCTGTGGCGGTGCCCGCTACGACTCCGAGCTGTGTCTTCGGCCGGGTTACCGAGCAGGGGACTGGTGTTCCCTTGGCTGGGGCGACCGTAACGATAGGGTCCGCGGTGCAGACGGCAGACACGCAGGGCGCGGTCGCCTTCACCGGGTTCCCGCCGGGGACGTACACCGTTACGGTGACGGCCCGCGGGTTCGCGCCCCTGCAGGGGGCGATGGAGGTCGCGCCGTTTGCCATCGATCACTACGAGTTCCCATTGGGCTGCTGTGCGCAGTCGTCGAAGCTGGAGGAGATCGATTTCCAGGACAAGCAGGGGGCCTGGGAATCCTGGCCAACCGAGGCGTCTCCGAGATACACCTCCAAGGCGGGGGAGACGCTCGTGGTGTGGTGGATGGCCTCCTGGACCGCGGCCGGCCATTACGAACTTCGCTATTACGGACCGGGCGAACGGGTTGCTGCCGGAGAGGGCGTGTGGATCGGGCGCTGTCTCTTCAACCACGGCATGAACCGTGCGTGGTTGTCGTATTCCGACACGGACCGCGACGGGACGCCCGATTGCTTCACCAAGATCATTTGGCAGAACTTCGATTTCGCGGAGGACGATGAAGGTCCCAGCTACTGCGCGGACAAGTTCGACAAGTACGAATGGGAATTCCATCCAGCATCCGGCACCCTGACCCAGACCCATTCCTGCTACGACTACGTGCCCGACGATTGCCTGCCCCCTGTGGACGAGGACTGCTGGGCCCAGATCAAGAACCGCCTTTCGTGTCAGACCATCACACAGGCTTGCTGGCTTGAGCCCTGTGTTCATTGTCGGGATGGCGCGCCCGATGTGTCCGACAGCCAGGTGCCGGCCTGCAAGGGACGGACGTTGGCAGCAGGCAAGCGGTCCGACAACCCGGTCCAGGCAGATTTCGCGGCCCAGCTTGCGGCCTTCCAGGCGGCGTTCACTCGGGATCAACCGGCGGTCATGGGGCGGCTGCCGCACTCGCTGCTGGATGTGGATCTGAACGGCGTGGTGGACGCGCGGGACATGGCCGATATCGGAGCCGCATTTCGGAGTGGACGGGGGGACGACTCCTATCTCGCGGTCGCTGATGTCGACGGGGATTTGCAGGTCGACTGCAACGATCTCCAGGTGCTTCTCCCGCAGGACAGCGACGCCGACGGCGCGGCGGACTGGGAGGAGGTCCTCGCCGGCAGCGACCCCTTCGATACGACCCTGCGATTCCGGCTCAGTGGGCTCGAGGTGCTGGCGGAAGGTGATGTGCTGCTGCGCTGGCCTTCGATCCCGGGCCGACGGTATCGGGTCCATCGCGCCAGGGCGGAGACACTTCAAGAGGCGGAGGTGGTGGCTGCGGACCTTCAGGCGACACCTCCTGTTAACACATTCCTCGACAGCCACCGGCCGCATGCGGCCACGTCGTTCTACTGGCTGGAAGTGTACTGAGGCAGCCACATGACCTCCGCCATGATCTCCAAAGCGACCGCTAGCCCGTCTTCCCTGCGGCTACGTCGATCCGCCCCGCAGAGGTTGTGCTCTGGCTGTTGTCCCGGGCGCTCCTCGAAGCGGCGGTGGATCGCGTGGTCCCTGATCCAGGGCGGAAGCTGGACAGGACCGGACGATGCGCCTGAGGTGGGACGGCGCGAGGGATTCTCCGCGAGAATTTGCAGACGTTCCCAAAACGAGTCGCGGTTCAAACGTGGAGCAAGCGGTGGGCATTTCTGTCGCTCTCTCTTGCCCAGATCGATCACCAGAATATCGGCAGCGAACCCATAGACCTCCCATGACGACGCAAATCAAACATCACGTGGTCGCCCTTATGCTCGGCGTCCTTTCTTACGCGTGTCCGGCTCTGCAAGGCCAGATCAGTTTCGTCTCGGGCGAGATCAGCGGGAGCGAGACTTGGTCGGGGACCATCGCGATGGTGGGGGACGTAACGGTGAAGCCGACTGGGAGTCTGACGATCCTGCCCGGGACGCGGATCGAGGCGGACTGGCGGTCGGACGAAATGGCGGGGGGCACCAACCAGAACCGGATCGAGCTGATCGTGCAGGGGGCCTTGAGTGCGGAGGGGACCGAAGGGGCGCCGATTGTGTTCACGGTGTTTCCGGGCAATCCGCCGCAGACCCTGGCGGCGGGGGACTGGTACGGGCTGCGGGTGGCCAGCCAGCAGGTGAGGTTGCGCCACTGCGTGGTGGAGTACGGCACGGTGGGGTTGAGCGTGGAATCGGGCGACCCGTTGATCGAGCACTGTCGCTTTGAGAAGAACCAGCGGGGCCTCTTGGTCGGTGCCGGGCTGGAGGTGACGCTGAGCCAGAGCGAGGTTGTGGGCAGCACCGGGGTGGGCATCCAGGGCAGCCGGGACGGGAAGCTGACCCTCGAGGGCTGTCGGCTCCTGCGCAACTCCCAGGGCATCGAGTGGGTCCGGGATCTGATCCTGACGGGCAGCGGCAGCGTGATCAGCTCCAACACGCAGTACGGGGTCCTGGTGCAGCGGAAGTTCGACCTGACCCTGACCGGGTGCGAGGTGCGGGGCAACGGGCTGACGGGCTGCGCGGAGTCACGGCGACTGGTCAGGCACGGTGGCCAACCTGGAGGACTGCACCATCGACACACGGGGCGACGGGTCATAATCGGTACAGGAACCTGACGGCGCAGCCAATGGGCATGGCCAGCCAACCAGTCCAAGGATTGGGATGGGCCACTCTGGGGCACAATCACGGTGCTGGCCCTGACCAACTGCGTGGTGGTGCAGCAGCGGGTGGGCCAGACGCGTACGGAACGACGGTGGAATTGCCCACGACGGGCACGTTGATCGCCAGCAACCAGGTGGGCATCGCCATCCAAACCCAGGGCGCCAAGGTCGAAGGACTGAGCGGGAACCAACTGTTTGGCAACCGAGCTTGACCTGGCCAACTACGGCCCCTGGGGCAGTCGGCCCTCGGCAATACCCATGAGCCCTACGCTGGAGCTGGCGGCGGCCAGTTCAAGCTGACCAAGATCCGTGATAGCTCTCATGATGTCGCGGTCGGTCAGGTGCTCATTGAGCGTCCGCTGCCCCCGGGCACCACGCAGGGCGAGATCAGCGGGACGAGACCTGGTCAGGAACCACTGCCGATGGTGGGGGATGACGGTGAAGCCGACTGGAGTCTGATGATTCCGCCGGGACGCGGATTGAGGCGGACTGGCGGTCGGACGGAGTGGCGGGGGCACCAACCAGAACCGTATCGAGCTGATCGCAGGGGCGCTGAGCGCGGGAACCGAAGGGCGCCGATTGTGTTCACGGTGTTTCAACCCGCCGCAGACCCTGGCGGCGGGGACTGGCTGGGCCGCGGGTGGCCAGCCAGCAGGTGAGGCTGCGCCACCGCGTGGTGATACGGCACGGTGGGGCTGAGCGTGGAATCGGGCGACCCGTTGATCGAGCACTGTCGCTTTGAGTAGAAACCAGCGCCTCTTGGTCGGTGCCGGGCTGAGGTGACGTCTGACCAGAGCCGAGGTTGTAGGCAAGCACCGGGGTGCATCCAGGGCAGCCGGGACGGGAAGCTGACCCTCGAGGGCTGTCGGCTCCTGCGCAACTCCCAGGGCATCGAGTGGGTCCGGGATCTGATCCTGACGGGCAGCGGCAGCGTGATCAGCTCCAACACGCAGTACGGGGTCCTGGTGCAGCGGAAGTTCGACCTGACCCTGACCGGGTGCGAGGTGCGGGGCAACGGGGCTGACGGGCTGCGCGGGAGTCACGGCGACTGGTCGGGCACGGTGGCCAACCTGGAGGACTGCACCATCGAGGGCAACGGGGGCGACGGGCTTCATAATCGGTACGGGAACCTGACGGTGCGAGCCAATGGGAGCAGCTTCAGCGCCAACCAGTCCAAGGGGATTGGGATGGGCCACTCCTGGGGGTACACCACGGTGCTGGCCCTGACCAACTGCGTGGTGGTGGGCAACAGCGGGGTGGGGCTGGACGCGTACGGAACGACGGTGGAATTGCCCACGACGGGCACGTTGATCGCCAGCAACCAGGTGGGCATCGCCATCCAAACCCAGGGCGCCAAGGTCGAAGGACTGAGCGGGAACCAACTGTTTGGCAACCGCGAGTTTGACCTGGCCAACTACGGCCCTGGGGCGGTCGTGGCCCTCGGCAATACCTGGGGCGAGCCCACGCCGGCGGAGTTGGCGGCGGGCCAGTTCAAGCTGACCAAGATCCGCGATAGCTCTCATGATGTCGCGGTCGGTCAGGTGCTCATTGAGCGTCCGCTGCCCCCGGGCACCAAGCAGGGCGAGATCAGCGGGAGCGAGACCTGGTCGGGAACCATCACGATGGTGGGGGATGTGACGGTGAAGCCGACTGGGAGTCTGACGATTCTGCCCGGGACGCGGATCGAGGCGGACTGGCGGTCGGACGGAGTGGCGGGGGGCACCAACCAGAACCGGATCGAGCTGATCGTGCAGGGGGCGCTGAGTGCGGAGGGGACCGAAGGGGCGCCGATTGTGTTCACGGTGTTTCGGGCAACCCGCCGCAAGACCCTGGCGGCGGGGACTGCACGGGGCTGCGGGTGCCAGCCGCAGCAGGTGAGTTGCGCCACTGCGTGGTGGAGTACGGCACGGTGGGGTTGAGCGTGAATCACGACCCGTTGATCGAGCACTGTCGCTTTGAGAAGAAACCAAGCAATTTTGGTCGGTGCCGGGCTGGAGGTGACGCTGAGCCAGAGCGAGGTTGTGGAGGCAGCACCGGGGTAATCCAGGGCAGCCGGGACGGGGTTGACCCCGAGGGCTGTCGGCCCTGCGCAACCCTAGCATCGAGGGTCCGGATCTGATCCTGACGGCAGCAGCGGCGCGTGATCAGCCCCAACACAGTACGAGGTCCTGGTGCAGCGGAAACTGACCTGACCCTGACGGCGCGAGGTGCGGGCAACAGCTGACGGGCTGCGCGGGAGTCACGGCGACTGGTCGGGCACGGTGGCCAACCTGGGACTGCACCATCGAGGGCAACGGGGCGACAGGCCTAAATCGGTACAGGAACCTGACGGGGTAGGAGGCCAATGGGAGCAGCTTCAGCGCCAACCAGTCCAGTTGGATGGGCCACTCCTGGGGGTACACCACGGTGCTGGCCCTGACCAACTGCGTGGTGGTGGGCAACAGCGGGGTGGGGCTGGACGCGTACGGAACGACGGTGGAATTGCCCACGACGGGCACGTTGATCGCCAGCAACCAGGTGGGCATCGCCATCCAAACCCAGGGCGCCAAGGTCGAAGGACTGAGCGGGAACGATGTCTGGGGAAACCTGGAGTTCGAACTGCGGAACAACGGACCGGGTGCGGTGGTGGTCACCAACAATTACTGGGGCGAGCCAACCACGACGGAGCTCATCGATCGCAAGACGAATCTGAGCAGGATTTGGGACAGCCGCGACGACGCCAACGCCGGTCAGGTCATCATCCGGCCCTTCAGCGAGACGTGCTTCGCCTGTACCCTCCCGCCATCACCTCAGGTCTATCCCTCGGCAGCCGTCTCCGCGCCGGGTGGCGAGGCATCGTTCACCGTGACCACCGGCGGCACACCTCCGTTCAACTACCGTTGGGAGAGGCTCGTCGACGCGGTTTGGGTGCCGATCCCGAACGCGGAAGGAGCCGTTCTCTCGCTGCAGAACGTCTCACCGGAGGACGGTGGCAGGTACCGGGCAATCGTCAGCAACTCGTATGGCACCAGCGTGGCTCAAGCGACTCTGACGGTGAGCACGGACGACGCGCCGCCGTCCGTCCTCCAGGCCATTGCATTGGACGGCATCTCCGTGGCACTGTTCTTCGACGAACGCCTGGAGCCCGCCAGCGCCGGCAACCGCGCCAATTATGCCGGTGGACCAGGGCAAACCGTGACCGAGGTGCGGGTTGGAGCTGATCAACAGACCGTCTTCCTGACTCTCGACGGCTCAGCCCCCACTGACTTGCAGGTCAGCTACCACGGGGTCCGAGATGCGATCGGTAACCCCGGCAGCGGAACCGTCGCCGTCTTGAACTGCACCGGAGGCGACGTCGGCGAACCAGGTCAGGCCGGTTCGGTCAAGCTGATTGAGGGAGGGGGTATCGAGGCCATGGGCGGAGGTGTTGATCTTGGCGGCCAGGCCGACAGCTTCCACTACGTGTATTTCCAGGCAGCGGGCGACTTCGACATTCAGGTAAGGGTCACCGAGCTAGCCGGCTCCAATGCCTGGGCCAAGGCGGGCTTGCTGGTGCGCGAGTCTCTGGCCGCAGGCAGCCGGCACTACGGGCACCTGGTCACGCCCGCGGACGGACGGAACGTGAACTTCGTCCAGTTCCGCCTGGAGGATGGGCAGGACGCGCTGCTGCCCAATGAGTTGTGGCGCCCGTGCAACTACCCGAACAACTGGTTGCGCCTCCAGCGGAGCGGCACGGTGTTCAAGTCGTTGGTCTCAGGGGACGGGACAGGCTGGGCTGAACTCCATGAACTGGACACGACCCCGGCACCGTATCCGGGCACGGTGTACCTGGGATTGGCAACGACTGCGCACGACAGCGCGTCGCGAGCGACGGCACGGTACTCGGATCTGCGGGTGCAGATGGGGGCGGCGGAGGTGTGGCTGGAATATGCGGTTTCGGCAGGTGAGCTGGAACTGTCCTGGCCGACGGGAGTTACTGGTTATGTGTTGCAGCACACCGAGGCACTCCTGCCGGCCGCCTGGGTGGATGTGACAACGGGGGTCGTAGTGGTCGGGGACAAGCACACAAAGTCCGTCAACCCGATCGAGCAGAGCGGGTTCTACCGCTTGATCAAACGCTAAGCTCAGAGGCGCTGGGAGTGTCGCGGAGAACCGCCTGCCCACTGCCGGGGTTCCTGACTGGTAGCGCGTAAGAAGCCGACGAGTCGGAAAGGTGGACAATATGAACTACATACGTCGTGTTTTGGCAACGGGAGTGGTCTTGCTGCCGTTGAATGGAGCTTGCGCGACGCCCGACAATGATCACCTGGCACGAGCGACGCTGTTGGTGGGCACCGTCGCGAGGGTGGTCGCGACAAATGAGGGCGCAACCGCAGAACCCGGGGAACCGCGTCACGGAGAATCGCAGCCGTCACGCTCGGTCTGGTGGAGTTGGGACGCGGTTGGTTCGGGACCGGTTCTTGTCGATCTGGCGGGCAGTTTTTCTGCGGCGGTGGTCGGCGTGCACCAAGGGAAGTACATCACGGGACTCGCGCCCGTGCCGGTAACCACCTACACCAATGTAGATGGAACGAAAAAGGTCTCCTTTGCCGCACTGGCTGGGGAGAACTACAAGTTCGCCGTGGACGGGGCCAATGGAGCTCAGGGTGGCATCGTGCTGGAGTTGCGGCTTCTAACACCCGACTCCGCACCCATCATCCTCGAGGAGCCGGTGGATCGGACATTGACCGAGGGCCAGGCGACCTTGTTCGTCGTGCGAGTGCTCAGTCAGTCCCCCCCCCATTACCGCTGGCGGTTCAACGGCCCGGAGGACATCGGCAGTGATTCCAGTCAGTTATCGATTCTCGGAGCCCGGCTGGAGGACGCGGGTACCTATCAGGTCACGATCCGCAATGCAGCGGGAACGGTGACAAGCCGCGCCGCGCGCTTGACGGTCACGCCGAGCCCCCCCGTGATTACTTGGCAACCCGCTGACCAAAGCGTGGTCAAGGGACAGAGTGCGGTTTTCACGGTGGAGGCCCGGAGCAGTGTACCGCTGCGATACCGGTGGCAGTACGGCAGCGCGGGTCCTTTCGGATTCGGCGGGACTGACCTCCCGGGGGAGGACGATTCCTCGCTTACACTGGACTCCGTCGAACCCTCCGCCGCGGGTGGCTATCGGGTCATCGTCAGTAACACCGCCGGAGACACCGCGCAGGCAGTGACCAGCCGAGTCGCCAATCTCACTGTCAACTTACGCCCGCCCAACAACAACTTCGCGGATCGCACCTCGTTGGGGAGCCTCACGAACATAGTCAAAACGGGCTCAAATCGCTTCGCCGACAAGGAGTCAAATGAACCCAGGCATGCGAGCATGAACGTTCAGGCGTCTGAGTGGTGGACTTGGCGGGCCCCGGCATCTGGCTGGGTGGAGGTGGACACCGTGGGCAGCTTCTCGGGGGCGGTGCCGGCCGTTTACCTCGGCGGGCGACTCGATGTGCTCGAGGCGCTCCACGGGGAACGCGCTTCGAATGTGGACGGAACTTGGCGCTTTGGTTTCGAGTGCAAAGCAGACAGCGTCTATCAGATCGCCGTGGATGGCGCCACTCCGGCCGACCAGGGCAGTGTACGTTTGCGGGTTTCCTTGCTCGGCCCGATCGCGAAGCCCATCATTACCCGCCAACCGCGACCCGTAGTCGCCCTGGAAGGTGCGTCGGCGGAGTTTCGAGTTGAGGCATTCAGCGCCAAGTCCATGACCTTCCAGTGGCGGTTTAACGGGGCTGACATTCCCGGCGCCAACGGCCCAGTGTTACTCCTGACGCGGCTAAGTGCAATCCATGAGGGGACTTACGAGGTGCAGGTCGGCAACACCGCAGGAACCACGCGTAGCGATCAGGTAGACCTGACCGTGCTGCCCCTGCCGCCGCTGATTACCCGGCAGCCTTCCTCCCAGGATGTCGTGGAGGGTGAAACCGCCCGTTTTAGTGTGGGTGTACAAAGCGCGACGGTTCCAAGCTACCAGTGGTTCTTAGGAAGCACGCCCATCCAAAGCGGCACTGGAGATACCCTCACGCTGGAAAGCGTTCGAACCAACCAAGCCGGACCCTACCAGGTCCAGGTGAGCAACGCCGGAGGGACCGCCCTGAGCAGGACGGCCTTGCTGTCGGTTCGCAGCCGGCCGTTCAACGACTACTTCACGAATGCTATCGTACTGACGGGGACGAATGTTCTCGTGACCGGCTACACGAATCACTACGCGGGGGTCGAGGAGGGCGAACCGGCTGTGCCCGGGCTGCAGGGAAGGAAGTCCATGTGGTGGGTTTGGGAGGCATGGGATGACGGGGTTGGATTCCTGGACTGGGGCGGCAGTTATGATGATGCGGGCATAGCCGTCTTCGAGGGCGTGGTGCTGGCCGAGCTTGTACCTGTCGAACTGAACCCGGCCGGCGCAAGGCGGGCGTGGTTTCGGGCGGAAAGCGGGAAGGAGTACCGCCTGGTAGTCAACTCGACGAACGCAACCGAGTCGGGAGTGATCACTTTCCGGTTGGTTTTCTACCCGGACGGACTGGCCCCAGAAATCGTACAACACCCGGCCGGTGTCGAGGTGGTCGAGGGGCAACCGGTGAGCCTCTCAGTGGCGGCGACGAGCCAGACCGCGCTGAGCTACCAATGGGAGTTCAGAGCGCTCGCCTCGACAACATGGATCCAGCCTGCCTGGGCTACGAACGCCGCGGTTGAGTTTCTGCAAGCGCGTGCTGAGCAGACCGGAGACTACCGTGCGCTGGTCAGTAATCAGTCTGGTTCGGTTGCCAGCGAAGTTGCGCGTGTGGTGGTACACCAACGGCCGCACAATGATGACTTTGCCTCGAGGCAGTTTGTTACGGGACGCGACCTCCGGATCCAGGCCAGCAGCAGGTACGCCACCCACGAGGCGGCTGAGGGGCCGCATGGCGGTGCCAACGGAAACGCCTCCGTCTGGTGGACCTGGAACAATCCAGGACCCGGCATCGTAGCGCTCGATCTGGCCGGGAGCTTCAATGGCTCGGTCGCGGCCGTTTACGTCGGAAACCGGATAGATATCCTGACGCCCGTGTCGGTCGAGACCTACGGCAATCCCGACAGGACCGCACGTCTCAAGTTCACGGTATCGACGAACCGGACGTAGCCACATCGCCGTTGATGGAAAGTCTCCTGGTGTGTGGGGTGATGTTCGCCTGCATTTGGCCTTTGACCCGGGGATCATCAATATCGTGGACCCACCTGCCGACCTGACGGTCCTCGAAGGTCAGACTGCGCTGTTTGCGGTCGGGGCGCTCAGCAAGGCACCGGTCTTCTACCAGTGGCGGTTCAACGGGGAGGACATGCCGGGTCGAGGGGGCCCACGGCTGACATTGGTCAGTGTAGGATTGAGCGACGCCGGCCGGTACGATGTCGTGTTGTCCAACAGCTTCGATCTCGTCCGTAGCCGGACTGCCGTACTGACAGTGCGGCCACGGCCGGCAGTTATCACCCGGCAACCTCAAGGTCTCGACACGGTGGTCGGTGAATCGGTCGACCTTTCCGTCGAGGCGACCAGTTCTGCGCCGCTCAGTTACCGGTGGCAGTTTAACGGTCAGGACCTGACGGGCGAGGTCAGCAGGACCCTGACGCTCCAGAACGTGCAAGTGAACCAGAGCGGTGCCTATCGCGTGGTGATCGCGAACGGCGGAGATCCTGTCGTGAGCCAACCCGCCGTGTTGCGAGTCCATGCCCGTCCCGCCAACGACCACTTCGTCGATCGCATTTTCAGGGCAGGTGCAAGCGTGGTGCTCAACGGCAACAGCAGCTACGCCACACGAGAACCCAGTGAACCTGAGCACGCCGGAAAGGAAGGAAATGCCTCGATTTGGTGGAGTTGGCTACCATCGGTGTCGGGTCTAGCGCTGTTGGACTTGGCCGGCAGCTTCTCCAACGCCGTCGTGGCCGTTTATACCAACAACAGGCTTGACCAACTGAGTCCCGTTCAACTGGTTGCGGTGGGTCCATCTGGAGCCCCTCGGCGCTGGCAATTCCAAGCCGGCGCGAATACGCCGTACCAACTCGCAGTCGATGGCAGTTCGCCTGGCGAGACGGGGCCCGTCTCCGTGCACATCGCGGTCGTTCCACCACCAGTCATCACGCAACAACCGGCCAGCCAGTCCGTTGGGATGGGCGATCAGGTGCGCTTCACCGTGAAAGCCGACAGCGCGCTGCCGCTGCGCTACCAATGGCAGTTCGAGAACGAGGATCTCACGGGGCAGAACTCCGAGTTCCTCGTCATGCGCCTGAGCGCAGCAAGCCAACTGGGGCGGTACCGCGTTCGCGTGAGCAGCGACGCCGGCTCCGTGACCAGTGACCAGGCCGTCTTGACCCTCACGACGGTCATTCAGGGCCAAGTAACCGACGCTGCGGATGGGCGATTGCTACCCGGGGTCGAGGTTGTCGTGGGCGGCGTAACCAACATCACCGATAGCAGCGGAAGGTATCGCATCACGGGGCTACCGCTGCCGGAGCTTGTGGCGGACTTCGACGCCGATCGAACCTCGGGCGAGGCACCCCTGACGGTACAATTTCTCAACCTGTCGAGCATCAGTGCGTTGGAGCTAAGCGCCCGCACCAACGGATACGTCACCTACGTCAGCCGACACGTCGATGTGTCCACAAACACCCTTACGAATCTGAGCTTTTCGATGACGCCGGCGCCAAAACCGGGAGCCATGCGGCTGGTGCTTAACTGGGGCGAGAACCCGCAGGATCTCGACATCCATCTGGTCACAGCTCCGTTACCCGGTGGACGGTACGAGGTGTTCTACCCCGTTGACCAACGTGGGAGCCTGATCATGCCGCCGTTCGCGCAATTGGACGTTGACGACACGGACAGCTATGGCCCGGAAACCATCACCATCGCCCAGTTCTTCGACGGAACATACTACTGCTTCGTGCACAAGTACGCCGGCTTCGGCGATTTGGGAGGCTCCAAAGCCGTCGTGAATCTCTACGACAGCAGCGGACTCGTCCGCTCGATTCCTGTGCCGACCCAGGGTTCGGGGCGGTATTGGGAGGTATGCGAGATCGAGGGAACAAGCCGCGACATCCGGATTATTGGCCGCCTGACCGACACACCCCCCAACCGCCCGGCGGCTCCCGGTCTGATGGCGAGTTGGGCGAAGGCGCCGACGCGCAGCAGCAGCGAGCCCGACGGGGCAGCGACCAGCGGCCACCCCGAAGACCTCGTTTACATCTGGAGCTTCGGTGACGGCACCACGAGCGAGGAGCGCAATCCGCAGAAGACCTACGTCGAACCTGGCACGTACACCGTCAGCCTAAACGTAACCCGGCCAGGCCTCGGCTCGGACACCGAGCGCAA
This sequence comes from Verrucomicrobiales bacterium, assembly GCA_015075445.1. Lineage (GTDB taxonomy): Bacteria > Verrucomicrobiota > Verrucomicrobiia > Limisphaerales > J093 > DSVZ01. The sequence goes on from JABTUJ010000033.1 coordinate 48,672, forward strand.
AGTCGATTTCATCACGGTGCGGCGGGACCTTGTCCCTCCCGCGATCGTTGAACAACCGAACGACCTCCGTCTTCCCGCTGCTGCAGATGCGGTTTTCAAGGTCGTGGCTACCGGTTCGCCACCGCTCAGTTACCGGTGGCGGCACGGCTCGACGGCTCTGCCCGGCGCGACCAACAGTGCCCTCCTGCTCCGGGGTGTGCAAACGGAGCAGGAAGGCAGCTACTCTGTGGTTGTGTCCAACCCTGTGGGTTCAGCCACCAGCCGTAATGCTTCCCTCACCGTGCTCGCCGCTAATACTCCTCCGGTTCTCCAGGACATCCCGGATCAGTTCGTCAACGAAGGCGAGCGCATGACGCTACAACTCCGCGCCACGGATCCGGACGGACCAGACGAGTTGCTTCGATTCAACCTGGTCGGAATCGTCCCCGAGGGCGTGGGTCTGAATTCGCGAACTGGGCTCTTCTCGTGGACTCCGAGCGAGGCTCAAGGACCGGGAGCATACTTGTTCCGAGTTCAGCTAACCGATAGCGGCAACCCACCGCTCAGCGACTCGACGAGCTTCAGCGTGATCGTGAAGGAGGTCAATTTGCCACCGATCATGGGCCCGAGCGTAACGTACGGCGTGGACGAAGGCTCAAGCGTGAGCTTCCATGTGGAGGCTAGTGATCCGGACCTGCCACCGCAGAGTCTGACGTACACCCTCCTCAGCAGCCCGAGCGGAGCTGTGCGCATTGACTCCGCGACGGGCGTGGTCACCTGGGCCACCACCGAGGCCGACGGGCCGAGCACCAATCGCCTCATGGTGCGCGTTACGGATGACGGGACGCCCAGGCTATCCGCAACCAACGAGATGCTCGTGATTGTGCGCGAGATGAACCTCGTCCCGACTCTTATCCCCATCCCGGATTTCACCATCAGCCTCGGGGACACCTTGCGTTGGACCTGCCAAGCTAGTGATCCGGACCTGCCCCAGCAGACTCTGACCTTTGGCTTGGACCAAGCCGCGCCGGCTGGCGCGGGCATTGACCCTGTCTCCGGCGTTCTGATCTGGACGCCCAGCGGAATTCAAGGGCGAAGCACCAATCGCCTTACGGTCACGGTTGCCGACAGCGGGATCCCACCTTTGACCGCTGTCTCCTCCTTTACGGTGATCGTTACGAATCCGCCCTCAGGACCGACGTTGACCATCGTGCAACCTGAGAATGACGCGCTCTTCCTGGTGAACAAGCGGCAGACCACCAACGTGCTGGTGGCGAGGACTGGACGATCCAGGGGTCGTTAACAGTGTCGCTTTCTACACCGGAGAGGAGCAGTTGGCCGTTGTCCCGTCTTTTCCATATCGCTTCCTCTGGGAAGACGTCCCTACGGGTGGCTACTACCTTACGGCGCGTGCGCTTGATGCACGCGGCCGGCAAGTGGCAACGTCCCAAGTGGTGCGCGTTGGCGTGGGGCCGGTGTGTAGCGCGGTGGGCCTGATCGTGACCTCGCAGGATTCGGAGACCACGCAGGAGTTGCAGTGGTTGCAGCACTACTTGTTCGAGAGGGGAATCGTCGCCACCATGGTGGATCCGCATCCGTCCCGCGAGCTCCTCGCTCCGTTCGACGTGATTGTGTGGGATGACGTGGGTGCGCCTGACCTCACAGACGGCGATGTCCTCCTCTTCGCAGACTTGTTGCTGGCGGGTACGAGCTTCGCGTTCATCGGCGACGGCCTGTTCGCAGCGATTCCGAACCTCAGCCCGCCGGCCCAGACTGCGTGGCTGTCACTACTTCATCTCCAACCGGTTGGCTACACGGCTAGCCCGGGACTCGTCCACTTGGAAGCGCATCCGATTATCGAGCCCGCAGCGGCAGAACCGGTCGCTCCCTTCACCCTCGACGCAGCCACGGCGCTGGGCATCCCAGCCGGTCACGCCGCTGAAACCGTCCTTGCGACGATGGAGGGGGGAACAGTTGCCTTGGTGTCGACCGACTACGAGCTCGGTGGCCGGCCGAAAACCTATACGCAGGGGTTTGCGGTGTGGGGCGGTGGTGATGACAATTCAAAGGAGCAACGCAAGCACCTGATCCAGAATGCCATCGAGTGGGTTATTCCCTGCAACATGTGCCCGGACGCCGGGCTGTGGGTGGAGGGCGTCTTTGAACCCGTGGAGGGTGAAGTGGCACAGGAACTTCGCTGCGATCTGAGGCTCTCCACCAACGGCGAGTGTGGACCTCCGCGCGTAAGCTTGACGTGGGAACTCCCCGCGAGTTTTGCGGTTCAGGGCGTCACGCCGGAAGGCCTGGACTGGAGGGTAACGGCGACCAGCCTGGTGGTGAATGTGCCGTGGATGCCGAGCAATTCACACCTGCCACTGACGGTGCGCGTCATTCCGGGCGAAGCGGGTTCGTTTGTGACGCATTGGAGAGCAACAAGCTTGACTCGCGCAGCCGAAGGTGTGCTTTCGGTGGAGGTGCTACATCCGCATCGCCCGATCTTGACCGTCAAGCACGTAGGCCTGAGCGGCATCCGGGTCTTGATTCGCGGACCCGAGGCCAGCGACTGTGCCTTGGAGTTCTCCGCGGACCTCGAGAACTGGGTGCACTTGGAGACAATGAAGTTGGTCGGCGGGAGGGCCGAGAGGACCGATGACTGGCCCGCGGAGCCTCGGCAGCGCTTCTATCGTGCTCAACTCCGATGACGAAGGGAGTCGAGGAAGCGGCGACGTGGGCGCCAGAACGATCGCTCACTCGGCCCGTTTGAGGACGTCGGAGGGTTTGAGCTCCAGGACCGAGCACAGGCGCAGGAAGGTGTCCAGGCTCGGGGCGCGCATCCCGCTCTCCAGGTAGCTGATCATCGGCTGGGAAAGGCCGGCCGCCGCCGCGAGTTGCCGCATGGACAACCCCTGCCGTTTGCGCTCCTCGATGAGGATCTGCAGGGCACGCGCACCGACGACATCCGGGTCCAGGCTCATAGGCACCGGGTTTGATTACGGCAAAAGTGGGTTGACAGAATAGATAACGATAGTGTTTGTGCGCCATGTTCAAACGTCGTCTCGGTCCTGACCCGCACGCGGGCGGGCAACGGACGGTGGCCCTGCAGGGCTGCCCCGATATCCTCGAGCTCGACTCCGGTGACTTCGCCGTCATCGGGATCGACATCACCGCCGCCGGCCAGGCGCTCCTGCCCCCCAGTGTCTCCTGCGGTCCGGACGAGCGGATGGTGCGGATCCCGCGCCAGACCCTGGTCCTGGCCAAGCCGGACATCCCGGACCACCCCTGAAGCAAGGGGGGTACCGCTCCGGCGAGCGGTTGTGCTAAGCTCGGCGGGTGGATGGGTTCGGGCCGTGGTGGAGCGGGCACTGGTTTGATTTGCTGCAGAGCGTGGGCATCGTGGCGGGTCTGGTGTTCACGACGGTGGCCCTGCGTCGCGAAGCCCGAGAGCGCCGCGCCGGGCACCTGGTCGAGCTCACCAAGCTGCACCGGCAGCTCTGGCTGGAGACGGGTTGCCGGCCGGAGTTGGCGCGCCTCTTGAGCCCGGCGCCCGAGGTGTCGGCCGGTTCGGTCACCGCCGCCGAGGAGCTTTTCGTCAACCTGCTCATCGTGCATCTCTCGACGGTCTGGGAACTGGTGCGGCAGGACAGCGTGGTGAGCCAGGACGCGGTGAAGCGGGATGTGCGGGCCTTCTTCGCGCTGCCGGTGCCCCGGGCGGTGTGGGAACGGACCAAGGCGGTCCGCGACCGGGGCTTTGTGGAGTTTGTGGAATCGTGTCTGCCGCCGGGGAACTCAGGACCGGCTGGCGAGGCAGTCGGTGAAGGCGCCCAGGCCGCCGGGCCTCACGCAAAGAAGTAGCCCATGGCTCGGAGCGAGACAAAATCCTGGGGCCGTTCGACGGTAGGGAGTCCCAAAATCAAATGGTCGAGGAGTTCAATCCGGAGCAGTTGACCCGCGCGGAGCAGTTCACGCGTGGTCCGGATATCCGCCTCGCTTGGGGTGGGATCCCCCGAGGGGTGATTGTGGGCCACCACGACGGCGGCCGCGTTGGCGGCGATGGCCGCCCGGTACACCTCTCGTGGATGGATGGTGACCTCGCTGAGGGTGCCCGTGCTGAGGCGCTTGACCCGGATCAGCCGCCGCCGGCTGTTGAGCAGCAGGGCGTGGAACTGCTCGGTCTCCAGGGTCCGGAACTCGTCCCGGAGCAGGGCGGCAACCCGCTCGGGCGTGTCCAGGAGGGGGCTTTCGGGCAGGGCCTCGCGGCCGAGGCGTTGGGCGAGCAGGAACGCGGCGCGGATGGCGGCGGCCTTGGACTTGCCGAGGCCCCGGTAGCGCTGGAGCTCATCGAAGGAGGTGTGGGCCAGGCTGATCAGGCTGGGGTGATCGCGCACGATGAGCTCCGCGGCGGGTTTGCCGGCGAAGGAGGAGAGCAGCTCCGCGTTGGAAGTGTGTTCGGTAGGTTCCATCCCCACCGGCTCCCGCCCCGGGCGAGGGGGCGCAGACCTACTGGTCGTGGCCCTGGGCCAGGATCCAGGAGTGGGCCTGGTCGGCGACCTTGGCCAGGAGCAGCAGGTCATCCCGGCCAAAGGACTCGGTGGAGCGCCACTGCTCGGCGTCGCGGAAGAGCCGGCTGAAGGTGACGTTGTGGCGGGGGCCGGCGGCGGTGTCGTTGCGCCAGATGGCGGCCTTGATGGCACCGAGGCGGACCTCGTGGACGGGCCGTTGCCGGCCGGGGGCGTTCTCAGGGGCGGTCGCGGTAGCAAGCATGGTATGTCCTCCAGCAAAGAGAGGTTCAGTAATCCTCGGGAAGCAGGACGGTCGTCACCGAGCGATCCGCCTCAGTGATGATCCAGAACCGGGTGCCTTGCTCGGTGCGGTAGGCCGACAGGAGCCGGCCGCCGCAGTGCAGACAGCGGTCGTTCTCGCGCCAGTCCTCCGCGCCCAGCTCCCCCCAATCGCCGCGGCTGTGCCGGGCAAGGGCACGAGCGACGTCGTGGGGATGGAGCTCGGCCACGGCCGTCGGGGTAACGACCAGGCGACCCAGCCGGAATCGGGGACCGTAAGCGACGGCAACCATAAAGCACTCCCGGGAAAGCAGACCTCCATTAGACTGGCTGCGGGTATAGCACAGTCGCCCGCGAAAAGAAACGGTCTTTGAGCGCTCCCCGAAATCGCCTGGAATACCGGGGAGTTGGCACGGGGAGAGGGGAGAGGGTGAGCCCTGAAGAGCGCCAGCCATCACCCTGGGGTGACGGCATCACCGCCGTTGGGCGCATGCGCTGCGGGCTTTGACCGGCACGATGGGGAAGGGGCGATAGGAGATGGAACGGAAGGGGAGGGAAGGGAAGGGAAGAAGGCACGGATGCGGCTATTCCTCCGGCGGAGTTCCCAGCACGTAATCGGCCGCGCGTTGGGCTTCGCTGGCGGCCTTTGATCACCCAGGTCTTGTGGTCCCGGACCCGCAGCACCTCGAGCCACCCGCGCAGATACGCGGCCGAGTTCTCGAACCCGTCTTCGATGATGCCGGCATGGGCCCCGAGGAACGCGGCGGCCATCTCGGCGATCAGTTCTTCCAGGCAATAGGTCTTGGTGTCGGCGCCCACGGCGTGAAAGCCGGGGCTCTCGACCAGCGAGGGGCGGTTGAGCCGGGACCCGTGGCCACTGGCATGGGCCAGCTCGTGAAAGAGCGTTTTGAAGAAGCGCCACTCGGCGCGGAAGGTCTGCCGGCTGGGCATCTCCACCGTGTCGGTGGCCGGGACGTAGTGCGGATAGGACATGCGCCCCTCGTGAATCACCGGTGGCCTGGGCATGCCGGCGACGATGCGCCGGGCGTTGTCAGCCATCACGCTCTCGGTGAACGTCTCGCACGGCGGCGGTTCCGGAAACGCCAGGTCCTCGATCTGGCAGGCGTTGAAGACGGTGTAGAGCCGGAGGAACCGGCGCACCGGGGGCGTGCCGGGCTCGTGGTCCGGTGCGTTCGCCGGTTCGGGGGCCGGTTTGTTCCAGGTGCCCACCTTGACGATGGGGCTGCCCTTCTCGCCCTGGCGCACGTGGCCGCCCAGCTCCCGGGCCTGGATGAACGTCAGGAAGTACGGCGACTGGAACCCCTGGGAGGCGAGCAGGAAGACGTTGATGCCGTGGTAAGGCTTCCCGGTGGCGAAGTTCCGCGGAAACCCGACCCGCACGATCGAGGGCGACTGCCACGGAACCACCCCTGCTTCGATCCGCTCGAGGATGCGCTGGGTGACGGCCTCGTAGGCATCGAAGCGCTGCGGTTCGGGGGCGGCGTGGGGCAGCCGGGCGCTTCCCCAGGGTGCTTGGCCCATGGGCCGTTGCGGCGCCATGCGCTCCATTCCTTTTGCCCCCTCCTTCCCGGGCCGCGGCGATCCTATCACAGCCAACCCCAAGAGGGATCCCCCCAAGAATGAACCGTTCACCGAGGCGCACGAGGGGCGGTAGCCTGCGCCCCGCGTCCCTCCGCCGGCGGGCGGCGCCGACTTGCCGGCTGCGCCGCTGGCCGACCGAGCAGTGCGGTTCGCCCTCTGGCTTCGGCGGAGGGTTTCTGATAAGCAAGATAAAGGACGTTATCTTTCACATGGAGGAGGAGGATCGTGGGGAAGGAGTTCGAGCTCGTCGCCCGGCCAAGCCCCGCGGGGCTCGCGCGTGAAACGGGGTTTGATCTGGTGCCCGGGATGGTCGCCCGCGCCGGGCCACGGGCTGCCTTCCGCTTCCTCGAGTTCTTCGCCGCGCGGATTCGCAATCGTCACACCCGCCGGGCCTACCACCGCAACGTGATCCATTTCCTGAGCTGGGCCGACTACCGGGGCTTGTCTCTCGAAACCCTCACCTCCGTCCACGTGGCCGCCTACCTCGAGGAGATCAGTCCCGGCCTAGCCAAGCCCTCCGTCAAACAGCACCTGGCCGCGATTCGAATGCTCTTTGACTGGCTGACCGTCGGCGGTGTGGTCCGCCTCAACCCGGCCGATCCCGTTCGTGGACCCAAACACGTGGTCAAGAAAGGCAAGACCCCCGTGCTCACCGAGCTCGAGGCCAAGGAGCTCTTCGCCTCCATCAACACCAGCAGCCTGGTCGGACTCCGCGACCGGGCGCTGATCGCGGTGTTGCTCTACAGCTTCGCCCGGATCGAAGCGGCCCTGGGACTGAACCTCGAATCCTACTACTGCCAGGGCAAGCGCTGGTGGCTCCGGTTGCACGAGAAGAACGGCAAGGTGATCGAGATGCCCTGCCACCACAAGCTGGAGGAGTACCTGGACGCGTACGTGGAGGCCGCCGGGTTGGCCGGCCAGGACAAGACGCCCCTCTTCCAGACCTTCCGGGGCCGGTCCCGACAGCTCTCGGGGCGCCGGATGCGCCCCGCCGATGCCTGGCGCATGATCCGGCGCCGGGCGGCCCGGGCCGGCATCGCGACCAGGATCGGCTGTCACTCCTTCCGGGCCACCGGCATCACCAACTACCTGCAGAACGGCGGCAAGATCGAGACTGCGCAGCGGATGGCCGGACACGAGTCCGCCCGCACCACCGGCCTCTACGACCGGCGGGACGACGACCTGAGCCTCGATGAAATCGAACGGATCTCGATCTGAGCCCGGGCTGGTTCAGCGAGCCCGGCCAATCGTCGCTTGCTCTCCCGTCGGCCACGGGTCCGCGCCGACCGAAGAGCGCCCTCAGACTGTCGCGCCTATCCGGGGAACATCCGCGAAGAGTTCGCAACCGGAACAGCCCAACGGGCGGATGTCCTGGTGTGAGCAAACCCGGGTCCATCCGGTGGGAGGCAGACCGACGTGTCGGAAGCCAACGACACGACGGTGAGCAAGGGTGTTCCGGACGGCTCGAGGAATACGTGCCCAGGACGCTCAGGGAACTCAAGGACCCACAGCGCGACCTTCCCCGAATCGCCAAGGATGCGGATCTGACGGCGGCAATCGAGGCCGCGGTGAGGAGGGTGCCAACCAAGCACGAGGTTCATCTTCAGGACGCTCGGAACTTCGATGACGCAAGGCCCAACAGCGTGCACCTGGTCCTGACTTCGCCGCCGTATTGGACGCTGAAGCGCTACCGGGACCACCCGGGCCAGTTGGGGCACATGGCTGATTATGAGGCATTCCTTGCCGGCCTGGATACGGTCTGGAAACGTTGTTTCGACCTGCTGGTTCCCGGAGGTCGTCTGATCTGCGTCGTCGGAGATGTGTGCCGGTCCCGGCGCAGCAGTGGCAGGAGGCATCAGGTCGTTCCACTTCACGCAGCCGTGCAGGAGCACTGCCGGGCGCTGGGCTTCGACAATCTCGCCCCGATCATCTGGCACAAGATCGCCAACGTAGCCTACGAGGTCGACCGAGGGGGCGGGTTCCTGGGAAAGCCCTTCGAGCCGAACGCGATCCTCAAGAACGATGTCGAGTTCATCTTGATGCTTCGGAAGCCCGGAGGCTACCGCGCTCCTTCCACCGCCGCGCGGGTGCTGAGCGTCATCTCGATCGCGAATCACCGGAAGTGGTTCCAGCAGATCTGGACCGGGATTACGGGAGCTTCAACTCGGAATCATCCGGCGCCCTTCCCGCTCACGCTGGCTGAACGGCTGATTCGGATGTTCAGCTTTGTGGGGGATGCGGTTCTGGACCCGTTCCTCGGCACTGGCAGCACCACCGTTGCCGCCGCCCGCTGGGGCCGCAACAGTATCGGTGTGGAAGTGGATCCCGAGTACTTCGGGTTCGCCACTCAACGACTGGCGAGGGACACAGGGGACCTCTTCTCGAGCGCCTCCGTCCAGTGCTTTGACCACCAGGAGCGATGATCTGAGCCTGGATCAGATCGACGGGATTACCTTGTGAACCGAGGATTGGCCGGAGCGGGGACAAGATCTGGGTGTCGACCAATTGGTGCAGCGTCAGATGTTGCATCGTGCTGCTTTGGGCCAGATCCGGGGGATCCCTTCCCTACCGCGTCGGCCTGTGCTATGCGGACATCAGGGGGGGAAGCAATGCTCGATCGCCGAGAGGAACTCCAGAGGTTCAAACAGGACATTGACCTCGTCCAATACGCCGCTGCGGCGGGGTACGAACTCGACCGCCGCGCCTCCTGCCGCAGTTCCGTGGCCCTGCGCCATCCGAACGGCGACAAGATCATCGTCGCGCGCGACCCCGAGGGGCACTGGGTCTACTTCTCGGTGCGCGACGCTCACGACCACGGCACGATCATTGATTTCGTCCAGCGCCGACGCGGGCTCTCCCTCGGAGAGGTGCGCCAGGAACTGCGCCGGTGGCTCGGGACCGGTCGCTCCCCGCCCCTCTCGTTTCCCGACGCGGGAACCCGCCTGCCGTCCCTGTGTCCACGCGCTGCGAGAGACTTCGAAGGGGTCCGCGATCGTTTCGAGGCGATGCGGCCCATTGCCGGCCGTCATGCCTACCTGGAGAACGAACGCTCCATTCCGCCCGACGTTCTCGGCCACCCTCGCTTTGCCGGCTGCATCCGCACGGATGCCCGGGGCAACGCCGTGTTTCCCCACCGGAACCGCGAGGGGATCTGCGGGTACGAGCTGAAGAACCACGGCTTCACCGGGTTCGCGCCTGGTGGTGAGAAGGGTCTGTGGCTGAGCGCTACCATGGACCAGGACACCGCACTCGTGATCACCGAATCGGCGATTGACGCCCTCAGCCACTTCGCCTTGCGCCGAGCGGTGACCTACCGGTACGCGAGCATTGCGGGCACACTCAACCACGCACAACCGGAGCTCTTGCGCCAAGCAGCCGCCAGTCTCCCGCCGGGAGGCGCCGTTATCCTCGCGACCGACAACGACGCCGGCGGCGACACCCTCCTGGCCACACTCCGCGGGGTGCTGACGGGGTTCGAGCCGACGGTGCAGATCCTGGAAGACCGGCCAGAAACGCGAGGGGCGGACTGGAACGACGTCTTGCGCGCCGCCTGAGCACCCGCCGGGGGGCGGTAGGAAGAAGAACCAGGCGAACGGCCCGGCTGATCCCAGGGCCCTGTCCTGGCGGTCGTGGATGCCCTGGGCCGACTCCTGCGGCCCGTGCTGCTCTCGTCGCGGATGCGCTTGTGGAGCAAAGGGACTGCTCCACTCATGTGGGCCGTCGTGCCAGGGGACGGTCCTCGGGCCGCCTTTCCGTCGGTGGGTGTTATCGGGTAACACCATGGGGTTAGCTGCCTTCTACCCGCCACTCCAAGCCCCCGGTCGGGCGCAATGACCCCAGCCCGTGCGGAAGCGGGAAGAAGTCCAAAAAGGTGCTCCGGCGCATGACCCAGTTCCTGATTGTCAACGTCGTGCAGTGGTGCTTTCGTTAGGCTCCGCCCACGAACATGAGAGGCACTTGGCCAATCAGGTGGAGACGACGGGGAACGCTTCAACGAACAGACCCCATTCTCGGGTCCCCCCTTGTGATGAGTCGCGGCTTCACGCTGATCGAATTGTTGGTGGTGATCGCCATCATCGCCATCCTGGCCGCCCTGTTGCTGCCGGCTCTGAGCATGGCCAAGGAGAAAGCGCGGCGCGTTTCCTGCCAAAGCGGCCTGCGCCAGCTCGGCCTCGCCCTGCAGATGTACGGCAACGACAACAACGACCGCCTCCCTCAGGGCTACCGCGATGACGGCTTCACGCACACGATCTGGATCAGCACGAACACGTTCAACGCGATCCGCGAGTACAGCGGGACCAACATGAGCACGTGCCCCAGCCTGGCGGGCACCTTCCAGTACTATCGCGCCCCTTACGGACACGTGATCGGCTACAGCTACAACGGCGGGCACAAGAAGCCGTGGCCGGGCGAACCATCCCCGCGCTGGGTTTCGCCGCAGCGGTTCACGGACGAGCCCGAGCTGACGTTGGCGTGCGACCTGAATGCCTGGGCGGAGCCGCTGGGCGGGCAGGGTTGGGTGATTGCGCCGCACTGCCCGGGGGGTGCCGCCAAGGACAAAGGCATTCCCTTCCTGTGGGTGGCGAAGTTGACCAAACCGCAGGATCTCCGGGCGCAGGGCGGCAACGTGCTGCTCCTGGCCGGGTCGGTCCATTGGAAGAACCTGCGGCAGATGACCAATTACTGGGCCGCCGAGGCCGGCGGTTACTGGAATGCTTGGTGACCGGCGAGCTCCAGCTCTTTGCCGCCGACACGGCGTGATCATCACCCCGCTCGGCCATCCGCCCCAGCCCCAACTGATGAGGGGCGGCGCATGAAGCCGGTTCTACCCACCTCTGGGTGTTACCCGATAACACCCAGAAGGCGTTTCTCGGTCAGTTTCAGCGGGCTGTGGTCGCGTCGGGTGGGGGCGGAAGCGCTCGCATGGCGGTGGGTAGCAGCCAGAAGATCCCCACGGCCCGGATCAACCACCCTGCGCTGGGCTTCCACAACTTTCACCAGACCGACACTTGCCCGAGCCACCCTGGCCCCAAACCGACTGGCGCGATGGTCCGCGATGGACATCCAAAGCAACGTCGGCACCAGGTTTGACGCGACGGATCGCCGACCGGCTACCACGAGGCTGCAGTCACAGGAAATGCCCGTTTCCACCGCGTTCTCGGCACAGGAGCTTGGCCCATGTCGCCCAGTGCGATGCCGGTCTCACGGGTAGCCGTTGTGCTCGCGCTCAGGGAGTGAATCCGAACAGGAACGACGTGAGGGCGCGAGGGTTCAGACCAGTCCAGCAACCTGATGCCAGGCGATGGCACACCTCCCGATGGCCTGCAAGGGATAGAGAATCCGCATGGGGCCCCGGACGCCGTTAGGAAGCGCGATGCTTAGCGATGCTTAGGGCGGTGCTCGCGAAACACCGCCGGCTGGCTGCGATTCGCCTCGCGGGGGACGTGCGCACCGAAGTGCCTGGCGGAGCTGGCGATGGCTTCAACGTTCGGTTGGTGGGAGGCTACCTCCTCGGCTACGTTCCCCGGCAAGCCTTCCAGGCGCTCGTTGGCGGCGACGAAGTCCAGGTCCGCCTGCAAGGCTCTGGCCGGCCGGGGCAGGGTTGCGGCCGTGGCCGGTCTTGCGGCATGCTTGGTGGTCGTCAGCATGGTCGTAGTATCGGTCAGGGCGAGGTAACAGTCAATGATGCCGGCAGTCGAAGGTGGCCCCTCACCACACAGGTGGAATCAAATCAGACGGTTGCCGCTGCAGCCGGCCATCCGGACGCTGGAGCTGTACGAACGGGCCGTGATGATCGGAACCTTGGATGCCCTGGAGCTTCTGCGAGGCATCGACCCGGTCCGGGCTCTCTCGGTGGCCGACATCCGGCACGTGCATTACCGGATCTTCAGTGAAGTCCATCCCTGGGCAGGCCAGTTCCGCAGCGTGGGGCAGATGGCCACCATCGGGGGCTTCCCCACCGCTGAACCGTACCGGATTGTGCGCGAACTGGACCTGGCCCTGTTCCAGTCCGCCGAGATGTTGGCCGAGGCGCTGTCGGCTCGTGATCCGCAACGGACGATCGCGGCCCTGGGCTTCTTCCACGTGCGTTATGAGCGCGTCCACCCGTTCTTGGACGGGAACGGGAGGTCGGGTCGCGCGATCCTGGCCGTTCAGTTCGAGAAGCTGTTTGGCACCTTGCCACGTTTCACGGATCAGTGCGGCTACCGGGAGGCGATGCGCGCCGGCAATCGGAAGGACCTGGCACCGTTGATCAACTACCTTGGCGGGTCGGTGGCCGTGCCGGCAGCGGCCGCGCCGTGGCTCGCGCCGTTCCAGGTTAGTCCGCGGCTCCTGGAAACGGCCGAGGGCCAGCCCACGTTCGAGGAGGACCTTGCTTGGTCGCGTGGCGGATGCTGAGCGCGCCTGCCTCGGTTCGCAGCGCCCGCCGTTCCGGCGTGCCCTTGCTTTGGAGAAGAAGGGTCGAGGATTGTTTGTGCGGAACAATTCCACGATGCCGTGCGACCTTGATGGCGCAAATCGCGGAGTCAGGTGGCGAGGGGCGTCGGTGAGCGCCCGTTCGGCCTGTCCCACACAGTGCATCCCCAGGTTGTTGGTAGATTGTGCTGGACTACCAAGCTCGGGTGGGTGACAACCGTGGCGTGGCAACCAACTGGATGGTCCAGGGCCGGTGGGTCGAGTCGGAGGACTTGGCCTGGATCCGGAGCTGGTTAGCGGGGCATCCCGGGGGTAGCCGAAAGGGTCTGGCTCGGGCCGTGTGTCAACGCTGGGGATGGGTCGACGGGCGAGGGCGGCTGAAGGATTTTGCCGCCCGCAGCTTGTTGCTGAAGTTGGCGGCGCAGGGGCAGGTGGCGCTGCCGCCCTTGCAGACGCAGAAGCGGCGCGCGCCGCGCGGGGTAGCGCCCTGGCCGCAGTGGGAGGCCGGGCCGGTGGGAGGCCGACTTGGCTGGGCTGCAGCCGCTGCAGGTGGAACGGGTCGAGGCGGGGACCGAGGCGGCGGGGCGCTGGAGGTTCTACCTGCACCGCTACCACTATCTGGGTCTGCGGGTGGTGGGCGAGAATCTCGGTTACCTAGTCCGCGCGGCCACCGGTCAGGACGTGGCGTGCCTGTTGTTCGGGGCGGCGGCGTGGCGGTGTGCGCCGCGGGATCAGGCGCTGGGGTGGGACGAGGCGGAGCGCCGCCGGGGGACTGCACCGGGTGGCCAACAGCACGCGCTTCTGATCCTGCCCTGGGTACGTGTGCCGCAGTTGGCCCAGTGCGGTGCTGGGGGTGTGCCGCCGCCTTGCAGACTGGCAGGCCAGAGTACGGCCACGGGCTGGACGTGTCAGGACCTTCGTGGAGCAGGATCTTTGCAGGCACCTGCTATCGGGCAGCCAATGGCGCTAGCTCAGGACGACCCGCAGACTCCAGCCGCCGGGACCGCGACCACAGGCGCGCCGTGCCAGTCAGAGAGATGTTGTACTGGTTTTTGGCCCACCCGATGAACGCGTTACGCCGCCTCGGAACAGCAACCCCACAGTCAACGTTTTCGAAGAGAAGGTGCGCCTCCTGGAAGATGCGGAGGCAGCGACGAGTGCCGCCTCGGGGATGGGTATTATCAGTTCAACCCTGTTTGCCCTCCTGGCCTCGGGCAACCGGGTCGTATCGGTCAAGGACACCTACGGCGGAACCAGTGCGATATTCACTGAATACATGCCGAAATACCGGATCGATGCGGTCCAGTGTGACACGGCGGACCATGACCAGATCGAGGCTGAGATCGCCAAAGGCTGCACCCTGCTCTACCTGGAAACCCCCACCAATCCGACCACCAAGATCATCGATATCGCCCGGCTGTCGAAAGTGGCGCACGCCCAAGGTGCAGTGGTTGTGGTGGATAACACCGCTGCGACCCCGATCAACCAGAACCCGCTCCAGTTAGGGGCGGATGTCGTGGTGCACAGCGCCACTAAATTCCTCGGTGGTCATGCTGATGCCCTCGGAGGTGTGGCCTGCGGCTCCAAACATCTGATCGATCCAATCCATCACTATCGCGAAATCCATGGAGCGGTACTCGACCCCATGTCCGCTTACTTGCTGCTCCGCGGCATGAAGACCCTGGACTTGCGGGTCAAGCGGCAGAACGAAAGCGCGATGCGCATCGCGCGTTTTCTCGAGACCCATCCGGCGGTGGATCGTGTCTTCTACCCGGGACTTGATTCACATCCCGGCCATGCCATTGCGACCCGGCAAATGAGTGGATTCGGCGGCATTCTGAGTTTCATTCTGAAAGAGAACAGCCTCGGGGCTGCTGGGCGGCTGATCCCTCATCTCCGCTTTGCCCATGCGGCCGGGAATCTGGGCGCGGTGGAAACGATCGTTGCCCCGCCGGCGACCAGCAGCCACGTGGAATGCACGCCGGAGGAACGCGCCCGCCTGGGGATCCCCGAAGGCTTGATCCGCTATTCGACTGGGATTGAGGATGTCGAAGACCTGATCGACGATTTGGCGTCGGCCCTGAGAGGGCTTTAACTCAGAGGAATTTGCATTTTCGCGTGGTGGGAGCATGGCCGAACGGCGTTCCCGAACTCGCGTATCCGTAGTTTCTGCTGGGTTCAAGGGTGTCCGAGCAGACACCTCTTGAATCTGTCACCAGCGCCTCACCGACCCTTCAGAACAGCCAGGATCACGCGGGCGATTCGCAGGGCCTCAAGAGTCCGACCCCTGCCGACACTTGCCGACATTTCACGTCGCGAAGTGCGCTCCGGCTGGACCGGAGGCCGAGAACGATCAAACCGCGACTGACACTTGTGAACATTGACGATCGTGGCGTTTTGGCCGCTCTGCGAACAGGTTGAGGATTGTCTGTGTGGCACAATCCTCGACAGTCGTCTGACGTTCATCGCATCCAGGGAGTCAGGCGGCGAGGGGCATCGGTGAGCCCCCGTTCGGCCTGTCCCACAGGGCTTTGTGCAGGTTGGCGTTGGAGTCAATGCCCCGGATGCCACGAACTCATTGGAAGTCGCCACCGCTGTTCCGACTGCGTGAACCCGTGGTGGTTCCGTGCGCCGGCCTACCGTTGCCGTCGGCCCTGCCGGCGGGACGCCGGGGGTGCGGGAGCAACGCCCGGACCGGGCAACAGGTGTTTGGGAAGCGGAGCCGGCCCGGTTGTCGTGAGGTCAAACTCGAACTGGACCCGCGGCGAGCGAAGGTCGCGCCAGTAGTTCGCCGGGTCCGAGGGAAGCCGCTCCACGTGAAATGGCGACGCCAGCTCAACGACGGCGGGACCTTGAAGGACGACGGCAGCTTGTCCGCGGAACTGGACCCAGCCCTCCGGGGCGGTATTACGGCCGGCGAGGGCATCCAGCGAGACCACGACCACCCCAACCCTCCGTTCGAACTCGCGCAACCGGCCTTCGAAGAAGACGGGCACAGCGCCGGGCTGGCCACCGTCGGGCAGGATCAGATCCGCCACCTGCAGGAAGCGGAGCGGCCGGCCAGCGGTCGGGAGGCCTGGGGCAAATGCCTTCCCCGCGACGCGCACGTCGTCGCCGACGAACCGGGCCAGGAGAAGGTCGAGGGGCCAGGGTTGTCGTGAGGTTCGGTGGACGCTCATGACGGACGTTATGCCGGCTTGAGGCAACTCGAGCGCGTAGCGGGTCCGGGGAGAGATCACGCCGTCCGGCCGTGTACGCGAGCGTGTTTCCTGCAACCTCTCACCGGTCAACGTCGGATAATCACCCGACGGCCTTGAGGGCAGTACGCGGGTGGCTGTGCCGCCGCAGATTGTCTGGGCTCAAATCAGAAGCCGACGACCGGTCTTCGATGACAGTTTTGGCCGTCCGCACGCGCAACGATGAAGCTCGCAGACATGCTGAGGAACACGGTGCGGGTTGAGCCGATGCTGGTTCGCCCGGACCAGGCAGCGCTGATCCTCGGGAGCATCGAACTGCTGGACGATCTCACGGCGGCGGGCTGGCTGGAGCCGGTGGTCAACCGGAAGCGGTTGAAGCTCTTTTCCGTCGCCGACCTGCAGGGTTGCGTGGCTCGCCTGCAGGCGGGTGAATCCCTGCCGGACGAGGCGGGCCTGACCCCAGGCGATCACCCCTGAGCGGTGCTGGCCAATTCGATATCAGGATCAATCGGGAGGAGCTTGGCGTAGTGCTTCTGGGTCGTGGCGACCTCGTCGCCCATCCAGGTGGCGATCTTGTAGATCGAGCAGCCGCGGCTGGCCAGGAGGCTGCCGAAGGTGTGGCGCATGATGTGGGGGGTCACCCAGCGGAAGCCGAGCGGCTCGAGATGGCGGTAGTAGGGACGGTCGAAGTCGTAACGGTAGAGCGATTTGCCCTGCTCGACATCGGGCCGGAGCATGAAGGGAGTGGGCCTGCCGTACCCGGCGAGGAACTCCCGGAACTCCTGGGTCAGCGGGACCGTTCGCTCCTCCTTGTCCTTGGCGTCGGGCGCGGACTGCACCCGATGCGCACGCTGCAAAACAATTCTGCACGGTCACCCACCCCTTTCATCCGTGGCACGGCCGGCGTTTTGGGCTGATTGACTGCCAGCGGCGTTGGGGCCAGTGGCGGGTATACTACCTCACCGACAACGGCGTGACGGCCTATTTGCCGGCCTCCTGGACGGATGTCGGTCCCCGAGACCCGTTCGTCGAACAAGCTCACGGCCGCGCCATCGCCCGGGTGGAAGACCTCCTGGAACTGGCTCGCCTGAGTACCTCCCGTGTAAAGAGAATTACGCCATGAATGTCAAGCAAATCACGCCGCAGAGCCTGGGTCTGGTGGCTGATCCACCCGGCGAATATCTCGTGTATACGCTGTATTTAAGAGACATGACGCGGTTTCTTTGCCTTGACACGTGGTTGCATGTGAAACATTGTGGGCATAAATACACTTACACATATGCCCGACGACCCCCCTTCCAAGCGCCAGGCGTTGCAGGCCACCGGCACCTTCAATCCCCGGGCCGGCCAGGTCCGTCACGCGTTGTTCCAACACCCCGAGTTCTTCGACCCGGAGGACTTGCTACAGCTCAAGTACGAGACGCTGCGGGCGTTGGAGCAAGACGGCTATTCGATCGCCCAGGCCGCAGGCGAGTTCGGACTCTCGCGTCCGACCATCTACCAGGCGCGGAGCCAGTTTGCGGCCGGCGGGCTCGAAGGCCTCCTGCCGCACAAGCGTGGCCCCAAGCGAGCGCACAAGCTCTCCTCGGAGGTGCGCCAGTTCCTAGCGGAGGAGCGGCAGGCCGATCCCCACCTCGCCGGCCCCGAACTGGCCCGGCGCGTGCGCCGGCGCTTTGGTCTCAAGCTGCACCGACGCACGATCGAGAAAGCCTTGCCGCCCAGGGCAAAAAGGGGGCGCTCGTCGCCGGGGTGAACGCGGGCTCCACAGCGCCCGCCGTCTGGACCGAGCGCTACGAGGCCCTCCGTCAGTGCGCGCGGGAGGGCTCCCCGATGCTGACCTCCCGTCCCGTGGGGTGGATGGTGTTGGTCCGGCACGGGATGGCGGCTTGGATGCGGCGGTGGACCGAAGCGAGCCAGCCGCCCCCGACACCCTCGGCGGCCCACGGCCCGCGGCCCGCTCTTCCCCTCCCGGCCTGGCAAACTGAGTTGACGGTGCTGCTGGCGCAGATGACGGCCGCCCATCTTTCCACCCCTTCTCGTCCATGAATGCCGAATCCAAAGTCAGTGGCGAACACCTCCAGCGCGCGGCCTACCTGTACATCCGCCAGTCCACGTTGCGCCAAGTTTTCGAGAACACCGAGAGCACCCAGCGCCAGTACGCGCTGCGGCGCCGGGCGGTGACGCTGGGCTGGCCGGAGGAGCGCATCGTGGTGATTGATGAGGATCAGGGACAATCGGGGGCTTCGACGGTGGAGCGGGAGGGTTTTCAGCGCCTGGTGGCCGATGTGGGGCTGGGCAAGGCGGGGATCGTGATGGGCCTGGAAGTCTCGCGTCTGGCCCGCAACTGTGCTGACTGGCATCGGCTGCTGGAGATCTGCGCCCTTACGCACACGCTCATCCTGGACGAGGATGGGCTCTATGATCCGGGGCACTTCAACGACCGGCTCCTGCTCGGTCTCAAGGGGACGATGAGCGAGGCCGAACTGCACGTGCTCAAGGCGCGACTGGTGGGGGGCGTGCTCAACAAAGCCCAACGCGCCGAACTCAAGATGCCGTTGCCCGTCGGGTTGGTGTACGATGAGGAGGACCACGTCGTCCTGGAACCCGACCAGCAAGTCCGCCAAAGCCTGCGGGTGTTTTTCGACACCTTCGAGCGCACGGGGTCGGCGTGGGCCACCGTGCAGACCTTTCGCCGCCAAGGCCTGAAGTTCCCCAAACGGGGGCAGGCCGGCAGCGGGGAAATCGCCTGGCAGGAACTAACCCACGCCATCGCCTTGGACACGCTGCATAATCCCCGCTACGCGGGCGTGTTCTGTTTCGGTCGCACCCGTTCGTGGAAGGACCTGGAAGGCAAAACCCACTCGCAGCAGGTGCCCCGGGAGCAATGGCGCTTTCTCAAGCGCGACGCCCATCCGGGGTACATCACCTGGGATCGCTTCCTGGCCCATCAGCAACGCCTGCTCCAAAACCGTCAGGTGCACGGCGGGGGGGAGCGGCCAGCCGGCCCACCTCGCGAAGGGCCCTCGTTGCTGCAGGGGTTGGTGCTGTGCGGCAAGTGCGGACGCTCGATGACGGTGCGCTACCATCAGCGCGGCGGGCGGCTGAGCCCCGACTATGTCTGCCAGAAGGACGCCGTCGAAAGGGGAGAGCCGCCCTGCCAGATCATTCCGGGTGGGGGCATCGACGAGGCGGTCGGCGCGCTGCTGGTGGAGAGTGTCACCCCGCTGGCCCTGGAGGTGGCGTTGAGCGTGCAGCAGGAGCTTCAGGCTCGTGTGGCGGAGGCCGATCGCCTGCGACAACAACAAGTGCAGCGAGCCCAGTACGAAGCCGACCGTGCCCGACTCCGGTACATGCGGGTGGATCCCAACCACCGCTTGGTGGCCGACACGTTGGAGGCCCAATGGAACGAAAAGCTCCGGGCCCTCGCCCAGGTCAAGGAAGACTACGAGAAACAACACGCCCATGACGCCGCCCGGCTCACCGAGGAGCAACGGGCCCAGATCCTCGCCTTGGCCTCGGACTTCCCCAGGCTCTGGCGGGACCCCCAAACACCGGATCGGGAT
Source organism: Verrucomicrobiales bacterium (assembly GCA_015075445.1). Taxonomy (GTDB): domain Bacteria; phylum Verrucomicrobiota; class Verrucomicrobiia; order Limisphaerales; family J093; genus DSVZ01. Next base: position 68,208 of record JABTUJ010000033.1, read on the forward strand.
CGCAAGCGGATGGCGCGATTGCTCTTGGAGGATGTGACGCTCCGGCGCGAGCAAGACATCCGGGTACAAATCCGGTTCCGCGGCGGAGCCACCCGTGAGCTCCGGCTGCCCTTGCCCCTGTCAGCCTGGGCGCTGCGCAAGACCCAACCGGAAGTCGTCGCCGAGATTGATCGGCTCCTCGAACACCATACCGTCCGGGAAATCGCCCACCTCCTCAACGAGCGGGGTTGGCATTCCAGTACCGGCAATGCCTTCAGCTTCCAGAGTGTCAACCACCTCAAAGGGCGCTACCGGCTCAAGAGCCGGCGGCAACGGCTCCGCCAGCAGGGGTGGTTGACCGTCCACGAAGTCGCCGCGTTGCTCCATTGTGGATGGGGCGGTATCAACCATTGGCGCAAAGCGGGCTTGCTCGAAAGCATCAAGTTCAGCGATAAAGATGACCGGCTTTACCGCCGACCGACTCCGACCGTGATCGAGCTGATCCAAAGCCGACAGCGGCGACAGTGCTGGAAGACCCCTTCTTCTGCACCATCCCTATCAAGCGCAGTATGAAACCTACCCCTTGGGCTCGAAGGTCGGGGTCTTCCTGACGTGGAGCAGCCCCTGGTCGAGGTCGAACCAGTCGGGGCGGGCCTGAATGATCTCGTTCTTCCGAAGCCCCGCGTGGAAGCCGCAGTAGAGGACAAACCTCAGCTCGGCGGTAGGGGCTTCCGCGATGATCCGGTCGCGTTCGGCGAACGTGCAGAACCGGCGCCGGGGGGTGGACACGATGCGGCCGACCTGCACCTCTGCCACCGGATTCACGCGGGCCAGCTTCTGCTTCACGGCCCAACCGAAGAAAGAGCGCAGCGCCATGACGTAGGTCTGGGCGCTCCCCTCCTTGATCGTCTGGCGTTGCTCGTCGTAGAAGCGCTGGATGTCCTCCGTCGTGATGGAGGCCGTGTCCAGCCAGCCGACCCAGTCGCCGAACTTGCGCAGGATGGCGCCTTTGCTGTCCGCGGTGGCTGCGGTGAAGAGGTGATGCTCCCGCTGATGTTTGAGGAACGCCTCAATGTCCGGCCGTAATCCCTCGGTGGGATGGAGGCTGGGCGTGCGGAGGAGGACGCTGGCTTTCTGCACGGCCTGGACGTAGTCGTCGGTTTTGAGGCTCACGAAGAAGCGACGGCCGTCCTTTTGGTGAGCGAACCAAAAGGTATTGCCCCGCTTGTAGAGACCGCGTAACCTCGTTTTCATGACAGGGCGCAAGCCAACCAAGTGCGATAACGCGAACGCGGGAAGGGTAGTTCTCCCGCTCGAGTTGTCACACTTTTTTGTCACACTCTGGCCTGCTATGGGGGTCTATGGGGTGTTACAGGTTTTCGTAAGTCATTGATGCGCGCTTAGCTCAGTGGAAGAGCACTTCCTTCACACGGAAGGGGTCGCAGGTTCAAGTCCTGCAGCGCGCACCATAGATCACCCGCCGTACATCGCCAGAATGTTCTCCGGCGGGACGTCCGGCTGGAACAGATGCGCCGGGCCCAGGATATACCCGCCTCCACCCCCAAGGATCTCGCGGTAACGTGCCGCCTCGGCCGCCACCTCACCCGGCGTGCCCGACGGTAGCAGCCGCTGCATGTCAATGCCTCCGTGGAATGTCAGCCGTCCGCCAAAGACCGCCCGCAGGGCCTCGGGTGCCATCGCGGGCCCGGTCGGTTGGATCGGGTCGAGCGCGTCCACGCCCAGAGCGATCAGGTCGGGAATGAAGTCCTGGATCGAGCCGCAACTGTGGAAGAGCACACGCCCTCCCAGGCCGTGGATGCAGGTGATCATCTCCCGGAGGTACGGCGCGACGAACTCACGGAACATCGGCAGCGAGATCAACGGCCCGTGCTGGGTCCCCAGATCGCTGATGAGCAGGTAGAGGTCGATGCGACCTCGCGTGAGTTCGGCGGCGCGGGTGTAATCCTCGACGTAGAAGTCGGTGAACCGCCGGCACAGCCAGTGCACCCAGTCCGGATGTTCCACCAGGTCGACGAAGAATTCTTCCCAACCCCGGACGAGCGCCGGCCGTTGCCAGACATCGGCGAAGCCGTAGAGCAGGGCGTGGGCATCGTGGGTGCGGCATTGCACGGCGAGTCGCGAGCGGTCGAGGTCGTCGGGGTGCGGCCAGGGGAAGGCTTCCAGTTCCGCCAGGCTCCGGGCACTGGCCAGGGCACCTTTGCCATCCTCGCGCATGGGTCCCCAAGGCGTCGGCTGATAGACGTAGCGTTCGCCCCAGAAGTTCTGGAACCGACCGGGCTGGAACTCGCGTTCGGGGGGAGGCGTCGCCTCGAGGTGGCGCACATCGATGCCGAGGTCGGTCAGCACGCGATCACGGTCGTGGTGGCCGAGATGGGTGAGCAGACGGTTCCACGCGGGCGGTTCGGCCCAGAAATCGCGCGGGGTACGGTCGGGTTGCTGGTGGCTCAGGGCAGCCAGCACGCGTTCACGGGATGACATCGCAGCGGCCATGCGTTAGTGGGTCGGGGTCGGACCACGGCAAGGCGTTGATGAACCCAGGGATGAACGTGGCGATGACCCCGCGCGATGGTCTTGCGCGCATTTTCTGGCACTGGATTCCGGCGCTAACCCGGTCCCGCGAGGGGTGAGGCGGCTGGCGATCGCGTTGGAGGAAGGAAAGGGCACGAAAAAGGGGGCTACAAGCACGTCCTGCGGTCTCGGGACTTGGCCAATCATCTCTGCGCCAACAGGTTGTCGTGGTCCGACCCCGCCTCCCTGAGCCAGAATTTCCCACGATCGTCGGCCGCGATGTAGAAGGTGTAGTCGCCCGTGAGCGGCGGGGTGAGGTAGCCTCTCAGGTGGGCACCGGTTTCGTCGCTCAAGCTCGAGGCTTCAAAGAGACTTGGCCGGCTCACGGAGAGCGGCGCAGCGGGGTAGTTGGTCGCGTCGAGCATGTACTGCACCAGCCGCCCGGGAATGCGGGTGTAACGCTCCAGCAAGATCCCGTCGAACGGCTGCGCCGCCGCTTCCACTTCGAGCAGACCCGCCCAGCTCAGGACTTCGCCCGCTTCATTGCGGACCAGGCAAGTGAACTTGCTCCCGTCACCCTCCGGCGTGGCCACCAGCGTGTGGCTCGCGTTGGTGGCCCCGGCCATGGTGGCACCGTTCAAGAACCATTGGTATGCCAGCATCCCCCGACCGAGCGCGATGACGCTGAAGGTTACCTCTGCGCCGGGGTTGGCGATCACCGAGACCGGCTGCGAGACAATCGCCGGGGCGAACGGAGGCCCGCGGTCCAGCGTCACGTCGCGGAACTGCGCCGTCGCCTTGGTCGAGCCGCTGTCGGGATGATTGCTCACGGCCAAGCCCACGTAGGCCGCGGCGGGCAGTTGCGCGATTTCCAGATCACCGACTTGCGTCCAGGCCAGGCTATTGGTGCTGTGCATCGGGATCACCCGATCGCCGACCCGCACCAGGCGCACCCAGACATCCGGGTAGCGCACCCGCTCGAACGTCGCGGCGAAATAGGAGTACGTGGCGTAAAACGCCGCCAGCCGCGCCGTGAAGAAGTGGCGTCCCCAGCCGCCGCTCCGGGTCGCGATCATGAAGCCGTTGGCCCCCAATTGGCTGAGGTCCTCGCGGACCATCAGGCCGGCCTTCGTCCAATACGCGACACCCGTCAGACTGGCGATGCGCGTACGAATATCGAAGTCGCCGGTGACCCGCTGATAGACGAAGCGGAAGTTGTCGAAGAGGTCCCAGATGTCGCCCGTGGCGGAGGAAACATCGAACCCGCCCTCGCTGACCACGGTCTGACCCGGCGGACTCTGGCGGCCGATGTCCACACTCGCAAAGGCTGGTTGCGCACAAGCCTCGCCGATCATCGAGGCAGCCAGCACTGGTCCAACAATGCAGTACGTGGTGTTCATCTGTTGCCAGAACGGTCGGTCATCTCACACCTGGCGTTTAGTTCCGATGTCTCGCCGACCACACCCGAACGTGCCCGGTCATCGCCGATGCCCCTACCTCCCCGACTAGGGACCTTCGGCTGTTCCCCCTACGCCCCTAATCGTAGCTGCAACCCGCCTCCCAGTCCGGCGTGGTGCTCATGCCGGTCTTCTCGGGCTTGAGGTTGCTGCTATACAGAGTCCTCAGGGAATAAGCCTCCGGTGCCAAGGCAAGTAGTAGAAGGCAAGTTCAGTACCTATCGGAGGTGTCTCCGCAAACCACACGACCAATTCGACCGCGTTCGCCTTCCCCGGCAGCATGTACGCGTCCACTCCTGTGTCCCCCGAAATGATCCTCGCACGGTAATGCGAGCAGTCCTTCACCCAGCCATCGGCATCACCCCAGTTCGTGGAATTGAAGGAATGCTCAAACACCACCCTCTGGTCCTTTCGGAGCCACATCGTTCCCCGCAACTGCTTTGCCTCGCTATCCGAAGAGTTGGGGTAGAGGAGCAGTACTGCGCACGCGGCTGATCCCGTGGGCCGCACCAGCATGCGCACATTGTGCCGCTCCGTGCACGCGCCGAGAGCTTGAGCGGACACTCGGAGACTTCTGTGCTGCTCTGTGGCACAACCCACGATGCCCGCCAAAAGCAACAAGTAGGCCCCTCTGGCTAGACCGGTAGACATCATACATTGCCCCTACGTCCTCTGATACCCCATCGTTCAGCGGATCCTCGCGTACCTCTCACACATGTCCAGTACCCACCAGACCCAATGCCAGCAGTTATGGAACAGCAAATTGTAGCAGCCCAGCTTGTGTCGATAGCACTCGTGACGAACACAATATTCAAACTTCCAGATATCATACATACAGTCGTCCAGAACAATCGGCGTGGACTTGCGTCGAGGGTGTCCCGTCGCAAGGTCCGGTGATTCCACGATACCCGGGACCCACATGAACGGTAACAACATTGCCAGCGCCCTCCAGCCTCCGACTGGCCAGTACCCACAGGTAGTACCCCCGATACTGAGGAACACATGTGAATCAATCGGGATGATCAGCGGGACCGTGTTCTTAGCCACTTTGGTTGTGACGGGTTTCAGTCCGGAGGCGTCATGGGTGTTTGTTGCGCGGTTGCCCACATAACAGTAGGAGTTCAACGGGAATGACACTCCCGGACTTGACGCCTGACCAAGCATCCCCAAAGGATCTCTTCCGGTCCATCTCCCGAGCTTGGGATGGAAAGCCCGATTTCGCACCTGATAGAGGCCGGTTTCGGTGTCCAGCCGGTAGGCGCCGAAGCCGGTCTCCCAGTCGTAGAGGCTGGCGGCACGCGCCCCAAAGCTGGCGTCCAGCACCCGCCGCGGGCCGAACCCGTCGTAGCCGTAGCGCTCCTGCACCGCGCCGGTGGTGTTGATGATGGCCGTGACCGAGAGGTGATCGTGCAGGACGTAGAACCGCTCACTGCCCCGGTCCCGTTCGATCAGGTCATCGACATGGCGCAGGCCCCACACGAACTTGCGGTCGGCCGTGCTCAGCACGTTCAGGCGTTCCTCGAGCACCTGCCAGCGGTTCGAGAAGTAGTAGTGCCGGGTGTTGCCGCCGGCCACTTTCGTCACCCGCCGCTTGAGCCCATCGTAGCGGTAGGTGGCCACCACCGCGCCGCCGGTCACCTTCACTTCTACCAGGCGGTCCCAGGCGTCATACCTGCAGTCGTAACCCGTCGTGGGCGCCGCGGGCTGCGGCACCTTGATCATGTTTCCTGCGCCATCGTAACCGGAGGCGGTGGGATCGAACCAGTCGGGCGTGCCCGTGATGGTCAGCAGCTCGTTGGCCTTGTCGTGGGTCCGGTTCTGGTTCAGCGTGGTGGTCCCGTTGACCTTGGTCACATACGCGCTGGTCGTGCCCCGCCAGTTGCCAGTCGGATCGTAGTTCCAGTCCTCCTGCCAGACGGGGGTGCCGCTGATGTCGGTCTTGCCGGCGTTGAGGTTGCCCCGCTTGAGGGTCTTCAACTGGTAGAGATTGTCGTAGGTGTAGTGCTCGTCCTGGTTGCTGGTGCCCACCCGGTTGGCCCGCCACACACGGTTGCTGGCCCGGTCGAAGCCGTACTGCACCCACTCCCGTTCCCGATTCGTGCTGTCGCTGGTCTTAAGCCAGCGCTGGTCCACCAGCCGGCCGAACCGGTCCAGGCCCCTGTATTGGTCGCCGGCGTCGCCATTGGATTCATCTCCTTGCTTGAGGCAAGTGAGTTCCACGCCCGGCTGGTCGGAGTAGTTGACGCGAATCGGAAGGTTCACGCCCAAGTAGCCGTAGCCCGCCAGCACCGTCGTGCCCTGTTTGAGCGACGCCACGCGACAAAGCAGGTCGTCGGCTCCGTCGGTGGTCCCGTAGTCGAGGGTTGTCACCCGGCTGTCGGGGTAGGTCAGTGAAGTCACGCGCGTGTGATTGGCGCTGCCGTCCGCGTAGGCGTACTGGACCTTCGGCGTGCTGTTGATGACCACCGCCCCGCTGTGGGACTGGTAATCAGCGGTCAGCAGGCTGAAGTCGTTGTAGGCGAATTGCACCTCGTTGACGATGGTGCCGCTGCCCGGCGTGGCGTGGTCGTAGCTGCTGATCTTCTCCAGCATCCCGCGGATCTCGTAGTTGCGGGCGATGCGTTTCACGGTCTGGTCAATGCCCGCGCCGAAGGCGGTGGCCCGGTCGTGCAACAGCCGGCCCACCTTGTCGTATTCGTACACGTGGACCGTGGCGGTCGCCTCGCCCGTGTGTTTGGGCAGCGTCTTCTTGATGACCTCACCCAGACCGTTGTATGCGAACTTCACCTGGTCGGATCCGCTTGGATCGGTGTCCGGCGAATCAGGATAAATGACCGCGCGTAGCAGATCATTGCTGGCCAGGCCAGACTCTGGCGACGTGACGCCGTAGAAGTACTTCGTCAACTGGTCGCCGGTGATGGCGTTCTTGGCCGTGAGAGTCTTCAGGCGGCCGTCAGCATTGTACGCGCACTGGCTCTCGCGAGCGAGCCCGCCCACGTCCTCGACCTTTTGGGTAAGCCGGCCGGCGTGATCGAAGGTTGTTTCGGTGATCACCCCTTTCGGGTCGGTGGTCTGCCAAGCCTCGCCCGCCGTGTTGTAAGCCGTCGAGTTGACCAGCACCGTGTCCGAGCGGGCCGGGAGGGTGGCAGGACGGCTCAACGTTGCCGCGGCGTTGGTGCCGTAGTCGGCCGAAGCTTGCTCGCGACCGAGGGCGTCCGGATAGAGGGCCACGTAGCTGACGCGGGCCTTGGGCTCGGTGCTGGGCGTTTGCAGTTCACCGGTGCCCGCGGCGTTGTGGAACCGTTCGCGGGTGGTCTGCTGAATAACGTTGCTGGCGGCATCGTAGGTGAACTCCTCCTGCCGCATCACCGTGTCATTAATGACGACGCTGGCGGTGGCGTAGGTGGGCGCCGCAGCGTTCACCGTCACGTACCGTTTTTTGACCCGGCCGATGCCGTCATAGCTGGTGTTGTGGCGGCGCCTCATTGGAGCTGCGCCACGGGGATGTCACGCCCCTCGCGCTGGGCGCGCTGTTCCTCGTGGCTGTAGGTGCCGTAGAAAGGCGCGTTGGCGTCGAGCCACAGATAGACCCGCCGCCGCTCGGCGTCGCTCCAACCCACTTCGCTCGCGTGCGTCGCGTCGTCGAGGATCTGCGTGAGCGGGCTGGCGTCGGCGCCGATCCGACCCGGGTGGGTGGCGATCTGGCTGATGCTCTCGCCACCCCACTCGCACCAGCGCAGGAACGGCCGCAGATTCTGGTAGGCGAGCGAGAAGCTCTTCGCCGGGGCGGCCGTCAGCGCGAGCGGACTCTTGCCGGGGCCGGTCTGGCCGTCGTGGCAGCGCACGCAGTGGCGGTCGAGCACGGGTTGCACCAGTTGCGGGAAGCTCAGGGGACGTGAGCCCTCGGGACCAGGCTGCAGGCGCGAAGGAGGCCGGCGCATGGCGAGGGGCGTGGTGGGCGGCGCCGTGCTGCCGGGCGGCTCGTGGCAGCCGATGCAACTGCGGCGTTCGCCCGGTTGCAGATAGACGGCGCTGCGCATGCTCTGGACGGCGCGGCCAGCGGCGTCGACGGCCTGGAAGTACACCGGCTTGCCGGCCGGCGCGCGGAAGTACGCGGAGCCATCGGGTTCCACCGGCACAGTGCCCAGGAGCAGCCGGGCGTTCTCGGCATTGGCATGGCCGATGCGCGGGTCGTTCGCGGCGTGCGGCGGCGGTTTGGGAAGGAGCTGGAACACGCGCAACTCGCGGACGTCACGGTCGGCGGGCAGGGGGAAGAAGCTGCGCCGCACATCGGCGAGCAGGAACTCGCCCTCCTCGCCGAGGTCCGGATCAAGGAGGGAGGGGACGACGGGGGGGAGCTCGCGCGGCGCCAGCGGGATGGGGTACATGCTGGAGATGTTGGGATCGCGGTAGAGGAGCTCGAGGTTGCCGAACCGGTCGAAGTAGTACAGGCCGGTGCGGGTGTCGCGGCCTTCGCCGGAACTCATGCCGGGCAGGGGATCGAAGCTGAAGGACACGAGGAACGCGTCTTCCGAGAGCGGCCAGGGGCTGTGGAAGTAGCTCTTGGGCCAGCCGTCCGACTCGGGGAAGCACACCTCGGGCGTCAAGACCTCCACGGCGTCGAGCCGGTCCTCGCCGTGCGGCAGTTCGAATCCGGTGCGGCGCGGGTCGAGCAGCACGAGGGAACCGCCCACATCGGCATGGTGGGCGCCGGCGAGGAACACGAGCTTGTGGGAACCGGGGATGGCGCGCGGCTGGTAGCACGCGTTGATGCGCATGGTGTAATTGCCGAACAGGCTGGTCACGCCGGTGCCGTCGGGGTTGCACACCCAGAGGCCGTGGAAGTTGGCGGCCGACCGGTCGACGTAGTCCCAGCGGATGTACACGATCCGGCCGTCGTGCAGCACGGAGGGATGCCACTCGCTGGTCTCGTGCACGGAGAGCGTCCGGATGCCGGTGCCGTCCGCGTTCATGCGGTGCAGGGTGTAGCTGGCGCAAGGTTCCCAGGCGTTGTTGCACCGGGCAAAGCCGCCGCGCCGGGTCGACATGAAGGCCACGCCGCCATCGGGCAACGGGCAGGGGTCGAAGTCGTCCTCGGCGCCGTCGGTGAGCCGGCGGAGGTCCGAGCCGTCCGGGGCCATGGCGAAGAGGTGGAACGACCGGCGTTCGGGCGAATAGAAACCCGGCTTCTCCGGCGAACGTTCGGCAAACGCGAAGTAGACCGTGCGGGCGTCGTGGGAGAGGGCCAGGGTTGTGAAATTGCCGTTCGCCAACCGGCCCTGGATGAGGTCGCGCACGGCAAAGGACATTCCGGGTTCTTCCAAGACGAAAACCCCTCCGCCCGGCGGGACTTTGCCGTAGTCGTAGAAGTACCCCATGTACTCGTGGAGCATCTGGCAGATGAATCGGTTCCGCTGCAGGAAGAGGAGCGGCTGGCGGCTGATCCCGGCGCGCTCGAGCACCAGCGCGCGTGCCAGCCAGCGGGCCTCACGATAACGCGCCAGCCGGTCGGCGGGATCCAGGGACTCGGCGGTATCTGCGGCCCGACGCCATGCGGTCAGCGCGGTTTCGCCTTGCCGGGGCGCGGGCGGGCGGGCGGTGCCGTCATGCGGTGCCGGCAGCAGCCGTTCGAGCCGGGCCACGGCCGCCTGCAGCGCCTCGGGAGACTCCGGGGCACGCCCCCACCGTTCTTCCTGTCGGGCCCAGTCCGCCTCGATGACTTGGCGGAACGCCGGGTCGGGTCGTGCCAGCGACGACGGCTCCGCCGCGGGAGCGAGCCAGGCTTGGGCGGCCAGGGTGGCGGCGACGATGGCGAGCCTCATCTTTCGTGAGCGCTGAGCATGCATAATGCGTGGACGATGGCCGGAACTTACCGCGCGAGGGGCGGGGCGGGGAAGCAAAAGCCTACGCCTCCTCACGTCGGCGCCTGCAGCGCGTGGAAGGTTCGCAGGTTCGGAGCCATGAACCGTGGAGAGTGCAGGCTGGAAGCCCGCACCACAGATTCTGGAGCGCCTCCCTCAGCCCAATTCCCGATGTTCGTAACCGGCGGAGAATCCAAGAAGGGGAGTCCCTCCACCGATTGCGAACATCGGAGATTGGGGAAGTGACTTGGTTCTCTTGGATTTGCTCAGGGGGCAGGGGCCTGGGGGCAAGGCACGGAGGGGGAGGGCCAAAGCTCAAAGTTCAAAGCTCAAAGCTCAAGGGAAGATCCATGGATCAAGGAGGCAAAACCGGTCCCAAGCCTCAGGCGAGCGACCGCCGCCCGGGAATGCGGTGGGCCGGAGAAACGGGATGCCAACGGGCTCCCAGCCTCGAGCGGCGCAGCGGCTTGGCGTCCGTCAACACGCCTACTCGTACCGCAGGGCCTCGATGGGATCGAGGTTCGCCGCTTTGAGGGCGGGAAAGAACCCGAAGATGACCCCGATGAGGGCGCTGACCGAGAAGGCGAGCATCACCGAGGAGTCTGAGATCAGGGTCGGGAACCCGGCGAAGGTGGTGAGCATGGGCGCGAGCCAGAAGCCGGCGGCGATTCCCAGGGCCCCGCCCACGGCACTGAGCAGCACGGCCTCGATGAGGAACTGACGCAGCACGTCCCGGGCGCGGGCGCCGACGGCGAGCCGGATGCCGATCTCGCGGGTGCGCTCGGTGACGCTGACGAGCATGATGTTCATGATGCCGATGCCGCCGACCACCAGCGAGAGGCCGGCGAAGGCGCCGATGAGCACGGTCATCACGCGGTTGTTGGCGTTGGCGAATTCACCCATTTCCTGCTGCGTGCGGATGGAGAAGTCATCCTCCTTGTCGGCCGTGATCTGATGCAGTTGGCGGAGGACGGCGGCGATCTGGTTGGTCACGCTCTCGAGCGCCTCGGCGCTCTCGGCCTGCACGTTGAAGGAGCGGAACTTGGTGTCGCCGGACAGCCGCCTCATCGCGCTGGTGTACGGGACGATGATGAGGTCGTCCTGGTCCTGCCCGAAGGCGTTGGCGCCCTTCGGGGCGAGCCAGCCGACGACGGTGAAGGGGGCATTCTTGATACGCACGGTCTGGCCGACGGGATCGACGCCTTCGCCGAAGAGCGAGGTCGCGGTGGTCTTGCCGATGAGACAGACCTTGTTGGCGCTGGCCACGTCGCTCTCGGTGAAGTTGGCGCCCGACTCGAATCGCCAGGACCGGATGTGCTCGTAGTCGGCGCTCGTGCCCCAGATGCTGACGTAGGTGTTCTGGTTTCCGGCGGCCACCTGGACGGTGGTGCGCACCTCGGGGCTGACCCCGGAGACTCCCGTCACGTCGCGGCGCAGGGCTTCGTAATCCCGCTCGGTGAGGGTGGGTTGCATGCCGAAGCCGCCGCGCACGCCGCCCCGGGACATGTTGCCGGAGAAGATGACGATCAGGTTCTTGCCCATGCTGGCGATCTGCTTGTCCACCTCGGCCTTGGCCCCGGCGCCCATGCTGACGCCGACGATGACGCCGGCGATGCCGACGATGATGCCCAGCATGGTGAGGAAGGACCGCAGGATGTTGCGGCGGATGGCGCGCAGGGCAGTTTCCAGGACGTTGAACATGATGGATCAGGCGAGGTGAACGGCCTTCTGCTCGGCGTCGAGTTCGGCAAGCGCCTCGGCGGCGTGCCATCGGGCGGCCACCCCTTCGTCGGTCCGGATCAGGCCATCGCGCATGACGACTTTCCGGCGGGCGAAGCTGGCGATGTCGAGCTCGTGGGTGACCATGACCACGGTGATGCCTTGGGCGTTGAGGGACTGGAACACGCCCATCACCTCGATGCTGGTCCGGGTGTCGAGGTTGCCGGTCGGTTCGTCGGCGAGGAGGACGCGCGGCTGGTTGACCAGGGCCCGGGCGATGGCGACGCGCTGTTGCTGGCCGCCCGAGAGCTGGTTCGGGTGGTGATGCGCGCGGTCGGCGAGCCCGACGATGCCGAGGGCCTCGAGCGCGCGGCGGCGCTTTTCGCGAGCCGAGACCGGGGGCCGGGCGTAGAGGATGGGGAGCTCGACGTTCTCCAGGGCGGAGGTGCGGGCCAGGAGGTTGAAGCCCTGGAACACAAAGCCCAGCTTGCGGTTGCGCAGATCGGCCAGTTCGTCGCGGTCGAGTTGGCCGGTATCGACCCCATCCAGCAGGTAGCGGCCGCCGGTGGGGCGATCCAGGCAGCCGATGGTGTTCATCATGGTGGACTTGCCGGAGCCGCTCGCGCCCATCACCGCGACGAATTCGCCCGGCTGGATCCGGAGCGAGACGCCCCGCACCGCGTGGACTTCGAGCGATCCGTTCCGATAGGTCCGGTGGTAGTCCTGCAGTTCGATGATCGGGTCCATGGCGGAAGGCGCCCCCAGCCGGGAAATCTCAGACGCTCTGTAGGCGCCGACGTGAGGAGGCGTTGGGGACCCGGGGCAATACCCATCGCCTCCTCACGTCGGCGCCTACAGTCGGTCGTGGTTTCATGCCGAGCAGGGAATATCCGGGCTAGCGGTCTAGCGCCGCGGCGGTCCGCCGAACCCTCCGCCCAGCAAGCTCCGCGGCGGGGTGGACGCGGCGCTGGCGAGCGAGGTGATGCCCGTGGCCACGACATCGCCTTCCTTCAGGCCGTCGAGCACCTCGATGCCGCCGGCACCGCTCAGGCCCAATTTGACCGCAACGGCGCGCAACACGGTGTGTTCGGCGCCGCCCGGCTGCGTCCGTTTCTCGATCAGATGCACCGTTCCTGACTTCGGCCCTTCCGGGTCGGGTCGCGACCCCTGAGCACCGCCGCCTGTTCCGGAGCCGCCCTGCCCGCCGCCCATGCCCATGCCCATGCCCATACCGCCCCCACCGCCACCGCCACCCCCACCGGGTCCGCCGCCCTGGGCGAATCGCGCCCGCATTTCGGCGGTGATCTGGTCGTACTTGCGCTTTTGATCGGGCGTCAACGTGGCGGCGTAGGCTGCGCGTTCCTCCTCGGTGGGACGGCGGAACTCGCCGCCGGCCATCCAGGGCATCATGGGCAGCCCGGCGAACGGGCCGCTCTCGATCAAGGGCACGTCGGTCCTGGCGCCGGCCGGAGCGTTGGTGGCTCCCTCGACCGGCATCCCCGCCGGCGGGCGGAACTGGAGGGCGGCGGTTGGGATTCTCAGCACGCCACGCCGTTCGGCGGTGATGAACCTGGCATTGGCAGTCATGCCCGGGCGGAGCTTCATGTCCGGGTTCGCGACGGCGACGACGGTCGTGTAATAGACGACGTTCTGGTTCGTGGTGGGTTCGTAGCGGACCTGCTGCACCTTGCCGCGGAACTGGCGTCCCAGGAACGCATCCACGAGGAACTCGACGTCCTGCCCGACCTCGACGCCGCCGACGTCGGCCTCGGACACGGCGGCCTCGATGCGCATCTGGGTGAGGTCATTCGCGATGGTGAAGAGCACCGGGGCATTCATCGTCGCCGCCACGGTCTGGCCGGCTTCGACCCTCCGGCTGATGACGACGCCGTCCATGGGGGCGTAGATGGTGGTGCGGGAAAGATCCACGCGGGCCCGGTCGGTGTTGGCTTCGCGGGTTTTCAGGGTGGCCTTGGCCTGCTCGAGGGAGACGCGCGCCTGGTCGTAGTCGGACTTGGAGATGAGGTTGCCGGTGAACAACGACTGGGCGCGGTCGTAGTTGAGCTGCGCCATTTCGAGGGCGGCCCGGGCGTTGGCCTGGTCGGCCTCGGCCTGGAGCAAGGCGCGCTGGTAAGTGGCGGGATCGATCTGGGCCACGACCTGGTTCGACTTTACCGTGGCGTTGTAATCCACCTTGACCTCGGTGATCACCCCCGAGATCTGGCTGCCCACCTCGACCAACCGCAGCGGGGTGAGCGAGCCGTTCGCGGTGACCGACTGGACGATGTCCCCGCGGTCGACGGTGACGGTCTTGAGCTCCGGCCGGGCGTCCTTGCGCTGCTTGGAAGCCGCCTGCCAGTAACCGAGCGCGCCGGTCGCCACCACGACGACGCCCAACCAACGGAGCCAGGTCCTGCGTTTCATTCCGGATTCTGTGTCGCTGCCAATCCCAAAGACCACCCGTCTGTGCGGCGGGTTACATCCGCCGCTGCGGCAGGAGGCACGAAGGACGCCGGGGGACGGAACGCCGATACACACGTGGGCTGCATGCGCGTGCTTGGGCCGCTGCGCTCTTCATCCTTCCGGGGTGGGTACGCCCGACTTTCCAGGAATGGCTGCATCGGCAGTTGGGTGAGAGTGGAGCGGGTGATGGGAATCGAACCCACGTGGCCAGCTTGGAAGGCTGGAGCTCTACCATTGAGCTACACCCGCGACCGCCCGCAGCCTAGGCCCCTGCCTTCGGGTGTCAATCCCGTGTCGCAGCCCTGAACCCAGCGGCCAAGTCAGTCCACAGCCCTCAGCGGAGCATCAATCGCTGGCGCACGCCGGGTTGGGCCGATAGAGTCATCGCAGAACCTCAGGTAGCCCTCGAGACTTGCGAGGGCGGGGTCAGGCGGCGAGACCTTGCTAGTGTTCATCATGGCCAAAGCACTCGAATTGAAACTGAGGGTGGGCGATCCCGCCCCGGATTTTGCCGCCCTGACACAAAGCGGCGACACCGTCTCGCTGGCCAACCTTAAGGGACGGCAGGTCGTGCTGTACTTCTATCCGAAGGACGACACCCCGGGGTGCACGAAGGAGGCGTGCGGGTTTCGCGACGGCTGGAAGGCCTTCGAGCAGGCCGGCGTGGTCGTGCTCGGCGTGAGCACCGACCCCGTGAACTCGCACGCGAAGTTCGCGGCGAAGTTCAAGCTGCCGTTCCCGCTGCTGGCCGACGAAGACAAGCGCATCGTCACCGCGTACGGCGTCTGGGGGGAGAAAGTCTTCATGGGCCGGAAGTACCAGGGCACGCACCGGGTGACGTTCCTGATTGGTGGCGACGGGCGGATTCGGCGCATCTGGCCGCAGGTGAAGCCCGAGCAACACGCGGCCGAAGTGCTGGCGGCGGCGAAGGGGAACTGACGCCGTAATCCCTCGCCGCGGCATCCGAGTGCTGCCGGAGAGCCTCCCCGCCACGCAAAGCGGCGCTGGAAGTCGCCGCACTCGTGCGCCTGAGAGCGCACTGGAACAGCAGGGTGCAAGTCCCTGACCTGGCCGACACTGTAGGGCCAGTAACTGAAAGTAACTGCATCGGGGCGAGAACCCCGGGTGGAGAGCAACTGGAAGTGAACCACCAGTCCGTAACAACGTCTGTCCGTAAGGGCGGGCAGTGTGAACTCGATTCGGTCGGCGGTTCTGGCGAGCCGGCGAGTGCGGGGCGAAGCCCGAACGAAATAGAGCGGTCAGCGTTGAGGGAGTGGAGCGCGTCTGATCGAGGGCCGTCGATGGTTGGAGACAGAATGGTGGGAAGTTCTGGTGACGTGAATCAGGGAACCACGGCCGGTGGCGAGAACGGAACCGGTCGGGGTCAGAGCCCCCGTAGTAGCGCGGAAGCGAGTAATGATCGTGGAGCGAAGGGGGGTAGGAACGTGGTGTTGGGAGCGAGACGAGTGCCATCCCACAAGGGTCCGGGTAGTGCCGCAAGGCTGTTCGCTCGGATGCGCCGGAACACCGGGCTTGGCATCGGATCCCCACCCGACCGTGGACCGTCCTGCGCGAGCGGGATGAGCGGGGCGCAAGCCTGCGCGGCTGGCTGGAGTCATTCTGACGCCTTGACCTCCACGCCTGGCCACCTCCATCGGCAGCCACGGACTGGAAAGCCGGATGCGGGAGATCCGCCTGTCCGGTTTGGGAGGGAGGGGGAGTGTTCAATCCGCTCCTCCTACCCTCATCAAAGGCGTTGCGCCGGTCGGGCGATCTGGACCTCGCGAAGCGTTTGGAGTGCGGCGACTTCCAGCGCCGCTTTGCGTTCTCCTTCACGCACTGCCTCTCCCCCAGCCGACGCCGAGGCACTCACACCCGCGACACGCCGCTGCAGGTCAGGGCGATGCCCAGATCGAGCGAATGGCGTCTTCGTCGCCAAAGCCGTCGGGGACCGCGGCGCTCGGGCGGTTGGCGTAATACCAGCGCTTCCCGTTCGTTGGCGACGCGAGGGTGCGGCTGCCGGGCATCTGCAGGTAGCCGTTGGGATCGGTCCGCCGCACCCAGTCCCACACGTCCGGAACCGATTGCCCGGCCTGCCAGTGGTCCTTGAACCGGCCGTCCGGATACAGCATCGCGGCATAGCGGAAGTTCCGTGGCTCGACGGGCTGTCCCAACGCGACGAACGCCCACTCCGGCACCGGCACCTGGTCCACCTGGGTGGTCACGATCTCGAAGTGGATCGAGCTGGAAACCGGGCTTGATGTGGATTCCCGCCGGCCTACGCTGCCGGTATGAACCAAGCCAAAGAACCCATGTTGTCAGAACCCATTTCGGTGTGTGCGCGTCAAACGCGGCGCCAGTTCCTTGCCACCTCCGGTGCTCTCGCCGGCGCTTCGCTGGCGGGGAGCCTGGCCCTGGACCGGACCGTCCATGCGGCCGGCAACGACGTCGTCAAGATCGGCCTCGTGGGCTGCGGCGGACGCGGCTCCGGCTCGATCGCGAACGCCCTGGCCGCAAACCCCGCCGCCCGGCTCCATGCGATGGCGGATGCCTTTGCCGACCGGCTCGAGGGCGCGCGCGGCCAGCTCGAGCCGCGGTTCCACGGCCAGGTCGATGTGGCGGGCCGCTGCTTCACGGGGCTCGACGCCGTCCGGAAGCTGCTCGCGAGCGGGGTGCAGGTGGTTGTGTTGACAGAGACCCCGCACTTCCGGCCCATGCACCTTGAGGCCTGCGTTGAGGCGGGGGTCCATGTGTTTGCGGAGAAGCCGATGGCGGTGGATGCCCCCGGCGTGCGGCGTGTTTTGGCAGCCGGGGAGAAGGCCCGCCAGAAGCAGCTCAGCTTCGTGAGCGGTTTCCAGACACGCTACTCGCCGGCAGCGCGTGAGGAAGTGCGCCGCATGCAGGAGGGCGAGATCGGCGACATCGTGGCCATCGAGGGCGTGTACAACACCGGCCCGCTGTGGCACCGGGGGCGTCAGCCGGACTGGACCGAGATGGAGTTCCAGTTGCGCAACTGGTACTACTTCACCTGGCTCTCGGGGGACCATCTGGTCGAGCAGCACGTCCACTTCCTGGACTTCGTGGGCTGGCTGCTGCGGGAGACGCCCCCGCTGCATGCCTGGGGCTACGGCGGACGTTCCCAGCGCGTTGACCCGAGGTTCGGCGACATCTTCGACCACCACTCGGTCGTCTACGAGTATGCGAACGGTCCCCACGTCTACGCCCTGACGCGCCAGCAATCAGCGTGTTTCAACGGCGTGTACGCGACGGTCTTCGGCACCAAGGGGCAACTGCGACGCGGCGGCCCCGCGAAACAGACCGGCATCTACTCCCACGCCGGTGAACTGCGGTGGCGTCCCCCGGCGGAAACCGAGATGCCCGAGCTCAACCGGTACCGTGAGATGTTCGCTGGCATCCAGGCGGGCCAGCCCATCAACGACAGCCTCTCGATGGCTCGCAGCACGATGCTCGCCATCCTCGGCCGCATGGCCACGCACAGCGGCCAGCGGATCACGTGGGAGGAGGCCTTCGCGTCAAACCGCGTGCTGGCCCCGGAACGCTATGACTGGAACGCCGACCCGCCGGTCTTGCCCGGACCCGACGGCGCCTATCCTCACCCCGTGCCGGGAGTGACCCAAGTGCTCTGACGCGGCTGTGACTGGACGGGGTTGAACGACAGCCGTTCAGCCGCCTCCCCCGAGCGCGACGGCCGAGTCGCTGGCGGCGGGCGCGTCGTAGACCTTGTCGCCGCGGGCAATGGCGTCCCGGCTGCGCTGCTCGAGACGACTCCGCTCCGCGCTCTTGGCCTCACGCCGCTGATCTTCCGGGCACGCGACGAACCCGGGGCGGTCGGCTTCGGGCCGCTGCGCCAGCATCGCCTGGCCGGCCCGGATGAGAGCCAGCGCTTCCCGGTAGTCCGCTCCTTCCGGGTCCTTGATCAGTGCCAGGCACGGACTCAGTTCCGGCCGGTCGAAGCTGACCAGGACGCCGGGGCTCGATCCGAAGCTGTTGAAGGCGGAGCCTTCGTCCTGCCAGACCATGGGCGGCCCGACGAGCTGGCAGAGCCGGGCCAGTTGGGGACGCGTCAGGGGACAACGGCCACTGACACTCTCGGGGTAGGCGCAGTTGTAGGTGGCGTAGTAAGGCGCGTTGAGGTCGATCCAGGTCACGAGGCGCTCCCATTCCGCGGTGCTGAGCTGCACGTCGTGGTGCCCCGCCCGGAGCACCTGGACGAGTTTGCTGGCGTGCGAACCCCAAGAGTAAGCCGGCTGGACTTCCGCCGGACCCGCACCCACACAGTGCACGTACTGCTTGCGCCACAGCTCGATGTACGCTGCGTTGAAGGTCAGGTCACGGTCCGGAGCCAGGAGCAGCCGTTCCGCGCCTTCCTTCCCGAAGTCATGGCACTCCAGACAATGCCGGTTGAAGATCGGTTGGACTTCGGCGGTGAAGCCGAAGCCCCGCGCTTCGCCCGGACTCGCCGTGAGCCGGCGTGGGGAACGGGTGGTTGCCAGCGGTCGCGGAGCTGAGGCGCTGAGGGGCGAGGTCAGGCGGTGCTCGTGACAGCCGATGCAGCCCGTGGTTTCGCCGGGTTGCACCCACGTGGCGCTGCGCATCGAGTGAATCATCATCCCGTCGGCGTCGAGGAGTTGGAAGTAAACGAACGTCTCCGCCGGCAGGGTGAAGCAGGCCGACCCATCGGTCTCGACCGGTACGGTGCCCAGGACCCGCTTGTTCTCCAGGCCGTGCCAGTTCATCCCGGGCGCGGTGTAGCCTTGGCCGAACCATTTGCCCGCCGACCACGTGCGCTTGGGCGGCGCTTCCACCACGCGGAGACGCTTCACCGCGCCGCGCTCGACCCCGGCCATGTGCGTCCCCTGATACACGTCCTGGACATAGAAGCAGCCTTCGCCGCTGGTGAAATCCCGACGCGACGGGATCACCGGCGGCCGGGTGCGCGGCTTCAGCGGCATGGGGTCGTAACAGCCGCGCCCCTCGACATGCAGCAGGATCTCGTTCCCGAAGACGTCGACCAGGAAGATGCCCATCTCCCATCCGCGGCCGGTCATGCGCGAACAGAGATAGTATTTTTCGCTGAGCGGAAAGGGATCCGCGTACTTGAAGCGCGTCCCCAGCGAATGATCACAGTCGAAAGGGCCTCCCGCCCGCACATGCTGAACGGCCCCGGCGGGCCAGGTGCGAACGACCCCGTCGCGTCCGTCCAGTCCCAGGCGCCGATCGATCACTGCCAGGGTGCCCCACAGATGGTCGTGGTGCGGCCCGAGGATGCAGAGGACCTGGTCGGTGCCGGGGATGGGGCGCGGCGTGTAGGCGGCTCCGGGCACGGCGGTGTTGTTGCCCCAGTAGATGGCGTGGCCGGTGCCGTCTGGCGGCGTGGTCCAGAGACCGTGGGCATCGCCGAAGTTGCGATCCACGTACTCCCATCGCGCGTAGAGCACGCGGCCGTCTTCCATCAAGGCGGCCTGGTTGTTGAAGAGATTGTTCCGGTCGATCTGGTGGATGTTGGCCCCGTCGCTTTCCATCCGGTACAGGTTGGCCGCGATGTCCTGGCTGCACTGGTTGTACTTCGGGTCGCGGGTCGAGGAGAACAGGATGCTGTCGTCCGGCAGGTAGAGCGGATCGAAATCACACACGTCGGGCGCGCTCGTCAACTGGCGCAGGCCGGTGCCGTCGGCGTTGATCTCCCAGATGTGCCAGTTCTCCCCGGCATGCCGGCGCAACGCGAAGACGATCTTCCGGCCGCTGAAATGAACCTCCGGATCCCGCGCGATGCCGGCCGGCACCTCGAGCAGCGTGCGCACCTTCCCGCCGTCGCCGAAGTCGATCAGCTTCATCGCGCCGCCCCCCTCGAAGTCGCGCGTGTTGGCCTCGTCCGTGTGAAAGAGCGTGTCGATGGCGTGGTAGCTACTGCGGTATTGGGGGCGGACGATGTAGAGGATGGGTTGATCGCGGACGAGTGGGTTGGCCAGCAACGCCTCGCGCTGCAGGGCGACAAAGTCCGCGCGAGCTTCGAGGTCCTCACCCTCCTGCAGCCGCGGTTCGATCTGCGCCAGCCTCGCCAGGAACGCGGCGTCGTCCGGGTAGCGCTCGCCGAACGTGGCCTTCAAGTCCGCAATCGCGCGCCGGAGATGCACTGCCTGGTCCGGCGAGACGACCAGGCCGGCCAGATGCAGCATGCGTTTCCGACCGGCGAAACGCACCGCGGTGGCCGCGGCATCGATCCGGCCGCGGGCCACGAAGTCGTCCAGGGTCACATGTCCCCAGCCGCCGGAGCTCGCATCCACCACGCGCAGGAACAACCGCTGTCCGACCCACGCCGGCTCGGACCACTCCTCGCGCCGCATGATCTCGGTGTCGCGGCCCCGGGTCTTCCGGAGCTCCCGGCCGTCCTCCGTGCAGAGCGCGATATAGACGTCTTCGCCCTGGCCACCGCCGACCAGGAACGACAACTCGGGGGCGTCGAGGACGAACACGGGCGACTCGATCACGCCGGTCATCGGGTCGTTCGAAGGCCCGCTGCGGCGTTCGACCGTGGAGAGGTGGTACCGGCCCTGCTTGTTGTAGCGGTTGCCCGGAATCTCCGGGTACGTGTTGTGAAACACCTCGCGTTCGGACACCGGATGCTCGAACTCGCCTTCGACCACGCGCCATCCCTGCAGGTCCCCGGTCTCAAAGTCGAAGCGGAGCAGCGGCGACGGATTGGCACCGCAGTCGATGTCTTCGGCCAGGGCGGTGCCCCCGAGCAGGAGGCAGGACCCGACCACCGATGTCAGCCAGTACCGGCATGCCCGGAAGGCCGCGAGGCAGAGGACAGGGAAAGGGGGTGCCGACTCCAAGCCACGGACGGTTCTGGCCAAGGCAGTCATCGCGGTCATTTCTCTTTCTCTGTTTTCGTACCTCTGGCGGGCGAGGTATTCATGTTGAGTCTCGTCACCTCGACTCCTACTCCGGCCTCGTCACCTCGACTCCTGCTCAGGCTTCGTCGACGACCCGGAGCCCCAAGGCACGGCCCAGCTCGGCCAGGGGTTCCTTGACATCGCCGTAGAGGGTGACGCGATGCCAGGCGTCCCAGTGGTTGAACAGCTTGAGGATGTCCCCGCGCACTTCCCCCGCCAGTTGCGTGCGACAGCCGCGGTCGGCATCGAGGTTCCCGGTGGTCCGCGCCTGGTGGATCACCAGGGTCCGCGAATGGAGATAGACCTGGAAACTGGTCGTCAGATAGCCCGCGGGCAGGAACGATTGCGGGCAGCATCCGCGCGGGTCGCGGTTGTGCAATGTCCGGAGACGAAAGGGATTGGCCGGGCCGTCGGTCCCGAACACTTTCGTGTGCGCCATGCAGTGCGAGTAACAGATGAGGTTGCGCGACGTGTCGAGCGCGGGATCGGAGACGTAGCCGGGGCGCCCCGTCAGATACCGGCCCATGAGCATGCTGATCGAGTCGGGCGGCATGGCTTCACAGACCCCTTGTTGACCGTCGTTGAGAAGCTGGCGGAAACCCAGGCACGGGTAGGCCTCGATGTGACCGGCGCCAAACCCGCCCAGGCAGTTCATGGTGATGTTCTCCGTGTCGTGCTTCTGCATGAGCGACCGCATCGCCAGGTACATCGCCCCCGCCTTGTGGATCCAGGGCGTTGTGGCTTCCACGACCTGCTCGGCTTCCCGGATCCAACGGTCGCCCCACTCCGCCGCCTGCGCGGGATCCACCGCCTGGTAATGGGCCTTGAGTTCCTCGAAGCCGACATGGATCGCCTTGATGCCGTTGAGGAACGTCTGCTCGGTGCCCGGTTCGCCCGCCCCGACGATCAGGAACCTGGATTCCCGCAGGCGCTCAAGGCACTCGCTGATCCCGCGGATCGTTACCCGGTCTTCCCGGCACGGGTTCTGGCCCGCGGCTGGGAGGGTGCGGCGGTACACCTCCTCGCCCTGCTGTGCAAACCGGACCGGCGTGCTCCCCGGTCGCTTCACGTCCGCGAAGACGCGGGTCACGGCCACCAGGTCCTCCAGCCGCGTACTGGAGACCGCGACCAGCGGCACGTTCTGCCGGCGGGCCGCGCTGACGCTGGTGAGAAACGAGCCGCAGCCGCCGAGAAACTCGTTGGCGACGACCAGCGGCTTGCCGATCTGCGGGAGCAACCCCCCGATCCCCATCTCCCAGTTCAGGGTGATGACGTAGACGACGTACCCGTCGACGGAGTCTTTCAGCGCAAGCGCCCGGGGGAATTCGGCGGGGGTGGTTACCACCACCGGGATGAACTCGAATTGCGGGCAACCTGCGCGCAAGGCCTCGGTGACTTCGCGGATCCGCCGCTCGCAGTCGAAGTGCGGATACGGCCACATCTCCGGCGTGGTGGTGCTGTTGGCGAGGAAGACCAGGGCGAGGCGCACGACCTCTTCCGAAGCGGTCTGGCTGGCTGCGGTCCATGGGC
Source organism: Verrucomicrobiales bacterium (assembly GCA_015075445.1). GTDB lineage: Bacteria > Verrucomicrobiota > Verrucomicrobiia > Limisphaerales > J093 > DSVZ01. The sequence goes on from JABTUJ010000033.1 coordinate 90,663, forward strand.
CGAGGGCGCCCAGGGCCACGGCGGCACCGCAGCCCTTCAGGAAGTCGCGCCGGCCGACGCCTGCCGGACAGCCGTAACATCGTTGGGGAACACAGGGGCGGGGCGCAGGGCTTGTCGGGTTCATAACGGGGCTTTCAGCGGCCATCGTTTATCACCCTGCAACTTCTCTTGCACGACTTTCCTGAGCGTTGCTGTTGGACCGTCCGCGGTGCGGTCGAGTGGCCGGCCGTGGTGCCGAACCGACCGGAACGGCATTGCCACACGGGGCGTCGGGCTTCTAGCCTCCTGGCCCATGCAAGCCCGCACCCACCGCGCCTGGCCGGCGTTCCTCGCCGGTTTCCTCATCCTCGTGTCGTCCGCTCCCGCCACGGCTGCCGGGCCGTCCCTTACGCTCGTGGAGGACGGCGTCGGCCGGGCCGCCATCGAGACAGCCGATTCGCCCTGTCCGGCGGTCCGACTGGCGGCGCGCGAGCTCCAGTACTTTATCGAACGCATCACCGGTGCGCGGCTCCCGATTCGCGGCCGAGCCGGCCTCGCGGGGTTGCGGATCGTCCCGCTGAGCTCCTCTCCCACCGGAGAGCTGCCGGGCATCACCGCGGCGGGCGTGGGGCTCAAGCGCTATGAGTACCTGATCCGCTGGGCGCCCGAAGGTGTGACCCTGCTGGGTCACGATGCCGCGGTCAGCACCGGCTCGGAGATCGACTACGCCGCCGCTATCTCCGGCGAGGGGGGGGCGGAGCGACTCCTGCTGCCGGGGATGTTCGACGATCAGGGCACGCTGCGGGCCGCCTACGATTTCCTCGAGCGCTTCTGCGGGGTCCGCTTCTACGGCCCGGCCGCGATCTCGGTGATCTGCCCGAAGCGACAGACGCTGACGGTGAGTGGCGAGGACGTGCGACGGGAGCCGTCCATCCCACACACCTCCGGGAGCCTCACCTGGCGCTGGCCGCTCATGAATGGTCAGTATGGGAATCCCACCGAGGACGCCCTGCGCCTGTATGAACGCCGGATGCGCCTGGGCGGCATCCCGTGGTACACGAACCACACCCTGCACGGCTATCCCCAGCGCTTCCCCCGGGATCGGTACCCCGAATTCTACGCCGCGGGTGGTGACGGCAAGCTCCTCTGCTACTCCTCGGCGGCCCTGGCCCGGCAAGTGGCGCAGGACGCGCGGGACTACTTCGAAGGCAAACCTGTTCCCGATCTGACCCTGCCGGCCGGAAGCGACTACTACCCGGTGGTGCCGGAGGACGCCGCGCGGTTCTGCCAGTGTGACGAATGCCGGCGATGGCTGGACCCGTACAAGAACGACGTGCCCCGGACGCCCTCCGGCCGTGGCCTCTTCAATGACGGGCGCAGTTCGCATCTGTGGTTCTCCTTCGTGAACCAGGTGGCCCGCGAACTTCGGCAGACGCACCCGGACAAGTACCTCTGCACGCTCGCCTACGAAACCTATTACTGGTATCCGACCCAGTTCCGGCTGGAACCCAATGTCGCCATCGCCCCCTGTTTGCAGGCGCGCAACTACTGGCACATGGCCAGCTACGCCAACGAGCTCGGCCACTACTCCCGCTGGGTCACCGACGGCCGGCCGGTCTTCCTCTGGAACTACTATTGTTTCCCCGAGGAACCCGCGGTGATCAACCGGTGGCATTGCTTCCCGGGCTTCTCCGTCCATGAACTGGCCAAGCTGGCCCGTCGTTTCGCCCGCGACGGCGTGCAGGGCACGTTCTTCTGCGGCATCGGCGAGCAGGTGGACTGGTACGCCACCCTGAAGCTCTATGATGATGCCTCACAGGACGTGGAGGCCCTGCTGGACGAGTTTTTCCGCCTCTACTTCGGGGCGGCCTCCCGCCCGATGCAGGCGTTCTACAGCCTGATCGAGGCGACCTACTCGAATCCCGCGCACTGGGACCAGAACGGCGGCCATCACCAGACCGAAGCGGTCGCCTGGGAAACCCTCGGCACCGAGGCAATCATGGCCCAACTCGCCGAACTGATTCGCGAAGCCGGGGAGCTCGCGGGGACGCCGGAGGAACAACAGCGCGTGGCGCTTTGGAAGACCGGTGTCTGGGATTACATGGTGCAGGGGCGTCAAGCCTATCTGAGCAAGACCGCCCGGCGTTGAGCCCGTTCCCGGCGCCGGGTTGCCCACGGGGCGCAGGCCGAGCTGTGCCTGCGTAAGCCGGAGGGCTCAAAGGGTCGCCAGCGGACTCGGTGGCTGGTCCCGCCAGGCGCCCGTGAAATCGGGGATCCGCCACCGAGCACTGCCCCGCGCGACGGACGCGATGCTCAGCGGCACGAGGCAACTCCACGCGGCGGCGTCGTACACCGTGAGGTCCAGCGGCCGTCCCTCGCGGAGGCAGTGGATCAGGCGCCAGTTCATCACGTAGTCCATGCCGCCGTGGCCGCCCGAGGCGCGGGCCGGGGCGTTCAGTTGCTTCCAGAGCGGGTGGCCATAGCGTTCGTGATACGGCTGGAGGTCGGTAACCCACCCCTCCGGCTGGCCATCCAGATGCAGGCGCGGCGGGTAGTCGCAGAACGTGCCGGTCGTGCCGGCGACCATGTTGATGCGACTGTAGGGCCGGGCCTGCACCATCGAGTATTGCACCAGGATGGTGCGGCCCAGCGCGGTCCGCACCAGCGTCGTGTTGATGTCGCCACAGGCAAAGGACTCGCGCCGGCGAGGATCGTCCGCGGGCAGGGCATCGCGTCGCCGGCTGAGCGCCAGCTCCCGCGAGCTCATGGAAACCAGGTGATCCAGCCGGTCGCCCGCATGGATGCCGAGGTAAAGCGCCACGGGACCCAGGCCGTGGGTGGGATAGAGGTTGCCGTCCAGCGTGGCGACGAAACGCCGTCGCCAGTTGGCCCCGGGCAGGTCCCGGAGCAGGTAATCCCGGGCCTCGTGCAGATAGCCGGCCTCGGCATGGGTGAGTTCGCCGAAAACGCCCTGGACCACCATGCGGAGGACGAGCAACTCGATCTCGCCGTAGCAGCAGTTCTCGAGCATCAGGCAGTGGCGCCGCGTCGTTTCGGCCGTGTCCACCAGGTCCCAACATTCCGCGATCGTCATGGCCGCCGGCACTTCGATCGCGGCGTGTTTGCCCTGCCTCATCGCGGTGACCGCCATCGGGACATGCGAGTCCCAGGGGGTGGCGATGTACACGAGGTCGAGATCATCGCGCCGGCACAGCGCTTCGAACGCGCGCTCGTCCGAGTCATAGCCCGCGGGTTCGGCCTGGCCTCTCGCCTGCACCTGGGCCTGGGCGCGTTTCACCCGTTCCGGCACGACATCACACACGGCTCTGATTTCCACGTGGGGGATGTCCAGGAGATTGCCCAACAGGCTCATCCCACGCCCGCCCACGCCGATGAAGCCCACCCGCACGCGCTCAAGCGGCGGGTGCTTCAAGCCGAACACATGTTGCTGGCCGGGCTTGGGCAAGGGGGGCTGCGGGTTGAAGCCGGCCGCGAGCACGCCCGCCGTCAGACTCAGGCCGGAACCGGCGGCGCCGGCGGTGGCGAGGAATCCGCGCCGGGACAAGGAACGTGAAGGGGAGGGGCTCATACAGGTTGGCGTCCTTGAATGGGAGGGAGGGTCAGGGCGATTGGGCGGCGATCTTGATGAGGTGGTTCACGGGCACGCGCGCGGCGGCGAGGGTCTCGACGTAGCGTTGGCGCGCCTTCTCAGTCAGGGTGGCCGTCATTTCCATGTCCGCCTGCCCTTCGTCGCCGTGGAAGAGCATTTTGATCTGGCGCGTTTCGTAAGCCTGTTTGGCGGCCACGGCGGCGTCGACGCGGTTGAAGGCCTCGGTGAAGGGGTTGAGCGGGAAATCGTCGGCGAGGTTCACGCCCTTGGCGAGTTGTTCGCGGGGGTAGCTACGGTAGCCGGTTCCCCAGGTGACGACATAGCGCGGGGCGGTGGCGTTGGTGATCACGAGATGCAGGCGGTTCAGGTCGGTATTGAACGGCACGAGGGTCATGGCGGAACGGATGGTGTTGGCCTTGTTGATCTCGCCCGTGGCGCAGAACGGGTAGCGGTGGCTGACCAACCGCACCTCGCCGTCAGCAAAGCCCTGCACCTCATGGCCGGGTGTGGCGGTGGCCGTGATGGCCTGGAGGTCCAAGGTGATGGTGCCGATGTGGCCATCCAGGCCCATGGCTTTGAGAAAGGCGTAGGCCATGACGAAGCTGCCGGCCCAGTCCGGATGGACGCCGTCCTGCCCGGCGAGGAGATACACGTCGCCGTAGCGCTGGGTGCCGAAAAAGCTGGCCTTGAACATGGTCCAGAACACGTCCGCGAAACCCACGCCTTCGGTGGTCGCGATCTCGATCCCGAGGTTGCGGAGTTCGTTGAGGCTGAGGTTGAGCTCCTCGGAGGGGGCCTTCGCCCAAGGGACGGCCGGTCCGACGCAGCCCGGCGAGCCGAGGATCACGCGCGCCCCGGCGTTGGTGAAGGCGCGGACGATGGCGACCATGGCTTCGCGGTACCGCTGGCCGATGGCAGGGTCGTAGGCCTGATAGCCGTGGTCGTTCATCCCGTAAGCTGTGGTGGCGAGGGTGGGCTGGAAGCGCAACACGTCGTTGGTCATGCGGGCGAGGAACCCGGGCGCGGTCTCGCCGGACCAGCCGTACTGCCGCACGGTGACGCCCAGTTCTGGCACGCACGCGGTCAGATAGGTCTCGATGGCCCGCGAGTACATGCGCTGTTCGGTGATCGAGTCCCCGCAGAGGGCCAGCCGATCCCCCGGCTTCAACAGCAGACCCGCAGGCGCCGGCGCCTTCCGCGGGGCGAACTTCTGGAAGAACGGATGGTCGGGCTTGGTCTCGTAGGCCGGGGCCTCGGCGGCCGACAGCAGCGGCCCCAGCAGCAGCAGCCCGCCCATCGCGAGGAACGCCGCCCAGGGACGAAACGAACGTGGGGTGCAGTGCATGATGGGTGGCAGTGTCCGGAGCCGGCCGGTGGGAGGTCAAGCGGGTTGTGTCGCCTCCCCGGACCACCGCAACCTTGTTCGCGCGCGGGGGTTTGTTAGATTCCGACCCGATGGGTTCCCAGCACGAGGACGACGTGGCGTTGATGCAAGGTGTGCAACGGGGGGAATTGCGTGCCTTCGAGGCGATCGTCCAGAAGTACCGCCAGCCGGTGGCGAACCTGATCTACCGCATGCTTGGTGATGCCGCCGAAGCGGAAGACCTCACTCAGAACGTGTTTGTTCAGGTGTATCGGTCGGCCGACCGCTACCGCGTCTCCGCCCGCTTCACGACGTGGCTCTTCACCATCGCCAAGAATCTGTGCCTGAACGAGCTGCGTCGTCGCTCGCGCCATCCGGCCGAGTCGCTTGACGCACCGCATCCGGTACATGAGGACGAGCCGCGGCACACCCTCGCGGATGGGCGCCAGCCCGGTCCGGTGGCGGCGTTGCTCGAGGAGGAGCTGGCGGCGAAGATCCAGGAATCCCTGCTGGCCTTGCCCGAGAACCAGCGGCTGGCGTTGCTCCTTTGGCGGGACGAGGAACTGGCTTACGAGGAGATCGCGGCGGTGCTGGGCTGCTGGCTTACTGCGGTGAAGTCCCTGATTCATCGGGCACGCGAAACCCTCAAGCGCCGGCTAAAACCCTACTTGCGGACCGGCGTTTGGGAGCCGACGCCCGGGCCGCCGCAACTTTGAAGCAACCCCGGGGTTTCAACCTCCTGACAGGTCATGAACCAAAGCCACATCGAGCGACTGGTCGAAGCGAGCCGGCGCCGGTTTCTCCCGCCCCAGGAACGGGAGGAGCTCGAGGGTTGGCTGGCAAGTTCTCCCGAGGCACGGGCGGGGTGGGCCGAGGAAGCGGCGCTCAGCCAGGCCCTGCGGGCGTTGCCGGACGCGCCGCTGTCGCCGCAGTTTGACCAGCGCGTGCTCGCGGCGGTTGAACGTGTTGAAAGCCCGGCGCTCCGGCGTTCCTTGCCGGCCTGGTGGTCGCTCCTGCTCGGCTGGCGTGGGGCGGCCGTGGCGGTGCTCCTGCTGGGCGCGGGCATCGCCGTCCCGCTGCAGCAACAGGCCCAGACTCGCGCCCGCCTGGCCGAGAGTGTGGCCGCCATGTCCGACCTGGCCGCCTGGCCCGATCTCGCGGCCCTCGCGGACTTCGAGGCGGTCTATTACCTGCCCACCGGCCCGCTGCCCAAGGAAGCCGAACTGGCCCAGGCCTTCGAGTGACACGGCATGAAAGCCCCCGCCGGTCTCCTCCTCGCCTTCGCCCTCGTGTCGGCCCCGGACGGGCTGCCTGCCGAAGCCCCGTCCCTCTCGCCCGAACCTCCGCGAACCGGGGATAGCCCGCTTCCCCCGCAACCTCCGACCCTCCCCCCGCGGCTGCCGCCCGCCCCTACTCCCATCGACCGGTTAAGGGCGCTGCTGGCCCTCGACGCGGCCGACCGCGAGAAGCAGTTGGCCGACCGCACCCCGGCGCAGCGCCAGTACCTTGAAGCGCGGCTGGCTGAGTTCGACCGGCTCTCCCCTGCTGAGCGCGAGTTGCGGCTCCAGTTGCTGACCGTGCGACACCACCTGCTGCCGCTCCTTCGGACCCCGCTTTCACGGCGGGCAGAGGAACTCCGGCAGGTCCCGCCGGATTATCGGAGCCTGATCCAGGACCGGCTCGCGGCATGGGACAAGCTGACGCCGGACCAACAGCAGGCCATGCTGCAGAGTGAATCCATCTTCGCCGGGCTGGCGCTGACCACGCGGCCGGGGGGCATCGAAGGGGAGCCGCCCGGCCCGCAGGTCCTGTCGCCCGAGCAGCGGCGTCAGCTCGAGCAGGACCTGGCGCGCTGGCAGGCGCGTCCCGTGGAGGAACGCGAGCGAATCACGAGTCAGTTCCAGGCTTTTCTGAGCCTGAGCGAACGCGAGCAGCAGAAGACGCTGGCCCGCCTGGATCCGGCCAGCCGCGAGCGGGTCGCGCGCCTGGTCGAGGGTCTGGAACAACTGCCGCCCGGGCAGCACGGGAAGTCGGTCGAGGCGCTGAAGCGCTTCCAGGCCCTGCCTGCGTCCGAGCGCGAGCGATTCCTGCGCAACGCGGCTCGTTGGCGGGCCATGTCGCCCGAGGAACGTTCGGCCTGGCGACGGTTGATCACGGAGCTTCCGCCGGCGCCTCCCGGCTTTGGGAATCGCCTGCTGCCACCGTTGCCGGAGGGGGTGCCTGCGCCGCCCAGCGCGGGCACGGCCCAGCGCCGGCAGCGTCGCTCCGCGACGGCGTCCCGCCGTTGACGGGTGGTCAACCCAGGCGGAAGGAGATCCGCGTGACGAGGTCGCGTCCGAAGCAGTGCTGGAGGCGCTCGAGGATTTCCTCGCGCCGGTAGCGCACGATTTCGGACAACCACACGCTGCTGTCCACCTTGACGAACAGCGTGCCCCGGCGCAGGCCGGCGGGCTGGGCATGGGCGGTGACGCTGGGGTCCACCAACCGGTTCCAGGACTTCAACACCTGGGCTTCGGAGTGGCGTCGGGGCAATCCCAGCTTGTTCACCAGGTCCGGGATCAGCTCACCGACCCGCCGCTCGCCCCGGCGCGCGGCGACCTCGAGCGGGGTCAAGTCCACGCCACGCCACTCGGCCAGGACCGAATCGCGGGCGGTCCAGTCTGGCGGCCGGGCGCGGGGCGGAGCGGGAGGCGAGCGGCGCATGACGCCCTGAGATTAGGGCTCGACCTCCGGCCGACAAGCCCCTTTCCAACCCCGTTGGGGTCGCATCTTAACATTTAACATTCGCGACCGCGGAGGGCGGAGTTTTTCGCAGAAAGTCTGTTACTTTTTCGCCATTCTTCCTTTTGTATAGTCATGGAGCAGGAGCGGGCGAGTCTGCCGGTCTGCGAGCGCTGCGGTCGGGAGGTGCCTTTCGAAGGCCCGCTCCCGCTGTGTGTCGCTTGTGCGCTCGAGCATGCGCTCGAAGAGCTTCCGGAGGAAGCCGCCCAGCCGCTACGGCTTGACGATCTCCCGGAGCCCTACGGCCCGCTGCCGGAGATCCCGGGGTTTGAGTTCCTCGAGGTCATTGGTCGGGGGGGCATGGGGGTGGTGTATCGGGCGCGGCAGACCCGCTTGAAACGGATCGTCGCCGTCAAACTGCTCCTGCCGGGGGTGCTGGCCGACGAACCGACCCGGCGGCGCTTCCAGCAGGAGGCCGAGGCCGTCGCGCAATTGCAGCATCCTGGGATCGTGCCGGTGTACGAAGCGGGCGAATGCCGGGGGCAGCCCTGGTTTGCGATGGAGCACGTGCCGGGCAGGGATTTGGCGCACCTGGGCGACCCCCTTCCCCTCAGCCCAACCCGGGCGGCCCGGCTCATCCGGCTGGTGTCGGATGCGCTCCAGTACGCCCACGAGCAGGGGGTGCTGCACCGGGATCTGAAGCCGTCCAATATCCTGCTGGGCGGGGATGAGCGTCCTCGTCTCACGGACTTTGGGTTGGCCCGCCGGCTGGATGTGGACGAGGAACTGACCCTGCCGGGTCAGACGCTGGGATCTCCGGGGTATCTCCCCCCCGAACAGGCCGCGGCCGACCGCAGGCCGGCCGGTCCGGCCAGCGACGTGTATTCCCTGGGGGCCGTGCTGTACTACCTGTTGACCGGGCGTCCACCGTTCCTGGCGTCGACGTTGGCCGAGGCGTTGGCCGAGGTGCTGCATCGGGATCCCGTAGCCGTGCGAGTCCTCAACCCCTCTGTGCCGCGCGACCTCGAGACGATCACGCTCAAGTGCCTGGAGAAACGGCCGGCCGACCGCTACCCCTCGGCGGCGGCCCTCGGGCAGGATCTGGCCCGGTTCATCGGCAACGAGCCCATCGCCGCGCGTCCGCCATCGCGATGGACCCGCCTTCTGCGGCGCATGCGCTCGCAGCCGGCGGTTGCGGCGCTGGGCGTGTTGGCGGCGGTGGGGCTGTCGGTGGCGACCGGACTCGGGGTCTGGCTGGGGCAACAGGGTCGGGCGGAAGCGCGCAGCGCCCGGGTGGCACAAGCGGCCGCGGAGGCCGATCGCCTCGCCAAGGAAGCCGAGCTTCGCCGCAATCGCATCGAATTGTACGGCACGCGGATGGCGGGCGCATACTCTGCCTGGCAGCGGGGCGATGCGCGTCAGGCGTGGGAACAGTTGGACGCGGCCGAAGCGGAGGCATTCGGGTGGGAATACCGCCATCTCCTCGCGGTGTTCACGCGCGGCCAGCGGATTCTGCGCGGGCACGGCGCCTACGTGTTCACGGTGGCATTCACGCCGGACGGTCAGCGGTTGGCGTCCGGCAGCAGTGACCGGACCGTGCGATTGTGGGACCCGGCGAGCGGCGCGTTGCTCAAGACCCTCGAGATCGCCCGGCCGCGGGTGTCGCAGGTCGTCTTCGGCAGCCCGCCAAGTCTGCTCTGGCTGCGCGGCACCGACCGCAGCGTCGAGGGTCTCGATGTGGGGACAGCGGAGGTTCGCTACTCGATTCAACTGGGTTCCGTGTCGGTTCGCGGGATGGCACCGCATCCGGATGGCCGGCGGGTGGTCATTGCGATGTCGAGCGAGGGCGTTCGGGTCTGGGACGTGGTCGCCGGAACGCAGGTGGCGGCGTTCCCGGGGCTGGCGGAGGAGATCAGCGAACTGGCGCTTGACCCGCAGGGTCGCTGGTTTGCGCTGGGCGGCATGCAGGGCACGGTGACGGTGCGGGACGGGGAGACAGGCGAGACGCGTTGGCAGGTGAAAGCGCATCCGAACACCGTGTGGCGGGTGGCGTTTGATGCGGCGGGCGCACGGTTGCTGAGCGCGGGCGCGGATGGGCGGGTGCGGGTCTGGGCAGCCACCGACGGTCGGGAACTGCTGACGGTGGTGACGTCGGAGAGTCCGCTCCGCGACGGGGTGTTCAGTCCGGATGGGCGGTGGATGGCGACGTCGGGGCTGGATCTGGCCATCCGGCTGTGGGACGCGGGGACAGGCGAGGCGGTGGGCACCTTGCTCGGACACACGGAGACGCCCTTGGGTCTGGCGTTCAGCCCGGACGGCCGGACGTTGGCGAGCGGGAGCCGTGACCGGACGGTGCGGCTCTGGGAGCTGGCGGTGGCACTCGAAGCGCCGCGGGTGGTGATACACGAAGGGGCAGCGGAGGTGGTGGCCGTGAGTGCTGATGGGCGGGAGTACCTGAGTTGGGGGGCAGACCAACGTCTGGTGTGGGGCTCCCCCGCAGCGCGAGACCAGCGGACGGTGCTGCCGCGGACGCCGGGCGCCGGCGTCACCGCGCTGGCCTTCGCGCCCGCGGCCCGATTGGCCGTCGTGGGCACGACCCAGGGCGTTGCCGAGCTTTGGGACCTCGAGACACGGACCGAACGGCGACGTTGGAGCGATCACAGCGGCGCCCTCCGGTGTGTGGCGTGGAGCGCGGACGGTTCACGGTTTGCCACGGCGGGTGACGATGCCGTGGTGCGGGTGCGCGAGGTGGCCACGGGGAACCTGCTTGCGGTGCTCAGGGGGCATGCGGAAGCGGTGCGTCATCTGGCCTTCAGTCGGGATGGCGGACGGATCGCCAGCGAGGGAGGCGATCGCGCGGTGAAGATCTGGGACATCGGCGAGCAACGGCAACTCCTTGGAAGGCCGGTCCTGCCAGGGCGGGTGCTGGCCTTGAGCGAAACGGACCGCGGTTTCCTAATGGCCACGCAGTTGCACGCGAAACTGGCACTGGTGATGGAGCGGCTCGAGGACCCGGGCGGCGCGGTCGAGATCCCGTATCCGTCCGCCGTGCGGCTCAGTTCCGGCAGGTTCAGTGCCGATGGCCGGCGCTTTTTCGGTGTCCGGGATCGCGCCTTGGTGGTGTGGGAGGCGAGCGAAGGGGTGTTGCTGCTCACACTGAGCGATGCGGTCCCGGCGCCTTTTTCCGGGTTCGACTTGAGTGTGGACCAGCGGTGTCTGGTCGCTGGGGACCGCCGGGGGGGCCTCACGGTTTTCGAGGCTCCCCCGGTGCGGTCCCGGTGAGGACGGCAGGGGGGCGTGGACCCCGGAAGGGGCGGTCGGTTGACGGGTCTCCGTCCTCAGGCAGAATGGCGGGGGATGAAGCGGTTGCGACCAGAGCTCTCGCGGGCCCGCCGGTGGTCACGCGTGCTGGTATGGGTGACTTTCGCGGTGGTGTTGGCGTTGCGGTGGAATTTCCCGCCCGAGCCCCAGCCCGCGTCCCCGGCAGCCTGGGGCCCGGGCGACCGCGGGGGTTGGCGGCATCATCGGCCGCCGACGCCCGTGGCGCCGCCGCAGAGCGAGGTGCCGGCCGATCTGTGGCGGCTGCACATTGAAATCGCGGCGGCCGACGTCGAGACGCTGCGGGGCTATTCCTGGAACGGCTGGAGAGGACGGCCGCCGGGTGAACGGCCCGAGGTGCGGGTGCGCGTGCGGGAAGGGAACGCGGTGTACGAACACGTGGCGCTCCACTTGAAGGGGGCGGCGGGCAGCTTCCGGCCTTTCGACGACAAGCCGGCGCTGACGTTGAACTTCTCGAAGCACGTCCCGGGGCAGCGGTTCCACGGCTACAGCAAGATTTCGCTGAACAACTCGGTGCAGGACCCGACCTATCTGTGCGAGGCGGTTTCGCGGGAGTTGTTCGCGGCGGCCGGGGTGCCGGTCCCCGGCGTGGACCACGTCACGGTGCTGATCAACGGACGGGACCTGGGGTTGTACGTTCTGGCCGAGGGGTGGGGACGTCCGTTCCTGCGTCGGCACTTCGCAGACGCCGACGGCAACCTCTATGACGGCGGGTTCCTGCAGGAGATCACAGCGGCGCTGGACACGAACTCGGGGGAAAACCGGACGGACCATGCGGCGCTGGACCGGTTACGGGCGGCGGTGTTCGAACCGGAGGTCGCGACGCGGTCGGAGCGGCTGGCGGCGGCGCTGGACCTGGACCGGTTCTTCAGCTTTCTGGCGATGGAGATCATGACGTGCCACTGGGACGGGTACGCGATGAACCGGAACAACTACCGGCTGTTCCACGATCGGGACCGCGATCGGATGGTGTTTTTGCCGCACGGCCTGGACCAGATGTTCGGCGTGCACCGGTCGTCGCCCACCAGTCCGATCCTGCCGGCGATGCAGGGGGTGGTGGCGAACGCCGTGCTCAGTCTGCCCGGGGCGCCGGCGCGGCTGCGGGATCGGATCGCAGCGTTGCGGGGCGAGGTGTTTCTACCCGAGCGATTGACGAACCGCGTGCAGGAATTGTCGCGGCGGCTCCGCCCCACGCTGGCGGCTTATGCGCCGGAGTGGGCCGAGGCTCACGACGTGCACGTGGCGGCGCTGTGCCGGCGGATCGTCACGCGGGCGGCGAGCATCTCCGCGCAGTTGGCCGGCGAAGCGCCGGTCCTGGCGGAAGAGCCGCCGCGGCGGCGGGTGAACCGCTGGCCCGCGGGGGATTAGCCTGGAAAGCTCATCGCTCCAGCACGGCGCGAGCGGACAAGCCCTGGTGCTCGAAGGTCACGCCGAGGTTGACGAACGTGACATCCGAAAACGGGTTGCCGGGGGCGGACTTCGGCGCGCCCGGGTGGCCGAACACGGTGGATTCAAAGGTCTGCCACTCGGGGTTCCAGACATACGCGCCCCCGCCGGGGCAGAGGAGTTTCGTGCCCCACCAGGTCTCGTGGAGACGGACGGGATCCTGGTCCGGGAAACGGCGTTTCCACTCGTTGAGGATGGGGAGGTTGCCCCAGGCGAGGAGTTGCCGGCTGGCCTGGAGTTCGCGGCGACTGAGGGTCTCGAGGATCTGGAGGAAGCGGCGTTCGGCGGTGAGTCCGAGGTTGCCGCCGAGCCAGAGCCGATCGGCGGGAAAGGTGGAGGGCGTGGACGCGGCGTCGGTGGACTGACGTTCCAAGGCGCGCTGGAGCAAGGGTTCACTGAGCGTGATGGTCAACGCGCCCGGGGTGACAGCGTAGTACACCGCCCACGGGTTCTCGGGGTCGTTGGCCTGGGCGGAGGCGCTGACCTTGACGTACGCGCGTCCCTGGTGTTCGCGGTTGGCCCAGGCGGTCATCTGCGGCGCGGTCTGTTCGATATAGGCGCGGACGGCGGCGAGGAAGGCCACCACGCCGAGCGAGTTCTTCACCTCGAAGTGCAGGGCGACGGGCAGTTGCGCGTAGCGCTCTTCCAGGAAGTCCTCGGCGTCGGCGGATGCCAGGAGCCCGTCCCAGAGCGGATCGTCATCGGCGTAGAGAGTGACGGCGGAGCCGAGCCAGCCGAGGGGATTGGGCTTGAGCCCGGGGGCGAGGTTCACGAGGAAGTTGCCGGCGTCCTGGACGCGCTCGGACTTGGGATTCAGCGCGAGGCCGAGGCGGGCCAGGACGTTGGTGTGCGGATCGCCGGCGGCAGGTTCCATCCGGGCGCCGAGCGTCGTGTCGAGGAACCACCGATACTCCGTCGCGGCAATCAGGGGCATCACCGTGACTTCGGCCCCGAGACGCGCGGGAGCGACGGAAAAGCGGATCGCGATGGGATCGAAGTACCGTTGCCAGTTGCGCTGGTAGTTGTCGCGCCAGAGGGCGTAGGCCTCGACTTCGGCCTTGGTGACGTTGGTCAGGCCCAGCTCAGCAATCGGGGTCATGAAGTCGAGGCTTCCATAGGTCGCAGAGCGCACCCCGGCGCGGGTCAGGCGCAGTTCGCCGGCGTCGGGCAGCGGGAACGGCGAGTTCAACGCGGCTTCGGTGGCCGTGCCTTTGGCCAGCGCCTCGAAGTGGGTGGCCTGCAACTCCGCCATCACCGCCGCCGCGCGCGTGCGCCGGGAATCCGCGATCCGCCACTCCGGTCCGCACCACCGGCGGATGGTGGCGTCGGTCAGCACCAGGAATGCGGTCTCGCCCGGCTCACCGCGGAGGTAGCGCTGGCGGAAGTAACGGTATTCGTCCAGGGCTTGAAGCGCCGGGGCCTGGCCCTGGGCGGTGCGGATCAGGCGCTCGAGTTGCCGGCGGGAGTTGCTGACCAGGACGACATTGGTCAGGGACGCGACGTACGAGCTGATCGAACGGTCCGCGGCGACCACGCCCGCAAACTCGACCCCCGCGATCGCACCGTTGACCGCCTGGACGGCGGGGTCGGCGGTCCGCGCCGCGTTCTGCTGCGCCAGGATGTGCGTGCGCAACAGGGCCGGGTTCTTCGTTTCGAAGAGCACGGCGACATCCGTGCCGACGCGCAGAAACGGGTCCGAACCGGTGAAGGCCACGCTGCGGATGACGAACGGACCGAGCACGCGCGAGAATTCCGTCAGGCCCAAACAAAGCTGCCGCTGGTAACGGCCCCGGACGTTGGTGTCTTCCGCCCGGGGTTCGAGCCACTGGAGCACCGGCGTGCCGTTGGTCTCCGCCTCGTCCATCATCCGGATCATGGCGTCAAAGGTGGGGAAGAAGAGCGCGTGCTGGTCCGCAGGTACGGACCCGGCCAGCGGGTCGAGGGCCGGGGTGGCGGCGTCGAGCAACGGCTTCCAATCCATCTCGCGCACGGTGATGCCCGGAATCGAGTCGAGCGCCACGAGCTCCGACCGGGTGCCGAGGGGCGGCAAGGCGCGTTCAAGCTGGAGGTTTTCGCTCAGCGCCCGACCACCGGTGAAGAGGTCGTAGGTGTCTTCGAGTTCCGAGGCGCGGACCTGACCGGGGAACCAGGGCGTGTCGGTCTCCGTGGCCGGATCCACCCCACGCTCCCGGGCCACGGCGTCCGCCTGGTGCCGGAACCAGGCCGTGCCGGGAAGACCACGGCTCTGGAGCCCGCGGAAGTGGGCCTGCTTCGCCGCCAGGAAGCGCGCGCGCGCTTCCGGCCTGGCGGCCGTGGCGGGGACCTTGAACCGGAGCGGCACCAGGCCCTTCAGGTCGTCGCGCCGGACGAACAGTCGACCGTTGACGTCCTGACCGGCCGGGGTGCAGAGGGCCAGCGACAGGGGTTCGGCGGGTTCGCCCGGCCAGGGGGCGGTTGCCTCCCCGTCGAGATAGGCTTCGCCGGGACCGTCGAGCACCACATAGGCACGCAGCGCGGAAGCGGTTCGCCAGTCACGCCAGTCGACGTCGCGCGGTTCGCCCGGCCACGCGCCCTCCGTCAGGGTCAGCGCCGCCGTGGGCAGATGGTAGTAGGCATCGGCCGCCCGGGCCGACAGCAGGACGAACCACCCGACGCCACAGAGCAGACGGAACAAAGCCGCGAACGTTTTCATCACCTGAGACCTTTCATTGGGGACGGACCGCCGGAAAACAATCCGAACGACGATGGGAGACATAAGGGAAGGTGGCGCTGGGTACCAGCGAAAACGCGGGAGGCCGGGCGTGGGCCGGTCGGATGGAACGCCACCCGCGGGACCGAATGTTAAATGTTAAGATGCGACCCCAAGGTTCGGGTTCGGGCTTGCTTTGGGGCGGGGTCGGTTCCGAATGCGGGCGGTACGAGTGAGTGATGATCGCTGAGCTTTCCACGCGGCAGTCCGGCGGGCTCCGGCGGACCGGGGCGCCTTCGGCCTGGCAGGTGGTTCTGGGAGGCGCCCTGGCCGGCGGGATGGGGTGGGGGATCCGCGGGCAGTACGGTCATGAGACGGGCGCCATGATCGCCGGCCTGCTGATCTCGCTGACGCTGGTCCTGCTGCTGGGTCCGCACGCGGCGTCGCTGTCGGCGGCGCGGGCCGTGGCCTGGGGGACCGTCGCCATCGGGTTCGGAGGCTCGATGACGTACGGCCAGACGATCGGGTTGACGCAGAACCCGGCGATGATCGGGAACCACGCCGCGCTGGCCTGGGGTCTGCTGGGCCTGGCGGTCAAAGGCGGACTCTGGATCGGGTTCGCGGGGGTGTTTCTGGGCATGGGGTTGAGTGGGACGCGCTATCGTCCGCGCGAACTGCTGTGGGTGCTGCTGGGCTTGCTGGGCTGTTACGCGTTTGGGGTGTGGCTGTTGAACACGCCGTTTGCGCCGGCCGAGCGGGTCCTTCCCCGGCTCTACTTCTCGGCGGACTGGCGTTGGGAACCGGAGGCGGAACTGACGCCGCGCCCGGAGGTATGGGGGGGTCTGCTGTTCGCGCTGCTTGGCTTGTTGGTGTACGTGGGAACGATCCGCGGGGACCGGTTGGCGCGATGCGTCGGTCTCTGGGGCGTCCTCGGCGGCGCGGTCGGGTTCCCGCTGGGTCAGAGTTTGCAGGCGTTTCGGGCGTGGCACCCGGAGGTGTTTCGGACCGGCTGGTGGTTGAGTCTCGATCCCCATTTGAACTGGTGGAATCTGATGGAGATCACGTTTGGCGCCACGGCGGGGGCAGCGCTGGGCGCGGGCTTGTGGTGCCACCGGACCCGACTGGCCGCACTGGATCGGCCGGAGGCACCGCGGCTGAGTCGGGCGATGGAAGGCGGGTTGCTGGCCGGGCACGTCGGGCTGCTGTTGGCGGCGGAGTTCTCCGGTTGGTCCGTTGTGGAGGCGGTCTACGACCCCGGCCTCGTGATGGGCCTCATTCCGGTGGTGGCGATTGCGGGGGGACGCGTCTGGCCCTATCTGCTGGTGCTGCCGGTCACCGTGCTGCCGATCGCCGCGAAGACCTGGCTGCGCGCGGTGGCGACGGGCGGTGGCGGTTCCACCGCGGCTGGTGCGCTGCTCTATCTGGTCGTGCCGCTGGGGGTGACCGCGCTGGTGGCGGCGTGGTATGCGCGGGGCGATCGGGTGGGGCGGAGTGGGGCCGGGTTCCTGCGGAGCACGCTGCTGCTGTCCGTCTGGCTGTACTTCGGGTTGAACTTTGCGTTTTTCGGCTTCCCCTGGCCCTGGGCTTCCTGGACGACGCGCACGCCCAGCGCCCTCATTTTCCTGGGCTGCGCCCTCGGGTTGAGCGGGCTGGCCGTGGCTTCACGCCGGGGGAGCGAGGAGGTCGTTCCCAGCAGGCTCATTTTGGCTGATTGACGGCGCGGGACGGGTGCTGCCAATTTCAACGTCTGTTTCGTGAGCGATCCCTTCGCCGCCTTTGATCTGGCCGACGCCCAGGACTACCTGGCCGCGTTCGATCGCCGTCTCCGCAAGCAGGGGGAAAGGCTGTACCAACTCGGCCGGGTCGGCCAACTGAAGCCCGCCGCGGACGGGCTGAGTCTGGAGGCTCTAGTCCACGAGGACGGGACCGCGCACGAGGTCAGCATGGTCTTGGACCCGGACTTCGGCTGGGGGGGCGTCTGCACCTGTCCGGGGGTCGAGGATTGTGAACACGCCTATGCCGCGATGCGGGCGACGATGGCCGAATTGAACCTCGCCGCGGTGCGCGGGCTCAGCGCCGGTCAGACCTCGCCGGCCCGGCCCGCTCCAGCCCGTGGTGCCAAGGCCCGGATGCCGCGCCCTCCCGAAGTGCCCCTATCCGAGTTTGGCGAAGAAGTGGCGGCCCGTCTGGGGCGGCGGCTGCGCCCGCCCGAGCGCGCTTTTCTCCTGAAGCTGCGTGATGGCTACGAGCGGGTGCGTGCCGGACGCGCCTTTACCCGGTGGGACTTTGAAACACTGGGCCTCGGCTTGGGTGGAAGCGGCTGGGAAGCCGTGGAGCTCTGGCCCCGTCGACCCGCCAGCGAGAAGGAGTTCTGGCACTACATCGCCAACGCCGCCGTCGAACACGGTCGCGAAATCCCCGAGTTCCTCGCGCCGCTCACCGACGTGACCGAGGTTCGCCAGCGGTTGGCACAGTGGCGGCGTCAGCGCGCCATCGAGCAGTGGACGAGCCGCTTCAGCAACCCGGTGAGGTGGGGCATCACCGGGCCGGAGATGGCCCGGGGGAGCCATGATTTGCGGCTGGTGTTGCGCCCCGTGGATCTCATGCCCGAATGCCGACGCCCCGGCCAAGCCACCTTCGAGGTCCTCAAGCCGACGCAGTGGCAGCAACTGGCCCAGGAGTACCGCGCGGGCCAACTGGAGTTCACCCCGGAGGCCGAACGCATCTGGCAGGGAATGCAGCTCCACATCCTCTACGGCCGGCGGCTGCCGATGCACTATACCGACCCCGAGGCCCTCGGGTTCCTCGGTCGCATCCTGCGCGCGCCCGGGCTCGAGGAGCGGGTCGTCACGGCCGCCGGCCAACCCTTCCGGCGCGTCACGGACCCGCTCCGGTGGGAGGTCCTCGCGCCGGCCGATGAGACGGGTGATTACACCTTCCGGTTGCGCCAGGCCGACGGCCAGCCTCTGCCGTCAGTCCTGTGTACCTTGGACGGTCATCCGGCCCTCTACGTCACGGAAGACACCCTCTTTACCGGCCCGCGTCCGGTTCGCGACGCGCTCGACCCCAACCGCGAGACGGTCATCCCGGCCCCCGCCCTCGAGACCTCGTCCGGCCTGGGCTTCCTGGAAACCCTCGGCGTTGAGCCGCCCGCGCGCATCCGGGACCGGATCCGGCGGGTGCCCTGCCAAATCGCCATTCGCTGCGATCTGCGTCCCATCTACCCGGGCAGCCCCACAGAGAATTGCCTGTTCGAGGTCGTTGCCGAGGCCGCGGACGAAGGCCGCCGGGAGCGATGGGACGGTCACGCCTGGATCGTCGACAACCCGAAGCGACCGGCCCAAGCCGCGAAGGACTCGACGATCGTTCTCTACGACCGGTCCCTGCTCCGCGAGGTGCCGTCGTGGCTGGAGCCGCTCGGACTCAAGCAGGATCCCTACAACGGCCGGCTCGCGCTGCGCGTCACGAAGAAGTTTCCCGAAGTGTTTGTCCCCTGGCTGAAATCCCTGCCCGCGCACGTCCAGGTGCACCTCAACGGAGAGCTCGCCACCTTGGCCGACGACGCGGTCTCGGGTCGCGTCCGCCTCGAAGCCACCGAGGCGGAGATTGACTGGTTCGACCTCCGCGTGGTGCTGGACGTCTCGGACACCACGCTCACCCCGGCCGAGATCAAGCTCCTGCTCAACGCGAAAGGCCGCTTCATCCGCCTTGCCGACAAGGGCTGGCGACGGCTCCAGTTCGACCTCAGCGCCGAGGAAGACGAGCAGCTTGCCCGCCTGGGTCTCAGCCCGCACGAGCTCACTGCCGAGACCCAGCGCCTCCACGCGCTCCAGCTCGCCGATCACGCCGCCCGCAAGTTCCTTCCCGAACCCCAGGTGGAGAAGATCGAGCGCCGTGTCACCGAGCTGAAGACCCGTGTGACCCCGCCGCTCCCGAACGGCGTCACCGCGTCGCTGCGCCCCTACCAGCTCGAGGGTTTCCACTTCCTGGCCTAC
This sequence comes from Verrucomicrobiales bacterium, assembly GCA_015075445.1. Classification (GTDB taxonomy): domain Bacteria; phylum Verrucomicrobiota; class Verrucomicrobiia; order Limisphaerales; family J093; genus DSVZ01. The sequence continues at coordinate 109,805 of JABTUJ010000033.1, forward strand.
CTCGCCACCAACCGCTTCGGCGGGATCCTGGCCGACGACATGGGGCTGGGGAAGACGCTGCAAGCGCTCGCCTGGCTGGTCTGGCTGCGGCAGGGCCAAGCCGTTGATGCGGCTGCCGCGTCACCTTCGTTCCCGTCGGAAGGCGTTCCCGCGGCGTCGTCGTCCCCGCCGTCGCCTGGTGCGTCCTCCGTTCCCGCCGTGGTTCCGGCCACGCCGCCCGTCCTGGTCGTTTGTCCCAAATCCGTCATGGACAACTGGCGGGCCGAAGTGGAGCGGTTCACGCCGGGCCTGCGGGTCCGGGTGTGGCGGGCCGACGAGCTGCCGGCCTTCCGCGAGCGGCTCGACGAGGCGGAGCTGCACGTGCTGAACTACAGCCAGCTCCGGCTCCTGGGCGAGAGTTTGGCGACGGTGCACTGGCTCGCGGTTATCCTGGACGAAGGCCAGTACATCAAGAATCCCAGCTCGCAGACCGCCCAGGTCGCCCGCGCCCTGAAGGCCAGCCATCGGCTGGTGCTGTCCGGCACGCCCATCGAAAACCGGCTGTTGGACCTCTGGAGCCTGCTCACCTTCGCCATGCCGGGCGTGCTCAGCAGCCGTCACCACTTCGCCCGGGTGTACGATGCCAAAGGCGATCCGCTCGCCCGCCGTCGCCTCGCCGCGCGCGTCCGTCCCTTCCTGCTCCGGCGCACCAAGGGCCAGGTGGCGCAGGACCTTCCCGCGCGGGTCGAGGAAGACCTGTTCGCGAGATCGCGGGCGGGCAGCAGGCGCCTACCGCCGAGCTCTGGCACGCCTGCCAGCTCCCGGCCCGCTGCATCCAGGGAACCCGGCAGCAGTTCCACTTCCTGACCTCGCTCCTGCGGCTCCGTCAGATCTGCTGCCACCCGCGCCTGGTCAAACCGGATTCGATCGCGGAGAGCGCCAAGGTCACGGCCCTGGTCGAGCAGCTCGAGCCCCTGATGGACGAGGGGCACAAGGTGCTGGTGTTCTCCCAATTCGTGGAGCTCCTGGCCATCCTGAAGCCTGTGCTCACGGCGCGCGGTTGGCCGCACTTCTACCTCGCCGGCGAGACCGAGAACCGCGGCGAACTGGTCGAGAGCTTCCAGACGGCGGAGGGCGCCGCCATCTTCCTGATCTCGCTCAAGGCGGGCGGCTTTGGCCTGAACCTCACCGCCGCCAGCTACGTGGTGCTGTTCGATCCCTGGTGGAACCCGGCCGTCGAGAACCAGGCCATCGACCGCACCCACCGCATCGGCCAGACCAACCCGGTCATGGCCTACCGCTTGCTGATCAAGAACAGCATCGAGGAGAAGATCCGCCTGCTGCAGAAGCAGAAGAAGGCGCTGGCCGAGGACGTGCTGGGCGAGGAGCGTTTCTCGCAGAGCCTGACGCTCGACGACTTCCGCTTCCTCTTCGGCGAGGACTGACCCGGAGCCGCCGGCCAGCTACGGAGCGAGCTTGGGCTTGAGCTTCTTGACCTTGGGTGCAATGACCGCCTGGCAATACCCCTGGGTGGGGTTCAGACGGAAGTAGTCCTGGTGGTAGGCCTCGGCCACGTAGAACTTCGTGAGGGGCGCAATCTCGGTGACGATGGGGCGGGTGAACTCGGCGGCGGCCGCGGCCTTCGACTTCTCGGCCTTCGCCTTCTGCGCCTCATCATGGTACAGGATGATCGAGCGGTATTGGGTGCCCACGTCCGCGCCCTGCCGGTTGAGGGAGGTCGGGTCGTGGCACATCCAGAACACCTCGAGGAGGCGCTCGAAGCTGATCTTCTGCGGGTCATACTCGATCTGCACCACCTCGGCGTGACCCGTGGTCCCCTCGCAGACCTGCCGGTAGGTGGGGTTGTCGGTCTGCCCGCCGGCATAGCCGCTGACCACGGACTTCACGCCGTCGAGCAGCTCGAACACAGCTTCAACACACCAAAAACAGCCGCCGCCGAAGGTGGCGAGTTCGTGGCCGGGCGCAGGCGAGGTTCCGGAGCTCATGGCGTTCTTCAGGGTGTCGGCGCGGGTGCCAGTGAGGCACGCCGCCGTGAGCAGGCTGAGGCTGACAATCCAGGGTTTCATGGACTCGAGGTCGTGTCGAATCGTAGGCCCGGCCGGCGCGAACGCAAATTGCCGAGGCGCTCGATCAGGTCCTCGGGGGTCCAGTGGGCGCGCCGCTGGCTGAGCTGGTCAGCGACTGCGCCGTGTTGCCAGACGGCGTAGCGCACGGCGGCCAGGAGTTCGGTCTGCCAGGTGGGTTGGGCCAGGCACCCGGCGAGAAAGCCGGCCAGCACATCGCCGCTGCCGCCCTGACCCAGGCCGCTGTCGCCCGAGCCGTTCACGAAAACGGGTCCGTCCGCCGTGCCTACCAGCGTCTGGTACCCTTTCAGAACGACGTGGCTGCCCCGGTAACGAGCGGCCAACCGGCGCAACGCCCCCACCCGATCCTCCTGAACCTCGCGCGTGGTCGCTTGCAGCAGGCGCGCTGCTTCGCCCGGATGCGGGGTGATGACCCGCACCGCGGGGGCGGGCTGTTCCCGGGCGGGGAGCCAGTCTAGTGCGCTGGCATCCACCACCATCGGCATGGGCGCCTCCTGCCACAGGGCAACCACATGTTCGCGCCAGGCCGCCTCGACTTCGCCCCCGGCCAATCCCGGACCCGCCAGCAGCGCGGTCACGCCGGCCAGCTTGCCGAGCGCCGTTCGCCAGTCGTCCACCATCACCGCCTGCAACTGGGCGGCGACGGGCTCGTAAACGCCCGGCGAAGTGCCGAGCGTGACGAGGCCAGGGCGGGCCCGCTGCGCGGCGCGCGACGCCAGCACGGCGGCCCCGTGATAGCCGCGCGCGCCGGCCAGGATGAGCAGGTGCCCAAAGCTGCCCTTGTGCGCCGCCACCGGGCGCGGTGGGGGGAAGTCGGCGAAATCCTCGGGCAAGCTCCACCGGAGCTCGCCCGTGATGGGGCAGGGGACCAGGCCGATGTCGCTCTCGACTTCCAGCCGGCCGGTGAACTCCCAGGCTTCGGGCCGCAGCAGGCCGGTCTTCGGGGCCCCGACCGTGAGCGTGTGGGTCGCGCGGATGGCAGCGCCGAGCGGTTGGCCGCGGTCGGCGTCGAGTCCCGAAGGCACATCGACGGCGAGGACGGGCACACCGGAGGCGTTCACGTGTTCGACGAAGGTGATCCAGTCCGGGCCCAGCGGCCGGTTGAGGCCGATCCCGAACAGGCCGTCCACGAGGAGAACGGGTTGCCGGCCAAGGGCGGCCTCGAGAGCGGGCAGCGCGGTGGCGGGATCGTGGACGTTCAGCAATTCAACGGCGCGCGGTTCGAGGTGCGGTTCGGCGGCGCGCACGTCGTCGCCGTTGTGGCCCCGCCCGGCCAGGAGGAGGATGCCATCGCGGGGGCGGGTGAACTGACGGATCCGCTGGGCCACGCAACGGCCCACGCGCTCGATCACGGCGGCCTCCGAGCGTCCGGCTTTCCAGGACGCGTCTTCCCACGCGCGCATCTCCGCCACGTTCAGCACAGGCACTGGCATGGCGACAGCGTGCGCTGCGGGCGTTCCCCCGGCAAGCGGACAGCTCAGCCCGCCCCCGTAGGAGGGTGGGATGGCAGCCGCGTTCGGCCTTCGGAATCAGCTTCGCGAGGAAAGGCGATGAAGGCGCTCTTCGACAGCGACATCCTGATCGACTTCGTCCGTGATCCCCTTCGACCAGACGATCGCCGAGGAAGCAATCCGCGTTCGTCGGGGCCCGCGCATCAAGCCCCCGGACGCGATCATCCGGCCCATTCACTGGTCCGCGTGTCGGACATCTACAACCATAACCGCCTTGACCGGATCATCGGCCCAATACGTGATCGCGTATCGTCCGACAATCGCGATCTCCCGTGTGCGCTGGCTTTCGTCCAGATCCGTGTAATCCCCCGGTGTATGTGGAGCCTGGGCCAGTGAGCGAATGAAGCTCATCACGAGATTCCGTTGTCCACCGCGCACAGGGACCAAGTCCAACAGATCGATGTGCACGTACACCCGGTAAGCCTCCATCGGTCAATCCGATTTCTGGTCAAGTCGCCGCTCAAACTCGTCGGGCGACAACCAGTGGGAGGCTTCGGCGTCCTCCAGCCGCCGGGCGACACTGCTGCGGTAATCCCCCTCGTGAGTATGCCGGAGATGGAACAAGAACGCGATCACTTCGTCTTGCTCCTGCCGGCGCAGCGTCGCCAGCTTCTGCTTGATTTCCTGTACGCTCACGGTCGCAATCTATCGGACTCCGGACACGCGGGCAAGCAGCGAGTCCCTTCGCTGGTCCGCCGAACGATGAGGTGAAGCGACCGTCGCCGACAGGAACGGTGGAGCGCACAAGGCACTCCCGAATTGCTCCCCGGCGCGGACCGGAGAAGCAGCGCGGCGGTTCGCCTCGACCGAGTGGTTAGGGCTTGCTTTCCACCCGATGGAGAATCCATCTACCGATCTTGATGTCACTGTTCACGGGGTT
>JABTUJ010000034.1 GCA_015075445.1 Verrucomicrobiales bacterium
AGGGGATTCCCGAGAGCCGACTGGACGGGTTGCGCGCACCTGGAATCTGGAGCTTCCCTTGAACTTTGAGCTTTGAGCTTTGAGCTTCCATCTCGCCGCTAGCCGCTTCGCAGCCGCGACCAGAGCTGAACCGGCGTTGGCGGGGGGCGACCACAAAAAAGGGTCAGAGTTCGGCAAATCTGCCGTAGCTGGCTTCGATAAGCTTCCTCATTTTGACGCGCGACAAGACTTACCGCGGTCGGAGGTGGCTCCGTCCGCGGGCCGACGCTAGACTCGAGTCATGTTCACCGTCAGCCCACGGCAGCAAGATCGCCGCGAGTTCCTCCGGAGCTGCGGCCGATGGACGGGTTTGACCCTGCTCGGCGGGATGGTCGTCACCTTTGCCCGCCAGGGCAAACTCCAGCCCTTGAACGAGGCCTGCCTGAGCTCGCAGCCTTGCGGCGGTTGCCCTGTTCTCGGGCGGTGCGAATTCCCGGCCGCCGTGGCCGGGCGACGGCAGATCGGAGGTCAAGCCACATGAAACCACGACTTTCCTTGTCCGCGCTGAGCCGGCGCAGCTTCCTGCGCACTGGTGCCGCCGCCGCCACGTTGGTCGGCCTGGTCGGGACTACTGGTCGCGCGGCACAAGCTGCCGGAGCGGCGCGATCCAACCCGTGGGCCTACGACCTCCGGGGCTTCGAGCGCACCGATCCAAAGCTCATCCAATACCGCGAGCTCCGGCGTTTCTCATGCGGCCGCGGCGAGGCGCGGCGGCTGGCGTTGGGGCCCGACAACCGCCTTTGGGTGGCGGTGGGCAACTACGCCTGCGCCTTCAACGAGACCGGAAATCCCGTCGCGGAACTCTCGTTTCCAAGCCCCGTGCGCTGCGTGGCGGTCTCGGCCGAAGGTGAGGTGTATGTGGGGCTCCGCGACCACCTCGAAGTCTTCGATGCCGAAGGCCGGCGCCAGGCCGTCTGGGAATCGCCCGGCAAGAAGACGTGGTTCACCGGTCTGGCCGTGACCAAGGACGCCGTGTTTGCGGCCGACTCCGGCCAGCGGGTGGTCCTGCATTATGACCGGACCGGGAAGGTGCGCGGCCGCATTGGCGGGAAAGACCCCGATCGGGGCATCCCCGGCCTGGTGCTTCCCAGCCCGTATCTGGACGTTGAATTGCACCCCGACGGCTTGCTGCGCCTCAACAACGCGGGTCGGCACAAGGTCGAGGCCTACACGCTCACCGGCGATCTGGCAGTCTCCTGGGGCAAACCCACGATGGGGATCGAAGGGTTCTGTGGCTGCTGCAACCCGGTGGCGTTGACCCTGCTCCCGGACGGCCGGTTCATCACGTGCGAGAAAGGCCTGCCGCGGGTGAAGGTCTACAGCCTGCACGGTGAATTCGAGGGCGTGGTGGCCGGCGTCGAGAGTTTCCCCCAGAACGCGCGGGTGGGGACCGGCGACGCCCCGGGCGAGGGCGTGAGGGCCAGCCTGGATGCGGTGGCTGACCGCGCGGGCCGGATCTTCATCCTGGACACGATCACCGCGGAGATCCGGCTCATGGTGCGCAACGACTCTGCCTGAGCCCACCGGCCGCCCGCCTGACGACTCCTCCCGCCAACACCCTCAACTCCCTCTCCGCATGCCTGATGTCCCTTCCTCAACTCCGCCGCCGGTGAACCGCCGGCAGTTCCTGCGCGACGGGACGCGGTTGGCGGCGATGACCGGCCTGGGCGCCCTGCTCGGCCTGGCCGCCACCCGCACCAGCACCGCGCGGGGTTATGTCTGGCAAATCGACCCGGCCCGCTGCGTCTACTGTGGCAACTGCGCCACGGCGTGCGTCCTGAAGCCCTCGGCGGTGAAGTGCGTCCAGAGCTATCCGATCTGCGGGTATTGCGACCTGTGCACGGGCTATTTCGTGCCCGAACCCAACGGCCTCAACACGGGCGCCGAAAACCAGGTCTGCCCCACGGCCGCGATCGAGCGGGTGTTCATCGAAGATCCCTACTACGAGTACAACATCGACGAGGACCTCTGCATCGGCTGCGCCAAGTGCGTCGAAGGCTGCACGCGCTTCGGCAACGGTTCCTTCTACCTCCAGGTGCGCCACGACCGCTGCCTGAACTGCAACGAATGTTCCATCGCCCGGGTCTGCGCCGGCGATGCGTTCCGGCGGGTGCCGCTGACCGACCCGTACGTCATCAAAACCACCGCCCACGAATGAGGTTGCTCCGACGGATCATCGCGCTCGTCCTCGTCGCGGCCTGGTGGAGCAGTGGTGTGTCGGCCTGGGCCGAGCTGCGTTTCCCCCCGCCGGAGTTCGAAACCGACTACGTCATGGGGGGGGTCACGACACCTCCGCCGCGGGCCCTCCCCTTCGAGTATGTGGATGTGGCGGTGCTGGTGGGGGCCCTCGGCCTTGGGGTGTGGCTGGTGCACCGGCGGCGTTCGCGGCGGGGGTTGGTGGCGCTTTCGCTGTTCTCGCTGCTGTACTTCGGATTCTACCGGCAGGGCTGCATCTGCGCGATTGGCGCGCCGCAGAATGTCGCCTACGGCCTGTTCCAGCCCGGCTACACCATCCCGCTGACGGCGCTCGCGTTTTTCGTAATCCCGCTGGTATTCGCGCTCTTCGCCGGGCGCACCTTCTGTGCGGCCGTTTGCCCGCACGGGGCGCTGCAGGACCTGGTGTTGGTGAAGCCCGTCAAGGTGCCGCTCTGGCTCGAGCAGGGCCTGGGGACGCTGCCCTACATCTTCCTGGGCGCCGGGATCCTCTTTGCCGCAACGGGGGCCGGCTTTGTCATCTGCCGTTATGACCCCTTCGTGCCGCTGTTTCGTCTCACCGGCAGCCTGTTCATCCTGAGTCTGGGCGGTCTGTTTGTGGTCACCTCGATGTTCGTCGGCCGGCCGTACTGCCGCTTTCTGTGCCCGTACGGCGCGCTGCTGCGGCTGAGCTCGCTGGTCTCGCGCTGGCGGGTCCGCATCACACCCGATTACTGCACCCAGTGCCGATTGTGCGAACACTCGTGCCCGTTCGGTGCGATCCGCGAACCAGTGGCGCCGCCCGCCCACCCGTCGGCACTCGCCCCCGACCGGCGACGTCTCGGGCGCTGGCTGGCGGCTCTGCCCGTGTTGATCCTGGCGGGCGGATGGTTGGGATCCTGGCTCAGTGTGCCTGCGTCCCGACTCCATCCCAGCGTGGCACTCGTCGAGCAATACCTGGATCCAACCAAACCCGAGCCCGTGCCCGGGGCGCCCACACCGGAGATTCGCGCGCTCGGACGAGCGGAACTCGAAGCACCCGAACTGGTGACCACTGCGGCCGCGGTGCGGCGTCAGTTCACCAAGGGCGGTTGGTGGTTTGGGGGCTGGGTGGGACTGGTGATCGGTGCGCGGCTGATCAGCCTGTCACTGCGCTCGACGCGAAAGGACTTCGAGCCCGATCGTGGCGCGTGCTATGCGTGTGGCCGCTGCTATCTGGCGTGTCCGAACGAGCGGGTGCGCCGGGGCCTGATTTCCCCGGCGGAAGCCGCTGGACTCAACGCGAACCGGCCGGCCGCCACCACGACCGCCCCCAACCGGAGCTGAACCGTGGCTGAGACGCTTCCACCCTCGCCTGATCCCAGCGCCCCGAGCAGCGCTTCGACCGTGGTGTGGCGCCGGACCTTGCTCGTGGCGGTGGTGCTCTGCGGGTTGGCACTGCTGGGCTTGCTCGGGCAGCACTTCCGGGCGCAGGCGTATGACCCCCTCAAGTCACCCCAGCTCGAGGCGCTCAAACGCCAACTCCTGCTCGAGCCCAAGAACGAGCAGCTCAAGACAGACATCCGGCAGCTCGACCTGGTGTTGCGCCAGCAGCACTTCCGCCATCAGGCCTGGACGCAATTCGGAACCTGGTTCCTCGTCGTGGGCACCGTGGTCCTCGTCCTCGCGGCCAAGAGCCTCGCGCATCTCCACGCCCGGCTTCCCACCCCCCAAACGCGGGCCGACGACACCGAACGCGCCCTCGCGACCGCGCACCAGGCTCGCCGATGGGCGGTGGGCGTGGGCATCGTGACCGGCGGGGCCTTTCTGCTCCTCGCGGTCCCGTCCAAGACCCGTCTGCCGGCCACCCCGGGCGAGCTCGAACGACTCCTGGCCCAACTCCGCGGGGAAGTCATCGAGGCCGTTGATTTGCCCACCGCCGCGGAGTTTGCCGCCAACTGGCCGCGCTTCCTCGGGCCCACGGGCAACGCGTTTGCCTCGAACGCCACGCCGCCGCTGAAGTTCGACCTGGCCAGCGGCGAAGGCGTGCTCTGGCGCACCCCGCTGTCCGTTCCCGGCTTCAACTCGCCCATCATCTGGAGCAACCGCGTGTACTTGTCGGGCGGCGATGCCACCAACCGCAGCGTGTTCTGTTTCGACCTGGCCACCGGCGACCCCGTCTGGCAGCGCACCGTGGCCAATGTCCCGGGCTCGCCCACCAAACCGTTGGACATCCCGGAATCCACCGGCTTTGCCGCATCGACCATGGCCACCGACGGCCAGCGCGTCTACGTCATGTTCGCGAACGGCGACCTGGCCGCCTTCACCCTTGACGGTGGACCGCTCTGGGTCAGGAACCTCGGCACCCCGCACAACCACTACGGACACGCCATCTCCCTGGCGACCTGGCAGAACCGGGTGATCGTCCAGTTCGACCACGGCGAAGCCGACGAGAACATCTCGAAGCTCCTCGCCCTCGACGGTGCCTCCGGCCGCGTCGCCTGGGAAAAGCCCCGCGCGTTCGGCTCGTCCTGGGCCTCGCCCGCCGTCGCGGAGGCCGCGGGCAAGCCGCAGATCCTCACCCTCGCCGGCGAGTGGGCCGTCGCCTACCTCGCCACCGACGGCAGCGAGTTGTGGCGGGCCGGCGTGCTCCACGGCGAGATCGCCCCCTCGCCCATCTTCATCGCGAGCTACGCGCTGATTCCGAGTCCGGCCGACACGCTCTATGCAGTCCGGCCGGATGGCAGCGGCGACGTAACCAAGACCCACGTGGCCTGGAAGACCGACGAGGGCATCCCGGACATCACCACCCCCGTCAGCAACGGGGAACTCGCCTTCACCGTCCTCACCCACGGCATCGTCACCTGCCATGACCTTCGCGACGGAGCACCGCTGTGGGAACACGAATGCGACGTCGACATCAACGCCACCCCCGCCATCGCCGGCGATCGCCTCTACCTGCTCGGCACCAAAGGTACCGTCATCGTGATGGCCGTCGCGCGCGAGGCACGCGAACTCGCCCGGTTCGACCTCGGCGAAGGCATGTTCGCCAGCCCCGCCTTCGCCCATGGCGTCATGGTCATCCGCACCGTGAAATCCCTCATCGGCGTGGGGAATCCGCCCGCGGCCACCTTGGAGGCCAGCCGATCATGAGCGCGACTCTGCATGAACCGCCCGCTGAGGGCACCGGGCCTACAGGTTGTAGGCCGGGTCCCCCGACCCGGCGGGGAGAGCTCATGGCCGCTGAGCGAGTGCCCGAGGGACACGCAGCTCTGCCGGCCTCCCCCGTCGACCTGGCCTTCGCCGGTGAAGCCATCGCCCGGCTCGGGCGCACCCCGGACCAGGTCATCCCCGTGCTCCAGGCCCTGCAGGACCATTACGGGTACCTGCCGCGCGAAGCACTCGCGTACGTCTGCCAGCACACCGACATCACCCCGGCCGCCATCGCGGGCGTCTCCACCTTCTACGACATGTTCCGGCACCAACCGGTCGGCCGGCATGTCGTCCACGTCTGCCACGGCACCGCGTGCCACGTCGCCGGCGCGGACCGCATCGAGGAAGCGCTCCGGCTCCACCTGCACATTCCGCCCGGCACCCACCCCGACGCGCAGCGCCAGTTCACCCTCGAGCCCGTGGCGTGCCTGGGCTGTTGCACCCTCGCCCCCGTCGTCCGCATTGGCCGCGAAACCATCGGCTACACCACCGCCGAGAAGGTGCCGGGCGCCCTCCGCGAGTACGTGACCAACGCGTCCCGCCGCGACGCCGAAGCCCCCCTGGTCAGCAACCCCCAGCCGCCCAACGGCGGGACCGAGTTCCGCGTGTGCCTCGACTCCTGCTGCGTGGCCAAGGGCACCGACCGGATCTTCCGCGCCCTCCAGGAAAACGTGGCCCGCACCGGCGCCGCGGCGAGCGTCAAGCGGGTCGGCTGTGTCGGCGCCTGCTACCGCACCCCGATGATCGAGGTCGTCACCGCGAACCGCCGCCAGCTTGCCTACACCGACCTGACGCCGGCGCAGGCGGGCGAACTGGTGCATACCCAGTACGGCCCACGACGCTGGGTCCAGCGCCTGCGCCAGCTCTGGACGCGCGGCCTGGACAACCTGCTGGTCGAATCGGACCCCGTCCCGCCGCCCGCCGAGGAAGTCGCCAGCCCACGACGCGACCCCGGCGTGGCGGCCTTCTTCGGTCGCCAGGTCCACATCGCCATGGAGCACTACGGCCGGCTCGACCCGCTCGATCTGGACGAATGCCTGGCGCACGACGGATTCCAAGCGCTGGCCCGCTGCCTCGGCCTGCCCAAGGGACATCTCACGGGTAGGCACAGGCCCAACGAACCGTTCAACCGACCGGTCTCCTCTGACCCGGCGACTGCCGATTCCAGCGGCGCCGTGGGCCACCCGATCAGCGCGTGGTCGCCCGACCAGATCATCGCCGCCGTCGAACAGTCGGGGGTGCGGGGCCGCGGCGGGGCCGGCTTTCCCACCGGCCAGAAATGGCGCGTCGTGTCTCAGCAGCCCGGTGACACACGCTACGTGATCTGTAACGGGGACGAAGGCGACCCGGGCGCCTTCATGGACCGGATGATCCTCGAGTCCTTCCCCTACCGCGTCATCGAGGGCCTCGCGATCGCCGCCCTCGCCGTCGGCGCCCACGAAGGCATCTTCTACATCCGCCACGAATACCCCAACGCCCTCGAACGCGTCCGGGCGGCCCTCGCCCAGATGGAGCAACGCGGCTGGCTGGGCGATCGCCTCCTGGGCAGCGACTACGCCTTCCGCCTCTTGATCAAGGAAGGGGCCGGCGCGTTCGTGTGCGGCGAGGAGACGGCGCTCATTGCGTCGGTGGAAGGCCGGCGGGGTATGCCGCGACTCCGTCCCCCGTTTCCGGCGCAGGCCGGGCTGTGGGGCAAACCCACGCTGATCAACAATGTCGAGACCCTGGCGCTCGTGCCGTGGATCATCCGCCAGGGCGCCGCCGCCTTCGCCGCCATCGGGACGGCGAGCAGCAAGGGCACCAAGGTGTTTGCTCTCGCCGGCAAGATCCGGCGGGCGGGCCTGATCGAGATCCCGATGGGCACGACGCTGCGGGAGATTGTCGAGGACATCGGCGGCGGGGTGGCGGCTGGGCGCAAGTTCAAGGCCGTGCAGATCGGTGGTCCCTCGGGCGGTTGCGTGCCGGCGCGGTTGGCGGACACGCCGGTAGACTACGAGTCCCTGCGCGACATCGGCGCCATCATGGGCTCGGGCGGCCTGGTCGTGCTGGACGACACCGCCTGCATGGTGGATATCGCGCGGTACTTCCTCCAGTTCACACAAAACCAGTCTTGTGGCAAGTGCACGTTCTGCCGCGTCGGCACCAAGCGCATGCTCGAACTGCTCGGGCGCCTCTGCTCCGGCCGGGCAAAGCGGACGCACCTCGACGAGCTCGAACGGCTCGCCCGCCAGGTGACGCAGGGCAGTCTCTGCGGCCTGGGCAAAACCGCCCCCAACCCGGTGCTCTCGACCCTTCGCTACTTCCGCGACGAGTACGAGGCCCACTTGAACGGGCGTTGTCCGGCCGGCAAGTGCCCGGCCCTGATCAAGTACGTGGTGAAAGACAACTGCACCGGCTGCACCATCTGCGCCCAGCGTTGCCCCGTGAACGCCATCCCCCTCGCCCCGTACCAGCGCCATGTCATCAACCTGGACCTCTGCACGCGCTGTAACACCTGCCGCGAGGTCTGCCCGCACGACGCGATTGAGGTGAGGTGATGAGAAGTTCGCACTTCGACACTCGTCCTTCGCACTTCCTCCCTCCCCCCGCATGACCGCCCTGCCTCCCATCCTGATCGACGGTCGTTCAGCGGACGTACAGCCCGGCGAAACGATCCTGCAGGTCGCCCGCCGCCTCGGCATCGCCATCCCGACCCTCTGTCACGTCGAGGGCTTCGCCCCCTCCGCCTCCTGCTACCTCTGCGCCGTCCAGATCGAAGGCCGCCCGAACCTCTGGCCATCCTGCGCCATGCCTGCCGCACCCGGCATGGTGGTCTTCACCGACTCCGACACCGTCCGCGAGGCCCGCAAGACCGCACTTGAACTCCTGATTTCCGATCACGCCGGCGATTGTGTCGGACCCTGCCGCACCGGCTGCCCCGCCCGACTGGACATCCCGCAGTTCATCGCCAGCATCGCCGCCGGCGAGGATCGCAAGGCCGCCCAGATCGTGACCGACGACCTGACGCTGCCGGCGTCCCTCGGACGCGTCTGCCCACGTTTGTGCGAGCAGCGGTGTCGCCAGTGCGACGTCGAGGACGCCCTCTCCATCCGCAATCTCCACCGCTTCAGCGCCGACCAGCAGCGGCTCGCCGTGCGACCCTATCGACCGGCCCGAGCCGAACCGACCGGCAAACGGGTCGCCATCGTCGGAGCCGGCCCCGCCGGCCTGGCCGCCGCCCATCACCTGCTCCTGCGGGGACACGCCACGGTCCTCTTCGATGCCCACCCGCAAGCCGGCGGCATGCTCCGCTACGGCATCCCGGCGTTCCGCCTTCCCCGGGGCGTGCTGGACGCCGAGATCCGCTGGATCCGTGAGCTCGGCGCCGAGTTTCGCCTCGCCCAACGGCTGGGTCGGGACCTCAGCCTCGACGGACTGCGTCGCGATTTCGACGCCGTCCTGCTTGCACTGGGTGCCCAGGGCTCGCGGGGACTCGATTGCGCCGGCGAGGAACTCGCGCTGCCCGCGGTCCGTTTCCTCGAACAGCTCACCGACGGTCCGCCCCCCGACGTGGGCGCAGACGTCGTGGTCGTAGGCGGCGGCAACACCGCCATGGACGCCAGCCGCTGCGCCGTCCGCCTCGGCGCCCAGTCCGTGCAGGTCCTCTACCGGCGAACCCGACGCGAGATGCCGTGCTTGATGGAAGAGGTCGAGGCGGCCGAGGCGGAGGGCGTGCAAATCGAGTACCTCGTCGCCCCGCTCCGGCTCGAACGCGCGAACGGCCAGCTCCAGCTCACCTGCCAGCGCATGGAACTCGGGGCCCCCGACGCCAGCGGACGGGCGCGTCCCGTGCCCGTGCCCGGATCGGAGTTCACCATCCCGGCGTCCTGCGTCATTGCGGCCATCGGCCAGAGTGTGGACTTCGAAGCCGGCGAGGCCCCCGGCCTGGACTTCTCGAAGTGGGGCATCGCGGTCAACTCGCGCACCCTCGCCACGAACCTGCCCGGCGTCTTCGCCGCCGGGGATGCTGTCACCGGACCGGACCTCGCGGTGCGGGCGGTGGCGGCCGGCAAGCTCGCTGCCGCCTCGCTGGACCAATTCCTGAGCGGGCGGAAGGTCGTGGGTTCGCCCGAGGCGGTGAACGTGCTGATGGGCAAGCTGGACGAAGACGAACTGGCGGTGATGTTGCGGGAGATCGAACAGGCTCCGCGCGCCGCCATGCCCCACCTGCCGCTCGAACAACGCCGCACTTCCTTCGCCGAGGTCGAGCTGGGCTTCACTCCCCCGGACGCGCGCCGCGAGTCCCGCCGGTGTCTCGGCTGCGGTTGTGGCAAAGCCGTGCCCTGCCGCCTCCGGGCCCTCGCGACGGAATACGGCGTCGATCCCGCGCGGTTCGTCGGCGAACGGCGGCACTTCACCCGCGACACGTCCCACCCCGACATCATCTTCGAACCGGGGAAATGCATTCTCTGCGGCGCGTGCGTCGAGGTCGCCCGGCGGGCCGGAGAGGATATGGGCTTGTCGTTCTTCGGCCGCGGCTTTCAGGCGGGGGTGGCGGTGCCGTTCGACCGGCCGATGGCAGAAGCCCTGCGCACGTCAGCCAAGGAAGCCGCCGCCGTGTGCCCGACCGGCGCCATCATGCTCAAAGGCACCGGCTGCGCCGGCTGCCGGCTCGCCTGAGAAATCCTCCCCCGACCTGTGGTGCGGGCTTCCAGCCTGCCCGCCGTGGCTTCCACCGCAGAGCCGCGGCCGCAGAACCATGAAGGCGTAAGTCTCGCTCGGCTTGAGGACGGCGATCGTAACCCTTCTTGGTGCTGGACGTCCACAGCCCGTGCTCCACCTGTGTCGCGGATCGCGCCGTTCTGCTCGCGCTATGGCCGAGGAACGGCAGACGATCCAGCTCCGTCGCCACGGCCGGATTGCGGCGCGCATGACGCCCGCGTGCGATTTCAGTCCGGGACGCCTCGCTTCATCGCGCGCGCGGCGGCCAACGCGTCCTGCAGGACAGGCAGGATCAGTCTGTCCTTGGGTCGGTTCGCCGCCCGCTTGCCGGCAATGACCCGATCGAGACCGAGGACCTTGAGTTTCTGCCGGCCGAGAGCGATTTCGACGCAATGCTTCAGTTCCTCGGCGAAACTCCCCAGGCCATCCATTCTAAGGACCAGATCGAAGAGTTCCACGCCGGGGCCGGCGAGCATGGGTGGCTTGAGATGGCTTGGGGGGACGTACACCGCACCGACTTTCAGCAGTGCCTGAACCATGGCGGGTTCACCGAGTTGGGCGAACCACAGGTCAACATCCTGGGTCACCACCGGCGCACCCTGCAACGTGGCCGCCGAGAGTCCGACCACCATGAACCGGACGTCGTGGTCCAGGAGGACCTCGAGCAGGCGAAGCTCAATCTCCGAGAGCGGAAGCGGCGCGGCCACGGATCAGGCTCCTCTGCAGTCGTTCCAGCGGTGGCAGCTCCAGCAGGATCAGGTGTGCCGGACGTTGTCCGGATCGGCTTCGGGATGCGCCGCGAGCACGCGCTGGACCTGCCGGCCGAGCCGTCGCGCCCAACGTCGGGCTTGCGCGTCGTTCCTGTTCATGGCTGCCCTGCACCGCTTCATTGACCGGCAGCAGGTTAGGCTGAGCCCGCCCGATTGTCACCGGCGAAAACCGCTGTGCAGCACAGGGGCGGCCCATGCCAAGTCGTTGATCTCCGATGGATTCCCAGCGGTAATCAGGACAGACAAAGCACCCGTCACTATATCGGCACGACGTCTGCGATTCCGCGCGCGGGACGTCGCGTGTGTCCTCGGAATGAAGTCGTCCTGCCCATCCGCTCGTCGAGGAAGACAGAGGTCTGCGAAGGCGAGGGATTGACAATATCCGACAGCTTGTCGGCCACGCGGTATGGGGTTGTGCGCACAGCGTCCGTGCCGCACAGCCAGCAGTTCATCGAGACGCTACGGAGACGGGGCAAGGATTGTCCGCCGAAGCTGGCCATCGAGCGGTCGCCTCGGCACGTGAACCCAATGGCTGCCGGGGTTCCTCGGTTGGACCCCGTGGGAGGGAGCATGGGAGGCGGACGGGGCGGGCCGCAGTCCGGCAGCGCAGCGACGCCGCATGAGGTGGTGTTGAATTCTGTCAAGCAGGCTCGCTCGCCGATGGGCGACAACGCCAACGGACTCGCGGCGGGTGGGACCGATCCCAAACCAGTTTCGTCGAGGATCGCAGTGATTGGGGGCAGGCAGACTCCCAACCCCGGTTCAGGAAGGCTCAGGAAGGAAAAGGACTGGATAGTTCATGCCTCAGAGTTAAACTATGCGCATGATGTCAACGGCAAGCGAATCCACGGAGTCGGTCACGCATCGGGTCGCGGAATTGGAGCGACAATTCGCCGAGTTACAATCCGACGTCCTCAGGCTTAAGCCCACCGGGAAGGACTGGAGACGAACCGTCGGCATGATGGCCGACGACGAGTATTCCCGCAGCGCAGCCGAGCTGGGTCGCGCGTGGCGGAAGCAGGCGAACAACGAGTGATTTCATGGTCGTGCTGGACACCGATCACGCGAGCGAACTCGGCATGAGATCGGCTGCCGGGCTGCGCTTGCTGGATCGCCTCGATCAATCCGGGGAATCGCCGGCCATCACCGCCATCACGGTGGAAGAACAGATGCGGGGCAATCGCCTTGACGCATGGCGCGCGGTTGCTCACACGAAACCAACCCGATTTCGTCAGCGTGCCGGAGCTTCGAGTCGAGAACTGGCTGGAGTAAAGCCCCTTCAGGCCGTGGCATCACTTCACCACGCCGCGGTAGAATCGCCGGCTCGCATTCTCTTCCGTTCAGGATGGCGGTGTTGAGCGACCAAGGGCAGCGCTCTCATTGTCGGAGATCGTGCTGTTGTCCTACTGCGGCGCGGCGCGCTCCAGTCGTTGGAGATCGGCCCGGTCACCGGAATCGGTGGCTTCCACCGCGTCACAGTGGCGTGCTTGCTTCGGTTTGGGCGAGCGCCATTTTCAACAATCCGCGTGGCCGTCGGCGAAGGATAGGGTCGCGCCCTGGTGGTGACGGTCGGTCAAGGGCTCGATCCGGAGATGGATCCCGGGCGCGAGCGGGTAATGTCCGTGCAACGGAAAGCCCTGGTGATCCGCAAAGGTGAACACCTCCGACGGCCGCAGCACGTGGCCAAGCTTCTGAACGGTTCGAAAGCGGGGCTCCTGCGAGCCTGCGAAGCCCCGGTTTGCCGTCACCCACGCGTCCACCGATTGGCCGTTCGGGCGCAGTCCGTTGAGAAACGAGCTCAGCGCGCAGTTGAACGGGCTCCATTCGCGTTGCTGGCGCGGCAGAAACGACGTGTCCGAAGGGCAACGATAGACTTCCGCCGCACCGGCGTAGGGAAAGAGCGTTCCGCGTTCGATCTGTTCCAAGCGGATGGGCTCGGCGGTTCCCCCGCCCGTCACCCAGGAATCGGCGGTGCTCCTGGTGCAGTCGCCGGCCCTCTCGATAGCGTTGAGCGGCGCCGTGTCGTCGTGGTCGCCCGCGTAAAGCGTCCGGGCGAGCTGCAGTTGTTTCAGATTACCGAGATCACCTGGTACGCGGTGTTGGTAGGGTCGTAGATGGCGGTTCTGGCTTCACCAGCATTGCGCGGCCACGTCAGCTATGCTACGAACAGCGCATGAACTGGCACGAGATCATGGACGAACGCGCGTTGGAGATGGACGCTGTGATTGCCCGTGAACTGCGCGACAATCCCGCCAAGCTCGAACTGGTCGTTGCCTGGATCCAACGATTCCTCGCTGACCCAGACTACTCGACACATTCCAAGGAAGCACTGACGGAGTGGCTGAACCTAATTCGTGCCCGCGGCCTGTCGGGCGTTCTGTCGGCATTGGCGGATCGCAGCGAACAAGGCATCCGAATGCGGCAGAATAGCCCCTTTGCAGTGCTCATGCCGCAGGCCGAACGACGTAAGATTCTGGCCAAATATGAAGCGCGCCGACCTCGAGCACATCCTGCGAGCGTGTAAGGGAACGACGGGCGAGACGGAGTTCATTGTCGTCGGCAGCCAAGCCATTTTGGGCAAGTTCCCCGATGCCCCACGCGTCTTGCGGCAGTCCATGGAACTGGACATTTATCCCCGGCACCGCCCCGAACTCGCGGATCTGATTGAGGGTAGCCTTGGTCGGTATTCCCAATTTGATCAGACGTTCGGTTTTCATGCGGACGGCGTTTCGCCCACCACCGCCACGCTGCCCATCGGGTGGGAGGACCGGCTGGTAAAGGTGTGGAATGAGAACACCGGCGGAGCCATCGGTTGGTGCCTGGACCCACACGACCTCGCCTTCAGCAAGCTGGCGGCTCGCCGGGAGAAGGACCTCGCCTTCGTCGCCGCCCTCGTTCGTCATAAGATGATCCGCCCCTCCATCCTCGACGCTCTGATCGCCGGAGTGACCGATCCCCTTTTGCAGGCGAGTCTGGTGGAGGCGTGGAACATCTGCCGGCGACGTGCCACCGAACCCGACCCTGGCCCAGGTGCCAATCCCTGACCTAAGTCGATGAAGCCCACGGATGCCCGTACTCAGATCACTTTCGCGCCGTTGCGCGGGACAGCAGCCAGATGACATCCGGATGGTTGGGGACCACCGGGTAGGGATCGTTGCGATGTTTCCGCGTGATGGGCGGCATCGGGTATTGCCACCGACGGACCTTGGCATGGCCATCGGCGAAGCTGAACGAGCCCGCGTTGTTGTGGTAGTTGGCAGGGAGTTCCCACCAACGGGTCCGGGTCAGATCGATGGGATCAATGCCCTCGAAAACGGTCGCGAAGAAGCCGTTGTCGATGCTGTCCATCCGCTCATCGAGGAAGACAAACGTCTGCGACGGCGAGGGGTGGACGATATGCGATAGCTTGTCGGCCACCCGGTATGGGGTTCTGCGAACATCGTCCGTCCCGGCCAACCAGCAGTTCATCGAGACGCTGCGGACGCGGGGCACGGACTGTCCGCCGAAGTTGGCCATCGAACGGTCCCCGGGGCATTTGTAAACACCAGCGCTTTCTCCGAGATAGGGTCCCAAGTGGCCTTGACGCAGGAACAGCGTGTTCGTGTGGTCGGGCCAGTTAGGCTCGCCGAGTAGCATGATGCCGAGAACCCACTTTCGATCCCGCTGCGGTTCGATCCAGTCTGACCGATTGGGAGGGAGCCAATCGTCGTGATCGTGGGCATACATGATCCAGGCCAGGGCAAGCTGCTTCATATTGCTGAGACAACCCATGCCTTGGGCCTTGGATTTCGCCTTACTCAATGCCGGCAACAGCATTCCCGCCAGGATCGCGATGATGGCTATCACCACGAGGAGTTCGATGAGGGTAAATGCTCTCTTGGCGGACGCTTTCATGGTCGACTCAAGGTTCAGGGGCTTGGGGTAACTTCTACCGCGCGATAAAAGCGCATGGGGTCGCTGGACGAGTCGGGGTCGCTGAGAGTGGCGGAACTGTCCGTGAGGGGAATGGTGGCGAGGGGCATCCATACCGGATTGGTTGGGTTGGTGGCGGACTCCACGCCGACGGTTTTGCCCCGCGCCCAGTGGATGCTGAGAGCAAACTCGTTCCTGCCGCCGCCGAGCTGAATGCCTGCCGGCTCGACGCGGGGCAGCCAGAGGGCCGTCGGATGATCATAGAACCCTGTGTCCCACCCCGATGTCCCCGGTAGATGGTAGATGGTCACTGGCGATCCCATAAAGGAGTTGAGACCTCCGAAGGCATTCCCTGCGTAGTACACAGCAGTCAGGCTACTACAGTGGGAGAATGCATATGGTTCGATGCTGGTGACGCTTTTGCCAATTGTCACGCTGGTCAGGCCGCTGCAATCCGAGAAGGCGCCATACTCGATGGTGGTGACGGTATCGGGGATCACGATGCTGGTCAGGCTGGTGCAGTCTGAGAATGCCCTATACAAGATGCTGGTGACGCCCTCGGGGATCGTAATATCTTTCAGAGCCATGCAACCTGAGAATGCCGAATGGTCAATGGTGGTGACGCTGGCTGGGATCACGATGCTGGTCAGGCTGGTGCAGCCAGCGAACGTCGAGCCCTTGATAGTGGTGACGGCGTCGGGGATCGCAATGCTGGTCAGGCTGGTGCAGTTCCAAAACGCAAAGGCCCCGATGCTGTCGACGGTGTCGGGAATTGCCACGTTCGTCAGGCTGGTACAATCGGCAAACGCCCCCCACGGACCGCCATCTTGTTCGCCCCCGCCGCCCGCGATAAAGGTCACGCCGGCAGGGATATCGATGTTGGTCAGGGCAGCACAACCCCAGAATGCCCGGTACCAGATGTGGGTGACGCCCTTGCCGATCGTCACACTCGACAATCCGGTGCAGCCCGCAAATGCCCCATACCCGATGTCGGTGACGATCTCCGGGATCACGTAGTGTCCTGTCTTTCCTCCGGGAAACGCGATCAGCGTGGTTTGATTCTTGTTGAAAAGCACCCCGTCCAGACTGCTGAAGGCCGGATTAAGCATAGCCACCTCAAACCGAGTTAGACCGGTGCAGCCCTCGAACGCCGAAGACCAGGGCGTAGAATGGATGTAGGTGACGCTGTCGGGAATAGCGATGGTCGTCAGGTTGCTCAAACCCGAGAACGCCCTGTCTCCGATGCGGGCGACCGGCAGACCCGCGACGGTCTGTGGAAGGATCACTTCGCCTCCCGGCCCGGTGTACCGGGTGATGGTGACGGCGCCGCTTCCGATGGTGTATTCGAACTCCGGAGCTTGGCCGGCTGTAGGAAGCATCAGGCCGGTTATGAGAACCAGGGTCGGTGTCGCCAGGATTAGCGTGGCTCGATCGCAATTTCATTGGTGGGGTGCAGTGATAGTGGATGGAGTTGGTCGAGAGTGCAAGTGGATCAACGATCGGCGTTCGGGAGTTGGGCAGCTTTCTGGATGGTCAACTCCAGGAAGAGCATCTCGTGCCAGTTGGGGCCGAGGCTTTGCCGGTTGCCATCGGTGAGTTCAGCGAAAGCATCGATGGCTTGGGCGAGTCGTTGGCGGGCGGGTTCATACTCGCCGAGTTGCCAGTGGGCGAGCGCGGCGATGGCGTGAGCAGCACCGGCGCAGCGGAGGTTGAAGGCGCCGACGACGGATTTGAGGGTTGTCAGCGCGGCTTGTGGGTTGCCGGTCCCGAGCTCGGCAAGGCCGAGTTCCAGCGACCACCAGGGATTGCCGCCGTCTGTCGTGGGGCCATCCTCAGCGCCAAAGCGAGCCGCAGCGACGATGGAGTCGAGCTTCCCCGTAGGAAGCGACTCTGAGTGCATGAGCAGGACCGCGTTGGCACTGAGAGCACCGCTTCTCGGGTGTTCATGGATGAGTTGTTCGATGAGTTGTGGATAGGCGCTGAGTTCACCGCGGGAGGCGAGCAGCGTGGCGGCTTTGGCGCCAAAGTTCTCCCGGCTCAGCATGGCGGCGGACCAGTCAAAGTAATCAAGACCGATGGCAGTGCGGAGATGTTCGAGCGCCGTTGGCCAATCGCGGTGGATGGCCGCGCGGTCCGACTCTTCGAGGGGGCTTCCAACGGTGCGCCAGCCTTCGCGGGCGGTGGCGAGGGTTTGCTCGTCGGGAATCGGTCGGAGCTGTTCTCCATGAATGAGGGTTTCCGCTTCACGGCACACCAGGGCAAGGTGAGCCACCGAAAGCCATTCCTCATGCGGATACCATACGGCCCGGCCGAGATCGCCGGCACGGCTGAGCCGGTCGAGGCAGTCCCGAGCTTCAAGCAGCAGGTGGATTGCGTCGTCGGCATTGCCGAGCCGGTGCTGCGCGATGGCGGCCAGCGCCGAGGCCAGGCCCGCAGCGGGATGGGCGGGGTTGGCCAATGAGGGCGCCAGCAGGCGCGTGGTCTCGGTGAACTGGCCGCGGCGGAGGGCCAGGAGCGCGGGCAGGAGGGTTTCGCCGCGGGCTGCCGGCGCCTCGGCGATGACTTGCGCCGCAATAGTATCGAGATCCCGGCCATTCCCTGCCAGATCCGGGGCCAGGAGCAGGCTGACGATCAAGTCGCGGCGCTTTTCCCATGATTCGGAGGGTTGCCCCGCGTGTCGCAAGGCCAGGGGGCCGATAGTGCCCACAGCCTGGGCATCGCCCGCCCTCAGCGCGGCCACGAGTCCGGCGGCGTAAATGTTCTCGTGCGGGCGAAGACTCTTGGCCGGATCTGCATATGGTAGGGAATCGGCAAAGAGTTGGGCGGCCTGCGGCCACTGGCCGATCCGCGCATATAGGTTCGCCAGTCCGTAATATGACATGTGCAGCCAAGGGGCGTCGGCGGAGAGCAAACGTCGTTCGAGATCCAACACCTCGCGGCGAAGCTGGATCCCCTCTTCGTATCGGCCTTGGCTCGTGAACACACCCGAAAGCCACCGCATGGCGCGACGGGTCAGAAAGTCGTCGGAGCCGCGGGTATCCCGGAGCCGATCGCGGGCATGGGTGAGCAAGGCCTCGGCCTCATCGAGCCGGCCTTCATCAAGCCGGCCCCAAGCGAGACGCATCTGCTCGAACATCGCGTTCGGGCTGTCGGGGCCGAACGCCTGTCGGGCGAGCGGGAGCAGGTGTTCCTTGATCTCGATGTTCTTCCCGAAGTGTCCTTGGGCGTGGGCGAGCAAGGCGAGTTCGCTCAAGGATCTGAGGGTCAGTTCATGAGTCTCCCCAAGAGTCTCGCGGGCGCGGTCGTATGCCTCCTGTTGGAACTCTCGAGCCTCGTGATAGCGGCCGAGGCGAAGGCGCAACCACACGGCCCAGTCGCTCATCAGTTCGATCGTCCGCGGGTGTTCGGTGCCCAACCGCTCTTGGGCGATCTGAAACGCTTCTTCCGAAAGGTCGTTGCACCGGGAGAACTCCCCCTGCCGGTAATTGTTCCAAGCAACATCGCCCAGATGCGCAGCAGCACCTCGGTGTGCTCGACGGGGAGTTGGCGGGCGCGGTCGAGCAGGTCTTCGCCCAGCGCCATGGCTTCGGGATGGCGGCCGGACGAGGAGAGAATGGCCAGGCGACAGCGTTGGGCGCTCAGGACCTCGGGATGATCGGCGCCTTGGAGGCGGGTGCGACGTTCGAGGACCGGTTCGATCAGCGCGCTGGCCTCGGCGTAACGACCCCGGGCGTGGTGCATCCAGGCCATGGACTCGATGGCCTTGAGCCGCTGGAGTTCGGGCGCGTCGGGTGTGCCGTCGTAAAGCTCGGCGGCGCGATGGATGTGTTCCTCGGCCTGGTCGAGGTCGCCCAGGGCGAAATAGACCTGCCAGAGGGTGACGCGGAGGCCGGCCTCGACCAGCGGTTGATCGGGGAACCGCTGGCGGACGTTGCGGGCGGCCAGGTCCACGGCGGCCAGCAGGGTGAGGTTGCGTCCGCGGGGACGTTCGGTGTTGCCGGCGAAGGGATCGGCGACGGAGAGGAGATCGTCGCGGAGGAACGCGAGCATGGCGCGGGCGGTGTCGGCCTCGCGGGCGGCTTGGTGTCGGGCTTCGTTGATGCGGTAGGCGGCGATGGGGGAGGCGATCAAGAGCAAGAGCAAGAGCAAGAGCAAGAGGCCGTAGGCGGTGGCCAGGGCGGGTTTGCGGCGGCACCAGCGGATGGTGCGTTCGAGGCGGGTGACGGGGCGGGCGTGGATGGGTTCGTGGTTGAGGAATCGGTCGAGGTCGTCAGCGAGGGCCTGGGCGGTGGGGTAGCGTTTGGCCGGTTCTTTCTCGAGGCACTTGAGGCAGATGGTCTCGAGATCGCGCGGGAGGCCGGGATCGAGCTGGCACGGTGGGACGGGAGGCCGTTCGCGCACCTGCACGAGGACGTCGGCGGGGGATTGACCATGAAACGGCGGACGACCGGTCAGGGCATGATAGAGGATCGCGCCGAGGCCATAGACATCGCTGCGCGCGTCCACGTCGGCGCCGTGGGTCGCCTGTTCGGGCGGGGCGTAATTGGGCGAGCCGAGGGTCTGGCAGGATCCGGTGAGGGTGGTCTCGCTCGAGACGAATTTTGCCAGGCCGAAGTCGGTGACGTGCGGTGTTCCGTCCGGGTCGAGGAGGATGTTCGAGGGCTTGAGGTCGCGATGCAGGATGCCGCGGCCGTGGGCGAACTCAATCGCGCGCGCGATGGTGGCGACGCATTGCGCCGCGTCGCCGGCGGGCAACGGCCGATCGCGCAGGGCGTCGGCCAGGCTGCGTCCGGCCACGTACTGCATGGCGATGAAGGGTTGGCCGTCGTGCTCGCCGAGATGCAGCACCCGGACGATGTGGGGATGCTCGAGTGCGGCGGCGGCGGCGGCTTCGGTGCGAAAGCGCTGCGTCGCTTCGGCGCCGCCCCAACCGCCAAAGAGCATCATCTTGAGGGCGACGGTCCGGTTCAGGCTGGTTTGCCTGGCTTTGAACACCACGCCCATGCCGCCGCGAGCCAGTTCCTCGAGGATTTCGAAATCGCCCAGGCGCGGGCGGGTGGGCCGGTCGGTCAGCGTTGCGGGAAGCAACCGGTTCAGGGCGTCTTCCGCGGGGCCGTCGAACTCGTCGTCGAGCAGGGAGGTTTCGGCGAGGCAGCGGCTGCAAAAGCCGTCGGTTTGATGGCGCACCAGGGCCGCCCCACACTGGGGACAGGTTGCGGCGGCGGGCCTGGCGGAGGCGGCATTCATCGCTTTCATCTGGTTCTAAAGATTTCCTTGTGGCGAGTGACAAAAAGAAATCGGTGGCGCTGGCAGCGGGGTGAACGCCGTCGGGTTGGGCTGGCGCGGACCCCGCCCCGGTCACCCGCCGGCAATGACGTTGATCAAGTGACGGAATTCCGCTTCGACTTCTTCCACCGTGGCCACGGTCCGGGCCACCTCAGCCCGCGCCAGGGTTCGCAGCCGCGCGCGCAATCGGGAGACCGCTTTCCGGATCAAGGCGGGCGAAAGGCCGAGCTGCCGGGCGGTGGTTTCGTATTCGCCGGGCGTCGGGGCGCGAAAGAGAAACGGGCGCAGGTTGTTCCAGGATTCGGCCTTGCCGACCTGGACGAATTCCGCCGCGAGTTGATCGAGAGCCTGGTCCAGGACGGTGTTCGCCCAGTCGCGGTCGAAGAGCCGTTCGGGTGGGGTCGACGGAGCGGCGGGTTCCAGCGCCAAATCGGCTTCCGCATTCGCGATGGGCAGCGGTTCGAAGGCAATCCCGCCGCCGCGCTTGAGCGCCGTGGCGCGGTCGTGCTCGTTGGCGAGAAAATGGTCCAGTGCGGCGAGGAGAAAGGTGCGGAACCGACCGCGCTCGCGCTGGGCCTGTTGCAGCACGGGTTTCTCGAGCAGCCGTTCGAAAAAGGCCTGAACCAGGTCTTGCGCGTCGGGATGCGAACGTCCGCGGCGTCGGACATGACCGTAAAGGGGACGCCAATAGATGCGGGCGAGTTGTTCCCAGGCCAGGCGCGACTCCGGCGTGTTGGTGCCTCCGGCGGCCAGGACCACACTCCAATGGGTGGTGGCGAACGTCTCGGTTGCCGGGCCGGATTGCACGCACCCTTTCATACTCGCAGGCAAGGAAAGCTCAAGTCTTGAGGCACGGGCTTGGCGTGGCGCATGTGGATCCTGCTGAACGCCAGAACTCGATTCTTGCGCTAAACTGTCGTTTTGTGACAATGTGTAGCACTTGCAGACGATCACCGAGTTGGCCCTCGAACGGGCTCCACGAGGCGTCTTCACCCGAGAACAGGCTGCGCTCTGGGTGGAAAGCCGTGGCCCGCGCTTGGACGCCCTGCTCAAGCGGGCCGTCGCCAGCGGCGAGGTCTGGCGGGTTCACCGCAGGCTTTATTGTCTGGCGGACAAGTACCGGCGCAGCAAGATCAATCCCCTGGAACTCGCCCAACGCATCCATGGCCCAAGTTACGTAAGCCTGGAAACAGCGTTGTCGCGGCACGGCTGGATTCCCGAAGGCGTGCAAGCCATCACCAGCGTCGCCTGGGGACGATCGCGGACGTTCGACACGCCTGTCGGACGGTTCACCTTCACGCGCGTGCCGCAACGGAACTTTCTTGCGGGGGTGCGCCGGGTTGTCGAGGACGACGGAGACGCCTACTTCATGGCGACTCCACTCAAAGCGCTCGCGGACCTTATCTCTGCGCAGCGCCTGGACTGGCGGTCCGGCGCGCCGGTCATGGAAAGCCTCCGGGTCGAACCAGAATCGCTCGCCGAGCTGACTCGTGACGCCTTCGATGAGGTCGAGGCCGCGTACGCGTCCAGCCGCGTCGGCCGCTTTCTCATGGGACTGCGAAAGGAGCTGAAGCTATGAGTGTCGGGATCATCCAGGAGCGGCTCGCCACGTATGGCTGCCATTCCACGCTCGAGGAAGAGCAGGCGCTGCGTGAGATCACTCAAGAGGTCATTCTGGCCGGTCTGGCGCGCACGGATTTGTTCGGGCAGGCCGGCTTCCAAGGCGGCACGTGCCTGCGGATCTTTCACAGCCTGAACCGGTTCTCCGAGGACATGGACTTCGCCCTCGAGGCGCCCGACCCGGCGTTTCGACTCGCTCCATACCTGGATCGGGTTCGACAGGAACTGCGGGTGTTCGGGTACGAAGTCGAGATTGACGATCGGTCGAGAGCTGGAGCGGCGGTCCAGCAGGCGTTCGTGAAGGACGATTCCGTGGGCAAGCTGTTGCGCCTCGAGTATCGCCCGCGTACCGGTCCGCTGCGAAAGTTGCGGATCAAGCTCGAGGTGGACACCAACCCGCCGTCGGGGGCTTCGTTCGTGATGCCGGTGCTGGATTTTCCGTTTCCGGCTGCGGTCCGCAGCTTCGATCTGCCCAGCCTCTTCGCCGGCAAAATCCACGCTTTGCTCTGCCGCAATTACCTCAAGGGCCGCGACTGGTATGACTTCGTGTGGTACACGGCCCGGCGAACGCCCATTAACCATGGGCTCCTTTCGTCCGCGCTCGATCAACAGGGGCCGTGGAAGGGGCAGGCTCCGAAGACGAACAATGCCTGGTGTGTCGAACGCCTGCGCGGACTGATTCAGCAACATGACTGGGAGCAGGCGCGTCGGGATGTGCAGCGGTTTGTGAAGTCGCATGAACTGCCGTCGCTCCAGCACTGGTCCCGAGATTTCTTTATGCAGCAATGCGCCAAGCTGGCGTAATGCACGTACACGCCAACGGCGAACGATTCTCTCGCGCGCTCTTGGGCATGGCCGTAAAGGGGACGCCAATAGGTGCGGGCGAGTTGCTCCCACGCCTGGCGTGCCGCCGGCGTGTTGGCGCCCCCGGCGGCCAGGACCACGCTCCCATGGGTGGTGGCGAACGTCTCGGTTGCCGCGCCGGATTGCACGCACCCTTTCCTACTCGCGGGCGGGCGAAACACAAGCACCGGTCGGACCCGACCGCTCTTCCTCTCCGGACGACCTTGCTGTGAGGCGGCCCGAACTCGAGGCCCTGCTGGAGGAACGCCGCCGGCTCGAGGCCAGTGGCGAGCTTCCGCCCCGGAGCCTGAACCCTGCCGGTCCCGCCCGAATCTTCGCGGTTTCTCGCCGCCGATCCAGGCTGGACCGCTGATGAGAATGGCTCCTTCGGGCTTTCCAGGCCGTTCCTGCCCGCGCATGATCGCGTTCGATGAGCGCGCCGCTGGACTTTCTCAAGATCTTGGCCGGGGAGTTGCGCGAAGCGGGGATCCCGTTTGCCATCACGTCCGGAATGGCTTGCGTTCATTATGGCCTGCAGCAGACCACCAAGGACTCCGACTGGATCATTCCGGACGGTTCCCTGGCCCAGCTCCGGGCGATGTTCACCCGTTTGGAGGGCGGCATGCCGCCGTGGCGGGTCTGCTACCGCCCGATCTGTGGCGCCCCCCTCGAGCCCGGGTTCATGCGGCATGGCTGGACCAGCCACTTGTCCATCTGGGATGGTGCGGCCTCGGTCGAGCACAAGGTAGACGTGTTCAGCAAACCGCCCCGGGTCAAGCCCGAGGAGATCGAGGTGGAAGCCGAGGCTGGATCGCCCGGCACCTGGTGGCCCAGATGAAGCGCACGGATCGGGAGAAAGACTGGCCGATTGTTCGGGGGTTGGGACACCAGCTATGGGAACGCGGGGACGTGCGCTGTCTGCTGCATCTGGCCCGGCCCGAAGCGTTGCTGGCGGCGTGGCACGCCCTGCCACGGAGCGCGTGCGAGGCCATGGCGGTGCGACGTCCGCTGCTGCGAGTTCTCGAGCGGACCCCGGCTCCGACGCGACTGGATTTGGAGCGGTTGGTGGCGCTCGAGCGGTTGGTTTGGGAGCGGGTCAACCAGCAGCGACAAGGGCGATACACCAGCGCGTGGAAGAGCTTCTATCGGCAGTGGCGACAGGAGGAGGAGTGGGAATGGCCGGTGAACGAGCCGTTCGACCGGCAACATGGGCGTCTGCTGCAGGCCGCTCGCCGCCATGGACTGCCCCCCAACCCGCTCGCGGATGTCCGGCCTGAAGCACTCGTCCAGGCCGCCGTCCACGAGGTGGCCGGGATCGATGCCGCCACCGAAACCGAGATGGCCCAGGTCTTGCCGCCCACCGGCGCATTGCTGCCATGATAATCCGCGGTGCCCGCTGAACCGGTGATCGAATACCCGAGGACTACGAACCCCTCGCCCAGACGATGGGAGAAGAGCGCGCCGCTCGGCCTGTCGCGCCGAGCGCGAGAGAACTGCGCTGGCATCACGATCCACTCAATATTCTCGGACGACCCGTCTTCACGCCCGAACCTCGACGGGGTGTCGAATCCGTAAGTACTACTTGGTCCAGCCAGGAACGATCCATGAGGCCAACGCATAGCCGGGCATCAGGGCGCGACCGCCAGTGCCCTGCCCTGAGCCCATGCGGGGCGGCCGTAGACGGGCGCGCGGCGCACCTACACCGGTGACCAGCCCGCCTGGCGGATCACCGATGGTCCGTCCATTACCGGCCGAACCCGTGGGATGCCCGACGAGGTCAATGGCCGCGAGGGCGTGGTGGATGGTCAAAGCTGCCCCGCCGCCGAGGGCGCTGGACGCGACGCCGTTTCACGACGATATTCGGTTGGGGTGCAACCGCCTCGCAATTGCGTGCTGATCAGGCCCGACGGTGTCCCTCCGACGCGGGCCGACCTGGGGCGTGGCGCTGGCCTTCCACGCGCGTGACCAACAACGTCCTGCTGGAACCGAATCCGCCACCCCGCTATCGCTGATGGGCGCGGCCCCGGTCTGAGGACGGGGCGCTGCGGTTTCCCTCGACACCTGGCATCGCGTCGTCCTCACCAAGACCGGGATGAGGGCCGGGCAACGCCAGCCGGTGCGATGGTGCAGCGCTGGAACTGGCCCTGCTCACGTTTCCCGGCGGCGTCGAGGTGACCTGCCCAGCGTTTCCAACGACAAAGGACAGCCATGTTCACTAACCGCGCATCAGCCTGTTCGACTGGGTACGGTAGCGTGGAGGCGGGCCCTGCATGCCGCGGGCGGTCCACGACGCCGCGTAGACGCAACTGGCGGGTGCGATTGGTCACCGCAGAATCCGCCGAGGTCCCTGAGCATCGAATGTTCTCCATCGGCCGGTCGAGTCCTTACGCACCGGCGCCATTTGCCGAGGACGGCCGCCGCGCAAACCGCATCCAGGCGCGTAAACCCGAGGGTATCTGTGGGTCGGCACCAGGCTGGTGTGGCCCGGTTTTGATGGCGTCGGTTCCGTAGCCCGCGGAGCACAACACCCCGGCGCTTGCGCAGACGGCCTGATGTCTCTACGCGTCTGCCGAGACGGAGGATGGCATCGTCTGGGCGGGCGCATTAGCGGTTTGCCGCAGATCTGCGACACGGCTTTCACCGCGGTGACCAACGGCCTGAACGCTCTGATTTTGCAGTTGGTGCCGGCCGCGGCAGACGCGCTGTGATCGCCGTCGGGACGATCCGCCATCGCGGCCTGTGCTGGTTCGCCGTTACCACCTGGAGACGGCGCTGAGGTGGTGTGCCGGGTCAGTACGGTCCCCGCCAGGACGGATTGTGGCTGGCGGATTGAGGTCCGAGTTGCTGTTGTTCGACACGTGCCTGGCAGCGCCCACGGTGGTCGCGCGGCTGTGGTGGTTCCCGCCCCAAGTGGCGGTCCCGGCGAGGGATGGGTTGGCGGGGCGACCCTCCGTGGTTGGCCTGATCCCCAGACCCCGTCGCGATGGGGTGATCGATGACCGTGGCGGCGAAGGTCACCGTTTCCATTGGATCGGCCCCGCGCGAAAGTCGGTGCCAACGCCAGTCGATGGGGAGCGCCCCGGCAACCCTGGATGTCTGGCCTGGGGCGAACTGGCCTGGCGCAGATCCGAGCGGATCGACTGGACCTGATCGATTCCGCGACTTCACCTCGCCCCCGGAGGTCTTTGTCTGGCGCCCAACCATGAAGGTGGATTCTGGCTCGCACGGCGGGCGACGGCCTCCATCTGATCCGGAACGCTGGTCGAGGTAAACCACGACGTGCGGATGGCTTGAGCGGCAATGATATCCGATCGGTGCTCGCCACCATGAGGGCAGCCCGCTGGCCGGGTCCGCCGGCCTGGATGAGTACAGAGACGGGCGTTGGACGCGGCGCGGCACGCAGGCGGGTCCCTGATACCGGCGGGGGCGGTGCTTGATAGCGCAGGCCGTCGGGGCACGGTGTGTGGTTCACGCGGGGATGGCCCGCCGACGCGTTGTCGGCGCTCGATGAGGATGCGTTCCTGAGCCTCCCGGGCGGGCCCAACTGGCATCACCCGGAAGGCTGGGTCTGGCAGCCCGGACGACGCTTGTGGGTGGCTGCGAGCGGGCTGACCTGCTGAATCGCCGATGGCCCGCCGCTGCCGCGGCGGCCGCGTGGCGAAACCCAGCCCGGCACGGGCGGGCTTGCCGTCGGCGTGGGAGGCACCTGACACCGTGTTTCTGAAGCCTTACTGACCGCGACGGTCTTGCGGGTCGGCATCACCGCTGGGTCGGGGCTGCTGCGCGTGCAGGATCAACAGGTCGAGCCGATTCACGACCGACGACGGCTGCCGGCTGATATCATGGTGCCGGCGCACCTCGACGAATCCGGCGCGCTCTGCTGACGACCCGCGGGCGGTCGTCCGGCGTCCCGCGTCGCTTCGAGGTGTCACGCGGCAGCAGGGCATCCCCTAACGATTACCTGCTGATCTCGTCGCGACGACCCCGGCCATTACTGGCCGCCCGGGCTGCGGGTATCCACCGCCCGACGCGACGCGAGTTGGAGGTTTGCCCGAGGCCGCCTGCGCGCGTCCAAAGCCTCACCCTGGATTGGTGGACGGCCTGCTCACCCCGGAATGCACCACGCCCACTCATCCGATCGCCCGGACGCCCGACGGCCGCGTCTGCGGGCCAGCCATGCAGCGGCGTGGGCTACCGATCCCGGCAAGTCGAGGGGGATGCCGATCCGCCGGCTTACATCGAGCAGGTGGTGTTCAACTACGAAGCCAGGGCCTCGCGGCGGTGGGCGTCCACCGGCCCCTGAGTACTCCCTCCCGGTTCAGGTCGCCGCCTCGTTGAACTGCACTTCACCGCCATCAGCCCCGTCGCGGATCGGGTCCGCTTCCAGCATCGCCTGAGGGATACGACGCGACTGGTCGCCGGAGAGCCGACTTGCGGCTGGCTTACAGAACCTGCGGCTGGGAATTACTGCTTCCAGGTGCGGGTCCTTGGAACGCCCATGGCGTCTGGAACCCGGCACAGAGCTGGTGCCTGTGATCGCCCCTGCACCCCTGGCAGCGGCGGTCTGTGCAAGTGACGATTTGGGCGGCGCTGTTGGCAGCGCTGCTGCTGCATCGGCAGCGCGTGGCGGTGTTGCGGCACCCAGGTCCCTCGAGCACCAATACCCGCCAGCGAACGCGCCCGCATCGCGGCGGATATGCATGACGATTCCGGCGTCCCTGACCCAGATCGCGATCCTGCGAACTGGGCCGCTTACACTGCCCGATCCGGTCTAAAACCGTCCCTGCTGGCCCGCATCTCGCAATCGTCGCGGGATGTGGCGAGCGATCAGCGATCCCGTGTGGGCGACGAATCCGCGGCACGATCGTCTTCGACAACCTGGCGGGCTACGTGCGACAGGCGTCTGCTTGCTGGAGGGGCACTGTGACCCGCCACGCTGCGCTTTCCGAGCGTCTGCCTGAGGACCAGGTGTCGGCGACGTTCCGGCGTAACGTTGCCTGTCGAAGAAGCCTCCACAACGCGCTAAAGCACGCCTCTGCCCCAGCATGTGGTGGTCGAGTTCGCAGAGGACGGGCGATTGCACCTGCGGATCCAGGATGACGGTGGCGGGGGTTTGTTACAGCCTTCTCGCCCCGCGGCAACGGACTGGTCAACATGACCCGACGCATCCGTGATCTGGGCGGGTCCTTCGAGCTGGATTCGGCCCCGGGTCGGGGTACCCGGATCCGTTGTTCGATCCCCCTGGAACGACCTCGATCCGCGCTGGGAAAAGGGGTCAGTTCTTGACTTTGTCATATCTCGGTCCCATTCGGCGGAGCTGAGAGACGGACCACGGGGAGTGGTTCTGCGTCATGAGGGCGGTGAGAGCGGGGTCGGACCCGGCTGCGCATTCCCGGGTAAGGAGCTCAGCCCCAAACCTGCAGTGCTGGACAGCCTTTGGAAGCGTTTTCCAGTCTCATTTGCGCTCCACCAGCGGCAGGTTCCGAGCCCGCGGTGGCCTGGGAAAAGGCCCTCGCCCGCATGCCCCAGAGAATCCGAGCCGGAGAGGGAAACTAAGCCCCTCGAACCGGGCCCCCGCTCCACCAAAGCACCGGCGATCAACGCACCGGTCTGGGCAACAAGGCAACCGGCGCCACCGGCGGCGAAATCAATCGGCCCTTCTTTTCGCTTCGACTTTCATGACATCTCCCGCTAGTAGTATGGGAGAGTTTCTCCGGACAACCGCGGTCGTGTTCGAGGATCACGCCATGAAGTCGAACTTGCTGCCTCGCGCCATCAACCCCACCCTGTTCCTCCTCGCGGCTTCGCTGGCCCTTGCCGAGATCCCGCGCCCGGGCATCGACTGCGGCTGTGATCGCACCGGTTCCTACGTCCCGCCCGCCCTCGGGAGCATCGCCTGGAATGCGTTGATTTCCCCGCGCGGCACCTACACGGTCGAGCCCTTCCAGGGTTCCCACGGCCTCGTGGTGCGCCAGCAGGGCAACGAAGTGCTAGCCTTCGGACCCACTGCCTCCACCATCGGATGGGGATTCGGGGCGGACGAGCGCGGGCTTGTCATCCACAGCACCCTCGGTGGCGGGCCGGGCACCCCGGCCCAGCACACCGCCTGGCTCTATGATCTTGAGAACCCCGCCCGTTCCCCCTGGCAGGCCCAGAACCTCGTCTCCGAGGCCATCTCGGTCTTCAGCCCGCGGGGCCGTTACTTGCTCCACGCCATCCGCAACGCGCAGGACCGTGTGCACCTCTGGGCCGTCGGCGTCGACGGACTTGTCGAAGCCTGGCGGAGTGACTTCCATGCCATCCCGCGCCCGGGCAACGTCGGGCAGAAGTTCGGCCTCGCCGCCTGGGGATTCAGCGCGGACGCCGCGGACGCTTCGTTCCTCTATCTCTTCAACACCGACGACGCCGTCAGCCAGAACCTGGTGAACCTGCCGCGCGGGCGCGCGGTGATCAACCACTGGCAACTCCGCGGCACGACCGAGGTTGGGTTCAGCCCCTGCGGCGATCTGCTCGCCGTCATCCGCTACCCGGCGCAGGCCGCGGAGGTCTGGCTCGAGCGGACCCTGGACGGCGAGCACGTCGTCCCTGGCGCGGATGTCTCCGCGTTCGGTTACCTCGAGGCGAGGTCGGATTTCCATTTCGCCCAGAGCGCCAACGGTCCGGTCCAGCTCGCCACCAACACCGCTGGCGCCCTCTGCATGGACATTCCCCTTGAGGCCCCGTACTGGGCGGCGGGAG
This sequence comes from Verrucomicrobiales bacterium, assembly GCA_015075445.1. Classification (GTDB taxonomy): domain Bacteria; phylum Verrucomicrobiota; class Verrucomicrobiia; order Limisphaerales; family J093; genus DSVZ01. Next base: position 29,295 of record JABTUJ010000034.1, read on the forward strand.
CCAAGCTGACCGCCTCCGTTGTTGGCCCCACCAGCCTGCGGCTCACCCGCCCCACGGCCCACAGCCGCGGCGGGAGAATCCTGGCGTACGAATTCCGCGAAGACACCCCCACCGAACGCGTCCTCGCCTCGTTGCCCCCCGACGAAACCCGGCTCGAAGTGGCCGATCTCCTCCCCGACACCGAGTACACGTTCTCCGTCCGTGCGCGCAATGAGGCCGAACTCTGGTCCCCCACCCCGCTCACCGTGACGGTCACGACCGACCGCCCCGACGCGGTCCCCGCCTGGCCGTTGGGCGCCGCGCTCACTGCCGACCAGATGCAGGAAACCTCCCTCCACCTGTCCTGGCCGGCCGCGGTGGACGACGCAGGAGTCACCGGTTACCGCGTCTATCAGGATGGCGCACTGCTGGCCGACCTGGACGCCCAGAAACGAGGGCACTTCGTCCAGAACCTCGAAATCGGCCGGACCTACGAGTTCCGCGTCCAGGCCGGCGACGCCCAGGACCAATGGAGCACCGACGGTCCCCGATTGCGCATCGCCACCGTCGACACCACACCCCCGACATGGCCCGAGGGCAGCCGCCTCCACGCGCGGGAGCGGGACAAACACCAGCTCGTCCTTGAATGGACCCCCGCCGAAGACAACGTCGAAGTCTACCTCTACAGCGTCCATGTCGTCGTGAGCGGCCTCCCGCGCGTGTTCACCATGACGGGCGGCACCGCCACCAACGTCACCCTCACCTGCCTCATGCCCGGCCAGAGCCTCCGCGTGGGCGTCGAGGCTGGCGACGCCGCCGGCAACTGGAGCACCGACGGCCCCCGGGCCACGGTCTCAACCGCCAGCGGGGCCCCGGAATGCGACGGCGGCCTCGAACTGGCCAGCGTCAACTCGAGCGAGACCCCGGGGGCGGGAACGCTGGCCCTGGGCTGGACCGACAGCAGCCAGTACTGGTCCGTCGCGGACAGCGAACGTCCGTCGCTCAGCGCCGACGGTCGGTTCGTGGCCTTCGAGTCGATCGCCACCAACCTCGTCGCCCACGATCGCAACACCTGCCGCCTCCGTTTCTGGAGCGGCGGCAGCAGCCACGGTTTCACCCAGGTCTGGTCTCCCGACGTGTTCGTCCGCGACCGTGCCGCCGGCCTCACCGAACGCATCAGCCTCTGCCAGGACGGCGGCGAAGTCGCCTACGGCGGCGGCCGCGAACCTGACATCAGCGGCGACGGTCAATATGTGGTGTTCGTCTCGCCTGCCCCGGACCTGGTCACGCACGACAACAACAACGTCTCCGACCTCTTCCTGCGCGACCGGCCCGGCCGGACCACGCGTCGGCTCAGCGTGACCCGTTCCGGCGAGGAAGCCAACGGGCCGAGCAGCGCCCCGCGCATCAGCGCCGACGGTTCCTGCGTCGCCTTCGTCTCCTCGGCCAATAACCTCGTCTCCGGCGACGACAACAAGGTCGCGGACATCTTCGTGCTGGACCTGGGTTCCCGGGAGTTCACCGGCGTGAGCGTCGCGTCCGACGGCACGCGGGCCAACCAGGCGTCTTGGGGCCCGGCCCTCAGCGCGGACGGCCGGTTCGTCGCCTTCGCCTCCGATGCTTCCAACCTGGTGCCCGACGACCACAACGCGGCTGCCGACGTCTTCATCCATGATCGTCAGACGGGCGAGACCACCCGGGTCAGCGTCTCCTCAGAAGGCACCGAGGCCAACAGCCATTCCGGGCGGGTCTCCGCCGGGACAACCGGACGCTCGGAAACCCCTGTTGCCCTCAGCGCGGACGGCCGGTTCGTCGCCTTCGATTCCCTGGCCAACAACCTCGTCCCCGGCGACGCCAACGGCGTGCGGGATGTCTTCGTCCATGACCGCGAATCTGGCGAAACCACCCGCGTGAGCCTCACCAGCGAGGGCCTTGAAGGACCGCCTGTATCCGGCGCACCCAACCCCTCCTGGGCGGTCAGCCGGGCACCCGCGATCAGCGGTAACGGCCGCTTCGTCGTGTTCCTCTCCCAGGCGGCGCTCGTACCCGAAAAGCGGTCCATCGTGACCGACGTGTTCCTTCACGACCGGGTGACCGGCAACACCCGCCGCCTCAGCGCCTGCGCCTGTGGCGGCAACACCGAACCGGACCACGGCAGCAGCGTCGCGGTCATCAGCCGCGACGGCAGCACCGTCGCCTTTGACTCCCAGGCTACCAACATCAAGCCGGGCTACCTCGACTCCAACTGGTCCTTTGACATCTTCGTGTTCGAGCAGGACCCGGGCCCCCCGGACCAGGACGGCGATGGAACACCGGACGCCGAGGAGATGGGTCCCGAGGGAAACGACCCGCTCTACGACGGCGATGGTGACGGGGTGCCCGACCACCTCCAGGACAACGTCACCGTGCGCCACACGCTGGACGGCCAGCACTACTTCCGAGCCTCGACCCCGCTCCACGCGGGCCTGGCGCGGATTACGCCCGTTCCCATCCCCGACCCCGGCAATCTGCCGCCCGGCGTGACCCTGCCGTTCGGCGCGTTCACCATTACGGCCTTCGGCGCCATCGAGGCCGCCGGCGGAGAACTGCTCCTCGCACTGGACTTCCCCGAAGGCGTTCCGTTCAACTCCTGGTACCTCTATGGTGGCCGGCCCGGCGCCCCGCATTTCCAATGGTACGAGTTCCTCTACGACGGCCGGACCGGGGCGGAGATCGACGGCTCGCACGTCACGCTCCACTTCGTCGACGGTGACCGCGGCGACCACGATCTTCTCCTGGACAGCAACCTCGTGACCCAAGGCGGCCCCGCCCTGCGGAGTGGAGCACTCGCCGCCGGACTGGAAGTCGAGCCCGCCGAAGTCCTGCTCGGCGGATGGGCCACCGAGGCCGAAGTGGCACTCCGGAACAGCGGGCAACGCGGCCTGGTCTGGGCCGTGACTGACCCCCCGCCGCCCTGGCTGCTCATGGAACCGGCCAGCGGGGCGCTGACGGGAGGCCAGTCGAGCACCCTCCGCCTCCGGGTCAACCAAGACGGCCTGGCTCCGGGTCTCCTCGAGCACCACTTGGTCATCCGGTCCGGGGCAGGCACACGCGAGGTCCAAGTTCTTCTGGACGTTCCGTTCGCCCTCGATGCCGGGGCGGAGCTTACCGGTCCCTGTCTGGTCATGGCCTGGCGCAGCGAGCCGGGATCGGCTTACCGTGTCCAGTTCTCCGATTCGCTCTCCAGCTTGGATTGGCGCAACGCCAGCGACTTCGTCATCGCGGTGGACACGGTCACCACCTGGACCGACTGCCGTGGGGAGGTGGACGGCCGCTTCTACCGCGTCGTCCGGATCGAGTGAGCCCGGATCGGTCCTGCCGGGGGTGTCCTGCCGGGGGTGTCCTGCTTCCGGAACGGGATGTAATAAAACGCCTCGCCTCCGACTTTGTCTGGTTGTGAGGCATGCATGAACGAGCCGGGCCCAACGCGTGAAGACCGTTTCCTCGCCCTCCTGCGACCGCTCGAGCGCGAGCTCGAACTCTACGCACGGCGGTTGCTCTGGGATCCGGGCCAGCTCCGCGACGCCGTACAGAATGCTGTCCTCCGGGCCTTTGCCGCCTTTGACCGTTACCGGCCGGATGCCAGCTTCCGGGCCTGGATACTGAAGATCCTGACGCGCGAAGTGTTTGCGTTGAACCGGAAGCATGCACGGGTCGCCCGGCACGAGTTTCAACTCGAACCGGAGGAGTTGGCCGAGCTGCCGGCGGCCGCTGACGTCGGACCGTGGGTTGCTGCCCCGGCCGACCTCGAGGCCCTCGGCGCCGACCTCGAAGCGCCCATGACCCAGGCCCTGCACACGCTCTCGGACAACGAACGGGCCGTGCTGCTGCTCCGCGCGTTGGGTGATCTTCGCTACCGCGAGATCAGCGAGACCCTGGACATCCCGATGGGGAGCGTCATGGGCGATCTGCATCGCGCACGCCAGAAGATGCGCGCTGCCCTGGGGCGACCCCAAGCCGCGACCGGGAGTCGGCCCAGCCGTGCAGACCCTCGAACCGATCCTCTATGAACACGAACGATTGCCGCGACGTGGAGACCTTGCTGGGGCCCTATCTGGACTCGGAACTCGACGCCAAGACGAGCCTCGAAGTCAGCCTGCATCTGAAGGCATGCCCGGCGTGCGCCGCCCGCGTTGCCGAGGAGGCCGCTTGGCAGCAGAAACTGAAGGTGGCGTTGAATGAGGGCCCTCTGGCACCAGGGCTTTGGCCACCGATCGAGGCGCGTGTTCGCTCGGCCCGCCCACCGACGCTGGTTGCCCGGGTGGCGGACGCCGCCGCCCCGGCGCGTCACTGGCGCTATTGGCTCTGGCCGTCACCCCGGTTGTATGCCGGTCTCGCGGCGGTCTGGACACTGATCCTCGGGGTTCAGTTGAGTACCCGTGATCCGGGCCCTGCCGGTGGTGCCTTCACGTCGGAATCACGGACCGCACTGATCGAACAACGCCACCTGTTGGCTGAGCTGCTTGGCAGAGGCGACGCGGAGACGGAGCCCGCCGGGGGCCAGGCGCCGCCGCAGACGGAGGTCCGGGGACCCGGTCCCAACCGGGCTCACTTCTCGTCGGCAGTCGTTCAGCCGATCGCTCTCGCTTGAACTTGAACCGCCGCTTCACCCCCTCGCGTGCCATGAACACTCCTTCCACCAACCCCACCCTGCTCGATCGGTACGTCACGCTGCGCGCCCTGCACTGGCTCGTGCAGCCGGCGCGGTTGCGCATCTACGTCGCGGTCGTCGTTATCCTCGCCACGCTCATCGGTGCGTTCTACGCCTTCGAGAACTGGCGCGGGAAGCGCGCCTGGGTCCGGATGCAGCGCGAGCTGCAAGCCGCCGGCCAGTGGGCTGAGTTGGAGCAACTGGCCCCGCCACCGGTCCCGGACGCGCAGAACTTCGCCATGACGCCGCTCCTGGCGCCGCTCTTTGATTTCGTGCCCGGCACGCAGACGCAGCGGGACACGAACGCCAACGCCCAGGCGAGGTTGGTGGAGGGTGTGCTCTCGAGCGCCTCTTCGAAATGGGCCGGCTGGCCGCTCGCCCAGATGACCGACTGGAGCCAGGTGCTGCAGTCGAAGCATACCTCGAACCGGGTTGCCGTCACGCCCGCCGACGTGCTCGAGGCCCTGCGCCCGGCGGAAACCAAGCTGGCCGAACTGCGAGCGGCCAGCGCCCGACCGGCAGCGCGCTTCCACCTGCGCTACGATCTCGAGAACCCTGCCGGAATCCTGCTGCCGCATCTGGCAGTGCTCAACGGCTACAGCCGGGCACTGTCGGTCCGGGGTTCAGCCCTGCTCGCCGTGGGCCGGCCCGACGAAGCGCTGGCCGATGTGGAGCTGGGCTTCTACCTCATCGACACGCTGCGGGCGGAACCGATGCTGATTTCGCACCTGGTGCGCTCTGCGATGATCAGGCGAATGCTCCAGCCAGTGTGGGAAGGCCTGGCCCAGGAGCGATGGAATACCAACCACCTGGCGCGGCTGCAAACACGTCTGGACCAGTACCGGTTCCTGGCGGATGGCCAGGAAGCGTTGAAGGGGGAACGGGCCTGGGGCAACCAGATCATCGCCTGGGCGCGCCGGAATCCGGGAGTGGTCAGTCAACTTGGCAGCGCCGAAGAAACCCCGGCAAGGGTCCTCTTTCCCTATGCGCTGCTTCCCCGTGGCTGGTTCTATCTCGAACAGGTCGAGTACAACCGCCTCTTCAACCTGAGCTTGGGGCCCGCGATCAACGAGGGACGCGGCTGGATCCTGCCCGCCGAACTGGAAGCGGCTACCCGGCGGCTCGAGGAGGCGGTCGAGTTGGGCGCAGGGTCCCTCTGGAAGCATCAGCAGTTGGCCAGCATGTTGTTGCCCGCCCTGGGGCGGGCCGTGGTGAAGTCGGCGCTGGCGCAGGCTTCGACAGACCTGGCGACGGTGGCCTGTGCGCTCGAACAGCACCGATTGGCGCTGGGACAATACCCGGAGTCGCTCGACGCCCTTGTGCCCCGCTTCCTGGACCAGGTTCCCCGAGACGTCATCCAGGGAGGTGCGCTGCGGTACCAGACCCTTCCCGAGGGTCGTTTCATCCTCTATTCGCTCGGGTGGAACGGCACCGATGACAGCGGTCACCCGGGCGGGAAGCCCAACGGAGCCTGGGAGGGCAACGCCGGTGACTGGGTGTGGCGCTACCCGGCGGGGCTGAACGCGGTCCCTGCCAGGTGAGTCAGTCCGAGACGACATTCAGGCCGATCGGCGCGCGGCCTCCCGCCTGGTTGACACAAAACGGTTCAGCCGGTCCAGTCGAGGTAAACGGTCTTGAGCCGGCTGTAGAACTCAATCGCCCCCGCCCCCTGCTCCTTGAAGCTGTCGGTGCTCGATTGCTTCACCCCGCCGAACGGCGCCTGCAGCGCCAGCCCGGTGCTGATCTGGTTGACCTTCACCACCCCCGCCTCAATGCGCTCGGCGTACTGCATGGCCCGCTTGAGATCCCGCGTCACCAGCGCCGCGGACAATCCAACGTCGACGCCGTTGGCCACCGCGATTGCCTCCTCGAAATCGCCGACGGTCAGAACAGCGAGGACGGGGCCAAACACCTCTTCACGCGCCAGCCGCATCCCGGGGGTCACGTCGCCGAACACCGTCGGTTCCATGAACCAGCCGTGCGCGAGGTCCCCGTCGTCCAGACGCCGCCCGCCGCACAGGAGCCGGGCACCCTCATCGCGCGCGATCTGCACATAATCGAGATCGGTCCGAAGCTGCGACTCGTTGACGGCCGGCCCCATCTGCACGCCCGGCTTCAGCCCGTTGCCCACGGTCAGCGCCCGGGCGCGGGCCACCAGGCGGGCGGCGAACTCCTCCGCCACCGGCCGCTCGACAATCACCCGGCTGGTGGCCGTGCAGGCCTGGCCCGTCAGCCCGAAGCCCGCGCGAATCACCAGGTTCACCGCCAGGTCAAGATCGGCGTCGGCCAGGACGATGGTGGGGTTCTTACCCCCCATCTCCATTTGGGAACGCGCCATCCGCTGCGCCAGCACCTGGTGCACCTGCCGCCCCACCGCGTGGGAACCGGTGAACGAGAGCGCCGCCACCCGACGGTCTTCCGCCAGGATCCGTCCGACCTCGCCCCCGGCCCCCACCAGCACGTTCAACACGCCTTTCGGCAAGCCCGCCTCCGCCAGGGCCTTGGCGAGTTCGAGGGCCATCGCCGGCGCGGGCGTGGCCGGTTTCAGCACCACCGTGTTGCCCGCCACCAAAGCGGGCGCCAGCTTCCAGGCCGGGATGGCGACCGGGAAATTCCACGGCGTGATCAGGGCCACCACGCCCAGGGGTTGGCGCAGGGTGTAGAGCAGGTTGCCGGGGAGGTCGTGGGGGAGCGTCTGCCCTCCCACCGTGTAGCTGAGGCCCCCGAAGAACCGGAAGATGTCCACCGCGCGCTGCACCTCGCCGGTGCTTTCGGCCAACGTCTTGCCTTCCTCCCGCGTGAGCAATTCCGCCAGGGCGGCCTTGCGGGCATCAAGGATCTGCGAGGCCTGGCTCAGGATGCGGCCGCGGGAAACGGAAGTCATTCCGGCCCAAGTCGGCAACGCCGCCTGAGCTGCCGCCAGCGCCTGCCGTGTGAGCGCGGCATCGGCGAGCACATAGCCAGCCACGGGTTCACGCACGTCTGCCGGGTTGCGCGTCTGGAGATCGGTACGGGCGGGGTCGCCGACCCATTCGCCGCCCACGAAGTTCTGGTAAGTCTGCATGCTGTTTTGCGGTTCGCGGGAAGCCTAGCGTCCGCCTCACGAAAAGCCCAGCGGATGCTTCACGCGCCCTGTAGGCGCCGACGTGAGGAGGCGAAGCGGCGCTGTCCCCTTGTCCCACGTCGCCTCCTCACGTCGGCGCCTACGGTCGATCCCGGCTCGTTGCGGGGGATCGCAGGTCGGGCCGGGTCCCGGCGCACGCGGTGGGCGTTTGAGGACAGCCACTGTGCGGTCGAAAGCACACGGGCTGCTGCGTGGTTGAACGGTTGACATTTGCGTGGGCGTTGGCACGCTGACCTCAGTCAGCAAGCTTTAACTCCTATGAGAAACGTGTCACCCGTTCTGGTGAAGGCCCGCCGCCCCACGGGATTCACCCTGATTGAATTGCTGGTGGTCATCGCCATCATCGCCATCTTGGCGGGGATGCTGTTACCGGCTCTGGCCAAAGCCAAGATGAAGGCCACGGGCGCGGCCTGCTTGAGCAACCTCAAACAACTGGGTCTGGCTTGGGTCATGTACGCCGATGACAACAACGACTCCATCCTCTACACGATGGCACAGGGGAGCCTGCCGGCCTTGTATGCGGGCGGCTTTTGGCGTGGGCCGACCCCCGGTCCGAACTTCCCGCAGAACATCACGACGTTCGAAGCCCAGAAGCGCGTCGAGGAAGGAATTCGGCTCTCCCCGCTCGCCAAGTATTGCGACAGCGCCGGAGCCTATCATTGCCCGGGTGACCTACGGACCAAACGGCTGAAGCCAGGTCGCGGCTGGGCCTACGACAGTTACTCGAAGTCCGACGGCATGAACGGCGGCATGTGGACCGGCATCGAGCCCTTCAAGAAGCACTCCTCCATCACCGAGCCCACCATGGCCATGGTGTTCATCGAAGAAGCCGATCCGCGCGATTACAACAACGGCACCTGGGTGCTCGACGTCAGCCCGCCAGGTTGGGTCGATCCTTTCGCCGTCTTCCACGGTGACACGAGTACCCTCGGGTTCGCCGACGGCCATGCCGAGGCCCACAAGTGGCTCGAACCCACTACCATCAAGGCCGCCCGCGACTCCGCCAACGGCATCCAGAGCTTTTACTGGGCCGGTGGCAACAGCCGTAACCGCGATTTCCGCTGGATGTATGAGCGCTTCAAGCACGCCAAGTGGAAGCCGCTCCAATAGGCGGGCGTGAATCGCATCCGCCTCCTTTCCGAACAGGTCGCCAACCAGATCGCCGCGGGGGAGGTCGTCGAGCGGCCGGCCAGTGTCGTCAAAGAACTGGTCGAAAACGCTCTCGACGCCCAACCCTCGCGGATTAGTGTCGATGTCCAGGCCGGAGGGCGCAGCCTCATCCGCGTGACCGATGACGGCGTGGGCATGAGCCGTGACGACGCCCTGCTCTGCCTCGAACGCCACGCGACCAGCAAGATCCGACGCGCCGAAGACCTCGCTGCCGTTGCCACCATGGGCTTCCGCGGAGAAGCCCTGCCCAGCATCGCCAGCGTCAGCCGCTTCACCCTCACCACCCGCGAGCGCGACGCCGACACCGTCGAAGCCACGCAGGTGAACGTGGCCGGCGGGAAGATCCTGGACGTCCGCTCGGCCAGCGGCCCGTCCGGTACCAGCGTCGAAGTCCGCCAGCTCTTCTTCAATCTCCCGGCCCGCCGCAAGTTCCTGCGCAGCGAGGAAACCGAACGCGTCCACATCCAGCATTACCTCCTGCTCGCCGCCCTCGCCTTCCCCGAGGTCGGGTTCACCTTCACCCACAACAGCCGCCTGATCTGGCAATTGCCACCGTTGCCCCGCGCGGCCAATCGGACGTCGCAGCTAGCCGCGCTGCGGGAAAGGCTCCGGGCGTTGTACGGCAGTGACCTCGAACTCCTCCCCGTGGACTTCATCGCCCCCCTTCCCACGACCCCGAGCCCGTACGACGAGGAGGAACTCCGCGACGCCGGGCAACTCGCCCATCTTGCTGAGCCTGCCCCAAACTCCGATCCGTCCCCCTCCGACTTCGCCCTTCGCCCTTCGCCCTCCGCCCTTCGAACTTCGTCTTTCGAACTTCGAACTTCAGACTTCCGTCTCTGGGGATTCCTCGGCGCGCCCGGCCTCTCCCGCGCCACTCGCGAGGATCAGCACCTGTTCGTGAACCGACGCCCCGTCGAGAATCGTGGCCTCAATTTCGCCCTGCTCGAGGGCTACCACACGGCCCTGATGAAGGGCCGGTATCCGGTCTGCTGCCTGTTCCTCGAACTTGATCCCGCCGACGTCGACGTGAACATCCACCCCGCCAAACGCGAGGTGAAGTTCCATGCCGAACGCCAGGTACGCGCCCTGGTCACACAGGCCGTGCGCCAGGCGCTGCTCGAATACCACGCCGGCAGGGGGCAGGGGGAAGTGGGAAGTTCGAAAGACGAAGTTCGAAGTTCGAAAGACGAAGTTCGAAGGACGGAGGGCGAAGTTCGAAGTTCGAAAGACGAGTGGGGGGTGCCGGGTGCTCAGCCCACTGATTCGCCTTCCTCGATCGTCCAGTCCTACTTCCCGGCCACGACACTGCGGCCGCCCCTCGAACCACCGTTCCCGGCGGCGGTGCCGACTGAGCCGCACGCCGGGACACCCCGCCTCCCGGAGCAACCCGCCGCGCGAAGCCCGTTACCCGCGGCCCCACCCAACGCCGAGGCGCGAACCGCCGCCGATCCGCCCGCGGGGACTGCCAGCCCGGTCGTCCTGCCAGCAGCGCCACTCCCTTCCTCGCCCCAGCCCCCGCCCGGTCCTCAACCGCTGCTCAGCGTGCCCCTGCGCTTGGTGGGGGTGATCGGCCGGCTGTACGTCGTGCTCGAAAGCGACCGCGGCCTCGTCCTGCTCGATCAGCACGCCGCCCACGAGCGCATCCTGTTCGAGCAGATGCTTGCTCAACTCGAACAGGGCAACGCCCCCAGCCAGCGGCTGTTGCTGGCCGAAACCGTCGAGGTGTCGGCCCGCGATGCCGCCTTTGTGCGTGAACTGTTGCCCACCTTAACCCGTCTGGGCGTCGGGCTCAGCGAGTTCGGCGAACGCACCTTTCTCCTGGAAGGCCTGCCGCCTTACGTACGGGTCGGGGACGCCCGCCAGTTCGTGCTCGAACTCGTGGACCAGCTCAAGGCGGCCGGCCAGGAGGTCAACGCCCTGCGCCTCGGCGAACAGGTGGTGGCCAAGACCGTCTGCCGCCATGCCGTCAAGGCCAACGACCCGCTCAGCTCCCGTGAACTCGAACGGCTCGTCGAGGATCTGCGCCGTTGCGCCATGCCTTACACCTGTCCGCACGGCCGCCCCACCCTGATCGAACTCAACTACCGCGAGCTCGAGAAGAAGTTCGGTCGCACGCAGTGAGTCGGCGTCAACCTGCCCACCGCACTGGTGCAAGCGCCTCGTCTGCCGCGCCCTCCCCAAAGCGCCGCGTCCCTCGCGGTGACCTCCGCACCGTCTAACAGGCCGGACACGGTTGGGCAGGATCCCCCGCATGGAAGGCTGGAACTTCCCTTGAGCTTTGAACTTTGAACTTTGAACTTTGCGCTTCTACCAACCTCCGGTCACCCCTCGGGCTCCAGTTCGACCCATTGCCGGAGCTCGGCCGATCGCACGGCGGCATCCATGACGGCCAGTGCCCGGGCGCCGTCTGCGAAGCTGGGCACGCACGGGCGCTGGTTGCGGATGGCGTCCACGAACTCAAACGCCTGGTCGTACCGAAACGTCACCAGCGGATCCCCTGCCCCCGGATCGCGCGGCGACCCCGGCCAGGTCCAGAACTCGCGCGGCACCGGCAGGATCTCGAGCCCCGGCCCGCCCGCCCGGCCCATGTGCAGTTCGTTCCACTTGCCCGTGATGAACACAGCCGAGGCGCGACTGCCGTTGAGTTCCACCGAGTCCAGGCTCCGCCAGCTCTCGTTCCGACCGCTCGCCAGCTTGCTGCTCTCCAGCACGCCGGTGGCGCCACATTGGAAATCCGCCAGGATCGCCACCCAATCGTCCGTGTCATTGACCGCGCCCTCCCGCAGCGGCGTGAGGTTCTTGAGATGGGCCACCAACCGCCGCATCGGCCCCACCAGCAGATGCGCAAAGTCGATGCGATGCGACAGCATGTCCCCAAGTTCGCCGGTCCCGGCCAGCTTGCGGACCTGACGCCACCCGAGGTTCCGCGTGCCCCAGTCCTGCAGCCGGCAAGATCGGTAATGCCGGATCTCGCCCAGCACACCTCTGGTCACCAGGTGGTTCAAGTAGCGCATCGCCGGCACGAAGCGGTAGGTGAACGCCGTCATGTGCCGCACCCCCGCCCGCTCCGCCGCCTGGACCATGCCCCATGCCTCGGCCGCATTCATGCCGATGGGCTTCTCGCACAGCACATGCTTGCCGGCCGCCAGCGCGGCGTGCGCAATGGGCGCATGCGTCACATTCGGTGTGGCGATGATCACGGCCTCCACGTCGTCGCGCCCCACGATCTCCGCGTACCGCGTCGAGACCACCGACACTCCCGTCTGACTGCGGGCGCGTTCGAGCGTGGCGGGATCGGCATCACAGAGGGCCACGACCCGGGTGTCCGGGCACAGGGCAAGGCCGGGAAGGTGATTCTGCAGCGTGATGCCGCCGCAGCCGATGATGGCGATGTTCACGAGGTGGGCTGGGGAAAGATCTGGTACAGCAGCAGGTAAATCAGCACCCCGGTTAGGGACACGTACAGCCACAGCGGCCAAGTCCAGCGCGCCACCCTTCGGTGGGCCTCGAAGCGCCCCCGCAAAGCCCGCCACAGCGTCACCAGCACCAGCGGGACGATGGCAATCGCCCCCACCAGGTGGGTGAACAGGATCACCAGGTACACCGGGCGAAACCAGGCCGGATCCACAAAGGTCGTATGCGCCGAGCCCGTCATCTGCCGACGCAACACGTGGTAGGTCACATAGCTCGCCAGGAACAAGACGCTGGTGCCGCACGCGGCCAACATACAGTTCCGGTGCGCCATCTGTCGCCCTTCCCGGATAAAGCGATAACCCAGCAGCAGGAACACCGTGCTCGCGGTGTTCAGCGTGGCATTCAGCGCGGGTAGATCGGTGACATTCATCACGAGGGGCGGGCGCGAGCCGAAATCCCGCAATCTCAGGAACCCTCCTGCGCCAGCCGGCGCAGGTCGTCGGCCACACGGCGGAGCGCCTCCGGATCTTCGCCATCGTAGGCCGCCCGCACCTGGCCCTGGCCATCGACCAGCACCACCTTGGTCGTGTGCAGAAACAAGTCTTGCGGGGCCGCCGTCTCGGGCTCCGGGTTCTCGGCCACGGCCAGCAGGAGCTGTTCGGTCGCCAGGCGATACAGCCGTGCCTGGGATCCCGTCACGAACTGCCACCGGGCAGGATCCGCGCCCCATCGTTCCCCGTACTGCCGCAGCACCTCCGGGACGTCGTGTTGGGGGTCGGCCGTCAGCAGCAGGAACCGCAGACCGGTCGTAGCTGGCACCTGATCCTGTAAAGCGACCAGATTGCGCGTCAGCCGCACGCAGGGGCCCGGACAACGTGTGAAGATGATCCCCGCCAACCAGGGTTGCCCCCGCAGATCCGCGGCCGAGATCGCCTGGCCCACGTGATTCGTCAGGTCGAACCCCGTGACGCGGGCCAGCACTGGCAGGGGCGGTTCGCCCCGGCGAGCCCCCGCGGAGCCCAGCCGGGAGTAGCCATAGGCGCCGAGAACCAGTCCGACGGCGAGCCCGATCGTCGCCCAGACCAGCCACTCGAGCCGTTGCGGTGGTGAGGAATGCTGCACGGAAGGCGCAGGCTGCCAGAACCCAGGTGAGGTGACAATCCCCGAGCGGGATCAGCAAGCGGGTCAGCAACTTCCTCGCCAAGGCCCTCGACCCCAGCCCGTGCCGGGCCTTCCCGAACCTCCCCCCGCCGAGCTGCGCCAACGGGCGGGCCGCCGACCTGGACACCCGGCCGCCGGGGGAGAAGACCGACAGGTTGCGCCAGGTCATCGACCTGTACCTTCAGCGCGACGACATCGACGCCGTGACCGAGGCCGTCGGGTGCAGCAAGAGTACCGTCTCCCTTCCCCTTAATGAACTCGAAGCAGCCCTCGGCGTTCCGGGGGTCCGTGGCAGGGTCCGGAATCCGGCCGCGCCCCGCGGCACTCGAGGACACCACCAACGGTCGGCGTTGGATTTCGACCCGCGGCTTCGACGGCTTCCGCGTCACTTGGATCACCTTCGCGCTCGCCGCCGGCGATCCCCTTGAAATGGTCCGGCGTGTCACCGGCCACCGCACGGTCGAGATCGTGATGAGGCACCACTTCCCGCCTGCGCGTGAAGATCTCCGGGTGGGCCATCTTCAAGGCGATGCCGACGATGTTGGCCGATAGCAGCATAAAGTCAGGAAAGGTGCCAACTCTGGAGATCCTCGAAGGCATGACAGCAAAGAACTGGAAACGTGACAGGAAGTGCCTTGCTGAAATCGCCAAGGAGCTTCGGTGACTCAGGCGTAGTTTCAGTCTCAAGTCTATGACCTGAAAATTAGCATCCGATAATCGCTTGACACATCTCACGCGATGCGGCATCCCCACATCCGTGATGTGGAACAAGCGGTCGTTCTATTCTTGCGGTGAAGGGAAGAAGAAGAATGCGGCAGTCGGCGCTCTTCGATTGGTTCGTTGAGGCGGCCTTATGCCAAGCAAGGATTCAACTCGCCGGCAGGTGCCTCCCGATTGCGCAAAGCGAATTCTGGAGGTCCGTGGGAAGCTGGGCCTGACTCAGATGGGCTTCGCCGAGCGCCTCGGCGTCTCGCACATTTCAGTCTGCCGTTGGGAGAAGGAAAAGGCCAAGCCTGGATTCTCGCTCTGGAAGCAGGTGGTGAAGCTCGAGGAGGAAGCCTTTGGCGGTTCCGGCCCAAGCAGCCAGGAGTTGTTCCCGGCGCTGCGCCACGAGGTAATCGCGGGCGGAGTGCTCAACTTCGGGTGCCGGCCGGAAGTGGTGGCGGCCGTAGTTGAGGCCGAGCGGCTGGGGTTCGGGCATCTGGCCAACCCTGGGTTTGCGGCAGAGCTTTCGCTGATTGACCCACTGCCCCACCAGCGGATCGCTGTCTATGACGTGATGCTGAAGCAGCCCCGGCTGCGGTTCCTGCTGGCGGACGATGCCGGCGCGGGCAAGACGATCATGGCGGGACTTTACATCCGGGAAATGCTGTCGCGGCGACTGATCCGGCGGGTGCTGGTGGTGTCACCGGCGGGGCTGGTCGGGAACTGGCTGCGGGAAATGCGGCGGCTGTTCAACCTGCCCTTCCGGGTGGTGATGGGGGCCGACGTGCGGGTCGGGAATCCGTTCGTGGGAGAGGACGGGGACCTGGTGATCGTGAGCGTGGACACCCTGACCGGGGAAAAGATGCTGTCGCGGATCGGCGCGCCGGAAGTGGCGTCGTATGACCTGGTGACTTTCGACGAAGCCCACAAGCTGGCGGCGCGACGCAATCCAGATGGCACGATCACCAAGACGGACCGCTACCGCCTGGCTGAGGCCCTGTGCGGAACCGGGAGCGACGATTCTCTGGCCCTACCATGGCAGGCGCAGCATGTGCTGCTGCTGACGGCCACACCGCACATGGGGGTGGATTATCCCTATTTCGCACTGTGGCGGCTGCTGGAGCCTAACGTCCTGGCGACGCCAGAGGCGTTCGAGGGCTACCCGGATGACGCCAAGCGGGGGCATTTCATCCGGCGGACCAAGGAAGAAATGGTCAGCTTCGAGGGACTGCCGCTCTACCCGGTGCGTGAATCGCACACCTGGAACTTCGACCTGAGCCCAGCGGAAGACGAGCTCTATAAGGCGACGACGCACTACATACGGGCGGTGTATAACAAGGCCCGGATTCTGAACCGGTCGGCGGCGCGGCTGGCGATGAGCGTGTTTCAGCGGCGGCTGGCGAGTTCCTCGTATGCGCTGATGCGCTCGTTCGAGCGACGCATCCAGAAGCTGGATGAGTTGATTCGGCAAATCGAGTCCGGGGAACTCTCGGCGGAAGAGCTGGCCAACCAGCAACGGAAGCTGGAGTCGAGCCGCGGTTTCCGGGACGTGTTTGAATTGGAGACGGCGGATGAAGAAGAAGCGGAGAACGGCGTCGAGGAGAACGAACGCGGGGAAGACACGTTGCTCGCGGGGGTGGTGGCTACGTCGCTGGCGGAACTGGAAGAGGAGCGCGGGCAAGTGGAGAACCTGCGCCGGGCGGCGAGCGAGCTTTATGAATCCGGCGATGAATCGAAGTTCAACCGGATGCTGGAATCGTTCCGGGACCCGCAGTTCGCACAGGAGGAATTCCTGATCTTCACTGAGCATCGCGACACGCTGGAATACATCGTCACCCGCTTGAAGGGCCTGGGCTACCAAGACCAGGTGGCGAGCATTCACGGCGGGATGGACTACCGGGAACGGGAACAGCAGGTGGATTTCTTCCGCCGGAAGACCGCCGAAGGCGGGGCGCGTTACATGGTCTGCACGGATGCGGCCGGGGAGGGACTGAACATGCAGTTCTGCCGGCTGATGATCAACTATGACATCCCGTGGAATCCGGCGCGCATCGAGCAGCGGTTCGGGCGGATTCATCGGTATGGGCAGAAGGCCAAGCTGGTGCTGCTGTTCAACCTGGTGGCGAGCCGGACGCGCGAAGGCAAGGTGCTGAAGCGCCTGCTGGAAAAGCTGGAAACGATTCGGAAGGCGCTGACCTCGGACAAGGTGTTCGATGTAATCGGGGCCCAGTTCGAGGGGATGTCCCTGCGGGACCTGATGATCCGGGCGGTGGTGGAAGACAACGCTGATGAACTGGCGGACCAGATTGACCGGGGCCTGACCAAAGAGAAGGCGCGGGAGACCATCCGCACGGTGGAGCGGCGGTATCCGCGCACGGGTGATGTGGCTACCCACCTGGTGGAGCAACGGCTGCAACTGGAGAAAGAAGACCTGCGGCGGCTGCTGCCGGGCTACGTGCGCCGGTTCCTGGAAAAGGCGTGCCCGCTGATGGGTCTGAGGCTGGATGGGGACCTGGACACCACGTTCAAGATTGCCGGCCAGCAACGGGGCTCGACGGATTGGCTGCTGCCGCTGCTGGAAGGCTACCCGGAAGAGGCGCGGGGGCTTTTCACGGTGCTGAAGCCGAAAGAGGGCGAGGCGGCGGTGTTCCTGCATCCGGGGGAGCGGGTGTTTGACCGGCTGTGCTCGCTGATCGAGACGCGCTTTCAGCAAGTGGCCCTGGCAGGGAGCGTGTTCAGCGACCCGTGGGCGGACGCGCCCTACTTCGTGCATGTGGCGCGGGTGCAGGTGGTGCGGGTGAAGCCCGAGAAAGCAGAGGTCAGAGGTCAGAGGTCGGAAGCGGAAGCGAAGGAACCGTTGGACTGTCGGTTGGTGGCGGTGAAGCAATCCTTGAGCGGAGAATGCCGGGAGATGGCGCTGGAGCAACTGCTGTTGCTGCGCGGCGTGGAGTCCGGGCCGGGAGCGTTCGAGTTTGCCCGACAGCAGGGGCCGATGGCAGTGGAACGGGCGGCGAAGTGGCTGAGGGCGGAGCTGCTGGAACCGCAAGTGGAGGCGCGCCGGAAGGAACTGCAGGCGACCCTGCCGCAACGACTCGAGTTCCTGCAACGGGGTTTTACCTATCACGAGGCGGAGCTGGCCATTGAACGTTCGCGCCGGGCGGAGAAGGCCCGCGACGGTGACCCGCGGGCGAAGCACCTGTTGGACCGGGTGAAGGAACGGCAGCGGAACCTGTCCGCGCAGCGGGAGCGGGCGTGCGCGGAACTGCTGATGGAACCGGACCTGCTGCGGGCGGAAGACCCGGTGTTCATCGCTCACGCGCTGGTGGTGCCCTCCACGGACCCGGAGGAACGCAAGCGGCATGACCGGGAGGTGGAAAAGATCGCCATGCTCAAGGCGATTGGCTTCGAGGAAGAGCATGGGCGGCTGGTGGTGGATGTGTCCGCGCCGGAAAAGGCCGTGATGCAAGGGCTGGAGGCGTGGCCGGGATTCGACCTGCTATCGCGGAACGGAAAAGGCGGGCCGAATGTCATTGAAGTGAAGGGCCGGGCTGGCGTGGGAGAAATCGAGGTGTCGGAAAACGAGTGGGCGAAGGCGTGCAACCTGCGGGAGCGGTATTGGCTCTACGTGGTGTTCAACTGCGCGGGGGCCCACCCGGAGTTGCATCGCATCCAGGATCCGTTTGGAAAACTGATTGCTCGTGCCAAAGGCGGTGTGGTGCTGGACGCGGCGAGCATATTGCAGACGGCAGAAAGGAACCCATGAACGGCCCGCAGAACACGCAGAAGACGCGGAATTGGTGCCCGCGAAACACGCGAATGACGCGAAAAGCTGTAATTTGCCAGCCGGTGGCTGGCAAATCAGGCGTGGGCGGGACAATCTAGAGCAAGGCGAATATGAACTTCAAAGAACTGGTCGAGTTGATGGAGCGGACGGACGCCGCGCTAAGGCACCATGCGGTAAGGTCCATTGACCGGGCCTTGGTCGTGCGCAACTGGCTCTTGGGGCGCCACATCATCGAGTATGAGCAGAGCGGGTTGGACCGTGCCCAGTACGGGGAGCGCCTGCTTCCCGAACTGGCCCGGCGTCTCGGGAATACCGGGCGCAAGGGCTTCTCGGAAACAAACCTGCGCCTGTTCCGCCAGTTCTACCGCAGCCATCCAGAGATTCATCAGACGCCGTCTGATGAATCGAGCCGCCACATTCCAGGCGCCACCGTCGGCGAGCTCCAGCCGATGGCGCGCGACCTGGAAGCAATTCGTCAGACAGTGTCTGATGAATTGGCCGCGCGCTTCCCCTTGCCGTGGTCGCACTACGCTTTTCTCATACAAATCTCCAGTTCCGCGGAACGGCGTTTCTATGAACTCGAGGCCGCCAAGGCGAACTGGTCTTTGCGCGAGCTAAAGCGGCAGTTCAACTCCGGGCTTTATGAACGGCTGGCACTGAGCCGGGACAACGCCGCCGTCCAGGAACTCAGCCAAAAGGGCCAGATTCTCGCCAAGCCGGCGGATGCGGTCAAGGACCCCTACGTGCTTGAATTCCTTGGCTTGCAGGAGCAGCCCGCCTATTCCGAGTCGGACTTCGAGCAGGCCATTATTGACAAGCTGGAGCATTTTCTCCTCGAACTGGGCAAGGGCTTCCTTTTCCACTCTCGCCAATTTCGTCTGACTTTCGACGAAAAGCATTTCTGGGTGGACCTGGTTTTCTACAACCGCCTGCTGCGATGTTTCGTTCTGCTCGACCTGAAAATCGGCGAACTAACCCATCAAGACCTCGGCCAGATGCAGATGTATGTGAACTACTTCGACCGCGAAGTCAACGCGGAGGACGAGAATCCCACCATCGGCATTCTGCTCTGCAAAACCAAGAATGATGCCTTGGTGGAAATGACCCTCCCGGAAGGTAACTCCACCATCTTCGCCAGCCGGTATCAGTTGTACCTGCCCTCAAAGGAGGAATTGAAGGCGCAACTGCAAGGGACATCTGCGAAACTGCCCGCGGAAGACGCAGAAGAAGAGCCCGCGAATGGCGCGAATGATCCGAAAGGGAGAAAACACTGAAGATGAAGAGATTCGACTTTTACGAGTTCACGGGGATTCTGACACCGGGGGTGATCCTGCTCTACGCGGTGAGCCTGACGGTGCCGGCGGTCACACCGTTCATGGCATCGGCGCAACTGAGTGTGGGGGACTTGGGACTTTTCATCGTGCTGGCCTACGTGGCGGGGCACCTGGTGCAAAGCCTGGGAAACCTAGTCGAATGGGTTTTCTGGAAGCCATTCGGCGGGATGCCAAGCAACTGGGTGATCGCGGGGCGGACACCGGGCTACCTGAATGCCCAGCAAGTCGAGGCGCTGCCGGGGAAGGTTACGGAAATCCTGAAATGGAACCTGGGCAAAGCGCTGGCGGACATGACAGAGAAGGAATGGAAGCCGGTAGTGGGCTCGATCTATGCGGCCGTGCTGGCGGCGGGGCGGTCCGGGCGGGTGGACGTGTTCAACGGCAACTATGGGATGCTGCGGGGTGTGGCCAGCGGACTCCTGGTGGCGGCGGTGCTGTGTATCGTGCGGCAAGGTGGCGCCCAGTGGTGGGCGGCTGGCGCGGTGGCCGCGCTGGCGGTCCTGGCGCTGGTGCGAATGTTCCGGTTCGGCCGGCACTATGCGCGGGAGTTGTTCATCCAGTTCCTGCTATTGCGGCCAGAGAGCTTGGCTACGCCAAAGAAAGAGAAGGATTAAGATTATGGCGACCTCGAACAATGTCTGGACCAAGACCCTTTTCACCTACATGTGGGTCTTCAATGTTGGCCGTGGACTCTCCGTCTGCGTGCGCTTACCAAACAACATCGGCATTTTGTACGATCTCGGCAGCAGCGAGGACTTCTCGCCTGCGGATTTCGTTGCGAAGGAGATGACGCCCACGTTTGCCAAGTATTCCGACAGGTCCCTATCCCAGCTATTCATGTCTCACCCCCATGCAGACCACATTGCCGAAGTGGGGAAGGTGACACCGAAAGGCGAGCTTGATGCCGCGCTGGTCACATGCCCGAATGAAAAGTGCGCAGAAGAGGCCGTTGATCGTTCCCGCTTGGAACGAGATGATAACCGCGATCTCTTAGCAGCATACAGGAAAACCTACGAAAGCCGGAATCCGCCTCTCCAAACCCTGCAGAGAGACAAGACAACCTGTTGGGTGCCTAATGTCGAATACGGCTTATACTACATGCGCCCTCCATTGGTGAGCAAGGAGCACGAAGCCTCAGATCAGCACTATGGCAATGGCCTCAGCCTAGTAGTCTATTTGCGTCACGGGCACCAATCGGTCCTCATCCCGGGAGACCTGACGCCAGAGGTCATGAGGAGGCTTCTGCCCGCCCAACAGGGAATCGAAAAGAGGTACACGTATCTGAGTGGAGAACCAGCAGGAACGCCAAACGACTTCTACTCCCGGACGTCAAGCCAACCCAGCCTGAAGACAGTGCTTGGCGACCGGGGGCTGACAATTCTGCTACCGCCCCACCACGGTCTTGAGTCTTGCTACTCGGAAGACCTGTTCAATGCCATCAAGGGCGGCAAGCCCATGCTGAACGTCATTTCCGAAAAGCGGCACACCGGCGAGAACGATGGATCAATCCATCCACGGTATCAGCGTGAGGATGGAGCCATCGGTTCCACTGTGGACAATGAAGGGAAGCAGGAATTTTCCTATTCCGTATCCACCCGAAATAGCCAGCACATATTGATCGTGCTTGAAGGCACAAAGCCACGTCCTCGCGTTTACCTTCGTGCCAATCCGTACGCACTCTTGAACATCCCATGAACTTAACACTGCACAAACCTGTCGGGAAAGATGACGATCATGGGCACGATATCCGAACTGCTGTTCCGGACGTTGAATATGAGGAAATGACATTATGACCGACAAATCCCGCCTCATCGAGGTCGCCTTTCCGCTGAAGCAGGCCTCCCTGGATTCGGTGCATGAGAAGAACGTGCGTCACGGTCATATTTCGACCCTGCATATCTGGCCGGCGCGGCGACCTCTGGCGGCGTGCCGGGCGGCGCTGATCGCCACCCTGCTGCCGGACCCGGGCGATGCGGAGGAACGGGCGAAGCTCCTCGAAAAGCTCGGCGGTCGGGTGGTGCCCACGGTCAAGAAGAAGAAGATGCCGAACGGCAAGATCGAGGAAATCCAGGCCGAGGAAACCGTGGGCGGCATCCTCCACTGGGGTCGCGAGAACGGACCCGACCTCGACTGGTTCCGCCAGAGAATCCGCGAGGCTTACGGGGGACGAGCGCCCAAGGTGCTCGATCCGTTCGCCGGCGGCGGCGCGATCCCACTGGAAGCGATGCGGCTGGGGTGCGAAGCCACGGCGATCGACATCAACCCCGTGGCGTGGTTCATCCTGAAATGCACGTTGGAATATCCGCAGAAACTGACCGGGAAGAAGTTGCCGCTGCCCGACTTCATCCTCGAAGACCGCGAGTTCATGGAGCAATTCTGCAAGGCGCACAAGTTGCCACTGCCCGCGAAACACGCCAGGCACGCCAAAGGAAGGCCGGGCGACCACGCCGATGAGTTTCCCGATCTTTCGCGTCATTTCGCGTCTTTGGCGGGCCACTATGAAGCCGACCTCGCCTGGCACGTCCGCGCTTGGGGCCGCTGGGTGCTCAAACGGGCGCGCCCGGAACTGGCCGAGCTTTACCCCACCTACGCAAGCTGGGAGCCGGTGCTGGCCACGGAACAACACAAGGTGCCCAGGGCCTGGCTGGTCCAATGGAAGAAGGAGCACGCCGCCGCAATCGAGGCCAGGGGATTGCGCCTTTGCCCGCTGACGCCGGAGGGCGAGGTGGATCAGAAGAAGCTGAACGAGGAGTTCAGCGCGGAATACCTGGCGGAGCCAACGAAACCGCGCTGGGTGCCCAAACCGACCGTTGCCTACCTGTGGGCGCGGACGGTGCGGAACAGTCAGCATCTTGAAACAACGGTGCCACTACTCAAGACGTGCTGGCTCTGCAAAACCGACAGCACGAGAGTTCTGCTCACGCTCCGGCCGAAGGAGGACCGAACCGGTGTCGCGTTCGGAATCCAGCAGGATGTGCCGAAGGTAGGTGGCAATGCCGCGCAGCGCCGGGAGCACGACAAACGCATCTCAGCCGGCACGATGTCGCGCACCGGGGCCAGGTGTCCGGTGCATGGCAACATCATTGAGATGGACGTCATCCGTGACGAGGGCAAGCGCGGAAGACTCGGTATGGTACTGACGGCGGTGGCGTTGGATGGACAGACCGGGAAGGAGTTCCGGCTGCCTACGCAGTTTGAGATCGAGATAGCGACGGGAGCCGAGAGAACCGTGGAACGTGTGTTTGAAGAGGTTCCTTTCGGTGTTCCGCACGAGGCTTTGCCCAGCAAGGAAGCCCTGGGCTTTCGAGTGCCGCTTTACGGAATTGACGAATGGCACAAGCTCTACACGCGCCGACAGCTTCTCGCCCTCGGTGTCTTCGTTAAGGCGACCCGCAGGTCTGCCGAGGCGCTGAAACGAGCTGGTTTACCGCAGGAGTGGCGCGAGGCGCTGTTCGCGTATCTCGTTTGCGGATTCGAAAGGCTGGTGGACTTCTGCAATGTCAACACACAGTGGAAGACCGACGTGCCCACGATCAACCACGCGCTGGTGCGGTTCGCGATCCAGATCACCTGGGACTTTGCGGAGGGTAACACGATCGGTAAACTGGCGGGTTCCTACCTCCTCTGCCTGGACCGCATCGCCATTGGTCTGGAGACGTTCCGCTCGCTGCCGGCGGACCTGCCAGCGCCGACGCTATTGTGCCAGTCCGCCATCGGGCACAACATCAAAGCCGACATCGTGGTGACGGACCCGCCGTACTACGACGCGATTCCCTACTCGGACCTGATGGACTGGTTCTACGTCTGGCTCCGCCGTTGCGCAGCCGACTTCTCCGAAGCATATGCGAACGCGATGGAGAAGCCCGTGGGGCCGAAGTGGGACCAGGAGAAGCAGGACGGCGAACTGATCGACGACGCCAGCCGTCACCATGGCGACGCGGCTGTCTCGATGAAGACCTACGAGGAGGGCATGGCGCGGGTGTTCAGGCGGTGTGCGGAACTGCTCGCGCCCGACGGTCGCGTCGTGGTGGTCTTCGCAAACAAGCAACCCAAGGCGTGGGAGACCCTGGCCGCATCGTTCGTTAAGGCGGGATTCGTGGTGGAAGGAAGTTGGCCGATCCAGACGGAGCAACCGAGCCGGACACGCGGGCAAGCCTCCGCGGCTTTGGCGTCATCGGTCTGGTTGGTGGGTAAGAACCGCCACCCGGCAGCGCGTCCCGGCTGGGACAACATCGTGTTGAAGCAGATGCGCGAGCGAATTGCTGTGCGCCTACGGGAATTCTGGGACGCCGGGATCCGCGGCCCTGACTTTGTGTGGGCGGCCACCGGGCCGGCGATGGAAGCCTACAGCCAATACCCGGTAGTGAAGAAGGCGAACAAGCCGAATGAATTGATGAGCGTGTCGGAATTCTTGCGGCACGTACGACGGATGGTGCTGGATTTCGTGGTGGGCCGGGTGTTGTCGAAGGCCACCGGCGGGGGCGAGGCGGCGACAGAGGAACTGGATGACGTGACGACCTACTACCTGCTGCACCGGAACGATTTCAAGATGGGCGAGGCGCCATCGGGCGCGTGCATTCTCTACTGCGTGTCATGCAACCTGTCCGACCGGGATCTGGTGGATGCCTTTGACCTGTTGGTGCCGAGCGGCGGGACAAACGACGGGGATGAGGAGGAGGAACAGGCGGGAGACGATGACGAAGAGATGGCGGAAGGGTCCAGCAGCACCTTCAAGCTGAAGCCGTGGAACAAGAGGAAGCGGCCGGGCATGGGCTATGACCCGGTGGTGGACAGCCCCAGGGCGCGGAACGACGCGGCCCAAGGGAGGCTGTTCCAGGAAGGGCCGGAGAAGCCGCGAACGCGGATCATTCCGCTGATAGACCAGATTCACCGGCTGATGCACCTGTGGAAGGCCGGCGACGTGGTGAAGGTGGACGAATACCTGAACAGCAAGTCGCTACGAACGAACGCGCTGTTCCCGCCCGTGCTGCAAGCGGTGATTGAGATGGCGGACGCGGGGTCAGAAGAGCGGTCCATCCTGGAGAGCCTGAGCAACCATGTGCAAGGGCGGAGCGTGCGGGCCGAGTATCAGGGTGAGATCTTCACCCAAAATCCGGCAGGGGAAACGGAAGGTGTGTAGGAAGAAGCTGGGCAGAGTTCCTCGAAACAGTTATGAAAGGACCTAAATATGATTACAGCCATTGAAGCCCGCCGCTACCGGTGCCTGCGGTACGCCCGGCAAGATCTGGACGCGTTCCATGTCTTAGTCGGTCCCAACGCGAGCGGGAAGTCAACCTTCCTGGACGTGGTCGGCTTTCTCGGAAAGTTGGTGTCGGACGGACTGGACGCCGCAGTGCGGGAACGCACCCAGAACATCGAGGACTTGATGTGGGGTCGCAGGGGTGACGGGTTTGAAATGGCCATTGAGGCGCGGATACCGCAAGCGCGACTGAGTGCTACCGCAGAGGGAAAGGCGAAGGGATTTGACACCATACGTTACGAGGTGCAGATCGGATTCGATTCGGGGACCGGGGAATACGGGATCAACCATGAGCGCGCCATTCTAAAGCGGGCGACAGTGCGGGCGACAACCGAACGGAACGGGGTGTTCCCCTTTGCCAGGCAAGAACCAGCGACCATCATGAGCGGGCGAGCTACCAGGCAGGAGAGGTCCGTGCTGATGAAGAAGAAGGGCGGAAATGACAACTTCTATTCGGAGGCGACCGAGGAGTCCGGGAAGGGGTGGTTTCCGTCAATAAAGCTTGGTCCGAGAAAATCCGCTTTGGGAAATCTGCCGGAAGATGAAGCTAAGTTTCCCGTGAGTACCTGGCTGAAGGCGTTCCTGAGCCAGGGCGTTCAACCGCTGGTTCTAAACAGCCTGCTTATCCGCCGGGCAAGCCCCCCCGGGCAGGGCAAGGTATTCCGTCCAGACGGGTCGAACCTCCCCTGGGTGGTCCATGAGTTGCAGAAACAAGCTCCCGAACGGGTGAAGGACTGGATCGAGCACGTACGAACGGCGTTGCCCGATTTGACTGGGTTGAGGGTGATCGAGCGGGAGGACGATAAGCACCGGTATCTTGTACTGCAGTACGAGGGAGGTCTGGAAGTACCATCGTGGATGGCTTCCGACGGCACGTTGCGACTCCTGGCGCTGACGCTTCCGGCATACCTTCCTGAACTGAGTGGTGTGTTTCTGATCGAGGAGCCGGAGAATGGCATTCACCCGAAAGCTGTGGAAACGGTTTTCCAATCGCTATCCTCAACCTACGGGGCGCAGGTATTGCTGGCGACCCATTCTCCGGTGATCCTTAGCATTGTGGAACCCAAACAAGTGTTGTGCTTCGCCAAAACCAGCGACGGAGCTTCGGACATTGTTTCGGGAAATGAGCATCCCGCCCTGAGGGACTGGCGCGGAGAAACCAACCTCGGCGTATTGTTCGCAGGAGGGGTGCTCGGATGAACCAATCACCTGCACAACGGGACTTGGTGGTGGTGGTGGCAGACAAGGACATGGAGTACGCCGCGCACGGGCTTTTGAACCGGCAGAAGGCGCTCGGAATGAGAGTGGTGAGCGCGGAGGTGTTTGCCCACCCTGAACACGACCCCGGGTGCTATTTGCGGTCACACACCTTTTTGAGGTCCATGGTGAACAAGTACGCCAAGGCAATTGTGTTGTTCGACCGTGATGGTTGTGGTGCGGAAGCACTGACGCGGGCGGAACTGGAAGCCGAGGTCGAAGGGAGGCTCGAAAGCTCGGGATGGAAAGGAAGATGCGGGGTGGTCGTATTGGATCCGGAGCTGGAGGTGTGGGTGTGGAGCGACTCGCCGCACGTTGCGGAGATCCTGGGGTGGAGGAGGCGAACTCCCCCGTTACCGGAGTGGCTTAAGAATGAGCAGTTTTGGCACGAGGGAGCAGCGAAACCCCACGCCCCAAAGGAGGCGATGCAAGCGGTCCTCCGGTTGACTCAGTTGCCGCGTTCGGCATCACGATACAAGCAACTGGCGGAGGCGGTCAGCTTAGACCGTTGCCGCGATGCGGCATTCTTAAAACTGAAACGGACTCTTCAAGCGTGGTTTCCTCAATAGAGAAAGGTATTTATGGTAAGCGGGACAATCAAGCCCTGGCACCAGGTCGTCAAACTGCGCGAGGACGTCAAGACGGGCGAGCTGACCCTGGCAATGTTCGCCGCCGATCTTTACGACGTGAAGATGGGGACGGCGAAGCCGGTGTATTGCGACCCGAAGGAGTTCTTTACGCTGACGTTCCCGGCCAGCGGCATCCGGGCGCTGGCGCGGGATGTCGCGTACCGGTTGGCCGGGAAGAGCGACAAGGCGGTGCGGCAACTGTCGCTGACCTACGGCGGCGGCAAGACGCACACGCTGATCACGGAGTATCACCTGCACAACGACCCGGCGAAGCTGCCGGACGTGCCCGCCGTGGCGGAGTTCCGGGCGGAGATGGGCGGGCTGGCGATCCCCAAGGCGCGAATCGTGGTGCTGCCGTTCGACAAGCTGGACGTGGAGAAGGGCATGGAGATGGTCAGCCCCGCCGGGAAGAAGCGGTGGCTGGAGCAGCCGTGGAGCCTGCTGGCGTGGCAGATTGCCGGCGATGCCGGGCTGAAGCTGCTGCATGCCGACGGGAAGGCGGAAGAGCGTGAATCTGCCCCGGCGGAAAACCTGATGCGGTCGCTGCTGGAACTGGGGGTGAAGGAAGGCGGGGCGTTGCTGGTGCTGCTGGATGAAGTGCTGATGTACGCGCACGAGAAGGTGCGGAAGGAGCCGGGCTGGCTGGAGACACTGAAGAACTTCTTCCAATACCTGACCCAGGCGGCCACGAAGACAGACCGGTGCTGCGTGGTGGCGTCACTGCTGGCGTCGGATGTGGAGAAGAACGACCCAACCGGGCGCAAGATTGAATCAGAACTGTCCCAGATATTCCAGCGCGAGGGGGAGCAGGAAATCCAGCCCGTGACGAAGGAGGAAGCGGCGGAAGTGTTGAAGCGGCGGCTGTTCGATCTGGAGTCCATCAAGGACGTGGAGAAATCCCGGCCGCAAGTGATCACGGCGCTGCAAGGGATTGGGAAACTGGATGAGAGGGCGGCCAGA
This sequence comes from Verrucomicrobiales bacterium, assembly GCA_015075445.1. Classification (GTDB taxonomy): domain Bacteria; phylum Verrucomicrobiota; class Verrucomicrobiia; order Limisphaerales; family J093; genus DSVZ01. The sequence goes on from JABTUJ010000034.1 coordinate 56,765, forward strand.
GGCGGGAGCGGCGTCGAGCAAAAGTACCTGCTGAGCTTTCCCTTCCACCCGGAATTGACCAGGTGTTTTACGCGAAGTGGTCGGGGATGCCCGGCTTCCAGCGGACGCGCGGCATCCTGCGCACGTTCGCGCTGGCGCTGCGGGACGCTGCGGAATCGGACCCGTCGCCGCTGATCGGGCCAAGCGTGTTCCTGCCGAAGAGCGGGGGAACGAAGATTCCTGAGGGGCTGCGGGAGTTGGCGGAAGTGGCGCGGAAGGAAACCTATGAGGGGGCGCAGAGCAACTGGCCGTTCATTCTGGACACTGAACTGGCAAAGGCACGACAGATCGAACAGGACTTCCCCGCGCTGAAGGGGCGGGAAATCCAGCAGGCGGTGATTGCGTCGTTCGTGCATTCCCAGCCAATCGGGAAGAAGGCAGACCTGAACGAATTGTTCGTGCTGGTGGGGGCCACCAACCCGGACCGGATCACGCTGGAAAGGGCGCTGCGGCGGTGGGTGGATGTGTCGTGGTTCCTGGATGAATCGAATTTCCCGTCGGATGACAAGGCCCTGCCCAAGACGTGGCGGCTGGGGTCGCGCCCAAATCTTCAGCAGATGCATGATGTGGCCTGCACTGACCGGGTGAAGGTGGAGACGGTGGAATCCCTGCTGAATACGCTGATCGGGAAGGCGAAGGACCTGACGGCGGGAGCGTCGGCAGCCGGGGCGAAGGTCCACAACCTGCCGGTGAAGCCGAGCGACATCGAGGATGACGGGGAGTTCCATTTTGCGGTGCTGGGGCCGAAGTGCGCTTCCATGTCCGGGAATCCGAGCGCGGAAGCGAAACGATACCTGGAAGAAACGACCCGAGCGGACCGGCCGCGGGTGAACAAGAACGCGGTGGTGCTGGCGGTGCCGTCGCGAGATGGATTGGATGCGGCGCGGGCGACGGTGCGCAGCTACCTGGGCTGGGAAGAAGTCCGGGAGATGCTGAAGGGCCAGGAACTGGATGAAGTGCGCCGGGTGCGTTTGCAGGGGAACACGGAGAAGTCGCGCAGCGACATCATGGAGGCGATCAAGAACGCCTATTGCATCGTGGTGACGCAAAGCGCGGCGGGGGACATCCAGGCGTTCAAGATTTCGCCCAGTGATGAGCCGCTGTTCCTGACGATCAAGGGCGACTCGCGGTCGCGGGTGGAAGACACCCCGGTGAGCGCGGACGCGCTGCTGCCGGGCGGGCCGTATGACCTCTGGCAGCAAGGGCAGACGTCGAAGCGGATCAAGGACCTGGTGGGGGCGTTCGCCCAGGTGCCCAAGCTGCCCAAGATGCTGCGACGCGGGAAGATTCTGGAAACCCTGGTGGACGGGGCGCGACAGGGGTTCTTTGTGTTGCGGCAGATGAGGCCGGACAAGTCGTTCCGGACGATCTGGCGGCAGGAGGTGTCGGCGGATGACATCGAAAAGGACCCAAGCTGGGAAGTGGTGCTGCCGGAGTCGGCGCAACTCGAGGAAATCCCGGCGTTGCTGCTCACGCCTGAGGCGCTGCCGGAGCTGTGGCCGGCGAGCAAGCAGATCGCGGTGTCGGACGCGGTGAACTACTTCGCGGGGAGCAAGTATGTGGCGACCAGGCGGGCGGCCTCGGACGGCACGATGTACGACGAGACGGTGCCGATCCCCTCGGCCAGGAGCGAAGCGGTCCAGGCCGGGGTGCAGGCGGCGGTGGAGGCCGGAAAGCTGTGGCTGATATCGGGGGTGGCGAGCATCTGCGGCGAGCCAATCCCGACAGGAGTGCTGACTGACGCGGCGCTGCTGTATGCGCCCCCACAGCCCATGGATGTGAACCGGCTGACGCCGGAGCAACTGCCGGCGGCGTGGCAAGGGAACCAAACGACGGCGCTGGGCTTGGCCAACCAGTTGTCGGTGGCCGCCGGGAAGGCGCTGCCGTGGCCGGTGGTGCGAGATGCGATTGACGGGGCCATCCGGGCGCGGTTGCTCGAACGGACGGCGGATTCCGGCCCGTGGCCGTGCCCGCTGAGCGGAGCCGGGGCCGTGAAGCTGCAACGGCCGCAGAACGTGCCGGTGCCGGTGACACCACCGCCGGTGGTGACCAAGCCGGGGACCTTCACGGCGGAAGGGGAAGTGCAGTCGCAAGAATTGATGGACCTCGCGGACTCGCTGGGCGAGGTGCTGAAATCCGCGGTGCCGAACACGCTCAGGCTGAACGTTCGGATTGAACTGGGCGGGGAGCCGAAGGCAAGCGAAGCGAAGGTGAAGGCGATCAACGCCATCCTGGCGAAGGTGAAGAAAGGGCTTGAGCTGAAATAGGTGCAAGTCGCTCAGACCATCGAGCGGCTCAGGCATGGTCACGCTTCGATGCTCTGCACCTGTTGCGCATGCCCTTCAGGAGTCGTGGTATCTGGGCTGCGACATCAAACCGGCTGAAGCTCACCCGACAATGTGACGTCCGGCCAGTCCGGCCTGTACTCTGCTGTCTCGGCGGTGGAAAGCTGACTGTTTCTACCACAGAGACGCGAGGGACACCGAGACGGGGAGGAGGCCCCTGTCGGGAGGAAGCGGATCGGCCGGTTCCCGCCCTCGCCCCAACCTCCCCCTTTCCTCGGCGACCTGCGCATCGCGGCGGTGGGGAGCGAACGCTCCCTGCCGCCGAGGCACGGGGAGCGCCGAGGGTAGAAGACGACTGGCGAGGGAGAGGAACTACTCGTAGCTGACGGGCTCGCCGGGCTGCGGCGCCTTGCTTCGCAGGTACTGCTCGTACTCCTCCGCCGTCACCACCCGCAGAAGACCGCGCATGCTCGAGTGACCGTTGCCGCAGAGCTGGGAACAGGTGATGAGATAATCCCCCACCTGCGTGGGCTTGAACCAGATCGGGTTGCTCAGGCCCGGGATGGCGTCCTGCGAGATCCGCAGCGGCTTCACGGCAAACCCGTGGATGACATCGAGCGACGAGATGAACGCGATCACGGGCTTGTCCACCGGCACCACCACCTCGCTCGTCTCAACCACCACATCGTCCTTGCCCGCGGGATCCTCGGGATCGATGGCCAGCGGATTCGCCGGGGAGTAGAACTGCGGTCCTCCCTTGCCAAATACGCCGTCCGGACCCGGGTAACGCGCGATCCAGTTGAATTGCCGGCCGATGATGCGAACCACGGTGGACTCGCTCTCGGGGGGGAAATTGCCGGCCGTCCCACCGCGCGCCCAAATCGGAATGGCCAGCCCGATCAAGAGGGCGGCTTCGATCCCCGCCACGCCCACCTCGAGGTAGCTCGAGATATGGCCCCGCACCCCGGCCGCATCCGCGGTGGCGTTCTTGCGCTGGCGATAGCGCCACAGCGTGTAGATCAGGAAGATCCCCCAACCCACGGCGAGCACGAACATCAGCACGTGCACGTAGAACAGCAGGCGGTCGATCGCGGGACCGTGCTCGGACACCACCGGGGGGAGGTGAAGGACTTTGATGATGAAATCCTGCATGGCTCAGACCGAAGGAGGGGATTCAGGAATCGCCGCGCGGACCGCCGCGGCCCGGCGCGCCAGGAAGACAAAGAAGCCGGCCAACGTCGCCAGCACCGACAGGATCACGCCCAGCAGGAACAGGATGCCCATGTTCATGCCCTCCGCGAGGCCGGAGTCCGAACGGCCAAAACAGGTGGCACAAGCCCATCCTGACGGCGCGCCCGCCACGCCAAGGAGGCTCATCACCAGCCAGCCCCAAAGCCTGGTCATCCGTGGTTTCATAGATAGCTGATATGCCGCAGCTTCCTCAGTACGGCCTTGAAGTAGAGGATGAGGGCTAGCCCGCACGCGAGCGACCCCAGCCCCAGGATGAACTCGAAGACGTTGCCGCCGTGCACCCGGTCATGGATCGCCCACCCGCCAAAGCCAAAGCAAAGGAGGATCGACGAGAGCACGAACACCACGTGGAAGGCTTTGAGCGACATCAGGGGAAGAAGTGGTGGGTGTGGTCGACTTCCGAGAGAATCGGCAGCAGCAGGAGCATCACGAAGAAGAGCCCGGTCAGCGCCATGATCCCATAGATCAGCTTGCGCTCCTCGATCAGATGCATCAGGACGCCCGCCACCAGGCAGGCCTCCCCCAGGGCCACGGTCAGCACGAGACCCACCTTGAGCCCCGTGGCGATGGGCAGCAACGAGAGCATGACCATCACCAGCGTGCCCAGCGCCAGCGCCAGCAGGATGTACCGATGGCGGCCCACCTGCGCGGCCGGTTTGGATTCTCCAGAGTCAGGCATAGACGTTCAGGCGTTCAGAGCAAATAAAGGGTGGGAAACAGGAAAATCCAGACGAGCTCGACGAAATGCCAGTACAGCCCGCCGACCTCCACCCGGTTGGTGAAACGTTCGGGCTCGGTGCGCCACATCCCGCTGCCCGGCCCCCAGAAATAACCGAGCACGACGATCCCCCCGATCACATGGAGCGCGTGCAGGCCGGTCAGGACAAAGTAGATCGCGAAGAAAGTGCTCCGCCAGGGCCCGAACGCCTCGAGCTTGGTGATTTGCGCCAACTCGAGCCGGACGGGTTCGCCGTGCGCCCCGCGCTTCCCTTCGTGGGCATCAGGCGTGAAGGCAAGTTCCTCCGGCGGCGCGGGCAGGGCCTTGAGCTTGGCCAGCGTCAGATTGAAGGGCTGTCCCTCGAGATGGCCGGTCATTTCGCGACCGTCCTGCAGCCGCACGTAGTAGTGCGTGAACTTGTCGTGGTATTCGAACGCCTTGATCGAGATGAACAGGACCGCCAGCAACACGGTGGCGCCCTGCCAGAGCTTGAAACGGCCCAAGTCCTTTTCCTTCAACGAAGCCCAGGCCAGCACGACACTGATGCTCGAGAGGATCAGGACGAACGTGTTCAGTGTCCCCAACGGGATGCTGAGCTGCCGCACCGGCCACTCGGGCGATCCCACCCGCAGCAGGATGTAGGAGGAGAACAGGGCACCGAAGAGCATCACCTCCGACGCCAGGAAGAGCCAGAGACCGAGCTTGGCGTTGTACAGGCCCGTGTCCGGGCGGGGCTCGACGTTGTACGGAATCTGCATGGGCGCGCGCGACGGGACGACTCAGGCCGGTTGGTTCTGGGGCAGGAAATCCCCCGGACGACGGCCGGGCGTGTACTCGTACGGGCCGCGCACCACCACGGGCGGCTGGAGGAAGTTCCCGTGCGGCGGCGGCGTGGGCGTGGCCCATTCGAGGGTGGTGGACTCCCAGGGGTTGTCCGAAGTGACCCGCTGGCCCCGAAAGATGCTCCAGAAGAAATTGATGATGAAGGGCAGTTGGGCGAGCCCCAATAGCCAGGCCGCATGCGAGATCCCGGTGTTCAGCTTCAGGGCCAGCGACAACCCATGCACCACGTCCGGGGTGAGCGCATACGTCGCGCCGCCGTCATACATCCGCCGGTGCATCCCCTCGAGGCCCTGGATGAACATGGGCAGAAACACGAGGTTCATGAAGATCAAGGACAACACGAAATGCACGCGACCCCAGAACTCGTTCATCGTCCGACCCGTGACCTTCGGGAACCAGTAATAAATGCCGGCGAAAAGGGCGAAGATCGTTCCCGGCGCCACCACGTAGTGGAAGTGCGCGATCACGTAGTAGGTGTCGTGCAGGTGAATGTCCGTGGCGCTGAAGCCCAGCGGCAGACCCGTCAGTCCGCCGATCCCGAACATCGGCAGGAACGCGAGCGCGAAGAGCATCGGCGTGTTGAACCGGATCGAACCGCCCCAGAGCGAGAGCATGAGTGAGGTCAGGATGATCACCGACGGGATCGAGATCATCATCGTGGTCGTCTGGAAGAACGTGCTGATCCGGGTGCCCATGCCGGTCAGGTACATGTGGTGCGCCCACACCAGGAAGGAGAGGAACCCGATGGCCATCGCCGAGTACACCAGCGACTTGTAGCCAAAGATCGGCTTGCGAGTGTTGTTGGCGATGATCTCCGGCACGATGCCCCACGCGGGCAGGATGAGCACGTACACCTCCGGATGCGCCAGGAACCAGAACAGGTGTTGCCAGAGGAGCGGGCTTCCCCCGCCGCTGACATCGAGCGGCTGTCCCCCCACCACCAGGCCGGTCGGCAGGAAGAACGAGCTCCCAAACAGGTTGTCCACGAGCTGCATGATGCCGGCCGCCTCCAGCGGCGGGAACGCCAGCAGCAGCAGAAACGCGGTCACCAACTGCGCCCAGACCAGAAACGGCAGCCGCAGCCAGCCCATCCCCTCGGCCCGAAGCTGAATGATCGTGGTGATGATGTTGACCGAGCCCAGCAAGGACGACGTGATCAGCAGCACCATGCCGATCAGCCAGAGCGATTGCCCGTTGATGACGTACGCCGCGTCCGTGATTGTGGCCAGCGGCGAATACGAGGTCCACCCCGACTTCGCCGCCCCGCCGGGGATGAAGAAGCTGATCAACATCACCACGCCCCCGAGGAAATACACCCAGTAACTGGCCATGTTCAGCTTCGGGAAGGCCATGTCCGGCGCGCCGATCTGCAGCGGGACCAGATAGTTGCCAAAGGCGCCGGCCGCCAGCGGCACCACCGCCAGGAACACCATGATCGTCCCGTGCATCGCCCCGAAGGAGTTGTAGAGGTCGGGCGACATGATCCCCTGCCCCGCCATGTCCGGTCCCAGCGCCCAGAGCAGCAGATCCCCGAACACGGGGATCGGTTGCCCGTGGTACGCAAGCTGCCAGCGCATCAGCGCCATGAGCCCGTACCCGATGAACAGGAACACGAGCGCCGTGATCCCGTACTGGATGCCGACGACCTTGTGATCGGTCGAGAAAATGTACCTCCGCCAGAACGGCAGGTGCGGGTGATGCTCCTGCCCGGCGGAGGCGTGGCTCGCCCTCTGTGCGGTGCTCGTCATGCCTCGGAATCCACGGCGGCCCGGGTGCCCAACTCCCCGTCCCCCGCCCGGCAAGGGCCGCCGCGACCCGACAACGGCGGCGGCTGAGACTGAACTGAAGTTGCGGTCACCCGCGCAAAAAATGTTGAGCGGAGGCTAGGAGCAGCCGTCCGGGTTGTCAACTGTTCACCCCTTGAATTCTCTCTGACTCCACCGCGGATCAGCGTGAGCAGTGCTGATGGATGGAACACCACGTCGAAACGGTACGCGCCTGGCCGGCGGGGCAAAATGTCAAATGTTCATGTTTGACCCCATGGGCGGCCGCGGAAAAATCAATGGCTGGCAACCGAAGCTGCCAGCCACTGCGCCGTGACGTACGCGTGCGGGCCGGGAGGCCGCACTCACGAACAGCCGCTGCTCTCGCCGCAATTCGGGCAACGGAAACACTTGCCGTTGCGGATCATCACCTGGCCGCAGTTGGCGCAGGTGGGGGCGTCGAGCATGTTCACAATCTGGCTCGTCAACGCGCGCCGGGCGGGGACCGGCGCCGTCGCTTCGCGCCCGTTCCCCTTGGCCTCCGGCGGCGTCGCAGGCTTCACCGTGATGGCCAGGTCGTCATCGTCCACGGACAGCTCGGGGACCGGCTTGTTGACCCGCCGGGCGATCTCCTCGCGCAGACCCGGGATGGCCAGTTCCTGTTGTCCCCGGTCCGGGGCGTGCTCCTCGCGGTAGCCCGGCAGGAACTGGAAGGCCAGCCACCGGAAGATGTAATCCGTCAGGGACGACGCCGTGGGCAGCTCCCGGTTCTTGGTGAAGCCGCTGGGCTCGAACCGCTGGTGGGAGAACTTGCGCACCAGGGCCTCGAGCGGCACGCCGTACTGCAGCGCCAGACTGGTCAGCGTCGCCGTCGTGTCCATGAGGCCCCCGATGGTCGAGCCTTCCTTCGCCATCGTGATGAACAACTCGCCCGGCTGGCCGTCCTCGAACAGCCCCACGTTCAGGTAGCCTTCGTGCCCGGCGATGATGAACTTGTGATTCACCGCCATCCGGGTCTCCGGCAGGCGCCGCCGCAGCGGCCGGCCTGTCTCGGCCCGCAACCGCGCCAGATCGGCCTCGACCTCGCGCAACCGCGCCGCCAGCGCCTCGGCATCGCCCGCTCCCGCCGCCCCTTCGCCGCCCGCCTTGCGGCTGGTGTTCAAGGGTTGCGAGCGCTTTGAGCCGTCGCGGTAAATCGCCACGCACTTGAGTCCCATGCGCCAGGCCTCGAGGTACGTGTCCCGGATCTCCCGCGGCGTGGCCTCGGTGGGCATGTTCACGGTCTTGGAGATCGCTCCGCTGATGAACGGCTGCGAGGCGGCCATCATCTTGAGGTGGGCCAGGTAGTGGATGCTGCGGCTGCCCTGGGCAGGCTTGAAGGCACAGTCGAACACCGCCAGATGCGCAGGCTTGAGGCCCGACGCAACGCGGTCCCCCGCCTTCGCACGGTTCTCCTTGACGCGCGCATGCTCCGCCTTGAGCACCACATCTTCGATCGTGTCGAACTCCTCGATGTGCTCGAGGATGCGCGCGCTCTCGGCCTGGCCGTAACCCAGCCGCCGCAAGGCCTCCGGGACCGTGCGGTTGACGATCTTCAGCATCCCGCCCCCGGCCAGGACCTTGTATTTCACCAGCGCAATGTCGGGCTCGATGCCAGTCGTGTCGCAGTCCATGAGGAACGCGATGGTCCCGGTGGGCGCGAGCACGGTGACCTGGGCGTTGCGATAGCCCTGTTTGCGCCCCACGGCCAGGGCATCCTCCCACGATTGACGCGCCTCGTGCTTGAGGTAGCCGAACTCCTCGCTGGGATGGATCTCCTCCACCGCGGCCCGGTGCTGCTCGATCACCCGCTGCATGGACGCCACGTTGTCCCGTTGCAGGGGCCGCGCCACCCCGCCGCAGCGGGCATCGCGATAGCCCGGGAACGGACGCAGCCGCGTGGCCATCTCCGCGCTTTGGCGGTAGGCCTCGCCCGTCATGATGGCGGTGAGGGCCCCCGCCAGCGCGCGGCCTTCGTCCGAGTCGTAGGGCAGCCCGTAGCTCATCACCAGCGAGCCGAGGTTGGCGTAGCCGAGCCCCAGCGTGCGGAACCGGTGCGAATTCTCCGCGATGACCTGGGTCGGGTAACTCGCGTTGTCCACGAGGATCTCCTGTGCCGTGATGAAGAGGCGCACGGCGGCCTTGAACCGGGCAACATCGAACCGGCCGTCCTCGCGCTTGAACTTGAGCAGGTTTAGCGACGCGAGATTGCAGGCGGTGTTGTTCAGAAACACATACTCGCTGCAAGGGTTGGTCGAGTGGATGGGCTCGGTGCCCGCGCAAGTGTGCCACTTCTGGATCGCACCGTCGTACTGCAACCCGGGATCGCCGCAGACCCAGGTGCCCTCGGCCACCTGGTCCAGCAGCTTCGAGGCATCCTTCCGCTCGAGGGGTTCGCCCGTGGTCACCGCCCGGGTCACCCATTCCCGTCCCTCGACCGCCGCCTGCATGAAGGCATCGGAGACGCGCACGGACAGGTTCTCGTTCTGGTACATGACCGAGCCGTAAGCGTCGCCGTTGAACGAGCCGTCGTAGCCCTGCTCGATGAGGGCCCAGGCTTTCTTCTCCTCCTTCATCTTGGCCGTGATGAACTCCTCGATGTCCCCGTGCCAGTCGTGCAGGGTGTTCATCTTGGCCGCCCGCCGCGTCTTGCCTCCCGATTTCACGACGTTCGCCACCTGGTCGTAGACCTTTAGGAAGCTCATCGGCCCGCTCGGCCGGCCGCCGCCCGAGAGCTTCTCCTTGCTCGAGCGGATCGGCGAAAGGTCCGTGCCCGTGCCCGAGCCGAACTTGAACAGCATCGCCTCCGCGTAGGCGAGGTTCATGATGCTCTCCATGTTGTCCTCCACCGACTGGATGAAGCAGGCGCTGCACTGCGGGTACTCGTACTGCGTGCCCGCCCGCCGCGCCTCACCCGCCTGCGGGTCCCAGTGCCAGTTGCCCCGGTCCGAGTGCTGCCCGATGCCGTACTGGTGAAACAGCCCGACGTTGAACCAGACCGGCGAGTTGAACGCGCCGTACTGGTTCAGGCACAGCCACGTCAGCTCCTGGTAGAACACCTCGCCGTCCGCCGGTGAGAAATACCCGTCCTGCACGCCCCAATCCGCGATGGTTCGCGTGACCCGGTGGATGAGCTGGCGCACCGAATGCTCGCGCTCCGGCTTGGCCGGGTCCCCGTAGAAGTACTTCGAACACACGACCTTCGTCGCCAACTGCGACCAGGACTTCGGCACCTCGACGTTGTCCTGACGAAACACGGTCTTGCCGGCGTCATCGGTGATCTCGGCCGTCCGACGTTCCCACTCGACCTGGTCAAAGGGGCTGACGTTGGCATCGCTGAACACCCGCTCGAACGTCAGGCGCTGGCCACGCGACGGCTTGCGCGGAGTTCGGGAGCCGGTCACGGGCACGGAGCGGCGGCGGTTGGCAGGGACCGACGGCGACGTGGCGATGGGAGCAGGGGCGTCAATCATGGCAGTGGCTGGTTCTAAGTCGTTGCAGTGGTCGAAGGCCGGGCGGCATCGGCTGGCCGTGTGAGCTTGCGTCTAAAACTGGATCACCCTTCCCAAGACGTCGGCCAAACCGCGGTACCGGAGGCTCGCCGACACCCCATTTAGTTGGGTGATGGACCGCAGCGTAGTACAACCGATTGTGGTCGCAAGGGTTTTTTTCGGAAATTTCACTTCCGCCGCTAGCGGCTCCCCGACAGAGCTTTAGCGCACCCAATCCGCGGTGGCGCGTGGGCTTCCGACACCCAAACAAGGCTGGCTTCCGGCAGTGCATCGTACAACGGCATAAGGTCGCCCGCCGCCAGATGGACGCAACCGCGCGAGGCCGGCCGGCCCAGTGTCAGTTCGTCCCCAACGCCATGCACGTAAATGAACCGCCGGAACGAATCCACCGCGTCCCCCCGGTTGCGACCCGGTTCCAGCCCCTCCAGCCACAGAATCCGGTGGGCAATGGCCGCGTTCGGCCGGCCCTGCCAGGTGTATCCCACCGGTTGGCGCGCCTCGAATACCGTCCCGACCGGCCAGCCACCCCCCGACTTGCGCGCCACCCGATGCAGCCCCCGTGGAGTCCGATGTGAATCCGCCTGTTCGCCGACCCCGAACCGCGAGGTGGAGGCCACCAGACGACGGCGCATCTGGTACACCAGGCCGGAAGTTCCCCGGCCTCGGACACACCACTCCACACACTGACTCCCCACCCAGACCAGCAAGACCTGCCGCGTGAGCTGCACGCCCAACCGACGACAGCTCAGCAGAAACGGCCGGGGAAGCCGCACGGGGCGGCCAAAGGACATCGTCGGCCCATGGGGTCCGGGGTTCTCCCACTCCCGCGTCGCGAAACAAGGCGACCCCGCTCTCCGGGGCACGGGCAGGAAGGACAACATGCGATCGGGGGCGAAGGGAGGAGCGGCTACTTCAGATGCTTCACCAGGACCTTCGAGCGACGGCCGGTCTGCTCATACTTCTCCCGCCGGACCGGCGGGAGATCCTCCGGGGAACCCTCGGCGAAGCCGCCCTTCGACTGGAAGTAGGTGAAGGCCTGGGTCGAGAGGGCGCAGAGCGTCTGCAGCCCCTGCTCGCGCGCCCTTCGTTCAACGAACTGCAGCAGCTTCCGTCCCACGCCCTGGTTCTCGTGCGAGGGCTTGACGCACAGGCAGGCCAACTCGCCCACGCCGTGGTCCGGATACGTGTGCAACGCCACACAGCCCACCGGGTTCTTGTCCGTCTCGAACAGGTAGTAATCCGCCAGTTGCCGCTCGATGCTCGCCCGCGTGCGCTTGACGATCTCCTCGTTCTCGACCGAGGGCTGGATGAGCTTGAGGATGCTGGGAATATCCTTCTTCAAGGCGCGCCGGATCTGCTGGTACTCATTGGCATAAACGAGCGTGCCGACCCCTTCGTTCGAGAACACCTCGGTCAGCAGCGCCTCGTCCACACATCCGTTGATCACATGCACGCGCGGAACCCCCGCCCGACAGGCGGCGGCGGCGTGGATCGCCTTCGAGAGGAGGTCGGCGCCAAAGCCGCTCCGCTGCTCGGTCAGCAGCCGCTGCAGATCGCTGGCCAGCACCTGCCGCAGCAGCCGGCCTTCGTGTGCAAGACCATCGTACGAGGTGACGAAGATCACCTTCACGGCCTTGATCGCCTCAGCCACGGCCACCGCCACGCCGTCCGAGTTCACCCGGTAGGTGCGCCCTTCGCCGTCAAAACCCAACGGCGGAATCACCGGGATGATGCCATCCTGCAGCAAGGCCAGCAGCAGCTCCGTGTCCACCCGTTCGACCTTGCCCGTCAATTGCTGGTCCACGCCCTGCAGAATCCCCGTCGGATGCGCCACGATCGCGTTCGGGCAGGCCGCGCGCAGATCCTGCGTCGCCAGGCCCTCGAGGATCTCGTGCGTCAGCCGGTTCGACGCCGTCAGCGCCAGCCGCAACGTCTCCGGATCCGTCACCCCCGTCCCGTCCAGATTCGAGGCCGCCACCGCCTGCTGCTGCGCCAGAAGCCGGATCTGGGCCGAGGCGCCATGGACCAGCACCACCCGGATGCTGAGCGAACGCAGCACGGCCACATCCATCAGGATGTTCGCGAAGTTCTCGTCCGTCACGATCACCCCATCCAGGCTGATGACGAACGGCTTCTCCCGGAAGCGCGGTATGTATTGCAGGATGCCCCGCAGGTCGGTTGGTTTCACGGTGGTCGGATTCCGAAGGCCGCGGTTATTCAGGCGGAGTCCCTCGCCGTCGCGCAATGCTTTTCTGCGACACGCCTTGCTGCGCAGCACCCAGCAGACCCGGCTCCAACACGGCGCACTCAAATAAGTACAATGCATGAATTCAAGAATTTTTCTTGACGGCCCATCTGCTCGTGCTACCCCTTCCGCCGTGGTGAGGACCCAGCGACTCAACGATGCCGCCGCCGCGAGCGCCCCAACCGGCGAGCCGGTGCGCCCGGCTTGCACGAGACCCCGGGTAGACCCCGAGTTCTGTCCCGCTTCCTCCCGCGTTTTCCTTCCGCCACCCCTCCGGATCTCATGACCAGGCAGCGTGTCCTTTGGCTTGTCGCTCTCGGCTCCGTCGTCGGTGCCGTGGGCGTGCTCACCCAGGCACCCTCACCCCCGGCGCTGAGCGTGCAGCCCCAGCCTCCGCAGTCGGTGCGGATCGCGTGGCCCGCCGCCGCGGGCGAGTACGTCCTCGAGGCGACCCCCCGCCTCGGACCCGGGGCCCTCTGGGAACCCGTCGGGCAGCCCGTGGTGCCGGACGGCGACCGCCTCGCCGTGGCTGTTTCGGTCCAGGGCCAGACGCGCTACTTCCGCCTGCGCGCCGCAGGGCCGCAGCCGCTGACCGTGGTGGAAGGCACGTCGCCTCCCAACGGTTCCCACGGTGTCTCGGTGACCCGCGGCACGATCTTCGACTTCTCCGCGCCCCTGGCGGCTGACACGATGCTCGACACCACGAAGCTGTCCGCCGAATTCGGCGGCCGCCGTTTGCTGGCCCGGGTCGAGCTCTCCCAGGACCGCCGCCGCGCCACGTTGTTCTACCTCGAGGACCTGCCGGCCGGCGCCCGGGTACGCGTCACGCTCGATGCGACGGACCTCCGCGATGCCTCGGGCCAACTCGTGGACGCGGATGGCGACGGCCAGCCGGGCGGGCGACGTTCGATCTTCTTCGACACCTTCAGCGCCACGCCGCTCGCCACCACCGGGGTCATCGGCCATGTCTTTGCCTCCGACGCCGAGCCGGGCGGCCGGCCGGGCGAATTCGTCAACCGCCCCCTCGCAGGCGTGACCATCACCGTGGATGGCGCCGAGGAAACCCTGCGCGCGGTCACCGATGCCACCGGGTTCTTCAAGCTGCAACCGGCCCCCGTGGGGCGCTTCTTCGTGCACGTGGATGGTCGCACTGCGGCTGGGAGCAACTGGCCCAACGGCGACTACTACCCCTTCATCGGCAAGGCCTGGGAGGCAGTCGCCGGACGCGAGGACAACCTGGCGGCGGGCAGCGGCGAGATCTTCCTGCCGCGGGTTCGCCAAGGCACCCTCCAACCCGTGAGCGCCACGGAGGACACCCGAGTGACCTTCCCGCCCGAAGTCGTCCAGGAAAACCCGGCGCTCCAAGGGGTCGAAGTCGTCGTCCCAGCCAACTCCCTGTTTGCCAACGACGGCAACCGCGGGGGACGCGTCGGGATTGCCCCCGTGCCCCCGGACCGTCTGCCTGAACCGCTCCCGCCAGGTCTGGCACTGCCGCTGGTCATCACGATCCAAACCGACGGGGCCATGAACTTCGACGTGCCGGCCCCCGTACGCTTTCCGAATCTCCCCGATCCTCGCACGGGCCAGAAGCTGCCGCCCGGGGCCAAGAGTGCGCTCTGGAGCTTCAACCACGACACCGGCAGGTGGGAACTCGGCGGCCCCATGACCGTCACGGCCGATGGCAATTTCGTCGAGACCGACCCGGGCGTCGGGGTCCGGCAACCGGGCTGGCACGGCACCTTCCCCGGTTCGGACGGTAACTGCGACAATCTCCTTGGCGGCGGTGATGGCGACGGTGACGGTGATGGCGACGGCGACGGCGACGGCGATGGCGATGGCGACGGAGACGGCGACGGAGACGGGGATGGGGATGGGGATGGTGACGGGGACGGAGACGGAGACGGGGACGGGGATGGCGACGGCGATGGCGATGGCGATGGCGATGGCGACGGGGATGGGGATGGCGACGGCGACTGCGAGGGTTTGGGACCGGCCTGCGGCGCCAACGCCCCGGGCCCCGTGGACCAGAGCGATTGGCCCATCACCAGCGACGACACCGACGCGGGCGGCAACTACACCAGCCACCGCGGCTTCGAAATCCAGGGAGGCGTCTGCTTCGACGCCGGCTCGCAGACCTGGAGGTTCCGCGTCTCCCGGCTCGTCTGGCGCGGCAAGATCAACACCAGCCTGAACAGCGGTTTCGTGAGCACCGAACCCGTAATCGGCGCAGGCGGAAACGTGGTCGCCGGCAACTACTGCGCCATCATCGACGAGTTGGCAGGCTACCTCGGTCGCGGCCGCGGTTCCTGGCACCTGCGCGCCGCCAGTCTCGCCCACGAGGTGCATCACCGGGACGTGGACTGGCCCGGCATTCTGGGGCCCCTTTGGCAAAATATCGAGGCGGCCATTGAGGCTGAATCGGTGCCTTGCGACCGGGATGCCGCCGAAGCCGAGCTGATTCTCGGCGCACGCGTGGCCCAGCACCAGACCTCGCTGCAAACCCAGTTCGTCAACGGGGTGAGCGCCTTCAACGTGGGCCATGACGGAGCGCGCACCGACGGCGCCTACCAGGCCGGTCAGGCGGTCCTCGACGGCAGGATCACCGAAATCCGCAATCACGCCACAGCCCAGGGATGGACCCCGTGTCCTCCGTTCTTCCTGGCCCGCCATCTGGCGGGACTGGCGGCCCCGGGCGGAGCCACGCTCGTGCGTCTGGAAGTCAGCGCCCCGGAAACCACGCTGACCCCGGGCCGGACGATCCAACTGCGCATCGTGGGCGTCTACAACGACGGCAGCCGCATCGATCTCACAAGCTCCCCGCTCTCCGTCTATCAGAGCCCGCGTCCGGACGTGGCCACCGTCAGCGCCGGCGGGCAGGTCACGGCGGTCGCGGCCGGAATCGCCCACCTGGTGGTGAACCACGCGCTGGGGATCGACGGCCATCCCATCTTTGGCTCGGTCACTATCACCGTTCCCGCGCCCGACGACCTCGACAACGATGGCATGCCCGACGACTGGGAACGCGCCAACGGCCTCAACCCGAATGATCCGCGCGACGCGCTGGCCGATGCCGACGGAGACGGCCTCCGGAACCGCACCGAGTACGAGCTCGGCACGAATCCGCGCAACCGCGACACGGACGGCGACGGCCGCAGTGATTTCCGCGAGACCCTGGACGGCACGGACCCGCTCAAGCCGGATGTGCGGAATCGCCCGTTCTCCCTCGGGCTCCATTACTTCGCCCTCATGAACCTCGAGACCGGCCTCATCGAGCAGCGAGGCGTCACCGGCCGGAACGGCGAAGGCCACGAGAGCCTCATCATGGCTCCCAACACCCGCTATCGCCAGTGGGTCTTCCACCCCGCTACCGGAAGAATCGGCACCGCCGACTGGATCAGCGCCGACACCGGCCGCCGCTTCCAGCTCCCCGCCGTGATCATGCGTCGGGATCGCTCGACCGATTCCGACGGCGATGGGCTCCGCGACGCGGCCGAACTGATCCTGGGCACGAACAAGCTGAAGTGGGACACCGACGGCGACGGCATCAGCGACGGCGCCGAAGTCCGCGCCGGCACCAATCCGCTGGATGGCCTGCCCGTGGCCACGGGGGTGCTGGGCACCGCCGACACCCCCGGCAATGCCGTGGACGTCGCGGCGATGAACAACTATGTCGCCGTCGCTGACTCGGAAGCCGGGGTGGCCCTCTTCAACGTGGAGAACGGCTTCACGCCCACGCGGGTGGCCCAAGTCGACACCCCCGGCTCCGCCCGCAGCCTCGCCTTGATCGCCCAACCCAACGCCCAGGACGCCCTCCGCGTGGCGGTCGCCGACGGACCGGGAGGACTCGTGGTCATCGACCTGGCCCTGCCCGCCAACGCCCGCATCACCCAGCAAGTCAGGCTCACCGCCAACGCCGTCGCCGTCGCCGCGCTCGGCGGCGTGGGCTACGTCGGGCTGGCCAACGGAGAAGTGAACGCGGTGGATCTCAACCGCGGGCTGGTCCTGGAACGGCTGCGGCTCCCCAACAACCCGAACATCCAGGACGTGGCCATTTCGCGGAACACCCTCTTCGTGCTGGCCGTGGGCCGCCTCTTCGCGCTCCCACTGGACGAAGGTGAGCTCCGCGTCAGCTCGAGCGTGGATTCCCCGGGTGGCGTCGGCGCGGGCCAGCGACGCCTCCGGCTCTTTGTCGCTGACGGCCTCGCCTACGCCTCCCATACCGCAGGCTTCAATGTGCTGGATGTCTCCGACCGGGAAAACCTCCGCAGCCTGCGCGTCAACAACACTTCCTCCTTCGGCTGGAAGCAGATGGTCCCCAACGGCTCGGGGCTCGGCATTGCCTGTGTCAGCCCGAACAGCACCGATGACGGCCCTCACCATGTCTCCCTCTACAACCTCGGCAACGACGGTTTGGGGTCGGCCTTTCTGACCACCCTCCAAACACCGGGTCTGGCCACCGCCGCTGCTCTCTACAACGGCCTGGCCTACATCGCCGACGGCCGCGCCGGCCTCCAGGTGCTCAACTACCTGGCCTACGACGCCGGCAACCAACCCCCCACCATCCGTCTGGCGGCTGACTTCCCCCTCGACCCGCCCCAGGCTGAAGAAGGCAAACTCGTCACCGTCACCGCCCGCGTCAGCGACGACGTTCAGGTGGCCCGCGTCGAATTCTATGTGGACGGCAACCGCATCGCCGTCGACGGGAACTACCCCTTCGAGTCCGTTTTCGTCACCCCGTTGCTCGGTCCGAACCAGACCAGCTTCCGCCTCCGCGCCCGTGCCTTCGACACCGGCGGCAACTTCGCCTGGTCCACCGAATACACCGTCAACCTGGTCCCCGACGCGACCGCGCCCCGCATCATCCGGCGCTTCCCAGCCTCCGGCGCCATCGTCGGCTCGACCGACGCGGTCGCCGCCTATTTCAGCGAGCCCATCGACACGGCCACCTTGACCACCGCCAGCGTGCGCGTGATCGCCGCCGGCAACGATGGCGTGCTCGGTACGGCCGACGACATTTCCCGGGCCGACTTCACTGCCGATTACCGCTCCAGCCTCAACGCTTTGTTCCTCCCCTTCCCGGGACCGCTGGCACCCGGCCTGTACCAGGTGCAGATCCGCCCGCCCATTGCCGACCTGGCCGGCAACCCCCTCGCCGCGCCCGCCATCTGGAACTTCTGGGTGCTCGGCCAGGAGGACCGCGACAACGACGGCGTCCCGGACAACATCGAGGAAGCGCTCGGCCTGGATCCCGACAACCCGGACACCAACGGCAATGGCATCCTCGACGGCGACGAGGACCCCGACGGCGACGGCCTGCGCACCCGTTGGGAACTGCTCTTCGGCTACGACCCGCGGCTGCGAGACAGCGATGGCAACGGAGTGAACGACGGCGACGAAGACCCCGACGGCGACGGCCTCAAGAACCTCGACGAGCAACGCTACGGTACCCACCCACTGCTCGGAGATTCCGACGGCGATGGGTGGGACGACCTCGGCGAAGTGCTCGAGGGCACCGACCCCGCCAACAGCCTCTCGCAGCCGCAATTCATCGTCGCTTCCAGTCCCGCCAGCTTCCTGAACGCGTTGCCCGATGGCGCCCCGTCCGGCACGCCGCTGCACGTGACCTCGCCGGTCACCAGTTACCTGAACGCCACCGCCGAAACCCTCCCGGCCGGGACCCCCGTGCACATCGCCTCGCCCGTCGCCAGCTACCTCAACGCGGTAGCGGAGACCCTCGCGCCCGGCACGCCGGTCCCGTTCGTCTCCCCGGTGGTCAGCTATCTCAACGCCCAGCCCGAAACCACCCCGGACCGCTTGTCGGTTTCCCCGGTGGTGAGCTACCACAACCAGTAAGGAAATGCCCGTCCCCCAACCCGCCGCTCAACCCTGCGTCCGTCCCCGCACGGCGCCCCCCTGTCCAACTCTGTAAAAACCTGAGACGACCATGAAGACACCGAGCATCCGTAGTCTCGCGCGCGTGGCCCCCCCGCTCGCGTTGACGCTAACCCTCCTGCTCCCTGCGAGCCTGCGGGCCATCGACCCCGACCTCCCGTTCAGCAGCGGCTCGACGGGCGCCGATGGACCCCTGACGTTCCGTGAAATCGCCCCCGGCCGCAACTCCCACGGCATGGCCTACGACGCCGTCCGCCAGGAGACCGTGCTCTTCGGCGGCTACAACGGCAGCGGCATGGCGGACACCTGGGTGTTGAGCGGCAACAACTGGGTGCGCCGCCTCCCCGCCACCAGCCCCGTGGATCGCTGGGGCCACCGCATGGTATTTGACGCCGCCCGGCAGGAGGTCGTCCTCTTCGGCGGCACCCGCAACACCGGCCGCCTGAACGACACCTGGGTCTGGAACGGCACCACCTGGACCCAAAAGACCCCAGCGAACTCGCCCTCGCCGCGCGAGAACTACTGCCTGGCCTATGACGCCGCGCGCCAGCGCGTCGTGCTGTTCGGCGGCGCCAACGGCGGCCAGGAAACCTGGCTCTGGGACGGCACCGACTGGACGGCGTCCAACCCGGCCACCCGCCCGCAGGCCACCGACCGCAGCGCGATGGCCTACGATCCCGTCCGCCAGGAAGTCGTCCTGTTCGGCAACTTCGGCCAGACCTGGATCTGGGATGGCAACAACTGGACCCAGCGCGGCTCCTTCAATGTGCCGTCCGCGAAGAGTTGGCCCACGCTCATCTTTGACGGCACGAGCAACACCATCCTGATGTTCAGTGGCAGCAATCAGCAACAGAGTTGGAGTTGGAACGGCACAGACTGGACCCAACTGACGCCGCCCAACTCCCCGAACCCGCGCCAGTACCACGCCATGGTGTGGGACGCGTCCCGACAGCTCGGGGTCATGTTCGGCGGCGACATCCCGAGCGTGGACAACTACGCCGCCGACACCTGGCTCTGGAACGGGACCGACTGGTCCTGGTTGAGCGGCAAGATCCAGAACTTCAACGTCAGGTCCCGCCCCAACGGCATCTGGAACTTCACCTCGATCAACATCCCGGTAGGGGTCACCGTCCGGTTCGGCATCGAAACCAACCTCGCCCTGCCTCCCATCCGCTGGCTCGCCACCGAAGACGTCGTCATCAACGGCGCGGTCGATGTCAGCGGGCAGTTCGCCGCGAACGACCTCCCGCCCGGTCAACCCGCCCGCGGCGGCCCCGGCGGTTTCGACGGCGGCCTCGGCGGGATCCGCTTCAGCTCCTCCGCTTCCTACGTGGGCCAACCCGGTAGGGGCCCGGGTGGCGGCGACCCCGGCACCGCGCAGCAGACCAATCCCAACCTGCGCGACGGCAAGCCCGGCGAGTACAACGGCACCTACGGCAACGTGTTCCTGCAACCCCTGCTCGGCGGTTCTGGCGGCGGCGGCGGCGCCTCGAACAATGACTGGGACGGCGGTCGGGGCGGCGGCGGTGGCGGCGCGATCATGATCGCCTCCTCCCGCGACATCACCCTCAACGGCGTCATCCGCGCCAACGGCGGCGAGTACCAGTGGAGCAACGCCAGCTACGGCGGCCGCGGCTCCGGCGGTGCCATCCTCCTCCGCGCCGACCGCGTCACCGGCCCTGGCTCCCTCGAGGCCTACGGCGGGAACCAGAACAACCCCAACGGCCGCATCCGCGTCGAGGCCTACGCCCGCACCCTCACCGGCGGCCAGAATCCGCCGGCCGTGGTCGGCCTGCCCAGTGCCAACGGCGACCTCAACCAGGCCGGCAGCCTCAGCATCGTCAGCGTCAAGGGCGTCAACGTCCTGCAGCCGCCCACCGGCAACCTCCTCACCCCGGACGTCGTCTTCACCGACGCCGGCCCCGTCAACATCGTCGTGAACGGCACCGGCATCCCCAATGGCACGCCCGTCCAGTTGCGGATCACGACGGCCACCAGCGTGATCCAGCCAGCGCCCCAGAATCTGGCCAACGGCGCGGTCACCTTCAACGTCACCGTCCCCAAGGGCCTCGGCACCCTCCAGGCCACCGCCCAGTACAGCCAGCCCTGAACTTCACGGCCGCCGCCCGGCGGCGCGCTTCCCCACCCGGGCGGAGGAGTCACGGACTCCTCCGCCCGGGTTCGCTTTGGAGCAGCCGGCCCCGCCCCGCGCGCCAGCCCAACGGCTGCGCCGGACTTCCGCGTCCCTCATCACCCGACGCCTGTTACTAAGAATTCCTTTTTCATGGCATTTAAGTATCTCTTTGACATGCCATCCCTCGAGGCCTACCCTCTGCTCACCGTTGGGTATGTGCAACTCCTGCCCTTCGACCCCGCCGGCTGCCGGGGTCGCCCGCCGTTCCCAGCCCGCTCCGCGGGCCCTGAGGAATCCCGCCGGTCCTTCGAACCCAGCCACGTTCCGTCGCCTCCCCCCCCTCCCATGAGACCGCCTGTTGTCCCGCTCCTGTCGCTGGCTGCCCTCCTCGCGTGCTCCGGCTGCGCCCGGCTGAACTACGTGAAGGTGCCCCCCCCCACCCAGTACGATCAATGGTCCGACGCGCAGCAGAAGAAGGCCGACGCCATGAAAGGGGTCCGGTATTACCTGCCACGCCCCTTCCTCAGCCTCAAACAATCCACCCCCGTCGCGCAGCGAACCGCACTGATCAGCTTCCGACGTGACGCCGACGGCTACACTCTCGAAACGCCCGCTGACACCCCCACCTGGGTGCGCAAAGTGGCACCCAAGCGCATCTCCATCACCCAGGCCCTGGCCCTGACGCTCGCCCAACCCCCGGGCACCAACGCGGCCCCCTCCCGTGCCGGCGGCCAGGAAGGTGGCACGGCCGCACTGGCCGGTGCTGCCACCAACGCCCTGACCGCCCTCGCCGGCACTGCCGGAGCCACCGGCGGCCCCGACACCGTCAAGACCGAACGCCCCCCCAGTGAACTGCATGCCCGTACCGGCTTCCTCAACACCTCCGATCCCGTGACGCGCCTCGGAGACCGTTTCGACGTCGTGTATCTGCCAGACTTCGAAGAGCAGTACGTGATCCAACCCAAAGCCGGCCTCGGTACCGCGGACATCGAAACCCAGCTCCGCAACGGCTGGGCGGCGGAAGTCTTTTCCCAGCGCGTGGACAACTCGAATCTCATCCCTTATGTCATCAACCAGTTCGAGCACGCCTCCGAAGCTGCCGCCAACATCTTCACCACCTGGGCGCCGGCCGCCGTGGGTCTGCCCCCGGGGCTGGGCCTGCCGCAGGTGGCCAAAGCCCTCAAGACCGGCGAGGAAGCCGGCCAGATCGGCGAAGCCGCCACCGCCGCCGCCAAAGCGATGCTCGGTGAAGTCCTCCTCTTCAAGCTCGCCGAAGTCCGCATCGCCCAACCGGGCCTTTACCCCGTGCTGAAGCCCCGCGAGATCGACCGGCTCTCCCGCCGTCTCGTCCGGGCTGCCGGCACGGACCCCGAAGACTCTCTGGACCTGGCGGTGCGGATGTCAAACTTGCCCTGGATCCGCCAGGACATGGCCTTCATCCCGTGCCCGCCTTTCACCGTCATCGGCTTCAACACTACGAGCGACGTCTTCCTCGCCCCGGCCACCGACCGGCCCACGCTGGAAGTGGCGACGAACCGCGGTGGCACAGGCGGCATGACGACGGAGCAGGCCATGAAGAACCTCGAAACTGCCTTCCGCTCCAGCCAAGCCGGTTCGCGCTGGGGCGACAAACTGGGAACGGTCATCGATCCGGGCAAGACCCAGGTTACCGCCACCGGCGAAGGCGACGTGGAACTTAAGCTCGAAGCGCAGGCAGGCACGGTCTTCCCGGAGGGATACGCGGCGCGGGTAAAAGAGGGACTGCTCAGCTTCTTCCAAGAGCCGGCCCCGTTCACCAACGCCAGAGTCAAGGTGTCGCCTCCGGCGGCTTCGGGGCCAGCCCAAATCCAGGTGGTCGTCCCCGGCCCGGCGACCGAGCTTGCCCTGAAACTCCGGCCATGAAATCCCGTCCCGCCCGGCGCCTGTCTCGCTGGCCTCGCAGTCGCCACTGGGCCGCCTGGGGGAAGGCCCACCCCGCGCTGCCCATCGCGTTGCGCTTCGCCCAGCGGTTCCTGAAGTGGGAGGGCGTTGTGGGCCTCGGCGTCGGCAAGAAACTGCGGGGCCGGTCGCTCCGAATCGTGCGGCCTGCCGGGGCCCCGGGGGGATTATGCATTCAGGTGTTCGTCACCCGCAAGGTCTCCGCGGCGCAGATCCGACGGTTGGGGGGTGAGGTCCTCCCCAAGACCATCCCGGTACGGCTGCCCGGTCGAAAGACCCCGGTGCGCGTGCCGGTGGATGTTCTTTCGGCGAGCCCCTACGAGGCCCCCAGTGGCGGGATCCAACTCGAGTCCGGCCGTCTTCGCTCCCTGACCGTCGTCGGCACCACCAATGTCGGCCGGCTGTTTGGCATTTTCCCCCGACCGGGCGGCAACCCCGCGAGCGGGCTGGAAGCCGGCACCGTGGGCGCCTTTGTCCGCGAGTCCACCGCCCAGTGCCACGCGGTCAGCGCCGGACACGTTTTCATCCCCACTTCCACACCTCCGTGGCGGATCCCCACCGGCGATCGCACCCTGCATATCGCCAACGGAGTACGTACCCCCCTTCCCAGAAATCAGTTCGTGACTCGCGAACTGGGTCTCCCGCCTGACCTGCTGGATGCCGTGGTCTTCCGTGTCCCGCCACCGCTCGACCCTGCCCCGCCCGCCTGCTCGTGGCCGGCGGAATTCGATGGCGAACTCGCGACGGCGACCGACACCGTTCGCGTCGGTGCGGAGGATCGGGAGGGCAGTTGGCTGTGGGTGCAACGCGAGCGCCAACTGGATCCCCATGGCGCCAACGCGAGGGAACCCTTCCGGCTCGAGGTCAACCTCATCGGACTGACGCCGCAGCCCTTCGAGCGCGTCGTCCTGGCTACCGGCCGGCGCATCCGCTATCCCGAGGTCTGGTACTACCGCTATCCCCTGGCGACGCTTGCAGACGCCGACGCCGAGAATCCCTGGAGAGTCTCTGTAGGCGGGGACAGCGGAGCGGGCCTGTATGTCCCAGCCGCTGACGGTTCCGACCACTATCGCCTCCTCGGCTTTCACATCTACCGCGAGCGACAGAATGGCGACGGCCCCTGGATCGGCTACGCCGTCCCGGCTGAGCAGTTCCTCCGACAAGCCCTGGAAGGTCGCCACCGGGAAAACTGGTGGTTCTACGGCAAGGAGTAGCCGCCCCCGGAGCTGACCAAGATCCCGTTCGACTTGCCCCCGCGGTCCCGCCATAGTCCGCCCGCGATTGTCGCCGGGACACACCATGGCCGCGCTTGTTATCGAGTCGGGTTCCCGCCAGGGCGCTGTGCTCGCCCTGGAACCGGGCATCCACGTGCTCGGGCGGTCCGAGTCCTGCCAGCAACGGCTCGAGGACCCCACGGTCTCCGGACAGCACTGTGAAGTGCGGGTCAGCCCCCTGGGGGTACGCGTGCGGGACCTGGGCTCCAGCAACGGCATCACTGTGGACGGCCGCCCCGTGCAGGAAGCCGAACTCCTCGACGGCCAGCGACTGGGCTTGGGCGATGTCATCCTGCGCGCCGTCATTCCCCCCGCGCCCATTGTCATCCCGACCCTTTCCGAACCCGAACCCACCGGACCGTCGTTCTTGCCGGACGGAACCCCCGCCTGCCATCATCATCGCGCCGAACCCGCCCTGTATCGGTGCGGGCATTGTGCCCGGACCTTCTGTGCCGCGTGCGTGCATCGGATCGGGCTGTCCGGCGGCCCGCAGCGGACGCTGTGTCCGGTCTGCAGCAACGTCTGCCTCCGGCTGGACGGAACGGGGGAAGGCGGCGCGGGCGATTCGTGGCAGGCGCGCGTGTGGCGCACGGTCCGCAAGGCCTTTGATTTTCGGAGCGGCCAGAACCGCCGACGGCGCCGACCGCGCGGCTGAGAACGGATGATTTGTCACCCGATCGTCACCCGGGGCTGGATCCGCGTCCGGTAGCCTCCGCCCGACAGGAATCGCGCGCTCACAACGACATGTCGCAACACGATCCCAGCCCCGGCGAGGTGTCCGCCCCCACGATCTCACCGGCCCGCGCCCGGGTGCTCCTGGCCGCGCTGGTGCTGGGCTACATCGGCGTTTACCTGTGCCGCAAGAACTTCTCGGTGGCGGTGCCGCTGATTCGCGAAGCGTTCAACCTGTCGAAGGAGCAGATCGGCATCGTGGCCAGCGCCAGTACGCTCGCCTACATGATCGGCAAGTTCACCTTCGGGCCACTGATCGATCGGTTCGGCGGACGCGCGAGCTTGCTCCTTGCCATGCTGGCCGTGGCCGTCTTCGGCGCGGCCGGCGGTCTGGTGGGGACCCTGCCTCTCCTGACGCTGGTTTACAGCCTGAACCGCCTTGCCGGCTCGGCGGGATGGGGCGCGATGGTGAAGCTGGTGCCGGACTGGTTTGCCGGACGCCACCTGCCCCTGGCGATGGCGGTGCTCTCGTTGAGCTTTGTCTTCGGAGGCGTGTGCGCCACGTTGTTGGCCGGCGAGATTGCGGCCTGGAGCGGGAACAACTGGCGCTGGGTGATGGGCGGTCCGGCGCTGGTGCTCGCGGCCATCCTCGTCCTCTGCTGGGCCGTTCTCCCCCGGGCCAGCGCCACCTCCCGTCCGTGCGCTGGCACCGCCGGACCGGCCCGGACCGCGGAGGGATTCGAGTTCCGGAAGATCGGCGAGCTGGCGCGCATCCGGCAGTTCTGGGTGGTGTGCGCCCTGAGCTTCACGCTCACGCTGCTCCGCGAGACGTTCAACACGTGGACGGTGGACTTCTTCAAGGAGTCGGGCGGCGCGGAGATGTCGAGCCGGATCGCGGCGTTCCTCTCGACGCCCTTCGATGCGCTGGGCGCGGTGGGCATTGTGCTCCTGGGTTGGGTGTTCGGCCGCACGACCCCGACCGCCCGGAAGCGGCTCTTGTTTGCCCTGCTGCTGGCCCTCGCCGGGTTGGTCTTCCTCCTGCCGGCGTTGGCGCGACACCATGTGCTGGCAGCGACCGCGGCGGTGGGAGCCATCGGGTTCCTGGCTTACGGCCCCTACAGCCTGCTGGCAGGCATTCTGGCGGTCGAGATCCGGGGCAAAGCCTATGTGGCCACGGTGGCGGGGATGGTGGACGGTGTCGGCTACCTGGCCGCCATCCTCGCCGGTAAACAGTTCGGTCGCGTGCTCGACCTGGGCGGATACGACCTCGGGTTCTCGTGTCTCGCCGCGCTGGCCGCCGCCTCGGCCGTCCTCTGCTTGTTCTTGTACGGAGGCCGGCGAATGCCTGAACTTCGGCGCCAACATGAAGATTGAGCTGGTCGTATTCGACATGGCAGGGACCACGGTGCGGGACGACGATGCCGTGAACCAGTGTCTGCGTGACGCCCTCCAAGCCGGCGGAGTCGAGGTTACCCGGGGCGAAGTCAACGAGGTGATGGGCATCCCCAAACCGACCGCGATCGCCGCGCTCCTGACCCGGAAACGTCCCGGGGAGAACGTCGCCCCGGCGGACGAGGTGGATCGCCTTCACACGGATTTCCTCCGGCGCATGATCGCGTTTTACCGCACCGAGGCGGGGGTGACCGAGATGCCCGGTGCGAGCGCGGTGTTCGCGCAGCTCAAGGCAGCCGGTGTCAAGGTGGCGCTGGATACCGGCTTCAGCCGCGCCATCGCCGACGTCGTGCTTGAACGCCTGGATTGGAGCCGTCCCGGGGTGTTGGATGCCACCGTCGCCAGTGACGAAGTGCCGCGCGGCCGCCCACACCCGGACCTGATCTTCGAGGCCATGAAACGCGCGGGCGTCACCGAGCGCGGGCACGTGGCTAAGGTGGGCGATACACCCGCGGATCTGCAGGAAGGCACGGCAGCGGGTTGCGCCCTGGTCATCGGGGTCACCAACGGCACGCACAGCCTGACCCAGCTCCAGGTGCATCCCCACACCCACCTCGTGGGCAGCCTGGCGGAGCTGTTGCCCCTGATCCTGCCCGGCCTTTGACCCGCGCTCCCCTATGAACCTCCTCGCCCCCGCTCACGACAAACTCCTCTTCACCCCCGGGCCACTCACCACCAGCGCCCGCGTCAAGCAGGCCATGCTCCACGACGCCGGCTCGTGGCACTTCGAGTTCAACGACAAGGTGCGTTGGATTCGCGACGAACTCCTGCGCGTCGCCGGCGTTTCCCGGGAGCAGGGCTGGGAGGCCATCCCCCTCCAGGGCAGCGGCACGTTCGGCGTCGAGGCCGTGTTCGCCACATGTGTCCCTCCGCAGGGCAAGGTCGCCGTGCTTGCCAACGGCGCCTACGGCGAACGCGCCGTCCAGATGCTCGTGCACGCGAAGATCGATCACACTGTGCTCCGCACCCCCGAGCATACCCCCAACGACCCGGCGGCCCTCGACGCCGCGCTGGAGCAGGACGCCGCCATCACCCACGTGTGCGCCGTGCACTGCGAGACCACGTCCGGCATTCTCAATCCCATCGCCGCGCTCGGGGCGGTGACCCGGCGCCGTGGGCGCGCGTTCATCGTCGATGCCATGAGCACCTTCGGCGGCCTGCCCATCGACCTCGAACACGTGGGCGTCGATTACCTCATCTCCTCCGCCAACAAGTGCCTCGAGGGCGTTCCGGGCTTCACCTTCGTCCTGTGCCGACGCGCCCGGCTGCTCGCTTGTGAAGGCTGGGCCCGCAGCCTGAGCCTCGATCTGCTCGGCCAGTGGAAGGGCTTCGAGAAGAACGGCCAGTTCCGTTACACCCCGCCCACGCATGCGCTGCTGGCCTTCGTCCAGGCCCTCATCGAACTCGAACAGGAGGGCGGTGTCCCCGCCCGCGAGGGGCGCTACCGACGCAACCACGCCACGCTGCTGGCCGGCATGACGGCCCTCGGTTTCCGCCCCTACCTGCACCCCGACGTGCAGAGCCCGTTGATCACCAGCTTCCATTACCCGGCCGATCCCCGCTTCACCTTCGAGGTCTTCTATCGCGCCCTGAGCGATCGCGGCTTCATCATTTACCCGGGCAAGATCAGCCAGGCCGACCTGTTCCGCATCGGCACCATCGGCCGCGTGTTTCCCGCCGATCTCGAGGCACTGGTGGCGGCCATCCAGCGCACCGTTCAGGAGCAGGGCTGGAGGGTGTAATCCGGTGGTTCCAGTCTCCACCGGTAACCGCGGCAGTCCGTAGGCGCCGACGTGAGGAGGCGGAGCGGCATCGTCCTTGGCCTCCAAACGCCTCCACACGTCGGCGCCCACACCTGCGCGCGCCGGCTGCGGCTTGTTATCGCAAGCCCCCCTCGCGGAGCACCTGGTCCACCCAAGCAGCCGCTTCGGGCGCGAAAGGCGGGTCCGGGTCAGCGCGGTAATCCAGCACGTGATAGCGGCCCCGTTCGTGGCATTGGTCAATCAACGGCTGGAGATCCGCCGGCACGTCCGCATCGCTGGGCCGCAAGGGAACCCGGATGACCGGCAAACGTTCGCGGAGACCGATGGGATACACCTCGAGCGCTGCGGGCAGTGCCGCGCGGAACACGCAGACCCCATAGCAGGCGCTGGCGCGACGCATCACCTCGCCGACCACGTCCGGGAAGACCGACGCGCCTTGCCGGACCAGGTCAATCTCCACCACGTTGGCTCCACCGCTCCGGAACGAGCGTCGTTTCGCCAAGTAGTGGTCGCGATCCACCCCGCCGCGCTTGTTGGACGGACTGAGCAACTCGATCACCGTGATCAGTCGGCCGCCAAGATCGCGGATCTCGATCCAGCGTTCCGTCTCTTCCTCGACGAACACACGAATCGGTTCCGTCGCGGCCCTGAGCGTTGGAGGGGCGGCGACCGCCGTGCCGGCAGGTTCCTTTAGAGTCCAGGGTTCCTGGATCTGGAGGTCGGGGCGGTAGGCGGTAGTTCCACCGCCGAAGCCGATGGTGACGCTCTCCTCTTCCGCGCACGCGACCAGATCCGCCGGCAGCCGTTCCTGGAGCGCATCGTGCAGATACGTGATCAACCGGGTATGCGCATCCCGCCACCGCCGTTCGAAGAACGGGTTCATGCCGGGAAACGGATTCTGGGTCGTCACGCGCGAAACGCTATCACGCGCAGTTGCCAGCCGCAATGTGCCGGTCCCGAGATGCACCTGCGGGATGACCTGTATGTCGGGGGGCTCTTATCCGAGCGGGGGTCCCGTGAAGGGTATCGCCCGGCCGCAGGTCCCGCTCAGCGCAGTTCCTGGATCCTAATCTCCCGGAACCGCACGCGAAGCTGATCGCCCCGATGGATCTGCAGGGCGATGTGGCCGTGCAGTCCAACCCGCCGCTCGCGATGCGTCGCGTCGTCCAGCACCCCCGTCCCATCCCAGTCCAGGACGGGTGTACCGTTCAGGCTGGCGCGCAGCCGCGCGCCGTCGGCGGCGATCTCGAGCTGATTCCAGCCCGGCGGTTCGTCCGCGAAGTACCAACGCATCCCCGGTTTCGCCATGGTCTCGTCCACCCATTGGCCGGCGGGCACGGCGGGCCAGAGCCAGCGCTGGTTGCCGCGGGTCTCGTCCCACACCATGCCGGTCCGCCACCAACCGGTGGGATGGATGTCCACCTGCGGCCCGTCCAGCCACCCGGCGGCGGTGTCGTAGCGCGACCGGATCTGCACGCCGGTGTTGCCGGGACTGTCCCGGAAAGCCTGGAACTCCAGTCGCAGCACGAAGTTCGTGTACTCCCGCGCCGTGGCCAGCCACACGTAGTCGTGCCCCGTCGCGTCCAGGGAGTTGGCCTCGATGGCGCCGTCCACGACGCGGAACCAGACACGCTGGGCGTCGGCGGGGCGGCATTTCACCTCCCAGCCCGTGAGACCCCGGCCATTGAACAGCGATACCCAACCGGACGACTGGCCCTCCGCGGGCTCAGCCGCGTGCCCCGGGACCGCCAGAGTCCATGCCAACAGGCACACCCACCCGACTTTCAGAAGCGCATGCATGGGCCCGGACCCTGCAAGGTCCAGCTCCCGGCGGCAAGTCTCCACACCCCTCACCGCACAATCTGCCCCCGGATTTCGCCCGCACCGAAGTTCCCGGTGTGAATGTTCACATAGGTCCGGCCACCGAGCAGCGCGGCCTTTTGGGCGGCGGTCAGAATCACCTTGCCGGTGAACGTGCCGGCGGTGCCGAAAGCACCTCCGTTAAAAGGCGCCAGGTCGATGAGCGGCTGGGCGTTCTCGTCGCTGCCGGCCGGCCCATGGATGTGGGCCGCGTTGGCAGTGGCCGTCAGCCCGGAATAGGTGATGGCGAAGGTGAGCGTGTTGTCCTGGAGCGTGAAGCTGCCGGTGCCCGTGCCAGGGCTGTTCACCGGCTCGGGACGTTCGTTGGCTCCCGACAGGCCGGCCGTGAACTCCAGCGGCCCGATCACCGCCGCATCTGCCACGCGGACAAACACGGCCCCTCCTGTCACCGGCAGGGTAACCGAGCGGTCCGTCACCACCAGCGAAGAGCCACCCCACGGCTGGCCAAGGTCCGCCTTCTGCTCGACGAGGTACGGTCCCCCTCCCCCGGTCCACGTCACGGTGAGGAGGCCTTCGGTCAGACTGGGTGCGCTCAACGTGACCGGTTCCGGCGCCAGCACGGTCAACGTCACGGGCGTTGAAGTGGCCGAGGCCCCGAGGTTGTCCGTGGCCCGGGCGGTGAGCGTGTGGGTGCCCACGCTCCAATCCACCAGCAGGGAGTAAGGCGCAGCGGCGACGGTCCCGATCAACGTGCCTTGGTCGAAGAACTCGACCTGCGCAATCGTGCCATCGGTGTCGGTGGCTGTGGCACTGACCTCCAGGACTGCCGGGGCCGTGACGGTGGTGCCATCCGCCGGCGCCGTGAGGGTCACCGTCGGGCTGGCATTCGCCGGCTTGCTGGCGGCATTCCCCGGGTTCGTCACCGTCCAACCCGGAATCGTGGTGCCGTCCCCCTCCGGATCGCCGAGCTCGAACCCGTTCGAGAACCCGTCCCCGTCTGAGTCCAGCGCGGCCAGCGCCGCGGACCAGAACGGCACGGCCGAGGATCCCGTGATCGCCCCCACCGCCTGACCGAAGGCGTTGCGCGGCCCGCCACCCGCGGGGGAGACATGGCAGTTGGCGCACCCGAACGCGTTGCCGTTCGGTAGTTGCAGGACGCGGAAATCCCGGGCGTCGGCTGGGACCGTGCCCAACCAGACTCCCAAGGCCAGGAGCAACGTCGAGCAGAGCGCTGAGGAGGAGGCGACGTGACTTCGGTAGTGAGGGTTCACAGACATCATAGATACAAGCGACATCAATAGTGGCTCAGATTTTCATCCGCACAAACGGCAGCGTTTCTACCCCGCCCCCGGCGCGCGCCAAAGCACGACGCCAACCTCGGGACGGCTCGGCCGTCCGGCGCAGCACCCGCCAGGTACTCCGGTTAGCGTTGCGGATGGAGTCAAGCAGTTCTCAAAAATGCCGTCTGTGACCAAGTCACGCTGTCCCGGCCAGTTGAGCCAGTCGCGCCCGATCCAGGATCCGGATCTCCCCACGGGCCGGGCGAACCACACGCGCCGCGCGCCAGCGCCCCAGCGCCCGGCTGATGACCTCCCGGGCGCTCCCGAGCTCGTCTGCGAGTTGGGTCTGGGTGATCCGCAACGCGGTCGCGCCCTCGCCCGCCCGACTCAGGAGCAGGCGGGCGAGCCGCGTGTCCAGGCGTTGAAAGGCGACCTCCTCGAACCGGCCGAGCACCGCCGCCATCCGCTCGCCGATCAGCCCAAACACGTAATCCCGCCAGTAGCGGTGCCGGTCCATCCACTCCCGGAAGGCCTCCGCCGGAACCGCCCAGCCGGTCGTCGCCGCCTCCGTCGCCGCCGAAGCGGGAAACGGCGTTCCCCCCAGCAGGCAGGACGCCGAGAGCACGCACCCGTGCCCGTCCCGGATACGGTAGAGGGTGACCTCGCGCCCGTCGGCGCCGAGCAGGTAGGCGCGCACCGAGCCCTCGGTCACAAATGCCATCACCGAGCAGAAGTCCCCGGGGGCCAACACCTGCCGTCCCGCCGGCCAACGGAAGGGCTGGCTCACACGCGTGAACTCGGCTTGCAGGGCGGCCGGGCCGGCAGCCACGGGTCGGGGCAGAGACGGGCGCATGGCTGGGGAACATGGCGCGGTCCGAGGCCCGGACGCAAGTCGGGAGGGCACCCCAGCCACCCGCCGGGACAGCCGTGTCTCATGCAGCGGACGGCTTGGCTCTCCGGAGGCGACGGAAACCCGGTTGCGGGCGCGGGTGCTTTCCCTATCTTCACACATCATGTTCATGAGTCTGAAGGGTCGCTCGCCGGGCGTCTGGCGCACGGCGTGTACCGCGATGCTCCTCGGTGGCTCGGCCGTCGCCATCACGCCAAGCGCCGACGGGGGCGAGGCCGGGGCCACATCGCCGCTTGAACGCAGCGACCCGGCGCTTTATGCCCGGGAGGTCCAATCGCTCTTCGCGACCTACTGCTTTGACTGCCACGGAGATCGCAAACGCGCTGGCCTGGACCTCCGCCAGTATCCCGAGGTCGAATCAGTGCGGACCCACCGCCGCATCTTCGAAGCCGTGCTTCAAAACCTCGAGCAGGGGCTGATGCCGCCCGCGAACAAGCCGCAGCCCTCACCCGCCGAACGCGCCCGCGCCATCGCGTGGCTCCGGCACGAGCTGTTCTGGGTGGACTGCACCCGGCCGGACCCGGGCCGGGTGACGCTGCGGCGCCTGAACCGCACCGAGTATAACTACACGCTGCGCGAC
Organism: Verrucomicrobiales bacterium; assembly: GCA_015075445.1. GTDB lineage: Bacteria > Verrucomicrobiota > Verrucomicrobiia > Limisphaerales > J093 > DSVZ01. The sequence continues at coordinate 89,176 of JABTUJ010000034.1, forward strand.
CTTACGGGGGTGGACCTCCGTCCGGCCGATGACTTCCCGATGGATGACATCGGCTACGGGTTCGACAACATCGGCGACGTTTTGTCGCTCTCGCCCGTGCTCTTCGACCGGTATCTCACCGCGGCGGAACGCGTGCTGGACGCCGCGGTCGTGACGGCTTCCCCGCTCCCCGCGGAGCTCCCCCCCAGCCATCGCCGCCTCTTCTTCACCGAGCCGGCGGCTGACACGCCGGAGGCCTGGCGGGCATCTGCGGGCGAAATCCTCGGCGCGTTCGCGCGCCGGGCCTACCGCCGGCCGGTCACCGCCGGGGAGGTTGCGGGCTTGCTGCGGTTCTACGAGATGGCGCGCGCGGACGGTGAATCCTTCACGGCCAGCGTGCGGGTCGCGCTGTCCGCGGTGCTCGTGTCCCCGCACTTCCTCTTTCGCGAGGCGACCCCGGAGGCGACCCCGGAGGCGAACGTCGAGGCGGGATCGGTGCAGCCGGTGGACGAGTTCGTGCTCGCCTCCCGGCTCTCCTACTTCCTGTGGAGCACGATGCCGGACGAAACCCTGCTCGCGCTGGCGGAGCGCGGGGAACTGCGGCGGAACCTCGAGGCGCAGGTCCGGCGGTTGCTGGCGGATCCGCGGGCCGACGCGTTGGTCGAGCACTTCGCCGGCCAGTGGCTCCAGTTCCGCACGCTCGCTGTGGTGGCGCCTGACCCGCGCGCGTACCCGGAGTTCGACGAGCCCCTGCGGACCGCCATGCGACGCGAAACCGAGTTGTTCGTGCAAACCATCCTCCGCGAAGATCGGAGCGTGCTCGAGTTCCTCGACGCCGACTGGACCTACGTCAACGCGCGCCTGGCCCGGCACTACGGCCTCGACGAGGTCGAGGGCGACGCGTTCCGCCGCGTCAGTCTGGTCGGAACCGCCCGCGGCGGCGTGCTCACGCAAGGCAGCTTTCTGACGCTCACGTCGAACCCGACCCGCACTTCACCGGTGAAGCGCGGCAAGTGGGTGCTCGACAATCTCTTGGGGGACCCTCCCCCCCCACCTCCCCCGGGCGTGCCCGAACTCGAGGAGTCGAACGACACCCAGCTCAGCGGTACGCTGCGCGAACGGATGGAACAGCACCGCGCCGATCCACTCTGCGCGTCCTGCCATGCCCTGATGGATCCCATCGGGTTTGGCTTCGAGAACTTCGACGGCATCGGGGCGTGGCGCGATCGGGAGGGCGAGCACGCGATCGACCCCGCGGGCGCGCTGGCCAGTGGCCAGTCCTTCCGTGGCCCCGCCGAACTCAAGCGGGTGTTGCTGACCGCCAAACGGGAGGAGTTCCTGCGGTGCCTCGCGTCGAAACTGCTCACCTACGCCCTCGGTCGGGGCCTCGAGTACTACGACCGCTGCGCGGTCGACGAGACGGTGCATGCACTCAAGGCGGGCGAGCATCGCTTCTCGGCGCTTGTCCTGGGCGTGGTCAACAGCGCGCCTTTTCAGCTCCGCCGCGCCGAGGGCGCCCCGCCGGCGCCGGGGAACTGAAGCCCGGCACAGCCGTCCGGCCCGTGTGGCGCGTGCGTTCGCGGGGTTCGACGGAAGCCGGCACCGCGGGTTCAGGGAGCGCCTCCCTCAGCCCATCCCCAATGGTCGTCATCGGCGGAGCAGCCAAGACAGGCAGTCCCTCCACCGATTACGAACCTCGGGGATGGGGGAAGCGTCCCGCCTCAAGGAGGCGTGGTCGTGGCGAGCGGGCGCAGTTCGGCGATGCGCTTCTCGAAGCGCGCACGCAGCGGGGGCAGTTCCGCGGCCAGCCGCTGGTACAGCCCGAGGGCGACATCCCAGCGTCGCAGCGATTCGGCGAGCCTGACGGCACCCAGGCCGGCCTCCTTGAGCCAGCTTGGGTCGGGCAGTTCACCGGCGCGCAGATTCTTCTCGTAGAAAACATTCAGGTAATGGCCCATGGCGACCTCGCGGAGCGGCGCCTGCTCGTTCTCCGGCTTCAAGGCGGCCTGCCTCTCGCGGACCAGACCGAGCGCCACCTCGGCCATGCTGCGGAGGGTGGGGTCGGCCGGGGATTCCAGGACCTTGCCATAGGCTTCCCCCGCGGCGTCGTAGCGCTTCGGATCCTGCGTGGCGAGCTGGAGATGGCAGTCGCCCATCCTCCCCCAGGCGCGGGGCGCCCACTCGCTGGCGGGGAAGCGCTCGGCCACCTTGGTGAAAGCCGTCAGCGCCTCCTCATAGCGGGAGAGGGGGTTCGCGGCGCGATCGCCCGGTTCGAGCAGGAACAGGTCGCCGCGCGCCACGTAGGCCTCCGCTACCACCGCCACCGGGAGCGGCGAGGCGACGACATGCAGCGGCCCGTTGGTGATGATCCAGTCGAAGTGCTCGCGGGCGTTCGGCCAGCTTGAGCGGAACACCGCCGCCTTGCCGGCCATGAGCCGGGCGCGGTAAGGAAGTTCCGCACCCGGCGGGAAGCTCGCGGGCGCCAGCAGCCGATCCCGGAAGAGCAGTTCCGCCCGGGCGAAGTCGCCCTGCGCCAGGGCGTGGTCGGCCACGAGGTACTGCGCCAGCGGGGCGTTCGAATGACCCGGGAACCGCGCCACAAAGTTCGTCATTAGACCCACCGCCGCCGCATCCGGACGGGTGCGAAAGCTGAGGCGGGCGTGATCAAAGGTCCCCTGGGCCACGAGACCGGTCGAGACTCCCGGCGCGTTGGTGTACTGGGCCAGCCAACTGGCATAGCTGGCGAGGGCCGCGCCGTAATCGCCGCGCTGCTCGAAGGTCCGGGCGATGGCCAGGCGCACATCGGGGATCAGGGTCGAATTCGTGTAGCGTTGGAGGAACGCTTCGTACTGCGCCCGGGCCGGCTCGGGTTGACCGCGCTGGCTGAAGGCGCGGGCCAGGAGGAGCTCGGCGCTCTGGGCCAGTTCACCCCCGCCTTCCTGCTGCGCCAGCCGCTCGACCGCGGCCGCGGCCATGCCGAGTTCACCCGCCTGGAGACTGGTGCGCACGACCTGGAACAGCGCCTCGCTCCGGAGCGTGTCCGGGATGCGCGCCTCCAGATGGTTCGTGGCCACCAGCCAGTAGTTGGTCAAGGCCCCGGCCAGGTCCCCGGTTCGCGCCTGGCAATCCGCCCACTTGAAGCGGGCGTTGGCCAGGTCGGTCGAGGGAGCCAGGCGGCCGGTGGCGGCGCGGAAAGCACTCAACGCCTCAGCCAGCCGGGGACCTCCCTCCTCCCAGAGGCACCAGCCCCGGTTCAGTTCAGCGCGGCCCGCCAGCGGGCTTTCGGGCCGGTGGGCCAACACCCACTCGAATTGGGCCCGGGCTTGGGCCAGAACGTTGGTGCGGGCGGCCGCGGCTTCCGGCGGCACCGGCGCGGGCGCAGCGAGCAGTCGGTGGTATTCGGCGAGCTGGGCCTCGCCCAAGGCGAAGCGGGCCAGATCGAGCAGCTCATCCTGCGGCAAACGCTCGATGAAAGCCTGCAAACGCTGCGCGGACGGGAGCGGGCCCTGCTGCCGGCTCAGACCCACGACCTTCTCGAGGGCAAAACGGCGTTGGGGAGAGGGCACGTTGGTGCCCAGGTTGCGCTCGTAGGCCTGGAGCGCGGCGTCGGTCTGCTGCAGCGACTCCAGGAGGCTGCCCTGAAGGGCGGCGGCCTCGGCCAGGAGTTCACGCGAGACGAGGTTGGTGGTGCTGTTCCAGAGGTTCGTCGTACAGCCCAGCGCCTCCGGCAGACGCGCCGCCGCCAGATGAGCGCGCGCCAGCAGGAGTTGGCGCTCCCACACCGCGGGCGGCGACAGCGGGAGTTCCGCCATCTGGGCCAGCACGGCTTCCGCCGCCGGAAGATCGTTGAGGCCAAGGAGCAGCTCGGCCAGAAGCAGCCAGCCCTGATGGGCCCACGACTGCGCGGGCTCGGCCCGCGCTGCCGTCTGGAACGCGCCCTCGGGATCCCGCAAATACGCGCTGGCGGTGGCCAGGTCCCCGAGGCGGTAACGCGCACGAGCCTGCTGCACCGCCGCCTCAAGGCGGCGTGGCGACGCGGGGAAGGCCGCGAGGAACTGGGTGAACCCCTGCGCCGCCCCCACGCGGTCCCCCTGCCGCAGCCGGGCCTCAGCCTGCCAGAAGGCGAACTCATCCGCCCGCTCGCCGGCTTGTGACGCGTGTTCCCCCAGTCGCGCGAGCGCCTCCTCGAACCGCCCCAACTCCAGCAGCGCCTGCGCCTGCAGCAACTCCGCTTCGGTCCGCCGCGACGATTCCGGAAAGCGCGCCGTGAACTCCGCCGCGTCCCGCGCCGCGAATTCATAGAGCCCGTCCTGGAACATCTTGGTCAGGGCGGTGAAGGCACGTTCTTCGGAGGGTTGCGCCCAGAGGGACGAGAAGCCCAAGGGCAGCAGTACCAGCCACCGGCACCGGCGGCTGAACCACGCCGGCCACCAGGCACCGGACCTTCCACCGCAGGAGGGACGCGTCAACATGAACACAGGGCAAACACGCCTCGGCGGCCACTCAGGCGGCGGCCCGCCGGGGCTGGCGCAGATACCGCCCGGTGTGGCTGGCCGCACACTCCGCCACGTCTTCCGGCCGGCCCACGGCCACAATCTCACCGCCGCCCGCGCCGCCTTCCGGACCCAGGTCAATCACCCAGTCCGCCGACCGAATGACGTCGAGGTTGTGTTCGATCACAATGAGAGTGTTGCCGGCGACCCGCAACTTGAACAGCACTTCCAACAGCTTCGCCACGTCGTGAAAATGCAGGCCGGTGGTGGGTTCGTCCAGCAGGTAGAGCGTATGGCCCAGCAGGCGCTTGCTCAACTCGGTGGCCAGCTTGAGACGTTGGGCCTCACCCCCGCTGAGGGTCGTGCCGGCCTGCCCCAACCGCAGGTTGCCCAGCCGCACCTCCGCCAGCACCAGGCAGGGATCATGCACCCCTGGCACGGCCCGGAAAAAGGTGACGGCCTCGTCCACGGTCAGATCCAGCACGTCGGCGATGTTCAGGCCCTTGTACGTGATCTCGAGGGTCTCCCGATTGTAGCGCCGCCCCCCGCAGGCCTCGCACAGGACGTACACCGGCGGCAGGAAACTCATCTCGATCTTCCGCAGCCCGTCGCCCTCACACTGCTCGCAGCGCCCGCTCCGAACATTGAAGCTGAAGCGGCCGGCATCATAGCCGCGCACCCGGGCGGCGGGCAGCCGGGCAAACAACTCCCGGATGCCGTTGAACACGCCGGTGTACGTGGCCGGATTGCTGCGCGGCGTGCGGCCAATGGGCGCCTGGTCGATCACCACCAGCCGTCCCAACGATTCGATCCCCGCCAGCCCGTCGTGCGCCCCCGGCCGTTCGCTCGCGCCGTACAGCCGGCGCGCCAGGGCGCGCCGCAGGATGTCGTCCACCAGCGTGCTCTTGCCCGAGCCACTGACCCCCGTCACGCAGGTCAAGGCCCCCACCGGAAAGCGTACCTGGAGGTTCTTCAGGTTGTTCTCCCGCGCCCCAAGCACCGCGAGCCAGCCCCGGTCCCCCAGGGTCTTGAGACGCGGTGCCGGCGCCGTCACACACCGCTCCCCGCTCAAGTACTGCCCGGTCAGAGAACGAGGGTTGGCGACGATCTCCGCCACCGGGCCGGCCGCGACCACCTCGCCGCCGTGCACCCCGGCTCCCGGTCCAAGATCCACCACATAATCCGCGCGGCGGATCGTCTCCTCATCGTGTTCGACCACCAGGACCGAGTTCCCCAGGTCCCGCAGATGCTCCAGGGTCTGCAGCAGACGCTCGTTGTCCCGCTGGTGCAACCCAATGCTCGGCTCGTCCAGGATGTACAAAACCCCCACGAGTCCGGCCCCAATCTGGGTCGCCAGACGGATGCGCTGCGCCTCGCCCCCGCTCAGCGTGCCGCTCTCGCGGTCGAGCGTGAGGTACCCCAACCCCACCTGGCGCAGGAAGCCCAGTCGGGCCCGAATCTCGCGGATGATCTCGCCCGCGATCTTCTGCTGCCCCTCGCTCCACTCCAGCCCCGCCAGAAACGCATCGGCCGCGTCCACCGACAACGCACACAGCTCCATGATCGACAAACCCGGCAGCGGGGGAAGCGGATCGCCGTCGCCCCTGGGCAGGATCGTGGGTCCGCCCAGCGTCACCGCCAAAACCTCGGGCTTGAGCCGCCGCCCGCGGCAGGTGGGGCACGGCTGCAGCGCCATGAAGGCGTGCAGCCGCTGCCGCGTGAACTCGCTCTCGCTCTCCCGGTAGAGCCGTCGCAGGTGGGGCAGCACGCCTTCGAAGGGCCGGCGCACGGGGCTGCTCTGACCGGCGCGCCCCAAGCTGAACTCGATCTCCGTCTCGCCCGAGCCGTACAGCAGCAGATGCCGGATCTCCGGGCTCAACTGCTTGAAGGGCGCCTCCCAGTCCATCCCCGCATGCGCCGCCACACCGCGCAGCAGGCCCTGGTAGTACGCGACCATGCGCTTGCCGCCCCGGCGCCAGGGCGCAATGGCCCCCTGGGCCAGCGACTTGTCCGGGTCCGGCACCACCAGCGTCTCGTCGAACACCGGGGTTTGACCCAACCCATGGCACGCCGGACAGGCGCCCTGGGGTGAATTGAAGGAAAAGTGCTTCGGCGTGGGCGTCTCGTAACTCTGCCCGGTGGCAGGAGAATACCGGCGGGTCGACTGCAGGGTCTCGGTCAAGGCTCCGGTCCCGGCGCCACGACCCTCGGTCTCCTCCCACGCTCCCCTGCGCCCGGGGCGCGTCTGATTCCCCCGGGGGCTGGCTCAACACCCGCACCAGCCCATCGCCCCATTTCAAGGCCGTCTCGAGCGAGTCCGTCAGCCGGGCGCGCACCCCCGGGTCGATCACCAGCCGATCCACGACGGCGTCAATCGTGTGGAGCTGTTTGGCGTCCAACCGCGGGCGTAACGGACCCCCAAGCTCAAGGATCTGCCCGTCCACCCGGACGCGCACGAACCCTTCGCGGCCGAGCCGTTCGAGCACGTCGCGAAACTCCCCGCGCTGGTCCCGGATCACCGGGGCGAGCAGCATCACCCGCGTCTTGGGCGGCAACGCCAGGAGCCGGTCGGCAATCTCCCGCGTCGTCTGCGAGGTGATGGGCTCGCCGGTCACCGGGCAGTGCGGCTGGCCCAGATGCGCGTAGAGGAGGCGCAAGTGATCGTAGATCTCGGTCGTCGTGGCGATCAGCGACCGCGGATTGGCGCCGGCACTGCGCTGCTCGATGGCGATCGCCGGGGAAAGGCCTTCGATGAAGTCCACCTCCGGCTTCTCCATCTGGTCGAGAAACTGCCGCGCGTAGGCCGACAGCGACTCCATGTACTTGCGCTGGCCCTCGGCAAACAGCGTGTCAAACGCCAGCGAGGATTTGCCCGAGCCGCTGACCCCCGTCAGGACCACCAACCGGTCCCGGGGCAGCGTCAGCGACAGGTTCTTGAGATTGTGAACCCGCGCCCCGCCGATGCGGATGAAGTCCTTCGCCATGCGTGCCCGAGGAAGTCCGGCAGCGGCGGCCCCCCACCCGGCCGTCCCGACCCTCTCTTCCCAGCCGGACCGGCCCCGGTGCGGCGCCGCGCTGGGGTGGACGCTGATTCGACCGCCCGCCGCCGTCAACCCGGGAAACGCGACCCGGCCACCGTCCCGGTTCGCCGCGAAGCCGACGGTTCCTGGCGGACCTGCGCCGGGAAGGCCGCACCGTCGTCAGGGCCGCCGGCGCGGCTTGTCACCCCTCCGCCCCCCCCCTATCTTGGCGGCCATGACGAGTGCACGTCCCACCGCGAGCTTCATCCAGGAGGATCCCTGGCGCATCTTCCGCATCATGTCCGAGTTCGTGGACTCCTTCGAGACCATGGCGCCCATCTGTCCTGCCGTCACCATCTTCGGGTCGGCACGAACGCCGCCGGAGGACCCCTACTACGGCGTGGCCGAGCAGTTGGCCAGCACCCTGGCCCGGCAGGGCCTGGCGGTGATCACGGGCGGGGGCCCCGGCATCATGGAGGCGGCCAACAAGGGCGCGGCGGCCGGGGGGGCGCCGTCCGTCGGCCTGAACATCAACCTGCCCCTGGAGCAGAAGGGCAATCCCTACGCCACGGTGCCGCTGCACTTCCGGTACTTCTTTGCGCGCAAGGTCTGCTTCGTGAAGTACAGCATGGGGTTCGTCTTTCTCCCCGGCGGGTTCGGCACCCTGGACGAGTTCTTCGAGCTCCTCACGCTGGTTCAGACCCAGAAGATCCAGGGCTTTCCGCTGGTGTTGATCGGACAGGCCTACTGGACCGGCCTGCTGCAGTGGCTGCGCCAGACCGTGTTGGCCGGACGCTTCATCAGCCCCGGCGATCTCGAACTCGTAACGCTCGTCGACGACGCCGACGCCGCCGCCGCCGTGCTGCTCGATTACCTGCGCCGCGTCGGACCACCGGCCACCGTGGCGAAGGCCTTCGCCTGAGGGGACTGGCCGCCACCCTGCACCGCATGAACACGCGGTTCGAAGTCCACCCCTTTCCGAGCGGCCTGACGATGGTGCTGGCCGCCATGCCGGACATGACCAGTGTCAGCGTCGGCCTCTGGGTCGCCGTGGGCGGCCGCTACGAAAGCGTCGATCTCAACGGCGCGTCCCATTTCATTGAGCACATGCTGTTCAAAGGTACCCGCCGGCGCTCGGCCCGCGCGATTTCCCAGGCCGTCGAGAGCCTGGGAGGCTACCTCAACGCCTTCACCGCCGAGGAGACCACCTGCTTCTACGCGAAGGCCCCCCACGACCATTTTGCCGACGTCCTCGACGTGCTGGCCGACATGCTCCTCTACTCCCGGTTCGACCCCGATGACTTCGGCAAGGAACGCGAGGTCATCAAGGAAGAGGTCGCCATGTACCGCGACCAGCCCCAGTTGCGCGTCGAGGAACTCCTCAACGCCCTCCAGTGGCCCGACCAACCCCTCGGACGCCCCCTCACCGGCACCGAGCAGAGCCTGGATCGACTCACCCCCGCCGGTCTCCTCGGCTACCGCCGCGCCCATTACGTCGCCCCGGCCACCTGCCTCGCCGTCGCGGGCCGGATCTCCCGCGCCACCTGCTTGCGGGCCGCCACGCGCCTCGCCGCGCGCTTCGCGACCGGCCCCCGCCGCAGCTTCGTCCCCGTCGTGATCCGCCCCGGCGGCCCTTGGGTCCGCTACGCGCGGCATCGCGGGGAACAGACCCAGCTCGCCCTGGGCGTCCGCACTTGCTCACGCCATGACGAGCGCCGCTACGCCCTCCGTCTCCTTAATGTCCTCCTCGGCGAGAACATGAGTTCCCACCTCTTCCAGGCCCTCCGCGAAGACACCGGCCTGGCTTACCACGTGGCCAGCACCCTGAGCTTCTTCGCGGACACCGGCGACCTCGTCATCACCGCCGGCCTGGAACCCGCCAACCTCGAGCGCGCTCTCGAACTGGTGCTCCGCGAACTCCGCCGCTTCCAGACTCGCGCGCCCGGCGCCCGCGAACTCCGCGCCGCGCGGGATTATGTGATCGGCCAGATGGCGCTCAGCCTCGAAAACAGCGAGCACCAGATGATGTCCGTGGGCGAACAGTGGCTGGGCCACGGCCGCCTTTTCTCCCCCGCCACCCTCCAGCGCCACCTCGCCCGCGTGACCGCGGCCGAGGTGCAGGCCGTGGCCCGGGATTTCCTGCGGCCGGAACGCCTGAATCTCGCCCTGGTCGGACCAGAACGACCCCACCGCCGGGTCAGCCGCCTGCTCGGCCGGCTGTAAGCTCCGGCCCCCCAAAAACGCACCCAGGGGACGGTCAGCCGTCCCCTGCGTTCGACAACGGGCGCGGGAAAGCCCCCGCGAGACCCTCCGGGTTAGAACGTGTACCCCACCCCGGCGAGCAGCTTGAAGTCGTTCTCGGTGCGTCCCTCGGCCGGCCGGCTCCGGTAGGTGTCTTGCGCCACCAGACGGATGTCCATCGCCTGCGTGACTTTCGTCGCAATGCCGATTTCCGCCTGCATCAGGTAGTTCCCGAAATCGTCCACCTGCGGGTAGTAATCGAAGCTCTGCCAGAGCCGGGCCGTCTTGCTGATCTGCCAGCCGAACTTCTCGCCGAACCGCAGCGTGAAATAGTCGCGTTGACTCTCGTTGTGGAACTGCTCGAGCACGAAGCCCGGGCCGAACTCGCCGCTCAACGTGAACTTCTCGTCCTTGAGGACGTAGTAGCCGACACCCGGGCTGAACGCCACGCGATACGCCAGCGAGGCCAAATCGTCGTGCAGCGCATCGACACGCCCGTAGGCGTAGAGCCGGTCGGTAAAGAGATGGTTGTACTGCCCGAACCCGCTGATGGAGGAGGCGGTCGTGCGATCGCGGTCCTCGCCGTAGGAGTAGTTCAGCCCGAGAAACAACTCATCGCGATCCCATTTTCGCTCGGCATTGAGGCCGGCGGCCACGGTGACCGTGTCGCTGTTGCCCCGCGTCATTGCGGCCGCCAGGTTGGCCGTCGTCTTCCAGCCCTTCGGCGCCACCGCGTCCTGGGCCAACGCCCCGAGCGAGGCCGCCACGAGGCCGAGGCCGGAGGCCACCATCACCGTCTTGTATCCTGTGTATTCGCGTGTCATCGACTTCTATACGTTGGGGGTTGTATCTCGCCCAGCGACCCGCAGCACGATCGTTCCGCAGCCCGGCCGCCCCGGCGCCCGGACCGTCCTGCCCTGCAGAAGGCAAGTCTAGGCAGCCCGGAAGCCGGCCTATGTAGCCGGTCGCGCAACCTCCGTCAAGCCGGGCAACGCGGAACGCAACCGCTCAAACCGCTCCCGCTCGGCGAAGGCGCTCCGATCTTTCGAGCTTCGCGCCTCACTCCGCCCCACGCGCGCGGGCGTCACGCCGCCCTTGCGCTCGCTTGCCGCGCGCCGAGACGTGGCCCCGAATCCGGCTCGGCAGCCCGGTCTTGGCCAGACGCTGCGCCTTGATCTTGCCCGCGGCCTTCTTCGCCTTGGCCGCGACGCGGCGCCCCGTGGTTCGTGATGCGGTTGCCATGGCGGAGCTTCGGACGACGACGACGCCTCTGCCAAGCACAACCATCGGACGCGCGCCAACCGTGCAACCCGACTATCGGGCCGGCCCCGACGTGACGGCGGCACCGGAAATCTGACCCCCTTGCTGCCGATGGACAATCTCTGGTTGATTGCCGCGTTCTGGATGGGTCTGGCCTTCCTGGCGAGCCCTATCTCCATCCGTTTGGGGATCTCGGTGGCGCTCATCGAAATCCTCGTGGGCGTCGTGGTAGGCAACCTGCACACCACCGGCCAGGCGCCCCTGCTGCACACCACCGAGTGGACCAATTTCCTGGCCATGTTGGGCAGCGGTGTCCTCACCTTCCTGGCCGGCGCGGAGATCGACCCCACGTCTCTGCGGGCCAACCTGCGGGCGAGCCTGACCATCGGGGTGTCGTCCTTCCTCCTGCCTTTTCTGGGTGTGTGGCTGTTCGCCCAGGGCGTGCTGGGGTGGCCGATCCGACAGGCCTGGATCGCCGGCATCGCCCTCTCCACCACCAGCGTCGCCGTGGTCTATGCAGTCATGATCGAGGGGGGGCTGGGCAGCACGCCGATGGGCAAGATGCTGCTGGCGGCCTGCTTCATCACCGACTTCGGAACCGTCCTCGCACTAGGGGTGCTGTTCGCCGACTTCAACGTGTGGCTGGTCGTGTTCGTGGTCGTCGCCGCGGTGGTGCTCTGGTTCATGCCGAGCTGGACGCAGTTCCTCATCAGCCGGCTGGGCCAGACGCGGGTGAGTGAGCCGGAGGTGAAGTTTCTCTTCCTGGTCCTGTTCTTTCTCGGTGGCCTGGCCTCCACGGCCAAGAGCGAGGCCGTCCTGCCGGCTTACCTGCTGGGCTTGGTGGTGGCGGGGGTGTTCCTGCGGGACAAGACGCTGGTGCATCGGATGCGGAGCATCGCCTTCGCCATCTTCACGCCGTTCTACTTCATCAAGGCCGGTCTGTATGTATCCCTCGGAGCGCTGTGGGCGAGGCTGGGCGTGATCCTGGTTCTGCTGGGGCTGAAGATGGCCACCAAGCACGTGGACGTCTGGCCCCTCTCCCGTTTCTTCTTCATGCGCTCGGGCCAGGCTCACTACACCGCCCTGCTCATGTCCACCGGCCTCGCCTTCGGGACCATCTCCGCCCTGTTCGGTTTGCAGAACAAGATCATCGACCAACAGCAATACTCCGTGCTTGTCACCGTGGTGATCCTCAGCGCCTTCGTGCCCACCCTCATCGCACAGCGGTTTTTCCAGCCGGCCCTCCGCACGATGACGGCGTGGGGACGGTTGTACCAGCGGCGGATCAACGGCCGGGGCGTGACGGAGAACCCAGCCGCGAAAGGTTGAATCATGTTCACGAGAATCCTCACGGGATACGACGGCTCCAAGGGCGGCCAGGCGGCGTTACACCGGGCGGCCGTGCTGGCCCGGCAATTCAACGCCTCTCTGACGGCCCTCTGGGTGCGCGAACCCCTCCCGCGCTACACCGACCTGCCCGGGGAACCCGAGGGCGAGGCCGAGGCCGCCGACGAGTACTTCCGGGAGCGACAGCGGGAGGTAAGCGAGTTGGCCGCCCATTACGGAATCCCGATCGCGTGCGAAACCCGGCGGGGCCACCCGGCCAGGAGCATCGTCAAGTTCGCCGATGAAGGCGGCTTCGACCTCATCGTCGTGGGCCACAGCGATCACTCGGAGCTGTGGGGCCGCCTGCTGGGCGACACCGCCGACCGCATCAGCGACCACGCCCATTGCAGCGTTCTGATCGTGAAAAAGTGACCGGCTTCTCCCCAACTCTCCTCGACAACCCTCCGCTCGAAAAACCTATGACCAAGATCCAGAAAGTCCGCGCCCTCGAGATCCTTGATTCCCGAGGCAACCCCACCGTGTCCGTGACCGTCACCCTCGCCAACGGCATCGACGCCTCGGCCGCCGTCCCTTCCGGGGCGTCCACCGGCATCCGCGAAGCCGTGGAACTGCGCGACGGCGACGCCCAACGCTACGGTAGCAAGGGCGTCCTCCAGGCCGTGGCCAACGTGAACAAGGTCATCGCCCCCAAAGTGAGGGGGAAATGCCCCGCCGACCAAGCGGAACTCGATGACCTGATGCGTGACTTGGACGGAACCAAAACGAAATCGAAGCTCGGCGCCAACGCCATTCTCGGCGTTTCCATGGCCGTGTGCCGGGCCGCCGCGCTGGACGCCGGCGTGCCCCTCTACGCTTACCTGCGCCAGTTGCACGGCGGGCGCGGCGCCTATGTCCTCCCGGCCCCGATGATGAACGTCCTCAACGGGGGCGCCCACGCCACCAACAACGTGGACTTCCAGGAGTTCATGCTCTTCCCCCTGGGCGCGCCGAGTTTCGCGGAGGCGCTGCGCTACGGCGCGGAGACCTTCCACACCCTGAAGAAGATCCTGCAGAAGCGCGGCCTGGTCACCGCGGTGGGCGATGAAGGCGGCTTCGCGCCCAACCTGAAGACCAACACGGAAGCCGTGGACGTCATCCTCGAGGCCATCAAGACCGCCGGCTACAAGCCCGGCAAGGACATCGCCATCGCCTTGGACCCGGCGGCCAGCGAGCTCTACGACGCCGGCAACTACGTGATGAAGAAGTCCGACGGGTCGCGCAAGACCCCCGACGAGATGATCGCGCTGTGGGGCCAGTGGTTGAAGAAGTACCCCATCGTCTCCCTCGAAGACGGCATGGGCGAGGAGGACCACGACGGTTGGCAGGCGTTGACCAAGGCGCTCGGGAAGAAGGTCCAACTGGTCGGCGACGACAACTTCGTCACCAACCCGAAGATCTTCGCCGAGGGCATCCGCGACAACATCGCCAACGCCATTCTGATCAAGCTCAATCAGATCGGGACCGTCAGCGAGACGCTCGAGACCATTGCCAAGTACAATCGCCTTCTGGCCATCGAGGCTGAGCTGGGCAAGAAGGCGCGGTACGGTGGCGAGCTGTTCCAGGCGCGGAGGAGTTGAGCTGGCCGACGCGACTCTCCCGCCGGTGCCGGTCCACGCTCGCGCACTTGATCGCACCACCCCGCTTGGGTAGTTTTGGCGCGTGCAACGGACTGACCAGCCGCTTTCGATGAGCGGGCTGAAGGGGCGGCTGCGTCCCTTCTGTGAACGGCATCCGATCCGGCGTCTCGAGGTGTTTGGCTCGGCGGTGCGGGGCGGGGCACGACCGGGTAGCGACGTGGACCTGTTGGTGACCTTGGACGAGTCGTCCCCGATCTCAACCTCGGAGTTGCTCGAGATGGCGGGCGAAGCGGAGGAAATCGTGGGCGCGCCGGTGGACTTCGTGTTACGGTCTTCCCTGGAAAGGTCCCCCAACCAATTCGCCCGGCAGCATATCCTTGCGACCGCCGTCTGCATCTATGGAGGCTGACCAGCTTGGGCGGCTGCGTGACATCCTGGACGCGGCGCGCCGGATCGCCTCGTACGTGAAGGACGCCAAGGAGGTGGACTTCCTTGCCGACACGATGAAACAAGACGCTGTCGTCAGGCGTATCGAAATCATCGGTGAGGCCGCGGCCCACTTGTCCGAGGCGACTCGGAGTGCCGTGCCCCAGCTTCCGTTCCGGAAGATGCGCGGGATGCGGAACATCGTCGCCCACGACTACGCGAACGTGGACGCGAACATCGTCTGGCAGGTTGCCACCATCCATGTCCCCGAGGTCTGTGCCGTGTTGGAGGCCTTCTTCTCGACGCAGGGAGGAGTGCCTTGGACCAAGGGTCCTTAGGGCGACGCTGCCCGATAGAAGCGGCGGAGCTCGGTGGCGCTGCGCTGGTCCACGAAACGCACCGCTTCGGTGAGGTTGGTGAAGGTGACCAGCCGCGTCCAGGTTCGCAAATCGTCCGAGGCTTCGATGCCGTACGTGAGCCCACGATCCGTTTGCAGGGTTAGTACGAATCGCCCATCCACAAACCCCACCGCCGGTCCAAGCGAAGCCCATTCGCCAGAACGCCAACGAGCGAATTGCCGGATCGTGCGGTCACCCTCGGCTTCAAGGAAGGTGCCGCCGACCAAGACCACGTCGTCGGCAATCGCCAGCGCGCGCACGACGGTGGCGCTGGTGCCACTGCGCCGCTCGACCCCCGCCCCCAGCGGGTGCCATTGCGTGCCATCCCACCGCACAATGCGGCTGGCGTCGGTGCTACCCGCACGGGTGAAGGTGCCCCCGAGCCAGAGGCTGGTTCCGTCGCTGGCCAGCGCGTAGCCGTACGGGAAGAGCGGATCGGAGAGTCCTCCGCCAACTTCGGCCCACCCGGTACCGTCATACACCGCGATCCCCCGTGCCGGCCGGTTGTCGGCGAATTGGTAGTCGCCCGCGGTGTACAGGCGGCCTTGATACCACTGCAACGCGCGCACCTGCCCCTGCGGCCCAACCATCCCAACCCGACTCCATGTCTGGCCATCCCAGCGGGCCACCACACCCAGTGATTGACCACCGTAGTCGAGCACGTTCGCGCCGCCGACGAACAAGCGCGTCCCGTCGCTAGCGAGGGCCTGAACCGCGGCGCCGACTCCGTCCCCGAAGGCGTGCCACGCCGCCCCGTCCCAGCGAGCGATGTTCTGAGCCGGAACATTGCCTCCGTTGCGGAAGCTGCCTCCGACCACGAGCGAATCTCCCCACCCCATCAACGCCAGCACATGATCGTCCAGCCCGGCACCGACCGCCTCCCATCGCGAGCCGTTCCAACGGGCCAGGTGGCGGGCCACCGCGCCGTCCGCCTGCGTGAATTCGCCGCCGGCATGCAACTGCCCCTGGAACACCGCCAGGGCGTTGACGGGCCCGTCCATTCCTTCGCCCAACGGCGACCAGCGTTCGCCGTCCCAACGCGCCACATACCGGGCGGGCAACCCACCCGCGAGCTTGAACGTCCCGCCCACGAACACGTTGGTCCCGTCCACCGCAATAGCCCGCACTTCCTCGTCAAAGGCATTCGAATTGAAAGGATAGAACCACGCCTCGCCGTCGCGCGGCAGACCGGCGTTTGCAGTGTGACGCGCATCGCGCCGCGGCATCGGCCACGGGGAATCCGCGGGCGGGCTGTGGCCCACGAGCGCGTGGAGGTCATGCGGCGTGGTCTGGGCCAGGTAAATGGTGCCGTCGTAACCCAGGGCCGGTGACGTCCCGCGCACGAAACTGCCGGGATACGTGAAGCGCAACGTGCCATTGGCATTCAGCGCGTAGAACGTCTGGGACTCGTCCGTGAAATACACCGTGCCATCCGCCGTGACCGCGGCAGTCGAGTAAATCGGGGCTGGCGTGACGTAAGTCCATCGCAGGGTTCCGTCTGGGTGGATGGCCAGGAACCGTCCGCCGGTGGCGCCGGTTCCTGGCGTGCCAGTCTCCTGCCCGATCAGCAGCACGCCGCCGGAGCCGATGACCGGTTCGTTCTCAAGAAATGCGCCACCGGTCGCCAGTTGCCAGCGCAAGGTCCCATCGGGGTTCACGGCGAGGAACCGGCCACTCGGCGAGCCGAAGTACAGGGCGCCGTCCGCGCCAATCGCCGGCGAACCGGCGACGCGTTCGTTGATGAGGTGCTCCCATCGCACCGTCCCATCCAGTCGCAACGCGTAGAGCCGTCCGCTGAACGTCTCCGTCGCCGGAATCGGTTCGCCGAAACTGATCACGAACACTGTTCCGTCCGCCCCAATCACCGGAGAACTGTAGATCTCCCCGGCGGCCTGGAACCGCCAGCGCTCGATGCCCTCGGAACTCACCGCCAGCACCACTCCATCCGCCGAGGCACAGTAGATCGCGCCGTCGGCGGCCAGCGCCGGCGAGGCATCCACCGCGTACGATGTGGCGAACCGCCAGCGCAACTGGCCGTCGGGATGCAGAGCGTAGAGATGACGGTCCCGTGCCCCGAAATAGACCGTGCCATCGTTCCCCAAGACCGCTCCTGACCAGATCTCATCGTCCGCGACGAAGTCCCACTCGAAAGCCCCGCGCGGGTCGATGCCGGTAAACCATCGCGACTGGGAACCGTGAAAGATCATGCCGCCCCGCCCGATGGCGGGGGCGTGTCGCGACGGGCTTGACCCGCGCGTGAGCCACCGCAACTGGGGCGGAGCCAACACGGTGACCAGCGCCGGGGAACTGCCCGCGGTGCCGCGAACATTGCCGACTTCCACGCGGTAGCGCGCCGAATCGGCTGGCGTTGGGTTCGTGAACGTCAACTCCGGCATTGTGGCCCCAGGCAGCGCCGCGCCATCGCGGAACCATTGGTACTCGAGCGGCGGCACGCCGTGCGCGCGGACGCGGAGCGTGACGGTCATCCCGTTCGTGACGGTAACGCTCTGTGGTGACTCGCTGATCACGGGCGGAGCGGCCGGGTCCACCACCCAGATGGGGACATCGGCGGAACGAGCACTCGCCCCCGCAACGTCCGTGGCGCGCGCGCGGAGCACGACTTCACCCACGCGGTCGGCTACCCAACTTAGCTGGTAGGGCGGACCGGCGGTCGCCACGCCCAGCACTGTCGTACCGGCGAGGAATTCCACCCGCGTCACGGCGCCGTTCGCGCTGCTCGCCTCGGCCGTCAGCGGCACGACATCGCCCCCGAGAAAGTCGGTGTCGGGCGCAGGTTGAACCAGCCTGACTGCCGGGCGCGCCTGACCCAGACCGGTGCGGGTTGGATGGCGATGGAATTGGGGCCACGGACTCGCAACCGGCGGTTGGCCGAGCGCCACCGCGTGCAGACGGTTGTCATCGGTCGGGAACACCAGGAGGCCCGAGGCGGTGAGCAAGGCCGGCTCGCTAACCTTGCCGTCCAACGCCAACTCCCAGCGCACTTGGCCGCCTGGCTCCAACGCGTAGAAATGCCGGTCCATCGCGCCGAACAGCACCGCCCCATCCGTCGCCACGACGGGCGTGCCCATCACTTCTGCCCGGGCTTGGAAGGACCACCGCACCGCGCCCTCCCCACTCGCCAGGGCATACACCCCATTGCCGCTGGCGATGAACACCGTGCCGTCCGGTCCCAGGACGGGGGAAGCCGCCCCGACCACACCCGGCAGCGACACCTTCCACCGCAGCGTCCCTTCGGGCCACAAGGCGTACACGTCACCGTTGTTCGCCGCGCCGAAATAGACCGTGCCGTCCGCGCCGAGCGCGGGCGAGGAGTTCACCCCGGGCACCGCGAATTGCCACTGCAGGGTGCCATCCGGGTCGAGCGCGTAGAAGGCTCCCCCGTCACTGCCGAAGTAGACCGTGCCGTCCGCCGCAATCGCAGGAGCGGAGGCCACATACCCGTCGGCTTCGAACCGCCATTTCTCCGTCCCGTCGGGTCGCACGGCGTAGAACCGGCGGCTCTCGCAACCGAAATGCACCGTGCCATCGGGCCCGAGGGCCGGGGAGGACCAGATGCGTTGGCCGGCGTTGAAGGCCCAGCGCGCTGTGCCGTTCGGAGCCACGGCATGCAGTCGGCCCACATACGTCGCCACGTAGATGGTGCCGTCCGGCGCCACCGCCGGGGCGGCGGTGATGTTGCCCTCTTCGGTGGCAAACACCCAGTTCGTGGTGCCCGACGGCGTCAACGCATGCAACGCCCCCGCCGCTGTCACCACATACAACGTGCCCTCGGGCCCTGCCGCTTGAGCCGAGCGGATGCCATCACGGAACGTCAAGCTCCAGGGTCTCACGGTGACCGTGACCCGGTTCACCGCCGAGGTGCTGCGTCCGCCGGCGTTGTCGGTCGCCACAACGAAGAGCTCGTGCGCACCGGAGGCGAAGCCGGTCCAGGCTGCCGTGTTCGCGGGATACTCGGTCTCGGCGAACCGCGTGCCGTCCGCGAAATACTCGAGCCGCAGCACGGCACCGTCCGGGTCGTTCGCCGCGGCCCGCACCTCGAGGCGCGGCGCGGTGACCAACGTGGCGCCGTCCGCTGGCGTTTCCACGCGTACCAGCGGCGAAGCGTTTGCCCCGGACGGCAGGACGTTGACCGCCACCGTGGGCGAGGTCGCCGCGTTGCCCGCGCCGTCTCGACCGCGGGCGGCCACGGACCGGACACCGGAGGTCGTCGGCGCCCAAGTCCCCCGAAACGGTGCCAGCGTCGTCGCCACAGCCACACCATCCACGAGAAAATCGCTCGCGGCGTCCGGCCCGAATTGCGCCAGACTCGCCCACAACGGCACAGGCTGACCGGCGCGGAAGGTCATGCCGGCCTCGGGCAGGACCAGGTTCACCGTCGGCACCGGCTCGAGCGTGCCGCTCCGACGCGGGTGGCGGCGGAATTGGGGCCAGGAACTCGCTGCCGGGGACGGAGCGTGGGTGTAGCAGACTAGCCAACCGTCGTCGGTCGTCGCCAGCAGGCGGCCGTCGCCCGTCAACAGAACTCCGCTCTGCCCGCCGCCAAAGACCAGCTCGTCCACCACCACACCGGTCGGGTCGAAGGCCCGCAGCCGATACCCCGGGCCCCGAACGAATACCCGCCCGTCCGCGGCCGCCGACGGTGGCCCGCCGCGGAAGCCGGATTCGACCACCTCCCAAAGACTGGTCCCGGCTGAGTCCCAGGCCCCCAACCGCCCCGCCGAGACCGCGTACAGGACACCCTCACCGCCCAACACCGGGGACTCATACTCGAAGCCGTCCGGTTCCCGGGCCGTCCAGCGAACAGTTCCCGCGGCGGTCAAGGCGTACAGTCGGCCGTTCTCCGACGTGGCGTAGATCGTTCCGTCCTCGCCCAGCGCCGGTGCCGACCGCACCGCACCTCCCGCCACAAACCGCCACCGCTCCGACCCATCGGGCCGCAGGGAATACACCAGTCCGTCTCCCGACCCGAACACGATGGTTCCGTCGGCGGCCACCGCCGGTGACGACCAAACCTCCCCTCCGGTGAGGAAGCTCCAGCGCAGGCGGCCGTCGGCATTCAGGGCATATAGCCTCCCGTCGTTCGCTCCGAAGTAGAGCTTCCCGTCCGAATCCACGGCCGCCGAGGAGAAGATGCGGTCGCCGGCCGCGAACCGCCAGGCTTCGGTCCCGTCAGGGTTCACAGCCCAGAATGTGCCGATGTAATCCCCCACATAAACCCGGGAATCCGACCCCACCGCCGGCGTGGCCACCGGCACGCCGCCGACGGGAAAGGTCCAGCGCACCGTGCCGTCAGGGCGCACGGCCAGCAGCGTGGCGCTGTCGCCGGTCACGCCCCCAACATAGATCGTGCCGTCCGGTGCAAGGGCCGGCGGTCTCGCTATGCCCCCCTGTCCCAGACTCACCTCCCACTGGCTTTCGAGGCCACCGCGCGATGCCATCGGCGCCAATGCCGCGGATAGAACCAAAGCGGCGCGCGCCATGCCGCTCCTTCTCGCCCGACTGCTTGAAAGCCGTAGGACCATAGACAGGCCACTATGAATCGCCCCCCCCCCCCAGACGTCAAGGGCTTGGTTTCGCGGGCAGCGGCGGCCAACGCATCCAGGAATTGCTGGTGGGGGGCGGCTCGCCTTGGGGGCACAGCCGCGCTCCTTTCGATCCGGCTTCGAGCGCTTGACCTCGCGGGGCCCCCAACTCAACTTTGCCGCCATGACGACGACAGTGGCAGCCGAAGGCACGGTGCTGCTGCCGCGGCGAGTGCTCCGGCAGCAGAAAGTGCGCGCCGGCGACAAGTTGGAGGTCGTGGCGGTCCCGGACGAGCCAGGCGTGATCGAGCTCCGACGGGTGCGACGGAAGCCGAATGAAGGACTATTGGAGCTGTTGCGCGCCTGCCCCGTAAAGGGTTTCCGCATTCCCGGACGCAGCAAGGAACTGCCTCGCCCGCCGATCGAGTGGTGAACTTTCTCGTGGACACCGATGTGCTGTCGGACCCGGCCCGGCCGCAGCCGAGCCCGAAGGTGGACGCCTCTCGAGACCGTGATGGCGCGTGTCCCCGTCTGGCTGTGTGCCCGCTCGGAACACCCCTGGGACATCGGCCATCTGAAGAGTAAGCCAATGGGGTCAAACATTGACATTTGACATTTAGAAACCTGAGCCACGGGCGACCTGCGCTCTGGGCACCAATTGTCAAATGTCAATGTTTGACCCCATTGGCTTTCCCCTCGCCTGCCGTTCGCCGCGCCATCAGTACTTCGTCTGACTATTCGCCCGCGGCGCAGCGGCCCTAATCTGGGGCGGCTTTAGCTTGGCCCGGACCATGAACTCAATGAAACGGTCGCTGGTTCTCAAGGAGGATAGGCGCACGGCCGCCCGCGGCGGGAACACCCCGACAACCCCTCAACGCGTGGCGCGTGCCACAACCGCAAGCCCCCAGCCGGGGCCAACTCAGGGCTTCGGCCACGCGTGGCGACGCTGGCGGCGATCCGCCGGCGTCCTGGTGGCCTGGGTCGCGGGTCTGCCACCCGCGGGCGCGGCTTGCGTGCCGGGCGGCGCCGAGTTGACGGGCTGGTGGCCGGCCGACCACCACGCCTTCAACGTGGTGAACCAAAGGGCCGCTCTGGCGCAGGGCGCCGTGACTTACGTTCCGGGCGTGGCGGGCGACGCCTTCCGGTTCGACGGCGCCGGCAAAGTGCGCATCACCGAGGCCGCCTCCTTGGACCTCAGCCGCACCAATCGCTGGACGATCACCGCCTGGGTGAACCCTTCCACTCTCGATGGCGCGCCCACGCCGGTCATCTACTCGGAAGGCAATAAGGTGGCGGCCTTGGGGATCCAAAAAGGCTCCGGCAGACTCCTGTCCTGGATCAACGGCGGCAATCTGCTGGAGAGCACGACTGCCCTGGACGCCAACGCCTGGACCCACGTGGCCCTCGTGCTGGACCGCACCACCCGCACGCTTTACGTAAACGGCATCCCCACCGGCACCGCCACCGCCACACCCGCCACGACGGCGGACAGCGCCGGTTCGATGATCGGGGGAGTGACCGCGGACGATGCCACGACGGCCTTTGCTGGCGCGATTGACGAACTCACCGTGCACCGGCGCGTGTTGAGCGCTGACGAGATCGCCGCCCTGTACGCGGCCGGGGGCGATGGGTTTTGTTTTGGCGACGGTGCGCCGGCCTGGGTGATGGAGCCCCAGCCGCAGACGGCGCCGCTGTTCGGCGACGTGACGTTCACCGGCCTGGCGATGGGGTCGCCGCGGCCGACTTACCAGTGGTTCTTCAACGACCTGGCGCTCCCGGGCCAGACGGGCTTCACCTTGGCGCTGACCGGCGTGACGACCGCGAACGACGGCACCTACAAGCTGGTCGCCACT
>JABTUJ010000035.1 GCA_015075445.1 Verrucomicrobiales bacterium
CCGAGCATGCCCGATGGGTCACGGCCCCCCCGTGGGAGAAGCCGGGCCATCCGCCCCCCGCCGCACCACCGCGGCCGCTTGTCCCGCCACGCCGAGCCGCTGGCGCAGGTCCCGGAGATCTGCTTCCAGACGGTCGAGAATCTCCGTGAGCTGACCCGCGCCGGCGGACGCCGCCCGTGAGTCCAGTGCCGCCATCTCCTGCATCGTCGAAACGATGATCCCGATGAACAGGTTGAGGATGGTGAAGGTGGCGATGACAATGAACGGCACGAAGAACGCCCAGGCCCAAGGGTGGCTTTCCATCACCGGCCGCACGATGCCCATCGACCAGCTCTCCAGCGTCATGATCTGGAAAAGCGTGTACAGGCTCCTCCCCAGCGACCCAAACCACTGCGGGTGGGTCGGGCTGAACAACGTCGTGGCCAGCACCCCGGCCGTGTAATAGAAAATGGCCATGACGGCGATCACGCCCAACAGACCGGGAATGGCGTGCAGGAAGGCCGCCACCACACGGCGCAGTTGCGGCAGCACCGTGAGCAACCGCAATACCCGCAGCACCCGCAGCGAACGCAGCACCGCCCACGCCCCCGCCTCCGGCACCAGCGCGATGCCGATCACCACGGCGTCGAACCCGTTCCAGCCGTTGCGCCAGAACGCCCCGCGATACGCCACCATCTTGAGGCCGACCTCGATCACAAACACCGTCAGGCACAGTTGGTCGATCGCCTCCAGCCAGGAACCCCACCGGGTCCGCCAGACCGCGCTGGTCTCGAGTCCCAGCACCACCGCGTTGAGCAGGATCAACACGATGATGCCGAGCTGCATGACGGGCGATTCCACCCGGCGGGCTAACGCCAGGCGCCACGCCGCCACGTCGCGGCGGGTCTCGAGGGCTTGCAGGTCCTGTTCACTCATACGGTTCCGGTGCCGGCCGGCAGGTTGCGCCGGGGCGGCCAAGAGTGTACCGGGCGCGGTCCGGTGCAAGTGCGTTAAGTATTAAATTAAGGGCTGACCCCTCAGGCTGCTTGCCGCGCCGCCCGCCCGAACGTTAGGCTCCGCTCTCCCGTGGTGAGGACCACCGGCACATTCCGGCCCTGGGCCAAATGGACGTTGCTGTTCGCGGCGTGGACCCTCATTGCCCTGGCCTTCGCCAGCCAGTTCAACTTCACCCAGGCCCGGCGCGGTTACCTCGTCACCTGGGGGTTCGCCCTCACCACCGCCCTGGCCGACTGGTACCTGTTTGCCCTCCTCTCCCTCCCCGCCTTGGCCCTGGCGCGACGCCACCACTTCGACGGCGCCCACTGGCGCCGCAGCCTGGCAGTTCACGGACTCGCCGGCGCCGTCTTCGCCGTGGCCTGGGTCGTCCTCCGCGTGGGCGTCGAGCTGTGGCGCAGTCGCGACCGCCTCCCCGTCTTCTACTTCGGCGAGATGTTCCACTGGACCCTGGTGCGGTCGTTCTACTTCAACCTCCTGGTCTATTGGGTCGTGGTGGGCGCCAGCCATGGGGTCGAGTTCTACCGGCGCTACCGCGAACGCGAGATGCGGGCCGTCGAACTCGAGAAGCTCCTCGCCCAGGCCCGGCTCCAAGCCCTCCAGGCCCAGCTCAACCCGCACTTCCTCTTCAACACCCTCAACGGCATCTCCACCCTCATGCACCGCGACGTCGAGGCCGCCGACCGGATGATCGTCCGGCTGAGCGAGCTGCTGCGACGCGCCCTCGAGAACGTGGGCGCGCAGGAGGTGCCGCTACGGGATGAACTCGAGTTCCTGCGAAGCTACCTCGAGATCGAACAGGTCCGGTTCGGCGCGCGGCTCGCGGTCGTGTTCGCGGTCCCCGCCGACCTGCTCGACGCCCCGGTGCCCAACCTGATCCTCCAGCCGTTGGTCGAAAATGCCATCAAACACGGAGTCGCCCCGCACAAGGCCGCCGGCCGCGTCGAAATCGCCGCCCGCCGCGAGGGCGAGATGCTGGTGTTGTCGGTGCGCGACAACGGGGCCGGCCCGCCGCCCACCGCCGCCACCGGGGCCGGGCTGGGCCTGGCGAACACCCGCGCCCGGCTGGGCCATCTGTACGGGACGCGGCACCGGTTCGAGGCGGGCCCGCTGCCGGAAGGAGGCTACGCGGTGGCGGTGGGAGTGCCGCTGCCGACTGCCTCCTGTGCGCCCGCCCCGCTCAGCGGATCTGAGGCGTGAAATCCGGGTGTCCGGCCCGTCGTCCCGCAGCTTGGATCAACCGCCCCGGGCCCGCTCCGGAAGGCGGTAGAAGTGCAGCTTGCCGAAGCGCGCCACCGGCTGATGGCCCCGCGTCCAGTAGGCCCGGGTGCCGACGCGTTCGAAATGGGTCGCGCCCCGGGCGATCCAGGTCAGTTCCTCCGGACGATTGTAGACACGACGAGCAATCTCCACGGCCAGGGTGAAGTCGGGATGCCGCATGAATCGGCGGATCAACTTCGGCGGCTCGACCTTGTTGAGGCAGGAGAACTGGTACGGTTGTTTGACCACCCAGAGCGGGCTTCGGCCCGCCGCATCCGCCCGCAGGCGAATCACCTCGGCCACGGCGGTCATCGCCGCTTCCCCTTCGCCCCAGGCCTCGGCCATCAACACCGCCGCGACCACCTGCTGACCGTAGGTGGCTTCGGGTGGCGCGCTGGCGGCGGGCGTGGCCCACACGACGGCCCACACGGCCGCCCCGGCGGCCATCCGACGCCATGGCGTTCTGCCCAATATTGTTGCTACAAGCATGCTACTAATCTCCAGGTGCTCTCCTTACCAGCACCTCACTTAAGGGCGAACAGTAGCGCGCTTGCCCGCGCAGCGCAAATCCGGGCTGACCGGCCGCAGCGGGTCGCATTTTGGCCCGGGGAGATCGCCGGGTGAGGGCACCCGGCCTACCGGAGCGCGGGTGGGCCGGGTTTTCGCCCGGGTGCCCTCACCGACCTGGGGATTCGGCCAAAACGAGAACTGCTGAGGTGGCCGCCCCCCAAGTCCTCCCAACGCGGCGGTGAATCGCACGCAGCCCACACGCTGCGCGCCTGCCCGCCGGGGTGGGTCTCGCGCCAGCGACTGGAGCGCGCCGACTTCCAGCGGCGCTTTGCGTTCAGTCCCGCCGCCCCGGCTCCCCAGGCGTCGCTTCGCCGCGCAGCGGCGGGATGGGCCGTTCGCGGTTGGGGGATGACGCGTTGGGGTGCCGTCAGTCCTCGACTTCGAAGACCTGCCACTCGTGCGCGCCGGCTGCCCAGTCAGGTTTCAACTGCACCATGAGCCGCAAAGCAGTGGTGGTCACCGGAGCGAAACGGACGGCACACCATTGATCGAGCGCGACGGGATAGGTCCCCTCGACGGCGACCGGTTTCCAGGTGTCCTGGTCGCGGTACTCGATCCGCCAGGCCGCGGGCAGCCGGCAGGCGCCGCGTCCGGTGTCATCAAACCAATAAACCCGCGCGCTGCCGAAGGTGCGGGGCTGAGGCCAGGTGTACTGGACCCATTCCTCGGTGTTCTTGTGCGGCCACCAGTGGCAGAGGGCGGCCGGTTGTTCGCTGCTGCTCTTGGGCTCGACGCCGTCATTGATGCCGCCCGGCTGCGAGTTGCTGTGGGCGAAGGAGACCTTGACGGCGGCCTGGGCCTCGGGTCCACCGACACGCGGCAGCGGCGGCGTGAGCGGGAGCCACACCCTCATGAGGCCAGCCGCGCGGTTGTCCCAGGCGTAATAGGGAACGGCCTTGAAGGGCACGGCCCGCGCCGGGGGCATCGGCTGATAGAGACGGCGGCCCCAATCGAGTTCGCCCACGACCCGGGCGTGGCCGCGCAGCGCGAAGACGCCGCCGAGCAGCGTGTCCTCGGCTTGCGCCGTCACCGCGTCGTCGGCACCGAAGCAGAGCGAGTCGAGGGGTTCGGTGTTATCCACCTGTTCGAGGCAGTAGACCAGCGGCCCGCGCTGGAGGGCGAACCGACCGCGATTGGCCTCGACGCTGGGATGGGCCACGACGCGGGTCACGGAGAGGTCGAGGTCGAGGTCCACCCGGTCACCGGCACGCCAGGTGCGGTCGAGAACGAGGTAACCGGCCACGGGTTCGGTGGTGTTCACGCGTTCGCCGTTGACGGACACGCGGGCCTGCGGACACCAACCCGGCAGGCGGAGGTGCAGCGCGAATTGGCGCGGTTCCAGATCCCACTGGAACATGACGCGGCCGTCCCACGGGTAATCCGTGTTGACGAGGAGCCTCACGTCGTGGCCGGACACCTGGGTCTTGAGGACGCCCTGGAGGTAGAGGTTGACGTAAAGGGCGTCGGGCCCGGTGGCGTAGGCGTATCCGCCCAGCGAGGCGAGGGTACGCGCGACGTTGGGCGGGCAGCACGCGCAGCCGAACCACGGCGAGCGATGGTGATGGCCGCGGCTCTCGAGCGGGTTGACGTAGAAGAAGCGCTCCCCGTCCTGGGACACGCCGGCGAGGACACCGTTGTAGAGGGCGCGCTCGACGACATCGGCAAAGCGGGCGTCGCCGTGGAGGCAGGCGAGGCGATGGCCCCATTGGGCGAGGGCGATGGTGGCGCAGGTCTCCTGGTAGGCGGTGGCGTTGGGCAGGTCGTAGTCCTGCGTGAACCCTTCGTTGTGCGCGCTGGGCCCGATGCCGCCGGTGATGTAGAGGTTGCGCTCCACGGTGTTGCGCCACACGCGGTGCAGCATCCGGAGGAGGTCGGAGTTCCCGGTTTCACGGACGACATCCGTGACGCCGGACATGAGGTAGGCGGCGCGGACGGCATGGCCTTTGATGTTGCGGTGCTCGGTGATCGGGACGTCGTCCTGCCAGTAATCGCCATGGTAACGCTCGAGGGGCGTGCGGTGTTCGGTGGCGAAGAACCGCTGGCCCCGATGCTCGACGAAGAAGCGGGCGAGCTCGAAGTAGCGGGCTTCGCCGGTGACGCGCGCGAGCTTGACGAGGGCGAGTTCGATCTCGGGATGTCCCGGGTAGCCCATCCGCTTGGGCGGCGGACCGAACACGCCGTCGATGCAGTCGGCGAACTTGGTGGCCACGGTGAGGAAGTTGCGTTTGCCGGTGGCCTGGAAGTGGGCGACGGCGGCCTCGAACAGGTGACCGGCGCAGTAGAGCTCGTGGTTGTCGCGCAGGTTGACCCAGCGCACGCCCGGTTCCTTCACGGTGTAGTAGCTGTTCAGGTAGCCATCGGGATGCTGGGCGGCGGCGAGGATCGCGATGATCTCATCCAGCTTCTGGTCGAGGGCCGGGTCGGGGTGGGTGGCGAGCGAGTACGACGCTGCTTCGAGCGCCTTGTAGACGTCCGAGTCCATGAACACGGGGCCCTGGAAGCCGGTGGTCGCGCGGCGGGCCGCCAGGCGGAGGTTCTCGAGGTTGCCGGATTTCTCGAGGTTCTCGAGGTTGATGGGGATCGATACGGTGCGGTTGATCTCGCGACGCGGCGCCCAGAAGCGGTCGTTGATCTCCACCTGGGTGAAGGGGACCGCGTCCAGTTTGGCGAACGAAGGGGGTGCCGGGGCGGCCAGCAGAACCGGGGCGACCCCGAGAAGGACGAACAAGGCTTTCATCGCGCGCGATAGTGCGACGCAGCCCGCGGGAATCAAGTCAAGTCCGGCCTTCGCCAACTCCCCCACCGACGGTCCGGTCGAGGTGCGCATCACGTCGCCGCGATCATTGCGGGACACTGTGATTCGGCCGGCGCGACCCGACGTCGCGATGCGCCTCGAGTCGGACCGCGTGCTGGTGGTGTCGTTGCCGGGGCCGCGCAAACTGAGCGTCGAACCGGACGGCAGGAAGGGGCCGTTGCTGCTGTTCGCCAACCCGCCCGAGGTGGATCCTCCGAAGCCCGAGACGCCGGGCGTGATCTACTTCGGGCCCGGGATCCACCGGCCCGGCCGGATCGAGGTTGCCAGCCACCAGACGCTTTACCTGGCAGCGGGGGCGATCGTGAAAGGCGGTGTCTGGGCCCAGGGCGAAAACATTCGCATCACGGGCTACGGCATCCTCGACGGTTCAGGTTACGAATGGCGCAAGGGACCGACACCGCATGTGATCTCGATTCGCGGCACGAACGTCGATGTCAGCGGCCTCACCATCCGGGGCGCGTCGCATTGGACCATCGTGCCGCGGGACAGCCGCCACGTGACGATCCGGGGCGTCAAGCTGTGCGGCAGCCGCGTGCAGAACGACGACGGCATCAACCCGTGCAACTCCCAGGATGTGCGGATCACCGACTGCTTCATCCGGAGCGACGACGACTGCGTGGCGCTCAAGGGGCTCGAGTTCAGCGCCCCGAACAGCAACGTCGAGCGGATCACCGTCGAGGATTCGATCCTGTGGTGCGACCGCGCCCGCATCTTCCTGCTGGGCCACGAAAGCCGGGCCCCGTTCATGCGCGGGATCACCCTCCGGAACCTCGACATCCTTCACTTCACGATGACGCCGTTTCTGTTCGAGCCGGGGGAGGAGATGCGGTTGGAGGATGTGACGGTTGAGAACGTGCGGTTGCACGGAGCGGGTCAGGCCGAACTCATCCGGCTCAGACCGGTGGTGAACCAGTACATGCGCAACCAGGTGCCGGGGCACGTGCGGAACATCCGGTTCCGGAACGTCAATCTCACGGGGACACCTGGGAGATACCGCGTCCACCTCAGCGGTGCCGACGCGACTCACGCCGTGCGGGACGTGACCTTCGAGAACGTCGTGGTTCTGGGCGAACCGTTGACCGCCGGCTACCGTCTGGAACGCCTCCGGCGTTGACCGGGACACCTCTGTCTCGATGAACCGGAATGCAGAAGGGCATCCGGCCTAGTCGGTCCATGGCCCCAGGGCAGGTCCGCAAGGAACACGCCGCGTCCCTTGAACTTCGAACTTCGAACTTCGAACTTCGCCCTCCGAACTTCGCCCTTCGCCCTTCGCCCTTCGCCCTTCCCCCTGGCACACGTTCACCGCCCCTGGCCACTCCTCAGCCAGCGAACGTAGTCCAGGTAAAGGCGCGTCGAGTCGGGATGACCGGCGAAGGCGGGACTGCCGGGACGGTTCATCAAGCCCTGGTACTGGTAGATCAGGATGGTGTCCACGTGTGCGGAGACCGCCTCGAGTTGAGCCTGGACCCGTTCCCACGGCGCCGGGATCAGCGGGCTGCTCTGCTGGTTGGCCGGGCCTTCCCAGGCGAACGTCTCGACGTCGGCCCACAGGGCTCGCTGAGGCACGCGGTCATGGGCGCGCCGCAGCGTGGCGAACGCCCGTTCGCTTTCCGCCGGCCCCATCCGCAGGCAGCCGACTTCATCCTGGTAGGCGATGATGTCGACATCCAGCCGCTCCAACTGGCGGACGAAGGTGTCGTCGTCCACCGCCTGGTGGGTGCCGTAGGGGGCGGTCAGGGTCTTGGCTTTCGGGGTGAGCCGGCGGGCCTCGCCGCTGCTGGCGTTCACGTACGCGACGAAGGAGTCGGCGAAGTAGGGGGAGAGACACGCCTCGGTGGGCCAGTACCAGCCGTGGAAGCTCGGATGGTGACTGTAACGCCGGGCGATCTCCTCCATCATCTGGAAACGCTTGCGCACCGGGTCCGGATCGGTGAGGGCCTGGGCGTCCCATTCGCCGTACCAGTCGCTGCTGACGAAGAACTTGACCCGGTGACGATCGGCGGCGGCGAGCATCGCTTCGAGAGGGTCGGGACAGGCCAGTTCCAGCTTCGGCAGGAGCGGCGTGTCGTAGAAGGCCCGGCCGCCTTTGGCGATGGCGAGCAGCACGAGATACTCCATGCCGAGGTCCGCCACATCCTGGACGGCCGCCTGCCATTGCTCGCGGGTGAAACGCTGGCAGACATCGTTCCAATAGAAGTGGCGACGGTCATCCCACCATACGCTGATCCAACTGCCCCGGATTGGCTTGACGTCCGGACGCTCAACGGGCCGGGAGGCGCAGGAGGTCAGCAGCGGGACCGCGAAAAGGCCTGTCCCGAGGCCCCACAGAAAGTCCCGGCGTGCCTTCACGTTGAGAGCAGCTTCACGCAATGTCATAAGTCGAGCGCGCCGGCGGAGGGCAACCGGCCCTGGGGTCGTGTCTTAACATTTAACATTTGGCCGGCATCGACCGTTGTCTGGCGCCTGTGGGAGGGCGATCACGCAGGCTGTCACCGTGGACCGCGCGGTCAAATGTTAAATGTTAAGACACGACCCCAAAACACGGGTGCGCCGGGCAGAGCATCGCCCCGGAGGTAGCACCCCACGCCCAATCGCTCCAGGAGCGCATGGGGGGCCTGGCCGACAGGTTGCAGGCCCGTCGCCCTCACCGGGCGGTTCGGGGGGAGCGAGCGCGCGTGCGTGTGAAGATCCGGGCGTCGCCTGGTGGCACGACCCACGTTTGCGGCCCTTCCGCGGTGTAGCCCTGGCGCAGGCCGTCGGCGGCGGGGATCTCAACGGCTGTTTCCGTGGGATTGACCACGACGAAGCCGCGTTCGAACTCGCGCGCAAACGTGCCCGGTCCGTAGCGTCCCTCGACGAACGAGCCCCGCGGGTTTCCCAGGTCCACGTCGAACTCGTCGAACCACCAGAGATGCCCGTGGAGACAGTCGCCGCGGTCGAACCCGAAGTAACCGCCGTCCAGCAGCAACGTCGTCACCAGCCCGAGCCGGAGCCGGCGACGGTCGTTCGCCGTCAGCCCGGACAGACGCGCAGCGACATCCTGGGTGCGCCGATCCGCACGGACGTCCACCTGGATGAAGTGATACGCGGGCCGCCCGGCAACCCGCGAGAGGGCGGTCCGGTAGGCCTCCCAAAGGCCGGGCCAGGCCTCGCCGCCGAACTGATCTCCCAGGGCGTTCTCGTGCATGCACCCGTTGGCGAATTCGTAGTAAGGACAGTCCGCGGGCCAGGGCACACCGCCGTTGCCGACGAGAAGGGCGCCGGGAAACTCGGCGCGGAGTTGTCGCAACAGGAACAGCATGCCTGTCTGCCAGGCGGCGGTGTCGCGCGCATCGTGGACCCCGTCGCCATTGGCGTCATGGCCGGCCGGTTCGGTGGGCCACAGACAATCCAACATCAGACCGTCATAGCCCCCCGGCCGGAGACAGTGCTGGCGGACGTAGTCCAACACGTGTCGCGGCCAGGCGTGGTCCTGGACGCAGACATTCATCAGGTGCCCGCCCCAAGGGGGCGTCAGATACGTCCCGTCCGCCGCCCGGGCGTACCAGTCCCGCTCCCCCTTGGGCGGCACGCCTCGGGCCAGACCCGCATTGGGCCCCTGGAGCGGGATCCAGGCGAGGAGTCTGAGCCCGGGATTCGTCTCGCGCATGCGCGCCAGCGACAAGCCTTCACCGGTCACGAGGTCGTGGTTCAGAATGACGACATTCCACTGGGCGAGGCGCTCCTCCTTGCGGTCCACCCGGCCCTCGGGAAGGTCCATGTGAAAGTAGTTCACCAAGCCCGGCGTGCGGCGAGTGACCGGACCTCGTGGCGGCAGACGCCAGCCCGACGGGCTCGCCTGGCTTCCGGGCAGCGATCGCACCCACGTCTCGTACTCCTGCAGACAATCCTCCGGGCTGACGAAGCGCTTCCAGATCAACCGCCCGCGATAGCCGTACTCTCTGCCCTTTTCCACGCGATGGATCACATACTGGAAATCCCAGGCGGGGCGCCGGACCTGATCGCCCACCTTGAACTTGAAGAGGCTGAATCGGATCTCGTCCTCAACCGACCACGCGCGGTCGAACATCAGGATGAACACCATCCCGTGGGCGGCGAGACCGTAGTAACAGGGGACCGTGAAGCGCGGGTACTCGTAGCTCCAGAGGTTGAGCTTGAGGTTGTGGTCAGCATCGTATGCGAGCGGCGCTGCGCTCGCGTGCCGGTACGTGCCGCCTCCCACGTAATCGGGGGGACCCGCCGGGGCGTTGGCGGCCACCCATTGCTCCGGCCCGCTGGGACCTGTGACCCCGCGGAAATGCAGGGCCACATCCTCGACATCGTTCATGTAATTGGCCCAGAACAACACGGCGTAACCGTGCCGGCCAAACCGCCGGGCGTCGTGCGGCCGGCAACGGAACTCGAAGTCAATCGCGTGCGGCGCCGTGACCGTGTATTGCATGGTGCTTTCGAGTGCCCACGGGTCGTCCGTGGCTCGCCGCGCCAGGATCACGGAGTTGGCCTCGCTCCCCCGCCGTAACGCATAGGTGCCGTGGCGTGGGGCGAACCAGTTCGCCGGGTCCGCGTGACCGGCGATGATGTGCTCGAAGTTCAGCCCCGCCGAGGAACCGGGATCCTGCGGGTCAAAGGCGTCGAAGTCGGGCGTGTCCGTGACGTGGACCAGGCGGTCGATCCCGCTCAGCACTTCGGGCGACGCGGCGTTGTCCCGGAACTGCACGGCCAGCTCCCCCGCCTGGATCTCGATCGGCACACCTGCCACTTCCGATCTCACGTCGCCCGTCTGACAGGCCGTCAAGACGGCGATGATCGCCGTGCATCCCAACGCGAGACAGGACCGGACTCTCCCGGAGCCGCCAGTTGAGGGCATCAGCCCCACAACTCGGAGGCTGGGTCTGTTGACCCGGCGCGGATGGCTCATGGGCGTTGAACATAAGCACCGCGGTCCGGACGATCAATGTCCGGCAGCCGCCGGCAAACCAGGTCGCCACGAGCCCTGCCGGGGTTTCGACCACGGTCGAGGCGTGGCACTCGGGCGCCGGGCCACACTCGAAAAGGACCCCCTGGCTGACCAGGCCGGGTGCAGACCGGCCGGCCGAGGTTGAGTCGGTTCTCCCCCTGACATCCTGGACCTTCCCTTGAGCTTTGAACTTTGAACTTTGAGCTTCGAGCTTTGTGCTTTGAGCTTTGCGCTTTCCGCTCCTTCTCAACGGCCCACGCCCCCAGCGATTTGACGCGCGGACAGCGCCGATCCATAATGACGACATCTGAACAACCCAATTACCGAACCCAAACACCTGCTGCCATGATCTCCCCCTCCACGGCCGCGGTGGCGATCTCGGTCGCCCGCGGCGTCATCAAGTTCGGTCGTCGTCTGGACTCGTTGCTCGCCGAGAAGGAGGCCGTGCAGGGTGGCCTCGTGCTGGTCATGCCGCCGGTGTACGCCGGCCCGAGCGCGTCGCGTCGGAAGAAGGAGCTGAAGCAATACCTGACCGAATGGGGGCGGTCGGGCGGTCCGGATCTCCTGGGGACCGACCGGGCGGAACTCGAACGCGAGCTCGCGAAGGACGTCGCGGACGACACCTTCCTCGGCGCGTGCTATGCGCGGGTCTTCCCGGACCGCTTGAGCGTCGTGCCGCTGGACCCGGACAAGGAGTACGTGGCGGAGCTGCGGAAGCTGCTGCCGCGGTTCGATCTGAGTGATCCGGACTGCGTGGCCGCCGCGTTCCACGTTGCTGCCGGCAAGGACGACCGGCAGATCGGATACGGGGCGCGCGTGGGTTTGCTGGTGGCGGATGTGGTGGCGGAATTCGGCGCGGAGCATGCGGCGCTGTTCGTGCGCCACCCCGGCGTGCGGGACATCGTGCAGACGGTCCTCGAACGCTTTGCGCGTCCGGACCTCGAGTCGTACAGCCAGTGGAGCCCGTTGTTGCGGCACGCGCTCGGGGCCACGCTCAACGGGTTGCTTGACGCCCGGGGGGCTCTCGTGACCGACCGCCGCTGGCTCGAGGTCCTGCTCGACGTGCTGGTCGAGGCCCGCAACGATCCGGCCGGCGGCGAGGATTTCCTGGTCGGTCTGCTCCAGGGGCGCGGGTACTCGTTGCTCGTCGGGAAGGGATTGGGCCGGGCCGCCGAGGTGCTGGCCGAGGACCAGGCGGACGCGTTTAAACAACTTGCTGCCGACGTGCTCAAGGCCGCCGGGCCGCTGGTCCAGTCGAGCACGGGTTTCCGGAGCTTCTTCGCTGAACACTGGGGTGACCTCCTGCGCGCCGGCCTCACCGCCATGGAGCGGCACGGGCCAGCGTTGCTGCAACACCAGCCGGACTTGCTGCGCGACGTGCTCCTGAGCCTGGTTACCGAACTCAAGGCCATCCCCCAGGCAAACCTCCTCAGCCACGAGACCTTGTTCCGACTGGGCGACGCCGCCATCGCCGCCGTGGCCGCCCAACCCGACCTGCTCACCACCCAGCTCAACGGCGAGCCGTGGTTGCGCGTGCTGCTGAAATCCGTCGTCAGCACCGTCGCCCGCGACGGCCTCCGGCTCTCCTTCAGCCGCGAAGGACTCGAGCACATCGTGACCGACGCCGCGGGCATCCTCGCCGCCCATCCGGAACTGATCACCGACAAGGAGAATGCGGAAGTCATTCGCCGGGTGGTCGGGGGTATCCTGCGCGCCGTCAGCGAACTGCCCAGCCTCGATGCCCGGAACCTCGCGACGGCCGCCGCCAGCGGGACCCTGCAAGCCCTGGCGGCCAATCCCGCCCTGGCCAAGACCCAGTACGCCGGGCTGGTCGCGGAGTTCGCCGGTCGCCTGGCCGAACTGGTCCGGGCACGCACCCTGACCG
Source organism: Verrucomicrobiales bacterium (assembly GCA_015075445.1). Taxonomy (GTDB): domain Bacteria; phylum Verrucomicrobiota; class Verrucomicrobiia; order Limisphaerales; family J093; genus DSVZ01. The sequence goes on from JABTUJ010000035.1 coordinate 12,481, forward strand.
GTTTGGACGCGGCCGCCATCGCCAGCGCCGCCGTGGAAACGCTCCTCCACAACCCTGTGCTGTTCGACGAGGCCCGGAGCAACCTGGCCACCGCCACGCTGAACGCCGTGCTGCAGGCCGCCGGCCACAGCCCGACCCGACTGCTCGCCGGCCGTACCCTGGTCGACACGGTGCGGGAGGTCCTGGCGGCATTGGCCCGGTACGGCAAGGCCCGGCTCCAGTCCGCGCCCTTCGAGGAAGCCGTCGAACAACTCCAGGAAGTCCTCCAGGATTCGCTTGCCCAGGTCAGCACCGAGCTGGGTCGCCGCCTGGATCTGCCGGCCGTGCCGCCGGTCATCGGCGGGCTCGTGGCCGCCTGGGCGCGGGGGGACTTCGTGAAAGTCGATCCCGACGCACCGGCGTTCCGCGATTTGCTGACCCGTCTTCTGGCCACCCACCCCTAAGCCCTGTCCCATGAAAACCACCTCGCCTGCCGTCCCGTCCCGCTGGCGCCGCGTCACCGCGCCGGTTGTCCCGCTCCTGCTGGTCCTCACCCTGTCGTTCGCGGGCTGTGCCACCCGGCAACAGGTCGCCGACATCGTGGCCGGATCAAACGCCACCATGCTGGCCGGCTCGGTCCTCCTGCCGGAACCCAACGCCCAGGGCACGCCGGCGGCCTGGCAGACCGAGTCCGCCCGCATCGACGCCTTCATCGCCGCCCACCCGAACCAGCCGGCCACCACGGCGCCGTTGCGTCTCCGACAGGCCATGCTGCTCCTCGCGCACGGGCAGTTTCACCTGGCTGCCGCGGCCTTCAACGCCGTCGACCCCGAGGCGCTGCACACCGCCCGTGACCAGGCCCTCAAACGCCAGGAGCGCACCCTCCTCTGGTGGTTCGCCAACAGCACCAAAGCGATCTGGGACGACACCGACCGCGCCCAGGCCCGCAGCTCGCTGCGGGAACTCCAGGAAGAGCAGCGGCGCCTCGGCCACAGCCCGGAGATCCGCGATTACCTGGCCGAGATGCGGGCGTGGATCGGCCTCGCCACCGCGCGGCAAAGCTCGTCCGAGGCGAAGACCCTGCTCGAGGACGCCCTCGACGGGTACGCCGAAACCTTCACCGCCGAGGACCTCGTCAGCCTGTTGACCGGCCAGGAACAGTTGCCCGACCCCAAGGCGCTCGGCCCGGATGTGCGGCGTCGCCTCCGCGCGAAGGCCGTGATCGCCGACGCCCAACGACTCAACCGGGAGGACCGCCTCGGCGCCCAGCCCGCGAACCGGACCTTCGCCGAGTTGCTCCACCGGCCCTGAGCCGCCGGCGGACCATTCCCCGCACCCTCGCCCGGAACCCCGGGCCGAGGCATCCGCTCGGAGAAGAGCGACACCCTGGCCGCGCCCCGTCGCCCTCGCCTCGACCGAGTGAGGTCTGGTGCCGGTGCAGGTCCATCTGAATGCCATGGTTCCTCGTGTGGCCTTTTGCGTGGTCATTGCCTCATCCCCGCCGAACTCCCGAGGATTGGTGCCCTCACGCGGCGGGGTGAAGGCGCGTTCTCACGCCGGCAGGGCGCGTAACTGGTGCTGATTGGCCAGGCCGGCGCGCACCAGGCGGACGGCGGTGTTCATGTCGCGCGTGGTAAGCAGTTCGCGGGTCTCCTCGTCGGTAAGGCTCGTGCGCAGCGTCGCTCCCGGTTGGGCACGGGCCGCTTCGATGAATTGCCACAGGGCCTCAAACGCCACCGGGATCGCCGGCAGTGGGGGCGGCAGGCGGAACTGATCAAAGGACTTCAGGAGCGCGCTGAAACCCGCCGAGTGCTTCTCGTGCCAGGCCACGATGAGTTCCGGCGGCCGCGCGCCATCCGGCCGCGCGATGGCGTTTGCCAGCACCTCGGCCGCCCCCCCGAAACCGCCCAGCAGAAAGAGCGGACAACCCTTTTCCAGGGCGGTCAGTGCTTCTTCGAAGATGCCCGGCATGACACCCGAGTAATCCTGCACCTTGCCGCCGAGCGTGACGCGGGCGCAGACCGGCGGGACCGGTTCGGGCGCGGCCTCGGGGATCTCGATCCGCATCGGTTCGAGCATGCGCCGCCGCATCACGCTCTGGGTGAGGACGCGGTTGAAATGGACCCGCGGCCCGCCGCTGGCCACGTCCGCATCCGGCACGATCTCCTCGTCGGTGAACCCGGCGGCTTGCTGGGTGATGCGCACGATGCGACAGCAGTTGATCCACTGGGCTTCGAGCTGCGGCGTGATGTCGAGGTAATACGGCCAGGCCGTGTGATTGTACAGGCGGCCGATGGTGAGGTTCGAGTCGGGTCCGCCCAGACGGTTGTCCTCCTGTTCCGCACTGATCAGCCGCAGGAGTTCGTAGGTGAAGTTGTCCTCGGCCTCCTTCCAGCCGCCGCCGTAGGCCAGGCTGGCGCCCTGGCGCAGCAGGAGACGGCCCAGCCCCAACAGCATCTCGCGGAGATGCTCGAAACCCAGGCCGCGGGCCAGCAGGTGGTCGCGCTGGTAGCCGATGCTCAGACCGATGACCCGGTCGGCAAGGTCACGCGAACGGTAGCGGGGGGAGGTCGTGGGTTTCATGCCAGGGTTTCTTCGAAGGAACAGAAGGTCAGGTTGCCGAAGAACTCGGAGAGCACATCCAGCTCCAGTCCCGACAACCCGCGGCCCGGGTGGATCAACTGCAGCTCCCGCCCGCTGCGAACGTCCGGCAGATGCAGCAGGGTGGTGGGGTCGGGAATCCAGTTGAGAATGATCTGGTCCGCGGCCGGCGGGATCGCGGCGGCGCAGGCGGAGTGGAATGCGCCCAACATCACATCGCGCAGGACCGTCGTGATGACCTGTTCCTCCTGGTCCGGCGCCCCGTCGTTCCACCGGATGCACGGGCTGTTGCCGAGTTCGGGGATGCCGGCGGTCTGCTTGCCGGCCTCGAGCGCATCGACCACCAACGTCGGATGGAGCCGCCATCGGTTCGGCGCCTGGCCCGGCAGGGGATCGGGACTCGGACGCCGAAACTGGGCCACCTCGCGCCGGCACCACGGCCGCGTCGCGTAGCGGGCCGTCCGGACGGCGATCAGGGCGGCGGTTTCGTTTGCCTGCAGGTCGGTCTGCAGCACGCGCGAGAACACCGAGCCAAACGCGATGTCGTTCTCATCATAGAACGCCGCCAACTGCGTCTGGCTGTAGATGTAGTCCCGCAGCCGCCGCGCCGGCGTCGTGCCGTCCGCCTTGGCATGACTCAGGAAGACCTTCAGCTTCGGCATCGCGTCGGCCTCCGCCAGGTCCGTGCTCGGTGGTCCGGGGGCGGCCTTCTCCGGGCCGGGAACCGCGGCCTGCCCAGCGAGCATGAAGCGGCAGAGCGCTTCGGTGAGCTGCTTGATCAACGAACGGACCGCCGGTTCGAGGGCGGCCGCATCGACCGGGCCCGCCGTGGTGGGCGGCAGCCCGGACGGTCGCAGGAAATTCAGCTCCCGCAGTGGCGACGGGACGTTGAACGCCGTGGCATCCAGCGCCACGGGTAGGAAGACGCGACGGCAGGAGGCGGCGTTCGCGCCCAATTGCGTCAGCCAGTGCCGCCACGCCGCGTCGGCCACGAGGTGGGCGTCGAGGAGCGGCAGCACGATCTGCACGTTGCTGATGCGCGAGCGGCTGCTGGTCTCCGATCCCGGACGCGATTCACCCGGCAAAGGCGGTGGCAGTCCGCCGGCGGGGGCCTCGGGCGCTTTGAGACTGCGGTAATAGACCTGGGGACCCAGCCCGTTGCCGGGACGCAGCCAGGTGTGGATGCGGCGCGCGAGCAACTCGCCGAGACCACAGGCCGGATGCCACAGGACATACACCTCGGGAATCGGGCGCGGGCGGCTGGCGTTCATGCGGGGCAAACATGGCCTTGCGCCGGCTGAATTCAAGGCCGGGTCCTGGTCCCGGAGCAGGCCCAACGGAACCCGGGATGCTCTCACCTCTCTCTTTCGCGTCTTTTCGCCGGTTTGGCGGGCTGCCCTCGTAGTTGCATTCCCTCACCTCTGCGCGGGATCCTGCCGCTCGCCATGCGCCGGACCGCCGTTCTGAATGTCGTGGGTCTGACCGAGTCCTTGTTCGGTCCGCACACGCCGCACCTCGAGCGCTTTCGCGCCCGGGGCTCGTGGACCCGCATCGTGCCTGCCTTCCCGGCCGTCACCTGCACCGCCCAGGCCAACTACCTCACCGGCCAACCGCCGCGCGTCCACGGGATCGTCGGCAATGGCTGGTACCACCGCGAACTCGCCGAGGTCCACTTCTGGAAGCAGTCCAACCACCTCGTCACCGCGCCCAAGCTCTGGGAAACCCTCCGGGCTCGTCACGCGCAGGAGCCTACCGCATCGGCCCCGTTCACCTGTGCCACGCTCTTCTGGTGGTTCAACATGTACTCAACCGCGGATTACTCGATCACCCCGCGTCCGCTCTATCCCGCCGACGGGCGCAAGGTCTTCGACATCCACACCTGGCCCTATGACATCCGTTCCGAGATCAAGCGCGACCTCGGCGAGTTTCCCTTCCCGTGTTTCTGGGGACCCGCCGCCGGCCGGGCCACCCCCGCCGGATCCCCGGACGCCGCGTCGCGTTGGATCGCTGAATCCGCCAAGTGGATCGAACAACGCTACGCCCCCACCCTCAGCCTCATCTACCTGCCGCACCTCGACTACAATCTCCAGCGGTTCGGACCGCCGGCTGCGGGGATGAGGGATCGGGGACCACGAATCACGAATCACGAATCACGAATCACGAATCACGAATCACGAATCACGAATCACGAATCACGCCCCCGAAGCCGCCCCTGGCGTCTGGGCGGACGTCGCGGCCATTGACGCGATTGTGGGGGATCTGATCGCCTTTTTCCAGGCCCGGGGCGTTCAGGTCATCATCCTGTCGGAGTACGGCCTGACCCGGGTGGACACGCCCATCGACATCAACCGTCTCTTCCACCGGCAGGGCTGGCTGACCGTGAAGGACGAGCTGGGCCGCGAAACCCTCGACGCCGGGGCCAGCCGCGTCTTCGCCGTCGCCGACCATCAAGTCGCCCACGTTTACCTCAACGACCGGTCGCTGGAGGGCAGGGTGCGGGGTGCCCTCGAGGCCCTGCCCGGGGTCGCCCAGGTCCTGGACGCCGACGCCAAGCGTGCGGGCGGTCTGGATCATCCGCGGGCGGGCGATCTCGTGGCGGTCGCGCGGGAGAACGCCTGGTTCACCTACTACTACTGGCTTGACGACGCGGTCGCGCCCGACTTCGCGCGCTGCGTGGACATCCACCGCAAGCCGGGTTACGACCCGGTCGAGCTGTTCACCAACCCGGCGTGGTCCACGTTGGGACTGCGCGCCCGGCTGGTCTGGCGGCTTCTTCGAAAGCGATTGGGTTTCCGGATGCTGATGGATGTGATCCCGCTGGACGCTTCCCTGGTCCGGGGCTCGCACGGCGGTCGTCCGTCCCGTGAATCCGAGTGGCCCGTGCTGTTGTTCGAAGCGCCCGGCGTCCTGCCCGTGCACCCGGTGCCCTCCCCCGACGTTCACGGTCTCCTCGCCCAGGCAATGGGGTCAAACATTGACATTTGACAATTGAGGAGAGACAGACGGCTTTAGACAGACGGCTTCAGACAGACGAATGGGGACAGGCGAATGAATCGGCCGGCTCTCTCGTTCCGCTTTCCCTGTCGCGTCGGTTCGTGTGGTTGGCGGGCCGGGCTCCGCTTCGCGCTTCCTCCTTCCGCGGGACCCGGAGGCTGCCTGACGCGCACTACACCCCGGCCTGCGCGGGTGGGTGGTCGGACGGCTCAGTGCCGTCTGGGCGCACGGCGTGGCGATCGTCGTGTTCGATCGCGCGCCGCCGCTCGAGTTCCTGCAACACGGTGCAGAGGGCTTCGAGGCGCGGCATGGCCACCCCCGCGGCCCGCGCCTGGCGCAGCGGCTCGGCAAAGAGGCTCCCGACCTCGAGCGGAAACCCGCGTTCGAAGTCCAGCAACGTTGAGGCCTTGTACGCCCCCATGCAGCGGGTGCGCTCCAGGTTCTGATCCGCCAACGTCTCGCTCAGCGGAAAACCCAGCGCGCGCCCGGCGCGGATGACCTCGTCCATCAATTCCCGCACGCACTGCGCCCAGCGCTCATTTCCCAGCAGTTCGTCCGTCGGCAGCGTCGTCGTGCGGATCCCGTGGTCGGGCACACGGCCGGCGAGGAGGTTCTCGACACCCACCACGCCCGCCACCCCCAGGCCGTTGAACGGCACGTTCCAGACCAGCTTCTCCCAGTGCGCCCGGGCCAGATCCGGCGCGACCCGGCAACGCACTCCCGCCCGTTCAAACCAGTCCGCCAGTTCGGCCACCCGTTCGGACGGCGGCCGCTGGTACTCGCCCAGCACCACCTGCCCGTGTGCGAGGTGCCGGATCACCCCGGGCGCGACCCGGTTGAGGCACACAAAGCAGAGCCCGCCAAAGACGCGGTCCGGACCGAAGATCTCTGCCAACCGTTCTTCGTTCCCCAATCCGTTCTGCAACGTGAGCAGCCGGGTGGTCGGACCGGTCAGCGGGGGCAGCAGCGCGCGGAACTGGTCGTTCGCGGTGGTCTTGAGGGCGATGAGAACCGTGTCGCAGACGCCGATGTCCTCGGGACGGCAGGCGGCGGGCGGGCGGGCGGTGAAGTCGCCGTCGACGCTCTCGATCTGCACGCCTTGGCGGCGGACGACGTCGTAGTCTGAGCGCAGGAGGAAATGGACGTCGGCACCGGCCTGGCAGAGGCGGGCGCCGTAGAAGCTGCCCACGGCGCCACAGCCCACGACGGCGATCTTCATGGCATCAAAGAAAAAGGCACCCGGCGCGGGCCGGAGTGCCTCGTGAAAGACCGGTGGAGAAGCCGGGCCGCGGGTCGGACTCCGACAGCCCGACAGGCGGCTAGCCGAGGATCGCGTCCTTGGCGGCCTTGGCGACGCGGAACTTCACGACCTTCTTGGCCGGGATCTTGATGGTCTCACCGGTCTTCGGGTTGCGGCCGAGTCGGGCCTTGCGGTTGACGAGCACCAGTTTGCCCACCCCGGGGAACGTGAAGCTGTTCTTGGCATTCTTGTAGGCCATCTCCGCGAGCGTGGCGAGCACCTCGGCGCCCTGCTTCTTGGTGAGGCCCACTTTGTCCGCCAACGCGGCGGCGATCTGCGACTTCGAGAGGGGTTTTCCCATAGCGTTAGTTTGGTAGCTTTTGTGATTCGTCAGTGAACTGCGCGGCCCTTTTAACAACGTCCGGTGCCTTCGCAAGCGAAAAATGCCCGAAAATCAAGGGTTTCCCGCCGTCCCCGCGTGACGGCCTCAGGGCTGCGACGCGCGATACGCCTTGAAATAGCGCTCTCGATACGCCGCGCGCGCACTCGCATCGGTCAACAACAGGTCCCACTCGAGCGTCGGGCGGAGCACTTCCACCGGTCGCCGCAATGGCTCGCGCACGAGCGTCCGCGCCAGGTCGCGAAACTCCCGTGCCCACGCCTTCTCGTGTCCGTCCGCCGTCAGCAGCCCGATCCACTCGGTCACGTCGCGTGCGCCCGGGTGATCGTACAAACCCCAGTTCAACCACCCGCACGCCCAGCCCGCCGTGGTCTCGACGACCCGCCGGCACCAGCGCGCCTGCTGTTCCTCGGTCGCGGCCCGATGACGCCCGCCGTCGATGGAGGGCTGGCCACCGCCGTACCAGCCGAACTCCGCGATCACCGTGGGTTTGCCGGCTCGCGCCACCTCGCGCACCACGCTCTCGAGATACGCGAGGTTCCGCTGCTCGTCCTCCTCGCTCGCGTACTCGTAGAACCCGCGGGCCAGCGGATAGAAGTGCACCTCGAGGAAGTCCAGCATCGGCGCCTGCCGCGTCGGGCGGAATCCCGAATACTGCCAGGACCCGGCCAACCCGACCGGCACCGACCACTGGATGAGGCCCACGGTCACCAACGCGTCGGGATCCGCGGCCTTGATGGCGGCCACCTGACGGCGCGTCCACGTGTCGGCGACCGCCTCCCGAAATCGCTGGTAATCCAGCAACACACGTCCGGGCGGGCTGTCCCGCGGAGGCACCGGTTGTTTGCCCCACTCCACCGACGGCACGCCCCAGGCCGCTGCGAGCGCCTTCGCGCTGCCGTACTGGTCGGCCAGCCAGACATTCCAGCGTTCGCGCATGGCCGGGGAATCCCAGCGCACCTCGGGCTCGTTCAGCAGGTCGTAGGCAAACAGCGCCGAGCGGCCCCGATAGCGCGCGGCGAACTCCCGCCAGAACGCCTCCAGGGCCTCGAGCACGCGCTCGTCCGCGATCCGATCCCCGCGCGCCCATTCGGGCAATCCCTCCCAATGATCCGGTCCGGTCGGATGCACGTACAACCCCGCCGCCTCCGCCAGGTCGAGGAATTGATCGAACTTCGCCAGCCCCTCGGGCGCGAGCCGGCCCGGTTCGGTGTAGAACGAACCGAACGTGAGAAACACGCGCACGCAGTTCGCCCCCAACTCGCGCAGCCGCGCGAAATCGCGACGCGTTGCCTCGGGATCGAACTGCTTCCACACCTGCGGCGCCCAGCCGGTGCCCGGCCGGAAGTAAGTCACCCCAAACGGCAGATACGCCCGGCCGGTGGCATCCACAAACCCGCGGCGGTCGTCGGCCACGCGCACTTTCGGCAGCGCGGCGGTTCGGCCTTCCGGCACCGGGAAGCCGCGATCGCGCATGAGCGCCTCGATCCCGGCATCGCGTCCGCGGAAACGGCGATAGGCCTCGGCCGGGTCGACGGTGTTGCCGGCGGACAGCACGTGGGTTCGGAAGCGCGTGGCGACGGCGCGGTCGTAGAGTCCGCCGGCTTCCTTGAACGCCTCGGCGGCGTCGGCGGTGAGGGTGTCGGCCCACAGGTAGCTGTAGTAACCCGCCGAGTAGCCGTCGCCGGCAAACAGGTGCGCGAACTGCGGCAGGCGATGGCGCATGACGATCTCGGAAGGCATGCCCAACCGCTCGAGTTCGCGGCGCTCGAACGCGGCGGGGTCGATCGGTTCGGCGCCTGCGAGATGCAGCCGCATGTCCACGAGCGCGCTGGCGAGGAACTCGACGGTGGCGAAGCCCTGGTTGAACGTGGCGGCCTGTTCGAGGCGTTTCACCAGCGGGGTCGGCAACGGTTCACCCGTCTCGTGATGGAGGGCGAACCGGCCGAGCAGTTCCGGCGTGGGCAGCCAGCGTTCGAGGATCTGGGAGGGCAGCTCGACGTAGTCGCGCGGGACCCGCGTTCCGGAGAGCGAGGGGTAGGTGACGTCCGAGCACAGGCCGTGCAAGGCGTGGCCGAACTCGTGGAACAGTGTCTTGGCGTCGTCCCAGGAAACCAGCACCGGACGGCCCGGGGTGCCCGGCATGAAATTCGAGTTGTTCGAAACCAGCGGGGTCAAGGCGCCGGCCAGACGTTCCTGGCTGCGATAGGCGGTCATCCAGGCCCCCGACCGCTTGCCGGGCCGCGCGTAGGGGTCGAAGTAGAACAACCCCACCGGCCGCCCGCCGCCCGTCGTCACGTCCCAGACGCGGACGTCGGGGTGGAAGACGGGCACGTTGGTCACGGGCGCAAAGCGGAAGTCGAAGAGCTGTTCGGCCACCCAGAACATGCCGTCGCGCAGCTTGTCGATCTGGAGGTAGGGTTTCACCGCGTTCTCGTCCAGGTCGTACTTCGCCAGGCGCACCTTCTCCGCGTAGTACCGATAGTCCCACGGTTCGATGCGCACCCCGGCCCCTTCGGCGTCAGCGATGGTCTGCATGTCTTCCACCTCTTCGCGCACGCGCGCCACCGCTGGCGTCCAGACCGCTTCCAGCAAGGCCAGCGCGCGCTCGGGGGTTTGGGCCATGGCGTTCTCCAGCCGCCAATGCGCGTGCGTCGGGTAGCCCAACTGCTTCGCCCGCTCGGCGCGCAGGGCGAGGATCTCGGTGATCAACGGGTTGTTGTCGCGCTCGCCGGGATGGTCGCCACGACTGACAAAACGGCGCCAGACCTGTTCGCGCAGGTCGCGCCGGCTCGCATAGGTGAGGAATGGCTCGGCGCTCGAACGCGTATTGGCGATGACCCATTGCCCGGGCAGCCCGCGCCGTTCCGCCTCGGCAGAGGCGGCGGCGCGCACCGACTCGGGCAGGCCCGCGAGCTCGGCTTCCTTCGTGAGCACGACGCCGAGTGCTTCCTCGTCGGCGAGCAGGTTTTGGCTGAACTGCGTGAAGAGCCCCGCCAGCCGCTGGTTGATTTCCGCGACACGCGCCTTGCCGGCGGCGTCCAGCTTCGCGCCGGCCCGCACGAAATCCGTGTAGCGGAGCCACACCAGGCGCTGTTGCTCGGGCGTGAGCGCGGCCTTGTCCGGCGCGTGATACACGGCCTCGAGCCGACGGAAGAGCGGTTCGTTCTGCGTGATTTCGTCCTCGAAAGCCGCGAGCCGCGGTTCGACCTCGCGCTCGACGGCCTGGAATTCCGGCGTGCTGCGGTTCGCGCTCCACACCCGGTACACGGCCAGGACCCGGCGATAGGCGCGGCCTGCCTGTTCGAGGGGCACGAGCGTGTTGGCGAAGGTCGGGGCCTCGGGCTGCCGGGTGAGGGCATCGAGCTCCGCCCGGTACGCCGCCATCGCCGCGGCAAGGGCCGGCTGGAAATCGGCGACCTCAACCTGGTCAAACGGCGGCACCCCGCCGTGGGGTCCGGACCACGCCTCGACGAGCGGCAGGGCACGGGAGGTCGGTGCCGGGGCTTCCGCCGCGACGGCTAACGACAAGGCGCCGGTTCCGGCGGCAAGGAGCTGGGTCATGACTCGTTTCGATGCAAGGGCACGGACAAGTCGGGGGTAGGATTTCGCACGCATCAGGGCGGCAAAACTACCGGCCGGCCCCCCTCCTGACAAGCGAGGTGGCCTGACCCGCGCCCATCGTTCACGCAAAGCGGTGCTGAAGCACTCGCACTCCAGACGCTCCGCGCCGTTCCGGCCGCCCGGCTGAAGGAATCTCCCGGCTCCGCCAATCTCCGAGGTTCGTAATCGGCGGAGGAAATCCATTCCCGCGTCACTTGAACTGCTCCCAGAAGGGCGCGGGGGCCATCCGGCCTTCCAGCGTCACGCCGAGTTCGGTCAGGGAACTCATGTTCCGCGCGGCTTCGAGGCCGTTGGTGATGCGGGCGGGGTTGAAGATGAGGCGGGTGAGTTCGAGGCCGGCCAGGGGCGCGAGATCCTGAACCGGCGTATCGCCAAGGTGCAGGCGCCGGAGGGTTCGGATACCGGCCAGTGGGCGCAGGTCGGTGACGCGGGTGCCTTCGAGCGTGAGGGTGACCAGCGGGCACTGGGCCAGGGGCGTGAGGTTGGTGACCGGGTTGTGGTTAAGCCAGAGCGCTTCGAGCGGCGCGCCGCGCAGCGGTTCGAGGTCTTCGATGTGGGTGCCGACGGCCATGAACTCGGTCAACGGCATGCCGGCCAACGCGCTGAGGTCGCGCACGGAGGTCTGGTTCAGGTAGAGCTTCTGCAGCTTCATCCCCCGGAGCGGACTCAGGTCCGCGACCCGGGTTTGCTCGAGGGCGAGCAGGGTCAGGGGCATCCCGGCCAGGGGGGTGAGGTCGGCGACCGGGGTGAGGCGCAAGTCGAGGGCGTTGAACGGCAGGCCGCGGAGAGGCGTCAGGTCCACGAGGGCGCTCTCGACGATTTCGGCGACCAGCCCGGAGGCGGGTTCGAGGGCGACGCGGGCTTCGTTCTGGTAGTACGGGTTCCGCTCCTTAATGCGGGCATGGAGGGTCTCGGGCTGGGCGACCACTTGCTCGGCGGTCCAGGTGGCGCGGGGGGAATCCGTGTCCCGCGCCTGGGCACCGGGTGGTGGAAGGATCGGGCGCGAGGGGGGGGCGGGATCGTCGCAACCCGTGCCGACGAGGCAGCCGAGCACGACCAGCCACAGGGTAGGGCGACGCTGAGTTCGGAGGAACATACCGGCCGCATGATGCCGGCATCGAACCAGCAATGCCAGCGATCCTGGCGAGGTGCTTCCGGTTCAGAACGACGGGGTGGCCTGAGGCAGGAAGGCGGCGGACAAGGCTCGGGCGGCGTCTTGGGCATCGGCCAGCAGGAATTCCCATTCGCGGGCGAGCGGGGCGTCCCATCGCTGGCTGAGGGCCCATAACGAGTCTGCGTCCGGCAGCAGACCCGGCATGTCCATCGCCAGCACGGTGACGGCAGGGGCGGAGGTTTCCGGTGAAGCAAAGTCTGGAGTGCGGAACCACCAGCCGAGGCCCAGGGCCAAAGCGGCGGCGACACCCAACCCGCCAAGGGTCAGCCGCCGCCAGGGAACGGGCGGGGGGTCGAGCCGGGTGGTACCTTCGGCGTTCACGCGGTTCAGGATGCGGGTGACGAGGAACGGCGGGGCGAGGGGGCGGGGCGGGCCGGATTGAGCTTCGAGCATCTGGCCGAGCTGAATCTGTTGCTGATGCTGGCCTTGGCAGACCGGGCACGCGGCGAGGTGGCGCCCACACCAACGGGGGGTGGGAGCGCTGGGGGCATGACGGAGCGCCAGCGCCAATCGGACCAGTGGGCAGAGGGGCATGGACGGGAGGGGTCAGGGGTTCGGGGGTGGCAGGATCATGCCGGTGCGGCGGGCCTTTTCGAGCAGCGCCAGGCGCGCGCGGTGCAGGAGCACTTTGATGTGAATCGGGCTGGTACGCATGACGGACGCCGCCTCGACCGCGGTGAGCCCTTCGCCGTAGCAGAGGCAGAGGGCCTCATATTGCTTGGGTTTGAGCCGGTGGGCCCACTGCCAGAGCAGCGCGCTATCGTCGCGGTTGGCGAGGGCGTTTGCGGGGTTGCCCTCCGGGGTCTCGGCGATGAGATCGGACGTCTCATCCGCGTGTGACCGCTGGTGACGCCGGTGGTTCAAGGCCGTGCGGCGGGCGATGGTGAACAGCCAGGGGAGAAAACGCCGCGACACGTCGAATCGAGGAAGACTGCGGTAGGCCTTGAGGAAGGTCTCCTGGGCCAGATCCTCGGCGTCCTGGACGTGGCCGGTGTAGCGGAAGAGGAACTGGAACACCCGCTCGGCGCACTGCTCGACCAGGCGGGTGAAGGCGGCTTGGTCGCCGTCGCGGTAGCGACGGACGAGGGCCACCAAGCCGGCCTCGGCAGCCTCGCGGCCGGTTTCCGGGAGGCGCCCCACCCGCCGCAGCCCGGCGGTCCCGAAGCCATCGTTCGTCGGGGACCGCCGGGGAGGACCCGACGCAGGCGGGTGGGGCGCAGGCCATGGCCGGGGCTCTAGTGGCGGTCCCGTTTCTTCTGTTCTTCCTCGGTGATTCTTTGGGCCACGGTGGTGGCCGGCAGGGCGATGTCCACCGTGACGGTCCGGTCACCCAAGCCGACCCGGCTGCCGCGGAGCAGGGTTTGGAGTTCCTGGTTGTCGGGCTGGGTGAGCGAGAGGAGGGCGATCATGCCCTGGAGGACCTGGTGCATCTGGCGGGCGGTCTCGGGCTGTTTCGCACTCAGGGCGAGGTGGGCGTGCACCTGGCCATCGGTTTCCGCCAGACGGAGATGCAAGGCCTCTGCCAGCTTCAAGACCTGGGCTTGGGGCGGTACGAGGGCGGCTTCACTGAAGCCGTGTGCGGCGGTCAGGAGGAAGCAGCCCTGTTCGGTCCGGCAGAGGTCGCTGAAGGCAGGGTTGGCGTTCAGGTTGGGAGCTCCGCCCGTGAGGACCTCCTGGGCCTTCACCAGGGTCTGACGAGCCCGGGAGAGGATGACGGGGGCGCCCGGCTGCGGGGCGATATAGAGCCGTTCATGGATGGCGTACACGGGGCCGGTCTCGGTCTCGAGTCGTTCGAGGGCCGGGGTTCCGCCGAGTTGGGCCATTTTCTGCGCCTGGTATTGCAGGGCCAATTCGAGGCCCTGGGCGAGTCGCCGGGTGAGGGCACCCGGCCTACAGGCGTGCGGGAAGCGGTCAGGTCGCGAGCGCGGAAATGATGGCCTCGAGCTCGTCGCCTTCGAGGAAGCCCTGGAGCTGACGGAGCCGGGTGGGGTGGCGCATTTTGCGGAGGGCCTTGGCCTCGATCTGGCGGATGCGTTCGCGGGTGACTTTGAACTGTTTGCCGACCTCCTCGAGGGTGCGGGAGTAGCCGTCGGCGAGGCCGAAGCGGAGTTCGAGCACCTTGCGTTCGCGCTCGGTGAGGCTGTCGAGGACGTCGTTGAGTTTGTCCTTGAGCAGGCTGTAGCTGGTCATGTCAGACGGGTTTTCCGCCGACTTGTCCTCGATGAAATCGCCGAAGTTGGTGTCGTCGCTGTCGCCGACGGGGCTTTGGAGGGAGATGGGCTGCTGGGCCATCTTGAGGACGGCGCGGACGCGGTCCACGGGCATCTGCATCTCGTCGGCGATCTCCTCGGGGGTGGGTTCGCGGCCGTAATCCTGGAGGAGCTGTTTCTGGACCCGCATCAGCTTGTTGATGGTCTCGATCATGTGGACCGGGATGCGGATGGTGCGGGCCTGGTCGGCGATGGAGCGGGTGATGGCCTGGCGGATCCACCAGGTGGCGTAGGTGGAGAACTTGTAGCCGCGGCGGTACTCGAACTTCTCGACGGCCTTCATGAGGCCCATGTTGCCTTCCTGGATGAGGTCGAGGAAGGAGAGGCCGCGGTTGGTGTATTTCTTGGCGATGGAGATGACGAGGCGGAGGTTGGCCTCGACCATTTCGGTTTTGGCCTGGTGGGCCTTGCGGGTGAAGTGCTGGAGCTGCTGGTAGGCGTGGACGTACTCGGCGTGCGGCATGCGGACGAACTGCTCGAGGGCGTGGATCTTCTGCCACTCGGAGTCGACGATCTGCTGGGCATGCGCGTTCTTGCGCTGTTGCTCGAGGTCGTGGACGGCGCGGAGGCCGAGCTGGATTTTGTCGTGGATGTTATCAGCCACCAAGGCCATCTCCTCGATGACCTTCTGCTTGTAGAAGAACTTGGCGAACGAGTTCTGGAGCCGGGTGTCGGCCTTGCGGAAGTCGGCCAGGAACTTGTCCTTGCGGGTCTTGGTGGCCTCCCGCAACCAGGCGGCGTATTTCGCGTCCACGTCCTCATCCAGGACGCGGACATCCTTGACGAGCTTGCGGAGGGCGCGGAGGTGGTTGTCCCGGCTCTCGATTTTCTTGTCGAGGATGACGCGGTCGAAGCGTTCCTTGGGGGGTTCGGAGATGAGTTTTTCGGCGAGGGCGATGTGTTCCTTGCCGGCGAAGCCGAAGCTGTAGATGATGCGTTTGACCTCGTTTTCGTTGTCCTCGATGCGCTTGGAGATCTCGACCTCCTGTTCGCGGGTGAGGAGGGGGACCTGGCCCATCTGCTTGAGATACATCCGGACCGGGTCGTCGAGGATGTCGAGGCGGGTCTTCTCGTCCTCCTCCTCGGGCTCGGGCTGTTTGACGCGGTCGACTTCGGCCTGGTCGACGATCTCGATCTCGAGGCTGCGGAGCTTGGAGTAGAGCTCGTCGAGGTCATCGGGCGAGATGACGTTGTCCGGGATGATGTCGTTGATGTCGCTGTAGGTCAGGTAGCCCTGCTCCTGGGCGAGGCGGACGAGTTCCTTGATCTTCTCGGTGAGGTCGACGCCGGACTGGGTGTGCATCTCGGCGCTGACGGGGGTGCCGGGAGGTGCCGTCGGGGTCGGGCTGCCCGAAGGGGAGGTGGTGGGCCGCGGCGTATTGCCGTCCTGGGGGACGGCGGCCGGGCGGGGAGTCGACGCGGCGGTACGGGGCGCAGGGGGCGTCGACGCGGGGTGGCGCGCACTGCGGGCGGAGGACTTGGCCGCGGGGACTTTGGCCCGTGGAGACTGGGATTTTCTGGCCGTTTTCCTGGCCGTATCTTTCGACATACAAAGCGGTCCGACGTGTGACCAGCGGGGGCGGGTCAAAATCAGCCGCGCAATATGTTGGCCCGGCGGGTCGGCGTCAAGCAGCGACCCTGGTTTTACAGCAGTTCTCATTTTGGGAGCTGAGGGCTGAGACCGACAAGGCGGCGGCGGGGGTGACGGAGACTTCCGGCGGCAGGGCCTGAAAGATTTTTGCACTTTTTGCGGGACTCACCTTCCCCTTCTCGCTATACCTCCCGCGGATGGCGAGCGAGTGGATCGTGCAGGGCCGCACCCTGAGTGCGGAGGACCTGGCCCAGATTCGGGCCTGGCGGGCCGCCCATCCCACCTGGCACCGGACCCGCCTGGCGCGCGAACTCTGTGCCCGGTGGGGGTGGCGCAACGGGGTGGGGCAGCTCAAGGACATGGCCGCCCGCTCGCTGCTGCTCAAACTGGAAGCCCGCGGCTGGATCACGTTGCCCCCCCGCCAGGGCCCCTCGGTCAACGGCCGCCGCAACCATCGGGCCCTCGCGCCGGCGGGGGCGGCGGTGGGGATCCAGGCCTCCCTGGCCAGCTTGCACCCGCTGCACCTGAGGCGGGTCGCTCCGGGCACGGCGGAGGCCCGGGAGTTCGGGGCCCTGCTCCAGGAGCACCATTACCTGGGTCACCGCAACTGTGTGGGCGAGAACCTCCAGTACCTGGTGCGCGATCGCCAGGATCGCCCGCTGGCGTGCGCGCTGTTTGGTTCAGCCGCCTGGCAGTGCCAGGCCCGCGACGGGTTCATCGGCTGGAGCCCGCCCGCCCGGCGCCGCCACCTGGGGCTGATCACCAACAACACCCGCTTCCTGATCCTGCGCGGGGTGCGGGTGCCGCATCTGGCCAGCCACCTGCTGGGCTGCCTGACCCGCCGCCTGAGCGCCGACTGGCAGGCGCGCTACGGGCATCCGATCCACCTGGTGGAAACCTTCGTCGAGCCCGAACGCTTTGCCGGCACCAGTTACCAGGCCGCCGGCTGGATCCGGGTCGGCGCCACCACCGGCCGCGGTCGCAACGGGGCCGCCCCCCAGCGCCCGATCAAGGAGGTCTGGCTGTGCCCGCTCGGCGCGGACTTCCGGGAGCGCCTCGGCGCATGAGCCGCCTGGCTTTCGCCACCCTGGTGGACGGCTTGCGGCGCACCCTGGCCGGGTTGACGGACCGGCGCAGGGGCCGCAACCGCTCCTATGCGATGGCGGACTTCGGCCTGGCCGCCTTCGCCGTCTTCTTCACCCAATCGCCCTCCTTTCTGGCCCACCAGAAAGCGATGCAGCGGGCCCGGGGGGTCAACAACGCCCTGAGTCTCTTTGGCATCCAGAGCTTCCCCTCCGACAACCAGATCCGCGGCATGCTCGATCCCGTGTCGCCGGCCGCGCTCTTCCCGGTCTACGACCAGATCTACGAGGCGCTCGGCGAGCAGGGCCTTCTCCGGCACTTCCGGGGGTTCCACGACTCCACCCTCCTGGCGCTGGACGGCACGTGGTACTACAGCTCCCAGAAGATCCACTGCCCGTGTTGTTCCTCGCTCCAGCACGCCAACGGCCAGACCACCTTCTATCACAGCGCCCTGACCCCGGTCCTCGTCGCCCCGGGGCGCGCGGAGGTCATTGCCTTGCGGCCTGAGTTCATCACCCCGCAGGACGGCCACACCAAGCAGGATTGCGAGTTGGCCGCGGCCAAACGCTGGCTGGAGCAGAACGCCGCCCGCTATGGCCAGGGCCCCGTCACTCTCTTGGGCGACGATCTCTACGCCCACCAACCCTTCTGCCGGCGCGCCCTCCTCCACGGCTTCCACTTTATCTTCACCTGCCAGCCCGACTCCCATACCACCCTCTACCGCTGGGTGAACCTGCTCCAGAGGCCGGAGCTGGGAACCCTCTGCCTCCGCGTCAAGGTCGGCGGCCAGTGGCACACTTACACCTACCGCTGGGCCAACCGGGTCCCGCTGGCCGACGGGGAGGACGCCCTGCGCGTCAACTGGTGTGAACTCACCGTGACCGATCCGCAGGGTCAGGTCCTCTACCATAACGCCTGGATCACCGACTGGCCGCTGAGCGAGTCGAACGTGGCAGCCGTCGTCGCCTCGGGCCGCGCCCGTTGGAAGATCGAGAACGAGAACAACAACACCCTCAAGACCAAGGGCTATCATCTGGAGCACAACTTCGGTCACGGCCACAAACACCTCGCCGCCTTCCTGCTGGCCTTGAACCTCCTGGCCTTCCTCTTCCACACCGTCCTGGGTTTCACCGACGAGCACTACCGCCTCATCCGGGCCACGCTGCCCTCGCGCCAGACCTTCTTCGACGATCTGCGAGCCCTCACCCGCTACCTGCACTTCCCCAGTTGGCAGGCCCTCCTGCGGTTCATGATGCGCGGACTGGAGATCGGCCCCTACGCCAAGCCAACCTGAGCCAACCGGCCCGCCCAGGCGAGGTGTGCCCACACCCGGCGATCGGGGGCAGGGAGGGTCCCAAGAACCTCCCCGAGGCCGCCGGACCGATCCCCCCAGGCTTCCAGCCGCGACTCCGGTTGCGCCGTACGCCGCGGTAGCCCTGCCAACACCATCGCCCCTCGCCCTCGCCCTCGCCCAGTTGCCTTCCCAACCCCGGCGTGCTGAGCCGTTCATGCCAAAATGAGAACTGCTGCTGGTTTTACCCGTTGAAAAGGGCGGCGGGGCGGCTATCCTGCGGCAGTATGATTTCTGACCGGCCCTACATGCGTGCCACGGGGCGGGGGGCATGGGGAATGCCTTCGGCCACGACCGTGTTGTTGCTGGTCAACCTGGCGTTCTTCATTCTGCAGAACATCAACGCGGTCTATCTGCGCTGGCCGCTGGAGCGGTATCTGGCGCTGAGCCGCGACGGCCTGGAAGCGGGGTATTTCTGGCAGTTGTTCACGTTTCAGTTCCTGCACGGCGGGACCTGGCATTTTGTGGCCAACGCCGTCGGGCTCTATTTCCTGGGGCGACCGCTGGAGGCGGCGCTTGGCCCGGCGCGGTTGTTTGAGGTCTATTTCGGCAGCAGTGTGCTGGGCGGGGTGTTCCAGGCGGTGTTGGGGCTGGTTTTCCCGACGCACTTTGGGGGTCCGACGCTCGGGGCGTCGGCAGGGGTATGCGGCCTGCTGGCGGCCTTCGCGCTGCTGCAGCGGGACCGGATGTTCCTGTTCATGTTTTTCCTGCCGATCCGGGCATGGAACCTGTTGTTGATCGCGCTGGGGGTCGCGATTTTCTTCGTGCTGGTGCCCTCGGAGCCGGGTGTGGCCCACGCCGCGCACCTGGGCGGCTTGTTGGGGGGCATGGCCTATGTGCACTGGCTGGTGCGGGCCGAGCGTCGCCTGTTTGACTGGCGGCCGTTCCGCAACGTCCGTCCGCGCCCGGAACTCGTGCATGCCAAGACTTTGCCGCCGCGCTTGCGTCGGACCCATGAGCAGGCAGGGGAGGAGGAGGTGCCGGAGGCGGAGTTCATCAGCCGCACGGTCGACCCGATCCTCGAGAAGATCTCCGCCCACGGTCTGCACAGCCTCACGGAACGGGAACGGCGGATACTCGAGCAGGCTCGGGCGAAGATGCTCAAGCGCTGAGCGGCGTTGCGGATCAGAACTGGCGCAGGAAGCGGATGTCGTTCTGGTAGAACATCCGGATGTCGTGGATGGCGTACCGGATCATCGCGATCCGTTCGATGCCGAAGCCGAACGCCCAGCCGGTCCAGACTTCCGGATCGTATCCGACGTTCTCGAACACCTGGGGGTGGACCATGCCGCAACCGGCGATCTCGAGCCATTCCCGGCCCATTTTGCGGGTGAGCGCGCTGCTGAAATCGATCTCGAAGCTCGGTTCGGTGTAGCTGAAGTAGTGGGGGCGGAAGCGAATCCGCGTCTCGGGCCCCATGAGATCGCGGAACACGAATTCCACAGTGCCCTTCAGATCCGCCACGGTCACCCCGCGATCCACGTACAAGCCCTCGACCTGATGGAACGTCGGGTTGTGCGTGGCATCGGCGTTGTCGCGGCGGTACACGCGCCCGGGGACGATAATTCGTACCGGCGGGGTCTGGCGGGCCATGACCCGGATTTGCACCGACGAAGTGTGGGTCCTGAGGAGCTGCCGGTTGGGCGTGTCGAGGTAGAAAGTGTCCTGGGTGTCGCGCGCGGGGTGATCGGCGGGCGTGTTCAGGGCATCGAAACAATGGTATTCGTCCTCGATTTCCGGGCCGTCGGCGACGGCGAAGCCCAGTTTCCGGAAGCTGCGGACGATGTCCTCGGTGACGAGCGTGAGCGGATGCAGTCGGCCGAGGGAACGGCGGCGTCCGGGCAGGGTGAAATCGGTCGGCTCGGTCGGCGTGGCGGCGAGGAGTTCCAGCTCGCGGCGGCGGGTTTCGAGGGCGGCTTCGAGCTCGGTCTTGGCAGCGTTGATGGCCTTGCCGGCCTCGGGCCGGGCCTCTTTGGGGAGGGTACCGAGCTGTTTGAGCAAGGCGGTGAAGCGGCCTTGGGTACCGAGGAAGCTGGTGCGCGCCCGGTCCAGGGTGGCGGCGTCGGGCGCCGCCTTGAATCCATCCAGCGCGGCCTGCCGCAGGGCGGCAAGTTCATCCAGCAAAGGGAGGCTCATGGGTACCTGGGTTCGGTTCGGGTGGGCCGGGGCGGGGCCAAAGCAAAAGGGGCGGCCGAAAGACCGCCCGCAATGTGGTCACCGCCGGGGGTTGAGACGGCTCACGCCTTGGCGCTGGCGGTCTTGGCGGCGAGGGCGTCCCGGACCCGCTGGACCACGGCGCCGAACGCGTTGGTATCGGTCGCCGCCAGATCGGCGAGCATCTGGCGATCGAGGCCGATTTGGGCCGCCTTGAGGCCTTCGATGAACCGGCTGTAAGTCAGGCCGGCGGCGCGGACAGCGGCATTGATGCGGATCTGCCAGAGGGCGCGGAAGGTGCGTTTCCGGACCTTGCGGTCGCGGGTGGCGTAGACCATGCCATGGTCCACGGCGTCGGAGGCGTAGCGGTAGAGCTTGGAGCGGCGCATCCGGAAGCCCTTGGCGCGCTGGAGCATCCGTTTGCGGCGTTTGCGGGAGGCAACGGCGTTGGTAACTCGCATGATGAGGCAGGGGGTAAAGGCCAGGAACCGGGGGCACCGGTCAGCCGCGGTGGCTGAACGGCAGACTTTGGGTCACCCGGTACGCGTCGCTGGGATCGACCACCACGGACTCCCGCAGACGCCGACGGCGCTTGGCATTCTTGGTGGACAGCAAGTGACGCCGGCCCGCGTGGGCGCGCATCACTTTTCCGGTGCCGGTGATTTTGAATCGCTTGGCCACGGACTTCCGTGTTCGGTTCCCTTTGGGGCGTCGCATAGGTCAATGGTCCCGTCGAAAAGAGCGGGGACACTACGGGGGTGAGTCGGGCAAGGCAAGCTGGAATTTCGTCCGGATTGTGATTGACGCCGGGGCGGCGTTTGTTAGGGTCCGCCGGCTTCAAGAAGCAGATGGTGTCAGTTGTGACAGATGTCCGGTTAACGATCGGCTTCGGCGGTTCTGCGCATGCAGGTTCCTCGCTCCTCGCTTTTTGTGAGCCATCCCCCACCCTATGAGCGATTGCAGATTGTTCGTCGGTAACATCTCCTACCGCACTCTTGAATCGGACCTTCAGGAGCACTTTGGTCAGGCCGGCGTGGTCACGAGTTGCAACCTGATGCTCGACAAGTTCACCGGCAAGTCGCGGGGCTTCGCGTTCGTCGAGTACGGCACGAGCGAGGAAGCCAACAAGGCGGTCGAGATGTTTCACAACAAGGATTTCCAGGGCCGTTCGCTGACGGTGAACATCGCCCGGCCTCGCGAGGAGCGGCCACCCCGGGAACCGCGCGGCGATCGCGGTGACCGGCCGCCGCGCGAGAGCCGGTACGATTCCTGAACCGGGGGGTACCGCCGGCTGGGATCGAGCCCCGGCGCGCGAGGGTTTCTCGTTGCGGGCACCGAGCCACGCGGGCTCCGTGCCCGTTTTCTTTTCCTGAGCGCGAACCGGCAACCTCGCGCGTCGACGGGCGGGGCGGTCGTCTCAGATCTTCAGGAACAGACGCCGGCGATACATCCAGAGGAGGAGGAACCAAAGCACGGCGAGCACGGCGAACCCGCGCAGCAACGGAGCGTAGCCTGAGCCCATCGCCTCGAAACAGCGCGCTCCGAGGTGCGTGTCGAGGGTGCCGCGGATGAAGCCGACGAAGAGCCAGTCCATGAGATAGGCCGCGATCGAGTTCATGCCCACGACGATCAACGGGAAGGCCAGGGCCTTCAGCCCGAAGCGATCCACCGTGGCGCAGAAGGCCGCCAGCAGGAGGAAACACCATCCACCGCTGAAGAGCACCCACGCCGGGGTCCAGATCCGCTTGACGTTGGGGCAGGCCCCGGTGGCGTCCAGCAGCCAGCCCAGCGCCAGGCCAGCAATGCCCGCGAGCAGGAGGTGGAAGACACGATCCACCGTGTCGGGAAAGCGCTGCAGCCAACGGCCGGCGATCAGTCCCAGGATCATGGTGCCGAGCGTGGGAATGAAGCTCAGCGTGGCGTACCCGCCGGTGTTATGCAGGAACATCTCCTGGCGCGGGAAGAGGTTGAGAAACCAGCGGTCGAAGGCCCACGCGAAGTTGGTGTTCTTGTTCCAGTGCGCGGCGAAGCCCCGGAGGTGGTGCGGCCAATCCTGGGCCACCCCCGCCTGCGCCCAGTCAAACTCCGGGCCCGGCAGCGGATGGAGGGCGAACGCCGCCCAGTAGCCGGCGAGGATCACGCCCAGCGCGACCCAGACCACGCGGGGTGATGCCCAGCCGAGAAGGAAGAGGAACGTGTAGCCCAGGCCGATCTGCGTGAGCGTGTCCTCGAAGGTGAAGTTCGTCTGGGGCCGGCCGATGGAGCGGAGGAAGATCCCCAGCGCGATCAAGACGAGCGAGCGCCAGACGGCGTGGACGAACAGGCCGCCAAAGCGACTTCCTCGGGCCAGCCGGCCGGCGATCGAAAACGGCACGGCTACGCCCACCAGGAAGGAGAAGGCGGGTTGGATCAGGTCGTGGAGCGAGGCTCCCACCCATGGGACATGGCTTTGGTGATGAGCCAGGAAGGCCCAGAACTCGCTGCCTGGAAAGGCGTCGGCCACCCGCTGGAGGGCCAGGACTTCGGCCATCATCAGCATCATCACCAAGCCCCGAAAGGCGTCGACGGAAGCCAGGCGGGCTGGACGGGCGCCGGGGGCGGCGGCAGCCGGTGTTTGGATGGAGTCAGGGACGGCGGTTGAGGGCATGGGGTGCGGGGGTAGTCCGGTCAATGCCAACGTGGCGTAGGCGACGACGTGAGGAGGCGTTGCGGGCGTAGGTGCCGACGTGAGGAGGCGAAGGGTATCGTTCCTGGTTCAAAACGCCTCCTCACGTCGGCGCCTACAGCCGTTCGCCTCCTGACGTCGGCGCCTACGGTCGGTAGCGGCTTCATGTAGACGATGAACGGGGCGGGTTACGGCGCGGTGCCGAGCGCGAAGAGGTGGCGGTCGCTGCGCAGGAAGATCTGGCCCTGGCTGAGCGCAGGGGACGCGAAACACTTTTCGCCGAGGGGATTGCGAGCGACCACATCGAAGGTCGGGCCCGGGCGGAGCACGGTGGTCAAGCCGTCGTCGCTGAGGCAATAAACGAGGCCGTTGGCGGAAACGAGCGAGGCGTGGTGTTCGCCGACCTTCTCCTGCCACATCAGCTTGCCGGTGGCGGCTTCAAAACAGCAGGCGAACCCGGGATCCGAGATCACAAGGAAGTAGTCGGCAGCGGCAATCGGGGAGGGGACGTAGCTGACATAGGAAGCCCGGCTGTGGCGCCAGGCGATGTGGGACTTCGTGACGTTGCCGGAACCGTCGGGCCGGATGGCCAGGAGATGGTGCTCGGGAAAGCCGCCGGTCATGAAGAAGAGGTCGGCGCCCCGGTGGTAAACGATCGAGGCCACGAATTGCTCCGTGGGGCCGTCGATGATCCAGTGGAGGTCGCCGTTGCGCGGATCGTAGCTGGCCACGCAGAGGGTGCCGGACAGGACCATCTGGGTGCGGCCAGCCGCCTCGAAGAGGGTCGGGACGCAGTAGCTGCGGGTGCGGTTGGGGCGGGCGACACGCCACCGTTCGCGGCCGTCTTCCCGGGCGAGGGCGACGAGATAGCCGTCGCCGTCGTGGTCACAGTTCACGATGACGAGGTCTTCGAAGAGGACCGGGGAGCTGCAGAAGCCGTGCATGCTGGCGAATGGGCCGGGGCGGACCTGCCAGACCAGGCGACCGGCGAAGTCGTGGGCGGAGACCACCACCTCGCGGACGTCGAGAAAGGCGGTGAAGACGCGGGTGCCATCGGTGGCGGGGGTGCTTGAGGCGTGGCTGTTCAGGGCATGTTTGCGTTCAAACGGCGACGTGAGGACGGGGGTCTGCCAGCGGGTCCGGCCGGAGCGACGGTCGAAGGCGAGGAGCACGCGTTCTTCGGTGTCGGGCAGGGCGGAGACGGTGAAGACATGGTTGTCCCAGACGATGGGTGAGGCATGGCCGGAGCCGGGCACTTCGACTTTCCAGGCGACGTTGCTGGTGGCGGTCCAGCGGACGGGGATTGCGGTTTCGTGGCTGGTGCCGTCGCCGCGTGGACCGCGCCAGCCGGGCCAGTTCTCGGCTCGGTTCGTACAAGTGGCAAGGACCAGCGCGGCGGCGAGCAAGCAGAGGAAACGCGGGGATGCACCCGTGGCCTCCGCGGCCATGCTCCGGGACCCTGAACCCTGGGAGTGCAGGCGGGACGCCCGCACCACAGGGTCAGGGAGAGTACAGGGGCGCGCGAGGAGCGCCGGGGAGGGATGCGCATTCATGGCCATCAGGGTGACCCGCGAGGGTGACGGCGGTTGATTGTTGCGGTGGCGGCAAGGGGAACAAGCAGAAAGCGCAACTGGATTCGGGTTTGAAGCGCGGGGGAGCGGGCGGCATGCTGGGCTGGTCAACAGACGGCTGCTGTAATTGATTATGACCTCCAAAATGATCTCCCGGAGAACGGTCGGTGTGTGGCTGGTGCTGGCCTGCGGGCTGCACTTCGCCAAGGCGGACGAAGGCATGTGGCTGTTCACGGCGCCGCCGCGGGAACGGCTGCAGGCGGACTATCAGTTCACGCTCACGGACGAGTGGCTCGGCCACTTGCAGCAGGCGTCGGTGCGGTTCAACAGCGGCGGCTCGGGCTCGTTCGTGTCGCCGGACGGCCTGGTGATGTCCAATCATCACGTGGGCGCGGACGCCCTGCAGAAGCTCGGGGACGAACAGCACAACTATCTGCGGGACGGTTTCCACGCGCGGACGCTGGCGGAGGAGAAGCGTTGTCATGACCTCGAGCTGAACGTGCTGGTGAGCATCGAGGATGTGACGGACCGGGTGAATGCCGCGGTCCCGGCCGACGCTGCGCCCGAGGCGGCCTTCGCGGCACGCCGGCAGGTGATGGCGGCGATTGAGAAGGAATCGCTCGAGCAAACGGGGCTGCGGTCGGACGTGGTGACGCTCTTCCAGGGCGGGGCGTACCATCTTTACCGCTTCAAGCGCTACACGGACGTACGGCTGGTGTTCGCGCCCGAGCAGGCCGTGGCGTTCTTCGGGGGCGACCCGGACAACTTCGAGTTTCCGCGGTACTGCCTGGATGTGTGCTTCTTCCGGGTTTACGAGGATGGGCGGCCGGCGCGTGTGCCGCATCACTTGGTGTGGAGCCAGACGGGGGTGGCGGAGAACGAGCTCATCTTTGTATCGGGACATCCGGGCCGCACCAGCCGGTTGCTGACGGTGGCGGAGCTCGAATACCTGCGGGACTTCGCGTACCCGCGTGTGCTCGAATACATCCTGCGCGGTGAGGTGCTTCTGACGGCGTACAGCGCGCGGAGCGAAGAGAACGCGCGGCGGGCCAAGGACGATCTGCTGGGCTATCAGAACAGTCGCAAGGCTCGGCAGGGCGGGCTCGAGGGGTTGCTTGACCCGCGGTTCTTCGCCGCCAAGCGGGAGTCGGAGCAGAAGTTGCGGGCCGCGGCAGGTGCCCGGGCCGAGTTGCAGGCGTTCGCTTCGGCGTGGGACCGGATTGCCGCGGCGCAGCGGCGGATCGGGGAAGTGGCACTCGAGTACCGGTTCCTGGAGCAGGGGTTGGGCTTTCGGTGCGAGCTGTTTGGCATCGCCCGGACGCTGCTGCGCGCGGCCGAGGAGCAGGCGAAGCCGGACGGCAGCCGGCTGCGGGAGTTCCGCGAGTCGGGTCGGGCGTCCCTGGAACTGGATCTGTTCTCGACGCGGCCGCTCTACGATGACTACGAGACGTTGCGGTTGGCCGATGCGCTGACGTGGATGGCGGGGGAACTGGGGTTCGGGCACGAGCTGGTGCAGCGGGTGCTGGCCGGTCAGCCGCCTCGGCAACGTGCTGCCGAGCTGGTGCGGGGGACGCGTCTTAAGGATGTGGCGCTGCGAAAGCAGCTCTACGGCGGGGGTACGGCGGCGGTCGCCGCCGCCCAGGACCCGATGATCGAGCTGGCGCGGTTGGTGGATGCGGCGGCGCGCGCGGTGCGGGAGGTGGTCGAGACCCAGGAGGAGATCAAGCGCCAGGCGCACGCGCAGATTGCCCGGGTGCGACTGGCGGTGGAAGGGACGGGCAATTATCCGGATGCGACTTTCACGCTGCGGCTGGCATACGGGGTGGCGAAGGGCTACGAGGAGGCGGGGCGGCCGGTGCCCTTCCAGACGACGATGGCGGGGTTGTACGACCGGTGGGAGGCACAGGGGGGCCGGGAACCGTTCGAGCTGCCGAAGCGCTGGCTGGACCGCAAGCGCCGGCTGGACTTGCGGACGCCGTTCAACTTCGTGAACACGGCGGACATCATCGGCGGGAACTCGGGAAGTCCCGTGGTGAACCGGGCAGGGGAGCTGGTGGGGATCATCTTCGACGGGAACCTGTCGTCACTGGTGCTGGACTTCTATTTCACGGAGGAACAGGCGCGGGCGATTGCGGTGAACTCGCAGGCGATCCTGGAGGCGTTGCGGCGCGTGTATCGGGCGGACCGGCTGGCGGACGAGTTGCTGGGCCGGCGCGGGCCGGCGTGACGGCGAGCCAGGGTGGACGCGGGCCGGGCGTTTGGTGATCACTCTGAACCGCAACGGACCGTTGGCGCCGACGTGAGGAGGCGCAGCGGAGGGACAGCCTCGAGGCCCGAGCCCGCAACGCCTCCTCCCGTCGGCGCCTACGGGGTACGGAGGTGGGGCGTCGCGCCTGGAAATGGCTAGGGATGGCTGAGTTGCGCGGCGGTCCGGCGGGCGTGACCTGTGCGGGTTTGGCCTAAGTGGTTGGCAAAAAAAGCGGTTGACACCTAGTCAATTGCGCTTAAGGTCCCACCCGCACGGTTGACGTACGACAACTAAACAAGAAGAGTGATTAAAACTATGAAAGTTCCATCAATTGCGAAAGGTCTGGCTGTTGCCATGGGGTTCGGGGCGGCGGCAGCAGTCAGCGCGCAGGTGCTTCTGAACCCGGGTTCTGCGGGAACCATGACGGCGAACTTGGTGGCAGGCCCTGCCGGCACCATCGCTGCCTGGAGTTCGGCCGGGACGGCGGATGACCTCGGTAACTTCACTGCCCAAGTGGATTCCGCTGTAACGGCGGGCAATACGTATGGTGGCAATGCGCTAACCTTCTGGTATCGCCTGACCAACGTGTCGCCGGCTCCCACCGCAGGGGCACCGCTAGTGTCGCTGGGTGTTCCTATGCCGGGGAGTTCGCCGGTCGTTGTGGACCAAGTGAGCGCCGGGGGTAACCTCAGCAACTTGGGAGTCAACACGGGCTCGGCTGTCGCGTTCTTCTGGTCGGTCAATCAGATCACCCTGGGCCAGGCCAGTTCGTGGCAGGCAATTGAGACGCCCTTCACGGCTTACTATAAAGGCTTCGTGGGCGCCATCGACGGTACGTCCGAAGACGTCGTCGCGCTGGTTCCTCTCATCCCTGAGCCGTCCACCTACGTGGGTCTGTTCGCTCTCGGGTTGGCGGGCTTCGCGGCCTATCGCCGCTTCCGCGCCTAATCCCAAAGGATTCCTTCACCCAGCCGGCTCGCGTTGCGGGTCGGCTTTTTTGCTTTTTGGGAGGTAGGCAGAGGCTTTCCCTTGTCGGGCGGATCCGAGGACTTACACTCCCCCGCCCGATGTCAGATCACCGCCGTCTGAACCCCCAGCAACGCGAGGCTGTCGAGACCCTTCGAGGGCCAGTCCTGATTCTGGCGGGTGCCGGCACGGGCAAGACGCGGGTGATCACCCACCGCATCGCCCACCTCATCGCCTGCGGGATTGCTCCCGGGCATATCCTCGGCGTGACATTCACCAACAAAGCCGCCCGGGAGATGCTCGAGCGGGTGCGCGAGCTGTTGCCCCGGAGGCAGGCCGAAGGGAAGACGCGGTCGGAAGAGCGCCCGACGATTTGCACCTTCCATTCGCTGTGTGTCCGGATCCTGCGGCAGCACATCGAGCGGCTCGGGTACAAGCGCAACTTCGTGATCTACGACGAGTCGGAACAACTGGCGGCGATCCGGAAGATCCTGAGCCACCTGTCCGCCCGGGGCGAGAAGACCGATCCGCACGCGATCTTGAGCTGGCTGAGCCGGTATCGGAATGGCGGCGAACGGGCGGTGGCGTCGGCGGATCCCGGGGTGCGCGCGATGGCCGAGCACGTGGCGTCGCGTTACGAGTCCGCGTTGCGGGCGTGCAACGCGGTGGACTTCGACGACTTGATCCTGCTGACGCTGCGGCTGTTCCGGGAGCATCCGGACGCCCTTGAGGCCTGTCGCGAGCGGTATCGGTACGTGCTGGTGGATGAGTACCAGGACACGAACGCGGCGCAGTTCGAGCTCGTCCATGCGTTGACCCGTGAACATCGGAACCTTTGTGTGGTGGGTGATGACGACCAGAGCATCTACGGCTGGCGCGGCGCGGAGATTGCGAACCTGCTGGACCTCGAGCGGCATTATCCCGAGGTGAAGGTCGTCACCCTCGAGCAGAACTACCGGTCCACGACCACGATTCTGAAGGCGGCCAACGCCGTGATCCGACACAACGCGCGTCGGCGCGCAAAGCAGCTCTGGTCGGATCAGGGGGCGGGGGCCAAGCTGACGCTGTTCAGCTTCGCGAACGACGATGAGGAGGCGACCAGCGTGGTACGGGAGATCGAGAATGCCCGGTTGGCCCGGCGGGCGGGTTGGCAGGACCACGCTGTGCTGTTCCGGACGAATGGCCAGTCGCGACCCCTCGAGACGGCCCTGCGAAAGGCGGGGGTGCGGTATCGGCTGATCGGGGGGCAGAGCTTCTTCGACCGTCGCGAAGTGCGGGACCTGCTGGCCTATCTGAAGCTGATGGTGAACCCGGCGGATGACATCAGCCTGTTGCGCATCGCGAACGTGCCGGCGCGCGGGCTAAGCGAGGCGACGATGCAGCGGTTGCTGGCGGCGAGCCAGGAACGGAAGGGCTCCGTGTTCGACGCGATGAAGAACCCGGTGGTGCTGGCGGGCTTTCCGTTGCGGAGCCGGGAGAGCATCGAGCGGTTTGTGGCATGGGTCGAGGCCACGGCGGGCAGGCTCGAGACGCCGGTCCACGGGGCGGCGGGAGCCTTGGCGGCCTGGGCAGATGGGTTCCTGGAGGAGATCGGGTACTACCAGGAACTGCGGCGCGGGGAAAAAGACGCCGAGGCAGCGGAGAACCGGGTGCGGAACCTGAAGGATCTGGTCGGTTCGCTCGATGGCCCGGCGTCGGGACAAGAGCCCTTGGCTGCACAGGGACGCCCAGGGCCCTTGAATCTGAATCCTCCCCGCCGGGTCCGGTGACCCGGCCTACAGGCTGCAGGCCCGGTGCCCTCACCGGGCGGCGCGGGGGAACGCTCGCTTCGGACCCGGCTCGAGCGGTTCCTCGAGGATGTCACGTTGGATGCCGAGCGGGAGGAGGAGGAGCCGGGCGTAGGGGACGCGGTGACTTTGATTACGATGCATAGCTGCAAGGGGCTCGAGTTTCCGCACGTCTTCATTGTGGGGCTCGAGGAGGGGTTGCTCCCGCATGCACGGTCGAAGGCCGAAGGCACGCTGGACGAGGAGCGCCGGCTGTTCTATGTGGCGATCACGCGGGCGCGGCAGACGCTCAAGCTCAGCCACTGCGCCACGCGGCGGAAGTACGGTCAGCCCACCCCCTGCCATCCTTCGCAGTTCCTGAAGGAGCTGCCGGAGGAGCTGGTCGAGCGGGCCGAGGATCGACCGAAGCAGCCGGTGACGCAGGCGGCGGGTACGGAGTGGTTCGCACAGATGCGCGCGCGGCTGGCCGCGGCCAAGGGGTGAGGGCGAGGGGCGAAGGGGGAAGTCTGAAAGTCGAAGGGCGAAGGGCGAGGGGCGAAGGAGGAAGTCCGAAAGTCGAAGGGCGAAGTACGAGGTGCGAGGGCGCATCCCGGGTTTCTGTAAGGTTGCTGTCGCCTCCAGCACGCAGGCAGTCATTGTTGCTGATCGCACCCGCAAGGGATCTCAGAACTCGCCCGGCCGGACGTCCCGCGGTCAATGCCGATGACATTCCCGTCCCAACGCCGGGGTGTTCCCGTCCCAACGCCGGAGTCGTTCCCGTCCCAACGCCGGAGCGTTCCCGTCCCAACGCCGGGGTGTTCCCGTCCCAACGCCGGAGGCGTTCCAGATGGTAGCCGGAGGTCGCCGTGTGGCGGCGACCTCCGGGACCGCGGGTGGAATCGGTGGCACCCCGGAGGCGGTACCAGGGTTCGCTCGCAGATCGCCCGACCTCTGGCGGTTTGGCGCCCGGGCGGTTTGGCGCCCGGGTGGTTTGACGGCGGCGGCGGCGGGGGCACATTCGGGGCATGAAAGCGGGCAGGTGGATGTGGTTGAAGGGTTGGCTGGGCCTGGGTGTTGGCCTCGGGCTCGGAGTGAGCGGGCTGGTTTGTCTGGGTGCCGAGAAGGCGACGCCGGACTCCCCGGCCCAAGGGGAAGCGTGGAACATGAAAGACAAGGTGGTGAAATCCGAGGCGGAATGGCGGAAGCAGCTCACGCCTGAGCAGTACTACGTGACCCGGCAGAAGGGGACGGAGCGGGCGTTCACCGGGAAGTTCTGGAACACGAAGCAGGCAGGGCTGTACCGGTGCGTGGCATGCGGGCTCGAGCTGTTCCGGTCCACCGAGAAGTACGATTCGGGGTGCGGCTGGCCCAGCTACTGGAAGCCGCTCGAGTCGAAGCACATCGACACCGCGGAGGACCGGAGCCACGGGATGCGTCGGACGGAGGTGCTCTGTGCCCGCTGCGGGGCGCATCTGGGCCACGTCTTTGACGACGGCCCGCCGCCCACGGGACTGCGTTATTGCATCAACTCCGCCTCGCTGAGTTTCGAGCCGAAGGCAGAAGACAAGGCGACGACGGAGAAGGGTGAAGCCGGGTCACCGGAGCGCGCGAAGCCGCCGGGGCCGGAGTGAGGGTTCAGGCGATCTGCAGGCGCGGGTCGCTGCCGAGGAGGGCCTCGAGGTTGGGCCACTGGACGCCGCTGGTGGCGTGGATCGTGTTGAGGTAAAGGGTGACCTTCTCCTTGGGGTGTTTGGCGAGGAGGTTCTCGACGGCGGTCTTCAGCTTCTCGTCATCGACGGTGGGCGGGAAGTCTTCGACCACGCCCTTGTCATGGGTGATGCCGAGGGTGTCGAGGAATTCGGTCAGCATCTGGGTTTGGGCTTTCAGGAGCCAACCGCGGAGGAGGGTGGCGGCGGCCTCTTCCATGCGGGGCCGGCCCAGGGCGTTGATCATCTCGGCGTGACGCTGGACGCGTGGCTTGCGTTCGAGGAAGACGGGTCGGACGCGGTTGGCCTCGGCGACGGCGGCGAGGACGCCGCGGTAAAGCGGTTTGTCGGCCTGGTAGGCGTAGTCGAGGATCTCGCGAGACAACTCGGCCGGCATGAAGCCCAGCAGTTCGTAACACTTCAGCATAGGTGATCGCACCGGGCCGGGCGCAAGGCAGGGCCGGGCATGGGCACGGCCACTGGCGATACTGGCGGGGCGGGCGGTTAGCAAGGCTTTTTTGCCAGGAACACACTTGCTGGCGGCGTCGGCGCTTCCCTACAGTGCGGCCATGCCCTTGTGGGTCCATGCGTTGGTGGCGGTGGCGGGTTACCTGCTGGGCAGCGTTCCGACCGGCTACCTGGTGGCGAAGGCGCGGGGGGTGGACATCCGGCGGGTGGGCAGCGGGAACATCGGCGCGACCAACGCGCTGCGCGTCCTGGGCAAGCCGCTGGGCATTCTGGTGCTGGTGGTGGATGCACTCAAAGGCGCTCTCGCGTGCGGTGGCCTGCCGCGACTGGCGGCGGCGTTGGGCGCGGGACCGGCGGCGCCGGCCATGGACGCGGGCGGCGTGGCGATCACGGCTGGCGTGGCGGTGATCCTGGGCCACAATTACACGTGCTGGCTGGGTTTTCGCGGCGGCAAAGGCATCGCGACTTCGGCTGGGGTGTTGTTGGTGCTGATGCCCTGGGTGGTGCTGGTGGTGTTTGGAGTGTGGGTTCTGGTGCTGGCCGTCGGGCGGTGGGTCTCGCTGGCATCGATCAGTGCGGCGGTGGCGTTGCCAGTGGTGATCGTGAGCTTTGGGCATCCGCCGGTGATTCTGGTCCTGGGGCTGTTCCTGAGTGCCATGGCCCTCTACCGCCATCGCTCGAACATCCAGCGGTTGCTGGCCGGCACCGAGCCCCGCCTCGGCCAGGCGACCCGGCGGAAAGAGGCGGGGGTGCCGGACCAAGTTCGGCGGGACGGTTCAAGCTCCGCATGAAAATCACTGTGCTTGGCATGGGTGCCTGGGGCACCGCCCTGGGGAAGCTGCTCCTCGAGGACGGCCACGAGCTCACCCTCTGGGATTGGGACCAGCCCAACTTGCGCCGCGTCGCCGAGACCGGTCGCAACGAGAAATACCTGCCCGGCTTCGCCCTGGGGAGCGGGTTTCAGGTGGCGAACGATCCGGAGGCAGCCGCGCGGGAGGGTGAGGTCATGGTGTTGGCGACACGTTCGAGTGCGCTGCGCGAGGTCAGCGGCCGGTTGGCGCGTTTCCGGGGGATCGTGGTCAGTGTGACCAAGGGGATCGAGTTCGAGACTGGGCTGACCATGAGCGGTGTGCTGCAGGAGACCCTGCCAGCGGGCCGGGTGGTGGCGCTTTCGGGTCCCACGCTGGCCGTCGAGGTGGCCCGCGGCATCCCGACGGCGGCGGTGGCAGGCAGTGCCGATGCGGAGGCCGCGCGGGCGGTTCAGGGACTGCTGCACCGGCCGACCTTCCGGGTGTACACCAGCCCGGACATTCTGGGGGTCGAGTTGGGGGGCGCGCTCAAGAATGTCATCGCCATTGCCGCCGGGGTGTGCGACGGCCTGGGTTTTGGCGACAACGCGAAGGCGGCGCTGGTGACGCGGGCGTTGGCCGAGATGCGGCGGCTGGGGGTGGCGTGCGGCGCGCAACCGGAGACGTTCAGCGGTCTGAGCGGGCTGGGGGATCTGGTGGTCACCTGTTTTTCCTCGCTGAGTCGCAACCACACGCTTGGGGAGCGGCTGGGCCGCGGGGAGGCGCTGGAGAGCATCCTGGCCGGGTCCGTGGCCGTGGCGGAGGGCCATCCCACGGCCCGCGCGGCACGGCAGTTGGCGCAGCGACATGGGGTGCCAACGCCGGTGTTGGACGAGGTGTACGCGATGCTCTACGAGGGGAAGAACCCGCAACAAGCCTTGCAGGACCTGACCCGACGGGGGTCGAAAGCCGAGGACTGAGGGCGGGGTTGCGTGTAAATCTCCACCCACTGTGAGCGCCAAACGTGAGGAGGCCCGGAAGGTATCCCTGGCCCGAAAACGCCTCCTCACGTCGGCGCCTACGCTCTGAACGCCTCTGACGTCAGCGCCTACAGTCCGAGCGGATTGGACGGCGGGGGTTGGGGGAGTGATAATGCCCTCAGATCACGATGAAGGTGAAACGCTTGGACGGGAAGGCCGCGGTGCGACTGGCGGCGGGACTGATCCTGGGATGGCTTCCGCAGGATGGCATCTGCGTGCAGCCAACCATGTGTATCTGACCGACGTGCCCGATTACGAATGGCATGCGGGCTGTTTCGGAACCGCGACTGGCAACCTGATGGGGTTCTGGGATCGCCACGGTTTTCCGGATTTCTACACGGGCCCAACCGCCGGGGGTGAAGCACCGTTGACCAGTCAACCGCCGAATCGCGGGATTCAAGCGCTGTAGGCCAGCCGGGCGGGTCGCGACGGCCGGCCGGCCGACCAACCGGGGCACGAGGACGATACTGTGGACTATGAATCGACGGCTCCCGATCCCTACGTGACGGCCGGGCGGGAGGAGCATCCGCCTGATTGCCTTGGGGACTTCATCGGGTTGAGCCAAAAGAAGTGGCAGAACCTGGGGGGCGAGTGCGACGGCAACGTGGATGGTTACTGCTTCACCTATTGGGATCCCACGGGGGCGCGCCGGTGGAACTACGAGCCGGGACCGGAGGCGGGGTTGCCGGCGGTGGACCTGGCGTCGGGCCTGCGGGCGTGGACGGCCTGGCGGGGTTTCGAGGCGGATGTGTTCACGCAACTGGCGGACTTCAACCCGCAGGTGTCGCCGGGCGCGGGGTTCCGGTATGCCGATCTGCGGGCGGAAATTGATGCCGGCTATCCGGTGCTGGTGTGGCTGCAGAACTACGACGAGTATTCGCGGCCGCTGTACGAGATGCCGCGAGCGAACCCGAATCTGCACGGCATGTTGATCCACGGGTACTACGTGGACGAGGCGGGGACCGAGCGGGTGTATGTGCGGAACAGTTGGGGGGACAGCCAGTGGGACATGTTCCGCGAAGGAAACGGGTGTCCTGGACGCCGACGCTGCCGGTGTATCTGCCGGTGCGAGGTGTGATCGGATACCGCCCCAAACCGCGGCTCACGGAGGTGGAGCGGGCGGGCGATGCGCTGGTGCTGCGATGGCAGGGGCCGTCGGCGCAGCTTCACGATGTCGAGACCGGAACCACCCGGGATCTTCACTGGTACGTCGTCGAAAGGCGGGCCGCGATTGACTCCGGGGACTTTGAGCTGGTGACCGAACCCGCCGTGGCGCGGGAAGCCACGGTGCCGCTGCTCTCCGAGGGGGCAGGTTTCTACCGGGTACGGCTGGTGCCGCCGCCGTCCTCCGACTAGACCGACGGGTTCAGAACAACCGCGGGTAAGCCGCGCGGACGGCGCCGACGTTCTCGGCGATGATGAGGAGGAAGCGACGCTCGAACTCGGCCCAGTCGTCCGTGGCGGGCGCGGCGGACGCGGGGGGACTGCCGGGACGTTCCATGACCACGGCGGCGAGCTTGCCGGAGGTGATGGCGGCCTCGACCCCCTCCCAACCGCCGAGCATGCGGAGATCGGGAAAGAGGAGCGCCAGAACAGGCTCGGGATGTTGCCAGAGCTCGAGGGCGGCCAGGTTGGCCGGGACGCCGATGAGGCTCACAAGCACGTCGGCCCCGGGATGTTGGGCGAGGAGTTCGTCCCAGGCGCGGTCGGTCTGGAGGAAGCTGAGCGGCGTCTTGGTTTCGGGATCCATCGGGAGGCGCTCGGGATGGGTGAGGGCCTCGGGACGCAGCGCAGGGGGAAACACGCCCAGGAGTTGGATGCGATCCCCCCACCCGCGAGAAAGGCCGGCCAGGGCGGCCTGCTCGAACTGACGGATCTCCTCCGCAGCCCCGGGCAGGGCGACGAACGGGTTCGAGACGACGATCACGCGGCGGGCGGGGAATTGGCGGGCGAGCGATTCACCGAGGACGCGCGCGGCGATTTCCCGGTGCTGCGCGGCCCGGTTACGCAGCGCCTGGTCCGGGGAAGGTGTGAACCAGCGCCAGGCCAGGGCCGCGCCGAGAAGGCCGGCGAGAACCCACGCTGCCTTCGGGGAAATACGCATCGAGTGCTGGGTTGAACGAGGTCAAGGGAGCGGGGAGCGGCGCGCGGCAGCTCAGAAATACCCCGGCGCAGTGTCCGTTTCGTAGAGGGCGGTGATCCCGAGGTTCTCGAGACGGCGGCGGGCGGCGGCCTCGGCGTGGCCATCGAGGAAAAGGCCGTTGGCACGGAGCTGGTGGCGGGCGTGCACCTCGTTTTCACTCGCGACCCGGAAGTAATAGAACTGCTGGGCCTTGACGCCTTTGCGGCCCTGGCTGGTGGTGTCCGCGACGTGGAGGTACTCGGTGGGCTGAGGGACAGCGTCGAGGTTCAGGACTTCCCCGAAGGCGCCGCGGACGTAATTGGTGGGCGGATCGAAACGGACGCCGAAGGTGCGGTACCAGTTCGTGAGCTCGCGTGGAGGATAGGCGGGGCAGAGGAAGATCTCGGGAGGGCGGAGGTCCTGGTTGGTGCTGAGGGAACTGGCCCACGTGGTGCCGGGGGTGAGGGGGAAGTTGAGCTGGAAAAGGCCGCGGTGATCCTGGGCGTAGAGGAGGGTGGCGACGCCGATCTGGCGGAGCTGATTGAGGCACTGCACCTGGCGGGCGCGGGCCTTGGCCTGGCTGATGGCTGGCATGAGGAGGCTGGCCAGGATGGCGATGATGGCGATCACCACCAACAGCTCGATCAACGTAAAGGCCCTGGCCGAGGATCTTGGCATGGCAACGGAGGACGCGGCGTCCGGTCGCCGTGGCTTTTGCCTCGCCGGTGTCGCGCGCTCCGGGCTACAGTACGCGGCGCCCGGGATGGGTCAACCGCGCGGCGGAACCTGATCCCTCCGGGCGGATGGCAGCCGCCGGAACGCGATGCAGTTCAATTCCGTTGTCTTTCTGAAGTTCTTCGCGGCGTTTCTGCTGCTCTACCATCTGGTACGTGGCCACCGCGGGGCGCGGAACTGGCTGGTGGTGGTGGGCAGCTACACGTTTTACGGCTGGTGGGACTACCGGTTTCTGGCCCTGCTGCTCGCCTCGAGCCTGCTCGACTATGCCGTGGGGCTGCGACTCGAGGCGACGTCCGCGGCACCGGCCCGCCGGCGATGGGTGATGCTGAGCCTGGCTGGGAACCTCGGCATCCTGGGCGTGTTCAAGTACTGCGGGTTCTTTGTGGACTCGCTGGCGGAGGTGCTGACAGCGCTGGGTTTCCGCGCGGACCTGCCGACGTTGCACCTGGTGCTGCCCGTCGGCATCTCGTTCTACACCTTCCAGACGTTGAGCTACACGCTGGACGTGTACCGGCGGCAGATGGTGGCGACGCGCGATCTGGGGGCGTTTCTGGCGTACGTGTCGTTCTTTCCGCAACTCGTGGCGGGGCCGATCGAGCGGGCGAGCGCACTGCTGCCGCAGTTTATGCAGCCGCGGGTCATCACGCGGTCACACCTCGAGGAGGGCGGGTGGCTGGTGCTTTGGGGCCTGTTCAAGAAGGTGGTGGTGGCGGACAACCTGGCGCCACTGGTCGAGATGGCCTTCGAACATCCCACGCCGTCCGGGCCGCTGGTGGTGTTGGGGACGGTGGCTTTTGGCTTCCAGATCTACGCGGACTTCTCGGGCTACTCCGACCTGGCGCGGGGCCTGGCGCGGCTGTTGGGGTTCGAGCTGCGCTGGAACTTCCGTCTCCCGTACGGCGCGGGCAATGTGCGCGAATTTTGGCGGCGCTGGCACATCAGTCTTTCCACGTGGCTGCGGGACTACCTTTACATCAGCCTGGGCGGGAACCGGCGGGGCCCGGCGCGGACGCGGCTGAACCTGCTGCTCACCATGGTGCTGGGCGGCTTGTGGCACGGCGCGGCCTGGCATTTTGTGGCCTGGGGTCTGTGGCATGGTCTGGGGCTGCTCGGGCACCGGCTTTGGGAATCGTCCCGGCCGCGGCGAACCGTGCTCGCGGTACCGGACGGCCACGGTGCAGGCTGGAAGCCCGCACCACCCTGGAGTGGGTTGGGATGGCTGCTGACGATCGCGTTCGTGTTCTACGGTTGGCTGCTGTTCCGCGCGCCGTCGCTCGGCCACGCCTGGGTCATGACGAAGGCGCTGAGTGACTGGAGCTCGCCGGTGTGGCTGGGGAGTTACGGGATCAGCCTGGTGGCGTTCGCGGCCCCGCTCGTCGCCATGCAGGTCTGGCAGGCACGCCGCGGCGACCTGCTGGTGGCCCTCACGCTCCCCGGCTGGGGACGGGCGCTGCTTCAGGGGGCGCTGCTGGTGGGGGTGCTCTTGTTCTGGGAAAAGGGCGTGACGCCTTTCATCTACTTCCAGTTTTGATGACGAGTCACGAATACCGGTTTGCGCGGCAGGACGTTGTCCGGCTGGCCGGCGGGCCGCTGCTGGTGGTGGCGTTGTTTGCCGCGGCCCTGCAGGGGCTGGCGTGGCTGGGCTGGCTGCCCCGTCCCTGGCCGGCGCTGGACATGGACCGGGTCGTGCTGTTGCACCAGGCCGAGGCGAGCCGTTCCGGAGCGGTGGCGGACCTGGTGCTGGTGGGGGATTCGTCGTGCCTGATGAATGTGGACGCGGTGCGGCTGGGGGAGCGGCTGGGGATCGAGGTGTTGAACCTGGGAACCCTGAGCTACGTGGATGTCGAGACCCACGGTCGGTTGCTGGCGACTTTTGCCGCCACGCACCCGGGTGAGCCCGGGGCGGCGGTGTTGCTGCTGCATCCCCATCGCCTCCGGCTGAGACCGGGGGACCGCTATCACACGGAAGTGCTGCAAAGCCATCTGGAAGGGCGCGACCCGTTGGCTGCCTTCACGGAGGCGGGGCGTTTGGGCCGTTGGCTTGGGCTGGAGTCATGGCGCGAGCGGGTCTTGTCCCGGGTCTTGCCCTGGCCGCTGCAGGGTGCGTATCGGGTCCGGTACGGCTTCACGCACGATCTCTGGCGGCACCTCGAGGCGAACCGCGGCAGCGCGGTGGATCCGAACCGCTACGAGGCAGGGAAGGCACCGGGGGGTGCCGAGTACCGCCTTGCGCCGGGGTTGGAGGCGGAAAGCCGCGCGTTCCGGCGGCTGGTGCCGGAGAACACGGTTCTGTGGGCGGGAGTCACACCCGTGCCGGCGGATGAGGTCTCGGTTGCCCCAGGTTCCGCGGCGCGGCCGACGGCGGACGGGGATCGCACGGGCTTGGGGGGCGTTGGAAAGGCCTTACTCGACGGCTGGTCCGAGTGGCTGAGGCCGGTCGAGCCGTTGGCCGGACTGCCGTTCGCCCTGCCGTCCGACTGGTTTGCCAGCAGCACGCATCTGAACGCCGCGGGGCGGGAGCGATACACGGATCTTCTGGCGGAAGAGCTGCGGGGACGACTTGGGAAGCGGCAGGCTAGAAGCCTGCACCACGAGTCCGGGGAGAGTGTTGCCGCGGAATAGGCTACGCCCCGGCGATCTCGCGACGGAGGTGCTCGAGGAAGTCCGGGTAGGAGTCGACGGCCTGGAACTGGGGGAATTCGCGCCGGACATTTTCCGGGGCACGGAACAGGAAGCCGACATGGGCCTCGGTGAGCATCGCGGTGTCGTTGTAGGAATCGCCGCCGGCGATGACGCGGTAGTTGAGGAGCTTGAGGGCGGCGACGGCGCGCTGTTTCTGTTCAGGGATGCGCAGTTGGTAATTCACGACGCGGTCCTGTTCCACGACGAGGCGATGGCAGAGCAGGGTGGGCCATTCGAGCTGCTGGAGGAGGGGTTGCGCGAACTGCTCGAAGGTGTCTGAGAGAATGATGACCGGGCTGAGGCGGCGCAGTTCCCGGAGGAAATCGAGGGCACCGGGGAGCGGGTGGAGGGTGCCGATGACGGCCTGGAGGTCGGGGAGTTTCAGGCCGTGCTCGGCGAGGAGCTGGAGGCGGCCGCGCATCAGGACGTCGTAATCCGGCTCGTCGCGGGTGGTGCGGCGCAGCGCCGGGATGCCGGTTCGTTCGGCGATGGCGATCCAGATCTCGGGCGTGAGCACGCCTTCCAGGTCAAGGGTGACAATCGACTGCGGCACGCCGGCATGGTTTCAGCCGGGGGGCGGATTGTCGAGCCCGGGACGGAGCGTCCGGTTCCACGCGTCCGGTTCCACTTGAACCGCCGGGGTCGCCCCGGCATATTCCCGCCGCGCGCGAGGACACCCTCCGGAAGAGCCTCGGCGTCCTGGCGCCTGAACCACGGTGCGGGCCCTGCCCGCTCCGCATTCTGTACTGTTATGACCCCTGACAAATACCATCCGCCGGCCGAAGCTGCCGAAGTGCTCGCCCATTGCCGGCGCCTGACCATTGCCAGCACCAGCGACGAGCTCATCGACCTCGCCTGTGGCGGACCGGGCAGCCAGCACTTCGAGGTGGCCTACGACGTGCCGGGCAAAGGACGCGTCGTCGAAGCCACCGTGGCGCGCGTCCGCAACGGCGTGGCCGCCAACTATACCGAGGCCTACATGCGCCGACGCGATCCGGACTGCATGGTCATCGGGGACGCCCTGCCCACGGACAAAGAGACCTTCCAGCAGCGCTTCGGCGCGGAGTTCGCCCCGCTGCGCCAGCAGACCTTCGAGTGGTTGAAGAGTCAGGAACTGGCGATGTTCGGCTTTGTGGCCGGCCGGGCGGGCTTCGGCATGGACGCCCTGGTCATCGCGCCCGCCAATGCCGGCTTTTTCGCCCTCGGCCTCGCCATGCTGCAGGGCATCCTCCCCTACGACGCGATCCCGCCGGGTTTCCTGCCCCGGGCGATCATCTACGTGGCGCCAGTCTTTCGGCACACGCACTTCGACGGCCGGCAGGTGGTGGTGCACAACCGGCGCGACGGGCTCCACGAGCTTTTCTCGTACAACCTCTACCCCGGGCCCAGCGCCAAGAAGGGCATCTACGGCGTCCTCATCGGCCAGGGCGAACGGGAAGGCT
This sequence comes from Verrucomicrobiales bacterium, assembly GCA_015075445.1. Lineage (GTDB taxonomy): Bacteria > Verrucomicrobiota > Verrucomicrobiia > Limisphaerales > J093 > DSVZ01. The sequence continues at coordinate 53,144 of JABTUJ010000035.1, forward strand.
GGGTCACCAACCACTGCTCGACCGTCCAGGTCATCACCCCTTACGACAACGTGGTGACGATCATGCACGAAGGCGCCAGCGGCGGCGGCAAGAGCGAGATGCTCGAACAAGCCCACCGCGAACCCGACGGCCGCCTTCTGCTGGGCCACAACCTCGTCACTGGCGAACAACGCTACCTGGAAATCCCGCGCAGTTGCGAACTCCACGCCGTCACGGACGACATGGCCCTCTGCCACCCGTCGCTGCAGGAGGGCAAGGGCAGGCTCACCCTCATCGACGCCGAGAGCGCCTGGTTCGTGCGCGTCAACCATCTCGAGCACTACGGCACGGACGTGCACCTCGAGAAACTGGCCGCCGAACCTCCCGTGCCCCTCCTGTTTCTCAGCATCGATGCCGTTCCCGGCGCGCGGGCGCTGGTGTGGGAGCACATCGAGGATGCGCCGGGTCAGCGCTGCCCCAACCCCCGCCTGATCATCCCGCGCCGCGCCTTCCCGGGGGTCGTCGAAGGTGCGGTGACGGTGGACATCCGCAGCTTTGGGGTGCGCACGCCGCCTTGTACCCGGGAGAAGCCCACCTATGGCATCCTGGGCGTGTTTCACATCCTGCCTCCCGCCCTGGCCTGGCTCTGGCGGCTGGTCTCGCCGCGCGGCCACGCGAACCCGAGCATCGTCGATACCGCCGGCATGACCAGCGAGGGCGTCGGTTCGTACTGGCCTTTCGCCACCGGGCGGCGGGTGGACCAGGCCAACCTCCTGCTCAGCCAGTTCGCCGAAAATACCCGGATGCGCCACATCCTGTGCCCCAACCAGCACATCGGCGCCTGGCGCGTCGGGTTCATGCCGCAATGGATTGCGCGTGAATACCTCGCCCGCCGCGGCGTCGCCCGGTTCCGCCCCGACCAACTCCGGCCGGCGCGCTGCCCGTTGCTGGGCCACACCCTCCACCAGCTCCAGGTCGAGGGCCGTTTCATCACCCGCTGGTTCCTCCAGGTCGAATCCCAGCCCGAAGTGGGCGAAACCGCCTACGACCAGGGTGCCGAGATCCTGCGCGCCTTCTTCCACCGGTGCCTGGCTGACTTCCAGGAATCGGACCTCGACCCCCTCGGCCGGCAGATCATCCAGTGCTGCCTGGACAACGGGAAACTCGAAGACTACGAACACCTTATCCCGGCCGCGTAACCGGCGGTGGCGACCCTGCGCCAGCGCCTGGAGAGTGCGTGCGGTTTGCTGCCGCTTCGCGTGGGGGGATGAACGAAAAGCGTCGCTGGAAGTCGCCGCACTCCAAACGCTTCGCGTTCCCCGCACGACGGTAGCTTCTGCGCCGCCTGAAACAGGCCGGCCAGGGTCAGCCGGACGCCCCTGGAATCCTGGAACTTCCTTGAGCTTTGAGCTTTGAACTTTGAACTTTGAGCTTTGTCCTTCGAACTTCGAGCTTTGAACTTTGAGCTTTGAACTTTGAGCTTTGGCATGGTTTACGCAGACGGTTCGGACGTACGCTGCGAACACCACCATGAAACCGACCCCCATTCCTCCGAAGCGTGTTGGGGCAGGGCAAGCGCTGCGGTTGACCGGGTTGCTTGCCGCCGCCTGCCTCTCCGCCCACGCCGGCGATGCAACCCCCGACCGGCTGCCCGGACCTGCAGCACCTCCCCCGCTGACCATCACTCATTGCGACCGCACCGGCGGATGCGTGACGCTCGATCTTACTACACCGGCACCCGCCGGTCGCCATCAACTCGAAGCAAGCACCGACCTCCGCCACTGGCAGCCGATCCCGATTGCCACGTTCGAGAAGCGGAACGGTGGAACCCTGCGCACGGTGCTCGCCGGCGTGGTGGAGAGCGCTTGTTTCTATCGCGTGACGCTGCTCGAAGCCACCGCCACCAACCCGCCCGTCTACGTGAACCTGCAGGTGGACGGCGAACTGGAAGACACCCAGGGGTTGCGCACGGTGATGTCCGAACTGAAGCGACGCCAGATCACCGCGACCCTGTTCGTCACGGCCGATTACGCCAACCGGAACGCGATGCTGGTCACCGAGCTGTTTCAGAGCGGCTTCGAGGTCGCCCTGCACGGCTATTACACCGGCGAGCAACTGACCTCGATGACCTACGACGAGCAGAAGAACCTGCTCTCGCGGGCCAAGCTCGCGCTCGAAGGCTGCCGGCCGTGCGGGACGTACAAGCCGATCCTCGGGTTCCGCCCGCAGTACTTCAGCCAGAACGAAGACACCTTCCGGGTTCTGAAGGAGCTGGGCCTGACCTACAACAGCGGCTTCAAGGTCGGACAGTTGTCCCTCCCCGGCCACACCTGGGACGCCTGGCCGTACCAGGCCCCCGGGCACGACTTCTACGTGCTCCCCATCAGCACGGTCCCCTCCGACTGCACGCGGGTTTACCTCTGCGATCTCGCCTGCGGCCAGGTGGAGAAATGGACGCCTGCCCAATGGCGCGACGGATTGCTCCAGGCGCTGGCAGAAGCGCTCGAGACCCGGCAGCCGCTCGTCGTCTTGCTCCATGGCTATTATGCCGGCGACGAGGCCAAGTACGGTTACTGGCAGCCCGTGCTCGACTTCCTGGACGCCGCCCAGGGCCAGGTCACCTTCGTCAAGTCCCAAGACCTGGTGGACCTGGCCAAGCCCTCGCCCGGAGGTTCTCTCCCCCCCCGTAGGCGCCGACGTGGGGAGGCGTTCAGGCGGACACCGCCACCTCGCCTCCTCACGTCGGCCTACGGTCGGGCGCGGTGCATTTTGCCGCTGCGGCCCGGACGCTCCCGAGGCATTCTGCAACGCTCGTCCCCCCTGCCGGGCGCCCGCCCACACGGCTGCAGGATGGATTTGCCCCGATCCAGCCTGGTCGTGCACGGTTGGCATCAGAATCGCAGCCAGCCGGGGTATGCTGGTCGCGATCCCTAACTTCCAGGGCCGTGTTTCGCCGGTGTTCGACGTCGCTTCGCGCCTGACCGTGGTGCGGGTCGAGCGCCGGTCGGAACGGGACCGACGCGAGATTGTGCTGCTCGAGGCCCGGCCCGAGGCCATCGCGCGTTCGCTGGCCGAGTTGGGGATTGCTGTGCTGATCTGCGGCGCCATTTCGCAGACGCTCGAGCGTTTGCTGCGACACGAGGGGGTGAGGGTCGTCGGCCAGGTCTGCGGGGAAGTCGACGCCGTGCTGCAGGCTTATCTTCGTGGGACACTGGATGACCCTGAGTTCGGGCTGCCGGGGTGCTTCCGTCGGCCCCGCGACCAAGTCTCCCAAGGGGCCGTTGGGCAAACGGCCGGAGCGCCGGGAAACACTGCCTCAGGAACCAGCCGAGCGGGATCGCGGAACCGCCTTCGCCTGCGCCCTCTGGCAACGCGCGGAGGAGGTAACCGTCCACCACGCCCCAAGGCCCGGTGAACCGCCGGCCGTGGCGTCCCTACCCATGCACCGCGCCTTGCCTTCCCTCGACAGATATTCTCTGGGGGTCATGGTCCTGGCCGCCGTCCTGGTCGTGGGTGCGGTGGCGATCACCGTCGATGCGGCGCGACAGCGGCGCCGGCAGGGTCGGGTGCTGCCCGAAATGCGCGCCGCCGTCCGCCTCTTGGGCACCGCCGACATGGCGTTGTCGAGCGCTTCCCGGTGGCTGCGTCACCCGTCGCTGAGCGAACCGGGCGCGGCCTTCGCCGATGCCCCGGCCATCCTCGACGCCGACCCGGCCGGGGCGCTGATCGCGCCGCCGCCGGTGTTGTGGTCGGGAATCAACGCAGGACCGGTGGAGATCCGGAAGGGGCGCGGCACACCATGAAGCGGCACCTGGCATTGATTCGCTTTGCGCTGGGCAGCAGCCGACGGCGGGCGGGGCGCACGGTCTCGCTTGGGGTGGCGCTGGCGCTGGTCACGTTCGGGTTCGCCGCCGTGCTCTTCCTCACCGAGGCGTTGCGGCGCGAGTTTCACCTCGGCGCCCAGGGCTTGCCGGACCTGACTGTGCAACGGTTGGTCGCCGGTCGCCCGGCGTTGATCGGGGAGGATTGGACGCAGGCCATCGCCGGCATCGCGGGCGTCACCCGGGTGGAACCTCGCGTCTGGGGCTACTACTTCGTCCCGGCCCTGGCGGGGAACTTCACCGTCGTGGGCGTCGAGGCCGACTCCCTGCCGGACGCCGCGGAGCGGGAGTTGGTGGTGGGCGAAGGCCGTTTCTTCGCGGCCGATGCCCCCGATGAAGTGGTCATGGGCGAAGCCCTGGCGGATTACCTCGGGCTCAGCGTGGGCGACGCCATTGAACTGCCGGTCGGGCGCGGGCGGAAGCGGCTCGAAATCGTTGGTCTGTTCCGCGCCAGCGTCGCGCTGTGGACCGCCGACGTCCTCCTCATGAGCACCGCAGGCGCCCGCGCGTTCCTGCAGGTTCCGACCGGATCGGCGACCGATGTGGCCGTGCGTCTGAGCACGCCGGACGAAGCCACGGTGGCGGCCAGGAAGATTGCCGACCTTCTGCCTGATGCCCGCATCCTGGACCGCCAGCTCATGAACCGCGGGTACGACCTGACCTTCGACACGCGGGGCGGGATTCTGGGCGCCATGCTGCTGCCCGCGCTCGTGGCGTTCCTGGTGCTGGCCTGGGACCGGCTCACCGGCGTGGGCCCGGGCGAACGCCGGGAGATCGGCGCCCTCAAAGCCATGGGGTGGCAGACCAGCGATGTGCTCCTCGCCCGACTCTGGGAGAACCTGGTTCTGAGCTTTCAAGGGGCCTTGGTCGGCTTGATCGCGGCGTATCTGTATGTGTTCCACGCCCACGCACCGGGGTTGGCTGACGTGCTGCTCGGCTGGAGTTCGCTCTACCCGGCGCTGCAACTTGCCCCGGCCGTGACCGGTGGCCAGCTCCTGGCCCTCACCTGCCTGGTGGTCCTCCCGTTTGTCGCCTTAAGCCTCGTGCCGGCCTGGCGCGCAGCCACCCTCGATCCGCTCGGCTTGCTCCGGGGAGCCACATGAACGACGCGCCCCCCATCGCTATCCGCACCGTCGGCCTGACCAAGCGCTACGCCAACGGCCGGCAGGAGAAGATCGCCTTGCGCGACGTCACCCTGTCCGTGCCGACCGCCGGGTTCTGGGTGGTGAGCGGCCCCAGCGGATCCGGCAAGACCACCTTGCTCGGCCTGCTGGCGGGCATGATCGCCCCGACCGCGGGCGAAGTGCACCTGAACGGCCGGCTGATCACCCACCTGCGCGACCACCACCGGGCGCTTGTCCGGCGCAACGAAGTGGGCATGGTCTTCCAGGAGTTCGCCTTGGTCACGGGCCTGACGGTGGCGGAGAACCTTTTTCTGCCGTTGGTCCCGACCGGGGGCCCGCCGGCGGCCACACGGGCGAAGGCAGCGGCCCTGCTCGAACGGTTCGGGGTGACGGCCCTGGCGCAGACGCGCGTCGAGCGCCTTTCGGCCGGCGAGCGCCAGCGGGTCGGGATCATCCGCGCCTTGTTGGGCGAGCCACCGATCCTTCTGTTGGACGAACCCACGGCGTCGCTGGACTCGACCAACGTTGAGCGTCTGGTGGACTTGTTGGCGAGCCTGCGCGCGGAAGGCCGCACGCTGCTGGCGACCACCCACGACCAGCGGCTCGTGAACGATCCGCGGGTCGATGGCCGACTCCGGTTGGTGGACGGCGCCCTCGCAGGCTGAAGCCGCGCCATGTTGACCAACCTCCTCAACGTCTGGCTGCTGGCCCGCGTGATGCAATCCGGCGTGGCGGCCACCCTGGTGGTGTTGGGCGCGGCTTTCGGCCTGCGCATCGCCTGGCGTTGGCGGTCCGGGCAGTCGGATGAAGCCCAACTGGCGCTGGAACGACAGGCTGAACTCGTCGCGGCTGTGATGCAGGTGGCGCTGGGCGTCGGGATCGTGGGACTGGCGCTGTCGGCGTTTGTCGCCGACCACCTGGTCGGAGGGATCCGGGGGGCGATGTGCGCATTCGGCGTGCTGGGCTCGACGGGCAGCGGGTTTCCGGGGCTGGCCGTGGGGGCGTTCGCCGCAGTGGCTTGCGGCTGGTGGGTGGTGCTTCACCGGTTCGATCTCCGGCTCGAAACCCCGGTGTTGACCCGCCGCAAGATGCTGGCCCTGCTCGCCGTGGCGCCCTGGTCGGTCGCCGACTTCGTGCTGGCCGTCCGGTTCGCGTACGAACTGGACTTCAGCGTCATTGCGTCCTGTTGCTCGGTCTGGCTGGACGACACCGCCCTCCAGAGCCAGGCGGCACGGCTCGTGGTGTCGCCGAACCTGGCGGGAGGACTGGGCCTGGCCACGGCGGTCCTGGCCGGCGCTTCGGCCCTGTGGGTCTGGCGGCGGCCGGGACGCGTGACCGCCTTGACGTGTGCCGCCTGTTCCGTCGTGGCGACCCTGGCCGCCCTGCCCGCGGTGTTGGGCGTGGTGGCGCCGTACACGCTGGCCACGCCAGGCCACCTGTGCCCGTTCTGCCTGCTGCACGCGCAAGGCGGCTGGCTGGGTTGGCCGCTGTTCGGGGCGCTGTTTGCCGCGGCCGTGACAGGGGTCGGCGTGGGCCTCGTGGAACTGCATCGGCCGGCCGACCAGCCCGCCGGCCGCGTCCGGGAATTCCAGCGCGTCCTGGCGCGCTGGTCCGCCCTGGCCTGGCTCGCCGTCCTGGTGTCCGGCGTGTTTCCAGTGGCGCGGTATCTGTTCCGTTCGGGGGGCATTTCGGTCTTCGGTGAGGTGTGACATGAACGCGAAAACCAAGTCGGTATGGTGGTTGGGAATGCTGATCACGTGGCTGGGCACCGGCTGTGGCCCTTCCGGGGCGCGCTGCCTCAAGTGCGGCATGCGGGTGGATGACCACCCCCGCTGGGTGGCGGGCGCCACCACCGCGTCCGGGAACGAGGAACGATTCTGCTGCCCCCGCTGCCTCTTTGCCTGGCATCTCAGCCCGCGCGGCGCGGGCAGCCACGACCTCTGGATCACCGAGTACTATTCCCAGCAGCGCAGACCGGTAGGTGAAGTGCATTTCGTGATGGGCTCCGACGTCGTGGGCCCCATGGGCAAGGCGCTGGTGCCCATCGCCGGGCGCGAGGCCGCCGACCAGTTCCGCCAGGACCATCACGGCTCCCGCCTCCTGACCGCCACGGAGCTCACGCCGGAACTGCTGCGCGAAATCGCCGGGAAACCGCCGGAACCCTCCCCGCCTTGAATCCATGTGGCACGGACGCCTCCGGTGCGAGGAGGTGACAAGCGCGTTACAATCCGGCAAACCGGTGCGCGGACCATTGCCCGCGGGGACCGAAGCTGGCAGAACGCGTCCCATGGTTCGCCCCACGACCACACTCAACATGTTTCGGAACACCCGGGATGCCGTCACCTTCGGTCCCGGCCAAGTGATCTTTGCCGAGGGCGAGCCTGGGGATTCGATGTACGTGGTGGTCGAGGGTGAGGTCGACATCTCCATCGGTTCCCGGCTCGTCCGGACGTTGGGACCGGGCGGCGTCTTTGGGGAGATGGCCCTGGTCGAACACGGACCGCGCAGTGCGACGGCCACTGCCCGGGGGGTGGTGCGCCTGGTGGTCATCGATGAACGGCGGTTCCACTTCCTGGTCCAGCAGACGCCGTTCTTCGCGCTGCAGATCATGCGGATCATGTCCGAGCGGCTGCGGGCCGAGGCGGGCGCGCGACCCTGAGATGGCGGGGCGGTGACGAATGTAAAATCACGGCGTCGGAGGCCGTTCGTGATTGCACCCCGCGGCGTGGCGTGCCTAATGGACAGCGGTAGCATGAGCTGTTGCCCACGCCCCACCTGCGGGCGGTTGGCCCCATTACAAGGCTGGTCTTGGGCGGCGGTTCGCTGCGCCCAGTACTACCATGAAAATCCTCTTCACGGTCCAAGGCGAAGGCCGGGGCCACCTCACCCAGGCGCTGGCGCTGAAGGAAATGCTCGAGCGTCGCGGCCACACGATCGCGGGGGTGCTCGTGGGCAGCAACGGTTCGCGCCCGGTCCCGGCCTACTTTGCGGCGGACTTCGTGGTGCCGGTGCGCGAGCTGCGCGGGCCCGGCTTTGCCTTTCCGGGAGCGCGCGGCGTTTCCGCACTGGCTTCGCTCCAGGGGTTGCTGCGCGACCTCCCCCGGTATCGGCGGAGCCTCGGCCAGGTGCGCGCGACGCTGCGTGAGACCGAACCCGATCTCGTGGTCAACTTCCTCGAGCCGATGATGGGGGTGCACAACCTCCTGTTCGGCGCGCGCGTGCCCACCGTGGTGGTCGGGCACCAATACATGTTGGAGCACCCGGCGTTTCCGTCCGTGGACCGTTTCCGGATGGCCCAGCGCGGCATGCGCGCCTATCTGACGCTGGTCGGCGCGCGTTCGCTGCGCCTGGCTCTGTCGTTCTATCCGGCGTCCGATGCCCCGGACCGGAAGGTCGTGGTCTGCCCGCCTTTGCTGCGCCGGCAGTTGTTCGAGTTGGATCCCGTGCCTGGGGACTATGTGCTGGTCTACCTCCTCAACCATGGCTATGCCGACGCGATTCGCCGCTGGCACACGCTGCATCCGCACATCCCCGTCCACTGTTTCTACGACCGTCCGGGGGCTCCCGCCGAAGAGCGTGTCACGCCGAACCTGGTCTTTCACCGACTGCACGGTGACACGTTCCTGCGGATGATGGCGGGAGCGCGGGCGGTGGTGTGCACCGCCGGGTTCGAGTCGGTGTGCGAGGCGGCTTATCTGCGCAAGCCGCTGTTGATGATCCCGGTGGAGAACCACGTGGAGCAGTACCTGAACGCCTGCGACGCGGAGCAGGCGGGCTTGGGCCTCCGCGACGAGGGGTTCCGGCTGTCCCGGGTTCTGGGTCCCGGCGCGAAGGTGGCGCCGCCGCGGCTCCGGCAGTGGGTGGCCCGCGCGGAAGCCATCGCGATGAAGACCCTCGAGGCGGCGGCGGGGTCGCGTCCCGAGGCGAGGGCGGCCGAACCCATTCCCTGCCTCCGGCGCGAACCGGCCGCGTAGGGAGTTCATCCGTCAAGTGCAGAGGCGACAGTCCCGCAGGGCAACACCGACCTTTCCACTCCCACCCCCGGTAGGAGTCGAGGTGACGAGACTCGGCCTGGTTGGTACCATCGGGGTCGGGATGGTGCCAGGGGATGCGACAACCTCCGGGAGCGAATCCGAAGTTCTCCGTCCGTCACCGCAGGTTCGCGCGCACGTAACGGTGCCGTCTTTGACCCGGGGATCGGGGATGAGTCAGGCTGGCGTCTCCCGGCGAGTAGCCGGGATATCACCCGAGAAAACAGATCCAAGCTCACGCGCTCAGCCTCGTACTCAGACCCTATGAAAACGAACCCCTCCTGCCTGACCCTCCTTCTTGCGACGGTCGGCGTTTCCTCGCTCGGTGCCCTCGGACAGGGCGATCCCGGGCGGAATCCTGTCCCTGCCAACCGCCAGTTCCCGACCGGCAATGTGATCTTCTTTCACCCGGACGGCACCGGCGCGAACCACTGGTGTGCGACGCGGATGTACTTCGCCGGACCCGACGGCTATCTGAACTGGGACTTGCTCCCGCAGATGGCCCTGTACCGCGGGCACATGAAGAACAACCTGATCGGCACCTCGAACGGCGGCGCCACCACCCACGCCTTCGGCTACCGCGTGGACGGCCTGGGCTCGTTCGGCAAGGACGGCAACGGACCCGACGCCCTCTTCATCAACAGCCTCTCTGGCTACCCGGGTTCGATCGCGCGCGAAGCCGCCAACGCCGGGATCCCCGTGGGTATGGTCAATGACGGCCACATCGGCGAGCCCGGCACCGGCTGCTTCCTGTCCGAGGTGGGTAACCGCAACGACTGGCAGGAGATCACGCGGCAGATGATCCAGGGCCGGCCCGGCTTCAGCGACACGCCTCCCTGGGTGCTCATGGGGGGCGGCGAGGCGGACACGCGGCCGGCCGGGACCGTCCTGGTCCACCGCAACCACAACCAGGAACGCGGCCAACCGCTGCTCGCCCAGACCAGTCTGCGAACGGATGATCTGGACCTCGAGTTGGATTGGAACGACAACGGCTCGGGCGATCTGAGCAACGACCCGGCGTTGCGGGATGACTGGATTGTGATCAAGACGCGCGACGAGTTTGAAGCGCTGCGGACCGCCCTGACGGCCGACGCCGGCTACGCGCCCCACGTGCTGGGCTTGTTTGCTTACCAGGATCTCTTCAACGACCGGAACGAGGAAGACCTGATCGCGCGTGGCAAGGTCACCGGCGATCCAGTCAACCACGTCGGGCCGCTCGAAGATCCCGCCGCACCGTCCCGCACCCCGGGTTTCCGGTCGAAGGCCAGTGGCCTGATCCTGTGGGGCGATTTGCCCGGCGAAGCGGGCCACAACCCGCCCACCTTCAAGGAAATGTTTGAGGTCACGCTCACGATCCTCGACCGCGCCGCCAAGCAGCAGACCTCTCCCGCCCAGCGGCGGTTCTTCATGGTCGCCGAACAGGAGGCCAACGACAACTTCGGCAACAATGACAACGCCGTGGGCATCCTGCACGCCATGCACGACACCGACCAGGCCATCGGCGTGGCGCGGGATTACCTGGCCAGGAATCCGCGCACCCTGATCTTCACCGCGGCGGACAGCGATGCCGGCGGGCTGCAGGTCACGGCGCCTTACCGCAACGCCGTCGTCGAGGAGGCGGGAGAGATCAACACCAGCAACTACGCCTTCGGCTTCAACGCCAACACTGCCACCGGTTCGCCGGCCCTGCCCAACATCCCGGACGGCCTCGAGGGCCGTGGCGCCAACGCGCCCACCGGCGGCACCAAAATGTTCCTGTCGGAACCCGACGCGCTCGGTCAACGCATGGAGTTCGGCATCCAATGGGCCGGGCTCGGGGACTACGGCGGGGCGATCCTCAGCCGGGCCGCCGGGCTCAACGCCGGTCTGCTCAACTCCGTGTTCGCGGCCCGCTTCGACAACATCGATGCGTATCGCATGATGTACGTCAGCCTGTTCGGCAGGCTGCTCAACTACCCGGCCAACCCGGCCGCCCCCGCGCGCTGAGCCCGGGCCACGTGGTTCCCACCCGCTCAAGCTTATGCCTGCCTCCCTCCGCCGATGCGCCTCCGGCCTGGCCTTCGGGCTCACCGCGTGCGCCCTTCCGGTCTCCGCCGCCACGGCCAGTCCCAACCCCGATGCCTTCGATCTGGCGGCGGCCTTCGCCCCGGCACCCGTGCCGGGTGGCGCTATCGTAACCGGGGTGTTCACCGAAGCCAGCAGCCCCACCCAGTTGGGCACCTTCACCGACGGGGCGCTGACAGTCGGCTTCGCCGACGGCATCGTCCTGAGCACGGGTGACGTGGGCGCTCTCGGTGGTGCCTCCCCGCTGAGCGTCGGCTTCGCGGGCACGCCCAGCTCCGACACCGAGGCGCTGCTCGCGCAAATCCCAGGTCTGGGCTCGGTGTACGCCGACCCGGTGCGGCTGTCACTGGCGGTCCAGCCCGACCTCCCCAACAACTACGTGAACTTCTCGTTTGGCTACCAGACGAGCGAGATCTCACCGGCCGATCGCTTCGGCCTGTTTGTCAACGGCCAGTATCGTGGCCTGCTCGCCGGCCAACCCGTGGATCAGGCCCACCCCTGGTTGGCCGCCGCGGTGCCGGACATCGGCTACACCCAGGCGCTGTACGGCGGAGGCAACCCGTTGAACCCGCCGGCCTTCGTCCTCTCGGTCGCCGTCCCCAGTCCCGGGGCGTCGTTCACGCTCGACCTTGTCCTGGCGGACGTCTTCGGAGACGGGATCGACACAGCCGTCTTCCTGGGCAATTTCACTGCCTCCGCTCGCCCCATGGGCTATCTGGCCATTCCTGAGTCGCGCGCCTGGCCGCTGGTGGCCAGCGGGGGCGTCGCCGCCTTCGCCTGGTGGCACCGCCGCCGTCGCCAAGCCTGAACCCACGGCTCCCTGATCGACCCCCTGCGCAGCCCACGGCGACCCCGTGGGCTTTCGCTATTCCCCCGGTAGGAGTCGAGGTGACGAGACTCGGCCATCGGGGTGAGCCTCCTGACGTCGGCTCCTACGGAGAGTTGCGGTAGGAGTCGAGGTGACGAGACTCAGCCTGAGGGTCCTTGCCGGCGAAAGGCGTCAAGAGTCGCGACAGGAGAGGGCGGGCGCGAACGATGGCCGGCACCAGCGCGAGGCGGGGGCGGACCTCATGATGAGCCCCCACTTCGAGCCACTCGACGCGGGTATCCCCCGACCGTTTGAGTCGGAACCGGCTGGACCACGCCCCCGTGTTGGCGTAGGTGGCGCCGGTCGCGGCGTGCAGGGAGGCATGAACGGGGCCCACACCCACCGCCGCGACCTCATGGGTATGGCTGCAGACGATTGTGGGAGGACGGGCGCTGCCCCCCAGGCGGCTCAGCGCCGTTGCCACCGCCAACTGGCGTTCGGTGAACTGTCGGATCTGCCGCAGGATGTCGAAGGGATGAATTGCCCGGAGCCAGCCGCCCAACCGTTCCTCGAACCAGTGCTCGACCTGGCGCAGCCCCGCCCGCTTGCCCCAACCCGCGGCCACGCCCACCGCCCGGCCCAGCCGATTCCCGTGGCACTCCGGGACCGCGAAATGCCCGTGCTCACAGTACAGCCCGCGGCCGGCATCCCAGTGATACCGCAGGATCCGCAGGTGGTGCCCCCAATCCCGGCGCAGCACTTCGTCGAGACGCTGACGGCGGTCGGCCAGCAGTTGGCGGAGGTGCGCCACAGGGTCGGGATGGTCCAACAGGCTCTCGTCGAAGTACCACTGCGGCTGCTCGGCATCCGTGTCGCGTGGTCCCAGGCGGCGGAAGGCAATGGACTCCCCCGCGAAGCCTCGGCTCAGCCAGATGCTCCCGCGCCGGCGCAGGAGGATCTCGCGCAGGATGGGCAGCAGATCCGGGTGCGCGAGCAGTCGGTTCCACTCGCCCGCTCGTCGGACCCGGTGGTCCGCACGGAGCGGCACCGGCCGGGCCCGAATCTGGGCGTGGATCCACACCCGGGCGTAGGCATGGCGGGCCGCCAGATTCCGCGTCGCCCGGCGCGTCTGCTTGATGTTCTCCCGCAGGATCCCGTCGTCGTGGTTGCCTGCCACGTAGAGGAGCCGTCGCACCGAAGGGAGGAGGCCGAAGACCTCCGGGTAAGCGCGCCGGATGTCTCCGTATCGTTCGTGGAGGAGTTCGAGGAAGTCGCCGTTGAGGACCAGCGTCGAGCGATCCCGGATGACCTGTCGGATCAGGGCGGCGAGGACCTGGCCCTTGGCCGTCCCGAACGTGTCGCGCGGGGGCAGCCCCAGGTGCAGATCCGACAGGACCACGTGCCGGGCGAAGCCACTGATGAAGCGCCGCAACCGGGGTTCGGCCTCCGTCTGCGGCCGCTCCAACGCCAGTTCAAGGGCCGCGGTGCCGAAGTGGACATGGAGATGTCCGTGCCGCTCCGGCGACCAGAGGGGACCTGCGGCCAACGCTTGCGCGAGGGCGACGGCTTCCTCCGTTTCCGTGCATCCCGTCACCAATACCGTTCTTCCCTCCCGGCAGGCCGTTGCACCGAGACACGGTTCCGCGCCGGACCGTGCGATTTGGCACCGCGCTTCGAGCCAGGCATCGCCGGCCAGCCTGGCAGCCATCGCTTGTTGCCGCTGGCGTTCGGCTCGCCGGCGGGCAACGTGATCCCGGGCGCGGGGGAGCACATGGCCGGAGGCAAGTTCGGCCAGGGCCGGGGCCGGTTGACCGCGGGGGCCTTGGTAGACGCGGACCTGCGCCTCACCGACCTGGAACAGGGCATGATGGCGGCGGAGGTCATGCCAACCCCAGCCGCCGCAGAGCAACTCGAGGGTGAACTGCCTCCCCAGCTCGGGGTCGGCACAGGCAACACCCACAAAGGTGGGGCGGCTCCCGGCCTGCTGCACGTGGAAGAAGGCGGCGCCGGCCGCCCAGGCCCGCCACCGTTCGAGCAGACGGAACTCCACCGGAGGCCGGGGCCAGTAACGCGTCCGCAGCCGTACCCGGTGCCCTTCGACGTCGAAGACGCCCGTCCACTCCTGCGGCCGCGCAGCCGTAGGAGGGTCGGGAGGATGGAGGACCGCTGATCTCACGGGTCGGGTACTTGGCCGATGAACCAGAAGTAGCTCCACATCCCGCCATAGGCCGTTCGCACTTCGTCCACCCGGGGTCGGAACGCAGCCCCGAGCGCGGCTCGGAGGTGCCCTTCCAGTCGCACGTGGTTGAAGGCCATCCAACGTCGGAACCACGGCCAGGGTGTCCCGGCGAAGTCCACGACGGCGATCATCCCTCCCGGCGGGAGCTGCCGGGCGGCCGCCCGCAAGGCCCGGTCCCAGCCCGGGTTCATCATCGAAAGCGAGTAGGAGAACAGCACCACATCACACGGCGGATCGAACGGCAGGGGCGCTTCGAACCGGTGGCGAAGAAACGCAACGCGCCCCCGGTATCGGTGAAGCCGCCGCTCGGCCCGCGCGAGCATCGCGTCGGACAGATCCACCCCGGTCAGGCGTGCGGTGGGAAAGAGGCGCGCCAGCCGGGCCAGATTGTGGCCGGTGCCGCACCCCACCTCGAGCAGGTGTTCCGGCGCCGGTCCGGCGGCCAGCCACCGCAGCAGCGCGCCACGTCCGAAGAGAAAAGCCCAACGCGTCAGATCATAGATCGGCGCCTGCCGCTGATAATACCGTTCGAGCAGCGCGCTGGCCGTGGCGGCCGTCAGGTTGGCCGGGGCATTCACCGGACCTCCGCCAGGTGAAGACTGCCGTAGGTTCCGACGCGATCGAGCAGATGCAGCGGCTCGGTGCGCTCGGGAGCGAATCGGAGCCGGTCGGGCAACCAGGCCGGCAGGAAATCGAGCACGCGTCCGGCGGACCGCAGCAGAATCCGCGCGCGCGCTGCGCTTCGGTCCAACAGGGCCCGCCACTCGGCGTCCAGGGCCAGCGGATCGTGCCCGGCCAGCCAGTCCTGGTGATCGAGCAACGTGACGTGCGTGAAGCGGCCCGGGTCGCAGCGGAGGAAGTCGGTGAGGGAACCGGTCACCACGCGGACACGGTGGACACGTTCCCGCAGCACGGCGAAGTTCTCCTCCTTGAGGTAATTGGGGCAGCACTCGCGCGTGTACGATCCCCGCACGTAGACCCGCCAGAAGTAGTTTTCCCGCATGGGCGTTTGCGTGAAGACGCGGCGCAGCTTGGCCACCAGATACTCCGGCACCCCGCCCGCATGCTCGCGTTCGATCAGCGCCAACTGGGATCGGTGGATGCCCAGCATGGACAGGAAGAGCGGATGGCGCAGGATCCCCCGGTTCAGCACCCCCAGCAGCACCGGCTCAATCCGGCCGTACATGGCCGCCTGATCCTCCAGCGAACCCGCCTCGAGCAGGTCGTGGACCCACGCCCGCACCCGCCGGTTGAGCCCGAGGAGGAGACTGCGCACCAGCCAGGCCACCTCCCCGGCCGTGCCGTGGTAATAGAAGGACCGGCGCATGAGCCGGCCGTTGAAGTAAGCCTGTTTCCCCTCCCAGTACGCCCGCGCATACGCCGGGAGGTCATCTCGGACGGCCGCCAGCAGGCCCCCGAAATCCGGATGGGCGCCTTGACCGAACACCGCCTGCAGGTCGGCGTAGTCGCCCCGGCGGATCAAGGCCAGCTTCAGTTCGAGGAGCGCGTTCTGACGCGGGTTCAGGTCCACGGCCACGACCTCCGCCGGGTCATCCAGGAGGTAGTCCAGGGCGTTGCAGCCCGCGCTGGTGATGACGAGGACCCGGCTGCCGGGGCCGATCTCGAAGAGTTGTCGGTCCAGACGGGGATCCTCCCAGCAAGCGTTGTACAGCAGGCGATGGCGGTGGAGCGCCCCGAAACACAGGTGGTGGACGCCGGAGAGCAGACGTTGCAGCAGAGACGTGTTCATGGCAGCAGGCGGGCAACCGCGTGGCGCAGCGCATCGCCCGAGTAGAAGGCATTGGGCAGGACTTCGCACTCGGCCCAGCAACCCGCGCAGCGCCGCACCCAGGCCCGTTCCTGTTGCACGGCGTCGCCCGCCCAAACCGCCGCGAAGGGGTCGCGCCGTAGATTGCCAACGCTGCGCGTGTTGAACTGACACACGGGCACGTCCCCGTTCGGTAGCATCCGCAGATGGGAACTGAGGGCGACACACCGCGGGTTCGGGCTCGCTTCCTGACGCAGCAGGCGACTGCGAAGACCCGTCAGGTAGTAACTCTTCGCGACGCGCTCGGTCCAGCGGCAGCCGGCCAGACCCGACTCGAGTTCGGTGATGAGTTCGGCGATCGCGTCCGGGGCGAGCTGACCGAACGTCTGGAACTCGCCCGCCGCCGTGGGGGCGGCATCGGCTTCCCGTTCGAGGCTGTAGGTGGCGCTGGTCGCGTAGGCCAAGACCCCATGCACGGGCACCCCGAGCGGCTCCAGCAACCGTCGCAACTCCCGGTGCTCGCCCAGGCCCTCGCGGTCCACAATCGTCTGATTCACGCCGAGCCTCAGCCGCAGTTCCCGCTGGCGCGGGGCGAGGGCGCGGATCGTGGCCATGGCGCGCGCCCAGGCTTGCGGCCGGCCGCGCACCGCATTGTGCTTGGCCTCGGTTCCGTCGAGTGAAACCAGCAGGACCAAGGGCACGGCGCGCGGCCGGCGCTCGCAGAACTCGACGACCTTTCCAGTCAGAAAGCCGTTGGTCGTGACATGCAGAAAGCGCGGCCGCAGTTGGTCGAGTGCGAGCCCGGCAATGTCCGCGAAGTCGGGTCGCAGGAAGGGTTCTCCCCCGGACAACCGCACGCCGTCCAGGCGTGGCAGTTGGGCGAAGATCGCGGCGATCTCGGGGAGTGTCAGTTCGTCGGGCGAGGGTTTCCGCCAACTGTCGCACATGACACAGCGGGCGTTGCAGCGGAACGTCACGAGGTAGGTCAGAAACCGTGGCGGGTTGGGCCTTCCCCGGTGATGGCGCCAGATCTCGTGGAGGAATGAGAGGGGTCTCATGGGGTCAAGGCGGGCACCAGGTGCCCCGCCGCCTCTGACGGCAACGTGCGATCGGCGAGCACCGGCCCCCCAGCCGGGAGGAACTGCTCGAACACGCGCAGCACCGCGGGCAGGCCATCCAGCCGCCGCCGGTCGATCCTCGCCGCCAGGGCATCCAGGTGCCGCACGAAACCCAGCAGCGCCGCCCGGTTCACTTCCCCGAACGGCCGCCATCGGCCCGCGCCGCTCTGGGCCAGAAAGTGCGCGTTGATGTGCTGCTCGAAATTCCCGTCCTCCGGCATCACGAAGCAGGGTTTGCCCAGGAACAAGGCTTCCCCGACGAGTTGGTTACCCGCGGTGGCCACGAGTCCCGCGCAGCCGGTGAGGTCTTCCAGAAAGTCCTGCTCGCTGATCGCGTGGAAGGTGAGCGCGCCCTCGGCAAAGCGTTCGCCCAGTCCGTACAGGCGCACCGGCAGCCCGCACGTTGCCAGGGCCGCCAGGACATGAGGCGGAGCGTACCGGCGAAAGTACGCCACCAGATAGTCACCCCGGACAGGCGCTGCCCGCCGCAACTCCGGTCGCAACAGCACCCCCACTTGCGAGACCCGCCGACACCGGCGGCGCAAGGGCGGGAAGTAGAACGACGAGACAATCGTGTGGGCTTGTCCGGAATAGTATGCCCGGACAATCCAGCGCATGTAGGCGGCGTGCCACCGCAGGAGCCGGGGCAGGCCGCGGAGGTCGTAGGTCAGCAGAAAGTGCTGGTGCGACACGCTGAGCAGCGGCACCCCGCAACGACGCGCCGCCCGCGGGAGAGCAGGCTCGAAGTCCGTAACCGCCAGGTCAAAGGCCTCCCGGCGGAGCAACGCCTCGAGCTCGTCCAGCAGCCCGGGCAGCCCTCGCAAGTACCCGGCAGCCCCCGCCGCCGTCCGCAGGAAATCCAGATGCCCCGAGTCGCGGTAACGAAAGCGCAGACCCGGCATCGGTCGCACGCAGACCGAATCCCTCTCGTAAAGCGGCGCCAGGAACGCAAACGCATCCCCCGGAGCCAGCACGGTGATTTCGTGGTGCCCACGGAGCTGCTCAATCAGGGTCCGCACCCGGGTGGCGTGGCCACGCCCCTCGCCGGAAAGACTGAAGATGATTCGGGCCATGGCTGGGTCGCCCTAGGTCGGGTGCGCCCCCGTCGGCGCCGGGGTCGTTTCACGAACGGCCGCTCGCATCCCGGGCACGCTGCGGGACGCCTGCCACGATCCCATGAAGGGGAAGTGACAAGTGCGCAACTCCGCCTTGAAAAAACGTAACATTCAGGCGCTTGACGCTTCTGGCGCGGCGCCGAGAGTTCCCTTCGCTCCGTCAGTTCCGAGAGAACGGTCGCGTGCCATGAATGAGGATTCCGACCCCTTTCGCCTGCACTACGTCCAGGACGGTCAACGGTGCGTGCACAGCTTTGACACGTTGGAGGCGGCGCTCGAGAGCGCCCGCCGGAAGCTGCGCAAACGCCCGGAACTGATCGTCTGGATCTCCGATGCGGAGCGGCATGTGCTCCTGGACAACGCCGCCATCCGCCAGCGGCTGGGCCCGTAAAGGAGCCCGTCCCGAACGGCGCTTGGATCAGGCCCAACACGAGCTCGGATAGACGTTTCTAACGCCTCATCCTGCGCCGCCGCCCAGGCGACCGACACGGTCGTGCCCCGGACTTTAGGGCTCCATGAATTGCGGGGACGCCCCGCCCCCAGTCCCCGGTTCCGCACATCGCCCTTCAACCCCATGGGCCAGCCGGTCACCCAATCGGGCTTGGTCCAGGCGCGCTTGCGCGAAGTTCGGCAGAATCTCGCGGTACACCCGGACCGCAGCCGGGTCCGGACGAGCCGTGGCTTCGGGTTGGTGGAGCTGATCGATCCGACCGAAATCGTTCCAGAGACCGCAGGCGACCGCGGCGACCGCGGCGGCACCCAGGGAACCCGCCTCCTGGCCGACGGTCGTCTTCACAATCTCGACTTCGAGGGCGTCGGCGAGGATCTGACGCCAGAGCGAACTCCGACTCGCTCCGCCCACGACCACCATCTCGCGGCCGACGTGGCCCAGGCGGCGCAGTTCGTCGAGCGCAATCCGCAGGTTCAAAGCGACCCCTTCCAGGACCGCACGAATCACGTCGGCTTGCGTGTGGCCCAGGTCGAGGCCGAGGAGGGCGCCCCGGATGTTCGCGCTGGGTTCCAGCGAGGAACCGCCCGCGAGACTGGGGTTGAAAAGCAGGTTGCGAGCGCCAGGCGGCGATTGTGCGGCCAGGGCCGTCATCAACTCGTATGGATCGCGGTTCTCCGCCTGGGCCTGCGCCACCAGGTTCAGACACAGGTGGTCGCGCACCCAACGGAGGGAAGTGCCGCCGGAGAAGATCGCCACGGCCGACGTGAACATGCCGGGGATCACGTGCGTGAACACGTAGGGCTTGGCGGTGGCTTCGAGTAACGGCTGACGCGAGGACGCCGCGATCCACATCGAAGAGCCGAGCGAGGCGTAGGTCCGTCCCTCGGCGATGTTGCGCGCGCCCAGCGCCATGCAGGAGTTGTCCACCCCGCCGCAGGCGACCGGGATGCGGCGCGGCAGACGCAGGGCTTCCGCGGCCTCGGGAGTCAGGGTTCCGAGGATCGCCGTGGAAGGGACGATCTCCGGCAGTATCGAGCGCGGCAACCCGGCGGCCGCCAGCAGATCGTCGGAGTAGTCCCAGGCCTGCAGATCGTACACGCCGCAGCCCGAAGCGTACGAGGGATCCGTCGCCACCCGGCCGGTGAGACGGTAGTTGACGTAGTCCTTGGTGCCGATCACCTGGTGGAGGCGGGCGAACATCTCCGGCTCGCAATCCCGGTACCACAGGATCTTGAAGACGGTGTAGTGCGCCGCAGGAAAGCCGTTGCCGGTGAGCCGATACCATCGCTCCGGATCCACGCGCTCGAAGAAGCGCGCCGCCTGAACGGTGGCCCGTTTGTCCGACCAGATCGGAGTGGACGCACGGAGCAGACGCCCCGCGGCATCCAACGGCACGCAGCCGAGGCTGTGTCCGGAGATGGCCAGCGCGCGAATGCTGCGCGGGTCGGCGGTTCCTGTGGCGAGGAGCTGGTGCGTGCTGCGGACCACGGAATCCCACCAAGCCTCGGGTCGTTGCTCGTGCCAGCCAGCGTGGGGGTACTCGGTGTCGTAAGGGACGAAGACGGCGCTCAACAGGCGGCCGTCGGCGTCGTGCAGCGACGCCTTGTTCCCGCCGGTGCCGAGGTCATAGGCCAGCAGGGTATCGTTCATCTCACACCTCAACGCCGTCGTTGTGCGCCGCACATTCGGCGAGGATCTGGAGGCCGGAGGTCAACCCGACGCCGAACCGGGTGGCGCCCGAGCGCATCAGTTCGACCACGGTCTGGAGGTCGCGCACGCCGCCCGCGGCCTTGACCTGGGCCGCGTTCCCCACCGCGGACTTGATCAGACGCACGTTGTGGAGCGTCGCGCCCGTCGGCGCCCAGCCGGTCCCGGTCTTGACGAACGCCGCCCCGGACCGAACCGCCAGTTGACTGCCGCGGACGATTTCGGAGTCGTTCAGGTGGTGCGCCTCGAGGATGACTTTGACGGGCACTGAACCAGCGACCTCGACCACCGCCCGGATATCATTCGCCACGTAGGCGTCGCGACCGGACCGGAGCATCCCGACGTTGATCACCATGTCCAGTTCCCCAGCACCCGCCGTGAGTTGTTCGCGCGCTTCGGCCACCTTGATCGCGGTGCTGTGGGCGCCGGAAGGGAAGCCAACCACCCCGCCCACACCGACGTCGGGTGCGTCGGCCAGAAGGGCTCTGAGGGCCGGCAGATGGCAGGGCAGAACGAAGGCGGCGACACAGTGATACTGCCGGGCAGCCTCGGCCAGGCGATGGACCTCGGCCAGATCCACGTCGGCGCGCACGGCGCTCAGATCGAGCATCCGCGCCAACTGTTCAACGGTGAGTTTCATAGCTCCTACCGACTGTAGCCCCTACCGCCCGTAGGCGCCGACGTGTGGAGGCGCAGTGGCACGGCGGCGTGTCGAAAACGCCACCAGACGTCGGCGCCAACGGGCGGTGGGGCGCCTACGGGCGTGTGTCCGGACCCCTGCCTCCTCACGTCGGCGCCTGCTAGGGGCTAATCCTTCCAGCTTGCTGCCCGGAAGGCCCGGCGATCCCCGATGCACCGTGGGCTTGATCCCGTCGCGGGTCGGTGACGCCCAACCGGTCCGGCGTTCGCCTGAGCGATGGGTTTGTCAGCCGACGCGCGGCGACCGTGCGCGAGAGAGGGACCAGCCAGGCGTTGAGCGTGTGGCCGCCGTCGACCATGAGGTCGTGGCCGGTGACATAGTTCGAGGCCGCGGAGGCGAGGAAGACCACGGCGCCGTGCAGGTCTTCCGGCCGCTGCACATGACCGAGAGGCGTCAGTTCGCGGATGCGCTGGCGGACGACGACGGGGGTCGAGGCGTGCATCGGCGAGAGCACGTAGCTGGGACTGATGCAATTGACGTTGATGTTGAAGCGGCCCCACTCGGCGGCCAGCGTCTTGGTCATGTGCACGACGCCGGCTTTCGAGCTGTCGTAGGAGGCGTTGCAGTTGGCGATGGTGGCCGACATCGACGCGAGGTTGATGATCTTTCCCTCGGTGGGCTGCTGCCGGATCATCTGCTGGGCCTCGGCCTGCGCGCACAGGAACACACCGGTCAGATTGACGGCGATCACCTTGTCCCAGGCCTCCTGGGTGAGTTCCTCGTCGGCACCCAGAATCGCGATGCCGGCATTGTTGATGGCGATGTCGAGCCGGCCGAAGGCATCGACCACGCGACGGACCATGGCCTGGACCTGGTCCCGGCGGGTGACATCGCAGCGGACGAAGATGGATTGGCGGCCCAGGGCGCGGATTTCCTCGGCGGTCTTCGTGCCAGTCTTTTCGTCAAGATCCACGATGGCTACATCCGCACCGGCCTGGGCCAACGCGACGGCGCAACCACGGCCGATGCCGACGGCGGCGCCGGTGACCAGCGCCTTCCGGCCGGTCAGATCGAAGAGAGACAAGTCAGCCCTGGTAAGGTCCTTTGCTGAGGGTCAGGCCGCGCGAGGCGCCTGGCCCGGGTATTCCCGACCGCCCGTAGGCGCCGACGTGAGGAGGCGTTGGGAGCGAGGAGCGGCACGACTTCGCCTCCTCACGTCGGCGCCTACGGGCGGAACGGGGCTCATGCGGGGTATGAGGTGTCCGGGCTAGAGCTTCGCCTTGGGGTTGGAGAAACGCAGGCCGTCCATGTCGTGGAAGGTGCCGTACTCCGTGACCAGCGCGCCCTCGGGGCCGGCGACCATGAAGTGGAAGGCCTCGAGCCGGTTGAGGTGGCCGATCTCGTCGATGCCCAGCGGCTTGCCGCATCGTGACTTGACGAGGTCCCGCTGGCTGCGGGGGATGCGGCCGATGAACTCGGGCGTGGGGTCGCCCTCGCCGAAGGTGTAGATCATGCCGCGGCGCGGCTGCCACGATTCCATTTTGGCCGCGCCTTTGGCGGTCGGCACATGACAGTGCTCGGGAATCATCTGGCCGGGCAGGAGGTAGATCTCGTGGCCGAAGTATTTGTAATCCTCTCGATTAAGCCAAAAGATGCCCGCCATCCCGACCTGGGCGAAGTCGCCCAGCCCGAAATCGAGGATCCACATCCCGTTCTTCAGGGTGTCGGAGAGCGGGTACTGGAACCGGCGGAACATGTCGTAGTAGGCCTCCCGCGCTTTATCGACCAGGAACTGGCCGGCGCTGTCGTAGAAGTCGGCATTGGTATATGTCTTCACGGCGGATGGGTTTGATGGGTTTTGGGCGGCCGCGGAACGGGGACCGAACGCGGCGAGGGAAGCGGCACCCGCGGCGACGGTGGCGCTGCGGGCGATCATGGAACGGCGGGTGATCGGGGACGGGGTGATGGGCTTCATAGCGTGTCTCGTGATGGGGTGGGATGGGGAGAGGCGTGGGGGCCATTTCCGCCTGGAGGCGCCGACGTGAGGAGGCGTTGGGAGCGAGGAGCAGCACGACTTTGCCTCCTCACGTCGGCGCCTACAATCGGTGGCATCGGTCGCGGGTTCATGGGGCGTAAGAAGCGCCCGGACTAGCGGGTGTTCTTGAGGGTTTGGTAGAGTTCGAAGCCTTCGCGGGCGGTGCGTCCGTCGTGGGTTACGGCGCGGATGGCCTGGATCATGGCCACCGGATGTTCGGCCTGGAACACGTTGCGTCCCATGTCCACGCCGGCGGCGCCTTCCTGGAGCGCCTTGTGGACGAGCTCGAGCGCCTCGTTTTCCGGCAGCTTCTTGCCGCCGGCGATGACGATCGGCACCGGACACGTGGCGGTGACCTTTTCGAAGTCGGTTTCGCAATAGTAGGTCTTGACGAAGGTGGCGCCGTTCTCGGCGCAGATGCGGCAGGCGAGCGCGAGGTAGCGGGCGTCGCGGGTCAGTTCCTTGCCCACGGCGGTGACGCCCAGGGTGGGGATGCCATAGCGGGCGCCGAGGTCGGCGGTGCGCACGAGGTTCTCGATGGTCTTCGCCTCGAACTTGCTGCCGATGGCGGCCATGACGGCGAGGGCGGAGGCGTTGATGCGGAGGGCGTCTTCAATGTCGAGCAGGCACTCGTTGTTCAGCTCGGTGAGCACGCTGCTGCCCGCCGAGTACCGCAGCGAGATGGGCTTGTTGGCGGTGGGCGGGACGATGGACCGCAAGGCACCGCGGGTGCACATGAGGCAATCGGCGTGCTCGATCAGCGGCGGGATGCTGAGGTCCATCCGTTCGAGTCCGGAGGTGGGACCCATGATGTAGCCGTGGTCGAACGCCAGCATCACGGTGCGGCCGGACTTGGGGTTGAAGATGCGGCTGAGCCGGTCCTTCATCCCCCAATCCACGTGATCGAGGCCCTTCAGGAAGAACGCGTGTTTCGGAGCCGGGATGCCGAGGGCATAGTCGGAGGCATCCTTGGCGGTATCATTGTCTGGCATAGCGCGGTGAGGATCAGGTCGTCGTCGGTGGTTGAGTCGCGTGTTTCGAAGTGTGGTTCGGGGCTCAGGCAACAAGGCCTTCGCCAAAACCGCGGAAGATCAGGGAAACGGAGACGGCGCCCGGATCGGGATGACCGAGCACGCGGTCTCCCAGGTGGCGGGCGCGGCCGAATTTGGCGCGCATGTTTGCGGTGTCGGCAGCGCCGCGCGCGGCGGCCTCGGCGGCTTGCGCGAGGGCGGCGGTGACGCCCTGGCCCGGATCGGCGGCCTTCAAGGCGGCAACCGCGGGCAGCAAGGCGTCCATCATGGTCTTGTCGCCGATCTGGGCGCGGCTTTGCTTCTGGAGCTTCGCCACGCCGCTCTCGAAAACCGCTGCCAGCGCCGGGACGTCGAGTTCAGCCCGGCCCGCTGCGGCCTCGCTCATGCCCAGGAACCAGGAACCGAGCAGCGGCCCGGTGGAGCCGCCGTCACAGGCCATCACCGCCCAACCCGCCGCCGAGAGGAGCTGCTGCAGGCCGGCGTCGGGATGTTGGCTGGCGGCTTGGGCGGCGGCGTCCATGGCGCGCAGCATCGTGGTGCCGTGATCGCCATCGCCCACGGCCGCATCGAGGCGTGAGAGCGTCTCGTGCTGTTCGCGGATTCGCGTCCGCGCTGCCTCGAGCATTCGGCGGAAGTGGGGGGCAGAGATGTTGTCGGTCATCGTTGAGGAGCCGTGCCGGTTCCCCGCCGCCGCGTTGGCGGGCGGGTTCCGGGACCAATCTCACTTCACGGTCAACGCCGGGGTCTGGCAGGGCGCGTGCCAGTAGCGGAGTAGTTCGTCATCCATCGTGGCGACGCACATCTGGAACCCGGCCATTTCCTGGACGGTCAGCCATTCGCCGCAATGCGATGCGGCGAGGGTGATGCCTTTGGCCTCGAGGAAGCGCTGGCAGGCTCGCAGCACGATGTAGAGCTCCATGAGCGTGGTGGCGCCGCTGCCGTTGAGGATCAGCAGCACCCGGTCGCCCTGGCTGGCTTTCACGGCCTCGAGCAGCCGCCCGAGCATCAGCTCGGCGGTGCGATCGGCCGACAGGAGCTTGCAGGGACCGGTGCCGGCCTCGCCGTGCTGGCCCATGCCGATCTCCATCTCGTCGTCGGCCAGATCGAAGATGGCCTGGCCCGTGGCGGGGTGGGTGGCGGTCTTCATCGCCACGGCGAGGGTGGCCATGTTGTTGTTGAAGCGGCTGGCAAGCGCGTGGATCTCGTCGAGGCTCTTGCCGGCTTCGGCGGCGGCGCCGGCGATCTTGTAGAGGGGAATGCAGCCCACCAGGCCGCGCCGGTCTTCGGCGGGGGCGTTGGCGCCCGGCGCGATGTCCTCGTGGGTGAGGATCATCTGGTGGCGGATGTTCTCCTGGTTGGCCATCTCGACGGCGAGGTTGGCGCTCAGGACGTCGCCGGCGTGGTTGAGGACGACGAAGAGGATGCCGGCGGGACGTTTGGCGAGGCGCAGGGCCTCGATCACTTTCGGCGGCCCCGGCGCGGCGAAGATGTCGCCCACCACGCTGTAATCGAGCATGCCTTCGCCGACGAATCCGCTGAGGGCCGGTTCGTGACCCGCGCCGCCCAGGGTCACGAGCGCCACTTTGTCGTCTGCCTTGGGCCGGGCGCGGCAGACGATCTTCTCGGAACGCAAGGTCACAAGGTCTTTGTGGGCGATGGCAAAGCCTTCGAGCAGTTCCCGGGTGAGGTGCTGGGGATCGTTGATGAACTTCTTCACAGGATGACGGGGGGCGGGGGCTGAGGCCGTGGGTTAAGAGTCGTGCGGTTCAGCGGGCGGCCGTGACGCGGAACTCGGCGGGCGGTGCTTCGGTGACGGCGACGCGGAACCCGACGTTGAACACGCGTTGCCAGGGCGGGTAGCTGAGGCGGAACGCCGACCGGGCGCGGTCGGGCCGGTCGTAGAACGAACCGCCGCGCACCACTTTGCGGCCCTCGGCCCGGCCGTTGTCGCGCCCGTCCTCGGCATAGGGATAAGGCCGGTACGTGGTCAGGGTCCACTGGCGGCATTGCCGTGCAGGTCGCGGAATCCCCAGGCGTTGGGCTGGTAGCGTCCCACGTCCTGCGTGACCGTGGCGCCGTCGTTCACGGTCAGCACAGCCGGGATCCACTTCGGCGAGTCAGCGCGGCAAAGGTCCACGAGCCGTCGATCGGCGAGGTTGGCCCAGGGGGCGAAGTCGATGTCGGCCGCCCCGTAGCTCAGCGGCGTGTCGGTGCCGGCGCGGCAGGCGTACTCCCATTGGGCCTCGGTGGGCAGCGTGACGTACCGGCCGCTCTTCTGCGAAAGCCATTGGCAGAAGGCCATGGCCTGCTCCCAGGAGACGCGGACGACGGGCTGCGACGGACGGTTGACGGGTTCGCCGCGCGTGTTCTGGTCCTTGTTGAAGACGCTCACGTAGCCGTTGTCATGGCGGGGGTCGAAGGCGGCGAACTGTTCGGCGGTAACCTCGCAGGTGCCGAGATAGAACGGCTGGTCGAGGCGCACGACCGAGGCCGGGAACTCGTCCGCCGCGCCCTGGGGATCCCCCATGACGAAGGAACCGGCGGGCACGAGGGTGAGGTCGAGGGCGAGGTTGGCACTCAGCTCGAGCTTCAGTTGGGCCGGTCGGCCGGCGGTCGCCTGTCGGGCTTGGGCCTCAGTGGCGTCCCAGGGCCAGCCGGCGAGCTGCGGAGCCGCGGGCCGCTCCGGCAGCGGGGCGGGTTGGACGAAGGCGACCGGTTCAGGCCGGGGATTCGGAATCGCTTCCGGGTCATCGAAGCGGTTGGCGTAACGGGCGCGCAGCTCGAGGCGGCGCTGCTGGAAGTTGCCCGGGATGGGGTGGTGTTCGCTCCAGGTACCGTGGTCGGGCACGTTGAGATCGATCCAGGTGTAAAGGCGATCCCAGGCCTCGGCATCGAGGGAGACGTTGTGGTGGCCCTTCTTCAGCATCTGGACGAGCTCACTGGTATCGGCGTGCCATTCCAGCGGCACTTGCAGGTGGTAGTCGCTTTCGGGCCCCGGCCGGCGCACGTAAGGATGCAATGCGAGATAGGACGGCGTGAAGTTGCGGGGGCCGTTCTTGGCTTTGGCCGCGAAGTCGGGGATCTGCTGGCCGTCGGGCCGCGGTTCGCCGTTGTGGCAACCGACGCAGTGCCGGTCGAGGACGGGTTGCACCTCGCGCTTGAAGCTGAAGCCGCGCGTGGGGCCGTACCAGGGAGTGATCGTGGCGGGGGGCCGCTGGGAGGCAAGGTTCGGAAGGGAAGGCGCGGCGGCGTTCTGGGATTCGTGGCAACCGGCGCAGGAAAGGACTTCGCCGGGCATGGCGGTGAACCAGCTTCGCATCACCTGGAGCGACCGGCCCTCGGCGTCGAGCGGCTGGACGGCGAGCGGGGTGTTGGCCGGCACCTTGAAGGCAGCCGACCCGTCGGCGTGGACCGGCACGGTGCCCAGGATGCGGCGGACATCCCACGGGCCATCGATGCCGATGTGGATGTGGCCGCCCATGTGCGGGTAGGCGTAGTGGAATTCGTAAAGGCGGAGCTGTTTCACGGTGCTGCGCGGGACGCCGGCCAACCCGGCGCCGCCATAGATGTCGGACAGGTACACGATGGCCTCGCGGCTCTCCGGATGGATGCGATCCGGAATCACGGGCGGCCGCGGGGTCGGGCGGAACGGGACGGGCTCGAGCAACGCGTAGCCGGGTTCCTCGCGGAGCAGCACGAGGTTGTCGAACACATCCACCAGGTAGATGCCCCACAGCGATTGCGGCGTGGGCTGCATCGAGACGAGGAAGTACTTTTCGCTGAGCGGATAGGGGTGCAGGAACTTGGGCCAGGAATCGTTGACGAGATCATCTCGGATGATGGGGTCCAGGCCCTGGCCGCGGCGGGGGATCCGCTGCACCACCCCGCTGCCTTCAAAACGGCCCTTGGCCGGCTCGAAGAGGATGAGCTCACCCATGCGCGGCACGCCGTGATGGCCGGAGATGACCGCCACGACCTTGGTAGGATGGCCGGGGATGGGGCGGGCGTAGAAGGTGGAGTTGGGCCAGTACGAGCTGCTGCCGTAGTACTCCATCTGCCCGGTGCCATCGGGGTTCATGCGGAAGAGCAGGCGGGTGAAGTAGTGGGGCGAGTCCGAGTATTCCCAGCGGGAGTAGAGCACGCGGCCATCGTTCATGACCGTGGGGCACCAGTTGTGATCCTGGTCGAAACAGAGCTGCCGGATGTTGCGGCCCTCGGCATCCATCCGGTACAGGTTGGCCACCGTGTTTCCGCCGCCCACGCACGGCACGCCAGCAAAGCAGGCGGTCGAGGCGAAGAGGATCCGGCCGTCGGGCAGATAGCAGGGATCGTAGGCGTCCACATCCGGCTCTTCCGGGGTCAACTGGCGCAGGTTCTGACCATCCGCCCCGATCTCGAAGACGTGCCAGCGGTCGTGCTTGCCCAGCGAGGAGAACAGCAGCTTGTCGGCGGCGAAATCCAGTTCGACATCACCCACGAACTTCGTGCCGTCGGGCCGGTAGAAGCAGGTCAGCTCGCCCGCGGGCCGTACGGGAGACAGGACCGCGATTTCGTTGTCGTACCCGGACCGGGAGAGGGCGCAGTTGCCCTGCCAGTTCTGCGGGAGACCGAGGTTGCCCGGGTTTCGTTTGACGACCAGGAGCCGGTCGAAGTCGAGGAGCGGATTGGCCAGGAGCGCCTCGCGTTGCAGGCGCTCGAAGCGGGCAAACGCCCCCAGCGCCTGACGGTCACCGGTGGCCACGCGCTCTTTCAAGGCCGGCAGTTCCTGCTCGAACGCGTCGAGCGCCTGCAAATAGCCCGTCCCCGCCCCGTACGTATCGGGGAAGGTCCTGGCCAGATCTTCGACCGCGGCGCGCAGGCCGCGCAGATCGATGCGGTCCAGTTCGGCGACGGCGCGTTCGAAGTTCTCGACCTGGGCGGCCAGCGCGCCGAACAACTTCAGCCAGGCCGGGCTGGTCGCGGGCGTGCGGGCCTCGACGAGCGATGCGAGCTGCTGCCGCTCGGCGTCCACGCCCTGCAACCGTTGCAGCAGGCCTTCGATGGCGGCTTGCTCCACTACGGTGTCGTCCATGCTCGCGAGCCAGCGGTCGGCGGCGGCGTGGCGCGCGAACCAGCGGGCCGGCGCGGGATAGCGCTCCGCCATCTGGGCGAGGACCGCCGCCGGCGAGGAGCCGGTGTGATAGTAAAAGCCGCAGGCGCCGGTCTGGTTGTAGATCTTCAACAGCACGGTGTTCGTGCCGGGCCGCAGCGTGACGTTCACGACATCCTGCTCAGGCGCCACGCCGCGGGGCGGGTTCTTGGACAACTGCTTCTCGCCGTTGAACCAGAACTCGATGCCGTCGTCGCTGCCCAGCCCGATGCGGAGGGGACCCGCACTTCGCGCGATCAGGGTGCGATAGAGATAGGTCGCGGTGCCATCCCCAGCCTGGAGGTGATGGACTACGCCGTCGGGGTAGGCGACCTCCCGCCACAGCTTCCGATCGCCACGCGTGGCGGCGAGATCCACGCCCTGCTCGGGGAACAGGGCGTCGGAGAAGGCCCGGGCCCGGAGCGGACCGGTGGTGTGCCAGGGCGACTCGGAGGCGACAGCGTTCGCCTGGAGCGCGGCGCGCTGGGTGAGCATGGCGGTGGCCCACTCGTCGGCCAAGGCATTTGCCCCGGGTGGCGCGGCGGCGGTCGCGGTGGCCGCCGCGAGCACAAGCGCAGCCAAGCCGCCTCGGACGGCAGGGTGGAGGATCGAGCGAGGTGCGTCCGACAGGCTGCGGTTTTCGGTTTTCATCGCGATCAGGCCACGGCGAAGGAGCTTCATTCTTTTCCCCCACGCACGCGGTTTCTCGGATTAGAATCTCATGAGGCTCGCGTGCTTGGCAAGAACTCGATCCTCGTGTCTGCCAGATGCCAGCGCCTCTTCTCCCCGCCCTGGGCGCAGAACTCCGCCATGCGATCCCGGAATGGGGCTTCCGGACGGATCATGGTTGTGTCAAGGTACGCTCATGACAAACGAACGCTTCGCGCCCGGGAGCGACCCCGGACCGCCCCGCGAGCCCCGGCAGGCCTTCCGGGTCGTCTTCGCCATGGTGGGCCTGCTGGTGGTGCCGGCGGCGCTGACGTTGCGGACGGTGGTGGATGCGGGGGGGCGGCAGGTGGCATCGCCGAACCCCACGCCGCAGGGGTACACCTGGAGTCTGCTGTTGTTCCTGCTGCCGCTGGCGGCCTTGGGGATTTGGTTCGCGCGCCGCCGGGATCTGGGGCTGGCGCGACGCGCGTTCTGGCGGACGCTGGCCGTGCTGGTTCCGCTGGGCTTTGGACTCGACGTCCTTTTTGGCAATGCCTTCTTCGTGTTTCCCAACCACGCGGCGACTCTCGGGCTGAACCTGCCCGCCGTGGGCGGGCCCATCCCGATCGAGGAGTTCGTGTTCTATGCGTCGGGGTTCATGCTGGTGTTGCTGAGCTATGTCTGGGCCGACGAGTACTGGTTGCGGGCCTACAATATTCCCGACTACGGCAGTGAAGCCCGGGAGTTGCGGCGTCTGGCGCAGTTCCACGGCTGGTCGGTGTCCTTCGGGGTGGCGTTGGTGGCCGGGGCGGTGCTCTACAAGAAGGTGATTTCGCCCTCGCCGGAAGGGTTCCCGTGGTACTTCACGTACCTCACAGCCATCTCGTTTGCGCCGTCCGCGGGTCTGTTCCGGACGGCCCGGCCTTTCATCAACTGGCGGGCGTTCAGCTTCACGTTCTTCTTGATCCTGCTGATCAGCCTGCTGTGGGAGGTGACGCTGGCGCTGCCGTATGGCTGGTGGGGTTATCGTCCGGCGGCGATGATGGGGATGACGATCGCGGCGTGGGACGGCCTGCCGGTCGAGGCGGTGTGCGTGTGGCTGGCGGTCAGCTTCACCACGGTGATCGTCTACGAGGTGATCAAGATCTGGCAGGCGCTCGGGAAGGGCGCGTGGGAGGCGTTCTTCGGGAACCGCCGCCGGAAATCGGGCTTTCCTCCGCGACGGCGACCCGCTCCAATGGCGCCATGAAACTGCTTTCGACGTTGGTGATGGGGGCCGTCCTCCTCGCGGTGGGCAACAGTATGCCGGCGCAAGCCGCGGGCAAGGTGGGGACGGGCCGATCGTTCAAGGGCCCGGTGGGCCTGCAGCTCTACAGTCTCCGGGACGAGTTCAAGAAGGACGTGCGACGGACGCTGGACCTGGTGCAAAGCTACGGCATCCGCTACGTCGAGCTCGCCGGCACTTACGGCTGGTTGCCCGGCGATTTCCGCGCCGCCCTGCTCGAACGCGGTCTCGTGCCCATCGCCGGCCACTTCAGCTACGAACGCTGGCGGGACGAACCGGAGTTTGTGCTGCGCGACGCCAAGGCCCTCGGCCTCAAGTACGCCGGGTGCGCCTGGATTCCGCACGAGGGCGACTTCGACGAAGCCGAGTGCCGCGCCGCAATCGAGGTGTTCAACCGCGCCGGCGAACTGGCCGCGCGCGAGCGAATTCAGTTCTTCTACCACAACCACGGCTACGAGTTTCAGCCCCACGGCGACGGCACGCTGCTCGATCTGTTGATCACCGGGACGAACCCGAAGTGGGTCGCGTTCCAGATGGACCTGCTGTGGACCGTGCATCCGGGTCAGGACCCGGTGCGCTGGCTGCAGAAGTACCCGAAGCGGTGGCCGCTGATGCACCTCAAGGACCTGAAGCGGGGGGTCCAGGGCGATTTGAGCGGCCACACCGACGTGACCAACGACGTGATCCTGGGCACCGGCCAGATGGACATGCCCGCGATCCTCAAGGCGGCCCGGAAGGCCGGGGTTAAATACTACTTCATCGAGGACGAATCGCCCTGGGCCAAGGAGCAGATTCCGCAGAGCCTGCGTTTCCTCGAGCGCGTGAGCTGGTAGGACCGGGGACGCTCAGCGGGATCCCGCGAGCATTCCGAGAAAGGCATCCACCAGTTTGACGGTGGCGTCGACGTCGAGGGGCGCCGTCCGGGCGCGCCAAGTCTCGTAGGCGCCGAGGGCGTGCTGCTCCGGTGGGGGGATGTAACCGTACCAGCCGTTCGCCAGGCCGATGTTGAACAGCGGTTGCACCGGGCTGCGCCGCTTCAGTTCCAGACCGGTGCTGGCGAAGATCTCACCCGGCCAAGCCGCCACGGCAAGCTCCCCCACGCGAAAAACCTGGAGCGTCACCGGGAGCGCTTCCGGGTAGTCGGCCAGCAACAGCGTATCGCGCGCGTAATTGTCCAGCCACCCGCTGAGCTGGGCCACGGAGCGCCCGCCCACGCGTTGACGCGCCTGCTCGATCTCGGTGGGAGTCGGACGGCGCGTGATCACGCGCACCTCGGTGGTGGTGGCGGACAGGGCGACGTCGCGACGATGGCGCAACCCTTCGAGCACGCGCAAGGCTTCGTCGGCCACGTCGAACGCCACGCGCCGGATCTGGGTATACGCGGGCTGCGGGGCCCGGCGTTCGCGGGGATTCACATTGTTCACGTCCCCGCTGGTCCCGTTGGACAACAGCGCCACGAACGGAGGGTCCTGGCGGTCGGCGCCCAGCAACTGCTGGAGGCGATCAGCAAAGACGCCGAAGTAATCGGCCGAGATGTGGCCGGGCCCGACGTCGCCCACGTAATGCAGCGAGTAATTGGCCAACACCGCCAGCGGCTTGCCTTCGGCTGTCTGCACCGACACCACGAACAGCTCGGGGTCCACCGGCGCCGAGGGTTCGCCGTCGGCGGGGTGCGGCGAGTCCCAGTTCATCTTGGCCCGTTCGCCGGTGAAACCGAGCTGGTTGGTGTACGTCATGCCCGGCCGAATGAGGAGGCGGCGACAGAACACATGCTGGGGAACGCTGCCGCTGGTCCAGCCGATCTGCGCAGGGGCGAGCCGGTTCACCGCCACGCGGACGGCGTCGGCCAACCGGTCCGGCAGCCAGGCGCGGTAGGTCGGATCCGGTTCGCAGAGGTGGGCACCCGTGACGGCGCCCGCCGAGTGGGTGTGCGTGGCGGACATCATCTGGTGGCTGGCGGGGATGCCGGTGTGTTGGACGACGAGCCGTTTGGCGGCGTCGAACACCTCGCGGTCCACCAGGCAGGTGTCCACGACCACCCACGCGAGGCGCGTTTGTCCGTCATCGAGAACCAGCGCCTTGGCGAACAGGTCGTCGTGCACGTGCAGTGCGCGGCCGGGGCCCACGCCGCCATTGACCGCCGTCCCGAGGTTCGGGGTCACGTTCACGGCTGCGGCGCCCGCCCGGAATTCCGCGGCGCGGAGGGCAGGCAGGAGGAGGAGCGCGGCTGCGCCAAGCAGCGACAACAGTCGCAGGGCAAGCGGCCGGATCCTTCTTGGACTGCCCGGGGGCCGTGAATCCAGAATCCGCAAGTCACTGGAGATTAACATGGCGGTTTGAGGTTCACAGAGCGCCTCCCTCAGCCCAATCCCCGATGTTCGAAATCGGCGGAGGATCCAAGACGGGAATTCCCTCCACCGATTACGAACATCGGGGATTGGGGAAGCGACGGGGTTCTCTTGGATCTGCCCAGGGACCATGAACCGCGGGGGGTGCAGGCTGGAAGCCCGCACCACAGGTTCATGGGAAGAACACTGAGCCGGGGGGGTGAACCGCAAACAGCGGGAGGGGGAGTGTTTCATGGGAGGGCTGCGGGCGTGGGATCGGTCAACAGAGGTTCGTAGGTCTCCGGGCGACGGTCGCGTGGGCCAATCGAACCCCAATGCCCAACCCACCACAGGGGTTCACGCGCGTTCAGATCGATCTCGGCCCAGAAGACGCCGGTCTGTCCTTCGTTGGCAGCGAGCACCCGGCCCAACGGATCGATCACGAGACTCTCGCCGTCGTATACGGAGGGGACCAGATAGAGGCCGTTGTCGCGGGCGCGGACGCGGAAGAGGTTGCGGCCTTCGACCCGACCGTCCTGGTCGGCGAAGGTCGTGCCCCAGGTCGGCGCGAAGAGGATCTCGGCACCTTGCCGGGCGAACAGGGCGGCGGCTTCGGGGAAGAAGTAATCGTAGCAGACCTGGACCGCGATGGTGCCGAAGTCGGTGCGGAACACCGGGTAGGCGTCGCCGGGCGTCAGGCCCTGGAGCCATTCTTCGCGGGGCAGATGGACCTTGCGGTACGTGCCGGCCACGCGGCCTTCGCGGTCCAGGAGGACGGCGGTGTTGAAGAGGCGGGGGCCCGCGCGTTCGATCAAGCCTGCCACGACCCAGAGGCGATGCCGGCGGGCGGCGGCGCCCAAGCGTTCGGTGGCCGGGCCGGGGATGGGTTCAGCGACCTCGCCGGCCGCGGCGGACGTCCCGACCTGGAGAATGGCTTCCGAGAGACAGACGATGTCCAGGCCCAGTGCACCGGCGGCTTCCACCTGCGCGCACCACAACTCGAGGTTGCGCGCGGGGGTGCTGTCGCGGGGTCGCAAGTGGACGGTGCCGACCTTGACCTTGCGGGGTGGCGGCGGATTGGCCGGGCGCAGGCTGGCGCGCTGCCACGTCACCGTCCCGGTTCCGGGCCACTTGACTTCGAGGGTGAGCTTGGCGGTGTCGGCTTCAGCGGGCGCGACCAGGATGTCGGCGAATCGACCCTCAGCACCATTCAACCCGGGACCGCGCACGAGCACGCCCGCCGGATGCAGCGGAGCGCCGCGCTTCAGCCACGTGACGCGGACCAGCGCGCTGGCGTGTGGCCGCGGCACGCCGTTGAATGCGCAATGCGCTTCGACGGCATAGGCCTGGCCGCTGGTGATGCCGGCCACCGTCTGGCGCACCCCGCCGACAGCGAAGGGTTGGTCGCCCGCGGCAAAGCGCAGTCCGGTTTCCGTCGGTTCCGGGGTCAAACGTGCGGGCGCCCAATCGGGGAACCACGCCGTCCAGCCGTTGGTGAGCGGGTTGCCGGTCGCGCCGGCGAACACGGCGTGCTGCAACTGCTCACGCGCCGGTTCGACGGTGGGCTCGACGCCGAGGGCGAGCGGGCCACCCAGCAGGACCCCCAGGCAACAGGCCCAGGTTGAGCGCGGGAAGATGGGGCGACGTGAGAGCATAGGCGGGAAGTGGGGCGGTACCGGGTTGAGCGTCCGCGGAAGTGCGTTCGCCGGCTTGAAGGCCTGTGTGAGCGGCGTGCGAACCGGGCGGAACGGGCGATCAACGGGCGTTGCGCACGGCGTCCTTCTTGTCTTCGAGGGCGGCCTCGAGCTTGCGCCGTTCGGCGAGCAGTTCCTGGCGGGCTTTTTCGGCTCGTTCGAGGTCGCCGGCGGCGATGGCTTCCTGGATCTCGGCCTGGGCGGCGAGCTCGCGTTCAGCCACGCGGGCCTTGTGTCGCGAGTCGAGTTCGGCGAGTTCGCGTTTCTGGGCGTCGGAGAGGCGCACGGGCGGGGCGTCTTTCGCGAGCCGTTCCATGGCGAGTTCGTAGGCGGTCTTCATGGGTTGGGGGGATCCGGGGGAGGCGAGGACTGGACGGGGGTGGTGGGCTTTTTCTTCCAGGGCATGTCGGGAAATTCCTCCGGGACACTGGGCCGCGGCGGTGCGGGGGCGGCTTGCGGCAGCGCCTCCGGACTGGAGCGGGTGCGGTCGGGCGGGGCGAGGTTGCCGCGCCAGGACGCGATGCGGGCCTGGACACCATGATGTTCGGCGCGGCCCTTGTCGCCGGCCTTCACGTAGAAGAGCGAGAGATTGGTGTGCACGAGCTGGTCCTGGGGGCGCAGCTTCTCGGCCTTGTGACCTTCGGCGATGGCGCGGGCGTGATCGCCCAGTCGGGCATAGGCCATGCCCAGCGACAACTGGGCGTCGAAATGGGCGGGGTCGGCGCGCAGGATGGCCTCGAGCTTGGCGACGGCGCCGGCGTAGTCGCCCCGGCTGAAGTCGTACATCGCGTCGTCGTATTGATCCTGCAGGCCGGTCATAGCATTGACACGCGACCGTAGCGCACGATGCTGGCGGGGCGCAAGCCGGTGCGGGCCGGGCGCGGCCGAGCCGGCGCCCGGGGGAGCGAAGGTCCTCCGGAGCCATCGGTGGGGCGGCGATGCTCCGGAGCCAAAGCTCGGCAACCGACTCGACCCACCGGAAGGGCAGGCGGGACGCCTGCACCACAGATTCACGGAGAGCCTTTGCATGGCAGCACCGATCCGACTCATCTCGACCGATTTTGACGGCACGATCTTCGCCGAGTTTGAACAACCGCCGGTGCCGCGGGCGTTGCAGGCCGCCTTGGCCGCCTTCCAGGCCCGCGGCGCCCGGTGGGTGATCAACACGGGTCGCGACCTGAGCAGCCTGATGGAGGCGCTGGGACGGGCCCACCTCGAGGTGCGGCCGGACTACCTGGTGCTGGTCGAGCGCGAGTTGTACCGGCACGACGGCGTGCGCTACGTGGGGATGGAAGACTGGAATCGCCGCTGCGAGGCGGATCACGCCGAGCTGTTTGCGCGGGTACGCCCGGAGGTGCCGCGGCTGACGGCATGGATCCGCGAGCGGTTCGACGCCATGGTCTATGAGGATGCGTTCTCGCCGTTCTGTCTGATTGCGGAGGCGAACGGGGATGCGGACGTGATCTGCGCCTACCTCGAGGAGGTGTGCCGCGAAATCCCGGGGCTGAGCGTGGTGCGGAACGATGTGTACGCGCGGTTCAGCCACCGGGGTTACAGCAAGGGCACGGCGCTGGCGGAGCTGACCCGCCAGCTAGGGCTCGACGCCGCGCACGTCTTCGCGGCCGGCGATCATTACAACGATCTGCCGATGCTCGACCGGCGGGTGGCGCACCGGCTGGTGTGCCCGGCCAACGCCATTGCAGCCGTGAAGCGCCAGGTGACCGTGCAGGGCGGCGAGGTCAGCCCGCTCCTGCACGGCTTTGCCGTGGCTGCCGCGCTCGAGGGCGTGCCTGGGCGATGGCGAGGGTCGGTCCCGCAGATTGACACCTGCGGCATCGCCCGTGGTTCTCCGGCGCAGGGGCAAGTCGTCGGGCGAGTTCCGCGGCGTCTTCGTCCAGCCCGCTTAACTCGGCCTGCTCGGGGTTCATCCCAGGCCGGTGTCCCTCCTGGCGGCATACCCGCCCGTAACGGAGAGTCACGGAGCTCGGGCGAGGGGGAGGCGAGAGCGATGGCAAGTGAACGGATCTTCCTCGAGCGGACAGGCTCCTCGGGATGCTCGCTTCCCTGACATGCCCTAAACCGACGGGGCGGCCAGTAGGACCAGCCGCCCCGTGGCGAAATCGAAAGCCTGAGGACAAAGCCTCAGGAGAGGCTATGGCTTCCTCAGCCGGTAGAAGACGACCGGTCTGGGTGAGCTGGACATTCTCGGTGTAGGGCGAGGATGGAGTCGGGCTGACAGCGGTCCACGGACCCGTCACGGTCGGCGCCGATTCAAGAGCGCCCGTGCCGGTCCACGTGAGTGTCAGTCGCCCATTGCTCACCGTGGAGCTTGTGAACTCGAGCGGTTGACCGCCGCCGGCCGGATCGAGCCTCACGTAGTCGAGTCCCATCCAGTTGCCGCCGCCGTCGGCACTATAGTTGATGCCCTTGAGATGCACGATGTTGTCGGCGCCGGGGCCGAGCCGCGCATTGACACTGGCCAGCGTGAACGGGGCGGTGGTGTAGTCGACGTCCAGTTGGGCCGGGCGGATGATGAGTTCCGGCTGCACGAGCACGCTGTTGAAGTAGATCTCGATGCCGTAGCGAGGATCCTGAATGCCAACACCCTGATCCAGGTTGAAGGCATCGAAGGTGATCTCCACCTGATCGGTCAGGCTGAGCGAGGCCGGCAGGTTGAAGTGGTAGCGGAGATCGTTGTCGGTGCCCGCGAACGCGCGTTCGGCGGCCTCTTCGTTGCGCGGCACGATGCCGATGGGCTCGTACGGACCGTAGAACAGGTCATTGGCGGGGATGACGCTCGTGTAAACGCCCGCGAGGTAGTAGTCATCATCGGCCTGCAGAGCGACTTCCCGGCTTTTCGGGTTGCCCGGGGGCGGATTGGTCCCGGTTTCCTGCACGAAGGTGGCGTTGGGCCCGCCGCCATCGCCGACCGGCCAGCCGTTGTCATCCTTACCCACGGCCCACGGGAACACGGGCTGGGGCATGGTGTCGATGGCCAGGTAGTCAATGCCCAGCCAGTTGCCGCCGCCGTCGGCGTTGTAGTTGATGCCGCGGAGGGTGACGACGTTATCGAAGCCGGGTCCGACGCCGGCGTGCACGCTGGCCAGCGTGAAGGGCGCCGTCATGAAATCCTTGTCGAAGTCTTCGGTGCGAATCACCACCTCCGGCAGGACCTGAACGCCGTTGAAATAGAGTTCGGCGCCGTAACGAGGGTCAAATCCACTGCCATCGAGGCTGAGCGCGTCGAAGCTGACCAGCAACTGGTCGGTGGGTTTGAGGCTGGCGGGCAGGTTGAAGTGGAAGCGCAGTTCGTTGTCAGAACCCGCGAAGGCGCGTTCGGCGGCATACTCGTTCACCAGAACCGTGCCGACCGGCTCATACTCGAGGCCGTCGTAGAACTGCACCACCTGCGGGATCACCTTGGTGTATTCGCCGGCGAAGTAGTAATCATCGTCGGACCGTTGATCCACCTCGCCACCGGCCGGGTTGCCCGGGAGCGGGTTGACGCCGGCTTCCTGGAGGAAGAAGGCGTTGGCGCCACCGCCATCCGCGCCGCCGTGCCCGTTATCGTCCCGGCCCACGTCCAAGGGGAAGGGTGGAGGCAGAGCAGGATCGAGCCGGACATAGTCAATGCCCATCCAATTGCCGCCCCCGTCCGCGTTGTAGTTGATGCCGCGGAGGCTGACGATGTTGTCGGGGCCGGGGCCGACCTGGGCGTTGACCTGGGCGAGGGTGAAGGGAGGGGTGAAGATGGTGCGATTCAGATGCTCCGTTCGGACGACGACCTCGGGCATGACCTGGACGCCGTTGACGAAGACGGCGGCGCCGTAGCGGGGATCGCCGGCGCTGTCATCGAGGTTCATCGGCTTGAAGCTGAACGTGAATTTCGCATCCGGAGTCAGCGCGCTGGGCAGATTAAAGTGATACCGCAGGTCATTGTCGGCGGCGGCAAAGGCGCGTTCGGCGGCCTCTTCGTTGACCGGCACATCACCGACGGGCGTGTAGGTGCCGTTGCCTGCAATGACCGTGGTATACACCCCCGCGAAGTAGTAGTCATTGTCGGCCTCCCGATCCACTTCGGGACTGTTGGGGACACCGGGCAGGGGGTTAATCGTCGCGTTTTCCTGCACAAAGGTGGCGTTGCGGCCACCCCCATCGCCGACCGGCCAGGCGCCGTCGTTGCGACCGACCGACCAGGGCACCACCGGCGGTGGGGGCATCCGCTTGAACCGGATGTAATCGAGCCCCAACGAATTGCCGCCACCGGCGGTGCTGTAGCTG
The DNA here is from genome assembly GCA_015075445.1 of Verrucomicrobiales bacterium. Taxonomy (GTDB): domain Bacteria; phylum Verrucomicrobiota; class Verrucomicrobiia; order Limisphaerales; family J093; genus DSVZ01. The sequence continues at coordinate 92,498 of JABTUJ010000035.1, forward strand.
ATGCCGCGGAGGGTGACGATGTTGTCCGGGCCGAGGCCAGCCTGGCCGTTGACGCTGGCCACCGTGAACGACGGCGTGGTGATGGGTTGCTTGAGTTGGGCTGCCCGGATCACCACCTCCGGCATAACCAGCACCCCGTTGACGTACACTTCGACGCCATAGCGGGGGTCTGCGGCACTGGTGTCCAGGTTGAGGGGTTCGAACGTGACCGCCACCAGGTCGGTGGGCTGGACGGTCGTCGGGAAATTGAAGTGATAACGCAGCTCGTTTTCCGCGCCGGCGAACCCGCGTACGGCGGCTTCCTCATTGACCGGCACCATGCCGACGGGTGTGTAGGTTCCGTTGCCGGCGATCACCGTGGCGTAGTTGCCGGCGAAATAGTAGTCGTTGTCGGCGCCCCCGGCCACCTCGGTGCTGGTGGGACTTCCCGGCAGTGGATTGACCGACCCGTTCCCTTCCACGAAGGTCGCATTGGCACCGCCGCCATCGCCGGCCGGCCAGCCATCGTCATCACTGCCGACCGACCACGGAAACACCGGCACGGGCAGCGCCGCGGCTTCCTTGGTGAGCTTTACATAATCGATGCCCATCCACCGGCCGCCGCCGTCCGCGCTGTAGTCGGTGCCCCGCAGCGTGACGATGTTGTCGTAGTCCGGCCCGACCACGGCGTTCACGCTGGCCAACGTGAAGGCGGGCGTGGTGTAATCCACGTCCAGTTGCGCGGGGCGGATGACAATTTGATCCTGCACGAGCACGCCGTTGAAGTAGATGGACACCCCGCGGCGCGGATCCGAGAAGCCTTCGGTCTCGAAGTTGTTGGCGTCGAACGTGACGGCGAGCAGGTCGGTGGGCCGGAGGTTGGCGGGCAGGTTGAAGTGGATGCGGAACTCAGTGTCGCCCGGGGTGAAGGCCCGCTCGAACAGCTCTTCGTCGAGGTCGACCCATCCCACCGGGTCGTACATACCGTTGCCCTCGATGGTGTAGTAATAGGTGCCGGCGAAGTAGTAGTCGTTGTCCGCGCCCCCTTCGATGGAGCTGCTGTAGGGGTTGCCTGGGAGGGGGTTGACTCCCCCGCTCTCCTGGACGAAGCAGGCCTCCGGTCCGCCCAGACCCGTACCCGAACAGGGCCAGCCGTTGTCGTCCATGCCGACTTGCCATACAACTTCCTGCGATATAGCTACTTGCGACATAGCAAGGGCCACGCCAAGGCACAGGCCGGCGCCGGCAGGACGTTTGTTTGTTTTCATTGGCGTGCCTTGTTGCAAATCGGTTACGATCATGTCAAGGAAAAAGGGGTAGCCGGTCCGTCCGGCGTCAGACCAGAACACCAACCATGAAGCGAAAAGCGGCGAAACCCGGCCGGCCCACCACGGCCGAAGAAGCCGGGCGGCAGGGGCACTCATCACGCCAACCCCTGTCCCCCCGCGGTGGCGTGCCTTGGGGCTGGTCCATCCTCGTCCTGGCGGGGCTTGCCCTGATCTACCCCGTCTGGCGGGTCGTGCGTCGCCCCCCCGCCCCCCCGCCCGCCGCCGCCCAGCCAGGCACAGTAGCCGCGATGCCGGTCACGTCGATGACCACCGCGCCCAACGATGATGCCGTGATCAGCGCACTCGTGCGCGACGAGGAGACCTTGCTGGCCCTGGCACCCAAGCTGGAACGGCTTTCCCACGGTCTGCTCGACCTGCGCCTGCCCGGCCCGGCTGCAGACGCGCAGGCCGTGTTCGGCTCGCCACTGACCGTCCGTGACCTTGGCCCCGCTCCCGAGGCAACGACTTCCGACGCTGGGATGCTCGAGTCGCGTTCGTGGCCGCTGACAGCGAGTTCGACCACCAGCACCAACGGCCACGCCGATCTCTGGCGACCCCTGCTCGACGGCGTCGCCTACTTCGAGCACGCGAATTTCGTCCTGGTCAACGGCGAGCATCCGGGGGGCGATCCTTGGCGCTTTGAAGCGACGGGGCGTTTTCACGGCCTGGCCCGGATGAAGTCGGGGGAGTGGCGGTCGCTTTACGCTGGCATGAAGTTGGACTGGCAGCGGCCGCAACTCCCGGAAGGGAAGGCCGGGGAGTGGCGGATCACGGGTTGGGACACGCAGGAGATGTACTGGAATGCCAGTTCGCGAAGACTCTTCGTCGAGGCGTTGGACGCCGCCCTCCGCCCTCCGCAGGACCCGCGGACGTTGCGGCGCTCGCAGCACTTCGAAGCCACCGTGGCGTACTACCGCGACGGCATGAAGAAGATGCCGCATCCCTACTTCGCGCCGATCTCGGTCAACCACAAGGAGGGTCTGGCCGTGGCTGACGTCAACGGCGATGGTTTCGACGACCTCTACATCACGGTGCGGCTCGGCCGGAACATGCTGCTGATCAATCAGCGGGACGGGACGTTCACCGAAGAGGCGGCGGTTTACGGACTCGATCTGCCGGGGCACACCACCTGCGCGCTGTTCGCCGACTTCGACAATGACGGCGACCTCGACGTCATCCTGGGGCGGAGCTTGCTACGAACGAGCTACCTTGAGAACCGCGGTGGCTTGTTCTACCAACCGCCGGTCCCCAAGTACATGCCCATGGCCGTCATCTCGATGGCGGCGGCGGACTACAACGGCGACGGCCTGCTCGATGTCTACCTGTGCACCTATCGTCCGGCTGCCCCGGCCGGTTCGGGTGGCGGCTACGCCCAGGCGGCCAAGGAACCCGACTTCGACTGGCCGGATGAGTTCTTTTCGCCGGAGCTGGCCCGGGAATTCCGGCGCCGGATTGCGGAGCACAATCAGCGCCACGGGGTGACGGTGCTGGACCAACTGGGGCCGCCCAATATGTTGCTGGTCAACCGGGGCGGCGGGCAGTTCGAACCGGCGCCCGAGAACGAGACGGTGGGGATCTGGCGCAACTCCCTGCAGGCCACCTGGTGCGACTACAACGAGGACGGCCGGCCGGATCTATACATCCCCAACGACTGGGGCTTGAATGTGCTGTTCCGCAATGACATGCCGGCCGGCTTCACCGAGGTGACCCACGAGGTGGGCCTCACGGTTTACGGCTTCTCGATGGGCGCGTCCTGGGGCGACTTCGACAACGACGGCCGCGATGACCTCTACATCTCGAACATGTACAGCGACGCGGGGCGGCGTCTTACGGCCCGCATCCCCGGGTTGAACCCGCTCTTCGCCGATTCGGCCGCGGGCAACTTCCTCTATCACGGGAAGCCCGGCCCGAAGTACGAACAAGTCGCCGGGTTGGCGCCGCCGGCGATGACGGTCCAGAAGGTGGGTTGGTCCTGGGGTGGGTGCTTTGCTGACTTCGACAACGATACCTTCCTCGACCTCTACGTCCTGAGCGGGTACTTCACCGCCCCGGAATCGCTGGCTTCCGGCCTGGACCTGGAAAGCAACCTCTGGCGGACCATGGTGCGCGCCGACGAGAATCTCGCCCGGACGACCTTCCGCTTTTCCCCGGAATGGCGTCGGACCCCACCCCCTGACAGCCTGGGGCCGCAGATTGACGCGCGGCTGGTCGGGGTCGAGCGGCGCGGGGACGGGGTGGTCGTGCATTCCCTCCACGGCCACGAGCGCAACCACTATTTCGCCAACCGCCGCGGCCAGTCCTTCGTCAACCTGTCCGGACTTTCGGGCCTGGACAATCCGGCGGACAGCCGGGGCTTTGCCGTGTGGGATTATGACCGCGATGGCTGGCTGGACGTGGCGCTGGTCAATGCCAATCAGCCGCTCTTCAATCTGTACCGGAACGACATGCCCGCTGCGGGGATGCAGGGAGGCATGATTGCCCTCCGTTTCATGGGCGGCAACCGAAGCGCGGCGCCCTCGACGCAGTACGCCTGTCGGGACGGTTTCGGCGCCCGGGTGGTGGTGGATTTGGGGGATGCCCGCATCGTGCGGGAACACCGCTGCGGCGAAGGTTGGTCGACCCAGAACTCCGCCACGATGTTCGTCGGCGTGGGCGCGCATGCTACGGTGGCGTCGGTCTCGGTTCGCTGGCCCGCCGGGACGAAGGCCTCGACTCAGGGGGTTCCGGAGGGCACGCTGCTGACGGTCTACGAGAACCCTGCCGACTCTCCTACCGGCGAAGCGTTCACCCGCCAGCCGTATCGCGTCGCCCCCACTCCTGCACCCGTGGTCCCGGCAAGCGAGCGGCCGCTCTTTGCCGTTCGCGTGGCCGCCCCTGCGTCCGGGCCGCCGCGCCTGCGGGTCCATGTCAGTTTCACGACCGCCTCGCCCGCATGGACGACAGATTTGCCCGTGCTGCGCCAGTTGAAGGAAGAACTGGGCGCGGAAGGGGTCGAGTTCATCGCGTTGCCGGTCGATCCGGCGGAGGACACTCCCAAGCTGGCGGCCTACGCCCAGGAGTGGAAGCCCACGGCGCGATTCGTCAACATCGCGCCGGACCAACGCGCGGAAGTGGTCGCGGCTTACGCGAAGGCGCTGGGTCAAGATCCGCCGGTGCCGTCGACGGTGGTGACCGACGGCGCGGGCCACATCCTGTCGGCGCAGGTGGGTGTGCCGAGCCTCTCCGCGTTGCGGCGGCTGCTCCAGCCGGCCCCGTGACCCCGTAGGCGCCGACGTGAGGAGGCGTTCGGGGCCCGTGGCAAGGCGCCTTCGCCTTCGCGTACGCCTCCTCACGTCGGCGCCTACGGGATTGTCAGATACTCCGGCTAGCGCCGTGCAGTCTGCCGTAGCACACGCCCTTCCACCCACCGCGTGTTGTACCGCCGGTGGAGCTCGTCGCTCGGGAATGGCGGCCGCGCTTCCCGGCCGTAGAGTTGATCCTGCATGCCATGGAAAGGCAGGGGCTCGACCCGGGTGCCCGCGGCGACATGGAAGTCGGAGTCCTTGTCCCAGCCATCCGCGTACAGGAAGAAGTCGCGCACAAAGCCGGCCGGTTTCGCCGGCAGCGCGTTCGTGGCGAAGCCCAGCCGCAAGGCATCGCCGGCATTGATGAGCGCCAGCCCTTCGTCGCGCAAGGCGACCAGCTCGGACACGTCACCGTAGCGCGTGCACCATCCTTCCGGGATCAACGTCCAGTAAGGGTCCACGCTGACCTTGTCATAGTCGGGTGTGAGTGGCCAGTCGGGCGGCAGATCTTCCAGGGCGCTGAAGCCGCGGAAGTATAACGCTGCCTTGCTGGGCGGGAGGAAGGTGATCCGGGTCGCCGGGTTGGCCTGTTTCTCGAGCAGGGCGATGCGGTCCCAGTGGATCTCGAAAGCCCCGGTCAGCCGCAGCCGGTGGGCGCCTGTTGGCAGCTTGTCTTCCAGATCCACCAGGATGGTCTTGGTCTTGCCGGCCGGCGCCCCCACCGTGACGTCCACCGCGCGCCAGGTCCTGGGAGCCACTTCGACTTCCAGCGAAGGAAAAGGGAAGGGAAGGGAAGGGTCCTGGGAAGCGGCGACGTTGACCATGCCCCCGCCGAAGCGGATCCAGCCATTCATGACCAGCACCAGCGGCTTGCGGGTGTCCAAGGGCCCGAAATCCAGGATCCAGCCGTGCGGTTCCGCCAACCCGCGCAGTTGCGGGACGCGCAGCGTGGGAGGCGACGCCCGCTGCCCGTCCACCGCCCGCAGCGCCTCCGTGACTTCCCGGCCCTCCAGGCTTTCGGCCCGCCGCAACGGGATCTCGCGGTGCAGGGTCATCAGCGTGCCTGGCGGGAAGGGGCCGCTGGGGAGCAGCTTGTCGGTGGCATGCACCTCCGTGCCCGGCTCGTGGTCCACCACCACCAGCTTGGCTTCGTCCAGATAAAGCACCTCGCGTAGCTCTTCCGTGATCTCCAGCCGGTACTCTCCCTCCATGGGACGGAAAGTCCGTTCATCGCCAATCCAGACAAACTCCTCCGGATCCGCGTCCGTATAGCGACCCGCTCCCACAGGCAGACCGAGCGGGGCGGCGCCGAGGATGTCGGTGACAAAGCGAAACCGGTGGCCGTCCCACGCGTAAAGGTAGGGACAGGAACCCTCCTGAATCACCATCTCCATTGCGAGGACCGGTTCCCGGCAATCGAAGGGCATGGCGGCCGATCCCTGCGGCCAGTTGAACCAGTGCACCAGGAACGAATCCAGTTGCGCATGCCGGCCGACTCCGATCTCGACCGGCAACCGCTGCACGGTACGAAACACGCGCAGCCCGCCGGTCTCGATCTCGACCTTGCAGCCAAGGCCACTGGCATTCGAGCGGTTGCCCACGAGCTGCACCTTGACCTGCCCGTTGGCGTGGCCGCCCTCGTTGCGCAGGTGGCGGATCCCACCCCCGGCCAGCACCACCATCACATCCGAATCACAGTCCCTGTCGAAGTCAGCAAAGTGAAGTTCGGTGACCTGACTGTCCCCGAAGGCATCGAGGCCAAGCGGAGCGGTCTGTTCCACGAACCCGAGCAAACCCCGGTTGCGCCAGGCCTGGAGGCCCGCTCCGGCCGTCCAGAGGTCCAGCCAGCCATCGTTGTCATAGTCGATTGCTGTGAGCTGACGGATCCCCGCACTCCCGGGACAGGGAATCTCCGTTCGCCCACCGCCGTTCCAGCAGATGGTGATGCTGCCTTCTCCCACGACGGCCAGATCCGGCCGCAGGTCGTTGTCAAAGTCGCCGGTGCAAAAGACCGGCCCGGCCACCCAGTTGGTGGGGTCGCGCGGCACGAGCAGTCCGCCCCGCTGCTTCTCCAGCAGCAAGGGCGGCTCGCCCCGGCGGCTCACCATCACGTCCAGGTTCTCGTCGCGATTCCAGTCTTCCATGCTGACCAGGTGGCCGTTCTGAACCGACGCCGGAATGCCCGACGTGCCGGTGATGTCGCGGAAGGCGAGCGAGCCGAACTGGCGCAGGAGCCGCACGTCGTTCGTGGGAGCCGTGACCGCGAGGAGGTCGAGTTTCCCGGTGAAATCCAGGTCCATGAGCACGCCATGTCTCGCGCGAAGGGCGTGAAGACCGCTCGACGCGCTGGCATCCACCGCCACCCCGTTGGTCCGGAAGGCGAACAGGTGACTCCCGTTCTCCCCGAGCACGACCACATCCGGGAAGCGGTCGTTCTGGAGATCGCCCACGAGCATGGAAGCATACCCGCCGCCCGCGGACGCCGGGTAGGCGGGTCCCTCGGGACGGAAAGTGCCGTTGCGATTGGCCAGCAGGCGGAAACCCAGCCCGGGCTCAAACACGAACAGGCTGTTCCACCCGGTCTGCATCACATCGATCACCGCGATCGGCCCCGCGACCTTCGCCGCGGCTTCACCCAAGGTCGCCGGCGTCGCGTCCACGAAACGGACCTTCACCCCTGCGGCGTCGGGTTGGTCGAGCTTGAAGGGGATGCGCGGCCGGCTGTGCTTGCTCTTCTCGAAAGTGGCGGTGCTGGCGGGACGCCCGCCGGGCTCGATGCTCGCCTGGTGCTGGCGGAACTGTTCGTCGGCTTCCTCCTGTCGGCCGGCGCGGACCAGCGCCTGGGCCAGCAGGTAATGGGCGGCGGCGTGCAGGCGATTGGGATCCATCGCCAACCCTTCGCGGAAAGCGGCGATGGCGGCGTCCCACTGCTTCAGCTCCATCCGGGCTCGACCGAGCTGAAAGCAGGTTGCGGTGTCGCCGGTATCGAGCTTCTGCACGTTCTCGAAGGCCTTCACCGCCTCCTCCGGATGGCCCAGGCGAAGGTGGGCGGACCCCTTGACGAAGTAGGCGGCGGCGGAGTTGGGATCGAGTCGGAGCGCCTCCTCGGCGGCGCGGATGGCTTCCGGGGACGTCCCGGCCAGCAGATGGGAGTTGGCCAGGTTCAGATGGACGTCGACGTTACTGGGCGCCAGGGCGGCGGCTTGGTGGTAGAGCGCCAGCGCGTTGGTGGCATCCCCCTGGTCCAGGTAGTTCTTGCCCGCGTTCATCAGGCTCAGGAACTGCTCCGAAGGACCGGGCGCGACACCGGCCGATCGCTCTCCAGAACCAGCCGGTCGGGGCCGGCAGCCCGCCGGGCCGACGGCCAGCAGCAGGAGCAGGCAAGCGAAACAGGCGAAGCACCTGAACATGCGCCGCACCGTAGGCGGCGAGGAGGTCCCTGTCGAGAATCGAACCGCGGCCGTTCGCCCGCGATGGACCCGGCGCGAGCGAAGGACGAAAGGGCGAAGGGCGAAGGGCGAAGGGCGAAGGACGAAGCTCAAAGCTCAAAGCTCAAAGCTCAAAGCTCAAGGGAAGCATGCTGTTCTCCTCGGATCTGCCCAGCGCCCATGAAGCCGGCAGCCGTAAAGGCTTGAAAGGCTTGGAAATCAACGAAGCGATTTGAGGTTCAGGAGACCGGTCCCGGTTTAACGCCGGAGGCGTCCCAGACGGTAGCCGGAGGTCGCCCCCCCGGGGACGACCTCCGGCCACGCGGGCCAGACCGAAGGCACCCCGGAGGGAGTGCCAGGGGTCTGGGGTCGCGGCTTCGGGGATTCCTCCGGGATGCGCTCGCCCGCACACGACCGGCTCCGCGGATCTCGAACGGAAGACCCTCGGTGATCGCGGTCTCGACCTGTTCTCGTGTCATAACCGCTCGCCCCGAACGTGCCGGATCCGTGTTCCCGCCGCAAGGACCCGCGTGGCCGAATGATCGAGGTCACCGACGCGGCCAAGGTCATCTACAAGACGGAGCACAATACCGTGGGCCGATTCCCCGAATCGGGGACGACGAACTGCTGGCCGGACCATCCACAACTTCCATCGAGCCGCTTCGCCACCCCTGGTAGGGCCCGCTGCCGGCTTCGGCTCCGGCCGGCCAGGGAACCAGCTAGCAGATGTTTCGGGACGCAACTCCAGCCGGTTTCACCTTGAACAGCCCCCTCCGTCCGGCCATGCACCCACCACGCGAAAAAGCGAATTACTAAGACTTGGATCCGGTAATGCTTGCCCGACTGCTGCCTTGAATGCCACCCTCACGATCCGTCACGCTCCTTGTAGAGTAGAAACCGAATACTTATCAGCTAATCTGACGGATATGAGTAAGTTGCGACGGTATTCTCTGATCGTTGTTTGGGGGATTGCAAGCGGGTTGCACCTTCAATCAGCCGAGGCGCCGCGCCTTTCCGTCACCCGCACCGAGGATTCCCGGGTGCGGCTAGCATGGTCCGTGGCCGGGGGCGTGGAGTTCCGACTGGAGGGTTCGGCCAATCTGACGCAATGGGTGTCCGTCCCCAACACGCCAACTCTGGATGGCCCCAACCGATCCGTCACCGTCTCCTCCGACGATGCGCCCCGTTTCTATCGGCTGAGAGGAGGGGCGACGCTCCCGCCGTTCGTGCTTTCGACATCGCCTGTCCCCGGTGAACAGGGTGTGGCCGTCACCCGCGAGGTCGTGGTGCGCCTTTCCGCCAGACTCGCTGCCAACGTCGTGCCCGCTGCCAACATGGTCTTTGCTGACGCATCCGGACGCCGCATTCTCTCCCGGATCGAATTCGCCGACACCCGCGACACCCTCACCCTGTTTTTCCTGGAGAACCTGCCTGCGGGCTCCCGCATTCAAATCACGGTTGACGGCGATCGCTTGCCGACCCTCGAGGGCCCCAACATCGACGTGGATGGCGATGGCCAACCGGGTGGCATGGGTGTGTTCACCTACGAGACGGCGTCCACGCTGGCCTTCGACAACACCTCGGTCATCGGTCGTGTCTTCGCGTCGGAAAAACTCCCGAACGGATCCAATCTACCATTGAGCGGCGTCACCATCACGGTGGACGGCGCCGAGGAGACCCTGCGCGCGGTGACGGACGCTGAGGGTTTCTTCCGTCTTTCCCCATCACCCACCGGCCGGTTTTTTGTGCACGTGGACGGACGAACCGCAGCGGGCTCGAGCTGGCCGTCGGGAAACTACTATCCGTTTGTCGGGAAGGCCTGGGAGGCGGTCGTTGGCCGGACCAATCTCGCCAGCGGCTCGGGCGAAATTTTCCTGCCGCTGGTGCCCGCCGAGTCGCTGACGCCGGTGCGGGCCGATGAACCGACCACGGTGCGATTCGCTCCGGCCATCATCGCCGCGAATCCCGCGTTGGCCGGGGTGGAAATCGTCGTGCCGCCCAACTCCCTCTTCTCGGACAGCGGCGCGCGCGGAGGGCGGGTCGGCATTGCCGCGGTGCCGCCCGATCGATTGCCGGAGCCGTTGCCCAATGGACTGAACTTCCCGGTGGTGATCACGATTCAGACGGATGGCGCTATGAATTTTGCGCAGCCGGTTCCGGTCAGGTTTCCGAATCTGCCGGATCCAACCACCGGCGTGAAGCTGCCCCCCGGTGCGAAAACCGTGCTCTGGAGTTTCAACCATGACACGGGGCGATGGGAGGCGCAGGGAACCGCGACGATTTCGGCGGATGGAAACTTCGCCGTGACCGATCCCGGGGTAGGTGTGCGTCAGCCGGGATGGCATGCGGTGGCTGCGGGCTCGCGCGGAAGCGGTCCTCGGCCTCCCTGGGGGCCGGGCCGCAAGGGATGGCCGGACAACCCGGAAACCTCGCAAGAGCCCCCCTGCACGGGCGACGACTGCGACTGCACCCAGACGATCATCTGCCGGACGGAAACGCCGGGAAAATTCAGTGCCCTCTGCGCGCTCGATTGTCTGGGCAATGTCGTGGACGACATGTTCGGCGACGGTCCCAGGATGGAGCGAACGGCGTTCGAGGTGGGCCTGCAGTGCATCGGCGGTCCCGAGACCTGCCCGGGGCGGCCTGAAGCGGTGCTGAATCAGAAACGCCGTTCGTGCATGAACGAATGCACGCATCCCCTGGTTCAGTACATGGCTTATACCATGCCGTGCGAGGGGTTCCTCGATCCGTGCGGCGGGCCTGCACTCCACTCCCTGCATGGTCACGCTGCGGGGCTGCCGGCCAACGCGGAATTTGCTGACCTCATCCCGGATCGCCTGGAGGAGCAATACCGGCTTTGGGATCTGGAGGCCGACTTCTTCGTCAAGCTCTGCGGCACTCCGAAGATCACGGCCATCGAGTCCGCGGATGCGGCGAAACTCTATGCGTTTCTCGATGCGTTTCGGGAGCACGTGCAGCCGGGCACGCCGGCAGGCATTCGTCTCAGCGCCGGAGAGCGCGCGGCGTTGATCGCCCTGCCCCGTCCGGCGCCCTTCACCGCCCCGGATTGGGCGGCGCTCATCGATAGATTGGACTCCATCCAGGGTAATGTCCCGGCGGAGGTGAAGGCGGCCGACGATCGGTTGCAGGCACTGGTGGGCGAGCTCAAACGCCGCGGATGGAAATCGCGCACGGACGGCCTGGTCCAGGGTCTGTCGCGGTTGTCGCGGTATCTGGCGCCGGAGCCCGGTTCGGAGCTCTTTCCGATCCGCGCGCATCACTACTACATGAAGGACCACGTGTCCGGCCAGGTGTGGCGCGGCCGCCTGTCTCGCAAGGCGAAGTTCGAGGGCGTCGTGCTTTCGCCGGATGGATTCTACACGGTGGCGTATATGGATCCGGTCACCTTGCGCACAGGCGTGGCCTTTTTTGCCGGCGCATTTGTCGGGCAGGAAACGCAGATCCCCACCGCGCCGTTGGAGCCCAGTTCCGCCGGCAGCCCGGACACCGATGCCGATGGCCTTCCCAATGTGTCGGAACTGATTCTGGGCACGAATGATTCGAACCCCGACACGGATGGCGATGGGATTGCGGATGGTGACGAAGTGTCGGCGGGGTCGAATCCACTGGACGGCATACCAGCGGCGACCGGCCTGGTGGCGGCCATGTCCCTGCCGGGCGCGACCGATGTCGCTGTGTCAGGCAACCACGCCTACATCGCCAGCCTCGGCGGGGTGGTGATTGCCGAGCTTCGCGGGGCCGAAAACCCCGTGGCCGTGACGACGATTCCCCTGGCCGGTCAGGCCGGGGTCGTTGTGGCAGCATCGGAGAATGTGGTCGCGGCGGCTGCAACCGGCGGTGGCGTCTTCCTTCTCAACATCTCGAATCCGGAAGCCCCGGTGACCCTGTGGAGCGGAACCCTCGGCTCTCCCGCCACTGCGTTGGCGATATATGCCGGCGGGGTGTACGCGGGAACCTCGGACGGACGAGTCATGGTCTTGCAGTCGGACGGGCAGGTGTTGCAGCAGTTTGAACTCGGCCGCGGGGTGGTGAAGGCCATGGTGTTTGGCGGAGGACGGATGGTGGTGACCACGGTAAGCCACCTGGTCGTGTTCGACCGGAACGAGGACGGCTGGCAGTTGGCGGGGGAAGTCCAATTGACCGGCAACTTTTATCGCGAGCTGGGTGGCGGGCTCGTCCTCGAGAACGGCGTCGCGTGGGCCGCATTCAACGGTGGCGGCCGGTCGGGCTTGGTTTCTGTGGATGTGTCGAACCCGCGTTCGCCCGCGGTGATTGCGCGGGCGGAGAATCCCCAGCCGCTCGTGAATGACATGGCCTCCGTCGGAAACGGATCGGTTCTGGCAGTCAACCGCAACAACGTGCTGAAACTGTCTCAGTTTGATCTGCGTCAACCGGCGAACCCCACCAACTTCGTCCGCGCCCTGCCGGGCTCCGCCAATGTCCAGGCGGTGGTGATCCACCGGGGTCTGGCCATTGCGGCGTCGGGTGGATCGGGGCTCGAAGTGTTCAACTTTCTGCCGCCGGACTTTGCGCGGGTGCCGCCCACGGTGGCCCTGTCGGCGACTTATTCAAGCATCGTCCCACGGCGTGCCGAATTTGGCGGGCGGCTTCCCGTCCAGATCTCCGCCCGGGACGATGTGGGGATCCGCTCGATCGAGTTGCTGATGGACGGCGCGGTGGTGTTCGCGGACGGCAAGCCGGGGGGAAGCACCCTGGTGACGCTCCCGCCCAAGGCTGCGGGCCGAACCAGCGTGACCCTGCGCGCACGAGCCACCGACATCGGAGGAAACACGGCGGAATCCGCGGATGAAACCGTTCAGTTGGTCGATGATGCCACGCCGCCATCGCCCCGTGTGCTCCTTCCGGCGGGTGGTGGATTGATCGCTCCCGATTCCTGGGAGGAAGTGAGCGTCACGATGAACGAGCCCATCCTCACGCCGGTAACTGCCGCCACCCTGACGCTGCGGAACACGGTCACGGGTACGGATGTTCCCGGAACGATCAGCTACGATCCTGCGGGTCCGACCCTCAAGCTGGTCACCGCACCGCTGCCGGCGGGCAAGTATGCGGCGACCCTCGCCGGGGGATTGCGCGATGCGGCAGGCAATGAGTCCCGCCCGGTCACCTGGAGCTTCGAAACCACAGCCCCTGCCGTCAAAGCGTGGTTTCCGGGCAATGGTGAGAGCGTGGTGGATCTCGGCAGGACACTGCCCTTCATCCGGGTCACGTTTACGACGGCCATCATGCCCAAGACGTTCCTCGGACAGACATGGCAGGTACAACGGTGGGATCTGGATCCGACCCGGAGTTTCACCGGCCCCCCCGTCGAAACCGTCGCGGTCGAGGCCATTCAGAATGAGAACAAGGAAGCGGTGCTGCTCCGCACCCCCGGAGGATTCGCCACCGGGCTCTACAAGGTATCCATCACCGGCGGATTCCTGAACGGAGTTCAGTCCGGTTTTGCCTTTCGCAATGTCCCGAATGAGTGGGTGGTTTTGGACAATGGCAATGCAGGTTGGAGATACGGCCTGGAGTATCCGGCACCGGATCGAACCGATGCCCTCATCATCAATGCCCCGGGGAGGGACGGGCCCGAGATCATCACGCGCGGCGGGTGGGCGTACATTGATGCGCGCAGCCATCTGAGGATCGGCGGAGGACCTGCACCCGTGTTCGACGTGCCGGGCGGCATGACCTCCAGCGGTCTGTTGCAGATCTTCGGGACGCGACTCCAGGTGGGAGGCATCCGCGCAACCGGCCCGGTGGAGATCCTCAATGGTGGCATGGTCCTGGACGGGGGATTCCTGGAAACATTCGGAGGTGGCCGGCTGACCCATGGCGTGGGTGTGGAGCGGGGTTACTGGTTGAACCACCCCGGCAGTACCTTCGTGTTCAGCCATGCGACCTTCACCTCCACCAGCTCGGGCACGAATGGGATCGTCATCAATCGCGGAACCTTCGACGTGGTCCAGAGCGTCGCCACAACCAGCGGATCCCGAATCCGAAACGACGGAGAACTCCGGGTCCGCGAGGGCACGATGACGATCCGGCATTTCGACAATCGCGGTTCCGTTCAGGTCGATTCAGGGGCGAAGCTGCACATTCAGTCGCGAATCCACCACGACGATGCCGCCCGACTCACCGGCGACGGCGGACTGGAGCTGGTCGGCCCGGCGCGCACGGAACCGGTGGCAGATATCCGCGGCGACTACGCCCTCACCGGGCCGCTGATCCTGCAACAGGCGGAGGCGACCTTCTGGAAACCAGTGACCCTGCCCGGGGAGGTTGTCCTCAACAGTTCACGGCTGCGCCTCTTGAGCCCGTCAACGCTGGGATCCGTTTCGGGGGGATCCGGTGTGATTCACGTCAACACCGCCGCGGAGATCCTGTCGGTGTCGAACTTCCTCAGCGTCGAGTCGCTAGGCACGGCCACGATCCGTCGGGGAATCGCCCTGCGGAGTATCGAGGCATCGGGCACAGGTCGGGTCGAGTTCACCGGGGACACGGTCATGACCAACGGCACTCAGCCGGTGGCCATCGGGGTTGCCGACGCTGTCGTGCGGAACTCAGGCCAATGGACGGTGTCCTCCGGTGGCGTGAACGGTTGGGCGATCTGGAATCGACGGGGCGCAACGAGCCCTGGAGTCGGGCGATTCGAGAACGCAGGCTTCATGGAATTCACCACGGATCGGCCGGCGGACATCCACCATCGCTTCATCAACTCAGGCGAACTTCGTCTGAGAAAAGGCCCCTTCATCGTGCAGCGGCAGGACTCCGGCGGCGGCGGCGGGGCGTACGGCGTCCTCACGCAAACCGAATCCGGCGTGATGATTCTCGCCGACACCGAAATCCAGCACGCCAACGGGGGGAATCTTGATCTCGGCCCGGGGACCGTCCGCGGCACAGGCGTCATCCGCGCGCGAAACACCAGCACCCGTCCCAAGGTTACCCACGGCGGCGTCCTGCAACCGGGCAATCCCGTGGGCCGCATCACCATCGACGCCACGGGCGGATTCGAACAGACCGCGACGGGAGAGCTGCGCATCCTGTTGTCGTCGGCCGGATTCGGCATTTTACAGGTGCAGACCGGGGATGCGCTTCTGGCGGGCCGATTGCGGGTGGAGTTGCTTGACGGATTTGTGCCACCCATTGATCCGAGGGTCTATGACGTGCTTCGGTACAATCGCCGGACCGGCGAGTTTTCGGAGGTGATTCTGCCGTCGTTGCCACCGGGTCGGAAGTGGCAGTTGGAGTACGGTGATTTTGCGGTGAACCTGCGCGTCGTGCCGGAGTAGGAGCCGGACGGGGACGCGAGGAGAGAGCATCCACGGATGAACCGACCACGCGTAACACGTCATTCGCGACGCCAAACCCAGAATGCATCGAGGTCATCCACATTGACCCGTTTGGCCGCGTGACCGGGACGCACGGCCTTGGCAAGGTCCAAGTAGGGGAGGAAGTCCTCCTCCCCATTATCGAACAGCCAATCCAGCCCTTCCGCTTTCACACATCGCCTCAGAGTGCCTCGGCCTGCTCGAAGTCGATCCCGTGCTTGACCTCGTTGGCCTTGCTGTTCCTTGGATCATACTCGAACGCCACCGCGGTATGCTTTCCATACCGTCGCCAAGCCGGGTGCGCAGGCAATTGCTTGCGTGGTTCGACAGTCTGATCCCTTCCTCGTGGTCGTCGGCCTTGTACACGCGGAGCGCGGAGCGACGTGGTGCTAAAAGACGAGCGCTCCACCCGGCGCGCAGAAGTCCGGTTCATAGCCGGGCAGACTCCTGTGCAGGTCCGGCAGTCCGGCCAGGCCGGCCACATAGAAATCGGAACTGACAATCACCAGGACTCGGGATCGCGGATCTCCGAAAGCGCCGTCGACCGCCTGGCCCTCCACGCCCTGCTGAAGCGAGCGAAGACCATGGTGGCCGACGTTTGAACTCTGCACCCGGGCCAGCTAGGGCGTGCGCATGCCGACCTCGATCCCCAGGGTTGCCAGGCGCGTCTGTTGGGACAGCGTATCCAACGTGAACCGTCCCCAACCGACCTGGTTCAGAGTGCTGCGGCTCGACGGGGAGGCGCGGATGCTGTGCCGGCCAAAAGGCAGTGAATGGGGCGGCCCCGATGCTGGTGGTCAGACACATCATAGCCTCTCCATCGTCCCCATCGGCTTCTTCTTGAATCCGAAACGTGGTCCAGTATTGGCGACTGTTTCACCTCTATTGTACACGCGCGTGATGGCGAAGCCGGGCAGCGGGGTGGGGGCCCGTTGGATACGTGAACGGGGAAGTTCGAAGTACGAGAGTCGAAGTTCGAAGTACGAGAGTCGAAGTTCGAAGTTCGAAGTACGAGAGTCGAAGTTCGAAGGGCGAGAGTCGAAGTTCGAAGGGCGAGGGGCGAGGGATGCGGCCGGTTTCTTTCGCACCTGCGCTGGGGCCATGAACCACAGAGGCTGCAGGCTGGAAGACCGCACCGCGGGTTCATGGAGCGCCTCCCTCAGCCCAATTCCCGATGTTCGAAATCTGCGGAGGATGCGGGACGAGGAGTCTCTCCGCCGATTGCGAACATAGGGGATTACGGGGAAAGCCGGAGATTCCCTCGGCCCAATTCCCGATGTTCGAAATCTGCGGAGGATTCAGGTGCTGGGCCGCTTCCCACCGCCAGTGATCCACGCCCTGGGCGAAGGCCTCCAGCGCCTGCCGGACCTGGGCCATCTGCCAGTCAGGCACCGCCGGCAGGGTGGTCTCCAACTCCCGCAGGTAACCTGCCCGCAGGTCATCCAGTCCGGCCCGGTCACCTCGCGTCCGGCACCAGCGCAGGAAACGTCCCAGGTGTTGCCCGTACCAGAACAACCGCCGCTCGTCCGGGTGCAACCCCCGACCCGCGAACAGCCGCCGCACCCAAGGTGCCACTTCGCCCGCCGGCTGCCGGGTGGGCGCGACCTGCCGGCCAGGCTGCCGCTGTTGCTCCATGCCTGGGCTCCCTTCTCGCGCCCCCACCGTCCCCTGGCAAAGGCAAACCCCGGGGTTTCCCGGCAAAGCCTGGGTGGGTCTGGTGAAATCCGTCCCGGCCCCGAATCCGTGCTTGACCCGTAGACCGCCGCGTCGAACATTCTCATCGCAGCACCGGACGGCGGCAATGAACGCAACCCCCTCCGACCGCCAATGCGACCGCGAGCCAGCAGCCTCAGGCACGCCTCAGGTTGAAGTGTCGGAATCATGCGTCGCGCCGTCGCTCGCATCCCGCCACCCCCCCATCCATCCGGAATCCCCAACTCCAAGCACCACCCCGCCCGGGGCCGCCCTCGGGACCCGCTCCGGGCCTTTTCTGCCTATCCGGTCAATGGCACCCGAACGGCTGCACTTATCTGTTATTCCCGCCGTTCGTCTGCCTATACATCGTTGAACTAAGCCGCTTCGCGGAGGGCAGTTCGGACGGTCTCTGACATTCCCGCAAAGAGGGACGAAGC
>JABTUJ010000036.1 GCA_015075445.1 Verrucomicrobiales bacterium
AGGCGCTTCGCGACTTCTGACGCGGTGGGCGAGCGCGGGGCGTTTGGAGTGCGCCGACTTCCAGCGGCGCTTTTCGTCCAGGCGCTTTGCGACTTCTGACGCGGTGGGCGAGCGCGGTCAGGCCTTGGTGAGCACCAGACCGGACCGGTCGGCGGCGAGGTCCGCACGGATGTGGTCGCCGGCCTGGAACGTCCCGCTGATCAACTCGCGGGCGAGCGGGTTGAGCAGCCAGGACTGGATGGCACGCTTCAGCGGGCGGGCGCCGTAGTCGGGGTCGAAGCCTTCGCGGGCGAGGAACTCCCGGGCGGCGGCATCCACCTCGAGTTCGAGCCGTTGCTCGGCGAGGCGCGCGTTGACCCGGTCGAGCTGGAGCTGGACGATGTGCTCGATGTCGGCGCGCGTGAGGGGCTCGAAGACCAGCACCTCATCGACGCGGTTGAGGAATTCGGGCCGGAAATGGCCCTGGAGCTCGGTGGCGACGCGGCGTTCGAGGGTGTGGCGTTCGGCGTCGGAGAAGTGCTCGCCGCGGTGATGTTCCTTGACCAGGCGGGCGGCCAGGTTCGAGGTCATGAGGACGAGCGTGTTGTTGAAGTGGACGGTGCGGCCCTGGCTGTCGGTGAGCCGGCCGTCGTCCAGCAACTGGAGCAGGAGGTTCAGCACGTCCGGGTGCGCCTTTTCAATTTCGTCGAAGAGGAGCACGGCGTAGGGACGGCGGCGCACGGCCTCGGTCAACTGGCCGCCTTCCTCATGGCCGACGTAGCCGGGGGGCGCCCCGATCAACCGCGCGACGCTGTGCTTCTCCATGTACTCGCTCATGTCCATCCGGACCATGGCGTCTTCGTCGTCGAAGAGGAACTCGGCGAGGGCGCGGGCGAGCTCGGTCTTGCCCACGCCGGTGGGGCCCACGAGGATGAAGCAGCCCAACGGCCGGCGGGGGTCGCGAATGCCGCTGCGGGCCAGGCGGATGGCGTTGCTGACGGACTCGACGGCATGGCGCTGGCCGACGAGGCGCCGGGCCAGCCGCTCCTCCATGCGCAGCAGTTTGGCGCGCTCGCTTTCCAGCATCCGGCTCACCGGAATGCCGGTCCAGGAGGCGACCACCTGGGCGATGTCCTCCTCGGTGACCTCCTGGCTGAGGAGGCGCGGGCCGGTCGCGGCGGCGTGCTGCGCCTTTTCGAGGGCGGCGAGCTCACGTTCGAGCGCGGGAATGCGTTCGTAGCGCAACTGGCCGGCGCGGGCGCGGTCGTAGGCGCGCTCGGCCTGCTCGAGCTCGGTGCGGGCCTGTTCGAGCTGGGAGTTGAGGGTGCTGACGGCGTTGATGGCCGCCTTTTCGTTCTGCCACTGGGCGGTGAGGCGGGCGGATTGCTCGCGCAGGTTGGCGAGGTCTTTCTCGAGTTTGCGCAGCCGTTCGCGGGTGGCTTCGTCCTTCTCCTGCTTGAGGGCGGTCTGCTCGATTTCGAGCTGCATGATCTGCCGGTCGAGCTGATCGATCTCGGTGGGTTTGGAGTCCAGCTCCATGCGGAGGCGCGACGCCGCTTCGTCCATGAGATCGACGGCCTTGTCCGGGAGGAAGCGGTCCGCGATGTAACGCTGGGACAGGGTGGCGGCGGCGACGAGCGCACCGTCCTGGATCCGCACGCCGTGGTGGACTTCGTAGCGTTCCTTGAGGCCGCGCAGGATGGCGAGGGTGGCCTCGACGGTGGGCTCGGCCACGACGACCGGCTGGAAGCGCCGTTCGAGGGCAGCGTCGCGCTCGATGTGCTTGCGGTACTCGTCGAGGGTGGTGGCGCTGATGCACCGCAGTCTCCCCGGCGAGCGGCGGTTTGAGCATGTTGCCGGCGTCCATCGCGCCGTCGGCCTTGCCCGCCCCGACGATGGTGTGCAACTCGTCGATGAAGAGGATCACCCGGCCCTCGCTCGAAGTGACCTCCTTGAGAAAGGCCTTGAGGCGGTCCTCGAACTCGCCGCGGTACTTGGCGCCGGCCACCATGGCGCCCAGATCCATCGCCACCACGGTCTTGTTCTGGAGCGACTCCGGGACGTCGCCGCTGACGATGCGGCGGGCCAAGCCCTCGACGATGGCGGTCTTGCCCACGCCCGGTTCCCCGATGAGGACGGGGTTGTTTTTCGTCCGGCGGGTGAGGACCTGCATGACGCGGCGGATCTCTTCGTCCCGGCCGATGACAGGGTCGATCTTGCCGGCCCGCGCCAGGGCGGTGAGGTCGCGACCGTACTTCTCGAGGGCCTGGAACTTGTCTTCGGGGTTCGGGTCGGTGACGCGCTGGTTGCCGCGCAGTTCGACGAGGGCCTGCAGGACGGCGTCGCGTTTGAGACCGTGCGTCTGGAAGGTCTTCTTGAGCGTCGCCCCGCCGTGGTCCAATAGGCCGAGCAGGAGATGTTCGGTGCTGACGTAGTCGTCCTTGAGGCGGCCGGCCTCGTCGGTGGCGGCGGTGAGGGCCTTGCGGAGTTGGGCGCCGACGTAGGGCTGGGCGTCGCCCTGCACTTTGGGCCGTCGGGCCAACTCCTGCTCGAGGTCGCGGGTCAGGGGGCCGACGGGCACGCCGAGCTTCTGGAGGAGGGGCGGGATGAGGCCGTCGGTCTGGGCGAGCAGCGCGAGCGCGAGGTGTTCGCCGTCCAGTTCCTGGTGGGCGTGGCGCTGGGCGATCTCCTGCGCGGCTTGCAGGGCGCCCTGGGCTTTGAGGGTGAGGCGATCCAGTTGCATGGTCCGAGGGGGAGGCGCTTGCGGAACGGCAAGGTCCGAAGACTTCGTGGCTCAGCCGCCCGGGGTCGCATCCCACCCCCATCTGATAGCGCCGGCGGCGCGGACGTCAAGGGGAGGGCCGGCCGCGGGTTGGTTTGTCCGTCACGCAACTGTCACATGGCCGTCAAGGATCCGTAACTTGGACGTCACACGCTCCGCCCGTTCGGCTGGGGGGCGGCCGCCGACGCGCCCGCCCGGCCACACATCTTGCGACCATGAACCGACATCGCGCTGTTCGACTGCTCCTGGGTACCAGCACCGCCGTCGCGGGCTTCCTGGGTCTACCCGCCGTCCACGCCCAATCCACGGATGCCCTCCTGGACAAGCTCGTGGAGAAGGGGATTCTCACCGTCAAAGAAGCCAACGAGCTCCGGGAGGAATCCGACAACGACTTCAACAAGGCGTATGCGGCGAAGAGCGGCATGCCCGACTGGGTGACGGCCCTGAAGATCAACGGCGATTTCCGCGGCCGGTTCGAGGGCTTCTATGCCGACAACCCCGACTTTGTGGATCGGAACCGCTGGCGTTATCGGCTCCGCCTGGGGGTCACGGCGAACCTCAAGGACAACTTCGAAATCGGGGTCCGGCTGGCCTCGGGCGATCTCGACAACGCCGCCGGGCAGACCTCCGGCAGCGACCCGATCTCCAACAACCAGACGCTGCAGAACAACGCCTCGAAGAAGGGCATCTACCTGGACCAGGCGTATGCCCGGTGGACGGCGCTGAACCGCCCCGAGATGACGGGCGTGCTCACCCTCGGCAAGATGGAGAACCCGTTTGTGTTCTCGGATCTGCTCTTCGACAGCGACTACACCCCGGAGGGCGCGGCTCAGCAGGTGACCTACAACCTCAGCGCCCAACAGGCCCTCAAGCTCAACCTCGGCGAGTTCGTCCTGGACGAGATCGGGGGCAGCAACGCCGATCCCTTCCTGCTCGGGGGTCAGCTTCGCCTGGAGTCCGCCTGGACCCCGAAGATCGCCACCAGTCTCGGAGCCGCCTTTCTCAGCATCCAGAACGACGAGAGCCTCCCGAGCAGCGCGGTACCGGACATCAACGCCGGCAACCTGCGGCGCACCCGCTACACCACCAGTGCGGACGGATCGAGGATCTTCGCGGGCCTCCAGGAACCGGTGAACGGCTACGAGACCTTCGTCGCCGATGCCGCCGTCACCTACACCTTGAACACCTTCCCGTTCTACGCCGGCCCGTTCCCGATCCGGGTGTTCGGCGAGTACCTGCACAACACGGCGGCTGCGGATCAGAACCAGGGCTACCAGGTGGGAGTCGCCTTCGGCCGCGCGGGCAAGCGCCGGACCTGGGAACTCAGCTACCGCTACAAGGTGCTCGAGGGCGACGCCTGGTGGGAGGAACTCACCGATTCGGACTTCGGCGCCTACTATGCCAACGCCCTCCCCGCGACCGTCCCGCCCGGCCAGGCGGTTCCCCCCGCGGGTCGTGCCCGCAGCAGCGGCTACTGGGCCGGCACCAACGCGCGCGGCCACGTCGTGAAGGCCAGCTATTCGCCCTTCGACCCGCTCACCCTGAGCTTCACCTGGTTCGGGGTGGACCTGATCGAGGAATACCTCCCCGGCACCGACAGCCGGATGAACCGGCTTCAGGTGGATGGTCTCCTCAAGTTCTGAACCCCGGCCCCGCCATCGCAAACGCCTTTCCCGCCCATGTCCTCAACCTCCTGCCAACTCGTTCCGCGAACCTCATGAGAACCTTCTTTGCTCCCCTCGCCCTGGCTGCCGCACTCGTTAGCGCCCTCCCGCTGGCCGCCGCCAACGTCACCGTCAAGGGATCGGACACCATGGTCATCCTGGCCCAGAAGTGGGCCGAGGTGTACATGCAGCAGTCCGCGGCCACCCGGATCCAGGTCACGGGCGGCGGCACCGGCGTCGGCTTCGCCGCCCTGCAGAACAAGACCACCGACCTCTGCAACGCCTCCCGCAAGATCCGGGCGAAGGAGATCGAGGCGTGCGTGAAGGCCTTCGGCAAGCGCCCCACGGAGTACAAGGTGGCGCTCGATGGCCTCTCGGTTTACGTCCACGCCAGCAACCCCGTGGAGCAACTCAGCCTCGAGCAGCTCGAGGCCATCTTCACCGGCAAGATCCGGAACTGGAAGCAGGTGGGGGGCAAGGACGAGGCCATCATCGTCTACAGCCGCGAGAACAGCTCGGGGACGTACGAGTTCTTCAAGGAACATGTTCTCAAGGGTCGCGACGTCACCGCGAGCGCGCAGACGCTCCAGGGCACGGCCCAGGTGTTGCAGGCGGTCGCCGCCGAACCCAAGGCCATCGGGTACGGCGGGGCCGCCTACGGCGCGGGCGCCAAGCACCTGAAGGTCAGCAAGGAGACCGGCGGCGAGGCCATCGAGCCCACCGAAGAAACGGTGGTGGGCGGGACCTACCCCCTCTGGCGCTACCTGTTCATCTACGTGAACCCGGCTCTCGACAAGGGCGAGATCGCCGCCTACCTGAACTGGATTCGCAGTGACGCCGGCCAAGCCGTCGTCAAGGACGTCGGCTATTACCCGTTGCCGCGGCCGTTGCGCCAATAGCCAGCGGGTCTCCCGTCGAGGGGTGCCAAACCGCTCGAGCGCCGGGGGGAGGGGCCGGGGAGCGAATACCCTGCCGGGCACCTGTAGCCGCGTGCCCTCACGCAGCGGGCCAGAACCCGCTTGGCTACCCGTGTGCCGCGCCCCATCCTGCCGTCCGGTTTGGCATGGACACGGCCCTGGACATTGAACAGCCCGACGCGCTCCGTCGTTACCTGCAGGAAACGGGCCGCGTACCCGCCACCGCGCGGGTGCGGTGCACGCCGTTGGCCGGCGGCGTCTCCAACCGCACGGTGCGCGTCGCGTGGGACGGAGGCCCTGCCTGGGTCATCAAACAGGCCCTGCCCCGTCTGCGCGTGAAGGACGATTGGTTCGCCGACCCGCGCCGGGTCCACCGCGAAGCGCTCGGGTTGCGTTGGCTGGGCCGGCTCGCGCCGCCAGGGCACTTGCCGGGCTTCGTTTTCGAGGACGAAACGCACCATCTCCTGGCCATGGAGGCCGTGCCCGAACCGCATGAGAACTGGAAGTCCCGTCTCCTGACCGGTCGCTTGGATGCCGCGCACGTGCGCCAGTTCGCTGCACTCCTCGCCACCCTCCACCGCCGCAGCCACGAACAGGCCGCCGCGACCGCCGCCGCCTTCGAGGACCGGTCGTTCTTCGAGACGCTCCGGCTCGAACCGTACTACCGGTTCGCAGCCCACCGCCAGCCGGCCGCTGCCCCGGTCCTCGAAGACCTAATGGCTGAGACGCTGGCGACCCGACTCACCGTCGTGCACGGCGATTACAGCCCGAAGAACATCCTCGTCTACCAGGAACGGCTGATCCTCCTGGATCACGAGGTCATCCACTTCGGCGACCCTGCGTTTGACCTCGGGTTTGCCCTCACCCATCTCCTGAGCAAGGCCCACCATCTCGCGGCGCACCGGGCGGCGTTCCTCGCCGCGGCTTCGGACTTCTGGCGCACCTACGGCGCGACCGTGGGGCCCGAGTTGCTCACGCCCGCCCTCGAAGCGCGCGCCGTTCGCCACGTCCTCGGCTGCCTGCTGGCACGCGTCGATGGCCGGTCCCCCCTTGAGTACCTGACCGAACCGGAGCGTGCCCGGCAACGCGCGGTGGTCATCGGCTGCCTCGCGTCGCCGCCCGCCCGCATCGCCGAGCTGGTGACCGAGTTTGGCCAACGGCTCGAAGCGTGATTCCGCTTCCCGCCCCTCCTACGCCCGCTACCCTCCCGCGCCATGTTCGTGCTCGAACAACTGGACGCCCTCGAGATCCTGGACAGTCGCGGCCGGCCCACCTTGCAGGCCGCCTGCCGGCTGGCGGGCCAACCCTGGGCCAGGGCCTCGGTCCCCTCCGGCGCCTCCACCGGGTCCGCTGAAGCCCTCGAACTGCGCGACGGCGATCCCCGGCGCTACGCCGGTCTGGGCTGCCGCCGGGCGGTGGCGAACATTCGCGAGGTCATCCAACCCGCCTTGCGTGGCCGCACCTTTTCTGATCAGGCCGACCTTGATCGTGCGCTCCGCGAGCTGGATGGCACACCGAACAAGGCGCGCCTCGGAGCCAACGCGGTGCTCGGGGTCTCGCTGGCCTTTGCCCGCGCCTGCGCCGCGGCGCGCGGCGTGCCGCTCTACCGGCACTTTGCCGACCTCGCCGGCCTCGAGTTGCGCACCCTGCCGCGCCTGACGATCAACCTGTTCAGCGGCGGCAAACACGCTGGGGTCCAGGCCCCGATCCAGGACGTGCTGGTGGTACCGGCGTCCGCCCCCACCATCGACGAAGGCCTGGCCACGACGTTCGCCGTCTACCAGGCCGCCGCCGCCCTGTCGCTCCGCCGGTACGGCCAGCGGTTGCTGCGCGCAGATGAAGGTGGCCTGGCCCCGGCGTTCCCCGACTCTGAGACCATGCTGCGCGATGCCGTCGAGTCCATCGCGGCTGCCGGCTTCCAGCCCGGCCGCGACGTGGCCCTTGCCCTGGACGTGGCCTCGAGCCACTTCCATAGGGACGGTCACTATCACCTTGCCCAACCGCCCCTCGAGAGCGGCCGGATGATCGCCGAGCTCGAACGTTGGGTGGATCGCTACCCGGTGGTCAGCCTCGAGGATGGTCTGGCCGAGGATGACTGGACTCATTGGCCTGAGCTTTGCCGGCGGCTGGGCGCGCGCGCGCTCATCCTCGGCGACGATTTCCTCTGTACCAACCCGGACCGGATCCGCCGGGCCATCGCGGCGCAGGCGGCAACCGCCCTGCTGCTGAAGGTGAACCAGATCGGGACCCTCACGGAAGCGCTCGAGGCGGCGCAGTGCGCTCGTTCCGCCGGCTGGCGGGTGACCATCAGCGCCCGCAGTGGCGAGACGGAGGACGACTGGCTGGCTGATCTGTCGGTGGGGTGGCAGGGCGACCAGATCAAGATCGGGTCGATCACCCAGTCCGAGCGCCTGGCCAAGTACAACCGGTTGCTCGCGATCGAGGCGGAGACGCGTTTGCCCATCGTGGCCTGGCCGGGTTGACGCGGGGCTTTCGGACTCGCCCCCGTAGGCGCCGACGTGAGGAGGCGTCAGGGCCAAACGGAATGGACTTCGCCTCCTCACGTCGGCGCCTGGAACAGAGGGCAGGCCCGACGTGCTTCGGCGACGTCTTCCCAGTTGCGTCGTCCGGGCCCCCGTCTACACTTGGGTTGCGGTTGATGGGCTCCCGACCGACGCCGGCAGCAGACGTAGTGTGGGTGGCGGTCGGCGGTCCGGATACCAGGCCGTTGAATGATTGCCATGAGCGCAGGCGCCACGGCGGCGGATGCAGCCACGCCGCATTACCAGTTCCATTCGGAGTTGGCCCAGTACTGCTTCCCCGCGGCTTCGCGGGACAGCTATGCCAAGTACGCCTATGCCAACTCCATCTTCTTCGCCTTTCTGCTCATCGGGGTGACCGGCATTGCCAAGACGCCCATGATCAGTGAGCGGGCGCTCCCGGAGGTGCAGCAATACACCCATGTGGAGCTGCCGCCGCCAGCCGAGACCCCGCCGCCGCCGGAGCCCGAGCAACTGAGCGAGCCCGAGCCCGACGATGCGCCGCCGACGGTGTATTCGCCGATCGTGGTAGCGGCGATGGACGCGTCGCTCAGCTTCCCGGTCCAGGTGGAGACGACCAACGTGGTGATCGCCAAGATTGCGGCCCTGGCGCCGCCGCCGCCTGCCTATGTGCCGCCGGATCGTCCTGCGATGGCGGCTGCCCCTCGGCCCGAGCGGTTCCGTCTGGGAGCTAGCGGACCGCGTGGGATCTTCCCCAAGCCGCCTTTCTATTCCGGGATGGTACGAAGCGGGCAGCGAGCCGAGGGCGTTATCTACATCCGGGTCGGCGCTGACGGCGAAAAGAAGTCGGTCGAGTTCCACAAGTCGACGGGCATCGCGGAGCTGGATCGCCGGGTGTTGCAGCACATTACTACGCGCTGGCGGTTCGATCCCCCGGGGGAGGAGAAGCTCTGGTTCCTTGAATATGTCCTGGAGGCCAACTGAGCCGGACAGCGACCAAGTCTGAGATGGACAGGCGAGGGGGCCGCTGGTTACGCTCCCCGGTGGTCGCCGGGGGGTAAAACCCCGGCACGGTAGCGGCCGGGGAAGGTGACCGAGGCAATCAACGAATCGTATGTTCGGCAATGTCGTGATCGAGTGGTTTGTGGCGGGCGGGCCCATCATGTGGCCGATCCTGGCGACGGCCCTGGTGGCGGTCTGTGTCGTCGGGGAACGCGCGTTCTGGTGGACGATGCAGTCGGTCCGGCGCGATCCCGAGACCCTCGAGAAGGTGCTGGCGTCGCTGGAGGGCGGGGATTTTGGGGAGGCTTCCCGGCAATCCAAGAACTCGAACGACCCGGTCCTGCGCATGATCTGGCACGGACTGAACCACGTGCACTACTCGCTGCAGGGGGCGTTGCAGGTGGCGGCCGGCGTCGAGCTCCGCAAGGCCGGTCGGTTCCTGACGGTGATGGACACGCTGGTGACGTTGGCGCCGCTGCTGGGGTTGCTCGGCACCGTCACCGGCATCATGGGCTCGTTCGTGACGCTGGGCGACACGGAGGTGCGGGTGGAGGCGGTCACCGGCGGCATCGGGGAGGCGCTCATCGCCACCGCCTGCGGTCTGGGCATCGCCATCGTGGCCCTGATCCCCTACAACTACTTCACCAGCAAGGTTACCAAGCTCCAGTTCGAGCTCGAGACCGCCGCCACCAACATCGAGGTCATGGTCAACGCCGCCAAGCTCCGCACCGGCATGGATACCATGGAGATGCGGCGTGAAGCCGCCCAGGTCTGACGTCCGCCGCGCGTCGTGCCGGTCTTCCTTGCGCCCTGATCCGCCCCTTGCCCCAGCGCCCCCGCCCGCATGAAAATCGGCTCACCCGTCCCGCACAAGAAGGCGCGCATCGAGATCATTCCGCTGATCGACATCATGTTCTTCCTGCTGGCCTCGTTCATGATGGTCAGCCTGAGCATGATCAAGCTGCAGTCGATCAAGGTGGATCTGCCCACGGCCACCGCCCGGGGACGCGAGGTCAAGCCGGACATCTTCAACCTCGCGATCAACAAGCTGGGGGACGTGTACGTGGGGGAGGAGCGCAAGACGCTGACCGAGCTCTATTCGATTCTGACCAACAAGGTCCAGGCCAACACCAACCTGCCGGTCTACATCACCGGCGACAAAGACGCCTCCCACGGGGCCGTGATCAGCGTGCTGGACTGGGTGCGACGCGCCGGCGTCCAGAAAGTCGCCTTCGCCATCTCGCCGGCCGAGGAACGCAAGCCGTGAGGTTGTTTCGCTCCGGCGGCGCTGGATTTCTGCGCGCCGCGGGGGCGAGAGAATCTAGCGCCGCGCGCCGCCGCGTTGCTGGGCGGCTTCGTTGGCGGCTTTGACGTCGTCGACGAGCTTGTTGTACTCGCCGACGGCTTTGTTGTACTCGTCCGCCAGCTTCTTGTACTCCCCGGCGAGCTTGCTGTAATCCTCGACGCGCTGCTCGCGTTCGGCCACGAGCTGTTTGATGGCCTCGTCGCGATTGATCACGGCTTCGTTGAGCTGCTTGATGTTGGAGTTGGCCTCTTCGAGGGCGGCGCTGTACTGCTCGACGAGGGTGGCCTTCTGGTCGCGCTCCTCCTCGGCCTTGGTCAACAGGACCTGCAGCTCCTTGATGCGGACGGCGTTGGTCTTGAGGGTGGCTTCCTGCAGCGTGCGCACCCCCTCGAGGCGCTGAACCTCGTCCTGCAGGCTGCGCAGGGTCACCTCGAGGTTTTGGATGACGACCTTGTTCGTGTAGACGTCGTGGGTGAGCTTGGCCTTTTCGAGGGTCAACTTGCTCTCGCGCTTCCATTGCACCAGGCACAGGGCACAGAGCGCGAGCGACAGCAACACCGACGCATTCAGGATCAGCTTGTTCATGCAGTGCCGGCAGCGGAGGGGAAAGTGGTCGGGGCGGTGAGATTCGAACTCACGACCTCTTGTACCCGAAACAAGCGCGCTAGCCAGGCTACGCTACGCCCCGATCTTTCGCGGGGCAGACAGTGCCGTGGGGCGGCCGCGAATGCAATGAGGATTTTAGATGAGCCAGGCGCGATGGTCCTGGGCGAGGCGCGCCACGGTCGCCTTGCGCCCCTGGATTTCGCCCGCTTGAAGCTCGTCCACGGCCCGCCAGTACGTGTGGCCTTCGTCATCGGCCTCCGTGGGTTGCAGGTGGACAAAGTCCGCGTTGTTCCCCAGTTCGCGGGCGGCGAGCGGAGCGGCGACGGCCCAGTGACCGACGCCCCGGTGCCAGCGGACCTCCCAGGTGTTGAGGCGGGCGGCGAACTCGGTCTCGATGCCCAGGTCGCGCACCTGCTGCACGAGATGGCTGTGGGTGGCCACATCGGCGAGCGCATGGTCGGGCGCGGGATTGCCCAGCAATTGGATGAGTTCACGCAGGTCGCGCAGGCGCAGACTCCGGAGGACCGTCGCGCGGGCGATGGCGCCGCCGAGCCAGGCGAGGGAGGTCGGCAACTGCTCCATGACGAACGTGGTGCCGGTCGAGAGCAGCACCTGGTTCTGTTGCTCGGGGTCCATCCCTTCCCAGTCGGAGACCTTGGCCGTCAGGTAGGCCTTGAGCAAATGCCACACCTCCGAAAAGAGCAGTCGCCGCTCGCGCAACTGGGTCTGAACCAGCGGCAAGGCTTCGCGCAGATGCGGAAAGGCGCGCCAGACATCGGCGATCTGCGAGTCCCGGAACCGGTACATCGAGGGGGTGGCGAGCATCTCCTCGGCCGTGGCCGGGTCGAGCTCGAGGCGCGAGACCCCGGTCGCCAGTTCGAAGAGCGCCACCCCGGCCGAAAAGACGTCCGAGGCGGTCGAAGGCGGCGTGCCCGCCTGGAGATTCGAGGCGTCGATCAACACCTCGGCGTGGTCGGGGGTGGCGGCGTAGACGAAGTTCATCACGTTGGCGCGATGGCGGGGCGTGAAGAAGGCGCCCAGATCCACGAGGCGAACGCGGCCATCGGGCAGCCGGATCACGTTGTCCGGCTTGAAATCAATCATCAGCAGACCGCGCTCGTGGAACAGGTGGAGGATGGCGAGCATCTCATGCGTGGCCTGTCGCAGCTCATCGAGCGTGTCCGGGCCGTAACCGCGCGTCGCTTCGTCCTCGGCCCAGGCACGGAGGTTCGGGCCCGGCAGATATTCCATGGCGATGAACGCGTACTTCGCGTCGTAATCGATGTTCGCTCCGTAGTAGGCCGGCACGAAGTCGCGCAGGCCCTCGAGCGCGTGGATTTCCTCGAAGTTGGCCAGCTCCGCCTGGAAATTCACATACGGACCGTAGCCGATCTCGTCCGGCCGCCCGCAGCTCAGGTCGAAGATCTTGACCACCACGCCCGCATGGTCGGTCTGGTACAAGGCCGTCTCCGGGTTGCTGGCCAGGGCGCGGACCAGGCGGACCGCTCCGAGGCCCGGCACGCTGACCGTCAGCCCGGCGTGAAGGTCGTGGGAAGGAGGCAGGGAGCTCATGGCGGGGAGCAGGGGTCGGGAAGGCCAGCCCGGACGAGGGACACGCGGGGCCTCATCCAGTCGGTGGGCGAGCCGACCGTGCGACACGCGTGCCAGCCGACCGTGGGGTCGTTCGGGGTGGCCATGACCGGAACCTAGCCGTGCCACCACAGGCTGGAAAGGATAGAAAGCGAGGGCCGGGCAAGGATTGGTTGCGGGCACTCCTGTGCTCGACGCGAGATAGACGCCTCTTCAGCGGACCTGCTCATGAGTTGGCTCACTCGCGTTGCGTCGCCCCCCCCCCCACGCACGTAAGACCTGAGCATCGGCCTCAATCCTTGGCTATCCTCACAATCTCAATGCGCGCCGCACCGAGATGGTTCTCGATGATCTTGCATGCCGGTGTTTCGGCCAGGGTGAGCATACAGGCGTGATGCGTGGACAAGACAGCGTCTTGCAGACGTTGGTTCTCCTCCAGAGACTCGACCGCCAGCCCGATCGCCCGGGCTTTCTTCGCAGAGACATGACGAGCGTGCGACATGGTTACGGCGTGATCGCCGAGCTCCGTGACGACCCTGACCGCCTTGGGAGCGGCGTCAGGCATCCCATCGAACATCCCTGTCCTGAGCCATTCGCCGACGATGCTCGTGGCGAGGCGAATGGCCTTCTCGCATTCCCCAATCAGTGTGGGATGGTACTTCGCGATGATGGGCTGCCAAACCGCCACGCTGGGAGGGAACTTTGCGATCTCTCGTTTGGCCCGCTCGAACTCCTCGAGAATGCCGTGCGCCGGCAAGCCATTAATCTGGGGATCGATGGGGCCGAGGCTGGACTGTCTGCCCATCAAGATGCTCGAGCAGGCGCACGCGATCATCGTCCCCGCTGACATCGCCATCTGCGGGACGACGGCGCGAATGTTCATGCGGAACTTGTCCCGCAGATACTCCACGATCGACTCCGTCGCAGCCATTTCCCCACCCGGCGTGTGCAGGAACAGATCCAAGCCCTTCTTGGGGTCCAGCTTGTGGATCGCTGCCATGAACCCATCCTTGTCGGCATCATTGATACCGAAAAGGCTCCGACTCATGCCCACGCGCTCGCCCTTCTGCAGCCAGCCGGAATAGTAGATGATGACATTCCGTCCAGTGAGTTGATGCAGGCGACGCAACTGTTTCCGCCTCAGCAAGTCACAAGGTGAACCGTGCCCCTTGAGCTCCCGCAGCAACTCTCCCCAACTCGCCATTGCTCAGTCGAACGTCGGCAGCGGCCGACTGCTATCCGACACACCAACCCGGACTGCCGGAAGCCTGGGTTCCCCCTCGGAACCCCATTGACTCATGCGGATGTACGCCAACCGCTGCTCTTCAGTGCGCAGCCGGAGTCGGGCAAAGACCCACTCTGTCCCGTGCATCACCCTGTGCGAGCGCGATTTGGGGGCTCTTCGATTCGGTGGTTTCATCTCATTACGAGGCGGCTTTTTGAACGAACCTAGTCCCGGGCACCCTTTGGTCAAGCGCGAAACCGCGCATTTCCGGGCTCCCTAGCTCTCTCGGCCAATGGCCGGCCGGTGGCCGTCCATTCCGACTTTGACCTTTGGCGGGAATGCCGCATTTTCCCGGGCCTATGGGCAACACACCCCCATCCAACCTGCCGTTCCTGGCCCGCGTCGGTGTGGCGCTGCGCTGCTTCTGGCAGGCGCTTACGCGTCCGGAGTTCGCGCGCCAGGCCCGCGCCTTGCTGGGCCCGGGTGTCGCGGCCGCCCCCGCGGCCAGCGCCGCCGTTCCGCCCGAGCAGGCCCAGGCGCCTGCCCTGCATTTGCTCAGCCTGCTCCAGCGCGAAGGTCGCCTGATCGATTTCCTGCAGGAAGACATCGCCGGCTTTGACGACGCCGAAGTCGGCGCCGCCGCCCGCGTCGTCCACGCCGGTTGCCGCCGGGTGCTGACCGAAGGGCTGACCCTCGAACCCGCGTTGCGCGAGGCCGACGGCGCCTCGGTCACCGTGCCGGCCGGCTTTGACGCCCAACGCATCCGGCTCACCGGCAAGGTGGCGGGCCAACCCCCGTTCCGGGGCGTCCTCCGACACCACGGCTGGGTGGCGACCGCCGTCCAGTTGCCCACCCTCTCCCCGGCGCTCGATCCCCGTGTGCTCGCCCCGGCTGAAGTCGAGCTTTGACCTCCATGCCTCGCTATTCCATCGGGATTGATCTCGGCACGACCAACTGCGCCGTCTCGTACTTCGACCTGAACGAGGGCGAGGGCCGCCGCGAGCAGACCATGCTCGCCGTTCCCCAACTCACGGCCGTTGGCACCGTCGAGGCGCGTCCTCTGCTGCCCTCGTTTCTCTACCTGCCGAACGAGCAGGAGTTTCCCGCCGGCGGTCTGGGCCTGCCCTGGGACAGCCAGCGGAGCGGGACGGTCGTGGGCGAATTCGCCCGCGCCCACGGCAGCAAAGTGCCCATGCGACTCGTCACCTCGGCCAAGAGCTGGCTCTGTCACGCCGGGGTCGATCGTGCAAGCGCCATCCTCCCCTGGCAGGCGCCGGCCGACGTCCGCCGCGTCTCGCCGCTCGAGGCTTCGGCGCAGTACCTCACTCACCTGCGAGAGGCCTGGGATCACCAGTTCCCCGACGCGCCCCTGGCCACGCAGGACGTCGTGCTCACAGTTCCCGCCTCGTTCGACGCCGCCGCGCGGGACCTGACGCGCCGGGCGGCGGAACTCGCCGGCCTGCCGCAGCTCACGTTGCTCGAGGAACCCCAGGCCGCGTTCTACGCGTGGTGCGAGGCGATGGGCGCCGGCTTCCGCAAACAGGTTCGCCCGGGAGACGTCGTCCTCGTCGTGGACGTCGGGGGCGGCACCTGCGACTTCTCCCTCATTGCCGTGACGGAGCGGGCGGGCGAGGTCGAACTGACGCGCGTGGCTGTGGGCGATCACATCCTGCTGGGCGGCGACAACATGGACCTCACCCTGGCCCACGCCGTCCATGCGCGTCTCGCCGCCGCGGGGAAGAAGCTCGATGCCTGGCAGTTCAACGCCCTCACCTTCGCCTGTCGCCAGGCCAAGGAACGCCTCTACGAGAATCCGAAGCTCACCCGCGCCCCGCTCGTCGTGCCGGGTCGCGGCTCAGCTCTGGTAGGCGGCACGCTCAAGGCCGAACTCGAGCGGTCCGAGCTTGAGCAACTCCTCACCGATGGCTTCTTTCCCCGCACGGCAGCAGCGGACCGGCCCCAGACCGCGCGGCGCACCGGGCTGGCACAGATCG
Source organism: Verrucomicrobiales bacterium (assembly GCA_015075445.1). Lineage (GTDB taxonomy): Bacteria > Verrucomicrobiota > Verrucomicrobiia > Limisphaerales > J093 > DSVZ01. The sequence continues at coordinate 15,567 of JABTUJ010000036.1, forward strand.
CGTTGCCTTACGCGCAGGATCCGGCCGTGACCCGGCATTTGGCGGCGTTCCTGACCCGCCAGGCCCGGGCGCTGGCGGAAGCGCACGAGGCCCCGCTCGACGTGCGGGGCCAGTCCTTCGTGCATCCGACGGTCGTGCTCTTCAACGGGGGCGTGTTTCGCGCCAGCCCGCTCAAGCAGCGCGTGCTCGAGGTGCTGAACGACTGACTCGCGGCCGACGGCGGTCAACCGGCCAAGGAACTCGGGGGCGCCGAGCTGGATCTCGCCGTCGCGCGCGGAGCCGCTTACTACGGCTGGGTGCGCCAGGGCCACGGGTTGCGCATCCGCGGCGGCACCGCCCGCGCCTACTACGTGGGAGTCGAAACCCCCATGCCCGCCGTGCCCGGTGTGTCGCCGCCCGTCAAGGCGCTGTGTGTCGCGCCCTTCGGCATGGAGGAAGGCACGCAGGCGGATGTGCCGCCGCAGGAGTTCGGCCTGGTGGTCGGCGAACCGACCCGCTTCCGGTTCTTCGCCAGCTCGCTGCGCCGGGAGGATCGGGTGGGGACCCTGCTCGAATCGGCCACGGACGCCGACGATCTCGAGGAACTGGCCCCCCTCGAGACCACCCTCCCCGCGACCGCCAACAATGCGGGCGAACTGGTCCCGGTGAACCTCCAGGCCGCGGTGACCGAGGTGGGCACGCTCGAACTGCGTTGCCTCGAACAGGGCGGTTCCGGCCAATGGAAACTCGAGCTGAACGTCCGGATGAAGGATTGAGCCGGCCCTACGCCATCGGGATCGACCTGGGCACGACCAACTGCGCCGTGGCCTGGGCGGGTCTGGCGGAAGGCGTCGCCGGGGGCGTGGCCGACTTTCCTGTGCCCCAGTTGCAGGGCCCGGGCGAGGTGGCGTCACGGCCGCTCCTGCCTTCCTTCCTCTATCTGCCGGCTGAATCCGAGTTCGCAGCGGGCACGACGCGGCTGCCGTGGGGTGGGGAAGCAGGGCCTATCGTGGGTGAATGGGCCCGGGCGCAGGGCGCGCGGGTGCCGGGTCGGCTGGTCGCCTCGGCCAAGAGCTGGCTGTGTCATTCGGGTGTCGACCGCACAGCAGCCATTTTGCCCTGGGGCGCGCCTCCGGATGCCATGCGCAAGCTCTCGCCGGTCGAAGCCACCACCCACCTGCTGGCGCATCTCGTCGCAGCCTGGGATCACGCGCATCCCGAAGCGCCGCTCGCGGGCCAGGAAGTGGTGGTGACGGTGCCGGCCTCTTTCGATGAGGTGGCCCGAACGCTGACCGCCGAGGCCGCCCGCCGCGCCGGCCTGCCGCAGTTCACGTTGCTCGAGGAGCCGCAGGCGGCGTTCTACGACTTCCTCGCCCGGCATCGCGCCGATCTGGCCGGTGCGCTCAGCGGCATCCGGCTGATCCTCGTCGTTGATGTCGGCGGTGGCACGACCGATTTCTCGCTCATGCAGGTGGAGGCGACCTCCAGCGGGCCCCGGCTGCGCCGGCTGGCCGTGGGTGATCACTTGCTGTTGGGCGGCGACAACATGGATGCCGCCCTCGCGCATTGGGTCGAGGACGAATGGCGTCGGGCAGGGCGCAAGCTTGGCGCGCTGCAGTGGAGCCTGTTGGTCCAGGCGGCTCGCGCGGCCAAGGAGGCCCTGCTGGGTGAGGCGCCGCCCGAGTCGTATCGCGTGGCCGTCGCGGGCGAGGGCAGCCGGTTACTTGGGGGCACGCTCAGCGCCACGATTCCGCGCGCCGAGGCCGAGCGGTTGGTGCTCGACGGATTCCTGCCGCACTGCGCCGCGGAGGACGCGCCCGGCCGAGGGGCCCGGACCGCGTTGCAGGAACTGGGCCTGCCTTACGCGAAGGAACCCGCGATCACACGCCACCTCGCGGCCTTCCTCCGCGAACACGCCGCCGCCGGCCACGCCGCCCTCGCCGCGGAGCCGTCGTTGGGGTCTCCTCCGTCCGCGCCCGACGTTGTGGGGCAGGCTTCCAGCCTGCCTCTGGAGTTTGGACATTTTCCGGCGGACTCACGACCCGTGATGGCGTAGATCCAGGGCCAGTGGAGCGATCCGCGTCAGGGCCGCACGCTCGGGCGATGATCTGGCGGCAGTGCGCGCCTTGGTGGCGGCACCCTGACTGGCATCGCACGTCGCTGTCGCGTCTGTGCGAGCTCTGGAACTGGCGTAACGCGGCCGGCCGACTCAAAGACATGGCCGCCCGCACGCTGCTCTTGAAGCTGCAGGTCGGGGTTTGATCCAGTTGCCACCGCCACGGACCTGCACGGGTCGGCCGCGTGCGTAAGCCCACCCCTGGCCAGCCGGAGCTGCTGCCCGCGACGCCGACGCCCATTGACAGCGATCAGCTTCCGTGCAGCCCGTGCGCCTGGAACTGGTCCAGACCTCAGGTTGCAATAAGCGCGTGGGACGCTGGCCGGCCCAGTATCGATTATCAGGGTTTCCAGGGGGCGGTCGGGAAGACCTCAATACCTGGCTGCCGATGGTCGCGGACGAGGTTGGCAGTGATGGTGTTTGGCGCGGCCGCCTGGAAAGTCGCGGTGGGATCGGTTCATCGGTTGGTCGGTGGAGCAGCGCCAGCAACATCTGGGTTGCTGGCCAATCAACAGCGCTTCCTGCTCTTGCCCTGGGTCGGGTGCCCATCTGGCCTCGCACCTCCTGGAAGCAGCCGCCCGGCGCTTGTCCGCATTGGCAAGCCCGCTACGGCCATCCGGTGGCTGGTCGGACCTCGTGGAGGAGGACCGCTTTGCCGGCACTGCCTACCAAGCCGCCGGTTGGCTTCACCTCGGACAGACCACCGGGCGGACCGTCAAGAGCCGCCAGCGCACGCTGCAAAGCCCCGCAAGCGGTGTGGGTGCAACCGCTGCACCGGCCTTTCGCCAACGCTAGTCACCCACGAACCTCCTGACCTATCTGCGGGCCCACCGCCCGCTGGGCCTTGGTTTTCCCAGCAGCGCAGCCTCCAACGCGCCCTGCCCTGGCTTTTGGCATCCTCTGTGGCCTGGGCCGGCGCACCTCACGCCATCGGTTTCACGGCAGCACCACAAAGACTGGTCGGCGGACTACAAGGTCTTCTCGCGCTCGCCCTGGCAGCTACGCGCTGTTCCATCCGATTCTGGAACAGGCCTCAAAGCACCAGCTCAACGCATCGTCCTGAGCACCGACGACACGCGGTGTGGCGCCAGGACAAGCACGTCCCCAAACCCAATGGCATCGCGATCCTGGACCGGCCTTCAAACCAACCTGCGTTGGGACACCTTCTGCAAGCGAGTCTGGTCCTGCCGCTCTATGAGCGGGATGGATGAGTTCCTCCCGTTCCATCCGGTGCGCTTTGAAATGGCCCGGTGGTCAAAAGCCCGGCGCGTGCGGCGGCCGACCGCGGAGTATCAGCGCTCAAGAAGAAGAACCTCTCGGTGCAGTTTGTCACGCTGACCCAGGCGCGCCCACCGACCAGACCGGCCATGCGGCCCAGCGCCTCTTCAGGTCGGCGACGGCTCCTTCTGCAACCGCACCGTGTGGCGGGGATTGGGAGGCCCAGAACGTGAGCGTGATCGTGCGCTGTCGCAAGACATTGTCCTGTGCAAGGCGCGCCAGACTGAGCCCCGTTTCTATGGCCGAACCAAGTTCACCCCGGAGCAAGTTCATCGCGCTTCCACGCCCGGTGGCAGAAGATCAGATCTTTCACGGGGCTGCTTTCGCCTGGTGCGCTACAAGGAACTGACCAAGATCTATTGGCAGGGCGGTTCCCGAAAACGGGAAGTCCGCCTGCTGGTGGTGGCGCCAGTGGGCTATCGCACCACCAGAACGGACGCCAGTACTACCGGCAGCCCGCTGTTGCTGACCAGCGACCTGAGCACGCCAGCCGCGGTCTTACTGCCAACCGCTTCGACCGTTGGGGCATCGAGGTCAATCATCGGGACGAGAAGGACATCCTGGGCGTCAGGGGCCCAGGTCTGGAACAAGCACTCCGTGAGCAAAGTGCCCGCGCTGCTGGTGGCCATGCATAGCTGGTTGCTCTTGGCCAGCCTCCATTGCTACGGCACCACCCGCACCGAGGTCTATGAAGCCCTGCCCAAATGGCGCCGCGGGGCAAACGACCTCTGCCTGGACCTGGTGACCCTGCACTGCAAGCGGTTGGCCGATAAACCGGTCACGTTTTCCACGGCGACCCTACGCCCACCTATCAAACGATGGTCAGCACCGCCGCCTGATCGCAACTCAGCGATTCGACCACTTCGCTTCTTACAGAATGTCCAAACTCCAGGGGCAGGCTTCCAGCCTGCCTCTCCCGAGGCCTTTGCCTCGCCCCGACGCCCTATTGCTGAACGGGGGGGTGTTCCAATCGGACCGGCTGGTCCGGCGCCTGGTCGAAGTGGTGTCCTCGTGGTGGCCCGGCGCCCCGGCGATCCGGCTGCTTCCGCACGGCTCGCTCAGCCTGGCTGTCGCGCGGGGCGCGGCGCATTACGGGCGGGTGCGCCACGGCCACGCCGAGCGGATTCGCGGCGGTGCGGCTCAGGCCTTCTACGTCGGGCTCGGCGGCGGGAAAGAAGCCACGGCCAACCGCGCTGTGTGCGTGCTCCCCCGCGGACACGAGCCGGGCGATCCTGTGGATCTCCGCGAACGCCCCTTCCAGCTCACGCTGGGCCGACCCGTGCAACTGCCGTGGTTCTCGACGACCGCGGATCGCCCGGATCGTCCGGGTGACGTGGTCGAGGTGGACGAAGTCTTTCACGCGCTTCCGCCGATCCACACCCTCTTCCGCGGCACGGGCCGGCAACCCACCGCCGTCAGCGTTCACCTCCGCGCCGTGCTCACCGAGCTCGGCACGCTCGAACTTTGGTGCGTGGCCAATGACCGCGACGAGCGGTGGCGGCTTGAGTTCGATCTGCGGGGCGCCGCCGTGCGCACCGCGCCTTCCGTCGCCGAGTCCTTGCCGGCCCGCTTGGGGGAGGTGCGGACCCTCGTGCAGCGCGCCTTCGGTCCGCAAGCCGCGCCGACGCCGGGTGCGGAAGGCCGCGAGGCCAAGCAGCTCTGGGGCGCCCTCGAACGCCTGGCGGGTCCGCGGGATTCGTGGCGGCTGCCGCTGTTGCGCGAGCTGTGGGGCGCGTTGTTCGCCGGCGCGAAACGCCGTCGTCGCTCTCCCGCCCACGAGCGCGTCTTCTATCAGGTTGCCGGCTACTGCCTCCGACCGGGCTTTGGCTATCCGCTCGATGACTGGCGCTGTGCCCAGACCTTCGGGTTGCTGCGCGAGGGGGTGGCGCACCCGGGGGAGACGGCGATCTGGAACGAGTTCTGGGTGATGTGGCGGCGCCTGGCCGGGGGGCTCGAGGCACCCGCCCAGCAGGAGCTCTGGAACTTCCTCAAGCCCCATCTGGCGCGGCGCCTGCCACTGCCCTCGGCCGACGTCCCCGCCGGTGCGAAAATCCCGCGGGCCGAAGGCTGGCATGAAATGGTGCGCACCGCCGCTTCCCTCGAACACCTGGAACCGACGGACAAGATCCTGCTCGGCGAGGGGCTCGCCGGGCGCTTGCGCCGACCCGATGACCGGGCCGGACCCTGGGCGTGGGCCCTGGGTCGTTTGGGTGCTCGCGTGCCGCTCTACGGCAGCAGCCACAAGACGGTCCCTCCCGAGGCCGCCGCCGTCTGGGTCGCACAACTGCTGGAGCTGGGCCTGGGCAACGTCGAACACGCCGCCTTCGCCGCCGCCCAGCTCGCCCGCTGCACCGGCGACCGCGCACGCGACCTCGATCCGGACCTGCGCGCCGAGGTCGCAGCCGCCCTTCGCCAGGCCGCCGCCCCGGAGCACTGGCTCCGGCTGGTCACCGAAGTCGTGGCCTTGGAAACCGCGGAGGAAGCCCGCGCGCTCGGCGACAGCCTGCCCGTGGGCCTACGGCTCCGCTGATCCGTCGTCCGCCCGCGGAAGTAGGAGTCGAGGTGACGAGACTCTGCTGAGCCTCCTGACGTCGGCTCCTACCAGTGTGGAGAAAGTAGGAGTCGAGGTAACGAGACTCTGCTGAGCCTCCTGACGTCGGCTCCTACCGACGGACTACTTGCGCAGCCGATAGAACTGGGCGGCTTCGTTCGCGTTGACCGTCGCGGAATTGCCCGACACACCCGCAACCGCCGCCCACGCCCCGGTCACAGCGGGGGCCTGCTCGAGCGTGAAACCGGCGCCGTCCCACGTGAGGGTGAGCGTGCCGTTGCCGTTGTTCTGAATCGTCAGCGTCGGTGAGGAGGGCGGCGGCGTCGTCGCCAAACCGGAACCCGAGGCGGCGGAGGGGATGCCGAACACACTCGGGCCACCCAGGGCAATGACGTCGTCGTCGGTCATCGCGCCCTCGCGGATCTGGATGGCGTTCACGAAGGCCTCGGTCCGCTCGTTGTCGTCGCCGTCACCGAACAGGAAGACCTCCGGCGGCAACGCGAACCGCCCGTCGATGGAGCCGCCGTCGCCGGTGAGATCTTCGCGGTGCTTGTAGCCGTTGATGAACTTGGCCAATCGCGGCGGGTTGGCCGCCAGGTCGGTGACGAACACCACCCGCGCCCAAGTCTCGCTGGCGTGCTGCTTGTCTGCCGGCAGGCCGTCGTAGATCGAGCAGCAGCCCTTGCCATAGCTCCCATCGCTGCGCCGCCAGAACAGGTCGCCGTCGGTCGGGTTGTCCAGGTCATGCGTCTGCAGCAAGCCGCCAAAGCCCTGGCTCTCCGGGCCCCAGTAGAGGTCCAGGATCAGGGTCCATTGGTTGGCTTTGGCGCCCCCGCCGTTGGGCGGCACGAGATGTTCCATGCGCAGGCCGATCTTGCTGAACACGTCCCGGGGTTCGCCCGGCGTATAGGGGATGTGCAGCACGCGAGCCGGTTGGCCGTCAATGCCCGGGATGCCCAGCTCCGCGGTCGTGCCGAAGCGATACCGGCTGGCGAGGGCATTGTCGATGAAGCGCAGGTCGCGCCCGATGGTGGCCGCCAGGTTGCCCTGGTCGAAGTTCCACTCGCCCTTGACCGGGTTGGGCGTGGGGATCCCGGTGGCGCGCGGTCCCCCCAGGGCGATGACCTCGTCGTCGGTGAGCGCGCGGGCCTGGAGCTGGATCGAATTGACGTACGCCTCGGTCCGCTCGTTGTCGTCGCCGTCGCCGAACAGGAAGAACTCCGCTGGCAGCGCGAACCGCCCGTCGAGCGAGCCGCCGTCGCCGGTCACGTCTTCGCGGTGTTTGTAGCCGTTGATGAACTTGGCCAATCGCGGCGGGTTCGCCGTCAGGTCAGCCACGAACGCGACCCGTGCCCAGGTTTCGCTGGCGTGTTGCTTGTCCGCGGGCAGGTCGTCGTACGATGAGCAGCAGCCCTTGCCATAGCTGCCGTCGCTGCGTCGCCAGAACAGGTCGCCGTCGGTCGGGTTGTCGAGGTCGTGGGTCTGCAGCAACCCGCCGAAGCCCTGGCTTTCCGGGCCCCAGTACACGTCCATGACCAACGTCCACTGGTTCAGCTTGGTGCCCCCGCCGTTCACGCCCAGGCCGTGGTCCGCCCGGAGCCCGATCTTGCTGAAGACATCCCGCGGCTCGCCGGGCGTGTAAGGGATGTGCAGCACACGGGCCGGCTGACCCTCGATGCCCGGGATGCCCAGTTCGGTGGTGGTCCCGAAGCGGTAGCGGCTGGCCAGGGCGTTGTCGATGAACTGGAGATCGTTCCCCACCGTGGCCGCCAGGTTACCCTGCTCGAAATCCCACTGCGCATAGGGAATGGGGATGCCCGCCGCGCTCGGACCCCCCAGGGCCACCACTTCGTCGTCGGTCATCGCCCCGTCGCGAATCTGGATGGCGTTCACGAAAGCCTCGGTCCGCTCGTTGTCGTCGCCGTCACCGAACAGAAAGACCTCCGGCGGCAGCGCGAATCGCCCGTCGATCGAGCCGCCGTCGCCGGTGAGATCCTCGCGGTGCTTGTAGCCGTTGATGAACTTGGCCAATCGCGGCGGGTTGGCCGCCAGGTCGGCGACGAACACCACCCGGGCCCAGGTCTCGCTGGCGTGCTGCTTGTCGGCGGGCAGGTCGTCGTAGAGCGAGCAGCAGCCTTTGCCGTAGCTCCCATCGCTGCGCCGCCAGAACAGGTCGCCGTCGGTCGGGTTGTCCAGGTCATGGGTCTGCAGCAAGCCGCCAAAGCCCTGGCTCTCCGGGCCCCAGTAGACGTCCAGGATCAGCGTCCACTGGTTGGCCTTCCGCCCCCCGCCATTCGGGGCAATGGTGTGCTGCATCCGCAGGCCGATCTTGCTGAACACATCCCGGGGTTCACCGGGCGTATAAGGAATGTGCAGCACGCGAGCCGGTTGGCCGGCAATGCCCGGAATGCCCAGCTCGGCGGTTGTGCCGAAGCGATACCGGCTGGCCAGAGCGTTGTCGATGAACTGCAGGTCGCGCCCGACGGTTGCGGCGAGGTTGCCGCCCCGGAAATCCCAGTAGCCCTTCACCGCGTTGGCCAGGTTCACGGCTGTGGCCCTTCCGGTCGTGAAGCGATACTCGCGGGTCACCGCGTTGCCGGCGCCGTCGGAGAAGGCCAGGCGCAACGTCTGCTCCGCGAGAGGTTCCAGCGCCGCCAGCAGCTTGATGTCAACGGTGGTCACCTTGCCCGCCTTGGTCACCGCCCCCGCTGGCAGGTTCACGGGTTGGTCGTTCAGCGTGAGCGCGATCGTCGCCGGGTTCACCGTGGTCGCGTCCTCGGTGACCTCCAGCACAATCCGCGGCAGAGTACTGACGTTCAGCTCGCCGGGCGCGGGCGAAGCCCGACTCAAGTACGGCGGTGCCTGATAGCCCGCGGCGCGCTGGCGGTAGGCCCGGATATGCCCCGCCGTCGCCCGGTCGTTCAGCAGCACCCGTTGCCCCGCCGCATCCTCCGCCCACAACTCGATGTGCGCCCCACCCCCGCCCTCGCCCCACAACACCCGGATCGGATAGAGTCCGGCCTGCTCGACCAGGAACGTGCCCCGCACTGTCCCAATCGTCGTGTCCAGGATGCGCAATGCCGTCACATCGCGGGGATCCGGGCCCAGCGTCAGCCGCAGGTTGTCGTCGCTCACCGCCCCCAGCGTGTACGAACCCGCCGCCAGATCGAGCACCGCCAGGATCTCCCTCGCGATGTTGTCCGTGGACGCGGTCCAACCCGGGATGCCCGGGATGAGTTCTTCCCCGTGGCCTGTCTGCCAGTTGAACAGCCCCGCGCTGAGCCCGTCCTGCTCGAAGTTGACGACGTCACGATCAAACGTCCCGTCGGCGTTGGCGAAGGTGAGGTCGGCAATGTTCTCGCCGAACTCGCCGGCGAGTTGGCGCTCGACGCGGTCGGCCGTGTTGCCCCCGGGCGCCGCCGTCTCCGTCTGGTGCACCCGGATCTTGAAACCGCCCAGCGTGGTGTTGACCGTCGCCGGCGCCACCGCATACGCCGCCGGAACCACCATCACATTCGCCACGGTGAACTCGTACCTCAACGTCTTGGCCCCGTAGGTCAGTTCGACCGTGTGACTCGTCCCCGGCGCCAGCAGGCCCGGCGGGTCATACGTGATCGTCGTCACCCCGCCCGCTGTCGAACTCGTCGCCGTCACCGTCACGTCATCGAACTTCAGCGCCGTCGCCGCCCCGCCCAAATCCTGAATCCGCACCTCGACCCGCGCGTCTGGCCGGACGTTGGTTCCCAGCGGCAGGGCCGACAGCAGGTAGGCGCCGGTCACCGTCGTCGTGGTGATCGACAGATCGTCGATCCAGTGGTTGTCCCGCAGCGCCGCCGTCAGCTCGGCGGTCCCTGCCCCGAAGCCAAACTGCCCCGCCACCGGCGCATACGGAATCGGGAAGTCCTCGTAGACCCGCGTGCCGTTGTACGTGACGTCCAGGGTCCCGTCGGCCTCGAGCCGGACCTCCACCGGCACAAACACCGGTGTCTGGGTGTTCGCCGCGCCCGTCCGCAGCCCGTTGAAGCGCTTCGCCGCCAGCCGCTGGCCGCCCTGCTTCACAATGATCCCCGGCGCATCCCCGAGCTGGTTTCCCTCCGCGCCAAACCCCGCCAGGTTGTCGATCGTGTCGAACGAGATCACCAGCCCCGTGCTGTCGCCGCCCCCCTCTCGAAACGGGTCCGTGAGACCAGCAATGTCCTCCGCCAGCACCAGGCTGAACCCCTGCGCCGGCTGCTCCGTCCCCCCGTGAATGCTCACGCGGAACGCCGCGGTGAAGCCCGCCACCCGCGCGCCGTCGTCGTCCAGCGGCGGGAACACATACGACCCGTGCATCGGCAGCGTCGACTCTCCGTCGATGTACTCCTGCAGGTCCTGCAGCTTGAGGATCCCGTTGTCGATCTTCGCCTTGCCCAGGGGCACGCCGCCCGGATCGACCGTGAAGTCGGTCTGCAGCGACCCCGCCCGCAAGCCCGGCGGCAACAGCAGGCCAAGACTCAGTCCGACGGCCGTCAAGCAGGCCCGGGAAGGCAACGCGACGCGGCGGAAGCCGCAGGATCGGAGGGGGTGCAGTGAGGGGATCATGGGTTCGAGCGCAGGGGGTGGTGGACCCGGTGGTGGGGTTGCTGGATTAAGACACAACATGCAATCTACATGTCTTTCTTCTCAGAGATGGCGGCAATATGCCGCCCTGTAACCGAGGGTCAAGGGGTTTCTGCCAGGTTTCTGCCGGCCGCCCGCACCGGGGCGGAGTCACGGTCCCCGGGGCCGGGTCGTGGAGGTCCGCTAGGACCTTTCGGAGTCAGCCGCGCCGGATCCTGCCGGGTTCGACCGCGCCTCGCCCGACTTTGTCCGGCTTTGCCCGTGCACCGGACCCGTCGCACCCGGAATGCTGGGGCCATGCAAAACCTCATCCGTCTCAAGGCGCCCCGCCTCTCCCCGTCCCGAACCGCGTGCCTGGGCCTTCTGCTCTTGGTCCCTGGCTTGACCTCGCTCCACGCCGAGCTCCTCCTGAACGAACCCTTCGTCTATCCGGACGGCCCGCTCGTCGAGGTGTCCGGCGGCCGCTGGTCCACCCACAGCGGCACCGCGGGCCAGGTGAACGTCCGCGCTGAAGCCGTGGAGTTGACCGACCAGGAAAGCGAGGACGTCAACCTCGCCCTCGCGTCCGGCCCACTGCCGGCCAGCAGCGACGCGGTCTTGTACGCCGCGTTCACCGTGAACTTCACCGCCCTGCCCCGCGGTACCGGCACCTTCTTCGCCCACTTCAAGGACGGCACCACCGGCTTCCGCGGCCGGCTCTTCGCCGCCACCGCCGGAGCCGCCGAAGGTCGCCTGCGCGTCGGCATCGCCGAAGCCGCGGCCAGCCCCACCCTGCTCGAAACCGACCTCGACCTGCAGACCGACTACACCCTGGTCTGCCGTTACGAGGTGGCGACCGCCCGCAGCACGCTCTGGGTGAACCCGACGCAGGAAGCTGATCCGGGCGTCGTGGCTGGCGACGACGGCACCCCGCTGGCAATCCATGCTTTTGCCCTCCGCCAGTCCCTCAGCAGCGGCAACAGCATGGGCACGCTGACCGTGGACGACCTGCGTGTCGCCACCAGCTTCGCCGAGCTGTTCGCCCCGCCGGGCGACGTCCCGGCCATCACCCGGCAACCGCAGAGCCTGACGGTCGTGGCGGGTGCCGAAGTCACCTTCAGCGTGGCCGCCACCGGCCGGGCTCCCCTCCAGTACCAGTGGCTGCGCAACCAGGAACCCTGGCCGGGCGCCACCGATGCCGTGCTGGTCCTGGCCGCGGTCCGCCCGGAAGACGCCGGCGCGTATCAGGTCGTGGTGAGCAACGACAGCGGCTCCGTCACGAGCGGTGTTGCCCAACTCACCGTCACCGACACCCCGCCCGTGGGCGAACCGCCGGTCGTCTCCTTCACCCACGTCCTGGAGCGCCTGCTCCGCCCGGGTGATCAAACCACCAACACCTTCGCCGAACACAGCCTGCGCCCCGGCGAACAACTTACCCTCACCGTCACCGCGACCGATCCCGCCGGCATCGCCGTCAGCGTCTAACCGGTCACCAACCCGCTGCCTGGCTCCGCTCGCTGGGACTTTGCTGCCACCACCGGCCCCAGCGTCACCGGGACGTTCACGATGGCCCCGACGGCGGCCGACGCCGGCCAATTCCTCGACCTCGAACTGCGCGTCGCGAACCAGGCCGGCACCCGGACCGTCTCGTGGCGGATCTACGTCCCCACGCCGGCCGAGCAACAGATGGTGATCGCCGAGTACCTCGCCAATCCAACCGTCTCCGTCGACGCTCCCCACTACAACCCGCTTTGCCGCGAGACCCCGGCCACCAACCCGAGTCAGCACGACGAATATGTCGAACTGGTCAACCACGGCCCTGCCGACCTGTCCCTCGAGGGCTGGACCCTGTCCGACGCGGTTCAGGTGCGGCACCGCTTTCCGGCGCCGACGCTCCTGCCCGCCGGCCACCCGCTGGTGGTCTATGGCGGTCCTCGTGACGCCTCCCCTCCGCAGCTCGACGTCGCGGCCCAACCCGCCAGCGAAGGCTCTGCTGGTCTGGCGCTCAACAACACCGGCGACCAGATCCTCCTCCGCAACGCCCTCGGCCACCTGGTCGAACGCGTCGTGTACACCGCCACCCAGATGAGCAGCCAGGGCTCGATGGCCCGCCATCCCACCCTTTCAGACGGGTTCGTTCCTCAAGCCACCGTGGGTACGGAGCCGGTGACCCCCGGCCGGCGTCCGGACGGCCAGCCCTGGAGCGAACCCGTCCCACCTTTGCTCGATGCCGTGGGGCTCGTGAACTGCCGTTTGAACCCCGACGGCACCCTCACGTTCACCTGGCCGCGGGTGGCCGGGCACACCTACTCGGTCCTCTCTGCCCCCACCCTCGACGGTCCGTGGCAGCCCGTGGCGACGGGCCTGACCCACGGCGAGTGGACTGCAGCCGCCTCGGGCGAAGGGCAGACCTCCTTCTACCGGGTCCGCTCGCCTTGATTCCTGCCCGGACGGGGCATCAGGCGATCTCGACACAGCGCCGCTTCCTGCGGCGCTTTTCGCCCTTTTCCAGGCTTGCCAGCGTTCCGGGCGTCACCAACCCTGCGGCGCGACGCATGCCCAAGAAAGCATTGATCACCGGCATCACCGGCCAGGATGGTTCGTATCTGGCGGAGTTGTTGCTCCGGCAAGGCTACGAGGTGCATGGCCTCATCCGGCGGGCCAGCACCTTCAACACCGGCCGGCTGAACGCCATCTACGCGGATCCACACCGCAGCGACGTCCGGCTCCGGCTCCATTACGGCGACCTCAGCGACGCCAGCGGTCTGGCCCGGCTCGTCGGCCAGGTCCAGCCGGACGAGGTCTACAACCTCGCCGCCCAAAGCCATGTGCGCGTCAGCTTCGACAGCGCCGAATACACCACCGACATCGTCGCCACCGGCACGGTGCGACTCCTCGAGGCCATCCGCGAGGTCGGCTTGTGCCCCCGCTTCTACCAGGCGTCCTCGAGCGAGATGTTTGGCCAGGCCCGCGAGATCCCGCAGCGCGAGACCACCCCTTTCCACCCGCGGAGCCCCTACGCGTGCGCCAAGGTCTTCGCTTACTGGATCACCGTGAACTATCGCGAAGCCTACGGCCTGCACGCCAGCAACGGCATCCTCTTCAACCACGAATCCCCCCGACGCGGGGAGACCTTCGTCACCCGCAAGATCACCCGCGCCGTTGCCCACATCCGCGCCGGCCTCCAGGACAAGCTCTACCTGGGCAACCTCGACGCCGCCCGCGACTGGGGCTATGCCCCGGAGTACGTCGAGGCCATGTGGCGCATGCTCCAGCAGGATCAACCGGACGATTACGTCATCGCCACCGGCGAAACCCACACCGTCCGCGAATTCCTCGAACTCGCCTTCGGCCATGCCGGGCTCGAGTGGCAGAAGCACGTTGAGCTGGACCCGCGCTACCACCGCCCCGCCGAAGTCGACCACCTGGTGGGCGACGCCTCCAAGGCCCGCCAGCAGCTTGGCTGGGAGGCTCGCACCCGCTTCGCCGACCTCGTCAAGCTGATGGTCGAGGCCGACCTCCAGCTTCTCCAGGCCCAGCGGGAAGGGCGGCTCCTCCCCAGCCTCTGATCCTCCCGTCCGCCCCCCATGCCTCGCGCCCTCATCACCGGCATCACCGGGCAAGACGGTTCGTACCTCGCCGAGGCCCTGCTGGCCGATGGGTTCGAGGTCCATGGCCTCGTCCGCCCGCACCGCGACCTGGCCTCCTCCGCCATCGCCCATCTGGTCAACGATCCCGCCCTCCACGGGCAACGCCTCTTCCTCCACCGCGCCGACCTGGCCGAACCCGCCACGCTGCGGCGCGCGCTTCTCGCCACCCAACCCGACGAACTCTACCACCTCGCCGGCCCCAGCCACGTCGGCCTCAGCTTCGAGCTGCCCGAATCCACCTGCCACGGCGTGGCGTTCGGGGCGTTGCGCTGGCTCGAGATGCTCCGCGATCTGCCCCGTCCGCCGCGGTTTTTCCAGGCCACTTCGGCGGAGATCTTCGGGCGGCCGGCTCTCGCGCCGCAAGACGAGCAAACCCCGTCGGTACCCGTCACGCCCTATGGCTGTGCGATGGCCTTCGCCCGTCACCTGGTCGGCGTCTACCGCGCCAGCTACGGCTTGTTCGCCTGCTGCGGCATCCTCTACAACCATGAATCGCCGCGCCGGGGCGAGTCGTTTGTCACTCGCAAGATCTGCCGCGCCGCCGCCGCCATCCGGCAGGGTCATCAGCAGGAGCTCTGGCTGGGCGACCTCGACGCGGCGCGCGACTGGGGGCATGCCCGGGACTACGTCCAGGCCATGCGCCTGATGTTGCGCCACGATCAACCCGCCGATTACGTGCTCGCGACCGGACAGCTCCACACCGTGCGCGACGTGCTCGAGGTCGCGTTCGGGGTCGTCGGACTCGACTGGCGGCGTTACGTCAAGTCCGATCCCGGCCTCCTCCGCCCGGCCGAACCGGCCCGGCTCGTGGGCAACACAGCAAAGGCGCGACAGGACCTGGGCTGGTCGCCCACCACTTCCTTCGAGGACCTGATCCGCGAGATGACCGAGGCGGAAGTCCGTGCCTCGACCGACTCCCGCCCCTCCGCGAGCTGAGCCGTCCCTACGCAAGCGGCGCTAGAGCGCTCGCGCCGCGCTTCGCGACGCAGCCCCTCGGTCAAGCGCGGGCGTCTGGGTGCAGGCGCTTCCAGCGCCGCTTTGCGTGGATGTCGGACGCCCGCTTCCGCCTTGCCGCTCCCGGCCGGCGCTCACCATACTGCGCCGATGTTGGACGTGAAACTGATCCGCGACCAACCCGACCGGGTGCGGGAACGGTTGGCGTCGCGGGGGGCGGGGGATGACGCCAGGGTGGACGAGGTGCTGGCCCTGGACGAGGAGCGCCGCCGGTTGCTGGCCGAAGTCGAGACCCTCAAAGCCACCCGCAACCGGGTCGCCAAGGAAATCGGCGCGTTGATGGGCCAGAAGAAGGTCGCTGAAGCCGAGGCCCGCAAGGTGGAAGCGCGCACCTTGGGCGACCGGATCCCGCTGCTGGACCAGCAGGTGGCCGCCGTGGTGGCCAAGCGGGACGACCTCCTCCTGCGCCTCCCCAACCTGCCGCATGCCGACGTCCCGGCCGGCGCCACCGCCGCCGACAACCCCGTCGTGCGCGCCTGGGGCGAGAAGCCCGCGTTCGGTTTCGCGCCCCGCCCGCACACCGACCTTTGTCAGTCGCTCGGCCTGGTGGACTTCGAGCGTGGCGCCAAGCTGTCCGGCAGCGGGTTCCTGCTCTACACCGGCTGGGGCGCGCGCCTCGAGCGGGCCCTGATCCAGTTCCTGCTGGACCGGCACGTCCTTGAGCACGGTTACACTGAGATATCTCCTCCGTTCCTGGTGAGCCGCGACGTGATGCTGGGCGTGGGCCAGTTCCCGAAGTTCGAAGACCAGGCTTACGCCGTGCAGGAAGGACTTGATGCCGCCACGCTCGGCCGGCTCTACCTCGTGCCCACCGCCGAAGCGCCCGTCGCCAATCTCCATCGCGACGAACTCCTGCCCGAGTCGCGGCTCCCGCTCCATTACTGCGCCTACACCCCGTGTTTCCGGGCCGAGGCGGGCGCCGCCGGGGTGGGCACCCGGGGCATGATCCGCGTCCACCAGTTCGACAAGGTCGAGCTCATCAAGATTGTGAAGCCGGAGGACGGCTATGCCGAACACGAGCGGATGCTGGCGGACGCCGAACGCGTGCTGCAGTTGCTCGGGCTCCACTATCGCGTCGTGCTGCTCTGCACCGGCGACCTCGGCTTTGCGAGCGCCAAGACCTACGACATCGAGGTGTGGGCGCCCGGGCAGGGCAGTTACCTCGAAGTGTCGAGCGTCTCGAACTGCGAGGAGTTCCAGGCCCGCCGCATGAACCTCCGGTTCAAGCGCGAGGCCGACGGCCTGAACGTGTTCCCCCACATCCTCAACGGCAGCGGCACGGCCCTGGCCCGCCTCTACGTGGCGCTTCTGGAGACCTTCCAGCAGCCCGACGGCTCGGTGCTCGTCCCGGATCCCCTGCGGCCCTATCTCCGCGCCGACCGCCTCGTGGGGGGTGTCCCATGACCCGCCCGCCCCGCCCTCGATCCGACCGACCGAGCCGGGGCCAATCGACCCGGCAGCCCACCGCCCCGGTCCCTCCCCTTCCGGTGCACTTCGAACCGCGTCCCATGCGCGTGCTCCTCGCCAGCAGCGAACTCGAACCCTACTCGAAGACCGGTGGCCTGGCGGACATGACCGCCGCCCTCGGCAAGTACCTCGCCCGGGCCGGCCACCAGGTGGGCATCGTCACCCCCCTGCATCGATCCGCCCTCGTCTATGCCCGGCGCCAGGCCGAAGCCGCGTTGCGCGCCCGCGTTCCCGCCCGCCGACTCCCGCGTGACCCCGCCCGCTGGGAAGCCGCCCTCGAGCCGGAAATGCGCAACGTCATCGCGCCTTTCGATTGGGCCCTCGACCTCCCGCTGGGTCCCTTGCATGTCCGTGCCAGCGTCCGCCGCGCCACGCCCGAACCCAATCTCACCATCTACTTCATCGACGCCCCGGGCTTCTTCGACCGCGAAGGCCTTTACCTCGATCCGGTCTCGAAGGCGGAATACTGGGACAACACCGAGCGCTATCTCTTCTTCGCCAAAGCGGTCACCAATCTCGCCCGCTACCTCCCCTGGCAACCCGAGATCGTCCACCTCCACGACTGGCATACGGGCCTCGTCCCCTTGCTCGTTCGCCACCAGTCCTGGCAGGAAGGTTGGAGCCCGGCGCCGAAAACCATCCTCACCATCCATAACCTCGCCCCCCAAGGCCGCTGCCATGGCAGCAAGTACGCCCTGACCAACCTGCCGCCCTACTACTTTCACACCCAGGCCGCCGAGTTCTGGGGCGACCTCAACCCCCTGAAAGCCGGGTTGGTGTTCGCCGATGCCCTGACCACCGTCAGCCCCACCTACGCGCACGAGATCACCACCCCGCAGTATGGCGAAGGCCTCGATGGCCTGCTCCTCCAGCGCAAGTCGGTCCTCTCCGGCATCCTCAACGGCGTCGATTACGAGACCTGGCGCACCGTGGACAACCCCCACCTGCCGGCCGCCTACCACCGCGATGACCTCTGTGGCAAGCGGACCTGCAAGGCCGCCCTCCAGGCCGCCCTCAACCTCCCCGTCCGCGCCGACGTCCCCCTCTTCGGGACCGTGACCCGTCTCGACCCGCAAAAGGGCGTGGACCTCATCCTCGGCGCCCTCGAAGAGATGCTGGCCACCGGCCTGCAGTACGTCCTGCTCGGCAGCGGCCGTCCCGACCTCGAGCTCGAGTTCGCCGACCTCGCCCGTCGTTACCCGCACCAGGTCGCGGTCGTCATCGGCTACCAGCCCGCACTGGCCCATCAGATCGAGGCGGGAGCCGACTTCTACCTCATGCCCTCGCGCTTCGAGCCTTGCGGCCTCAACCAGATGTACAGCCTCCGCTACGGCGCCATCCCCGTCGTGCGCGCCACTGGGGGCCTCCAGGACTCCGTCGTGGACTTGCGCGAGCACGCTGACCGCGCTGATGGCATCAAGTTCCTCGAACCCACGCCGCGCGCCCTCGTCAAGGCGATGCGCAAGGCGCTGGCGCTTTGGGACAACCCGCCGCTGCTGGCCCGCTACCGCTACCACGGCATGAGCGCCGACTTCTCCTGGGAACGGAGCGTCCGCGCCTACGAAGACCTCTACAGTCGCGTGCTCGGCCACTGACCTCGCCCGCCCCGGCTCAGTCCAGCCGCAGCCACACCGTCTTCAAGTACGCCGGCGCGTCGCTTGAGCTCGGGAAATCCGGCGGCTGCGGCACGAAGTGTTCCGCCAGGATCCGTCGACCCCCGGCCGCCACCGCCCGATGCAGCCCGGCCACGAACCGTTCCGGCGCCAGGGTGGCGGCGTTCGTCGAGGCGAACAATCGCCCCGCCGGCTCGACCAGCGGCAATACCGCCCGCACCAGTCGCTCGTAATCCGCCTCCACCCGGAACACGCCGCTCGCCTTCGAGGTCGAGAACGTCGGCGGATCCACCAGCGCCACGGCGAACCGACGCCCCTTGCGCGCCAGCCGCCGCAGCCACTCGAAGACGTCCCCGTGCAGGAACTCGTGCGCCGCGGGGTCCAGGCCGTTGAGCACGAAATTGCGCTGCCCCCACTCGAGATAGCGGCGTGACAAGTCCACGCTCGTCGTCCGCGCACCCGCCTTCGCCGCGCACACCGAGAACCCGCACGTGTAGGCAAACAGGTTCAACACCGCCGCACCGACGGGCGAATCGGGAAACGCCGGAAACCCCGCGGCCACGTGGTTCACCAGGAGCCGACGCCGGTTGTCGCGCTGATCCAGAAAGAGCCCCACCGATCCGCTCCCGCCGGGCGCTGTTGGGGAGGGGTCGGACCTGCCCGCCCGCTCCTGCTGGTCAGCCGTCACTGTGGCCGCTGCGCCGCCGGGGTATCCCAGTCGGACCTCGAATCGCACGCCGTTCTCCCTCACGGTCCACGCCGCTGGCGCGGGCTCCCCATACGACCACCGGCCGGTGTTCCCGTTCTCCGCCCGGGCCCGCGGACCGCCCCTTGTGATCCGGCACAGCGCACCGCGCAGACCATACCGGCGGCACCATCGTTCCAGTTCGTCCTCCACGGCTTGGCGTTCCCTGGCCGAGCCCGCCGCGGCTGGACCGTCGGCCAGCAGCCAGTCACCCCACCGGTCGACGGACCAGCCCGGCAACGGGGCTTCGCCGTGCGCCACCCGCCAGGCGTCCGTCTCCTCCGGCACGATCAACGCCTCGCGCAATCGATCGCGCACAGGTTCGGTGAACTCCGGTTCCGCCGCCAACCGCCGTGTCGCCCCGGTCACGGGGTCGGCCAGTTCGAGCAGTGCGGCATGCAAGTACAGTCGCTCCGCCGCCGGTCCGCCGTACAGCGTGTCGCCCAGCACCGGGAAACCCTGCTCGGCCGCGTGAACCCGGATCTGATGCGTCCGTCCGGTGCGCGGCTCGGCCTCGACAACGGACGCCCCCGTCGGATCCTCTCCGCGGCGCACGAAACTGGTGACGGCTTCGCGAGCCTCGCGGGCCCGGGCATCGCTGGCGTAGCGTTCGCCGCGGCGGACCAGCCGGGAACGCACGAGGAGCTCGTCCTTGGGCGGAGGCGTGGCCGTGAGCAGGAGGTAGCGCTTGCGGACGAGATGGCGCGTGAACTGGTCGGTCAGCGAGCGATTGGCGGCGGGGGTCTTGGCAAACACCAGCACCCCCGAGGTGGCCTTGTCGAGTCGGTGAATGATGGCCAGATTGGCCCAGCGCGGTTCGCGGTGTCGCAGCCAGTCGTAAACCCTCCCGGCGAAGGGTGGGGCGCATGCGTGTTCCAGCCCGCCGGCTTGTTGATCACCAGCAGATGCTCGTCCTCATGGAGGATCAAACGCGACACCACCAGCGCAGCCTATCGCCCGCCCGCCGGTACAATGAGGATGCTAACGCAGCCCACACGGTAGAACTGGAACCGCGGTTGGCCTTTGGGAACCGGGCCACGATCATCCTGCTGCTCGGACGAGAACGTGACATTGCCCAAGTCAGTCCACTGGGGCTGGAAGATCTGGCTGGCCTCTTGCACCACGTGTGTCCCGGTCGGGTTGGAGGTGGTGATCGTGATCTCGACATTGTTACCGCTCAGGGCGATTCCCTTGACGGAAACGGTGCCGCCGCCCCCGCCGCCGAGGGTGAGGGTGCCGTAGGTGAACTCGCTGTGGGCGCGGCCACTCCATCCGGGCTGCGCCTTGCGCCCCAAGCCGTCGTCATCATTGGCGGCCAGGTGGAAACCCAGCACCGCCCCATCGGCTGGGTTCAACAGCGCCGACTTCTTCACCTCGAACTCCACCTGGTAGCCCCGGAAGGTCAGGGCCGCCTTGCCCGTCCAGTCCGTGTCGAACGTTGGCCCGTTGGCCTCCGCCGTCCGCCACGCCCCGTTGGCCGTCATCACATACTGCCCCTCGTACAACTGCGTCCCTCGTCCCTGGTCCCGGCTCAGGTCGGCGTCGAAGAACACTTCCACACTGTCATCCTCCCAGGTCGTCCCGTTCTCCGAACCCGCTTCGGCCGAGTCAGTGACGATGAGGTCATCGACCACGTCCAAGGCCACATAGACTGCCTCGGCCGTGTGCACCACCCAGGCGTCATATTCGCAGTCCCCCGCCGGCCAGGTGTCGTTGCCCGAGGGCAGGTCGTAGATCGCGCTGGGCACCCGGACCCGGATCCGCTCGGCTCCGGCGTATTCGGCCGGCAGAATCACCCCATCGACCGTTGGCGCCTGGGCCACCTTCGGGGCGGTGTAGGAGCGGCCCCCCAGGAGCAGGTTCCCGTAGGTCACTTCGGTGTGCGGCCGGCCCACCCAGATCACCTGCCGCTCGCCCCCCGCTCCGTCGTCATCGTCGTTGACCCCCACCGTGAACCCGATCACGTCCCCCGGCTTGGGATGGCCGATGGCTGCGAGCGCGATCCGGAACTCCGCCGCGTAGCCCGTGCCATCCGCCAGCGGGGCGGTGAGCGCCTCCCACGCCTGCCCCGGTCCGTAGCCCGGGTTGCCCGCTTCGGCCTCCCGATAGGCATTGTTGACGGTGATCACGAACTGGCCGCCACTGCCCACCACCTGCGGGTTGGTGCCCGTGGTGTCCCGGTTGGGGTAGTTGCTGTTGTCCCCGTCCACGAACACCTCCACACTGTCATCCATCCAGGTGTTGCCGTTGGCCGAGCCCTCCGCGGCGTCGTCGCTCACGAGGAGGTTGTCTTTGACGCGGACGGCCACATAGAGGTTCTGGGCGTCAAAGCCCGCGTAGATCACATAGCTCAGGTCGGTGTTGTCGGTCGGGATCGTGCCTGCGTCGCCAATGGTGCCCCCGCGCAGGGCGGGATTGCCATCCGCATCCGTGACCACCGTCACCGCCCAGAAATCCCCCGCCGCACCGCCGGCCCGCGTCCATTCATCCGGACTGATCACCCCGTCGATGGTCGGCGCCACCGCCAGCGGCAGCGCAATCTGCGTCTTGGTGTCGTCGGGTTCCTGGCGGCCTGGGGTCCGTTGGAGGTGTCACCGGACCGCCGAGGGTGAGGGTGCCGTAGGTGAACTCGCTGTGGGCGCGGCCACTCCATCCGGGCTGCGCCTTGCGCCCCAAGCCGTCGTCATCATTGGCGGCCAGGTGGAAACCCAGCACCGCCCCATCGGCTGGGTTCAACAGCGCCGACTTCTTCACCTCGAACTCCACCTGGTAGCCCCGGAAGGTCAGGGCCGCCTGCCCGTCCAGTCCGCGTCGAACGTTGGCCCGTTGGCCTCCGCCGTCCGCCACGCCCCGTTGGCCGTCATCACATCGCCCCTCGTATTAACTGCGTCCTTCGTCCTGGTCCGGGCTCAGGTCGGCGTCGAAGAACACTTCCACACTGTCATCCTCCCAGGTCGTCCTGTTCTCCGAACCGCTTCGGCCGAGGTCAGTGACGATGAGGTCATCGACCACGTCCAAGGCCACATAGACTGCCTCGGCCGTGCGCACCACCCAGGCGTCATATTCGCGGTCCCCGCCGGAACCAGGTGTCGTTGCCCGAGGGCAGGTCGTAGATCGCGCTGGGCACCCGACCCGATCCGCCCGGCTCCGGCGTAGTCGGCCGGCAGAATCACCCCATCGACTGTTGGCGCCTGGGCCACCTTCGGGGCGGTGTAGGGCGGCCCCCAGGAGCAGGTTCCGTAGGTCACTTCGGTGTGCGGCTGGCCCACCCAGATCACCTGCCGCCGCCCCCGCTCCGTCGTCATCGTCGTTGACCCCCACCGTGAACCTGATCCGTCCCCGGCTTGGATGGCCGATGGCTGCGGAGCGCGATCAGGACTCCGCCGCGTAGCCCGTGCCATCCGCCATGGCCGGGCGGTGAGCGCCTCCACGCCTGCCCCGGTCCGTAGCCCGGGTTGCCCGCTTCGGCCTCCCGATAGGCATTGTTGACGGTGATCACGAACTGGCCGCCACTGCCCACCACCTGCGGGTTGGTGCCCGTGGTGTCCCGGTTGGGGTAGTTGCTGTTGTCCCCGTCCACGAACACCTCCACACTGTCATCCATCCAGGTGTTGCCGTTGGCCGAGCCCTCCGCGGCGTCGTCGCTCACGAGGAGGTTGTCTTTGACGCGGACGGCCACATAGAGGTTCTGGGCGTCAAAGCCCGCGTAGATCACATAGCTCAGGTCGGTGTTGTCGGTCGGGACCGTGCCCGCGTCGCCAATGGTGCCCCCGCGCAGGGCGGGATTGCCATCCGCATCCGTGACCACCGTCACCGCCCAGAAATCCCCCGCCGCACCGCCGGCCCGCGTCCATTCATCCGGACTGATCACCCCGTCGATGGTCGGCGCCACCGCCAGCGGCAGCGCAATCTGCGTCTTGGTCGGGTCCGGCCTGGTGCGATCGGCGTAGCCGAGGATCACACCGGCGGCCAGCATCGCGAGAGGAAGGGAAGTTCTGCCACGCATAGGAATCCTGGGTTTGAGTTTGAACTTCGGCCCACCGACCACTGCCGGCATCGCGGAGCACTCCCGAACCGGCCCATGCAGAGCCGTGCAGAGAGAATATCTTGCGGGGTCCGGCGCTGGCCTTTGGGATTACAGCGTCGGAGCTTGAGAACAGAGCGAAAGTCTGTCAAGTCTCCAGAAACAAGCTTCCATGAGGCAACGCGTGAGCCATCAACCTGAGCCAGGCGGTGCGTCCGCGCCCCCTCCGGGTGGAGCAGGCAGTCAGCCAGTGAACCACCCCCTGGACGGCCCGGTGGGTCGCCAACCGAGCCGCGGCGTCGCGGTCACTGCCACGCACCTGCTCCTGCTGCTTGCTGGGCCAGTCAATCTGCCCGCGCATCCTGCCGCGGAAACTCCAGCGGATCGCGCCGGTTCCCCGCCTGGCCTCACGTCCGTGGCCCTCGCTCCGCCCTCCACGCCGTCGGGCCCAACCCTCTTCACGCGCCTGCCTGCCGAGCATACCGGCGTAGCCCTGGTCCACGAGTTTCCCGCCACCGGCAGCGCGGAGCTCTTGCAGGACCAGGGCGCGTGCGGCGGCGTCGGCGTCGGCGACTTCGACGGCGATGGCTGGCCGGACCTGTTCGTGGCCAACTACGATCGCGGGAACCGTCTCTACCGGAACCGGGGCGGCTTTCGCTTCGAAGACGTCACCGCGCGGGCAGGGGTCGCTGCGGCGGGCCGCTGGTGTGGCGGCGTGGCGGCGGTGGACCTTGACGGGGACGGCGACCTGGACCTCGCGGTCTCCGTCTTCAACGCGCCCAACCTGATCTTCCTCAACCGCGGTGACGGCGTGTTTCGGGAACAAGCGGCCGCGCTCGGCCTGGATTACCGGGGCGCCAGCGTCATGATGGCGTTCGGTGACTATGACCTCGACGGCTTCCTCGACGCTTACCTCCTCACCCACCGCCTCTCGGTCGGCGCCGAGCACCGCCTGCCCCGGTCCACGCAGGAAAGCCTCGCCCGCACCGTTCTCCAGTACGGACCCGATCGCCGCCCGATCATCAACCCGCGGTTTGCCGATTTGTTCGGCTTGATGCCGAAAGGGCCCGGGCGCGCCGAACTCTTCATCGCCGGCCAGACCGATCAACTCTTCCACAACGCGCGCGGAACCCGCTTCACCAATGTCTCCCACGCCGCCGGCATCCAGGGCCACGACATCGGTCTCAGCGCCACGTGGTGGGATTACAACCAGGATGGCTGGCCGGACCTCTACGTCAGCAACGACTACAAAGGTCCCGACCGGCTCTACCGCAACCAGGCCAACGGCACCTTCCGCGACGTCGCCCGCGACTCCCTCCCCCATGTCCCCTGGTCCTCGATGGGCGCCGATACCGCCGACGTCAATAACGACGGCCGCCCCGACCTCCTCGCCACCGAGATGGCCGGCTCGACCCACGTCCGTCGCCAGATGATCCTCGACGACCTCCGCGAACGCTGGTTCCTCGAGACCGCCGAACCACGCCAATACCCCCGGAACGCCCTCTATCTCGGCACCGGCACCGAACGGCTCCTCGAGGTCGCCTTCCTCGCCGGCCTCGCGTGCACTGACTGGACGTGGTCGCCCAAGTTCGCGGATTTCGACAACGACGGCTGGGTCGACCTGTTCATCGCCAACGGCATGTCCCGCGACTACATCAACGCCGACCTGCTCGGCCAGATGCGCGAACGCGGTCACCAGGGCTGGAAGCACCTGCCCGTGCTGCGCGAGGCGAACCTCGCCTTCCGCAACCTCGGCGACCTGCGCTTCGCCAGCGTCGGGCCCGCCTGGGGACTGGACCAGGTGTCCGCCAGCTTCGGCGCCGCCGTGGCCGACCTCGATCGCGACGGCGACCTCGACTTGGTGGTGACCAGCCTCGGCGAACCCGTCGCGCTTTACCGGAACGACGAAGGCGCCCGTCACCGGGTTCTGGTCCGGCTCAAAGGCACCCGCAGCAACACCTGGGGCCTCCACGCTACCGTCCGACTCGAGACCGAGGCCGGCACCCAGGTCCGCAGCCCCGGCCTCACCAGCGGCTTCATGTCCGCCAACGAACCGCTCGTCCATTTCGGCCTGGCCGACGCCCGGCGCATCCGCCGGCTCACCGTCACCTGGCCCAGCGGTCACGTGCAGTCCTTCCAGGATCTCGACGCCGACCAGTTCTACACCGTGACCGAACCGGCCACCGCACCCCCGCCCCGAACCGCACCGCGCCCGTCAGCCACCTTCTTCCGTCCCCTGCCGTTGCCCGCCGCTCTGCGACACCGCGAAGCCGACTACGACGACTTCCAGCGCGAACCCCTGCTGCCGTGGCGGCTCTCCCGCTGGGGACCTGGACTGGCCGTCGGTGACGTGAATGGCGACGGAACTGACGACCTCTTCCTCGGCGGGGCCGCCGGCGACCCCGGACAGATCGCCCTGGCCGAGCCTGGTGGCGTCTTCCGCCCCCGCCCCCAGCGCTGCTTCGAGCTGGATAAGGCGGCCGAAGACCTCGGTGCGCTCCTGTTCGACGCCGACGGCGACGGCGACCTTGATCTCTACGTCGTCTCCGGCGGTGTGGAGTGCAAACCCGGCGACCCTTCCCTCCGCGACCGGCTCTACTACAATGACGGCACCGGCATCTTCACCCGCGCCCCGGACGCTGCGCTGCCGGATGATCGGGAGTCCGGCACCGTGGTGGCCGCCGCGGACTTCGATCGCGACGGTGACCTGGATCTCTTCGTGGGCTCGCGTTCTGCGCCCGGCCACTATCCGCTCCCCGCCGCCAGCCGGCTGTTGCTTAACGAGCGTGGATCTCTCCGCCACCAGACCGACCCAGGGCAGCCAGCCTCCGGCGGGCATCCCGACTCCCCGGGCCCGCCCGTCCGTTTCCGGGACGCCACGCGGGCGCTGGCTCCCGCCCTGGCGCAGTCCGGCCTCGTGACCAGCGCGGTCTGGTCGGATGCCAACGATGACGGCTGGCCGGACCTCCTCGTCACCCACGAGTGGGGGCCGGTGAAGCTGTTCCTGAATGTCGGAGGTCGGCTCGAGGATCGAACCGCCGAAGCGGGGTTGGCCGATCTCACCGGTTGGTGGAACGGGATCGCCGCCGCCGATGTGGACGAGGACGGCGACATGGACTACGTCGTCACCAATCTCGGTCTCAATACCGGTTACACCGCCTCTGCCGAAAGGCCGGCCCTGCTCTTCCGCGGCGATTTTGACGACTCCGGCCAGCTCCAACTCCTCGAGGCCTGCTTCGACGGCGACCGGCTGGTCCCGCGGCGCAGCCTCCCGGCCCTGGCGGATGCGATCCCCAGCCTTGCCGCCCGCTTCCCCACCGTCCAGGCCTTTGCCAACGCCTCGCTCGCCGACGTGCTTTCCCCGGCGCGCCTCGACGCCGCGCAACGCTTCGCCGTGAACACGCTCGAATCCGGTGTCCTCCTCAACGACGGTCGGGCCCGGTTCCGTTTCCAGCCCCTGCCGCGGCTGGCCCAGGCGGCACCCGGGTTCGGCGTCGGGATCGCGGATGTGGACGGGGACAGCCACCTGGACGTGTTGCTCGCGCAGAACTTCCACGGCCCGCCGGCCGATACGGGTCGCTTCGACGGCGGCCTGGGCTGGATGCTCCGCGGCAGCGGCGACGGTACGTTCGCCCCGGTGTGGCCGGACAAGAGCGGGTTCGTGGTACCCGGCGACGCCCGGGCGCTGGTGGTGACGGACTTCGACCGGGATGGCTGGCCCGATGTCCTGGTCGGCGTGAACCATGACAATCTGCTGGCCTTCCAGAACTGCGCGCCGCGCTCGACACGCCGCCTCCTCGTGGAATGGGTCGGGCAACCCGGCAATCCCACCGGCGTGGGTGCCCGGGTGAAGCTGGTGCTGGCCGACGGGGGGCAGCGCGTGGCCGAAGTGCACGCCGGCGGCGGTTACCTCTCCCAGTCCACGGCCCGACTGAGCTTTGCCCTGCGCCCGGGCGAACGCCCCAGCGGGCTGGAGGTTCGCTGGGCCAGCGGTCGCACCCAGACGGTGGTCTACAGCGAAGAGGACCCGGTGATGCGCCTTCGCGAGTGAGCGGAAACACCGCCACGCACCCTCGCCGATTCCGGGGCGGAAAGTACCGGGGACCGCGTAAGTGAAACCGCGAGCAAAAGCCTTGACGGTCCCCCCTCCGTGCGCCAGTTTCACCGCGTTTGACCGCCATTCCCCGTTGTGCCCGCTGGGCCACGGCCGGCTGACCGTTGCGCTTCACTGTGAATCCTAGCCGTCCTCGGCCACGGAGCTTTCCGAGCGTCGCAGGAAGCCGGGCCCACCGCACCGCGGGAAGAACGAAAGGTGCGCCCTTGATGCCCTACCTGACACCAAGCGCGCGGCGCCAGCCGCGCGGTGACCTTGTGCTCCCGCGCACGCTGAGCACCATTCCTGTTCGCTCAGCCCACTGACTTTACCAACCCTCACCCTTTCCCCTCCCCCTATGCCGCGAACGAAAAGCGTCAAAGCCGCCGCCGGAAGCCCCCGCCGCCGCCGCACCCCCCGCCCGCCCGCCGCCCAGCCCCCCGCCAAACCCCGTCCCGCACCGGAAGAACCCGAGGACCGGGACGCGGTGTCCGACGCGGAAGCGGCCGCGGATTTCCGACGCGAGGCCCCGTCAACGCCTCCGCCACCCCTCCCGACTCCCGCGCCGCGTTTCCCCGAAGGCCTGCCCGTCGAGAGTGACGAGGAGGAGCCGCCCCGGCCCGCCAAGCCCGCCGCGCCCCTGCCGCCTGGCCAGACGATCAACATCGCCCGGCTCCAGGCCCTCTCCATGGCCGAGCTCAGCCAGTTGGCCAAGGAGTGGAGCATCGAGAACTTCGGCACCCTCAAGAAGCACGAGGTCATCTTCGAGATCCTCAAGAAGAACGCCGAACGCAACGGGATCCTCTTCGCCGAGGGCGTGCTCGAAATCCTCCCCGAGGGCTTTGGCTTTCTCCGTTCCCAAAGCTTCAACTACCTGCCGTGTCCGGAGGACGTCTACGTCTCGCCTTCGCAGATCCGGCGGTTCAACCTCCAGACCGGCGACCTGATCGCCGGCCAGATCCGGCCGCCCAAGGAGAAGGAGAAGTTCTTCGCCCTGCTCAAAATCGAGGCGGTGGACAAGGAAGACCCCGAGAAGGCCAAGGACAAGATCCATTTCGAGAACCTGACGCCGCTCTTTCCCAACCAGCGCCTCATCCTCGAGACCGTGCCTGAGGAACTCTCGACCCGGGTGCTGGACCTGGTCTGCCCGATTGGCAAGGGCACGCGTGGGCTGATCGTCGCCCCGCCCCGCACCGGCAAGACCGTCCTCATGCAGAAGCTGGCCAACGCCGTCCTCCGCAACAACCCCGAGGTTTACCTCATCATCCTCCTCATCGACGAGCGCCCCGAGGAGGTCACCGACATGGAACGGTCCTGCAAAGGCGCCGAGGTGGTCAGCTCGACCTTCGACGAGCCGCCCGAGCGGCATGTCCAGGTGGCCGAGATGGTCATCGAGAAGGCCAAGCGCATGATCGAGCACAAGCGCGACGTCATGATCCTGCTCGACTCGATCACCCGCCTGGCGCGCGCTTACAACACCGTCCAGCCGCACTCGGGCAAGATCCTGTCGGGCGGCGTGGACGCCAACGCCCTGCACAAGCCCAAGCGCTTCTTCGGGGCCGCGCGCAACATCGAGGAGGGCGGTTCCCTCACCATCATGGCCACCGCGCTTGTGGACACCGGCAGCCGCATGGACGAGGTCATCTTCGAGGAGTTCAAGGGCACCGGCAACATGGAGGTCAACCTGGACCGCGCCCTGGTGGACCGCCGCATCTTCCCCTCGATCAACATCGAACACTCCGGCACCCGCAAGGAAGAGCTCCTCTATCACCCGGACGAGTACAGCCGCATCGTCGTGTTGCGGCGCGCCCTCACCGGGGTACCGCCCGTCGAAGGCATGGAACTGCTGCTGGGCAAGCTCAAGCAGACCCCGACGAACATCATGTTCCTGCTCGGCATGGGCAATCTCACCTGAGCCCTCCGCCCGCCGGTTCTCCGGGCGATGCCGTAGGCGCCGACGTGAGGAGGCGTATGATGCCGTAGGCGCCGACGTGAGGAGGCGTATTCGGCAATGCGACTTCGCCTCCTCACGTCGGCGCCTACGGTCGGTCGCGCTTCCCGGCAGCGCAGGGAGCATCCCGGCTAAACGTCCGCGAGCTGGAGCAGGGGAGCCGGTCCGGTCGCGAGGGGGTTGCGCGCCTCTCCCTCAATCGCCACGCGCCACGCCGCGATCTGCTCGCGCAGAGCGTCGGTGTCCAGACTGTGATGCGGCGACGGAAAAGGAGCCAGGTGGGCCGCTGCCGTCCGCAGCAGGGCGGCAGCCGGTCCCAGCCGGTCGTGCTGCAAATGCACGAAGCACCCGGCGACCTGGATCAAGGCCTTGTAGAAGTTCCCGTCCGGCCGACGCCGTTCCTCGAGCCAAAGTTCCTCAAGCACTTCGTGCGCCTCGAAGAACCGGCCGGCGTTGTAGCACTCGAAGAACCCCAGGTAGTGGCGGTCAGGAGCGCCCCGCGGAGGTGGGTCGAGAGGGGCCGCGCCGGGTTTGGTTCGGTCAGACACGACGCCAACCAAGCGCTCGCCTTGCCGGAGTCAAGTGTCCCAGCCGAACCGCGGTCACGCGCTTGTTGCCCGTCCCGCCGCCGCCTATCCTCGCGGCATGGATCTGGCCACGAACCTCGAAGCCCTCCGTACCCGCGTCGCCGCGGCGTGCGATCGCGCGGGACGCAATCCGGCGACCGTCACCCTGCTGCCGGTCAGCAAGGGTCAGCCACCCGAGGTGGTGCGGGCGGCCGCCGATCTTGGCCTGACCGTTTTCGGGGAGAACAAGGTGCAGGAAGCAAAGGCGAAGATCCCGCTCTGCCCCGGCCGGCTGCGTTGGGAGATGATCGGACATCTGCAGACCAACAAGGTCCGCGACGCCGTCCACTTCTTCGCGCGGATCCAGAGTGTGGACAGTCTGCATCTGGCGGAGGAGATCCAGCGGCAGGCGGAGAAGGCCGCCCAAACCGTTCCCGTGCTGCTCGAGGTCAACGTGGCCGGCGAAGCGAACAAGTTCGGCTACGCACCCGCGCAGTTGCTGGCCGAGCTCGCCGACCTGAACGCCTTCCCGCGGCTCGAGATCCATGGGCTGATGGGCATGGCCCCGTGGACTCCGGACCCCGAGAAGGCGCGGCCGGTGTTCCGGCGCCTGCGCGAGTTGCGGGACGCGTGCGCCAGCCAGTTGGGCGCCCCCCTGCCGGAACTGAGCATGGGCATGACCGGCGACTTCGAAGTCGCGATTGAGGAAGGCGCCACCGTGATCCGGATCGGGACCGCCCTGTTCGGCGAACGCCCGCCGGCCCCGCGACTCCGCGCCGGGTAGGCGTCGAGGTGACGAGACTCTCCCTGGCGTGCTCCCCCTTGCCTTGGTCAGCAATTCTCATTGGGGTGGCTGAGGGCTGAGACCGACAATCCGCAGGCGCGAGTGACGGCGGCTTCCGGCGCCAGCCCCCGACAGGTTTTCGCACTTCTTGCGAAACTCACTTTCCCCTCTTCGCCATCCTGCCCCGCGGCCGGCGAGTTGGCTGCGGCCAAACGCTGGTTGGAGCAGAACGCCGACCGCGATCGCCGGGGCAACGTCACCCTCCGGAGCGACGATCTCTACGCCCACCAACTCTTCTCTGCCGACGCGCCCTCCTCCACGGCTTCCACCTTATCTTCACCCCGCAGATTCAGAGCGACCGCAGATTGGGCAAGAGGGTGGGCTTTTCCGGGGACGGGTTCGACGCAGGCTCCATCGGCGGGGGCTCTGAATCGGTGGGATGAAAGTCCGGGGAATGGTCCCGCAGATTCAGAGCGACCGCAGAGGGGTGGGCCGCCCAGGGGCGGTGTGCCCACACCCGGCCGGACCTTCGCGTTCCCAGTCGTCCAAGCCAGAATGAGAACTGCTGCTGTGCCTCGGCTCGCGGCTATTGCGCCGCCCGCTGCGGTTTGGTTAGGCTGTCCCGATGCGGATTCTGTCAGGCATCCAACCCTCCGGCGCGCTGCATCTCGGCAATTACTTCGGGATGATGCGGCCGGCCATCGAATTGCAGGAGCGTGGAGAAGCCTACTATTTCATCGCCGACTGGCACTCGATGACCTCGCTGACCGATCCGGCCCTGCGCCGGCGGTATTCGCTGGACGTGGCTCTGGACTTCCTCGCCTGCGGGCTGGATCCGGCCCGGACGGTGTTCTTCCGCCAGTCGGACATTCCCGAGGTGGCGGAGCTGACGTGGCTGCTGAGCACGGTGACGCCGATGGGGTTGCTGGAGCGCTGCCACAGCTACAAGGACAAGCTGGCCAAGGGCCTGAGCTTCAACCACGGCCTGTTCGCCTACCCCGTGCTGATGGCCGCCGACATCCTGATCTACGACTCGGAGCTGGTGCCCGTGGGTCGGGACCAGAAGCAGCACGTCGAGGTGACCCGGGACATCGCCATCAAGTACAACGAACTGTACGGATCGACGTTTGTGCTGCCCGAACCCGAGATCCGGGAGGCGGTCGCGGTCGTGCCCGGCACGGACGGCCAGAAGATGAGCAAGAGCTACGGCAACACCATCGAGCTGTTCGGCGAGGAGGCCGTCATCCGCAAGAAGATCATGAGCATCGTCATGGACAGCCGCAGCCCGCAGGAACCCAAGCCCGACGCAGACCAGAACGTGGCGATCCAGTTGCTCCGGTTGGTGGCCCCCACCGATGTGGCACGGGACTTTGAGGAGCGGCTGCGGGCGGGCGGGCTCGGCTACGGCGAGCTGAAGAAGCAGCTTTTCGAGCACTACTGGAACTGCTTTGCCGCGGCGCGACAACGCCGGGCTGAGCTGGCCGCGAACCTCGACTTCGTCCATCAGGTGCTCCGCGAAGGGGCGCGCAAGGCCCGGGCACAGGCGGCCACCGTGCTGCAACGCGCGCGCCAGGCCGCCGGACTCACCTGAGCTCACCCAAGACCATGGCTCTTCCTGACGCGACCTACCCTACCGTGTTGCTCCGGCCGGGCGAAGCGGACCGTGTCGTCGCCGGCCACCCCTGGGTTTATGCCGGGGCGGTGTTGCGTGTGACCCGGCCGGTAGCGGATGGCGATCCCGTGCAGGTGAAGGATCACCGCCAGCGGTTCCTGGGCGTGGGATTCTACAACAGCGGCTCGCAACTCCGGGTCCGGCTGCTTTCGCGGGTGCGCGAACCACTCGACGAAGCCTTCTTCGAGCGCCGGTTGCGGGAGGCGTGGGCGGTTCGGGAGCGGCATCTGCCGGGGGCCACCTCGATGCGGCTGGTCAACGCCGAGAGCGACCAACTCAGCGGCTTGATTGTGGATCGGTACGGCGACGTGCTCGTCATGCAGACCTCCTCGCTGGGCATGGACCGGCGGAAGAAGATGATCGCGGGGTTGCTGGGCCGGATCTTCTCACCGCGGGCCATTCTCGAGCGGAATGACAGTGCCGGGCGACGGTTCGAGGGGTTGCCCGAGTCGCAGGGATGGCTGGCGGGTAAGACCGAGGGCGACGTGGCTGTCGAGCTGAACGGGGTTCGGTTCCAGGTGGATCTGCTCAGCGGACACAAGACGGGTCTGTACCTGGATCAGCAGGTGAATTATGCGCGCGTGGCAGAATTGATCGCGCGGATGCCAGGGGCGCAGGTCCTGGATGCCTTCAGTTTCATCGGGGGATTCGGGCTGCACGCGGCGCGGGCCGGCGCGGGGCACGTGCACTTCGTGGATCAGAGCGAGGAAGCCCTGGCCGGGGCGAAGCGGCATGCCGAGCTGAACGGGGTCGCAGCGCGCTGCTCGTTCGAGACGGCCAATGTCTTCGACTGGTTCAAGGGGCGGACGCAGCGCGGGCCGCATGAGCAACTGGTCCCGCCGTTTGACGCGGTCGTGCTGGACCCGCCGTCGTTCACGCGGAGCCGGGCGGCGGTGCTTGATGCGTTGCGCGGGTACAAGGAGATCCATTTGCGAGCGCTCAAGCTGCTCAAGCCGGGCGGGTTGCTGGCGACCTTCTGCTGTTCGCACCACGTGGACGCCGTGACGTTCCAGGACGTGATCCTGGCGGCGGCGGCCGACGCGCACCGGTTGCTCCGGCGGGTGGCGTCGTTCCAGCAGAGCCCGGATCACCCGGTGCTGCCGGCCATCCCGGAGACCGAGTATCTGAAGGGGTACGCGTTCGAGGTCGTGGGGTAACCGTTTCCAGCCTTTTCCCGCTTGACTTGGCGGGGGGGCAAAACTGCAATCGCCGGGCAAGACCTGATATGTCCGACGCTACGACCACCGATTGCCAACGTGCTGAATCTATGACCATGAACCGTCGCCAGTTCCTCCACACCACCGCCGCCACCTCCGCCCTCTTGGGCGCGGTTCCGTTGCTCGGTGCCGACAGCTTCGGGTTTTACCGGACCGCTCTCATCGGGTGCGGCTGGTGGGGCATGAACATCCTGGGCGAGGCGATGAAGTACACGCCGCCGCCCCCGGGCGGAAAACGCTGCCGCGTGGTGGCGGTCTGCGATGTGGATCAGACCGCCCGGGATCAGGCCGCGGAGAAGGTGACCTCGCTGACCGGCGAGCAGCCCAAGGCCTACCGCGATTACCGGGAGATGCTGGCCGCCCAGCGGCCCGAGATCGTGATTGTGGCCACGCCCGACCACTGGCATGCCCTGGCGACGGTGGACTCGGTCATGGCCGGCGCCCATGTGTATGTCGAGAAGCCCGTCGGCCACACCATCATGGAAGGCCAGGCCATGGTCCGCGCCGCCCGCAAACAAGGCAAGGTGGTGCAGGTCGGCTTCCATCGCCGGGTTTCGCCCCACAACCTCTCCGGGCTCAAGTTCCTGCGGGAAGGCAAGGCGGGGAAGATCGGGTTCATCCGCGCATTCGTGCACTACAGCGGCGCGACTGGCCCCGAACGGCCCACGGCGAATATCGAGCCTCCCAAGGGCCTCGACTGGGACCTCTGGTGCGGTCCGGCCCCGCTGCGGCCCTTCAACCCGCTGATCCATCCCCGCGGCTTTCGCAGCTTCTCGGATTACGCCAACGGACAGCTCGGGGACTGGGGCGTGCACTGGATGGACCAGGTCCTGTGGTGGAGCGAGGAGAAGTGGCCGCGCCGCGTCTTCTCGACCGGCGGCCGGCCGATCCGCGGCCCTGCCATTTCCCTGCCGGATTTTCAGACGACCGACACCCCGGATTGCCAGTCGGCCGTCTTCGAGTTCGAGTCCTTCACCCTCGAGTGGGAGCATCGCATCTTCGGCGGCAACGAGACCGACAAGGGCGAAAACGTCGGGTGCTACTTCTACGGCACCGAAGGCATCTTCCACATGGGATGGCGGGACGGGTGGGCGTTCTATCCCGCCGACAAGAACAAGCCGGTGATTCGTGAGCCGGCCCAGCTCCACGAGCCGGACCAGCAGAATATCGAGGAGCTGTGGACGGACTTCATCGCGGCAATCCGGGACAACACCCTGCCCACCTGCGACATCGAACTGGGGCATCGCTCGACCAACCTGAGCCTGCTGGCGATGCTCTCGATGAAGGCCGGGCGCTCCATCGAGTGGGACGGACGCCGCGAAGTCATCGTGGGCGATCCTTACGCCAGCAGCCTGCTCCGGCGCGCCTATCGGCCCGGGTACCGCTACCCCGTCGTGCTCTGAGTCACCTCACTCGTAGATCGTGTAAACGGTGTCGCCGAGGACAAACTGGACGTTCTGCCCCAGCGCCAGCCAGGGGCGGACCTCAGGGCTTTTCAGGACCAGATCGAAGTATTCGGCCGAGTTGAACTGGATCCGAAGCTGCCGGGCCTGCGGCGCCTGCTGGACTCGCGCATCGAGCCACTGATCACCGTTCTGGAAGAATGTCCGGCCGCCCACAAACCGGCTCGGCACCGCAAGGCCCCCTTCCGCGGCGGGCTTGACCCGCGCCGCCTGAACGGGCTGTGGCAGGGCGTTCGGGGGCAGCGCGATCCGGGGACGAGGAGCGGCGGTCACGACGGCACCGCCGGGTCCGGCCGGCAGCGAGGTGGGCGGGGCAACCGTCGGAGCCGGAGCCGACGCGAGGAGACGCTCGGCTTCAACCCCGGCCGCGCTCAACGCCGCGTCGACTTGATCGGCTGATTTCTGGGCCAGGCCATAGCGTGCGGCAGCGACGGCGCCCGCGCCCGTGCTCCGGGCGGGGGCGCTAGTGAACGCCTGCCGGGCCACCTCGTACCGGCCCGCTTCCGCTCGGAGATGCGGCACGGACTGTTGCGCCAAAGGCACGCCGCGTCGCTCCTCGTCCTCGAGGATGAGAAAGGCCGTGTAAGGCGTCACGATCCCGTGCTGCCGGGCCAGGGCGACGACTTCATCGCGCAGTTCGGCGTTCTCGCCCCGGAGCCGAATCTCGTCCAGCAAGTAGCCGATGCGCCGCGTGGCCCAGAGCCGTGGGATGAACTCGTGGTCCGTCCGCTCGTTGGTAAAGGCCACCGGGAACTCGAACCGCCGGCCCGCTCCCCCTACCTTCCCTTCGAGCACGAGTTGGCCCTGGCCGGCGCCGGCATAGCGGCCGACGAGCACGAGTTGCTCCCCTTGGAACAGGTCGGGGAGCGGCGAGGGATGGAGTCGGTTCACCCGCAGCGCGGCCGGGAACTCGAGCTTCACCCCGGCCAGCACCGGGTCCTTCACCTTGGTGAAAAAGCGCGAGACCTTCACCTCGAGATCCTCCTCGGGCAGCACGTACTCGCTCGTGGCGTGTGTGCTTTCGGTGAGCCGGTCCAGGAGATGGGTGTTTACGTCGTGGCCAATGCCGAAACAGAACACCCGCGTCTGACCTTCGCCGGTGCGCGCCGCCCGCGCCGTGTCGAGGACGATGCGGTCCAGGTCGGTTTCGCCCACCGTAGGCAGGCCGTCGGTGAGGAAGATGACGGTGCGGGGGCGTTCGGCGCCGGCCGGCAGCAGGCCAAGGGCGCGCTGCAACGCCTCGTGGATGGCGGTGCCGCCGATGGGCTTGAGCTCCCGGATGAACTCGAGGGCGCGGTCACGGTTCGCGCGGGAGGCCTCGACCACGCGGCTGAAAAGGGCCTCGGGTTCGGTCGAGAACCGGACCACGTCGAAGCGGTCCTGGTCGTTGAGGTTCTCGACGCAGAAACGCAGGGCGTTCTTGGCCTGCTCGAGCTTCCGGCCCGCCATTGAACCCGAAGTGTCGAGCACGAGCACGACGTCCTTGGGCAGGACATGCCGGGTGTCGGCCTCGAAGCCCGGTGACGCCAGGAGCAGGAAATAGCCGTCCTCGCCCGTGGCGGGCCAGGTCATGAGATTCAGGCCGAGGTGCCCCGGCTCCGCGGCGAAGAAGAGCTGGAAGTCCGTGTCCGGCTTCGCGTCGCGCGCTTCGAAGCCCACCGTGGCCCGGCGATCTCCGTGGCGGGTGAGGTCCACCTGGTGGCTGGGCGAATAGACGGACTTGAGGGGGCGCGTCGTCTCGAGGTCGAGCTTCACGCGCACGCTCGGGATGGGTTTGGCGGAGAACTTCTCGGTGTTCAGCGGGTAACGGTAGCCGACCAGCCCGGCGTCGGCGCGGAGCAGTTGCGTGTACGTGAGCTTCACCTGTTTCTTGCTGCGCGGTTCGATGGGGAAGATGCGCACCTTGAACAGGTCACGACCGACGTACTCGAGCAGGGCGGGATCGCGGTGTTTGCGGACGATGTCCTCGTAGAGCTGTCGCGCCTTGTCTGCCGCCAGGAGTTCGGCGGCCACCTGACGGCCGTTGATTTCCATGCTGAAACGGTCGATCTGCGCGCCTTTAGGCACCGGGAAGATGTAGGTCCCTTCGAGCTGCTGGTCGTTGGGGTTGTGGAACTCCTGGTCCACAGCCGTGGTGGCCACCTGGTCGCGCACGGTCACGTCCACGTGGTGATACACGACCTCCAGGGGGGCAAAGGTGTGGACCCGGGGGGGCGGCACGGGGCGGGGTGGGGGAATGGGTCGAGGCGGCCGTGGCCCGGGCCAGACCGGCGGTGCGGGGATCACCACAGGCTCATGGACAATGATCAGGCCGTCGGCGACGGCGGGCGTCTGGGTGGCAACCGCCAGCAGCGCCAGCGCGCTCCAGCGGCGAAGGGCAACGATCGCGTTCATGTCAGGTTAGACGGAAGACGCGTGGGATCGCCCGGGAACCTCGCCCTCCAGGCCTGTAGGCGCCGACGTGAGGAGGCGAGCTACCTCTGGCTCCTTCGCCTCCTCACGTCAACACCTCAAGGCATGAAGCACGGAGGGTGCAGGCTGGAAGCCCGCACCACAGGTTCAGAGCGCCTCCTCAGCGTAATTCCCGATGTTCGAAATCTGCGGAGGATTCAGAGGGCAGGGCCCGCCGATTGCGAACATAGGGATTACGGAGAGGCGGAGATTCCCTCCGCCCAATTCCCGATGTTCGAAATCTGCGGAGGATCCAGGGGCGAGGGGGTTCTCCACCGATGACGAGCATCGGGGATGGGGGAAGTGACGGGGTTCTCGGGGATCGGCTCAGGGAGCAGGAACCGACTTGGCTGGGAGCCCCTTCTGCAATCTCCATTCTGCCTTCTGCATTCCGGTTCGTGGCGAGCGTTTGCCAAAGGCCGGTTGCGGGCGGAAGTTCCGACCCATGGAGCTCTACGTGCTGCGACACGGGATTGCGGAGGACCGGCAGACCTGGAAAGGCGCGCGGGACAGCGAACGTCCGTTGACGCTAAAGGGTCTCGAGCGGCTCCACCAGATCGTGGACGCCATCGAGGCGCTCGAGCTTGAGTTCGAACGCGTGCTGTCGAGCCCCTTCCGTCGGGCGCGCCAGACGGCCGAGCTGGTATCCGACCGGCTGAAGCTGGGCGCGCATCTCGAGTTCACCCCGCACCTGGCCATCCCGCCGGCGTCGGCCCGGCTGATCGAGCAGATCAACGCCCTGCGCCCGTTGCCGAGAAGCGTGTTGCTGGTGGGGCATGAACCGCATCTGAGCGAGCTGATTTCGCTGCTGGTGACGGGGGGACCTGGCCTGGGCCTGACGCTCCGGAAAGGGGGGTTGGCCAAGCTCGAGGTCGAGGGGTTGCAGGCGGCCCGGTGCGCCGCGCTCGAATGGCTGCTCACGCCCAGACAGATGCGCCTGATGCGTTGAAGCCGCGGACGGGCAGAACGTCCAACCAGACTGTGAAACACATGAAGTCCATCCTCGCGAGCCTGGTCCTCGCGGGCCTGACCCTGGGCGTGGGCACGGGCTGTTCGCACTGCCGGTCCCACTCCATCACCTACCTGGGCGTTGCCCGACCCGCTCCCACCGACCCGGTCCAAATCGAGATCCTCCAGACGCCGCCCGAGCGCGCCCATGATCGCCTGGGCGAAGTGGTCATCGACGCTTCCCTCAACCCTCCGCCGTCCGTGCAGAAGATCGAAGCCCGGCTCCGGCGCGAGGCGGCGAAACTCGGGGCCGACGCCGTGCTGATCGCGCAGGACCAAGCCACGACGACCGGGCTCTGGGTGGGTGGACCGTGGTGGGGGCCCACCGTGAACACGGTTCAGTCCCGCATCATCGTGGGCGTGGCGCTCAAGTATCGCTAAAACTCAAGCGGGATCCGCACGATCAGTCCGCCCATGACGTCTCCCCGGCGGAAGTCGCGACGGGGACTGGCGGCATGTTCGTTGTGGCACGTGACGCAGGACTCGAGGACCGCCCGGTCGGGATAAACGGCCGTGAAGTAGCTGCGGCCCCCCAGGAGTTCCTCGGTGTAGAAGTTGGCCTCGGGCTCTCGGGCGACGGCCTCGAGACCGGCCTTCTCGACGTCGGTTTGCGGGCCATGACTCGGGTTGATGGGCCAGAGCGAGCGCAGTGTGTAGGAGAACTCGGCGCCGCGCTGCTGAATGCCCGTCGCGGCGTGGCGCAGCAACTGCGCGTGTATGGGCAGGCAGGGCTTCCCCTCCCAGTCCTGGGCTACCTGGATATGGCGCCCGTCGACGGCCAGACGTTCAACCACCAGCCGGGCGTACGCCTCCCGATCCGCGGCGATCACCGAGTGCAGCGAGTCGGCAAACTTGCGCGGGCTGATCGTGGTGAGCTTGTGCGCCTTGTCCGGCGCCGGTTCTGCGGCAAACAGCCAGAGGGCCGCGACGCCCGTGGCGGCGATCGCGCCCCAGATCAACGTGTGGTTCTTCATCGCACCCAAACAACTGCCAGCGAGGCAGCTCAGTCAGTCGGTTCGCGGAGTTGGAGGATCCGGTTCACGTCCAGGTCGGTCCAGGTCTGAACGCGCCCCGAAGGCCAGCGGACCTCGAGTCGTTCGACACGCGACGCCGGGCCGAGCCCGAAGTGGACGCGCTTGTCGCTCTGGAACAGGAAACCGGTAGAGCACGTGGCCTCGGCCTTCCACACCCGGCCGCCCGCCGTGACCGTAAGGAGGGCGCCGTAGGCGTCGCGATTCGAGCGGGTGCCTTCGAGTTCGACCGTGAGCCAGCGGTTGGCCGAGCGGTCCTGATTGCGGAGCAGGATCACGCGGTTGGCCAGCGGCGTGATCAGCAGATCCACCCGGCCGTCGTTGTCGAAATCCAGCGTGGCACTGCCGCGGCCGTTGACGGGATGGCGGAAGAACGCCCCGCCGCGCGCGGCGGCATCTGTGAACCGGGCTTGGCCGTCGTTCTCCAGCAGCAGGCTCAGCGTGCCGGGAAGCGTGAACGCGTCGCCGTTCGTCACGAACAGGTCCCGGTCACCGTCGTTGTCGAAGTCCAGTTGAACGCCGCCCCAGCCGACGTAGGGCTGGGTGATCCGACCCAGGCCGGAGGCGTACATGCGGTCTTCGTAGAAACCCTTCGGATGACGCAGGTAGAGCGAACCATAACCGAGGCGCGTGACGAAGATGTCCATCAACCCGTTGCCGTTGAGGTCGCCGACGGCGGCGTTCATCGAGCCGGGGGCTTCGCCGATCGAGTTGAAGGCCACACCCGAGGCGAGGGCGACGTCGCGGAAACGGCCCTGGCCGTCGTTGAGCCACAGCGCATTCGGCGTGTCGTCGTTCGACACGTACAAATCCGTGTCGCCGTCCCAGTCGGCATCGAAGGCCGAGACCGACATCGCGCGATGGCCCGGTGCGTACAAGCCCGCCGCTTTGGTAACGTCCTCGAACGTGCCGTCGCCGCGGTTCCGATACAGCACGTTGGCTTCACCCGGGTAGGCGAGCGGACCCGGATAGGCGCCCGGGTTCTGTTCCGACACCGTGCTGGGATCGAACGTGAGGTAGTTCGCCACGAAAAGGTCCAGCCGACCGTCGCGGTCGGCATCCAGCCACACCGCCGAAATGCCGGTGCCCGTGTCGCCCACGCCAGCGCGTGCGGTCACTTCCTCAAACGTGCCATCGCCTCGGTTCCGGTAGAGCAGATTGGCGCCGAAGTTCACCACATAAAGGTCCGGGTAACCGTCGTTGTCGAAATCACCTGCGGCGGCGGCGCTGGCGAAGCCGCTCCCCGCGAGGCCCGCCCGCTGCGTGACGTCCTCGAACGTGCCGTCCCCGCGGTTGCGGTAGAGCCGGTTGGGCTCGCGCGGTTGGGTGTACTTCGATGACGTCACGCCCGCCAAAGGTCCCCAGTTGACCAGGAAGATGTCCACCCAGCCGTCACGATCATAGTCCAACACCGCCCCTCCCGCGCCGTTGGACAACAGGATGTTCGCAATCCGGTCGTGGCAGAACTGGTGGACGAAATCCAGGCCTGCGCGGGCGCTGACGTCCGCGAAACCGTCGTTCGGGCCGGCCGCGATGGGGGGGATCAGAGGAGAAGGCGGTGGCGCAGCGGCCCAGCCGGAGAGGACCGTCGCCGTTAGCACGGCGATCAGCCCGGCCCGACACCGGATCGGACGGTTCCCTACACCGGAATGCAGAAGGGAGAATGCAGAATGCAGAAGCAGCATCCAACCTGTGGTGCAGGCTTCCCGCCCACGGTTGTGACGGGTCCACCGCTCGGCCTGCGGGCTACGGTGGGGCGGATTCTGCCCTCTGGAATCCTGGAACTTCCCTTGAGCTTTGAGCTTTGAGCTTTGAGCTTCCCCTTTCGTCTCTTGCCCCGCCAGATCCCTGCTCACGGGGAAGGGCCCCGACGCCACGAGTTCCCGCCCGGCGGATGCGGTGCCGTGCCCGACCTCGTGCGGGTGGCGGAATGAAACTGGTTTGCCAGCGCCCATGCGCGCGGTAGTTGACACGACCCGCGCACGGGCGTCCACCCGATTTGCCTTCACCGGGACGATTCCTGACGCGCGCGGGACCGCGACCGCCCGTAGGCGCCGACGTGAGGAGGCGTTTGGCAGGCGCCGACGTACGAAGGCGAAGAGACGTCGCCCCTTGCCCACAACGCCTCCTCACGTCGGCGCCTACAGCGGCGAATGGGGAGTTTCCGGGCTCAGCCGCCGACGCCCCGGGCCTGCTGCCGTTGGAGCACGGCGGCGATGAAGCCCTGGAAGAGCGGATGGGCGGCGTTCGGTTTGCTGCGGAACTCCGGATGGAACTGGCACGCCATGAAGAACGGATGCCCGGCCAACTCGACCAACTCGACCAGTTCGCCCCCGTGTGAGGTGCCGCTCAGGCGAAAGCCGGCGGCTTCGAACTCTTGGCGGTAGCGGTTGTTGAACTCGTAGCGGTGCCGGTGCCGTTCGTGCACGACAAACGCGCCGTAGAGCCGGGCCGCGCGCGAGTCCATCTTGAGTTGGATCTCCTGGGATCCCAGGCGCATCGTGCCCCCCAGCTCCGTCACCGTCTGCTGCTCCTCGAGCAGGGCGATGACCGGATGGGGCGTCGCGGCGTCGAATTCGGTCGAGTGGGCCTTTTCGAGGTTCAGGACGTGCCGGGCGAACTCGATGGTGGCGATCTGCATGCCGAGACACAGGCCCAGGTAGGGCAGTTGCTGCACCCGGGCATACTGGGCGGCGGCGATCTTCCCCTCGATCCCGCGGTCGCCGAAACCGCCGGGCACCAGGATACCGCCGAGGCCTTTGAGCACCTTCTCGGCTCCCTCGCGCTCGATCTGCTCGGCCTCGATGCGTTCGACCTCCACCCCGCAATCGTTGGCCACGCCGCCGTGGGTGATGGCTTCGTAGACGGATTTGTAGGCGTCCGGCAAGCCGGTGTACTTGCCGACCACCCCGATGCGCACGCGGTGTTGCGGGGCGATGAGTTTGCGGATGGTGTCCTGCCAGCGGCTCATGTCGCCGGCGGGCTGGTCCAGTTGGAGCCGCTGGCAGACGAGTTCGTCCATCCGTTCGCGCTGGAGCATCAACGGCACCTCGTAAATGCTGTACTCGACGTCGCGCTCCTCGATCACGGCCTCGTAGGGCACGTTGCAGAAAAGCGAGATCTTCTGCCGGACGTCCTTGGCGAGCGGCCGGTCGCAACGGCACACGAGAATCTGGGGCGCGATGCCGATTTCGCGCAGCTTGGCGACGGACTGCTGGGTGGGTTTGGTCTTGAGCTCGCCGGCGGCCTTGATGAAGGGGACGTAGGTCACGTGGATGAACAGGGCGTTGTGCAGACCCTGTTCGAGGGCGAACTCGCGGATGGCCTCGAGGAACGGCAGGCCTTCGATGTCGCCGGTGGTGCCGCCGATCTCGGTGATGAGCACATCGGCCTTCGAGGTCTCCGCCACGAGCCGGATCCGGTCCTGGATTTCGTCGGTGATGTGCGGGATGACCTGGACGGTCTTGCCGAGGTAACCGCCCTTGCGTTCGCGCTCGAGCACGTTCAGGTACACGCGCCCGCTGGTGAGGTTGTTCAGCTTGGTCAACTGGACGTGGGTGAACCGCTCGTAGTGGCCGAGGTCCAGGTCGGTCTCGGCGCCGTCGTCCGTGACGAACACCTCCCCGTGCTGGAACGGCGACATCGTGCCCGGATCCACGTTGATGTAGGGATCGAGCTTGACGAGGGTGACCTTGATCTTGCGCGACTCGAGGATCGCGGCGAGGGAGGCGGCGGCTATCCCCTTCCCCAGCGAGGACACCACACCGCCCGATACGAACACATACTTGGTCATCGACTTCTTCGGGGATCGGATGGGGGATGATACCGCAATTCGCATCGCCCCGACAGAACGCCGGTGCACTTCGCGCATCGCCGCGGCGCCTCGCGCCGCCGGCATCTTGCTATTATGGCGGTCTCGCGCTGCGCTTGGCGCAGCGCTCCGCGGGACGCGGATGCGCAGCCCGCCTCGCCCCGGACCACTCGCCACCGACGCCGCACCGCCAGCGCGATTCCCGTTCAACATTCAACGTCCAATTGTCCGCCTACGAAACGACAGAAGCGCAGCCCGCCGCGGCGCGCGGCGCAACGCCTTGGCCAGCTTCAGCCCCCGCGGCCAGCATCTGAATCCCACCAGAAAGGAAACCCGTCGCGGCGGACGGCTCAGGCCAGGGCGAGCGGGATGGGGATGGTGGCGCCGGACCAGGAGGTCCGGGAAGACGGCCGCGGCGAGTGGGCGAGGCCACCGCTACCGCCACGGTCCAGGTGATCTCGTTCCGCAGGGGCCGCCCCTGCAGGGCGCGTTCCGCCACGAGGAACAAGACACCGCCCACGATCAGCGCCAGCGCGACGGGCACGACGGTTTCCGGCAACTCGAGCCCGAGTTGATCGAGCACGACGCCGCCCACGCCCGTCAGGGCGAAGGCGGCCAGCACCTTGAGGATGAAGTCCCGCGCGGCGGGGTCCCGATGGCACCGGGCCACCTGGCGGAGCCGGTCGGGAAAGAGCGGGATGACGGCCACCACGGCGCCGCTCTGGATGAAGATGTTGAACAAGTCGGCTCTGCCGCGGCAGCCAGCTGCGCGATGAGCAGGTGGCCGGTGGAGGAGACCGGCAGGAACTCGGTGATTCCTTCGATGATTCCCAGTAGGACGATGGCTAGCCAGTCAGGCACCCGGCGTTTAGACGCCAAGCGCGCCCGATTGGCAAGCGGTAACCGAACCAGAACCCAGGGGTCGGACCACGGCAAGCGTCTCGGGCAGAACTCCCTCAGGAGATTCTGCCGCCGCCGGCCCCCCTTGCGGCCAATTTTGAGGGCGGTTTTGTGTCGTAGCCGTAAACGAAAGCAATCCGTAGGAGGGTGCTCTCTACAGAAGCCAACGGAGATAACGAAGGGCAGGCTGATACTTCGCTTCTGACATTTCGGCGATGATGCCTGGGGATGTTGACGGCAACATCCAAGTGCTTCTCAGGGGCTTCCGAGATGGGCAGTACCGCCCGACAGGCGCCTGGGACGCGTCCGGCGGGCTGGTTGCGCCGCTGCGTTCGGCTTGAACAGGTCCTGGGGTGAGGGCAATCTGCGGGCCGAAGAAGCGCAT
The DNA here is from genome assembly GCA_015075445.1 of Verrucomicrobiales bacterium. Classification (GTDB taxonomy): domain Bacteria; phylum Verrucomicrobiota; class Verrucomicrobiia; order Limisphaerales; family J093; genus DSVZ01. Next base: position 59,914 of record JABTUJ010000036.1, read on the forward strand.
CCACTCCCTATGAAACCCAATTGTTACCTGCCGGCGTTCGCCCTGCCGTTGGTGCTGGCCGTACTTGGTGGCCCCACCGTCTCTTCCTACGCCGCCCCCGAGGCAACGAAAAAGAAGATCGTCTTCGTGCATGGGGCCGCGAGCCACGGTTACGGCGGACATGCCTACGGCCCCGCGTTTCGCATGCTGGCGCGCATCCTCAACGCAACGCCCGCGGTTTCTGCCGTGGTCGTCGGGACCAATCCTGACCTCTCCGTGCTGGAGACCGCGGATGCCATCGTCCTGGGCAGTGACGGCGGTGGGTTGGTGAAGAAGTTGGGCGACCGGTTGGAGCCGTTGATGACCCGGGGCGTCGGGTTGGCGTGCATTCACTACACCGTGGATCCCACCGACCCGAAGGCGATCCAACGTCTTATCACCTGGATTGGCGGCGCCTACGAACAGCACTGGTCGGTCAACCCGTTCTGGGAAGCCGAGTTCAAGACCTTCCCCACTCATCCCGTCAGCCGCGGCCTCAAGCCGTTCAAGGCGAACGACGAGTGGTATTATCATATGCGCTTTGCCGCCGACACGAAGGGCCTGACGCCCATTCTCTCGGCCGTGCCGCCGGAGGCCACCCGCCAGGGTCCGACAGCCCGCACAGCGGAATGCTCATGTACGCGCCTGCCGGAGATGCCGGAGGTCGTGGCCTGGGTTTATGAACGGCCGGGCGGCTCCGGTTCACCGGCATGCACACGCACTGGACCTGGGCGCAGGACAGTTACCGCAAGTCGGTCCTCAACGCGCTGGTCTGGATTGCTGGAGCCGAAGTCCCCCCGACGGGGTGCCGTCGAAGACGCCCACCTCGAGGAACTTGATCCGACGGCATGCTGCGGCCTGCCGATTTCAACGCCGAGGCCACGCGGAAGCTGATCGAGTCGCTGAACCGGTGAACCGCCGGGTCGGACCACGCGAAGCCGCTGGGGCAGAACTGGCTTGGGGTGATTCTGCCGCCTCTGGCCGCATTCTGTCATTTGACAGATGTGACTGATCGTCCCAGGTTCCACCCATGCAGACGACGTTGCGCATCGACGATGAGATCTACCGGGCCGCCAAGGCCCAAGCGGTGAGCCGGGCGAGACGATCACCCGCTTCATCGAGCAGGCCTTGCGCGACGGCGTTCGCACGGACGGCGGTTACCCCCGAGGCGCGCGAGCGGGACCGCTTGATGGAGGCGCTGCTGAAACGCACGGCGCGTTTTCGGGTCGGGCCCAGGCCGACGCGGGAGGAGACGAATGCGCGGTAATGCTTTCTGGACACCAACATCCTCGTATACGCCATCGAGGTCGGTGGCCCTGACCCGGCGAAGACCGCGGCGGCCCGGGCGCTGGTACGGCGGAGCGAGTTCTGTCTGTCGACGCAGGTGTTAGGTGAATTCTACCGTGCCGTGACCAGTCGGCGGCGCGCAGTTCCGCTGACTCATGGGGAGGCTCTCGCCTGGGTGCAGTTCTGGAAGCGCCACGACGTGCGTGCCATCACCGTGCCCCACGTGGACTTGGCCCTCGAGATCTGCGGACGCTTCCAGACGAGCTACTTCGATGCGCTCATCCTGGCCGCCGCGCGGCTCGCTGGCTGTGCCACAGTGTACTCCGAAGACCTGGCGGCGGGCCAGGACTACGACGGCGTTTGCGTCGAGAATCCCTTGCCGGCCTGATCGATTCCCTCTGCTGGACGATAACCGCGGGGTCGGACCACGCGAAGCCGCTCGGGCAGAACTGGCTCGGGGTGATTCTGCTACCACTGGCCCCCCTTACGGCCGATTTTTGGGGCGATCTTCCGCTCGCAGGCCGTGGAGGAAAGCAATCCGTAGAAAGGTTCTCTCCACAGAAGCCAACGGAGATAACGAAGGGCGGGCGAACACACCACGAGTCTGCGGATCGAAGAAGCGCATCCACTCCCTATGAAACCCAATTGCTTCTTGCCGGTGTTCGTCCTGCCGTTGGTGCTGGCCGTGCTGGGTACCTCCACCGTCTCCTCCTGCGCCGCCCTCGAGGCGCCGAAGAAGAAGACCCTCATCGCGTCCGGGGCCGGCACGGTCAACTGTCTCACGCCGCCGCTCTCCCGGACCGGTTCCTTCACAGGTTCAGCGCAAGCCCTGCGTGCGAAGAACCTGATCACCAAACCGCCTCTTCCGGCGGGAGGGGCGGCTGAAGTCGAGCCGGTAATCGAGCCGATGATACCGGCCCCGCTCATGGCATTGGTCAATCAGCGGCTGTGGGTCCAGCACGACATCGGCATCAGCTCGGGCGCAAAGAGAACCCGGATGACCAGCACCACGCAGGCGGACAGGATAGACCTCGTGCGCCGCGGGCTGCCAGTGCGAAGACGCACACCGCATAACTGGCGCCCGCCTGGTGGAGGACCTTCCGGATGCCTTCGCGAACACCCATGCGCCCTGCGTACCAGGTCGATTTCCACCAGGTTGGCCCTGCCGCTGATGAACGCGGCGTTTCCGACGGTAGCGGTCTCGCTCGTCAGATTCGAGTTTGTTGGTTGGGCTGAGCAGCTCCAGCACGCTAATCAGCCGGCCGGTGGCCTCGCGATCTCGATCCAGCGTTCGGTCTTCGTCCACGAAGACCGGATCGGCGGTCGCGATCGTCGGGGGCGCGCGGCCACCTCAGCAGTGTCCGATTCCTTCAGGGTCCACGGTTCCCGCACCTGGACATCCGGCCGGTAGGGGGTTGCCTGCTCGCTGGCGTCGAACGTGATAATGGTTTCCTCCTCGGCACGCGCGATCAGATCCTGGGGCAGCCGTTCCTGCAATGCATCGCGGAGGTAGGCGATCAACATGGTATGTGCATCCCGCCACTGTTGCTCAAAGAAGGGGTTCATGCCGGGGAACGGGTTCTTCGTCGTCATGCACGAAACGCTAGCAGGGTCGCACCCCTGACTCAACGACTGAGCCAGTCTTGTATTTCTTCGCGATGCGTTTGGTTATCCCGGTTCCACCTCCAGCGGACCTCGTCGCGGCGAAGGTCGAACAGGACGGCCAAGCTTGGCCCCAGCCAAGGCGTCGTCACCTGCTGGAGCCGGACGATCTTTCATCAAGCGCCGTACCGGCAGAAGGAGGGCGACGCGCAGCGCCTTCTGGAAACTCACGGCTGAACCAACCGATAGAACGCCGCCGCCTCGACTGGGGACAGCCACAGACTGCTGACCCCCTCGGAGTCAGGGACGTCCTGCCAGGCCGGATCCGACAGGCTCGCCGCGTGTTGGAGCCGGAGGCCTGGGGCTCCCACCCATGTCAGTCGCAGCCCATCGCCCTCGAGCACGGGCAAGGAGAGCACCAGTCGGGGTGTCATCTCGAGGATGCGCAGTCCTTCGCTTCCGGCGGCCACATAGAGCGTGTTGCCAACGACCTGAAGGCCCCGCACCTTGATACGTGCCGTTGCCACGCGCACCGGTCGGTCCGCTCGGCTGGTGTCAAAGACCTCGAGGAGAGAATCGTGGTCGGAGTCGCCATCGGTCCCCACGAAGGCCAGGTTGCCCGCGGCGGTCAGGTAGTGGGCCGGGAACTCCGTCGGCTGGCTGGCGACTTCAACGGGCGCCGAGGGGTCGCTCAAGTCGAGGAGGGTCAGCCCCTCATCACCCGCGGCCACATAGGCCCGCTGGCGGTCGAGGTGCACCCACTCCGTGCTCCTCCCACGGTTCCGCAGGCTCCCCAGGCGCCAGGTCCGATCGGAATGGCTGACATCGAAAAGGTCCCCATTACTCCCTTCAAACCACCCCTCGGCCAACGAGAGGTACTGCCCGGACAGGCTCAGCGAACGGCCGCCGGCTGGGTAGCCACCGATCGCAACCGGATTCGCCGGATTGCTCACGTCGAGCACTCTTAGCCCATTTAAGTCGTCGCCACAGGAACCACTCGTGGCCACATACGCGTGCTGACCCGCAACGGCCACGCCCGCGACCGAAGAACCACAATCGCCCCCGGTGCGCCAACGGCCCTGCATGATTGGCTGGGTGGGACTGCTCGCGTCGACCACAATCAGTTCGTATACGCGGGAGCCGCCGGTGGCCAAATAGACCTGAGTCCCCACCCCGCAGACGTCCTGGGCCTCTCCTTCCGTGACCCACTCGCCCAAGAGCAGAGGCTGGGACGGATTCCTGACATCCAGCAACCGCAATCCCGCAACCCCATCCGCCAGAAAGGCCACCTCCCCGGCCACGCGGAGGGCTCGGGCCTCGCCGCCCGGATGGAACCCGCCTTCCACCTTCGGTCGGGACGGGTCGCTCAGGTCGACGAGGTGGAGGCGGCCTTGACCGTCGGTCACGCAAGCACGGAGTCCGGCCACCTTCAGATCTCTCACCTCATACCCTGGAATCTCACATTGGCCCAATGCGACCGGATTCTCCGGATCGGCAGCGTCCACCAAGACCAACAAGCCGCGTCCGGACACGGCGCTCCGACCGCCGAGGCACACGAGATCGCCCACGATCTCGAGTGTCATCGGATCGTAAGTCCCGCCCCAACTTCCCAGCTTGCGGGGGTGGGCCGGACTGCTGACGTCCAGGATGTGCAGCGCCCGCGGGACCCCTCCCGCCACGTAGGCCCGCTGGCCGGCCAGCCGAATCGCGGAGGCGGCCAGCGGGTAGGCGCTGATCATCCGGACGGCCACGTTGGTCTGGCCGGCGGGTTCGCTGATCGCATAGACTGCAAGGCGGGTGGGATAGCCCACATAGACGTGCGGCCAGGCGAGGTCCGCCGCCGCCGCGTCACCGCCAGCAACCCTGCCCACCAGCCGCGGTGCGGTCGGCACGTGGACATCAAGGAGTTGCAGCGAACTCGACGCCAATACGGCGTGCCCCTCCGCCACGCGGAGCCGCGCCGCTGGGTAGAGGAGCGCGCAACTGCCGACAACGACGGGTCGTTCTGGCTGGCTCAGATCGAGGATACTCAAGCGCGGCCCGTCCTGGCCGTGGGTGTGGACGTAGACATACGGATCCATGACTTCCACGGCTCCGACCCAATCCGCGCTCCACTGACTCACCACCTGGGGTCGGGCCGGGTCCCGTACGTTGAGCACCATCAAACCGGACTGGAGCCCCAGGTAAACGGAGTCGCCCGCCGCCGCTGCGTGGTTCATGGGTCGTTACTCACCAATGAGGTGTTCTGGCGACACGAAACTGGACACTACTGCTGGACGATGCGTCCCGCCAACACGCGGTCGACCGCTACTTCAGCCGGAACACTCGCATCGCGTCCGGGGCCGGCACGGTCAACTGCCTCACGCCGCCGCTCTCCCGGACCGGTTCCAGCACGGGTTCAGCGCAAGCCCTGCGTGCGAAGAACCTGATCCACCCAAACCGCCTCTTCGGGCGGGAGGGGCGGCTGGAGGTCGAGCCGGTAATCGAGCAGATGATACCGGCCCCGCTCATGGCATTGGTCAATCAGCGGCTGTAGGTCCAGCACGACATCCGCATCGCTCGGGCGCAAGGGAACCCGGATGACCGGCAAGCGCTCACGCAGGCGGACGGGATAGACCTCGTGCGCCACGGGCTGCGTAGTCCGGAAGACGCACACCGCATAACTGGCGCCCGCCTGGTGGAGGACCTTCCGGATGCCTTCGGCGAACACCCAACTGCCCTGCCGCACCAAGTCGATTTCCACCAGGTTGGCCCTGCCGCTGATGAACGCGCGGCGTTTCCGACGGTAGCGGTCTCGCTCGTCAGATTCGAGTTTGTTGGTTGGGCTGAGCAGCTCCAGCACGGTAATCAGCCGGCCGGTGGCCTCGCGGATCTCGATCCAGCGTTCGGTCTCTTCGTCCACGAAGACCCGGATCGGCTTGGTCGCGATCGTCGGGGGTGGTTGGGCTGCCACCTCCGTCGCCGCAGGTTCCTTTAGCAGCCAGGGCTCGCGGACCTGGAGGTCGGGACGGTACCCTGTCACCGACTCGCCGGCGCCGATGGTGACAACCTCTTCCTCCGCTCCCGCCACCAGGTCCGCTGGCAGCCCTTCCTGCAACGCATCGCGCAAATAGGTGATCAACGTGGTATGCGCATCCCGCCACCGCTGCTCGAAGAAGGGGTTCATGCCGGGGAACGGGTTCTTCGTCGTCATGCACAAAACGCTCGCACAGTCGCGCGCCCGCTGCAATCGAACGGTGGCTCGAGGGCCAGGCGCAGCCTAAGGGGCTCCCATCCGGGCTGGATTGGGGGATGAGCGCGGTCATGGTGGGCGCGCCGGCGTACGTGGGAGTCGGCGTGGCGGACTGGCCGGGCACGTTCGTGCGGGGGTTGGCTCTTCTGTCGGCGGTGGTTGTTGATCCGCGTGGTTTGGCCGCTACCAGAACGGCCCCCATTGGGGTGCCACCGGAAAGGCCGGCCGAGGTAACAGGGGACGAAGAGGTCCCGGGAAGCCGGGCCTCTCCATCGCGTTCCTTCGTTGCCTGGGTTACCTTCTGTGGCGCGGCCCGTGCGGGTTGATTGCACAACGCGGCTACGGCAGCAGCGGGACGCGCGTCCCTACCAGGACATGGGGGAATGGTCCAACGTCGGGTGGATTCTCCAAGTCGTCTGGCAGTCCGTCTCCATCGGCGTCGCGCGACGGGAAATACACCGAGGTCGTGCCTGACAGCACCAGCCGATCTCGGCCGGCGAATGTCCAGGTGCCGCTGCAGATGGCGATCCCTTTGATCTCGTTGGGCAATCCTGTCTTGATGGCATAGTACACGTCCGTGTACCGGGCCGTGTCTCGGCTGATCATCTTGGCTACCATGGCGGTATCGCTCAGGGCATCGGCTCCATAGGCGGCTAACAAGAAGGCACCGGCCTGACCCGCCGAGACCCAGTGGGCCTGGGCGGTGGCTTCGTGGCCTGACGGATCAGAGGGAACCAGGTTCAAGCACCCCAACAGGCCGTCCTCCGACGCCAGCGTCCACGCTCCTTCCAGCTTGTACGCCCGTCCCTTGGACCCGGCGGTTTGGGTGACGATGATGGCGGCCCCCGCGATGGCCGCGAGGGTCAGAACTGCGAGCTTCTTTCTGCTGAGCATACGACTGCTCCTTTCTTCGAGGCCCGGTTTCAACCAGCCTCTTCATTCGGATTGCAGCGTTCGGTGCGGGCCCGGCGGACGCGGTGTCCCCACGCCCCCAGCTTCACCGGTTCTCGTTCGCGCCAGCCGAACCGGACCGAGCGTCCATGGCCCTCCGGCGGCATCACACGGACCGGCTTATCCATCCGGTGGCGGCTGCCGGTGCCATCCTTGGAGAACCACCGGAAACGCCGTGGGAAGTAACGGGGAAAACGGCGGCGACCTCGAACGGCGACCGCGCCGGACTCGGGTGCCGTGCCCGGTTCAGACCACCTCGGTACCGTGGGGGAGTTGGCCAACCCGCAGGATCGTGCTGCAGAGGGTGCTCGCCTGAAGTCAAATCGGCCCGCGCTACGGTTCAAGGGTCAAGGCCACCAGGCACGGGCCCGAGCTCGTTAAAGGGACAGGCTATTCGTCTACTTCCGCCGGAAGACCCTCATTGCGTCTGAGGTAGGCACGGTCACTTGTTTCACGCCGCCGCTCTCAAAGACCGGTTCGAGCACCGGCAGCCACGGACCTTGGATCGTGGACGCGCCTTCGACGGTAAAGGGGAAGGCCGACGCCGGCCACTGGAGGCGGACGGCTTTGCCGATGGCCAGCAACGGAACGTCGTACGTGCGCAGTTCCAGGTTGTCGAACGTGGCCTCGGCCGGGTCGAGCGTGCCGTCGGTGTATTGCCAGACACCGACGTTGACTCTCACTCCGCTCGTCCAGGGTCGGCCCGACCAATCCGGGTCGAAGGAGACGTCCATCCCCAGCTTCTCCTTGATCTCAGCGTTCGAAATGACGGGGTCGGCCCCGGGTGTGTCCACAGAACTGGTTTCATAGAGCATGGCTGTCGGGTTGTCCTTGTCGAACACCCGACCCGTCAGGATCAGGTTGTCGCCGGCGGCCGTGAGCGCGAAAGCCAGCACGACGCGGGTGTGTTTGACGGCGACGAAATTCCCGCCTTGAAGGGCGGCACCACGGCCGCTCTCAAACTTCTGGAACACCAGGTAGTCCTTACCCAGATGAAGGGCGTAGCCGCGGGACACATCCCCGAACCACAGTTGCGCGTCCCGAGCGGTTTGGCTCAGACTCACCACATCCACCCGCAGTTCGATCGTCTGGCCGTCCTGGAGCTTCCAGGTGTTCGGCAGGACCCCCCAAGCGCCGGTGTCACCTGGCCAGCCTGTCCTGACACCGCGCCAATCGCCGCGCACGGTAAGCTGTCCGTTCGCGGGAATGAGTTGGCCGGCGCCTTTGTTGATGACGAACTGCCAAGCGGCTGTGTTGCCGTCATCGCAGTCGTCAAGCACCCGGACGTTCAGCGCGCCTGCCGGTCCGAGGATGCCGGTGTAGTTGATGGGAATGGCCAGGTCTTCGAGGGGGCCGGGGCCGCGTGTGGCGGTCTCGATCAATTCGAGTCCATCCACGGCGCCGCCGGTGCCCCGCCCGATGATCTTGACCTGCCAACTGTGATTCGCCTGCATCGCCCCTTGCCACGACCCGTCCCAGAGGCCAGCGGTCGCCGTGAACTTGGGGGCCGCCGGGTCGGTCAGGTCCCAGGTTCCGACTTCGCCGGTCCAGGTGCCATAGATGGTCCCGGAGCCGTCGGGGTGGTAATAGCCGTGGCTCAACACGGTTCGGCGACCGGTCAACCGCGCCGCACTGCTCTGGACTCGGAGGAGGGAGAGCATGTTCCGGACGTGGACATTGTCCGGGGCGAAGGCCAGGGTGTCACCGGGGTAGGGCACCCCGAGGTAGTATCCGGTCGAGGTGTAGGACGTCACGCCGGCGGCAGCGCGGGTGTCCGGTGTCGCCAAGGTGAGCAGGCAAGCGGCTGTGGCCGTCAGGGGCCAGCGCGGGATGCTGCTGAGAAACGACCGTTTGTGGCATGTCTTCATGACGGGTGTCTTTCTGTCGTGAGTGATGGGCGTTCGGTGGCTGCCCAAGCCGAATCGGTGCGGCTCGGGCCGCACCGATTCGTGGATGGCCGTCCGCTAAGGCAACAGTGGGATACGGGTGAAAACGGAGCTGCCTGGGAAGGGACCGAGATCCGGCGGATTCTCCAGGTCGTCCGGCAGCCCATCACCGTTCACATCACGCGAAGGTAGGTAACCGGCGAAGGCATTTTGAATGACGGCGCTGTCTGGGCCAGTGAACCTGAAGATCCCGGAGTCGATCAGGATCATCTTGATCTCGCTGGGGCACCCGGTCTTGACCCAGTAGAACAGTTGCGTGTACTTCGCGCTGTCGCGGCTGATCATCTCGACGACGACGTTGCCATCGGTCGCTGCATCCGCGCCAACCTGGGCTTGAAGCCACGCGACGGTCGGGCCGACGGTCACCCAGTTGACCTTCGCGGTGGCTCGCCGGCCTGAGGGATCTGCCGGAGCGACGGTCATGTTGCCCAAGACGCCACCACCGGCACTCGTCCAGGCACCTTCCAGCTTGTACGCGTGTCCTTGAGACGAGGCGGTTTGGGTGACGATGATGGCGGCCCCCGCGATGGCCGCGAGGGTCAGAACTGCGAGCTTCTTTCTGCTGAGCATACGACTGCTCCTTTCTTCGAGGCCCGGTTTCAACCAGCCTCTTCATTCGGATTGCAGCGTTCGGTGCGGGCCCGGCGGACGCGGTGTCCCCACGCCCCCTGCTTCACCGGTACTCGTTCGCGCCAGCCGAACCGGACCGAGCGTCAATGGCCCTCCGGCGGCATCACACGGACCGGCTTATCCATCCGGTGGCGGCTGCCGGTGCCATCCTTGGAGAACCACCGGAAACGCCGTGGAAAGTAACGGGGAAAACGGCGGCGACCTCGAACGGCGACCGCGCCGGATTCGGGTGCCGTGCCCGGTTCGAGATCTGCGACCGTGATCGCGCGTTCGTGGACGCGGTCACGAAGGTGCTGTAGGACGTCAGGGGGCGGGGGAATCTGAAGCGGGACGAGCATGGCTGGCCGGGGCACCGAACATCTCAGCCACCAGTTGGTTCCACAAGGCATCTGCCTCCGGTGTGCCTTCGGGTGCGCTCTGGAACCGACGGACGAGTTCGGCGAATTCGCTGTGTCCCATCCGCCGGGGATCGTCCCGGTGCTGCCCGTAGGCGGCCACCAGTCTTTGCTCGGGGCCGGGCAACGCCTCAATCTCGCGAATCACATCCCGTGCGGTCACGTTGGCAGCATGAGAGGGTCCTCCTCTGAAGTCAAATCGGCCCGCGCTACGGCTCGAGGGTCAAGGCCACCAGGAACGGACCCGAGCTGGTGCCGGCGGACGCGAAACGGATGGCGGCGACTTCGCGGTCGGGTGCCGGGTTGAGGTAGGTCCGCTTGAACAAGCGGAGGGTGATCCGCCCCCGCGGTTCGACTTCTGTCCAGCCAGTCCAGGCGACCTCGGCTTCCGTGGCCCGTGCAACCGGGTCGCCCGCGACCCACCAATCACGCACGTCCCGACCATAGCGGATGGGCAGGTCCATCGCGGTGCCGTCGGCGTAGCAGAGTCCGTAGCTGCCGATCTGGGTGTTGGCCGCTGTGGCCACCCCCGTTCCGTGGAGCACATGGAAGCGATGGAACCTCCGGTTCACCGCGATGCTCACTTCCGAGGGGAAGATAGTCGACTCAGCCGAATTCCGGCTGAGGCGGAGGCAGCCCCGGACGTCAAAGGGGACACCCGCGAACGTGCCGAGGCCGGACGGGAGTTCGGACAGATTCAGATCGATATCCACGAGGCCGCTGCAAGGGGGCCAGGTTTCGGTAAGGGCGACGTTGTAGTACAGCCCCAGATCGATGAGTCGCCCCGGGGCGAGCGGATCGCGCGGCGGGAGAGGGAGAGCCGGCCGGTTCTTTGTTCCACGTACGGCGGGTAGGTTCATCGTCCCTTCACGTGAGCATTCGAGGCGGCGCCCCGGACGCGTGGGGGGAGCATCCAACGGCGTCGTCCTAGCCGGCGAGCGCAGGCGCTCCTGCCAGTGACGGCGCTTGAACGCTTCCACTCGCTGGGCCAAGGACGCGGCAGGATCGGCGGGATAGTCCGCGGCCCGCCACGGGAACGCTTCCCAAATGCGGATGGTGTGATCGACGCTGGCGGTGGCCAAGCGTCGGCCCTCCGGACTGAAAGCGACAGCCATGACCGCATTCCAGTGGGCGTTCAGGCTGAGCAGGAGTTGGCCCCGGAACACATCCCAGATTGCCACTGATCGGTCCCGCGCCCAGTCCGCATGCACATCCGCGTCCCCGGCGGCGGTGGCCAGGCGCCGGCCGTCGGGACTGAACGCCAGTGAACTGATCCCGTCCTGGTGTTGTGCAAGGAGGGACAATCGTGCGCCGGTGTGGGCGTCCCAGAGGATCACCCGTCGATCCCGGCCACCGGTGGCGAGATACGCCCCGTCCGGGCTGAAGGCCACGGTCTGAACCCAATGCTTGTGTCCTTGCCGAGGTGGCAGCAAGCTCTGGCCGGTGCGGGCGTCCCACAGCCTCACCGTGCCATCGGCGCTGCCGGTGGCCAGGCGCTGGCCATCCGGACTGAACGCCACCGCCAGCACCCAGTGCGCGTGCCCTTGGAACGTGCGGAGCTCCGTTCCCCGGCGCGCATCCCAGAGCGTGGCAGTGCCGTCCTTGCTGCCCGTGAGCAGCCACTGCCCGTCCGAGCTCCACGCCACGGCCAGCACCGTGCCGGCATGGCCGGTGAGCGATAGGATTTCGTTACCGGTGGCGGCATCCCACAACTTGGCAGTGCGGTGGGGTGCGGGTGTGGCGACGCGTTGCCCGTCCGGACTGAAGGCCAACGAGAGCACCGGCAAGCCGACGGGGAGTGTCACCAGTAATGAGCCTGTGTCCGTATCCCAAAGTCGAAGGGTTTGGTCGAGGCTGCCACTGGCCAGGCGTCGTCCGTCCGGCGAGAAAGCGATCGTCCAGACGGGCTGATCGTGTCCCTCCAGGCTGAGGAATTCGCGGGGACCGGCCGTCGGCCAGACCTTAACCGTCTCATCGTAGCTGGCCGTCGCCAGTCGGGTGCCGTCCGGGCTGAAGGTGATGCCGCCGACCGTGCTGGAATGCCCCCCGAGTCGGCGGGCCGGACGTCCGGTCGAAACCTCGACGACTTGAGCCAGCGGCCGGATGAAATCGGAGCCGCCGACGGCCAGCCACCGGCCGCAGGGGCTGAACTGCACGCCGAACATCCCCCCCAACGCCTGGCTGCTCAGACCGGGAACGGGTAGGGCCTGCGGGTCGATGGGTGATTCGACAGACGGCGGGAGCGATTGGGATCGCGCCCGGACTTCGGAGCCGGTCTCGACCTCCCAGAGCCGGACCGTGCCATCCGTGCTGGCGCTGGCCAAGAGGACGCCATCGGGACTGAAGGCCAAGCCCAGAATGGCGTGGCGGTGCGCCAGGAACGACCAGTGCTTCCCACTGGCGAGTTCGAAGATGCTCACCGACGTGTCTTCATCGCCAGCCGTGGCCCACGCTCCGCCCCCGGCACAGGCCAACCGCCGTCCGTCCGGGCTGAAAGCGAGGCTCTGCACGGGTTGCGCGTGTTGGGAAGGAAGCGGGCGCGGGGTGCCGGTCCGAGCCTCCCACAGCCCGAGGCCCTGCGAACGAGCCGCCGTGGCAATCAGTTCCCCGTCCGGACTGAAGACCGCTTGGCGCACCCCGGTCGCATGCCGGATTTCCAGGACCTGTTCGCCGGTCTGCGCGTCCCAGACACGCGCGGTGCCGTCCAGGCCCGCGGTCAGAATGCGCCCACCGTCCGGACTGAACATGGCGGACACCACCCACGCGGCGTGCCCGCGCAGGCGACACCGTGGCTGGCCTGTTTCAAGGTCCCACACGAGGGGAATGCCATCATGGCCCGACGACACCAGCCAGCGTTGGTCGGGGCTGAAGGCCACATGACTCACCGAGCCCTGGTGTCCGTGCAGGGTCATAAGGTCGCGGTGGCACTGGCGCTGGAGCCAACCCCATTCCCACCCGCGACAGTCCTCGATGCCTTCACGCCCGAGGATCTCGCGGGCCCGCTGGAACTGCTGCTGCTCGATCAGGACCTGCGCGAGGGCGACGTCCGCGGCATACCGTTCCTGCTCGCTCCGGAGGCGGGCTTCCACGGCCTCGCGCCGCTGGCGGTTGGCCTGCTGCGATTGCCAGAGCACGCCGCTTAGACCCGCCGCGAACACGACGGCCAACGCGACGATCAAGGCCGCTCTCACGGGCTGGCGCCGACCCCAGCGGCACGCCTTGCCGGCCGGGCCGAGGGGCCGGGCCAGCACAGGCTGCCCGTTGAGGTAACGCCCCAGCTCCTCCGCCAGCGCCTGCGCCGTGGGATAGCGTTGGCCCGGCTCCTTTTCCAGGCACTTCAGGCAGATCGTCTCGAGGTCGCGCGGCACGGCGGGATTCAGCAACCGGGGCCCGGCCGGATCGGTGTTCAGCACCTGATCGAGCGTGGCGGTAACGGTGGCGGCCTGGAAGGGTGCGCGGCCGGTGAGCAGGTGGTACAGCAGGGCGCCCAGGCCGTACACATCGCTGCGCCGCGAGACCTTCCCACGCCGGGCGGCGGCCTGTTCCGGCGGCATGTAGCTGGGCGACCCTACCAGTTGGCCGCTCAGCGTCACCTCGGCCTCACCTCCGAACCGCTTCGCCAGTCCAAAGTCGGTCACCCGCGGTTCGTCGTGGGTGTCGATCAGCACGTTCGACGGTTTGAGATCCCGGTGGAGGATGCCGTGCTCATGCGCGCAGTGGACGGCCTCCGCCACCGTCTTCACCCACCGGGCGATCCGCGGGAAGTCCGACATTCGAAATCCGAAGTCGGAAATGACTCGGGCGAGGTTGCGCCCCTCGACGTAGTCCATCACCAGGTAGTGCGCGCCCTGGTGCACGCCCACCTCGTGAATGGCCACGATGTGCGGGTGCTGGAGGCTGGCCGCCGCCGAGGCCTCGACCCGGAAGCGCTTCACGGCGTCGGCACTGGCCAGCGCGCCGCCCAGCAAGAGCTTCACCGCCACGATCCGGTCCAGGCTGACCTGGCGCGCCTTGTACACCACCCCCATGCCGCCCCGGGCGATCTCCTCCAGCAGCTCGTAGTCGCCGAAGCGGGAGGGAGGAGAGGTCGGGCTTCCGACTTCGGACGTTGGATCGACGTCTGCCGCCTTCAATCCCAGCGCCAAGAGGCAGCGCGTGCACAGGCCGTTGGAGCGGCTGGCGGGGATTTCCGCCCTGCATTCCGAACAGTATGACGGCGATGCCATGACCAGGGCCCTCGCTGGATTACCACCGGAAAAGATGGCCAGGGTGTCAGGAAATCTGCCTTCACCCGGCCGTGATCGCGATGAGATGACGGATTTCTTCGTCGATCTCCTCGGGGCGGGCCACGGTGTGCGCAATCTCGGCACGCAGCAGCTCGCCGTAACGCTGGCGGAGCCGACGCACTGCCATCTTGACTGCGCCTTCGCTCAGACCGGATTGGCGGGCCAGCGCGGCGTAAGGCAGCCTCGGTTCGGCGCCGGTCAGGCAGGGTCGCAGCCGCTGAAACAGGTCGGCCTTGCCCTGCGCCGTGTACTCGTCCCGCAGCCGGTGCAGGATTCGGTCGAGCAGCGTGGCTGCCCAGTGCCGCTCGAACAGGACCTCGGGCGTCGCTTCATCGGCCGGTTCGAAGCGATAGCGCGTCTCCGCGTCCAGCGCGTCCAGCGAGAGGGCGATCCTGCGCTCGTCGCGCTTCTGGGCCCGGTGTTGTTCCCACTCATTGATCAGGAAGTGGTTCAGCGCTGTGAGGAGGAAGGAGCGGAATTTGCCACCTTCACGGGTGAGGTGTGCCAAGGCGTGACGGCCCAGCAGGCGCGCGAAGAACTCCTGCGTGAGGTCTTGGGCATCCTCCGGGCTATAGCCTCGCCGCCGCACGTACGCGTAAAGCGGGAACCAGTAGGTGCGGCTGAGGGTTTCCAGGGCGGCCGCTGAAGCCGCCGAGCCCGCCCGGCCGGCGGCCAGCACCACGCTCCAGTGCGTGGTGGCGAAAGCCGCCCCACCCGCCGGCTGGTTCGGTTCCTGATGCTCGTCTCCCGCAGGCATAAGCGATACCCGCTGCCGCGGTCGCCACGATGCGCAGAGGCATTGGCCTTTCCGAGGTGCAGGCAGCGTGCCTCCTCGGCCGAGGCCGATCAAGGCGAAACCAGGCCGTTCTGCCCTTGCGTTCTCTCACGACGTCCGAGGAGTGAAACGGGTCCGCGAAGCGGCCGGGTTGGGGGCAGCGCGCCAAGAAGACGTGAAAACCCGCAGCCGCAGATCATGTTGCCCGTCAGCACACCATGCGCACCACACGACTCGGGATCCTGAAACGGGCGACGGCGATGTGAACCGGCACGAATGGTTTCACGAAGCCACCGCCGCCGGCGTGGTGATGCAGGCCAAGCCCGCACACGCCAGTCCCTGCCACGCCGGTTGGCGCCGGCGGGCTATTTCGTGAAGTCGGTCGAACCTGGCGGCATCCTGCACGGGGTGCTGGGCCAGCCCCAGTTCGGCATGATGGGTAATCGAATGTTGGCAGGTTCTCACAGAAGGCAACGAAGCAATGTACGATGGTTTCTCCCGCCGCATGGGGCTCTACGCCGAAGGGGGCGACGCGCGGCAGAGAGAGCTGGCCACGCGGTTTGCCGAGGCACGGAAGGCACCATGATTGCCTGCAAGGGACTCTGTGAGTGTGGGGTACTCCTTGATCAGATGGCCAACTGACCGCCTTGCCCAGACGAGGCCTGGGGAGAAGCGGAGGCTCGGACGACTGCGCCCGTTCCTTGAGCGGCGCCCAGATCGTTCCGCGGGTCGCTGTTCCTGCCGTCGTTCATGCATGCAAGGTCTGAGGCGCGCCTCCCGGGCCCCTCAGTCCAGCACGAACTCCACGGGGCAGGGTGTCCGGCGTTGGGCACGGAGCCGCTGCACCGTGGCGGGCATCTCGACCGCGTAGCGTTCGCACAGCGCGAACGCAGCCTCGGGGGACACGCGGGCCGGGCGGTCGTCCGCACCGGACCAATCAGGCAGGTCCAAGGTCTCAGGGGGCGTTGGGTCGCTGGAGTCGCTGGAGTCTCTCATGCAATTCGGGCGGGCCGTACTTGAGGAACAACTCCCGCCATTCGGGTTCGGCGACGTCGAGGTGGTTCGCGCCCACCAAGCCGATCACATCCTCAACGTCCTTCCCCACCCGGCCCACGTGACCATGCCTTATGGCGTGCGCCTTGAGGGCCAGCAAATGGCGGAGGCAGACCATGCGGACGCTGGCGGTGGCCACGGGTGCATCCACGGCGGCGGCCTCCAGTTGTCGGTAGGTGTCCTCGCTCACGATCATCAGATCCAAGGGCATGGTCACGGGATCCGGCGGATTGAGCTGGATGAAGGTGGGGCCCTCGCTGTGCAGGCTGTACCCGAGTGCCAGCGCTAACGCACGCCATCCCTCCGCTGCGGGGCGCGACACGATCAGATCGAGGTCAAAAGTGTTCCGCGGGTGACCGTGGGCGATGACGGCGTGCCCTCCCACCAGCAGGAACGGCAACCCGCCCTCGCGGGCGCGCTGAGCCAGCACGGTGAGGTTCATCCGCTGATCTCCCGTCGCAGCCAGGCCCGCGCGTAGGTCCAGCGCCGCTCCGCGGTGCGCAGCGACAGGACGAGGTGCGACTCGTCCGATGCCTCCCGTTGGACGTCGCCGCCCCGTTGGAGGCTGCGCTTGCGCCGGGCGGATTCGACCAGAATGCGTCGCCGGGCCTCCGCCGCCACGCCGAGGAAACGAGCCGGGCCGGCGAACTGTTCGTTGCCGTCCCCGATGTTCCGCAACCACGCCTCGTGGACCCGCGCCGTCGGTTGGAGAGCGTGACCGGCCGCTTCCTGTGCCCTCCTGTGCGTGGGGATCCGGCGCAACTCGTCGTACACCCGGGGCAACAGCTCTTCGGCCGCCCGGGATTTCCCGCGGTGGATCGCCTCAAGCAGGCGCGTCTCGTCGCTCACGGTCGGGAAGATGCCCGTCGCCCCGGCCTGCGTCCAGAGTGTGAGCGAGCAACGTGCCGGGTGGTCCATCCCGACAGGCCACCAGCACAAGCGCCGACCGGGGAGGCCAACGTTTCTTGCCGACCACCGCGAGGTGTCCGAGGCAACCCTTGAATGCCAGGCGCGTCTCAGCGCGGGTGGCGGGCGGCTTGGTTCTCCGGCGTTTCGAACTGGTCGTGCACGCCGACGCCTTCGTCGGTGATCGCGGGCCCGTGCGGTTCGACGGCGGCAGGCGGTTGGCCGCCTTCGGAGGCGATGAGCGGCTTGCCGTGCGCCAGTCCCACGCCCGCGACATAGATCAGCGCGAGCGGCTTGGCGGCTTCCCGACCGAGTTCGTTGAGGCGTTCCTGCATCGCGGCCACCTTCTCCGGGTGCGCCGCGGCGAGGTTGCTCTGCTCATAGGGATCGGTGGCGAGGTTGTAGAGCTCAACGCTGGTGGGGATCAGCGAGCGCCAGATGAGCTTCCAATCCCCCTGCCGCACGGCCGCGCGGAACGGCTCGACGTTGTAGATGACTTCGGTGCGCGGTGAAGGTTGGCCCTCGGCGATGGTGCTCCAGACGTTCACCCCATCGAGCGGCTTGCCCTTGCCGGTGGCGGCTCCAGCCAGCGCCGCGAAGGTGGGATAGAGATCCACGGCGTGGATGAGGCCGTCCACGGTCTGCGGCTTGATCCGGCCCGGCCAGTTGGCGCAGGCGGCCACCCGGCTGCCCCCTTCGAAAAGCGATCCTTTGCCGTCGCGGTACGGGCCGTTGTCGCAGGGCAGCACAGTCTTGGACAAATCGGTCATCTGGCCGGCGAACATCGCGTTGCGCGTGCCGCCGTTGTCGCTGTGAAACACGATCAGGGTGTTGTCGCGCAGCCCCTTCTCGTCGAGCGCGGCGACGACTTTGCCGATCTCGTCATCGAGGCAGGCGACCATGCCGGCGTAGATGCGGCGGGTGGGCTCGGCGATGTGCGCGTAGCGGTCAATGTAGTCCTGGGGCGCCTGATAGGGTGTGTGCGGCGCGTTGAAGGTCAGGTAGAGATAGAACGGTTTCTGCGCACTCTGCTGGCGGATGAACTTCACCGCGTCGGCGCCGAGGAGCTGGGTCGTGTAGCCCCGTTCCTTCACCGGCTTGTTATTGCGGAACCAGTCAAGGACGCCGGCGTCGCTGTGCGTGTAATAGTCCAGTTCGCCGATCATGGCGCCATACTGGTAGTCGAAGCCCCGTTGCCTGGGCCAGTACTTCACGTCGGCGTGGCCGAGGTGCCACTTCCCGATGATGGCCGTGGTGTAGCCGGCGTCCTTCAGGCACTGCGGCAGCAGGTACTCGGTGGTGTCGAGGCCGTAGTTGGCCGGGCCGGGGATGACGATGGTCTGCAGGCCGTAGCGGAACGGATAGCGCCCGGTCATGAGGGCCGCCCGCGTGGGCGTGCACATGGACTGCGTATAGAACTGCGTGAACTTGACGCCGCCCGCAGCCAACGCGTCCAGGTTCGGCGTCCGGATGTCCGTGGCGCCGTTGAACCCCACGTCCTTCCAGCCCAGGTCGTCGGCGACGATATGGACGATGTTCGGCCTCGGATTCGCGGCGAGGGCCGTTAGGCACGCGCAGACGAACGTTGCGATGGCGGCCAGAAGGTGCCGGGGAACTCGGCGTGGCTGTGTTTTCATTAATTCAGGTCGGACTCGTTTGGAGATCCGGGCGCGGAATGTAGCGCGGGGGGGACAAGCCGTCCAAGGGTCTTTGGCGCAGGCACCGGGGAGGGATGGGAAAGAACGAGAGAAACCAAAACGTCCCGTCTCGGGCCGCGATGACTTCCGGGCGGCTGTGGTCGGCTTGGCCGAGGAGGCCGTCCCAGATGGTGCTGGCGGCGCCCTGCGTGAGATAGTCGTGGTCGGTCTCGAAGCGATCGGCGAGGTCCTGAAATTGCGCGGCGTCGGTGACGACCTCGGCCGGGGCGGACGCGGCCGTCACGTTGCCCTTCGGATCACGCACGGAGACGACGTAGCGATACCGCGTGTTGGGCTGCAGGCCGTCATCCAGGAAGAACGCCTGCGGCGTCCACCCGCTGCTGGTTGCGCCGGCGTTGCCGGTGGTTTCCGTGAAGCGATACTCCACTTTGCCGAGCTCGGAGTGTCCGGGTGTGGCGCTCATGATGACGGCGGTCGGCCACAAGGCGGTGGGCGTCTGCGCAAAGGCGGCCGGATCGGGTGCGGGTCTCTGCCATTCCTTTTGCCAAAGCGCATGCAGTTGAGAGATCTCCCCGGACGAGAGGGCGCGGCGGAAGAGCTGCACGCGAGTCAGCGCCCCGGAGAATGGCCAGCGACCTCCGAGGCGGACGGCTTGAAGCGACTGCGGCGGTGGCGGCAGGCTCGTTCGCGTGGGGCGGCCATCGATGAAGAACACGCCTCGACCGTCGGAGTAGACCGCCGCCAGTTGGTGCCAACCTCCCGTCGGTGGTGTGGGGAGGACCGCGTGTTCCTTTCCCTCACCATCGACGAACTCCACGGCACATTCCGGTTCCTCGAGCGAGGGATTGGCCACCCCGGCCAGCAAGGTGAAATCCCCCAGGGCTACGGCGCCGTCGGCAGTGAGCTCAAGCGACTGGCCCGCCTCGAAGCGTGGCGCAAGACGTCCATTCACCTCGGCCACGACTGGTACGCGCTCGCCGACGAACGCCCCGCCGAGCGAACCGCTGTTGGCCCAGGACCGCAGCGGGCCGTAGTCGAGCCGGGCGGAATCCACGTGTACCAGCGCATCCGCTTCGGGCGGATGCGCCGCGAGTTCCTTGACCTGTGTTTCGTTGAGCGCGCCGTCGTAAACGCGCAGCGACGCGACGTAGCCGTCGAAGAACTCGGTTCCCGGCTCGGAAGCGCCGACGTAGACCGGCCGGCCTTCGTGCATCAGCAGCATCTTGGCCTCCGCGTTGTTGAGCTGCCCGTCCACATAGACGCGTTCGATGACGCCATCAAAGACCACGGCCAGGTGATGCCAGACTCCGGCCTCAGGGGGCGCGCCGCGAAAACCCATGTCCGCAAAACCCCAGTGCCCGACGGCGCCAAACTCGGGTTGCGTGCCGTAGCCGATCTGCGCGGTGGTGGCATCCGGCCCGCCGCGTCCGGCCCAACTGAGGATGCACTCGCTTTCGGCGATCTCTGGGTTGTTCACCCACGCCGCCACGGTGAAGCTGCTGTTGCCGGCGAGGGCGCGCGGCGCCGGAAAGGAAGCGGTGAGTAGCTGGTTCCCGGAAAACTGTACGGCTTTGCATCCGCCCGCCATGCCCACAACGGGTGTGGCGTCGCGGCTGCGAAACTCGCCACCCAGCAAGCCTTGGTTCGTCCAGGTATTGACGGCCGCGCCGAGCGGCAGGCCGGCGACATCCAGGTGGATGAGGAGTTGGGGAGGGGACTCAGTCAGCGCCCTTGCCGGGAGGGCCTTCTCACCTCGGCTCTTCCCAGGCGACGCGCCGGCCGTTTCGCCGCTGGGGGATCGGGGCGAGCGTTCGGAGCGACGAGCTTGGTGCGGAGCGATGAAGCTCGCGAACGCCTCGTCCGCCATCGCCAGCAACGGATCGTCCGGCGCCTCAGCATACGCTTTGAAATTCCACACCGCCCCGAACAGCCCGGGCAGCTCGGTGCCGGTCACCGTCAGGCGCAGGTAGCGTGCCTCCACGTCGCCGTCGTCCACCATCGGGCTGCCCCAACGCGTGTTCTGCCGGCGGTCGGCAAAGATCTGCCACGTCTGGCCATCGAGCGAGGACTCGATGACATACTGGTAGAACCAGGTGCCATATTCGAATTGCGTCGCCGTCCGGCGCACCCGCTGCGGGGTGCCGAGGTCCACCGCGAGCCAGTGACCCGGGCGATGGTCGGCCGGACGCCAGAGCGTGGCATGGTTGTCGTCCACGGCGTACTCGGGCCTGTAGGCGTGGAGGCGCAGGGTGTCCTGGTAGAACGACGAGGCGGTGACCTTCCGGGTAAACGCGAGATTCATCGCTCCCTGACGGCCGCCGCGCGGGATGCCACGAGCGCCGATTCCCTGGTGCGTGGGTGCGACCTTGCGGATCACGCCGTCCTTCTCGAAGACCAGCCGGTCTGCGCAGGTCTGCCGGTGCATGCCATTCGGCGTCACCGGTATGTCATGGCGATGATAGATGATGAAGGAGTCGTCGCCTTGCTGCAGGATCGAGTGGTGGCCCGGACCATGGACTCTGCCATCCGCGGTGGTCGCGAGAATGGGGTTGTTGGGGCCCATCCTGAATTCGCCGTCCGGCCGGTCGCCGACCGCGTATTGCACGCGATAGCTGGCATCGTGGCACGAGCCGGAGGAATACGTGAAATAGGAACCAGCACCCAATCCACGAAATCGCGGGAGACCCAGACGGTCGCCGGCCCCCGCCCCCCGCCGTTGCCGTCGGTCGTGGCATAGAGGTAGAACGTGTCGCCGAACTGCTTGATCGTCGGGTCCGCGAAGTAGCCGGGGACGAGGGGATTGAAGTTGCCCGGCGCGTCGAAGGCGGTGTCGGGCGGCGCGGGAACCGCCGGTTGCCCGGTGAGCACCGGGGACGAGCCGAGGACCAGCGATGAGAGGATCGGGAGGATGAGTTTCACGGCGTTGGTCGACACGATCAAGCTCCGAGCCAGAAGACGCGCGAGCGCCAGTCGGCTTTGCCTTCCGGCTCGATCAGTTGAATCAAACGGCGCAGGAGTCGGCGGGTATCGGCTTGGGCGATGGTCCTGGGCACGAAGATCACGCCGCCGTGCATGAGTCCCGCACACATGGTGGACATCGAGCATGAGCTCTATCATGACTCGACGTGAGGCAGTAATTGCGCAAGTCCGGCCAACTCACTGCGCTCGGAAGCCCGGTCGCGCTCGGCCTTGATTTCATCCGCGTAGGCCTTCAGGCCCAAGGTCAAATCGTTGTACTCCTCTTGATTCAACCGGAGACTCACGCGGTGCTCTTTCGTCTTTGTCATACGTCTGCTGACGGTGGGAGACACAACCACCCGCATCAAGGGCAGCACCCGGCGTCAAGTCAAGCACCGTGAAGCTGCGGAGCAGGCTCAGGCTCGGCGGTTCGTCGAAGGATCCCCGCCCTCGGTTGCCGCATGGCCGAGGGGTCTTGCGGGGACACTCATCGATCCTCGGACGAAGTCAGCTCGCTAACCGCCCGGAGGATCGCGTCACTCGCCCGGATGCTCTCCCAGTTGAAGATGCAGACATAGCGGCAGCGAGAATCGGACAAGGTGTTGGCCAGGGCGCGGCGCCAGGCATCCGTTTCCCCCGGGCCCTGGAGAAGCCACTCCGTCGCCGCCCAATACGGCGCGTCCGACCGGGCGAGATTGCGCTGGACGCCGACGTCCTTCCGCGGATCGGCGGCATGCTGGTAGAAGCTCCAGCCGGGGCAGGCGAACGGGTTGACCGGCACATCGTAGATCAGTTCGCCTTCCTTCCATCCGGCTCCGTGCGCGAAGAGGCGATCGCGCGGGACGCCGAAGGCAGCGGCTTCGCGACAGAGCGTTTCGAGATAACGCCGCGCAACCTCGCGAAGTTCAGCCTCGGTTGGGGTGCCGTTGGTGCGGATGCCGGAGGCGGTGAGCGCAGCGTGGCCGAGGGTGGCCAGGCCGCGCGACACCGGATCGTTGTGGTCCAACCGGCCCACCGGATCCTCGGTGGGCGGCCGGTCCAGCAACGCATTGCCGTTCGGGAAGTGGAAGGCGTTGACGCCGATCGAGGTCTCGTGGCCGAGCTTGATGCCCACCAGCAGGTGTTTCTGGTCCGCGGGCAAACCCGCGTGCCAGTCGAGCACCACGGGAACGAGGCGCCGGATTTCCTCGCGGCAGGCGGCGAGGTAGCGCGGGCTGGCGAGGTTGGGAGGAGGCAGGACGCGAATCTGTTGCCCCCAGTTGCGCCAGGCGACCTTGACCGCTTGCTCAGGCGACCAGCCGGTCCATTCGACGTTCTCCCGATTGGCTGGATCGTAGCCGGCCCTGGCTGGATCCCACCAGTTCCAGAGATCGGGCCGTGCCTCCCACCAGTGTTCGAGATCGATCTGGATCAGCACCGGCGTGGCGGTTTCGGCGGCGGCCGCGAGAAAGGTCCGCAGGGCGGCGAGGGTAGTCGCGGGCGGGGTCCGCAGCGGGGAGAACACGTAGCTCAGGCCGGTCTGAATGCGTGCGGCCGGGCGATTGGGAAAATGGGTCAGGACTTCCTCGAAGTGCTGCCGACCGAGGCTCTCGGGTTCCCCCTGGTACATCCCCTGCCCCGGCGCCCGGTTGAACAGGATGTACTGGGACGGCGGGCCCGGTTCAACCTCTACAATCTGCACGTAAGTGTCCGAGGACTTCTCGTTCTTCCTGCCCAGAACAGTCAGCGTGACGGTGTGCCGGCCTGGCGGCAGGTTGGTGGCCAACACGCGTCGATGATGCCACTCGACGGTGGGCGCATAGCTGTCGAACTCCGGCGGCACGGCCGGTTGGCCATCAATCAGGACGCGCGCCAGGCCGCAGTCCGGGCCGACTTTGTGGAGGATCGTCACGTTGCCGCCGTGCGTCTCCCAGGTGGCGGTCGCACCGGCGCGGTTCGCGTAATGGAGTCCGCCGCCGCGGGGACCTTCGCCGCGCCAGCAGGTCCAGCCGGGCGAGAAGGCGATGCCGCCTTCGCTGTGTGCCGCCGGCCCGGGGCGTTTCATGGGAAACCGGTCGGAATCCCAGACCACGGCCGGGCGACCGTGTTGCCAGGTGATTTCGTAAGCGGACAGGAACCAGGTGTGTCCCTTGTCCTGGTTGCCTTGCACGAACAGGTACGTCCGGCCGTCGGTCTCGGTGAAGACGCCGGGGTGGCCGGTTTCGCTCGAGTTCCAGTCGCCGGGTTGGCCGTTGGGAATGAGGGGTTCCCGGAATAGGCGGGTCCAATGCAGGCCGTCGGTGCTGGTGGCGCAGCCGATCTGCTGGGGATCGTTGTTGTACCCGCCGCCGTAGAAGAGATAGAGCGTGTCGCCGCGTTGGATCACCGAGGGCGCTTCGATGCAGCGGGTTTCCCAAGGCAGTTCCGGCTGGAGGATCGGTCCATCACCGACGGGCGTCCACGCCTCGCGGCCGAAGTTGCTCCTTAGGTCAGCGGTGGCAGCCACGAGCATTTGCGTCTGCATCGAGGGATCGCGCGTGGCGTAAATGAGCCACAGCTTGTCGCGAAACTCGAAGGCGTCGCAGTCAATCGCGCGTCCCGAATTCCAGGCCCCCGTGGGGTGCAGGATGGGATTGTCGGGATGCCGGGTGAATTTGAGACCATCGTCCGAGCTGGCGTGGCAAAGGGCGTCATTCCTGCCGTTGCCATAACTGTTGTAGAAGATGCGCTTTGGCGCCGAGCAGAGGGCTTTGCCGTTGACGAGGCCATTCTGCTCGCACGGTTGTTCGGGAGGATCTCACCCACTTTCTGCCAGTCTGTCAGGTCACGGCTCTCCGCAATGCCGATGGCCCAGCCCTTGGGGGAGGCGGGGTTGGTGGAGGGCGCCATCGAGTAGTACATCAGGTAACGATCCCCGAGCCGAAGAACGCTCGGGTCCTTCGCGAAGGGGCGGCCGTGGCGCGTCGCATCGCCAAACAGCAAGCGCGGGACCGGCAGGGCTTCGCCCGGGAGCGGCGGCGGGGCCGGATGCGGTTGCTGTGGGCGCATGACGACCTCGAGGATGACGACCGGCTTGCCCAGCCTGCGGCCCAGTTCCTGGACGCGGCGGATGTCTTTGTGCCGGTCCCAGATCTGCACGTCGTTCCGGGCGTACGAAGGAACGAAATTCGCGCCGCGTAGCCAGGCGAAATCGTCGCCGGCCGGGGCGGCCGTCACCGTGAGGTACCCGGCCATGAGGCCGACGAACAGCGGACCGCCCGCGGCTCGCGAGAAACTGACGTTGCGCATGGCGCCTTATGCCAGATGCCTTGGGCGAGGGCGAGCCTGACGAGGACACACGGCGCCACCGTGATGCCCGGCCGATCAGGAGCGCGGGAAACCCGCCAGCCGAGTCCATGTCGAATACCTCAGGAACAGGGGCTTGACCCAACCAACCAGGTGAACAGAGTAGTTGGCATGGAAATCAAAGAGATCGGAGTATTCGAGGCCAAGACGCGGCTCTCGGGGTTGCTCGAGCAGGTGCGCAAAGGCGCCACCTTCCGCATCACCAGGCGCGGCCATCCGATCGCCGAACTGCGGCCGGTGAAACTGCCGGACCACCGTTCCTGTGGATCTCGTGAAACCCAGGCCGGCGCAAGGCCCCATACGCCCCCCCGAGTTGGGACTCAGCATCCGGTGGCCTCCCCGACCCGCTCATCCAGCGAGGCCCCAGCGCACCCCCTCCGCGCCGTCTTGCCTTCTCGCGGACTCTCGTGGTGCGGATTCAGAATCCCCGGCTGGCTGCGTGCCGTGCCGAAAGCGTTGGAGACCACGCAGCGATACGCGCTGCCGATATCCCACAGGGTCGTGGCCGGTGTGGTGTAACGCGGGGAGGTCGCCCCCGGGATGTTCAGGCGGTTCTTCTGCCACTGGTAACGCAGGTCCACGCCGGAAGCCGCCACGGTAAACGTGGCGCTCGCCGGGAACACGACGGTGGGCGAGGCAGGATCCGAGGTGATCACTGGCGCCCCGGCCGGCGGCGGCGCGATCTCGGCACGGGTGATCTCGTAGGTCACTCCGGCCGTCGTGCGGAACGTATACGTGTCCTCGTCTTGGAGGGTCGTGACCGGTTGCCGGTTATCCGCCCGGGACACCTGGATGCCGGCGCCGTCGAACGGGCTTTGCACCACACAGGGGTTGCCCTGCTCGCTGAAGATTCGCACCGACTCCACCACCTGCCCCGCCGCGTGATACGTCGCCTCGACCAGGAACGCGCCCACGGCGCGCAATCGCTTGAACTGGGCATCGACCGTCCGGTCCCAGTTGGGGAAGATCCGGATCACCCCGTCATGGCTTTGCAGCAACATGTTGTTGATGGCTTCGATGATCCCCGCCGTCTCGATACCGCCCCCCTCCTTCTGGGATACGATGCCGTTCGGTTCCGGTTTCCATCCCTTGATCGCCCGGATGACACGGTCCGGGCGGTAGCCGGCGCGGACAGCCATCACGAACATCATCCCGAAGTCGTTGCCGTTTTGCCAGCCACACCACCGCTGGGGATGGAACATGTTGCCCTTGTCCAGCGTGCGGCAGGTGGCAATGCGATACGCCGGCAACGTGCTGTGACTGATATTGTCGAACGTGGTGGTGAACATCACCCCGGTGTTCCGGGCGCCTCCCTGGTAATGCAAGGCCTCCATCACGTCATGGACCGAATCCGGTCGGAACGTCACAGTGTTCTCCCATTGCTGGAGTGGATACTCGCTCATCCGGTCGAGAATATCCTGCCAATGGGCGCGCCGCTCGGCGTCACGTTCAAGTTCCATGCTCGCCGCGATGATCTCCCGGTAGAGGAACCGGATGGCGCCCAGGCTGAACATGTCGTTCTTCGTGAACCAGTCCGCCCCTTCATGGACGGAGCCGTATACCTCATATCGCCCATTCACCGGTGGCCCGATGTAATCGTCGTAGAAATCCGCGACGGCGAGCATGAGGGGATAGCAGGTGTTCGCCAGGAACGCCCGGTCCCGCCCGTATTTCCACTTCCAGACGATCGGCAAAATGCCAAACACGGCGTTGGTCGGCATGCAACAATCTTCTTCCCCATACCTGCCGCCGCCGCACGAGGTCCCGTGGGAGGTGAAGGAGCCTTCGGACTCCACCCCCCGGCAAGGGGTGGGCATACGCGCGGCGATGGGCGGCGACACCCACCGGTTGATCACCCGCTTTCGGCCCGTGTTCTCGAGGTAGTACTTGACCGTTTCGATGTAGGGATCAACCAGGTCGACGTGGTTGGCGGAGAAGGTGCCGTAGTACGGGTTCTGGGCGTTGTAGTTCATTCCCAGGTTGCTGAACCACATCATGTCGTCGGCTCGGTTCCATGGCCCCCAGTGCCCCGGCGCGTTGCCGGGACCGTGGCCGCTGCCGCTGCGCGCACAGGACCCCACCAGGTACAAGTGGTTGTACCAGTAGTTCTGGAGATCGTCGCCCAGCCGGATGTAGGAGCGGAGCCAGAACGCCTTCCACCACGCCCGGTTCTCGGAAGCGATTCGGGCGATGCCGGCCTCGTTCATGTCTCTGACCGCCGCCTGCACGAGAGCCAGGGGTGAAGCCGCGTTCTTCGTATGTTCCGCCTGCAGGAAGAGGGTGACCGTTGCGCCGCTGGCGGGCAGCGCAAAGGTCAGCCGGGAAGACGTGTGGGGGTCGGTGGTCGGCGTGGCCGTTGCGCCCAAGACGGTTGCCGCCACCGCGCCTTTCACAAAGAACGGTGCGCCTTCGGGGTTGGGCTCCTTGGTGACCCACACCACCGAGCCCACCTGACCGGCGCTCTTGGCCACATACTCATTGCCCATGACCGAGAGCGTGGCCTGGAGCGAAACCTCCTTGCCGCTGTGGGTGGACAGCTCCACGACCAGCGCGTTGCTCGCCGGCGAGAGAAAGGCCCGGGTCTGGACCGCCCTGCCCGCCATCGTGCCATCCGTTCTGACTTCCGCGTTCCTGATATCCTGGGTGACGCGGTAGGCCTGTCCCGATCCGGCGCCCGATGCGGCTTCGAGGGTCAGAATCGCCAGGTTGAGAATGTGCTGATTATAGCGCCCCACGGCCACGTCGTTCCCGGCATGAAAGCCGTTCTTTCCCAGGTAGTATTTCAGGGAATGAACGGTGCCGCCCAGGTGGGCCCCGAAATCCCCGTTCCCCAAATACGCGCCTTTCATGAGCGTCCGGCAGGTAGCGTCATCCCAAGTCCCCGTGTAAGTGCACGAGGCGTTGTCTAACAGGGCGGAAACCGTCTCCCAATCCGACTCCTCTGGCACTGACCGACGCTCTCCGGCCAGGCGGGAGGGCTGCGGGGCCGCGGTTATCGTGGCGGCACCGGCCATCTCCGGGGCGAGCGAGATCGCGGCGCACCCTTGGCCGACAACTTGGATGAATGTCCTTCTGTGCATGTGCTGTTACGCATCACCTCATCACGTCACTGGGTGGAACGAGGGAAATGAAGAAGCTGAGTCGTCAAATGTCCATGTGTGACTCCTTTGCCTTCCATGTCAGGCTGCCGTGAAGCGCGCGAGCGGTCAGAAGAACAAGGGCTCGTCCCGCGAGTGCGGAGAGCGCGAAGACGGTGACGCAAGCCACTAGGCAACTTCGAGGAGGAGGCGTGGATGCTTCAACGCAATCTTGAGCAGCACCATTGCGGGACCCGTCGGTTTGCGCCGACCTTGTTCCCAGTTCTGGAGGGTGTCCGCGCTGATGCCCAGGATCGCAGCAAACTCGGACTGCGATAGGCCCAACTTGCCACGCACCTTGACGAGATCGTTTTGGGGATCCATCTGGAACACCCGCGACGGCTTCAGCGCGCCGCGCTTGATCTGGCGTGCTTCCCGTAGGCTTTCCGTCAATTGCTCGAACAGTTCTCTCTTCATGCCAAAAACTCTTTCACGAGGATCCTCAGTTGCCGCAGTTGTCCGGGGGACAACTCGTCACCGGGCATGGGGCTGCCTTCACGGCTGGTCGCACGTGCGTGCCTACCGCGCAACCACGAAGACCGACTTGACCGGGCCAAGGGTCAAGTGGACCCGCGTGACGTCCTGCTCCTTCACTCTCCCATGCGAACCCTCCACGGGAGTCATGGTGCCGGTGTGCGGATCCCAGAGCTCCAAAGTGTGTTTGCCGCGGAGCCGGACCCACGTATCCACGCGCTCGTCGCTCGAGTTGGCGAAGTAGTAGAGAGGCGCGCCGTCCTTCACCTTGTGGAGATACGACAACATGCCGCCGCCGGTGCTGGCTGCGGGCGCGTCTTCGAACGCGACGTCCGCCACCGGCAAAGCGTCCTCGAGGATGGCGGCGAGGGTGCCCGCGGTGGGTTGCGGCGCGTAGTAGGCCTGACCGCCCTTGGCGTTGCGGCGGGTGTGAAAGGGTTTGGCCGATTCATCGATGTCGGCACAGGTGATGTCCTTGAGGACCCACCAGCGGCCATCGACCTGTTTGTGCGGGCGCAACTGGTTCTTGGCCGGCCAGAACTGCCACATGTAGCGGTTGGCAGCGTCCTCGGACATCCGGAACACCAGGCCGGTCGGGGCCTCGTTGGTGCTGAGCTCGGCCTCGATGATGGTGTCGGTCCAGTCGGCGCCCAGGGCGGTACGCATCCGATGGTTGTCCCGGACCGTCAACCAGCCGTCCCGCACGGCGGCATGGTCGGTGTGTTGCCATTGGTGCAGGCCGTCGCGGAAATCGTCGCGGAATAGCACCTCCCCGCCGGGCGTGGTCACCCGGAGGTGGGTCAGACCCGCCTGTTCGCCACCGCTTTGGCGGAAGCCGATCGTGCCTTGACGGAAGGTCGCGTCCTCGGTGACGTCCACCAGTGTGCCTCTGACGTAGGTTTTGATGACGGGGCCGATCGCCTCGATGCGGATGCGATAGGGTGCGGGTTCGGGGGTGGTCGAGGTGTCTTCGGGCGTGACCCCGAACATCGCCGCGATGGTTTGGCGCACCTCCTCGTCGTGGCCAAACTCGCTGGACTTGAAGGGAAGTTGTGTGGTGGCGATGACGTGTCCGCCCTGGTCGTGGAAGGCCTTGATCTTCTTGAGATTGCTCCAGGAAATCACCTTGCCGCCGGGCAGGATGATCACGCGGTAGGCCTCCCAGTTGTTCGCGTTATCCAACCGCATCGTGCCGCCTTCGACGCGACACCGCGCGTCCAGGATCTCGGGATGCAGGAAGGTGAAGTCGCGCCGGACCTGGCCGGTGAGCCGGCGGCTGATCGCCAGGTAATCGGCCTCGGGCGGCGCGTCCTTTCCCCAGTTCGGCTGCTGGAGACCTGGCACGTCGAAGCGATATGCTGCCTGGAGCGCCACCACGGGGTAGAGCATCCCGATATCCGCCACGTGGCGTCCGGCTTGCAGCAACAGGCTGCAGCGCCCGACGAACTGGTTGTACGCGGGCAATGCCGCGCCCAACCGGGGGTTCCGATGGGAGATCTCCGGCGGGATGTGCATGGCCGCGGGGTCGTACCACATGCCGTGCGGGATCATGAGGTTTGCGCCGCGGACATAGAGCTCCATGGCCGAGCGATAGAGCATGGCAGTGTCCACGCTGTTATCCGGATAATTCCCGTAGATCTCGACGGCGGTGACCGGGCGGTCGTAAGTGAAGGCGGCGGAAGTGACCAGTTTGAAGCCGTCGCGGCCGTGCCCGTAGTAGTGGATCGAGTCGAGCAGGGGGATGTCACAATGCTCGTAGAACTTGATGTTGTCACCGCTCACCTCGACTGGTTGCGGCTCGTAGTTGCCCGCGGGGTGTCCTGAGACCTGGATGCCGTGCGCGGCGCACCACTCGTGAATCGTCCGGACGAACCCTTCGCTCATGAGTGCGGCGCGCATGCCGAAGAGCGCCACGCGCGCCGCTGCGGTGTCCGGTCCGATGTCATACCAGAGCGCCGGGTAAAGCAGCGCGGGATCGCTCCCATGCTTCTCCTTGAACTTGCGGTTGAACCCTGTCGTCCAGGTGCGTCCGCCCGACGTATAGACCATCGCGGCGTCATCGAAGAAGGACTGGACGATCGTCGTGCCGAAATGCCGCCCGAAGCGGCGGTAGAACTGGTCGTAGGTGAGCGACATCCAGCGTCGGACGGCGTCGGGGTCCAGGTAGTCGACGAAGCCACCCTCGGTGACGCAGGTGAAGAGCATCACCTTCCAGACACCGGCCGGCGCCTCCCATCGCAACGCGCCGTCGGTGATGAACCCGGCCAGGTTCAACCGCTGCAACGTCCGGGTTTCCATCGCCACCGCCGCCATGAGTTGGCCTTCGGGGAGCGGCAAGTGGAGGGCGCGCGGTCCGGCAACCTCGTGTTCGACCTTGCGGAGGTTCTTGAGCATGCTGTCCGGATACTGCGCCGCCAGGCGTCCGCCGGCCGTGCCGGTCGGGAAGTTGATGTCGTCGTAGAAGATGACCTTCAGCCCGAGTTGCTCGGCCATCTCCAACATCAAGCCGTAGCGCTCGAAATACTCTTCTGTCAGATAATCCGGTTTCGCCGTGCGCAGGGTGAGCGGTGCGAATCCGCCGAAGCCGCATGCGTCGCGCATGGCCTGGATCTGCTCGCGCAGCGCGGCCGGATCGAGCGGGGCGTTGAGCCAGTAGAGGGGTCGGGAGCGATACGACGCGGGTGGGTCCTTGAACCCGGCGGCCAGGTTCTCCGCAGCGGTTGCCCGCACCAATGTGCCGGGCCAAGCCAGCCCCAAAGCGAGGATCGTAAGCAGGAGAGGCGGAAAGCCTCGCTTTTCGGATACGCCGTTGGGCGCTTTCGGAAATGCCCGGCCGCTCTTGATCACTCTGGACGGCTGCTCCACGCGGACAAGATCCGCCAGCCCGTGGATGCACGACAGGATGTTCATGCTTGTCATGGTGCTCTCTTCAAACCCTCCGACTTGACCGTCCAACTTCCGTCTTGAGGAAAACCCGGCGCGGGACCCGGCGGAGCCCCTTCCCAGCCGGCGGCCATCATCGCGATGGCATAGAGCAGGCCCCCGTTACCGGGAAGATAAGGGCAAGGACCGCCGGTGTTCACGCCGCGGGGGTCGTAGTGGTTCTTGGTGCCGGCGTCCTTGAGCAAGGCCTCCAGGGCGAGGTGCGGTTCGCCGACGCGGGCGGCGGCCATGGCCATCCAGGGGAAATCCCAGCCCCAGCACTTGTTCCAGTCCCACGTCTGCCAGACCTTCAGCACGGTGCGATGCGCGGTTCCGCGGTCCACCCCCTCCATCGGCGGCAACATGCCCAGGACCCCGATGGGATCGGGGTGTTCCCAAGCGCGCCGGGTGTAGGTGTCATGCCACTCGGCGGAATGAACGAACACGCCCTCCACCACCGGCAAGGGCGCGAGCCCCCGGCGAACCTGCTCCCAGCGCGGTTCGCGGGGGAGGCCAAGGCGCTCACGCCAGCGCTGCGCCTGGTCGAGTCCCCAGCGCCAGTAGGCGAGGTCGAACACCGTGTCGCGGGTGATGCCCTGCTCGCTGGGTGGCATGACGGGCGAGAGGTGGAAGACGCCCTGCTCATCCGGCGTCGGGAAGTCAGCCATGTAATCGGCCGTCGCGAAGATGACCTCCCGCCATTTGCCGAGGGTGGCCTCCGTTGGGCGAAGTCGGTACTCGAGTTCGGCAAAGAAGAGCGGGTGGGGTTGCTGCCAATGCAGGACAAAGCTGCCGTCCCAGGGCGCGGTGCGGCCTTCGGGCCCGACCTGTTTGCCCCACTTCGCGCCTCGGTAGTCGAACTGCCTGGCCAGTTGCGTGGCCACCGGCAGGAACTTTTGGTAGCAATCCAGTGCCCGCTCCGCCATCGCCCACCGATCCCACAGGCCGTAGTGCGCCAGGTGCCACCAGACCATCTCCATGTGAAACTGGCTGCTCCAGAAGTCCACGCCCATCAAGCCAGTCTCCGCCGACGGCCAGCGCCCGGCGGATTGGGCGGCCATCTGATACTGCGAGAGTACAATCCGGCGCTCGAGTTCCTTCCAGCGGGGATCCCTGCTTTGTGAAAGGTCGATGGCCCCGCCCGTGGTCCAGAACCGTTGCCAATGTCCGGCCGTCGCCCGCTGCGATTCCGCCACGGTGGGCAGGGGATCCAACGGTCGATCGGCGAAGGCGCACACAAACTCCAGTCGTCCCGCGTCATCGCCCGTCAGCCTGAACGTGTGTGTCCACGTCGCCGGCTGGCGGGTCACGTCCAGCCAGGCGTCGCCATTGCCATAGCGCGCGCTGGCAATCGCGAGCGTCTTCCGCGGAGTCACTTCGGACCAGCGGCCGAACGTCGAACCCGGAGCCCAGGCCACGCGGGCCTGATAGGTCGCCGCGTCGGCCGTGCGGCGGATGGCAGCCTGGCGTTCAGCCGTGTGTAGGGTCAGTTCGCTGGTGTGAGCATCAGGCCGATTCCAATCGCCCACCCACGGCGAACTGCTGTTCACGCTGGGGTAGGGGAAATCAAGGGCCACGACGAGCTGTCCCTCGCGCAAGAGCGGGGATTCGGCGCGCATGGCGATGAAGTCGAGCTCGGGATGCACACCGGTCTCCACCTGGACCGGGCGCCCCTCCACTTCAAAGCGGCTGGTGTGCAAGCCGGTCCACAGATCGTAGCGGCGGGACGTCACGCGGACCTCGTTCGGGGTCAGCGCGGCGCCATCGGCGCGCAGGAACCGCAGGCGCGCCAGGTTCATCGGATGCGGGTTGCGGAACATCCAGCCGTCCAGCTCACGGCGGGCCGCGGCGGTTTTCATCGGACCTCGAATGCGTCCGGTTTCCACCGTCCCGGTGGCGGGGATATCGGCAGGTGTGCACCCGGGGGGCAGGGGAGCCGAGTGCCAGGCCCAGTGCGACAGCGTGCTGCCGCCGAACGTCTGTAAGCCGGTGGCGTCGGTGTTGAAACAGAACTCGCCGTTGCCCAGCGGAATCTGACCGTGAAGGTCGTTCCAATCGAGGTTGTGGCGCGTGACCAGTGCGTGGCGGTCCATCGCGGCCGAGGCAGCCGGCGGCGCAAGCAGGATCGCACCCAGCAGGAGGGAGGTGGGGTTACGGCTTGGCTTCATGCGGGTCGAATCCGGACAGCCTGACCTGTTTCATCTGAACGCGTGGGATGATGGGCTTGCCGCCGGGGCTGACGTTGAACGAACTGCCCCCAAAGTAAAGCCGGCAGAATGCAGCCGATGGCCGCCTGGGGCATTCGCGCGGTGACCGGCTGCCTGAGGCAAGGGCGGCGCGTCCCGAAGCCCTGAGCTGGTCAGCCGCCGGGAAGATTTGGCGTCGGCGGCGCCGTTCAGTACTGTCCCCGGTACATGTGTGACTCAACCCTGAGAGTCCTGCTGGTGGTGGGCAGCCTGCGGGAGGATTCTGCGACGCGCATGGTGCTCAACGCGGTGGCGGCCCGGCTCGCTGCCGAGGGATGCGCGACCGACCTGCTCGACCTGGGCGTCGAACCGTTGCCGCTGTACAACCCGGACACGGCCCATGAGGCGGCCGCCTTTCCGGGCGTGCAGGCGCGGGTCGAGGCGGCGGACGTGCTGGTGCTGGGGACGCCGGATTACCACGGGAGCATCAGCAGCCCGCTGAAGAACTTCCTCGACCACTTCTGGCACGAGTTCGCGGGCAAGCTGTTCGTGACGCTCGTGGCGTCCCACGAGAAGGGATTGACCGCCCTGGACCAGTTGCGAACCGTCGCCCGGCAATGCTACGCGTGGACCCTGCCTTACGGCGTGTCGTTCGTGGAGAAGGGCGATGTGCGGGACGGCCAGATCGTGAATCCCAAGCTCGCCGAGCGGTTGACCATGGTGGTCCGCGACACCCGCGTGTACGGCGCGGTTTTGGCCCGGCAGCGTGCGGCCGACCTCGCGGGCAGCGAATCCGGCTTTCTGGCCCGGCTGCGCCACTGAAATCCGGGCTAGGACAAGTGGAGGTCCGCCTTGATATGGAAGCGCTCGATGCGCTTGCGCAGGGTGGCCCGGGTCATGCCGAGAAGTCGGGCGGCCTGGACCTGGTTGCCGCGGGTCTCGCGCAGCGCGTGGAGCACCAGTTCGCGCTCGACGGCGTCAATGATCCGGCGCCGCGGATCCTGGCGTGCCCACTGAAACAAGGCGCTGGCCAGGCTGGCGAGGTCGGGGGAGGGCGAAGCCGCGGCGGGGGCAGCCTCGGGCGCCGAGCGTGGCGGAGCGTCGGGAGCAGCCGCGGCGGACGGCCGATGTGTGGCCGACGGCTGCGTCACCTCGGCGGGCAGGTCTTCGAGGAGAATTGCTTCACCTTTGGCGACGACGGTGGCGTGCTCGATGGCGTTCTCCAGTTCGCGGACGTTCCCCGGCCACCGGTATCGTTCGAGCATCGCCAGGGCGTCGGCGGACAGGGACTTGGGCCGTTGAGCGTGGTCCTGCGCGAACTTGCCGAGGAAGTAGTTCACGAGCAGGGCGACGTCGCCGGGCCGTTCGCGGAGCGGCGGCAGGCGGAGGCGGACGACGTTGAGGCGGTAGAACAGGTCTTCGCGGAAGCGGCGTTCGGCGACGGCCTGTTCCAGGTCCTGGTTGGTGGCGGCGATGACGCGGACGTTGGCCTGGAGCGTCTGGTTGCCGCCGACACGCTCGAAGGTTCCGGACTGGAGCACGCGCAGCATCTTGGTCTGGGTGGCGAGGCTCAGGTCCCCGATCTCGTCGAGGAAGAGGGTGCCCTGATGGCATTGTTCAAAGCGGCCAATGCGTTGGGAAGTGGCCCCCGTGAAGGCGCCTTTCTCGTGACCGAACAGCTCGCTCTCGAGGAGGGGTTCAGGCAGGGCGGCGCAGTTGACGGCCAGGAACGGCTGCTGGCTGCGGCGGCTGTGGTGGTAGATGGCGCGGGCCACGAGTTCCTTCCCCGTGCCGCTCTCGCCAGTGATGAGGGCGGTGGCGTCTGAAGCGGCCAGTTGACCGATCCGCTTAAACACCTCCTGCATGGCAGGGCTGCGGCCCACAATGCCCAGCTCGAAGTCCTCCTGGTCCAGCAGGGGTTGGTATGAAACCACTTGCCGCATGGCGCGGGCGGCGCGGAGGGCGCCGAAGACGATCTCCTTGAGCCTGGGGACCTCGAAGGGCTTGAGCAGGTAATCGAAGGCGCCGAGCTTCATGGCCTCAATGGCGGTCTGGGTGGTGCCATAGGCGGTCATGAGGATGACGGGCAGCCGCGCGTCGATTTGCCGGATGCGACGGAGGGTCTCGAGGCCGCTCAGTCCCCCGAGGCGGACGTCCATGAGGACGAGGTCCGGGTGCACCTGGGGGATGAGGCGGAGGCCCTCCTCGCCGCTGGAGGCGGTGATCAGGTCGAGTTCCGTAGCGGGGAAAATGCGCCGGAACGAGTAGAGCATGTCCGCCTCGTCATCGATGAGCAGCAGCTTGTCCATACGCCTGTGGGGTCAGTCCCTGAAACCTGAATCACCCGTCACCGGTCGTTCCTGAAACCGGCCACCCACCCCGGGGTGGCTCGGCGCGAGGTCATCCGTCCTGAGCACCGGCGGGGGACGGGCAACTCCCAGGCCAGCACAGGCCACGTGCCCTCACGCGGCAGTACTTCGGTCGTTGCGTGCCGAGTCACCCGATCGACCCGTCCCTTCGGCGAGGCGACCCGACTCGGTGTCGAGCCACTCCAGGATTGCAGAAAGAGCGTGTTCGACCTTGACCGCCCGCAGCCCTTCGCGCCGTGGCTTGAGTTCAACCTCGTCGCGGGCGAGGGATTTCTCGCCGAGATTCACCCGCAGCGGGAACCCGATGAGGTCGGCATCCTTGAACTTGACCCCCGGGCGTTCGTCCCGGTCATCGAGGAGCACCTCGACGCCGCGCGCCGTGAGTTCGTCGTGCCAGGTCTGGGCGAGGCGGAAGGCGGGATGGTCGGGGGCGACGTTGAGGGGGGTGAGGCAGACGGCAAACGGGGCGGTGGTGAGCGGCCAGACGATGCCGTCGCGGTCGTTGCACTGCTCGATGATGGCCTGGACGGTGCGGGTGATGCCGATGCCGTAGCAGCCCATGACGCACGGGTGCTGGTGGCCGGCCTCGTCAAGGTAGAGGGCGTGCAGGGCCTCGCTGTACTTGGTGCCGAGCTTGAAGACGTGACCCACCTCGATGGCGCGGCGGAGCTTGAGCGGTTGGCCGTTGACCGGCCCCCGTTCGCCGGCTCGCACCGTGCGCAGGTCGGCCCAGTCCGTGACGCGGACATCCCGGTCGAGATCGACATGGCGGAAGTGGAAGCCGTCCTCGTTGGCGCCCGTCGTCATGCCCGCGGCGCCCCGCAGCGCTGTGTCGGCGAGGACGCGGAGGTTGGGCGTCTTGAGAGTGGCGGCGACGGCGCCGAGGCTGCCGGGGTGGGCGCCGAGCACGGCGAAGACTTCTTCGGGGGTGGCGGGGCGGAAGACGTTGGTCCCGAGGGCACCGGCGAACTTCGCTTCGTTGAGCTGGTCATCGCCGCGCAGCAGCACGAGCACGGGTTCGGACTCGGCTTCCTCGGAGCGCTTGACCATCAGGACGAGCGTCTTGATCTGGGCAGGGGCGGCGACGCCGTAGGGTGGGGCGGTGAGGGCCTCGATGGTGAAGACGCCCGGGGTGGGGAACTTCTCGGGCGCGGGGCCGGTGGAGCGGGTGGGTGTCGGTTCGAGCGGGCCGCCGCTGGTGGCCTTCTCGAGGTTGGCGGCGTAGGAACCCGACTCGCAATAGACCACCTCGTTCTCGCCGGTGTCGGCGGGGACCATGAACTCGTGGGAGAACTTGCCGCCGATGACGCCGGTGTCGGCCTCGACGGGGAGGGTGCGGAGGCCGCAGCGGGCGAAGATGCGGGTGTAGGCGTCGTACATCTTCTGGTAACTGACCTGCGCCGCGGCGTCGGTGACGTCGAAGCTGTACGCGTCCTTCATGATGAACTCCTTGGCGCGCATGAGGCCGAAGCGCGGCCGGATTTCATCCCGGAACTTGGTCTGGATCTGGTAGAAGTTGCGCGGCAACTGGCGGTAGGAGCTGATCTCGCCGGCGACGAGCGTGGTGATGACCTCTTCGTGGGTGGGGCCGAGGAGCCATTCCTTGTTGGCGCGGTCCTTGACTTTGTAAAGGACCTCGCGGGCGGTGACGTAGCGTCCGCTCTGCTGCCAGATCTCGGGCGGTTGCAGGGCGGGCATGAACACCTCGATGGCGCCGGCGCGGTCCATCTCTTCGCGGACGATCTGCTCGACCTTGCGCAGGACCCGCAGGCCGAGAGGCAGGAAGGTGTAGAGGCCGCCGGTGAGCTTACGGACCAAGCCGGCGCGCAGCATCAGCTTGTGCGAGACGATTTCGGCGTCGGCCGGGGTTTCCTTGAGGGTGGGGATGAACGTTTGGGTCCAGCGCATGGTGGGGTCAAAGGGGCAGGGGAAGCCGGGCGGCGAGAGGGTTGTGGGCGACGGGCAGCGGTCCGGGACAGCGAAGGGGCCAGTCGCCGGACGCAGGGAAGAAGGCGCGGGCGGGCCTGGGGGCCGGGCGGTTCACTTCACGGTGTTGACCAGGGGCGCCATGCCCTGGATGCGGACCTCGAGGCGATCGCCCGACTCAATGGGGCCGACGCCGCTGGGGGTGCCGGTCAGGATGACGTCGCCCGGCAGCAACGTCATGTTGGTCGAAATGAAGCTGACGAGCTGGAAGCAGTTGAAGATGAGCTGCCCGGTGTTCGAGTTCTGGCGGAGCTGGCCGTTCTGGAAGAGCTGAATGGACAGCTCGTGCGGGTCAATCTTGGTTTCCACGTAGGGGCCGAGCGGTGTGAACGTGTCGAAGGACTTGCACCGGGCCCACTGACTTTCGGCCGCCTGGATGGTGCGGTCGCTCACGTCCTGGGCGGCGGTGTAGCCGAAGATGTAGCGGGCGGCGGCGGCGGGCGTGACGTTGCGGACGCGCCGGCCGATGACGATGGCCAACTCGGCCTCATAATCCTCGCGATGGCTGGAGAAGGGTATCTCGATCTTGGCGGCGTCGGGCAGCAGGGACTTGGGGGCTTTGAGCCAGAAGAGGGGCTCCTTGGGGATGGGCTTGCCGGACTCGCGGGCGTGGTCGGCGTAGTTCAAACCCACGGCGATCACCTTCGAGGGAGCCACCGGGACGAGGGTCTTCAGACCTTTGAGTGAAGTCGGCTTCTTCTCAAAGGAAGGCGAGCCAAACACATCGCCGATCAGCCGGAACAACTCACCGTCCACGACTTTGGCGAAAAAAATATCATCAGCCTTCTGGAAGCGGCCTATGGCAGCCATAAAAGAATGGTGTTACGTGTAGCAAACGCGACACCTGCCCGGCAAGCCGAAAGTCCGATCGAGAGTCCGATCGGCCGCCGGACGCCGGGGGAGAGCCGCGCTGCTGCCGTGCGGAAGCCGGTGGGACGAAGGGGGGGGAAGCTCAAAGTTCAAAGTTCAAAGTTCAAAGCTCGAAGCTCAAAGCTCAAAGCTCGAAGCTCGAAGCTCGAAGCTCGAAGCTCGAAGCTCAAAGCTCGAAGCTCGAAGCTCGAAGCTCAGAGCTCAAAGTTCAAAGCTCAAGGGAAGCTCCAGGCGTCCAGGGAGCCAATTCGTCCCCCTCCCTGACCTCTGTGTTCTCCAGACCTCTGCGCTTCTCCGCTCCGGAGGCGTCCACTCCGGACCCCGCCGGGAGCGGGACCTGCAACACCGAGATCCGAGGGACACAGAGGAACGGGATCGTCCTCCGGGCTTATCCCTCCTTGGCGCGGCGGCGCTTCGGTGCGGCGGTTCCGGCGCGTTGGCGGGTGCGGCGGGAGGCGCGCGGCGTGGCGCCGGATTTCGCTGGCGGAGGGGAGACGGGCGGGGGTTCCGGGGTCAACGGGGGCGGCTGGGCGGGGGCGGCTCGGGAGCCGTCGCCTCGTGGATGGACTGGCGGAGTTGGGCGAGCTTCTGGTCCACCTCCTGCCGAGCTCGCTTGACGGTCCGCTGGGCGGCGTTGATGGCGTCGCTCAGCAGGCCGCAGGCGCACCGGATGTGGCGGGTGTAAGCGCCGTCGCTGAGCTCGATGCCCCGCGCTTTGAGGAAGTCGGTGACGTGCTGGTAGAATTCGTCCTGGCCGATGGTTTTCATAGCATGTCGGATGCGTGGACGCAGAGTAGCGGCGGCGCGCAGGATAACGATTACAGGTCCGTGGGGCAATTGTAGCTTGGGGCCGTCGCAGGGCGTGAGTCTCGTCACCTCGACTCCTACGGGCTGGCCGTCGCTCCGTCGCAGGGTGTGAGTCTCGTCACCTCGACTCCTACGGGTTGGCCGTCGCTCCGTCGCGCGGCGCGAGTTTGACGTCATCCGCGTCGGTTGGTACAACCCGCGCGTGACATCCGCCTGTCGACCGGACATGGGCCGGCGCGCCGCCGCGTGCCGCCCGGGCGGGTTTGGACATTTGGTCGCCTGCTTCCCGCCATGAACGAAGCCCCCACGTTGAAGTACCGACGCATTCTGTTGAAGATCACGGGCGAAGCCCTGGGCGAGGCGGCGACCGGGAGCGGCATATGCCCGGACCGGATCCACGGGATCGCGGGGGAGATTCGCGAGGTGCGTGAGTTGGGTGTGCAGGTGGTGGTGGTGGTAGGTGGAGGCAACATCTTCCGGGGGGCGCGGGGCAGCCGGCAGGGCATCGACCGGGCCACCGGGGATTACATGGGGATGCTGGCGACGGTCATCAATGCCCTGGCTCTGCAGGACGCCCTGGAGAAACAAAACGTGCCCACGCGGGTGCAGACGGCCATTGCCATGGCGCAGGTGGCCGAATCTTTCATCCGCCGCCGGGCGGTGCGGCACCTTGAGAAGGGGCGCGTGGTGATCTTCGCCGGCGGGACGGGCAATCCGTATTTCTCGACCGACACGGCGGCGGCGTTGCGGGCGACCGAGATCGGGGCGGACATCATCCTGAAAGCCACGAAGGTCGACGGCATTTACACCGAAGATCCGAAGAAGAACCCCGACGCGCGCCGTTATGATCGGCTGACGTATCAGGCGGCGCTGGACGGGCGGCTGGAGGTGATGGACGCGCCCGCTTTTGCCCTGTGCCGGGACAACGCGATGCCGCTGATTGTGTTCGATCTCTTTCAACCCCGGAACATCAAGCGCGTGGTCCTGGGCGAAGCCATTGGCACGTTGGTGACCGGGAGTTGACGCCCCGCCGCCGCGCCCGTATAGCACCCCACACATTCAACCCGAAACGATCCCTATGGCGATAGACGACATCCTCCTCGAAGCCGAGGAAAAGATGAGCAAGACCGAGCAGTTCGTCGTCCACGAATTCTCCGGTGTCCGCACCGGCAAGGCCTCGCCGGGCTTGGTCGAGAATCTCATGGTCGAGGCCTACGGCTCCCACATGCGCCTGCGCGAACTCGCGGGTATCACCACCCCCGAACCGCGGATGCTCGTCCTGACCCCCTGGGACGCCACCACCCTCCATCCCATCGAGAAGGCGATTCAGAAGGCCAACCTCGGCCTCAACCCCGCCATCGACAAGAAGGTCATCCGGCTGGTCTTTCCCGAGCTCAGTGCCGAACGCCGTCAGGAGTTCATCAAGATCGTCCGGAAGATGGCCGAGGACGGGCGGGTGGCCATCCGCCACGTCCGGCGCGACGCCATGGAACAGCTCAAGAAGGAGGCCAAGAGCGGTGGGGTGGGCGAGGACGCCGAGAAGCATGCCGAGAAGGAACTGCAGAAGCTGACCGACGAGTACATCGCGAAGGTGGATCGCCACCTCGAACACAAGGAAAAGGAAATCCTCACCGTCTAGGGTGGCTGCTTCTGTCGCCACCACACCGGCCTTGGGGAATCCCGCACCGCGCGGACCTGCTGCCGTGTTTCTGGATCGCGACGGCACGCTCATCACCGAGAAGGTGTACCTGAGCGATCCCGCCGGGGTCGAATTGCTGCCCGGGGTGGCCGCGGCGCTGCGACGGCTGAGCGACGCGGGCTTCCGGCTGGTCATCGTCACCAACCAGTCCGGCATCGGGCGCGGTTACTACACCGAGGCCGACCTGCATCGGGTCAACGCTCGCCTGCTCGAGTTGCTCGCCCCGTGGAGGATTCAGTTCGACAAGATCTACTTCGCGCCGGAAGCGCCCGACCAGCCCAGCCGCGGTCGAAAACCCTCTCCGCAATTCCTGTTTGACGCCCGGGATGAGTTCGGGGTGGACCTGGGTGCCAGCTATGTGATCGGTGACAAGCTCGCCGACGTCCAGTGCGGCCAGAACGCCGGCGTCAAACAGAGCGTGCTCGTCCGAACGGGCTACGGCGCCCAGGTGGAGCGCACCGCAGGCGGACAGCTCCAGGGCGCCGTCGTGGTAGACGACCTCGGGGCCGCGGCGGACCTGATTCTGGGTGTACCGGGGCGGCCGGGGTCGCTGGAAGGCGGCGGTGTGCGAACCCCCTGAGCTTATGAAGACGATTGGCATCATCCCGGCCCGGTACGCGAGCACCCGTTTCCCGGGCAAACCGCTGCATCCCATCGCCGGCAAGCCCCTGTTGCAGCACGTCGTCGAGCGATGCCGCCAGGCCCGTGCCCTGGCCGAGGTCATTGTGGCCACCGACGACGAACGTATCGCGACGGTGGCCCGCGCCTTCGGACGGGTCGAGCTGACCCGACCCGATCATCCCAGCGGCACCGATCGCGTCGCCGAGGTGGCCCGTCGCTGCGCGTGTGACGCGGTGGTGAACATCCAGGGGGACGAGCCCCTGCTGGAACCAAGCGTGATCGACGCGGTCGTGGCCGCCCTTGAAAACGCCGGGATGTCCACCGCGGCCACCCCGCTGCGGGATCCGGCGGAGTACGACGATCCCAACGCCGTGAAGGTGGTGGTGAGCGCAAGCGGCCGGGCCCTTTACTTTTCGCGCCGCACGATTCCGTTTCTTCGCGAGGCGGCCGCCCGACCGGTGTCCGAGCAGATGGGAGGTTTCCCTTTCCTGAAGCACCTCGGGATCTACGGGTACCAGCGCGATGTCCTGCTGCGTCTGGTCGACCTGCCGATGTCCGCGCTCGAGCGGGCCGAGCGGCTCGAACAACTCCGGGCCCTGGAAAACGACGTACCGATTGCGGTCGTGCAGGTCCCGCACGACAGCGTGGGGGTGGACACGCTCGAAGACGCCCGGCGCGTCGAGCGTTGGCTGCTCGGTTCGGCCCCCGGCGCCTCCGCGTGAAACCGCGCTTGCCGGGAATCGCCCCGGAGGTTCCCGCGTGACAACCCTCGGGGCCCTTCGCAGACTCCGCCGCGCACGAATTCATGAGCAAGAAGACCCAACCGCCCGCCCGTTCCGGGCGTTTCACCGGCGGACCGGACGCCGAGGTGGCCGCGTTCACCCAGTCGGTCACGTTCGACTGGCGCCTGTGGAAGCAGGACATCCTGGGATCGATGGTCCATGCCACCATGCTGCGGCGGGTGGGGCTGCTGACCGAGGCCGAGCAGCGGGCCATCGTGGGTGGTCTGGAAGCCATTGCGGGGGACATCGCGGCCGGGCGGTTCGTCTGGCTACCCGAGTTCGAGGACGTGCACATGAACATCGAGGCCGAGCTGACGCGGCGGGTCCCCGCTGGCGCCAAGCTGCACACCGGCCGGTCCCGGAACGACCAGGTGGCGGTGGATCTTCGGCTCTGGCTGCGGGACGAGCTCATGAACCTCAGCGAGGAGTTGCGGGGCTTGCAGGAGGCGCTGGTGACGCTCGGCGAACGCTCGGCGGCGGTGCTGATGCCCGGCTACACGCACCTGCAACGGGCGCAGCCCGTCAGCTTTGCCCATCACGTCCTGGCCTACGCCGAGATGTTCGAGCGGGATCGCGAGCGGCTCGGGCATGCCTTCGAGCGCGTCAACGTCTGTCCCCTGGGAAGTGGGGCGCTGGCCGGCAGCACCCTTCCGCTGGACCGCGAGCTGGTGGCGAAGCTGTTGGGTTTCGTCGACGCCCGCGGGCGGGCCCGGTTGACGCAGAACTCGATGGACGCCGTCAGCGACCGCGACTTTGTGGTGGAGTTCAACGCGGCGGCCGCCCTGGTGGCAGTCCATCTCTCCCGCCTGGCGGAGGACGTGGTGCTCTGGGCCAGCAGCGAGTTCGGCTTCATCCGCCTGGCCGATGCGTTCACCACCGGTTCCTCGCTCATGCCGCAGAAGCGCAATCCGGACGTGGCGGAACTCGTGCGCGGCAAGTCCGGGCGGGTGATGGGCAACCTGATGGCCTTGCTGGTCCTGCTCAAGGGTCTGCCCATGTCCTACAACCGCGATCTGCAGGAGGACAAGGAGCGGCTCTTTGATACGGCGGACACGGTCCGGGC
The DNA here is from genome assembly GCA_015075445.1 of Verrucomicrobiales bacterium. Lineage (GTDB taxonomy): Bacteria > Verrucomicrobiota > Verrucomicrobiia > Limisphaerales > J093 > DSVZ01. The sequence goes on from JABTUJ010000036.1 coordinate 103,851, forward strand.
GTGCGTCCGGCTGACCACCGGACTGCTGGCGAACACGACGGTGCAGGAAGCGGCCTGCCGGGCGGCGGCGGCCGACCCCGCTCTGCTCGCCACCGATCTGGCGGATTACCTTGTGCGCAAGGGCGTGGCCTTCCGCGCCGCGCACCACGCGGTTGGATTGCTGGTGGCGGAGGCCGAAAAGACCGGGCGTGCCCTCAACCAGTTCAAGCTCGAGGAACTGCAGGCCATTCACTGCGCCTTTGCCAAGGACGCCCTCCAGCTCTTCGACCTGAAGCAGGCCATGGAGCGGCGGCAGGGCGTCGGCGCGCCCGGTCGCAAGGAAGTCCAGCGGCAACTGCGGCGCTGGCGCCGGTTGCTCGCCGCGGCGAAGCCACCCGGAAAGCCAGCGGGAAGACGTCGATAGCGACGCGTGCCCGCGAGGTGCGCGATCGCCCGCCGCCCTCAGCGTTTGGGTCGGAGCAGGATGGCTTTCTTGGTCGTGCCGTCCACGGCCACGCTGTGGGTCTCGACCGCGGGATCATCCATCAGGGTCTGATGGACCACGTAACGGTCGAACGCGTTCATGGGCTCCAACTCGACGATGTCCCCCCAGCGCCGCACCTTGTCGGCGGCCTCGCGCGCCTTCTTGACCAGGGCCTCCCGGGCCTGCGAGCGGTAGTTGGCCACGTCGAGCGTGACCTTGGGCGACTCCTTGTCCGCCTGGAAGATCATGCGGTTGACGAGGTACTGGAGCTCGGCCAGCGTCTGGCCCTGGCGCCCGATCAGGCGACCGGCGTCCTCGCATTCGATGTCCAGGAGCACCCCCTGGTCGAAGGGGTGTTCGTGCAGCGTGGCGTTGAATCCAAGCAGCCGCAGGAACTCTTCCGTGATGGCTTTGGCGTTCGCGGGCATGGTCGGTTGGGTTGGTCGGTGGGTTGGCCGGATCGAGTCTACGACTTCTTCCGGGAGGAGCCAGAGGGAGGCCGGGATGGAGTCCGGGGCGCGGTCGGCGCGGTGGGCGCCGCCGGATCGCCCAGGTTCTTGATCAGCTTCATCTGGAGAATGCTGAGGAGGTTCTGCACCGTCCAGTAGAGCGCCAGGCCGGCCGAGAAGTTGTAGAGGATGAAGATGAACATCAGCGGCATGTACTGCATCATCTTCTGCTGAATCGGATCCGCCCCGGGTGACACCGGCGTCAGCCGCGCCTGCCAGAACTGGGTGGCCCCCATGATCAGCGGCAGCGGGTTGAGTGGGAAGCCGAAGAGCACCGCCACGGTGTCCGGTTGCGACAGGTCACAGGCCCAGAGGAAGCGCGCGCCGCGCAGTTCGATGGCGCTCTGGAGCATCTGGTAGAAGCCGATGAAGACCGGGATCTGGAGGAGGATGGGCAGGCAGCCTCCAAGCGGGCTGACCTTGTGCTCCTTCATGAACTCCATCAGCTTCTGGTTCATCTTGCGCGGGTCCTCCTTGTACTTCTCCTGCAGCGCCTTCATCTGCGGCTGCAGCGCCTGCATGCGCTTCATCGAACGCGTGCTCGCCTGCGTCAGCGGCCAGAACAGCAATTTGATGATGATGGTGATGCCAATGATGCTGAAGCCGTACGAGAAGCCCAGGCTGTGCAGACCGTTCATCCCCAGCAACAGCGCTCGCGCGAACCACCCGAAGAACGTCGTGAACCGCATCGCCAGATCCTGGTTCCGGCTCAGCTTCGCCAGCGTGTGGTACTCCTTCGGCCCCGCGAACACGTCGAGTCGCCACTCGAGGCTCTGCCCCGGGTTCAGTACGGCGGCGGGATAGACGAAGGCCGCCTGGTACCCGTGCGGCTGGGCCACGACGCGCCGGTCTTCGGCGCGCTCGGTCGCCGAGGGCGGGGGCAGCAGCACGCGGCGGGCGACCAGTTGCGGCGCCCGGGTCTGCGGCGCGGCGATCATCACGAAGAACTGGTTGTGGGCGGCCGCCCAGACGACGTTGCTCTCGCCCGCGCTGCGGAACTCGGCCCGCGGCGTTCCTGGGAAGCAACCCAGCGTGCGGTTGGCAAACCAGGCTTCGTCGATGAACTGCGCCTTGTCGCCGTTGTAGACTTGCACCCCGAGGAGCTGGCCGGCGTCGCGCCGGTTGATCGGCGTGGCGGTCCCGATCACGAGTTCCTGTTCCGGCAGGGCCACCGGGGCCGTCCCCTGATGTTCCACACGAATGGTGGTGACCAGGAGGTGGTTGGTGCTGGCCGAAAACTCCTTGATGAGCCGCAACCCGTTCGTCAGCACCTTCTCCGCCCGAATCCCCGCCCAGTTCTTGGTGAGGGTGAAGGGCAGGCCGTCATCGAGGGGCGGGCCGCCAAACAGCGCGAGGGCCGGCACCGGTGCCCCGGCGTTCAATGCCGCGGGTTCCGGCGGCAGCGCCGCGGCCTTGCGTCCGCACGCCACCGTCGCCCGGTAGTCTTTCAGCTCGACCTGTTTCAGCCCGCCACCGTGACTGGTGAACGTGTAGCGTGCTTCGGGCGTTTCCAGCGTGAGCAGTTCCTCGATGCCTCCGGGGCGCACCCAGGCCGCGGTCGGCGAGGAAGGCGCCGTGATCACGGGCGGCTCAGCACCCGCCACCGTGCCCGGCGCCGACGGTCTTTCTCCCGGACGCACCGGTTCGGCGACGACGTTCGTCGCGGCGGGGCGGCGGGGCGGCGGGGGGAACATCTGGTCCACGATCCGCGGCCACAGCAGCATCAGCGCGAAACAGGCAACAATGACGAGAATGGCCTTGCGGTCCATGAGCGAAAATCAATGCGGCGGGCCCGCCATCACTCCCAGCGCGGCTATCGACGGGCGTGATGCCGTCGCCGGCGATCTCTGGGCGGCGGGTTCGGGCACGGGATCGAATCCTCCCTCCCCAGGGATGACAACGGCCGAGGCGACGAAGCGCGAGCCAGCTTCCCCGGAGGGCGCCATGGCGCCGGACCGCCTCGAGGGCGTAGCCGGAACAGGTCGGGTGATACCGGCAACCGGAACCCGGACCTCCCAGGAACGCCAGCACCGGGGAGAGCGTCACCCGATACAAGCGAATCATCCCCACCAGGGTGTGCTGGGCCAGGTTCACGCCGCCGACCTCAAGAGCGCACGCCGGCGCAACGCCGCGAGGAAATCTTGTTCGACCTCGCCCGCCCGCTTGCCCGCAATCGAGGCGCGCGCCACCAGCACGACGTCCAGGGGACCCTTCAACGCGTGCTGGTGCCGTCGAAAGGCCTCCCGCAGCAGACGTCGGGCACGATTCCGCACTACGGCGGAACCCACCTTCCGGGAAGTCACCACCCCCACGCGATTGGGGCGGCCAGGTGCCACGGGCAACCAGTTCAGAATGAGGCAACCGCACACCAGCCGTTCGCCCCGTTGCCGGGCCGCGGCAAACTCAGCCGACCGCCGCAATCGGAGAGCAGCGGGCAGGCCATAACGCAAGCGTGGTGGCGCGACCATGGCGCCAGGGCCTAGACCGGGGTGAGCCGCTTCCGTCCCACCCGGCGTCGGCGGTTGATAACGATGCGCCCGCCGCGCGTGGACATGCGGGCCAGAAAACCGTGCTGACGCTTCCGGCGGATCTTCGATGGTTGATACTGGCGTTTCATGATCGACAAGCTGAGCCGGAGCCGACAGCCGGTCCCCGCGGCGTCGCTGCTGCCCGCCGTTGGGTCCGTCACTCCGTAAACAGGAGTGCGGAGCATACCGGGGGACGACTTTACGTCAAGTTCGGCAAGCAGCGGAGAACCGCCTCCACCGCCTCCAACGCCCTCGCCGGATGATCCCCTGTAGGCCGGATGCCCCCATCCGGCGATCCGGTCCGGCCCAAAACGCGGCCGATTGGCGGACCGGGCCCCCACCTTGACACCCCCCCGACCGCTTCTATAGTCCGCTACAATGTTCAACGCTGAACCTGCGGTGGCCAGCGAGGAGCCTCCTGCTTCAGAGCCACTCGCCGCGCTCAAGCACTTTCGCCCAGCCGGGCGCGGCTTCTGGGCAGACGTTCCCGATCCCCTCTGGAACGACTGGAGATGGCAGCTCCGCCACCGCATCACCACCCTCGAACAACTCGAGCGCCTCCTCCCCACGCTCACCCCGGAGGAACGCGCCGGGGCCATCCTGGCCAACCAGAAACTGGCCATGGCCATCACCCCGTATTTCTTCAACCTCATCGACCCCGGCGACGAGTTCTGCCCCATCCGCCGCCAGGTCATCCCCCGCCTGGAGGAAACCGACACCGCACCGTGGGAGATGACCGACCCGTGCGGTGAGGACAGCCACGCCCCCGTCCCGGGCCTTGTGCATCGGTACCCTGACCGCGTCCTCTTCCTGGTCACCGACCGTTGTGCCGCCTATTGCCGCTATTGCACCCGCTCCCGCCTGGTCAGCAACGCCGCGGGCTACGATTTCCATCCCGAGTTTGACCGGCAACTCGACTACATCGCCCGCACGCCGGCGATCCGCGACGTCCTGCTCAGCGGCGGCGATCCCCTCCTGTTCAACGACGAGAAGCTCGAGGACCTGCTCAGCCGCCTCCGCGCCATCCCCCACGTCGAGTTCGTGCGCCTCGGGACCCGCATCCCGATCTTCCTCCCCCAGCGCATCACGTCGGAGCTCTGCCAGATGCTGCGCCCGTTCCATCCGCTCTTCGTCAGCATCCACTCGAATCATCCCCGCGAACTCACCACCGAGGTGCGCGAAGCCCTCGGCCGACTGGCCGACGCCGGCATCCCGCTCGGCAACCAGTCCGTGCTCCTGCGCCACGTCAACGACGACGTGCAGGTGATGAAAGCCCACGTGCAGAAGCTCCTCCTCTGTCGTGTCCGCCCTTACTACCTCTACCAGTGCGACCTGATCGCCGGCTCCGCCCACCTGCGGGCCAGCGTCCGCAAAGGCCTCGAGATCATGGACGGCCTCCGCGGCCACACCACCGGCTATGCGGTCCCCACCTATGTCATCGACGCCCCGGGCGGCGGCGGCAAGGTCCCGGTCAGCCCCGAGTATGTCCTCAGCCGTAACAAGGACCGCGTCGTGATCCGCAACTACGAGGGCAAGATCTTCGAGTACCCGGAAGCCATGGACGGACGGCCCCTGTTCCGTGCCTCGGTCGGGAGTCTGAACGAGACCTGATGCCCCGCGAGACTGCGTCCGACCGCGCGCAACGTCTCACCGGCCTCCTCGAAGGCCTGCGGCGGACCTATCCGGACGCACACTGCGAGCTCCTCCACCGCAACCCGCTCGAGTTGCTCGTGGCCACCATCCTCTCTGCGCAGTGCACCGATCGGCGCGTGAACCAGGTCACCCCCGGGCTGTTCGCCCGCTACCCCACCGCGGCGGCCTACGCGCAGGCCCCGCGCGCGGAGCTCGAGGACGCCATCCGTTCCACCGGCTTCTTTCGCAACAAAGCCCGCAGCATCCAGGCCTGCTGCCAGCGGCTCGTCGAAGGCCACGGCGGCGAGGTGCCCCGCACCATGGACGAGCTCACCCAACTCGACGGCGTCGGGCGCAAGACCGCCAACGTAATTCTCGGGACCGCCTTCGGCCGGAACGAGGGCGTGGTGGTGGATACCCATGTTGCCCGCCTGGCCCGGCGGCTTGGCCTTACGCGCCACACGCAGCCCGAGAAGATCGAACAGGACCTCATGCGGCAGGTGCCCCGCGAGCACTGGACCCGCCTCAGTCACTGGCTCATCTGGCACGGGCGCCGCCGCTGTCGCGCCCGCAAGCCCGACTGTCTGCACTGCGAACTCGCCGCGCTCTGCCCTGTCACGCAAAGCGGCGCTTAAGCGCGACGCACTCCATACGCTCCGCGTCCACCCACCACGTTGGAAGAACGCAATGGGGTCAAACATTGACATTTGACATTCTATCGCCCCCCCCCCCAACGCCTGCCGCCGCGCGGCGACGATTGTCAAATGTCAATGTTTGACCCCATTGCCTGTTCCCACCGTCCCATCGCCCCACCGTCCCACCGT
>JABTUJ010000037.1 GCA_015075445.1 Verrucomicrobiales bacterium
TTGTTTATCTCAGGACGCACCTTGGGCAGAGCGCGGGGTTACTGGGGACAGCCGCGACCGGGCCGGCGCGGCGCCGGCCGGCCGTGGGTCAAGAGGTCTTTGGCGGGGCGTCGGAGGTGGGGGCGTTGGTCTGCGTCGCGGTCGGGGCGCCCGGCCGCAGCTCCAGGGCCTGGTAGGGCGCGGCCTTTTCGGGGGGGGCGAGACGGACGGTCATGCCGGGGCCGACCTTCTGGTGTCCTTCGACGACGACGAGTTCGCCGGACTGCAGGCCGGTGCTGATCGCCGCGAAACGGGGCATGCGCAGTCCCACTTCCACGGGGCGCATCGCGAGCTTCCGGTCGGCGTCGACGACGAAGACGAAGTTGCGATCGCCGTTGCTGAGCAGGGCCGCTTCGGGGACCACCAGGGCATCTTCCTGGATGGTCAGCTTCAGCTCGAGGTTGGCCACCATCCCGGCCTTGAGCCGGCCTTCGGGGTTGGGGATCCGGGTCTTGACCAGGGCGGCCCGGGTCACGAGGTCCAGCCGCGGGGCGATGAAATAGATCTCGCCCTCGAAGGGTTGGCCGGGATAGGCGGCGACCTCGAACCGGACGCGCTGGCCGAGGTGGGTCTGCCCCAGAAACCGTTCGGGGACGTACATCTCGACTTTCATCGGATCGAGATCCACGAGCCAGGTGATGATGGTGTTGCGGGTGATGACCTGGCCGGGGCTGACATTGCGGGCACCGGTGGTGCCTCGGAAGGGGGCATAGAGCCGGGCGTCCTTGAGTTGGCGGCGACGCACATCGACGGTGGCCTGGCTCACCTCGTAGGTCGAAGCCGCCTGGTCAAACTCCTGCTGGGAGATCAGGCGATCCTCAAAGAGCTGGCGCACCCGGGCGAAGCTGGCGGCAGACAGTTTGAGGCGTGCCTCGGCGTCGGCCAGCTCCGCGGTCAGTTTCGTGTCATCCAGTTGTACGAGCAGATCCCCTTGCTCGACCACCTGACCCTCCTGGAAGGGCACCGCGACCACCAGGCCGTCGGTTTCCGCCTGAACTTCGACTTCTTCGTTCGCCGTCAGCGTGCCGACGAGCGACACCGACTCGGTCACGGGCCGGCGCTCGGCGGCGAGGGCCACGACAGGCATCTCCATGCCCGCTCCCCCGCCGGGACCGCCGCCGGGTCCTTTCGGCCGGCACGCGGTGACACCCACGAGCACGACCAACGCCACGCTACTGAGGTTCCACGCTTGCGCTTTCATCCATTTGCCAGGTTACCGAAAGAGATCCGGGTGCGAGCTTGATGCCGGGACGGAAATACTGGGGCGAACCCAGGTTGGGGAAGAGGGCCCGGTACTGACGGAGGTCCGGGCGAGGTCCGGAGCTCCAGGCCTCCGCCGCCGGAGTCACCGTCGTCCAGGACAAGAGGTCCCCCGAGCCGCGCCAGACGAACCCGACATCGGTGGCGACGGCGCTTGGCTGCAGCAACAGGGCCACCCCTCCTGGGTGCCGTTCGACGAGGACGGGCGGGGGGTCCGTCCGGCGCGGGTCCAGGCCGAGGGCGTATTCCATGGCGTTGGGCAGGCCGTCCCGGTCGGGATCTGAGGCCGGGCTGCTGCGGGTGGGGTCGGTCCACTCGGCGGGGGTGAAAGCCAGTCGTTGCCACGTCTCAAAGGTGCTTCCCTGCGTGCGCGTGATGGCGGCGCCGAACGGGTCCGGGCTGCCGGTGCGGGTATCGATCCAGAGGGCGAACGCCGGGGTGGCGAAGTCCAGGGCCGGAACGATGGCGTGGTAATCCCCCAGCATGCGCCCCTGGCCGGTGAGGGGGGCGAGGTGCAGGTCGGAAGGCACTTCGCTCAGCCTCAGGTTGGGCTCCCAGGTCCGGCCGCCATCGAAGGACTCGGCCAGGTACACGTCCACCCAGCGGCCGCTGCCGTCATCGTGGCGCTTGTCGTTGAAGATCACGGACACGTGCTGGCCGTCAGGCGTGACCGCGATGGCGGCGTTGAAGACCGATCGTTGGTTGGGGGTGTCGTTGACGGGCACGGGCCCGGTCCAGGTCTGCCCCTGATCGTGCGAGCGCGTGAACAGAATCCGGGGTTCCCCGAGCCAGTAGGCCTGATAGGCCACATAAAGAACGCCCAACGTGCGGTCGGTGGTGGCCGACGGCAGGAACGAGCCGTCCCGTGCGACCGGATCATCATAGAGGCGAACATGAGCGATTGGCCGGGGGGACGCAAATGCGCCGCCGCCGTCGGGGGAGTGGGCGACTTCCAGCCGGTGGCCCGACGGCCCAGCGAAGTTCCAATACACGATGGCCAGCGAGCCGTCCGGGAGAAACACCGGTTGCGAGCCCTGGCAGTGCGGCGGGCTGACCACGGTCGGGGGGGTCCACGTCACCCCGCCATCGTCGCTGAGCGTCACCGCGATGGGCGTGAACTGCGTACCGTCGAGGGTCTCGAACCGGGTGTAGGTGACGGCCAGGCGGTTGGCCTGGGGCGTGGCGGGGAACGTGTTCACCGCCATCCAGTTCTTGTCGAGAAAAACGCTCGCGGTCGTCGAAGTGGCGACGGTGAGGGGGGCGGAGAAGGTGCGGCCGCCGTCCAGGGATTTGGTGAGGACGATGGTGGGATGCAGGCCCTGCGGGCGGCGGTTGATCCCCAGCGTGTTCAGATAGATCGTGCCCGCCAGATCCACGCCCGCCACGGGATCCGACGCGCGGTCGAAGGGGCCCCCATCCAACGACGCGATCAGGTGCGGGATGAGCCCGCGTTCCCAGGTGGCGCCGCCGTCGCGGCTGATGGCGTAGCCGCAGTTGACCGCCCCGCCGTCCTCGAACCGTCCTTCCTGGAAGATGGCCACCAGGAGGTTCGGATCGGTGACCGACCGTGCCACGTGCGGATCGGCCTGCGCGCGGCGCGCGGCTGGCAGGGCAGGAGGATCTTCACCCAGGCGGACATTCGAACCGATCTTGGGGTGCGGCGGGCTGGGTGGGGCCAGCGCTGCGACCTGCCGGGGCGAAGGGGCTCCGGGATGCGGGTTCGGCCGGAGCTTCGCCCCCCCGACGACGGACGGTCTGGTGGCACCGGGAAGCGCAGGTTCGTGGGAGGCAAGGGACGACGCGGCGTGGCCGGTTGCCGCCAGCAGCAGGGTGAGAACCGTAAGCAGGCTGAACCGGCCTCCCCGGGTTTTCCCGGGCGGTCTAGCTTTCGAGCAGCCGGTCGGATGGTGGAAGTCCGACACGCTGCTAGAGCCGCGCGAAGGCGCTTCGCATCCGCTGCAGCCAGCCGGGGATCTGCCCCCACGGATCCTGTTCCTCGTATTCGAGCGCGACGTAGCCCTGGTAGTTCGCTTTCGTCAGCACGTCGATGACCCGGTCGAGATCCGTCGGGAGCTTGGTCTGACCCCGACGGCTGATGGCGACCTTGAGCTGGGTGTTCACCGCGTAGGGGGCCAGCCGGGCCATCTCCTCGTACGGATCGGCCTCCGAATAGAAGTTGCCGGTGTCCAGATTGACGCCGACCCAGGGCGACTGCACAGCCCGCACGATCTCGATCAGGTCGGCCACCTCCGTCACGATGCCGCCGTGGTTCTCGAGCCCCAGCCAGATGCCGTGGTTGCCGGCGTAGTCGCCGCACGCTTCGAGCGCCCGGATGCACTGGCGTTTCGCGGCGGCCCGATCCAGGCCTTTGGCATCGCCGGCGAACACGCGGATGTGCGGGGCTCCCAGGCGGGCCGCGTGGTCGACCCAGGTCTTGACGTGGGCGATCTGGGCATCGCGCTCGGGGCCGTCGGGCAGCGCAAAGTTGTTGCCCACGGCGGTTCCGCTGATGGCGAGGCCGCGGAGGAAGGCGTGGCGTTTCAGCGCCGTGAGCAGAGTGGGTGTGACTTCTTTAGGGAAGTAGTAACTGGTCAGCTCGGCGGCGTCGCAGCCGTGGTCCGCGCAGTAGTCGATGAAGCCCGTGAGCGTGAGCCGCCGGGCCGGGTCGGCGTCTCCGAAGAAGTCGCGGAACGAGTAGGCGGCGAGGCTCAGCCTGAGCCGGCAGCGGCCGGCCCGCTGCAGCGGTTCCAGGGCCTGCAGGGAGGTGGCGGGCAGCAGGGCGGCGAGCGTGGCGCCGGCGGTCTTCAGAAACGCCCGGCGGTGGAGCGAGAAGCTCGGGTTCATGGCGGGGAGGATTCAACCGCGGCGCGGGAGGGGAAGGAAGCGAAAAGGAGGCGGCGCCAGTGAGGCGTTGACTTCGGGGGCGGATTTCGCAACAATCAAAATAAATGCACGTTATTCGTCACAGTGAGCGCGGTTTTGACCAGGCGCTGGCCGGTCTGGCCGGGGGCTCGCACCTCCTGGACCCGACGATCGAGGCGCGCACCCGGGAGATCATCGAGGCCGTGGCGGCGGAGGGCGATGCCGCGCTGTGCGCTCTGACGAAGCGGTATGACGGGGCGAGCCTGGAGCCCGGGCAACTGGCGGTCACGCAGGCGGAGTTGCTGGAGGCGTCGGTGCAGGCGGGTCCCGCGCTGCGGAAGGCCCTTGGGCTGGCGGCGAAGAACATCGAGCGCTTCAGCCGCAAGGCGTTGCGGCGGAACTGGGTGGCCCGGAACGCCCAGGGGGCGGCCGTGGGGGAGAAGTTCGATCCGTTCGAGCGGGTGGGCATCTACATCCCTGGGGGGACGGCGCCGCTTGTTTCGACGGCGCTGATGACGGTGGTGCTGGCACGGGTGGCGGGCTGTCCGCAAATCGTGGTGTGCACGCCGGCCAACGCGGAGGGGGTGATCAGCGCGCCGCTGCTTTTCGCGGCCCGCCTGGCCGGGGCCACGGAGATCTACCGGGTGGGCGGGGCCCAGGCCATTGCGGCGCTGGCGCTGGGCACGACGACCCTTGCGCCCGTGCAGAAGGTGTTCGGCCCGGGCAACGCGTACGTGGTGACGGCCAAGCGCCTGCTGGTGGGGCGGGTGGCGATTGACCTCCTGCCTGGTCCCAGCGAGGTGTTGGTGCTGGCCGACGACACCGCGGTTCCGGCGCATGCCGCCGCGGATTTGCTGGCGCAGGCCGAGCACGGTTCCGGGCACGAGCGCGTCTGGCTGGTGACGACCTCGGCGCGGCTGCTCACGGCGGTGCAGCGGGAGGTGGAGCGCCAGTTGCCTTCGCTGACGCGGCGCGAGTACATCGAGCGGGTGCTGGCCAACCACGCCTGGCTGATCCAGGTCAAGTCGCTCGACCAGGGCATCGAACTGGTCAACCGGCTGGCCCCCGAGCATTGCGAAGTGCTGACGCGCCAGCCCGCGCGGGTGGCGGCGCGCATCCGGACTGCCGGCGCGCTGTTTCTCGGGCCCTGGTCGCCGACGGTGCTGGGGGATTACGTGGCGGGGCCGAGCCACACGCTTCCCACGGGGGGCGCCGGCCGCAGCTTTGCCGGTCTGACCGTGGACCAGTTCCAGCGGCGCACCAGCGTCGTCGAGTACCGCCGCGACGCGCTGCGCCGCTCGCTGGACGCGGTGCAGGCCCTGGCGGCACTGGAGGGGCTCGATGCCCATGGCCGGTCGGCCGCGATTCGTCTGGCCCCGGGGCGGCGTCGCTGAACCCGCTTCCGGGAAGCCGTTCCCATCCTCAACACGCTGTTCCGACATCATGAAAAAGAAGACTCCGGAAGACATCATCCCTGCCGCGCTGGTGCGTCCTTTGATTCAGGACCTCAAGGCCTACGTGCCCGGCGAACAGCCGAAGACCAAAGGGGTGGTGAAGCTCAACACCAACGAGAACCCGTACGGCCCGTCGCCCAAGGTGCTGGCTGCCATCAAGGGCGCCCTGGATGAACGGCTGCGGCTGTATCCCAACCCGACGGCGGAACCGCTGCGCGAGCGTCTGGCCAAGCTGCACGGCTGCCAGGTCGAGAACGTGATGGTGGGCAACGGTTCGGACGAGCTGCTGGCCCTGGCCACCCGCGTGTTCGCCGATTCCTCCCCGGGCGGTTCGATGGATCACTACAACCTTTACCCCAGCCACGGGGCCGCGAAGGTCAGCTTGCGGACCGTCCAGTACTTCCTGCCAAGCTACTCCCTCTATCCGGTGCTGGCAGACCTTCACGGAGCGCACAAGAGCCCGGTGGCGCTGCCGATGGAGTTCGAGCTGCCGAACACCGCGGCGTTGCGGCGCGGGCGCACCTGGGATTTCGGCGCCGCGCTCACCTTCATCACCACCCCCAACGCGCCCACCGGGCGCGGCTACGCGACGGCGGACCTCGAGCAGTTGATCCGGGGACAGGAGCGTATCGTGGTGCTGGATGAGGCGTATGCCGATTTCGCCGACCAGAACGCGATGTCGCTGGCGCTCCGTTATCCCCACGTGCTGGTGCTGCGCACCTTCTCGAAGGCTTATTCGCTGTGCGCGCTGCGCATCGGCTATGCCGTCGGGCACCCGGCGCTGATTGCGGGGATGCTCAAGGCCAAGGACAGCTACAACGTAAACGGGCTCGCCCAGGTCGCGGCGGTCGCCACGCTCGACGACCTTCCGTATTACCGGGCCAATGTCGAACGGCTGAAGGCCAGCCGCGCCCGCCTGGGCGAAACCCTGTCCGATCTGGGCTTTGCGGTGATGCCGAGCCAGACCAACTTTCTGTTCGTGCGCCCGCCGCGTTTCTCGGCGGAGGCGTGGTTCACCAAGCTGCGCGAGCGTCAGGTGATGGTGCGGTGGTTCGACACGCTGGAGACCCGCTCCTACCTGCGGATCACCGTGGGCAGCGACGCCGAACTGAAGACGCTGGTGGACACCATCAAGAAGATCCTCGCGACCAAGGCCGCTGAAGAATGACCCGTGGGGTCAGCGGGGGATTTCCGCCTGGAATGCCCCGGACCGCCGGCTGCTGCGTCCGCAAGTGAGGATTCCCAGGTGCGCGCTGGTTCGTTAGGCTGAGCCCGTGGACTGGCCCGGCGTTTGTACCGTCGTTATTCCCTGCTTCAACGAGGCGGCTGCCATCGCCTCGGTGGTGCGCCGGGTGCTGATCTATCTGCCCCGGGTGTTGGTGGTGGATGACGGGTCCACCGATGACACCGCCCGTGTCGCGGGTGCCGCCGGCGCGCAGGTCCTGCGTCAACCCCGGAACGAAGGCAAAGGCGCCGCCCTGGTGGCGGGCTGGCGGCAGGCCCAGGCTCAAGGATCGAGCTGGGCCCTCTGCCTGGATGGCGACGGCCAACACGACCCCGGCGACATCCCGACGTTCCTCGTTTGCGCGGCACAGTCGGGAGCGGACCTCGTGATCGGCAATCGGTTCTCCAACGGCCCGCCGCCGATGCCGCCACTCCGGCGGACGGTGAACCGCTGGATGAGCCGTCGCCTCTCGGACCGGGCGGGTCAAGCCTTGCCGGACACCCAATGTGGCTACCGGCTGCTGCGACTCGATTTGTTGCCCCGCGTGCGACTGATCGGACGCCGTTTCGAGGTGGAATCGGAGCTGCTGCTCGCGGTGTTGCAGGTTGGCGGGCGCGTCGAGTTCGTGCCCGTGAGCAGCCGGCCGGCCTCGAGCCCGAGCAAGATCCGGCCAGTCCGGGACGCCTGGCGGTGGTGGCGATGGTGGCGAACGGCATGCCCATCCCTTCGACGGTCCCCGCACCCTCCCGAGCATGGACACTAAAGCCCCCCCTCCCGCTCCGTCCGTCACGTCAGGTCCGCGGCGCTGGTTCGTCGCGGGCGCGTACCGTGCGGCCCGACTCGTGGTGCTGGGCGTTCTCCTTGCTTTTTTCTACTCGTGGGGAGCGAACCGCTTCTACCCCGCGGAAGGTGCGGCGGGTTTTTGGTACGGCACGCTGCACGGCGCGTTGATGCCGATGGCGCTGCCCGCCCTGCTCGCGAGTCGTGATGTCCCGATCTACGCGGAGCGCAACACCGGGCGGCTCTACAAGCTGGGCTACATCGCCGGGATCAATGCCTGTGGGTTCATCGTGTTCGGCTGCTTGTTCCTCAAGCCGCGCCGGTCTCAGGACCCTCAGCTCCAGACCCCCTCGACCCCGTGCCAAGGGCCGCCGGCTCCCTAGCTGGTTGGATGGCCGGTCGAAGGGGTGGTTGCGGGCTTCGATGCGGAGCGTGGTGGCTGGCCGGAGCGGGGCCCGCAGTCGGATGCACGGGATGTTCCCGTTGCGGTCATCACGGCCGAGGATCGGATCGTGCTCAATACCCGTCGAAATTATTCGCCGAGGCCATGGTCCGCGCCATGCGGCGCTGCGAGAGGTTGATGACCCACGACGCGAGGTGTGCTTTGGTGGTCGGCCAGGGCAGTCGGATGAGCATGGACCTCAGGCTGTAGAAGTCGCGGTACATGGCGCGGACGCGCTGTTCGAGTTCTTGAGGCGTGCCGGAGGGGGGCTGGATATAGCAGAGCTGGCCTGGCCACCGGTCGATCTCCTGCTCGTCGAGGATCCGCCCTTGACCCTGGAGGCGGTCAAACAGCGGCGTTCCCTTCACCGGCGTCAGAATGTTGAAGTAGGCCACGGGCACCTTGTGCTGCTCGAGAAACGCGAGCGTGGTGCTGACCGCTCCCGCGGGTTCGCCGTCGCAGCCGAAGATGAAATTCAAGGAGTAGCTGAGGCCGCGTCGGCGGAGATTGGCGAGCATCTCGCCGTACCGGCTGACCTTGTTGAAGCGCTTATTCATGCGGGCGAGCGTCTCCGGATCCACGCTCTCGAACCCGAGGTTCACATGCAGCAGGCCACTCCGTTGGGCCAGGTCCAGGAACTCGGTGTCGTTGCAGAGGTAGGAGGACCAGAGGGCGGACCAACGGACCCGGAGCGGGATCAGGGCCTCCATCAACGCCATCGCGTGGCTGCGCTTGCCCCCGAAATTGCTGTCGCCAAACAGGAGGTTCCTCGCCCCGGACTGCTGGATCTCGGCGATCACCTCCGGGACGGGCCGGCAGCGATACTCCTCGCCGAGCAGGAATCGTTCGGAACAGAAGTCGCACCGAAACGGGCAGCCTCGTGAACTGACGACCGTGTAGGTGCGGAACGGGCCGTAGCGTCGCAGGTCCAGCAGGTCGTAGCGGGGAACGGGCAAACCGGCGAGGCTGGGGAGCGGTCTGCCCTCGTAACGCCGCTGGAGCCGGCCCCGAGCGGCGTCCGCCAGGATTTGGGGCCAGAGAGTCTCGCCTTCGCCCAGCGCAACGGCGTCCACGTGCGGCTTGGCCTCCTCGGCGTGGAAGAACGTGTGCGGTCCCCCCAGCACCACCGGGACTCCCCGGCGGCGGAATCCGTCGGCGATGTCATAGGCGCGGCGGGAGTTGAGGGTCCACGAGGTCAAGGCCACGAGATCCGCTGGACGGTCGAAGTTGAGCGTGTCCAGTTGCTCGTCCTGGAGGGTGACCTCCCAGTCCGGTGGGGTGAGCGCCGCCAGGTAGGGCAACGTCAGGGGCACCACCGGGCGACGGCGGAGCCGAAACACGCTCCGGTCGGTCCTCGAGCGGTAGTACGAGGGTTGGATGATGAGGAGCCGACGGCCCATGACGAGCAGAACCTCCCGGCGGCCCACGGACGCTCCGGCAGCCGGCAAAAGCCGGGCGCCCCTGAGCCGGCACGCGTCAGGCCGTGGAGGAGACGGTGGCGACGTGGTCAGCACGAATCGCCACGGCCTCGGCGATGGTACGGACGCTGCGGAGGATGTCCTGGGCCTCCTGAGGGTTGGCGATCTTCAGGCCGTAGTTCTTGTCGAGCGCCACCACGAGCTGCAGGGCGTCCACCGAGTCGAGGCCGAGGCCGCCGGGTCCGAACAACGGGAGATCATCAGGAATCTCATCGGCGCTAACCTTCAGCATGAGGTCCTGCACCACCATCTGTTTGAGCTGCGCTCGGAGTTGGGTGGAGGTTGGGTGGGTCGTCATATTGTGCCGCCCTCGGTGTTCACGCCGAAGCGTGGGTTCAGGGTCGCTCGCGTGACAAGCCAAAAAGCCGGAGGCTCACGGTCCCGCACGGACGAAGCGCGCCCCCGCGGCCGCCTCGTTCTGGCCGACGACACTGATCAACGCCACCCGATGTTGGCCCCGGCTGAGGGCGTCAATGGCCGTGACACACTGCCACGCGCTCGCTGCCATCAGCCCCTCCCCCAGGACCAGCTTCGGGCTCACCCGCGCTCCCGGCCAGTCACGCCAGACGCGGGTCTCGGCTGCATCGAGTCGCGCGCTGCCCACCCGGCTATCGCACAACAAACCTCCCGCAGCACTTTCCGAGAGCATGGCCCGCATGCGGCCCGCGGCTGCCGGCCGGCTTTGCGCCTGGGCATACACCTGGAGGTCCGTAACCTGCTCGAGCTCGACGCCGGGGGAAGGTGTGGGGGTACGTGTCAGCAGGACAGCGCCCGCTCCGCCGGCGGCCTGAACCGAATGGTCAAACTGGAGCAGGGCATCAGCCAGCAACCAACTGGTTTCCTCGGCGCCGACGACCAGACAGTCGTCCACGTACCCCGCGGCCAACCATTCAGCGGCGAGGTCCAGTCCTTGCAGGAACACGGAAGGATCGCCGAGCAGGGTATAGGTCAACGGCGTCCGACCGAGGACCGCTGCCACGTGGCTCGCCGGCCCGTTGAAGACCGTCTCCGGAAACAGGAGCGGGCTGGCCGATGCCGGATCCCGGAGCACCTCGCCGAAGAATCGCTCGGTGTATTGTACGCAGCCCGCGAGCAAACACAGGATCAAGCCCAGGTCCTTCGCTGGTGGCTCCGAACTGCCCGCCATAGACAACGCCTCGCGCACGGCGCCGACCGCGTGCAGCGTGATGGGGCTGGCCCGCCGCAGCCTCGGGTGCTTCGCCCAGGCGGGAACCGGTACCAGGCGCGGTACTTCGCGCACCGGCAGCGCCTGTCCTCCACCCGGTCGGGGCACCAGCGTCGGGAGGATCGGGGTGCCTTGCTCCAGCGCCGCGCGCAGCGCGGCGGTTCCCCACCCGGCAGGTGACACGGCTCCGACGCCGGCAACGCGAATCCCGCTCATCCCCACCTCCGGAAGATCAGCGTCGCGTTGGTGCCACCGAAACCGAACGAGTTGGACATCGCCACCTCGACGCGCGCGTGCGTGGGTTCACGGACGACGGGGAACTGGCAGATGGGGTCCACGTGCCCGAGTTGGGGTTGTGGTGGCAACCACTGTTCCCGCAGGGCCTGCAGACAGACGACGGCCTCCACGGCGCCCGCGGCCCCCAACAGATGCCCGATGACCGCCTTGGTCGAGCTGACGGGCAGCGACGCGGCCCGGTCCCCGGCCCAACGGTTGATCGCCAGGGCTTCCGCCACATCGTTCAGCGGCGTGCCCGTGCCATGGGCATTGAGGTAGTCCACGTCGGCGGGCCCCAGACCCGCCACCCGACAAGCTTCGTCCATCGCCGACCAGGCGGCGTCACCTTGGGGATGCGGCTGGGTGAGGTGGTGCGGATCCAACCGGTGGCCGTAGCCGGCGAGTTCGCCCAG
The DNA here is from genome assembly GCA_015075445.1 of Verrucomicrobiales bacterium. Taxonomy (GTDB): domain Bacteria; phylum Verrucomicrobiota; class Verrucomicrobiia; order Limisphaerales; family J093; genus DSVZ01. The sequence goes on from JABTUJ010000037.1 coordinate 11,416, forward strand.
GACCGTGGCCGCGCGGCGCTCCGCGGCTTCCTGGGTCTCCAGGCAGAGCACGGCCGCGCCCTCACCGAGTGTCAACCCGTCGCGATCGGCGTCGAACGGACGGCACCGGGTCGGGGAGATGGTCTGCAGCGAGTCGAAGCCGGAATAGACCAGAAGACTCAAGGCGTCGTAGCCACCGGTGAGCACACGTTCGGCCCGGCCGGCGCGCAGCAACTCCCAGGCGCGGCCGAGGGCGTTGGCGCCTGAGGCGCAGGCGTTGGCGATGATGCAGATCGGCCCCAGAAACCCGAACGCTTCGAGGAGGATCCGTGCCGGCAGATGCGCGAGGTAGTGGAGGGCCCGCGTCGCCTGTCCGCGACGGCTGGCCGTCCCGTCGAGGGCGCGACGGTAGTACTCCTCACCCAGCGACATCCCCCCGCTCGTGGTCCCCAGCACGACCGGCAGATCGGTCGTGGCTTCCCACCCCGATTGCTCCCAGGCCTCGTGGGCGGCCCACAGGAGCATCCGTGAGGCGCGGTCGAGTCGGCGGGCTTGCTTCGGTGTCAGCCGCGTTGGGGGCAGGACGGCCGGCAGGTCCACCTCCGCCGCGGTCCGGGCGCGATGGCGCGAGACGTCAAAGCGACGCACCGGTCCGAACGCCGCGCGCCCGGCGCGGAACCCGTCGGCATTCACCCGCCAGCCGATCCCCAGCGGCGTCACCAGGCCGGCGCCCGTCACCACGACACGGGGCGGTTTCGCCGGGCGGACTCTGAGCGGGGGGAAGGGCACGCGTCAGCCGGGTTGCGCTGTAATGGCGGAAACGTTCCGGCCGTTCCGGAGATAGGCGCGGCGGAGCGCCCGGGCGCTCTGGCGGAAGCCCAGATTCATGGGATAGAAGAACGGTTTGTAGGCGGTCGTACCCCAGAGCCGTCGGAGGATGCCTGGCAGCGAGAACGATTCCCTCAACGCCCGATGGTAGCCAGCGAGCAGTTGGTCCGGGGTGAACGCGCGCGGGCGGTAGACGACGTGGCAGGTGTCATACTGGGACCAGTCGGAGGTCAAAATCCGCCGCTCGTGGGTCAGCCGGTGGTGGAGCCGGGTGCCCGGGTAGGGGGTGAGGATCGAGTAATAACACACCTCGATCTTCGCTTTGGTGACGAACTCGAGCGTCCGGTCAAACACCCCGTCATCGTCGCCGTCGAGCCCGAAGACGAACGAGGCGTCGATGCCGATGCCATGGTCGTGAATGCGCCGGACCACATCGAGGTACTCCTGCGGGTGGTTGGTCCGCTTGCCGATGGCCTGCAAGTTCTCGTCGGAGAGCGTCTCGAAGCCGATGAACAGTCCCACGCATCCGCTCCGCTGGCAGAGCCGCAGGAGCTCCGCGTCCCGGGCGATGTTCATCGAGGCATGGCTGAACCACTTGAGGTTGAATTCGGCTAGCCGGGGCAAGAGCTCCCGCGCGTACGCCCGATTGCTGACAATGTTGTCGTCCACGAAGAACACGCAGTTCTTCAGCGTGAAGACCCCCGGGAACGGCCGCAGGTGCCGCACTTCCGCGATCACCTCGTCCACCGGGCGGTTCCGGTAACGCCCGCCGAAAGCCGTGGTCACGGCACAGAACTCGCAGTCCAAGGGGCAACCGCGCGTCGTCTCGACGAAATGCACGGGGAGATACCGCTTCTGCCGATAGAGCTCCCAGTCGGGCCGGGGCAAGCCGCGCAGGGAGGGGAAACCGTCGGCGTGCCGGTAAATGGGCTGGAGCGATTCCCGTTCGAAATCTGCCAGCACTCGCGGCCAGAGTTCTTCGGCCTCCCCGACCACCACGCTGCGGCAATGCGCCAGCGCCTCGTGCGGGAGCGCCGAAACGTGCATCCCACCCATCACCACCGGGATGCCGCGCCCCTGAAAGTGGTCGGCAATCTCATAGGCCCGGGGCGCCGTCGTCGTCATCGACGTGATCCCCACCAAATCGGCGGCGATCGCGCGATCCAACCGTTCGACCTTTTCATCCACGATCGTGACCTGCCAGTCCGGGGGCGTCAGGGCCGCCACCTTCAGCAGGCCCAACACCGGCAGACGAAAGCCGAACTCTCTGCCGACCAGGCCGCCGGCCGCTACGGGCGAGATGAGCACGAGGCGCTTCATGCGGGTACGGGCACGCTCGGGCGGGGTTGAAGCCGTTGCAGCAGGGCGAAGTAGCTCCAGAGTGGCCCGAGATCCCCGCGGGCACGCAGACGCTGAACGAGGCGTTCATAGGCCGCGTCCGCACTGCCCACGATCCAATTCGGCGACGCCCGCGCGAACGCGACCAACCGCCCGAACACCGCCTCGGCACTCAACCCGGGCGCCAGGTAGTACACCGGATGCAGCAGGTCGGTCTCCCTACCGATCTGGCCTTCGCGTTCGGCAAGACGCGCCAACGGCGTGCCAGGGTAGATGCGCATGCCCACGACGGCCATGACCACGGCGTCCGGCAACCGCCGGGAGTTCGCGAAGCCGGCTTCCAGCGTTTCCCAGGTCTCCCCCGGACCGCCGCAAATCAGGTAGTGGCAGTAGTCAATTTGCTCGGCGCGCGCCAGTTGGCTGGATTTCAGGATGTCTTCAAAAGTCAGGTGCTTCGCGTAGGCCGCCAGCACCGCGTCGCAGAAGCTGTCCGACCCGAACTCAATGTGAGCCAAGCCCGCGCGGACCATCAACCGCATCAACTCGGGCGTGAGCCCCTGCGGCCGCAGGAAACAGCCCCAGCGCACGCGCGACTTGCGGCGGACGAGCGCCTCGCAGGTCTCCACCACGTGCTGGGGCGACGAGTTGAAAATCGAATCCACGAGGAAGACATACTGTGCCCCGGCGGCCTCGAGCAGCGTCATCTCCTCCGCCACGGCCTCCGGGGGGCGCCGCCGGGCCGCCCGCCCCTCGATCAGTGGGTACGTGCAGTACGCGCAGACATGGGAACAGCCGCGCTGCGTCTGCAGATTCAGCATTCCGCCCGCCTCCAAGTACCGCCCCGCCAGGCGCGCCGGGCGATCCTCGGATGCCAGCGGGACCCCCTCCGAGGCACGGCGCGGCGGGTTGGCTACGATGCCTCCGTTGTGCCGGTACACGAGCCCGGCAACGCGCGTGGGATCCTCGCCCCGGCTCAGCGCCCGGACCAGCGCCACCAGGCTTTCCTCGCCTTCGCCCTGAATTCCGTAGTCGGCTCCGCTGAGTTCGAGCAGGCGCTCGGGAAACAGCGAGAAACCGCTCCCCCCCAGGATCACCGGGCAGGACCCCCTGCGCCGGATCGCCTCGCAAACCTCCGCCAGCGGCTGAAAGAAGGTCTCCCGACGGCGGATTTGCACGTCATCGATGTTGCGCAATGAGATCCCGGCGAAGTCCGGCTGGTACTCCGACACGACCCCCTCCACCGAGCCCGGGTCCTCCAGACAATCGAACCAGCGCACGTCGTGACCGGCTTGGCGCAGGCTGGCGCTGAGGTAGGATAAGCCCAGCGGAAAGACCCGTTCCGGCACCGTGCTACGGTTGAGGCTGATGAGCAACACGCGGCGCTGCCCCCCCGGTGGCTCGGCATGGCGGACCAGCGGTCCCTGGCTCGTTGGAGGTCGTATCGTCACGGATCCACGACCATTGTAGGAACCGCTCCGGCGGGTGGCAACGAGATGTTCCGGCCCTCCGGGCCCGATCGTTCGGGTTGCTGGCGCGTCGGCGACCACGCGGCTAATAGGGCCAGCCGGCGTAAGCCTCGGTGACGCTCACGCCGCCGCCCCCCCAGTAGTGTGTCGCCGGAAAGATGAACATCCGCCGGATCCGATCATACTGAAGCGCCACGGGTCGCGCCGGGATGTTGGGATCGTAGGCGTCGAACCGCGTCTCCTGTCCGGACCCGGTCGCCCCGAACAGGACGAGTGCGTGGTTGATCGTGATGCGGGGGAAGCGGAACAGGTGGACCACTGGGGGCGGGCGGGTGCGCACGGCCTCCACCAACCGGCGCGCGACGCGCTCCTGGTGCCGACGCCCAATGGGAAACACCATCCGCCAGTGGCTCCAGACGAAGTACGACTGCCAGGGGGGACCGCACTCCGCCTTGAGGAGCGGCGTTTGAGCGTGGCTGAAGGCACGCAGGGAATCGTAGCCCGGCACGACCACCTGCTCACGGTCCGGGCTGGGGAACCGCGGGCTGCGGCGGACCACGGTGCGGATGAGGGCACGGTAGGTGGGAGCATCCACGACCGGTTGGTCCGGATCGAACCGCGCGTGGAGGTAGAACTGCCGGACCGACCGCGCCATCACGAAGCAGCGATGGGTGTACTCGGGTGGTCGTTCGTTCCGCCGCGGACGCATCTCGCCGTTGCGAGGGTCGGCCTGATACTCCCAGACCAACTCGTTGGCGAAGGTGAGCGTGTCCCGTTCGAAGCGGAACTGCCGCCGCGTGATCGGACGATGGGGCAGGGCTCGGTCAGGTGCTGCCGCGCGAGGCGGTGGATCGTTCGGCGAGGTCACCATGGGCGCCCGGCTGTCGCTGGTCTCATCACGATGAGTCCGCGAAGGCTAATGGGTGGTCCAGCGCCTGACAATGCCCAACACCGGACGACGATGGCGGTATGGCGGTTCGGACGCGGACAGGTGGAGCGCGGCCAACTGGGGTCTTGACCAGTCCAGGCCCCCGCATAAGCTCCGGCCCATGATGATCGCGGCAAGGTTGAGCGGTCTGCTGCTGGTCCTCGCGTGGGTCGGGGGCGGCTGCTCGACCCACAACTCGGACGCGGCGGGGAGCGTGGAACGTGGTCGCGATGGGACCCTCGCCTACCGAGTGCTGATCGAGTCCAGCGAGCCAGGGGTGCGCATCGAAGCCAACCAGGAATACGTGGGCGAAACGCCGTTGACCCTGACGATCTTTGGTGACAAGGACGGCACCTTCCACAACTTCGGCAGCCCGGAGTACGTCATCCGGGCGCTGCCGACGAAGCCAGGCCAGGTTCCGCAGGCCAAGGTGTTCCGCACCGGCGGCTGGTTCTCCCCGGAGGACATGATTCCCAAACGCATCTTCTTTGACATGGAGCGCCCCGGCTCCGGCACGGGTGCGGCGCCGCAACCGTCCCCCTCCGAGTAAGGAGCGGATGGTGTGGAGGAACCGTCAGGGCCGCGCGCCACGGGTGGTCGTGCCGGCCTCGGTGCCTCTCGCCGGAACTTGCTTTCCCAGACAGAAGGAAAAACCAACCCGCAAAGCAGCACTCCCATGAAACCTCAAACTCTGTTGATCAGCGGCCTGGCCGGCCTGGCCATCCTGCTCGGCGCCTCCCAGTATCTCCGCGCTCAACCCAGAACCGTGAGCCATCGCTACGAGGCGGCGATGATCAAGTGGGACGGCTCGGACCGCGTCCAGGTCATGACCCCCGCCAAGAGCGAGGTCATCTACGTGTACAAGACCGGCGGGCAGCGGGTCACGGAGATCCCGGATGAGGAGTACTGCCTCACCTGGGTTGCGAACAAGCTGCTCCAGGAGGGTTGGGAACTGGTGAATCTAAACAACCGACGCGTGCTGCTCCATCGGCCCGTCGGGCAGTGACGAGCCGCCACGGGGTCACCCGGCCCCGCCTCCCGTACCGCTCGCCAGCGTCATCTCGGCCGTCAGCACCGTGCGCCCGGCCACCGCCGCGTGGCCGCGGGCCTGCACGCACGACCCGAGGCGGCCGGTGATGCAGGCCTCCAGTCGCAGCAGTTCGCCGGGGCGGGCGCTGCCCAGGAAGCGCACGCTCCGGAGCGCAGCCAGCTTGAGGTCGGGCAGCGCGGCAACGGCGGGGTCCTTCTGTGCCACCACGCCGGCGAGTTGGGCCACGGCCTCGACCAACAGCACGCCGGGGAACAGCGGGGCGCCGGGGAAATGACCGCGCAAGAACGGCTCGTCCCCCCGCACCCGGTATTCCCCCACGCCAAGCTTGCCCGGATCGAGGCTCAGCAGGCGGTCCAGAAAACGGAACTCGGGACCATGCGGGAGCGCGTCGAGCGCGTCGGCCAGCGGGTCATGCATGGGAATCGCAGCGGCTGTTCCGGCTCATGTCGCGTTCCTCCCTGCCCAGAGAGGGACGAAGTGGTACCACTGGTCGGGATGGTCGCGAATCGCGGGTTCGAAGGCACGCAAGATCTGTTGCGTGAAGTGGCGACGAGCCTCCCGCCCGCCCAGTGCCCGGCGGTCATAAGTGAACTCCGGGAGCACGGTTGCCACCAGGCTGTGGTGGCGGCGCACGAAGGTGACCCCCACGAGGGCGCAGCCCGAGGCGCGGGCCAGTTCCACCGCCACCGCCGAGGCCTGAAACGGCTGGCCGAACCACTCGACCCGCACGCCCTGTGCCCCTGCCGGTCGGTCAATAGCGATCGCCATCGCGGCGCCGGCGTTCAGTCGCTTGACCACCTCCACGAGCGCGAAGCTGTCGTGCCCGATGACTAACGTCTCCATACCCAGGCGGGCCCGCGACGCCGCGCGCGCGGCGGTCAGTTCGTCTTCGGGCTCCCCCAGGGTGAGCACGGTTAACCGGAGGCCGAAGTCGGCCAGGAGCAGCCCGCCATGCTCCCAATTGCCCAGGTGGGGCGTGAGGAAGAGGACCCCTCGGCCTCGCGCCCTGACCGTCTCGATCACCTCCCGTTCCTTGGGGTTGGTGATCCACTGGCAGGCGGTCTCCCCGTTCTCCAACCGCAACAGATCGGCCAGTTTGACCGCGAAGCGCCGGTACAACCGTCCGGCCGCACGTTGTGCGGCCGGACGGTCGCCGGAGAGCACGGGGAGCAAGTTGGCGACCACTACCCCGCGCCTGCGGCGGTCCAGACGGAAACACACCGCCCCCAGACCAAGACAGACTCGATCCACGAGCCAGGCTGGCAGGCCCCGCACCAGGCGCAAGCCCGCGCGCCAGAAGTTGGCCCGGTAGAAGGCAGAAGGGAGGGCGGGTCGAGGCTCATCGCCTGTGCGGCGGTGTCGAGCCCCTACTCCGCTTGCGTCAATCCCGTGCATTCGGGGTGGTCCTTGCACTTCCCCGGCTTGGGGCCTTTGCACTTCTTGAGCAGCTTGGCCGCCTGCTCTTCGGTGACCACCTCCAGCTCATTCCGCGCCTGGAGCCAACCCATGCGCATGTGCTGGACCACGTAGGACACTTCGTTGGCGTTGACCCAGAGTGAGACGGTGCTGACGTTCTCCTCGCGGCCCGACACGATGGCCTCGCCGGGTTCGCGCTCCCAGCAGAGGAATGATTTACCGCCGGTGTTGCCCACGTGGACGTTACCATCCCACACCTCGATGGACGCCGCGCTCCCCATCTTCGAAGGACGAACGACGTAGATCCGGCCTTTGGCGGGATCTTCCACTCGCGCTTTCAGATCAGGGATATGAACGAACTGCACGTTCGACGCGCAACCCGCGGCGAAGACCGCCAGCGCACACGCTAACCAGGGAAGTGCTTTCATGGGGTGAACCGTTGCTCTCACTTCGTGTGTTGTACTGCCTGTGATTCTGGCCGGCCGCGGGCCGCTCCCGCGGAATCGTGCGTCGCCGCCCGGCCCGCAGGCCGGGATCCGGCTGACCTCAGACTCAGGCCTGCGGGTCCTGCTACCACCGCGGCGCCTTGCCTCCTTCGACAAAGGTCTTGTCCGGCTGCGACATGTCGAAGAAGACGCGCTTGGGGATCAGGTCCTCGCCGGTAAAGGCCTCACCGGTTCGGAAAAACTTGGAGTGGGCGTGCTGCCCCGGCTTCACCGGAATGGCCCGGATCACGTAATGGGGGCTCCCGAAATTGTGGAACGTGCCGTCCCGGTCGCCGAAGATCTTCAGCTCCAGTGGGGTCGTGCCCACGTATTCCTTGTTGGCTTCAATCCGCACGCCGGGTTCGTTCGACTCGATCAGGACCTTGTAGGCGATGGTCCCTTGCGGACCGCGCTCGATGGAAGCCTCTCCTGGATCCGTCGTGGAACATCCGAGGAGGCTCGCAACCACCCCGCCGATCACGCCCAAGCGGATTGTGCTCACGCCTTGAGTCTAGGTTGTGAGCCCGGAGCGTCAATCACGAAGTCTTTCTTTGCGGGGTCGCTTCCACAGATTCGCCGAAGAACCTGGCAAGCCTGGCCGACGCTCCGATGCCGACCGCTGCGCCGCTGTGGCGCGGTACTGGTTCACCGTTTCAGAGGCTCCACCACCTTCACATCCTCGTCCAGTGCCAGCGCGAAAACCTCCTTGGGGAAGGTCGCGTTGGCCACCATGTTCGTGAAGTCGTTGCGCAGGACAGATCCGTCACTAAACCGCATTTCGTTGGCGAGCAGGGCGAACCCCGGTTCCCGGAGGACGAGGCGTACCTGGGAGAGAAACTGGCGCGCGCGGCTGTCCACCGGCTCCAGCGTGAGTTCAGCGCGGTCCTCGAGCCGCTCAACCGACCGGATGCGGAAGCGGGATTCGAGTTCGGCCCGGCTGGCGGGAAAGCCGGCATCGAGCAGGGCCAGCGCGTCGCGCCAGGGCTCGCGGCCCTCCCCGCCCAACGGATAACGCTCCGCGCGCTTGAGGCGCGGGTAGAGCACAATCAGTTCTTGCGGGGTGCGGACCGCGAGGGTCTGCGGAGGGTTCCCCAGCTCCCAGCGGAACTGGTTCGGCGCGGTGAACCAGAGGCGGCCCGGCGTCCGAATTGGCTCCCTCAATGCCCGCAACGTCCGCGTCTGCGTGAACTCAGCCGACCAAGTCTTGAGCCGGCCCTGGGTTTCAAGCCAGGCCGTGAGAAGCGCGTCACTCTCCCCGCCCTGGACCGCCGTCAGGCACCGCAGGCACAGAGCCAGGACCAGACTCGCCCGGACCCGGCCCAGGCGGCGAGGTCCGCGCTCACAGCCGTTCAGGTTTCGGAACCCGCCGGCGGCCACGCGGTGAGTCGGTGTTGCGGTCTCCATGGAGGTCGATCGAATTGCCTTGAGCAGCGTAGCGCCAGGCGGGCAGGAGATAAAGCGCAGAAACGAGCGCCGCCGCCACGCCGACGGCACAGACCTGGCCCAGACTGGCCAGACCGGCATTGCTCGAGAAGGCGAGCGATCCGAACGCGGCGATCGTCGTTCCCGCGCACAACAGGAGTGCCCGACCGGTCGTCCGCCGCACCGCTGCGAGATCGTTCCCATGGCGACGCAGCGACAACTGCACGTGGATCGCGTAATCCACCCCCGCCCCCAGAAGCAGCGGCAACGCCGTCAGGTTCATCAAGTTCCAGGACCAGCCGAGGGCCGCCATGGTCGCCAGGAGCAGGCCACACCCGAAGGCCAGCGCCACGACGGCCAGGGCGACGTCTGTCCAGCGCCCGAAGGTCAGCCACAAACAACCCAGCAGCGCGCCGCCCACACCCGCGATAAGCCAGGTCATCCTGGCCTCCACCCGTCCGAGCAGTTCCTCCCCCAGCAGTTGCCAACCGCAAACCAGCACGCCGTCCATGTCTGCGGGAAGGGTGCCCGGAGCCAGGTCGGGAGCGGGTTGGACCGTTCCCAGCGCGAGCCATCCCTCCGGAGTCCGCGCGGCCACCCGCTCCGTCAGCCAACGGCTCGATGCATCCGCGGGCCAGATCACGCCCGTCGGATCCGTCGCCGCCGCCCATCGGGCGAAGACCCGGTCCGCCAATGCGCCTCCCTCAGCAGCGAACCCCGCGACCCGCAACGCGGCGCGCACCGCCTCCCGCTGGCCGGCCAACGCTTGCGCCTGAGGAAGGTTGGCCCGCTGCCAATCCGGATTTGGCCAGAGCGCCAGCGGCAGCTCGAAGCTGGCGATCGCAGCCGCTGCCTGTGCGGTCTGGAGCCTCGTCGCCAACGCCTCGAGCCGACGATGCACGGCCGCCTCGTCACGCCCGGAAACCAGCACCAGGAGCGGTTCTTCGCCGCGTCCGAACTGTCGGCTGATCTCGCGCAGGGCGGGTTCAGCCTGGCTGTGGCGTGGGCTCAACGACTGCGTGCCGTGGTCCACGGGTGGCAAGCGCGTCAGCACCATCCAACCGCCCACCAGGAGCAACACGCCCGTTGGAGCGAGGGCCCACATCCGGGAGTGCGGCCATCCCCGGCCGCTCGCAGCGCGGCCGGAGAGGTTCGAAAGCGGCAGCGGACCGCCGTTCGCTTCGCGCTCGCGGTTGGCCGGTCGGCTCACCGCACACCCGCGCGCGGCCAGGGGGAGAAAGCCGTACATCATCGTGCCGGCGGCCACCAGCACCCCCATCGCGACCAACGTGCCGAGCTGCCCCAAGCCCGGCAGACCGCCGAAGTTCAACAGCGCAAAGGCCGCCGCCGTTGTGACGGCCGAACCGGAGATGGCCCGCGCATTCCGCCGCCGGACCTCGACCACCGCCGGCGCTCCCGCCGCAGCCAGGTCCTGGTAGAGCACCAGCCCGTAGTCCACGCTCAGACCCAGGAGAATCGCCGCGAACCCGAAGCTGACCAGGTTGATCGTACCGTGAAACAGGCCGCCGAGGGCCAGGGTGAGCAGCAGCACCACCTGCAACATGGCCAGCAGCCCGAGCAGCGGTCCCCACCGACGATGCGCCAGCCAGAACAGGGCGGCGATGACGGCAAGGGTTCCCAAGACCGAGCTCTGCATGTCCCGCTGCATGCCCCCCGCCGCCTCGGCCAGGAACGCCGGCTTGCCTGTGTAGGCCACCCGGACGTCGCCAGGCCAACCCGGGCTCCCGGCGCACCGGTCGACCGTGCCCTGGACCTCCTCCAACCACACGGACGCCTGAAGAAATCCGGTCCGGTCGGCGTGGGGCTTGACCAAGACGAGACGGAAACAGCCGTCGGCAGAAGCGAACCGGTCCTCCGCGCCGCTCAGGCCCCCTCCACCCACGGCATCCAGCCCTTCGGGGAACGACGTCAGTCCGAGCGGGTCGAAACCCAACCGGGCCAGCTCGATTGGCGATAGCGATGTCCCCAACCGCTCACGGGCCGCGTCGAGATGCGCCGGGAGATGTTCCGGTGACAGCCGCTCGGTCAGCTCGCGCCACGCGGCGGGAGGTTGGTTCAGCCAGAGCCAGGCGAGGAAATCGGCCGTGTCCTCCGGGTGATCCAACCACGGCGGACGCCACATCACGCGCTCGACCCGGTTCGTGGCCGCGCGCAACGCCACCGCCAGTTGCTCGGCCGCCGCTTCGGCCGAATCCGGGTCCGGTGCCTTCACGGTGATGATCAGTTCGCCCTCGTCGGCGAAGTACTCCTGGTGCAGCTTGAGACCGCGCACCGCCGGCAGGTCCCCCGGCAGGAGATTCAGCACGTCTACATCGAATCGGAGACGTGCCAGGCCGAGCACCAGTGGCACCGCCAACAACCCCAGCCACCACCATCGTCGCAGCGCCTTCACGGTGACAGGAATCCCTCGAGGTGCTCGCCGGTTCGGCGGTTCTCGATCCGCCAGTGTTCCGGGCCGGGGGAGGCGAAGCTCACCGGCGGTACCACGGGTTCCCCGGCCAGGGCGTCCGGCAAACGAAGCCACAACACCCGGTCACTGCCGGCGCCATGTCCGCCCAGCCGGCGACCTTCCGTGGGGAACATCACCTCCCAGCGCGCGCCCACGCGGTGGGCACGAACCAGCGGCAGGGGGCTCTTGCTGAACTCGACCAGGAAGTCGCCCCCCGGATGCATGCTGAGGATCACGTCTCCGGCGAGTTCGGGGGCGTCCCGACGCGGACGCCAAACGGCCTGTCCCTGGCGGACCTGCCACTCGGGGCCGCCCACGTCAGGCGGCCCGAGGGGAGGGGAGGCGCAACCCAACAGCCCGGCGGTCAGCAGAGCCAGCGCCCAGTGCCGTCGGCCGCTGCCTCGAGAAGGGGGACGCCGTTCCTTGTCCATGCTTTTGTGTCTCCTTATCTGCCCGGATCAGCGGTTGAACTCGGACTCCCGCGTGTAAACGGCTTCGCGAAACACGAACCGCCGCGCTTTGCTGCCATGGGCGAGGTGGAACTGGGCGCCTGACTTCCGTGGAACTCCGGCGCGGGCGAGAAAGGTCGCCACGCTGGTTCCTCCGGGGCCGCAACCGATCACGACGACGTCGGCCTCGGTGTCCATGCTCGCTGGCGGTGCAGGGTCAACGCGCTCTCCCATACACAGCGCGACGTTCCGGGTCAATCACTGCGGACCGACCCCGCGCGGTTCGGTCCCACGCCGCGCCCAGCCCACCGGCTTGGGCTCGGGGCGATGGGGTGGGGGCTCATCACCGGAAGTCGCCGCACTCCAAATGCTTGCGACACCTCACGGTTCGGCAGGCGCAACGCGTTTGGGTGCGGCGACTTCCAGCGCCGCTGGCGAGTGCGCGCCGGTGGATCTATGGCGACTTCTGGTCTTGCCTGTGACCGCCGTCAGTTCTACGAACCCATTTCCCGCACCCATCCCAACCTGGTGGGTGTTCTTCACGTGGGCGGGGACGAGGCCGGTTTCTATTACGTGATGGAGCTCGCGGACGCCGTACAGACCGGCCGGCTCGCGGGGCAGAATCCCGAAGCGTCCTCGACGGCGCCGCCCTGCACCGTGGAGCCGGACGCTTACGCGCCGCGCACGCTGCGTGCCGACCTGAAAGCCCGGGGCCATCCGGCCGGTGCCTCTCTCGACTTCGCAGTGTCCGACCGGAAGCGATGCTGACTTTCATGATGAAGTCAGCGTGGCGATTCAGCATGGAGCTCAGCCGAGATGGCAGGCATCAGTCCGGGGGCTTCTCGGGGCCCCAAAAGCGCTGCTGGAGGCCAGGATCGCTTTCGACGCTGTGCGTTTCGCCCACGCAGGTGCGCATGGCTGCGATGGCCGACGCGCGTCGGACGGCGGGTACGGGCCTGGCGAAGAAACGAAGTCGGCCCATCCCCTACAGAATGTGCCCTGACTCTGGGCTCGCGTGCTGCCGGACTTTGCGCTTTCATTGGGCGTCTCGAGCTCGGCTCTCCGGCGTTGAGTCGGCGGCCGCCCGAGGCACTGCAGCGTGTCAAACACCGTCATTCCTATGGATCCTACGCTCTTTCTCCTGCGTTCCGCTCGGCGAGCTTGGTGGCTCAACCTCGGCTCGTCTCTCTGCCTGGCGTTCACGCTCCTCCGCCTCCAAGCGGCCGAACCCGCTCGCGAGGTCACTCCAACCGCCGGCGGTAGGCCCGATGCCGCTGCCGAGTTCTTCGTGGCCCCGGGAGGGGACGATGCCAACCCCGGCACGCAGGCGGCACCGTTCCAGACTTTCCCGCGGGCGCAGCAGTCGGTTCGCGCAGAGCGCCGGTCGCGTCCGGATCGCGGGGTGATCGTCACCTTCTTGCCGGGCCGCTACGAACTGGATTCGACGCTGGTCTTCGATGCGTCGGACTCGGGGGTCTCGCCCACGCAGCCCGTGCTCTACCGCGCGGCGGCCGGCGGTGAGGTCATTTTCAGCGGCGGACGCCGCATCAACGGCTGGCAGCCGGACCCGACCCGGCCGGGTGTCTGGAAGACGCGGGTTCCCGGTGCCGCGGCGGCGGATGATGTCTCAGGACGGTTCGAGCAGCTTTGGGTGAACGGTCAGCGGGCGGTGCGCGCCCGCACGCCGAACTGGTGGGAATTCCACTTGCTCGTCGACGTGAAAGAGGAAGCGGCAGCGGGGTCGGACCGCCGAAAACAGCACCGGTTCACCGTGAAGCCGGATGCCTTGGAATCCCTCGCGCGTCTCGACGCCGCCGCCCTGCGCGACGTCCAGGTCGTGGTGCTGCACAAATGGGATACCACCCGAGAGTGGCTCGAGTCGGTCAACCCGGCTGCGGGCGAGTTTGCCACGCAGGGCGATGCCATGAAGTCCTGGAACCCCATGACGCGCGGTTGTCTCTTCTACTTCGAGAACTACCTGGCCGCCCTGGACGCGCCTGGCGAATGGTTCCTGGATCGCGACGGCTGGCTGTACTATCGGGCCCGCGAGGGTGAGGACCTGACCCGCGCCGAAGTGGTCGCGCCTCGCCTGGAACGGTTTCTCGCCATCCAGGGTCGGGCCGAGGACCCGGCCGGGTGGGTGCGGCATCTCCACTTCGAAGGCATCAAGTTCCGTCACGGCCAATGGCGGATCCCGCGCGAGGGACTGCCGCCAGCGCAGGCGGTCATGAACGTGGATGCCACGGCCATCCAGGTGGACGCCGCCCGCGACATCCAGTTCCGACGCTGCGCGGTTGAACACATCGGAAGCACCGCCTTCTGGTTCCGCCACGCGACGCAGGATTGTCGGGTCGATCAAACCCGGCTTTTCGACGTGGGCATCAGCGGGGTGCGGATCGGGGAACCGCGAATCGTGCCCGAACCGGTTCGCACTCGCGGCATCACGATTCACAACTGCATCATCCAGAGCGGTGGACGGCTCGCGCCGCCGGCCGTCGGGGTCTGGATCGGGCACAGTCCGGACAACGCGATCACCCACTGCGACATCGGGGACTTCTTCTACACGGCCGTCTCCGTGGGTTGGCGCTGGGGTTACGACGAAAGCGCCGCGAAACGGAATCGGATCGAGTTCAATCATCTGCATCACCTCGGCTACCGCATCCTGAGCGACATGGGTGCGGTCTACACGCTCGGCCCGTCGGAAGGCACCCGGATCGCCCACAACCACATCCACGACGTGCACTCGACGCGCTACGGGGGCTGGGGGCTGTATCCGGACGAAGGCAGCACCGGGATCGTTTTTGAGAACAACCTGGTGCACGACGTGCACGATGGCTGTGTGCATCAGCACTACGGGAAGGAGAACGTGTTTCGGAACAACATCCTGGCCTTCAGCGAGCAGGGTCAGGTGGCGGTCACCCGGGCCGAACCGCATCTCTCCTTCACCTTTGAGCGGAACATCGTCCTCTGGGACCGCGGCACGTTGCTGGGCTACGGCGGATGGCGGAACGGCGCGCGGGTCGAGTTGCGCAATAACCTCTACTGGCGCCTGAACGGGCAGCCGTTCGACTTCGCCGGCAAGACCTGGGACGAGTGGCGTCAGGCCGGTCACGACGCGGGGTCGGTCATTGCGGACCCGCTGTTCGTGGATCCCGCGAAGCGCGATTTCCGGCTCCGGCCCGGCTCGCCGGCGGTGCGGATCGGGTTTGAACCGTTCGACCTCTCGCAGCCTGGCGTGACGGGGGAGGCGGCTTGGCGGGATCTGGCCCGGGCGATCACGTTCCCGGCGCCCTACGTGGTGCCGTGATCGCGGCCCCGGGGGCCGTAGATTCACGGCGGCTGACAAGCCGGGTAGGAAAGGAGTTGGGCCTATGGGTTTGGAGCGATTTTTCTGGCCCTCCCGGCCGGGCTTTGTTCGACTGGACGCATGTCCGTTCACCTCTCCAACGCTTCCCTGGCCGGAAATCCGCCCGAGAGCGCGCTTCTCGAGGCCCTGAGCGTTCGCCTCCTCCACGCCTCGGAACGGGAGCGCTTTGATGAGGAACTGACCCGCAAGCACTATCTGCGCAACGCCGACGCCGTGGGGCGCGTGTTGCGGTATGTCGCCGAATACCGCGGGCAGTGGGTGGCGCTCTTGGTCTTCAGTTCGCCGGCCTGGCACATCAAAGCGCGCGATCAGTGGCTGCAGTGGTCCCCGCGCCAGGTCAAGGAGCGGCGGCATCTGATCGCGCAGCAGGCGCGCTTTCTCGTGCTGGCCGCTCCGGGCCGCTGGCCCAATCTGGCCAGCCGGGTCCTGCAACGGGTGCAGGAGCGCTTGCCGCAGGATTGGCAGGAGCACTTTGGCTACCCGGTCCTGGTGGCCGAGACCTTCGTCGACCCCCAGCGCTTCCGCGGCACCTGTTACCACGCGGCGGGCTGGGAACAGTTGGGGCTCACGCAAGGTTATCAGCGGGACTGGCAGGACTTCTACACCGACACCCAACATCCCAAGCAACTGTGGGTCCGCGCCCTGGGCCCGGCGGCCCTCGAACAGGTCCGGGCCCCGGAACTGCCCCCCGCGCTGCGCGACCCGCAGGGGCCGCTGCCCCCGGCCTGTCCGGTACCCACCGATCACTTGGATTCGCTCTGGGAGTGCTTTTACCGGGGGCTGACCGATCCCCGCGATCCGCGCGGGGTGCGCCACCTCCTGGCCACGCTCCTGACCCTGATCGCGTTGGCGGTGACGGCCGGGGCCCAGGGCGCGCATGCCATCGGCCGATTCGCCCAAAGCCTGAGCCATCCCCAACGGCGCTGGCTGCACTGCCGGCCCCGCCAGGGCCGGCGGCGCGAATATGACGTCCCCTGCGAACGCACCTTCCGCCGCCTGCTCAAGCGGGTGGATCCCGAGGAACTCAAGCAGGCGCTCACCCGCTGGATGGCCGCCGAAGACCCCGAACCCCTGAGCGTCGTCCATGTGGACGGCAAGGTGGTGAAGAATGCGGCCCCGGCGCCGCCCCGTTCCCCCGCGCAACAGGCCGAGGCCGCCGCGCTGGCGCCCTCGGAGATCCCGCCCGAACTCCAGAAACCCAAAGCCGACAAGGCGCTGACCCTGGTGAACTTCCAGACCACCCACCAGCGCCTGGTCGATCAGGTGGCCGTGCCCAGCGACACCAACGAAGAGGCCGCCGTAGCCGCGCACTTGCCCAAGATCGATCTGGCCGGAGTCTGTCTGACCGCCGATGCGGCGCACCTCACCAAGGCCAACTGTCGGCAACTGACCCAGCGCAACGGCGCGGACTTCTTCCTCTTCTTAAAGGGCAACCAGCCCACCGCGCTGGCCAAGGCCGAGCAACTCCTGCCCGGCGCCCTTCCCCCCTCAGGCCAGCACGTTGGAGAAGGCCCACGGACGCATTGACTTGCGCGAACTCTGGTGCACGGCTACCGAGCCGCAGACCCTGGGCCTGGCCGGCGTGGCCCAGGTCGTCCGCGTGCGCTGCTACAGCCAGAGGGTGCGCCAAGGCCGCGTGGTCAAAGAGAGCGACGACGTCCGCTTTGCCGTGACCACCCAGGGCCCCACGGAGGCCGGACCGGAAGCGTTGCTGCAACGGGCACGCGACCATTGGAGCATCGAAAACGGCCAGCACTATCGGCGGGATCGTACCCAAGACGAGGATCGCTGTCCGGTGCACGAGACCCGCGCGGCGCGCAATCTCTCCCTGTTTCGCTCCTTGGCGATCTTCCTCTGCGAGCAACAAGCCCGCGGCCCCGGCGCGAAAATGTCGCTGCCCGACTTTACCGCCTCGGTGCACCGCCGGCCGGGGAGTCTGATCCGTCGCCTGACCCGACGCCGCGCGGAGGAATAGACCCCGGGGCCCACCTCGCCACCGCAGGCGCTGCCCGCCGCAGCGTCGCGGCCTGGGCTTTGTCGCGTGCGCCTCCGGGGGCTTCGCGCAGGGCGGTCCGGAGCCGGCGATGGCCGTTCGGGTGCGGGAGAGGTGCCGGAGCGGGGGCCGCCGGGGATTTCGCCCTCCGCAAGATCTCTTCGGACCCCCAGTCTCGAATCGACTTTGTCACTAGCCCTGGCCGTAGATTAGGTCGGTGGCTAAAAACTATTTCCCAAACTGCATCGCCGGCGTATCCTTCAGCGTCGCTCGACTCGAGATGACCTCTGTCCAGCAACGCTATGGCCTACGCCACTGAAGGTTCCCCGGCGGTGGAGGCGGCTCCGGCCGCCCGCGCCCGCCACGCTCACGCACACCCACCCCGTTACCCCGGTCTCCCGGTCACCTGCAACGGCAACCAGCTCGTGGCCCAGTACGTCGAGGCGCGCATCACCGAGGGGGGGGTGTTCTACCCGATCACCCCCTCGACCGAAGGCGGGGAGATCTATCAACAGTCGTATGCCCAGGGCGAGCTCAACGTCTTCGGCCAGTCGAAGATCGCGATCGAGTGCGAGGGTGAACATGCGGCGCAGGGGGGAGCGACCGCCTTTGCGGTGGCGGGCCATCGCACGGTCAACTTCACGTCGGGCCAGGGCATCGCCTATGCCATGGAGCAGTACTACCACGCGCCCGGGAAGCTCTCGACGATGGTGCTCGAGGTGGGCGCGCGCGCGCTCACGAAACACGCGCTGAACGTGCATTGCGGCCACGATGTCTTCTCCGCCGCGCTGGACACCGGCTGGACGAGGCTCATCGGCCAGGACGCCCAGCAGGCGGCGGATCAGGCCATCATCCTGCGGAAGGTGAACGAGCTGGCGCTGAATCCGGGGATGAACATCCAGGACGGCATGCTCACCACCCATTCGGAACGCACCTACCTGACGCCTGAGGCCGATCTGCTCCGCGAGTTCTTGGGCGCCCCGGACGATCGGATCGAGTGCCCCACCCCTGCCCAACGGGAGCTCTTCGGCCCGCGCCGTCGCCGCGTCCCGGCCATGATGGACCTGAAGCATCCGCTACTGCTCGGGCCGGTGCAGAACCAGGAGCATCACATGAACGGGGTGGTGGCCCGGCGCAACCATTTCAACGAGCCGATCCTGGGGCTGCTCGAACAGGCCTACGCCGAGTTCGGGCGGCTCACCGGCCGGTTCTACGGCCTGCTCACCGAGTACCGGACCGAGGATGCGGAGACCGTCTTCGTGTCGCTCGGCTGCGCCGCGGAGAATATCGAGGCCGCGGTGGATTACCTGCGAGAACAGCGGAGTGCGCGCGTCGGCTCGATCCATGTCAATGTTCTGCGGCCTTTCCCGGAGGCGGCGATCATCAATGCCCTGCGCGGGAAGAAGCAGGCCATCGTCCTTGAGCGGACCGACGAGGGGATGGCCGGCGACAACCCGCTCGCGCGCGACATTCGGACGGCGCTGAGCAAGGGCCAGGAGGCCCGACGATTCGGTGGTGCTCTGCCGGAACTATGTCTCGAGAAGACCCCGCGCCTTTTCCGCGGCGTGTACGGGATCGGTTCCCGTGACTTCCGCCCGGAGCACATTCTGGGCGCGTACGAGTTCGCCGTTGGTCAGACCCGGCGCCAGGACGGGCGGGGGGCGGTGGACGGCGAGACCTACTTTGTGTTGGGCGTGGACCATCCGTACGCTGTCATCTCGAAAGACCGCCCGTCCCTGCTACCGGACAAGGCCATCGCGGTGCGGTTCCATTCGATTGGCGGGTGGGGCATGATCACCACGGGCAAGAACCTGGGCGCGATCCTCGGCGAATTCAGTCAGTTGTTGGCTGGGTCGCCCGCCGCGGGCGAAGAGGAGGCCGACGCCCGCCGGAGCGGAAACGGGAACGGAAACGGGAAGGAAAGTGGAAGCGGGAATGGAAAGGACGCTCAGCCGGGCAATGGCCCGCCGCCGCGCGCGCTCCACGTCATGGCGAATCCGAAGTACGGGTCGGAGAAGAAAGGGGCGCCGACAAACTACTACCTCGTGGTTGCGCCAGAGCGCATCCGGGTCAATTGCGAGCTGAATCACGTGGACGTCGTGCTGTGCTGCGACCCGAAGGCCTTCACCCACACCAATCCGCTCGAAGGGCTCAAGGCTGGGGGCTGTCTGGTCTGGGAGTCGAGTGAGGCGCCCGAGACCGCGTGGCAACGCATCCCGGCGCGGCACCGGCAGTTCATCCGCGAGCATGGCATCCGGGTGTTCCTGCTGCCGGGTTTCGACATCGCCCGGCAGGCGACCGACCGCGGCGATCTGCAGCTTCGCATGCAGGGCAACTCCTTCCTGGGTGCCTTCTTTCGAGTGTCGTCCTTCCTGCGGGACCACCAGATTGGCGAGGAGGCCTTCTATCAGACCATCCGGCAGCAGTACCGGAAGAAGTTCGGCCGGTTCGGCGACGCCGTGGTCGAGTCCAACATGAAGGTCATGGAGGACGGTTTCCGTCGGGTGCAGGAGATCCAATACGGCGACCTCGAGGCGCCCGACCGCTCCACCATGCGCAACCCGGCGCGGCTGCCGATCGAGGCCCCGGCGTTTCCGCCCACGGCCGGCTGTGAACTGGGGGGGCTTCCGCTCGCGGTGCCTG
This sequence comes from Verrucomicrobiales bacterium, assembly GCA_015075445.1. Lineage (GTDB taxonomy): Bacteria > Verrucomicrobiota > Verrucomicrobiia > Limisphaerales > J093 > DSVZ01. Next base: position 31,251 of record JABTUJ010000037.1, read on the forward strand.
CTCCGGCGGGGCAAACGGCGCGCGCTCCGGTTCAGTCGCTGGCCAAGTTCGACGGCGAATTCCGTCAGCACTTCGGCTACCACCAGCCCAGCAGCGCGCTGGCCTCGGTGGGGGTGATGGCCGCGGGCACCGGCGCGACGCAGTCCAAGTACGTGGCCCGCCGCGAAACGCCCGTGTACATCGCGGAGAACTGCACGCAATGCATGGAGTGCATCACGGCGTGTCCGGACACCGCCCTGCCGAACGCGGCACAGGAAATCCGTACGGTGCTCACCACCGCGGCGCGGCATTACGTGTCCGACCCGGAGGCGCGGGCGGCCCTGTTGCTCGAGTTGCCGGGCGTCGAGCAACGGGCCCGCGCGCGCATGACCGCCGCGGTCGAGAAGCGGGAGTCGGTGCCGTTCAAGGACATCATCCGGGACGAGGTTTCCGCCCTCGCCGGGGTGACCGAGTCCGCGCGCACCGAATTCCTCGCGATCGTGGCGGAGCTGCCACTGGCCTACAGCAACGTGCCGGCGATCTTCCGGAACCTGGAGAAGAAGAGCCCCGGCTCCGGCGGCTTGTTCTCGATCTTCGTCTCGGACCTGTGCAAGGGGTGTGGCGAATGCGTGCAGGTTTGCGGCGATCATGACGCCCTTCGCATGACGGTGGAGACCGAGGACCTCAATGCGCGCCACACGACCGCCCAGGTGTTCTCGCGGTTGCTGCCCGACACGCCCCAGAAGTTCCTGGGGCTCTACAACGATGGGACGCCGCAGACCTCGCGGGAGGCCGCCCTGCGGAATCATCTGATGGTGCGCCGCAACTACGAGGCGCTGGTTTCCGGCGACGGCGCGTGCGCGGGGTGCGGCGAGAAGAGCATCCTGCGCGCGGTGGCGTCGGTCACGGAGGCGTACATGCGACCGTTGTACCATGCCAAGGCCGACCGGTTGCGCGCGAAGGCGGAGCGCCTCGACCGGGAGGGCCTGGAGCGCTTGCAGCAGCTTCGCGAGCGCGATCCCGAGGCCCACGAGCGTTTCGTGAAAGCGGTGGCCCACACGCTCTTCGGCCTCGGCGGCGAGGACGATGAAGACACCGCACGGCGGATGGCGATGCATGGGCCGATCACCGAGGCGGCGGTTGTGGACGCCATCAGCGCCGTGATGCGCCTGGATGCCTTCAACCACAGCCAGCTCCAGGCCGTGGAAGGGCGCTGGGCGCGGGGGATGTCGGTCATGTTCATGGGCGCCAGCACGGGGTGCAACACGGTGTACGGCTCGACGCCACCATCCAACCCGCATCCGTACCCCTGGATGAACTCGCTGTTCCAGGATGGACCGACCATTGGCTGGCTCCTGGGCGAGTCGCTGGTTGTGCAGCACGCGCGCCGCTCGGTGGTGCCGGAGCGCCTTTGCGATGCCTTGCTGGACCGCACGGAGAGCGTGGCGTCGCCGGCGGACTGTTTCACCTGGACCCACCTCGACGACACGTTGATGACCGATCAGGAGATCCGGGAGCTGCCCAAGGTCTGGGTCATCGGCGGAGACGGTGCGCTGGGAGACATCGGGTTCCAGAACGCCTCGAAGGTGATCCTGCAGAACCGGCCGAACGTGAAGATCCTGATGCTCGACACCCAGGTCTATTCCAACACGGGCGGCCAGAACTCGGATTCCTCGACCATGCTGGGCGGTTACGACATGAACCAGTTCGGCGTCGCGTCCCAGGGCAAGCTCATCGAGAAGAAGAGCGTGGCGGAAGCCTTCACGTCGGGACACGGCTCCCCGTTTGTGGCGCAGGTGAGCATGGCCAACGCCGCGCGATTGTACCGGGCCATGCTCGACGGCCTCGAGTACCGGGGGACGGCGTTCTTCCAGTGCTACACCACCTGCCAGCCGGAGCATGGCGTCGCGGACCATCTGTCGGCCGACCAGGCGAAGCTCGTGCGGGACGCTCGCGGCATGCCGGAATTCGTGTTCAACCCGCGCCAGGGCGAGACCAGCCCGGAAGCCTTCGATCTGAAGGGCAATCCCACGGTGAACCGCGATTGGTGGGAGGCGCAGTTCAAGTCCACCGGCGAGAAATACAACTTCACCGTGGCCCACTGGGCGTTGAGCGAAGGCCGGTTCCGCAAGCACCTGAAGGCGGTGACGGAGGAACAGGCACGCTCGCTCGAGGCGCTCGATGACGTGCTCATCCGGGTGACGCAGGACGACGTCGTGCAGCGGCGCGTGTTCGACCCGGAACACCGCTCCTTCGTGCCGGACTTCGGGGTGTTCATCCGCGCCGAGCTGAACGGGAAGCTGCGGTGGCACTCGCTCTCGCGGCAGTTGGTGCTTTTCTGTGTCGAGCGCCGCAAGGCCTGGCGCATGCTCCAGAGCAAGGCGGGGGTGGTGAACAAGGAGTACCTCGCGCAGCGGGCTCTGCTCAAGAAGGTCGATGCCGGTCAGGTCGCGGTGGCGGAGCTCAAGTCCCGGGCTCGCGAGCTGTTCCAAGCCGAGCTGGCCGCGCTGAACGCAATGGGGTCAAACATTGACATTTGACAATTGGGAGCCTGGCGGACCTTGCCGCACAGGCTCCCCGGGGCCCGGGACAGACAATGGGGTCAAACATTGACATTTGACAATTGGGAGCCTGCCGGACCTTGCCGCACAGGCTCCCCGGGGCCCGCGGTCCGGTCACCAGACGGGGAGGGCCAAGGACCCGCCGTCCCACTGCTCGAACGGGCCGGGCGCCGGCCGGGATTTCGAGCGGCGTTTGCCGAAGTAATCGGTGTCCACCCGGATCAGCGATCCGTCGGCCTGCACGTAGGGGGCGCCGGAGACTTTCGCGCGGCCGAGGAGATCGCTGGTGACGGGGACGGTGCTGGCCTCCCGGAGACTGGGTTCAAGTGTCAGGTGGAGGACCCGGCGGCGGTCCTGCGTTTCGAGGCGGAGCGCCGGGTTAACGTCCGTCTTGACCAGGGGCTTGGGTTCCTGAATCGAGGGCAGGGCGCCGTGCAGATAGACGTTGCCGCCGGCTTGCAGCGGGAAGGCCCGGCCGTCGTATCCCCACAGCCCGTGGCTGCTGATCCAGCGGAGTTCCTTGAGATCGCCCTTCTGCGCGTCGGTGGGGACTTTGCCGTCGCCGATGAAGAGGTTGTTGTAGAAGCGATTGTCGCCGCCGGTGGTGATGGCCAGACCTGATACGACCGTGCTGTGCGGCGGGTGATAGGGCGTCTCGCGGCCGGGTTCGGGGCGGTTGGTGATGCGACCGGCGAAGAGGTTGTGGACATAGGCGCCGCCCTCGGACATGTCCAGGTTGCTGGTAGGGGAGAGGAAGACGTTGTTGTCCACGAGGAACGGTCCGTGGTTGACCTCGACGAACAGGTCCTGACCGGCGTTGTCATGGAAGAGATTGCGGGAGACGCGGGTGCCCTGGGCCATCCAGTCCAGCCAGAGACCCATGTTTGCCCGGTAGATGTGGTTGTTGCGGATGACGGTGTCGATGGCGGCGTGGAACTTGATGCCCGCCATCTCGGCGCCGGTGAACAGACGCCGCACGTGGATGTCATGGATCACGTTGCCTTCCACGAGGCAGAAGGCCGGGCCGAGGCTGCCGACGATCCCGGCCTGCTCGCAGTGGGAGATGTGGTTGTTGCGGACGATGTGGTGGCCGATGTTTTCGCGGGTCCAGGGGATGGGGAAGGCATGGGCGCGTTCGATGGTCTTGACGTAGCCCTCGGCCGTGTCCGCGGAGGTGTTGTCGAACTGGTCGCCGTGTTTGCCGAGGGTGATGCCGGTGCAGACCGAGTGGCTTACCACGTTGTTCTCGATGATCCACCCCTTGCTCCAGTGTGTGCCGATCAGGCCGATCTGCTCGGCGGTGGGCGGGGCCCAAGGCGTGGCGGCGTGGCGCAGGGTCAGGCCGCGGACGGTGATGAAGTTCCGGCCCGGTTGATCGGGATAGAAGACGCTCTGCCGGACGTTGATTTCGACGAGTTGCTCGTTGGGATTCACGTTCTCGAACTGTGCCCAGATCGTGGTCTGGGCATCGTCGGCACGGGCGAACCAGAGTTGCGGGTTCAAGCCGCGGTCCGTGAGGGTGTCGGTCTGGCGGCTCTTGAACACCAGGCACAGGGACTTGATCCCGCTGACCGGCTTGATCCGCGCTTTGAAAGAGGACCACGTCTGCCAGTCACCGGTGTGCGTCACCGTGGCTGTGCCCAGGAGTTCGCCGGTCGGTGAGTCGAGTCGGGCTTCGATGAGTCCCCCCGCTGTGACCGACGCCGCGCGAAACTCGATCTCGTCGGTGCGCGTCCCGAAATCGACGTTGTCATAGCGGGCCCAGTCGCCGTGCTCGATCCAGCCGATGCACTCGCCGCCTTCGGAGCAAGCGGCGGCCTGGACGCCGTGCTGGGCGGCGAAGCCGGCGGCGGGAACCCGGGGGGCGGTCGCGCCGCCGGGTCGGAGCCAGGCGAGGTTGAGCAGGTATTCGGCATCGCCGCTGGTCAGCCAGGCGGGTTTGGTGCCGGCCGGGAGCAGGACCTCTTCGAGGGTGGCCGCCTCGGTCAGCCAGTCGCCGTTCAGATAGACGGCGCCGGTGTGGTGCGTACGACCGCGTCCGTTGAACCAGTCGCCGCGGATGGCGTTCGTGTAGGGGTTGAAGCCGCCAAAGAAGGTGTTGGGCAGCGTCACCTTCCAGACATCGTCCTGGACCTTCTCCCAGCCTTTGACGACTTCCGAGCCCTTGACTTCGACCAATGCTCCCGATGCCGCCTGGTAGACGATGCGCTTCTGGTCGGAGGTACCGCCGCGGGGGGGATTGACCCGCTCACGGTACGTGCCGGCGTGAATGGTGATGGTGTCGCCGGGTTGGGCCAGTTCGGCCGCACGCTGAATCGTACGGAGCGGCTGTTTGCGGGTGCCGGGCTGGGTGTCGTTGCCGTCGAGGGCCACGTGGAACGTAGCCGCCGACGCGGAGAGGGAGGCGCACAGGCAAAGCGCCAGCGATAGGAGGGGCGATTTCGATTTCATGGTGTTTCGGGGTCTTGGTTTGAGGTGAAAGCGATGAGGCGTGGTGCGGAGGGGCACCACAGAGGCGCGAGGGACACAGAGGGCGGAGAGGGAGAGAGACAGATGAGCGACGGCGGAAAGAGCGGCGGACGGTTCGGTTGCTCTGTGTCTCTGTGGTGGACGGCCCGCTTGCAGTGGGGCTTGGTGCGGAGGTCTCCGGGGGAGGGGCACCACAGAGGCGCGAAAGACACAGAGGGCGGAGAGGGGGAGAGACAGATGAGCGGCGGCGGGAGGAGCGGCGGTCGGTCCGCTTGCTCTGTGTCTCTCGTGTCTCTGTGGTTCAAAAGGGGCGCGTTCGGTCCTGATCATCTGATTACCCGTTTGATTGCATCACCCATTCTTTGGGCATTGAAGTTTAGGATCAGGCCCTCGTTCCATTTACCCTGACGTAATCTCGCCAGGGCTGCGGCCCTATCGACGGCGGTGATGGTGTCTGCGCAGACGGGGAAGACAGGTACTTGGTCCTCCACCACCAGGGGAACGCGTGCCTGCGCCGCCAAGGGTGCGCCGTCGAAGTGGAGCGGCAACAACTTCTGTCGGACGAACCGCACGCGTGCTTCCCGGAGTTCCTGGCACAGGCATTCCTCGTACGCGCTCGCGAGCAGCCCGGGCCCGAGACGGCGGTGAACCTCGGCGGCCGCGATCACGGTTGCCCTGGACACCTCGCTGAAGCGCTTCGTATCCTCGTACGGATCCGATGACGGGGCAGCCACCACCCGTCCACGCGTCTCGATTCTCCTCCGGATGCCGTCGCGGAGAACGGCGACATTGAAGTTCAGCAGCAGGCCGAGTGCGTACTTGCCCAGACGGAGATAAGTGAGCAATTGGGCATCGTGGATACCCAGGACTTGCACCACGGCCTTCAATTCGAGAGGCAAAATGTCGTTGACCAGCAGGTCAATCCGATAGCCGCAGTCGAGCCGGACGTTTTTGTAGATCACAGGAATCGGGAACTGACGGCGGTGGGCGATGCCGAGTGTGGCCAAGCGCCGCGACATGGCTTCCTCGTAGGCGATCTCGTCCACGCCGGGGCCGAGTTCTCGATGCACGTCGATGGCAGCACCGATGACGGCTCCTGTCAGTTGGTTGTCTGGTAAGTCTTTCATTTGGTGGGAGATTGTTGAACCACAGAGGCGCAAAAGGCACGGAGGGGAGAGAGTGGAGGGCAGTCCGCGTTCCTCTGTGTCCCTCGTGTCTCTGTGGTGCCGAGGCGGCTTCCGGTCGGGGGGGGAGGGGCACCACAGAGGCGCGAGAGACGCAGAGGGGAGAATGGCAGCGCAAAGGGGCCGCACCACCAGTCATGGTGTTAAGGTCGTCCTTGATCACCCCCGGGCTTCATGCCTGGACTTCCGGGCGGCGGTACGCCGAAGGGTGCCAGGCGCGCTTCATCGAGATGCTGGCAGACCACGGCCGCAAGGGGGTACCTACGCTCCCTTGTGGAAAGAACCTGGGGCCGCTAATGTCCCGGCCCATGAAGCAACACCACGGGCGACCGCGACCTGCCGACGCACTCTGGGTCGCGTCCGCCCTGATCGCGTCCGTCACGGCCCCCGCGGCGGGCTTCGCCCAAACCGCGGCGAACTCGGACCGAAGCGGCGCCGCGGCGGTCGAACCCGAACCTCCCATCGCGCTGCCCCCGGTGATCGTCACCGGCTACAACCTGGAACCCGGGGTGCCGGTGGTGCCGTTGGGAGCGGTGGGTTCGCGCAATGTGTTCGGTCCGACCCAGGTCCGGGAGACGGGCGCGCGGGAGATCAACGATCTCGTGCAGTACATGCCGGCGATCTCGACGCGGCCCTACAACGGCGGCGAGGCCTCCGCGCCGAGCTTCTCGATGCGCGGCCTGCCGGACGACGGGCTCACGGAGTACGTCAACGTCCTGGTCGATGGGGTGCCAGCCAGCCCGATGCCTTACGGTTGGACCGCGTTTTCGTTCCTGCCGGTGACGCCGGATCGTCTCTTCGCCGTGGACTACATCCGGGGTGCGCATTCCGTGCGTTACTCACCCAACACGGTCGGGGGCGTGTTGAATTTCATCACGCTCCCCATCCCCGAAGCTCCTTCGGTGTCGGCCCGCGGCACGTTCGGCGACCACGGCTATCGCAGCGTGCTCGGTTCCGGAGGCGGGACCTGGGGTGCGACCGGCCTGGGTGCCAGCTATGTCTACCGCGAGGGTGACGGCTACCGGGACAACGGCGGGTTTACGCAGCACGACGTCAACCTCAAGGGACGGCAAGCCCTGGACGAGCAGAGCTGCCTCGCCGGGTCCGTGAGTTACATGTACGACGAACACCAGGCGCCCGGGGGGCTGACGCAGGCCGAGTACGAGGCGGACCGGTTCGGCAACGCCCGCCCGCGCAATCGCTTCGAAGGCGATCGCCTCGTGACCGACGTGGTCTACCATCGCAACCTCGAATCCAGCGGGTCGGTCGAGGGGTTCGTGTACTTCTCCGAGACGGAGCGGAACCTCGACGCGCAGCGCCCCCACTTCGGTGCGCCGACCGGCTACATGCGCTGGACCGACACGAGCTACTTTGTCGGCGTGGGGGCCCGGTTCGAAAAGCCGTTTACGCTGGCCGGCATCGAGAACACGGCCTACGCGGGCTTTCGCTACCAGCGGGAGTGGCTGCCGCACTATCGGATCACCTCGGAACCGTACGACGGCGGCGCGGCGGTCCCGACCCAGGACCAGGAGTTCACCCTCGACACCGTGTCGTTCCACCTGGATGACACGGCCCGGTTGACGGAACGCCTGAGCGTCAACGCCGGCGTCCGGCTCGAGTGGCTGCCGAATGTCGTGGGCTCCGACCGCGTGGCGGGCTGGGCGTTTGATGAATCGCTCTTCGCGGTGCTGCCCGGTGTGGGCGCCTCCTACGAGCTGACCGAGCACTGGGCGGTGTTCGGGAACTACTTCCTGGGGTTCCGGGCGCCGCAGGTCTGGGGCTACGGATCGGCGGCGGCGGCGGGACATGGCCTGGACCTGGAAGACGGCCGCTCGGTGGAGCTCGGGACGCGGGTGCAAACCCTGGCCGGCCTGGGGGGCGCCGTCACGCTGTGGCACAACGACTACGACGACTTCGGCGTGTATTACGACGGCACGTACAACAACCTCGGGGAGATCACCGCTGAGGGGGTCGATCTCGAACTCGAATGGGACATCGGCCGGGTCTGGGAACCGGTGACGGGGCTCTCCTTGTACGGCGCGATCACGTGGCAGAACTCCGAACTCGGCAGCGGTCCTTACGAAGGCAACGATGTGCCCTATGCCTGGCACGAGAAGGCTTCCTGGCGGGTCCGGTACGCGCGGTGGGGCTGGAGCGCCACGCTCGGCGGCACGTACGTCGGAGAGTCGTTCTCGGACGAGGCCAACACGGCGGCGCCCAGCGCGGATGGCCGGCTGGGCATCAACCCCGGCCGCGTGCTCTGGGACGCGCGGCTGGCGAAGCGGGTCACGGTGTGCGCCAACGCGAACCTCGAACTGGCCGTGGGGGCGAGCAATCTGTTTGACGAAGACTGGTATGTCCATTCCCGCGGCGGGTTCTTTGGCCCCGGTCTCGCGGCTGGACCGCCCCGGCAGATCTATGGTTCCCTGGGTCTGAACATGACATTCTGAACAGGCCCATGAAGACCCCGGCTCCGAAGTTCTCCATGGCCCGCCCGGTGAGGGCACCGGGCCTACAACCTGTAGGCCGGGTCCCCCGACCCGGCGGAGAGGGTTCACGGCCTCTGGGCAGTTCAAGAAGGAACGGTCCGCTCTGGATGAACCTCCGCTTCCTGGTGGGGTCCAGTTGTCTCCGGATCGGTTTCCTGACCTTGGCCTTGCTCACGTCCGTCGCCTGGGCAGACCCGCCTCCAATGGCCGGGCCCGCCAGGCCGGCAAGCCCAAACCCCGCGCATGCCGAGGTGCCTTTACCGGCCAGCGCCGGGTGGAACGCCACGCTGGTCCTGGACAACAACGGCGTCGGCATCTGGACGGTGGAAGCCTTCCAGATCTTCCCCCAGACCGGTACGCCCGAGATTGTCGGGCTGGACGACCTGGGCCGCGTCCAGGTGTGCACCGGCTACAGCGGCAAGTGGACGCCCACCACGGTGGTGAGCGACGGCAAGTGGCTCGGCGGGCTGGCCCATGGCGACGTGGATCCCCGGATTGCGGGCGAGGAGACCTACACCGGCAGCCAGCAGGGCAACCTCTATCAGGTCGTCGCCTGGCCCCACGGGATCCTCGACTATCGACTGATCGCGCATCTGCCCGGACGCGAGATCCACACGATCCTGGCGGGCGACCTCGATCCGGCCAGCCCGGGTCCGGAACTGATCGTGTTCACCCGACCCGGGGGCGTCTATCGCGTCACACCGAGCGGTGCGCATGGCACATTCGAGACCCGCCAGTTGATGGAGTACGACGGGCGCGTTCGCCAGGCCTTGCCGTGGCCGGCCGAGGCCGGCGAGACGCCGCCGATCGTGACGGTGTCGCACAATGGACGACTCGAGCTGCTGCGGCTGACGGAATCCGGCCCGCAATGGCGCACGCTTTACGAGGACTCGATGGGCCTGGGTCGGGTCGCGTTGCGACCCTTGGCTGACGGGAAGGCGCTGGTGCTGTACACCACGCACGACGACGGTCGCATCCTGCGCCATGAGCAAGGGACCGGAGACGAGTGGACCACCGAGACGGTCTATCTCGGACCGCAAGGCCCGCGCGGCGTGGTCGCCGGGGCTTTCGGCGAAGGGCCGGAAGTCGAGACGGTCGCGATCTTCGGCTACAGCCGGAGGGTGGAGCTGCTCACGCGCACGGCTGGCGGCTGGCAGACGGAGGTGATCTTCGAGGACACGGACAAAGGCCACTGGCTGGCGACGGCGGAGCTGGACGGACGCAACGCCACCCGCGAGATCATGACCAGCGGCTACAGCGGGCGAATCGTCTTGTTGTCGCGTCCCCCGGGGTTCGGTCGTGCCGAACTGACGCTGCGACCGGGGGGCGGGTTCCAGGCCATGGTCGAACCGTTTGACGTGGTGGCCGTCGGCGGACCGCCCGGGGGCTGGACGTCGGCGATCACCGGTGTCGGCGTCCCTCATTGGACTGTCGAGCGAGACCCCGCTGTCTGGAGCCCGCCCCAGGTGCTTCGACAATCCGGGATCGTCCCGAGACCGTCGTTTCCGCTCTGCCTGGTGGAGCAGTCGGCGCTGCAAGACGGCTTCGTGGAAACGAAGTTCCGGACCGTCAGCGGTGAGATCGACCAGGCAGCGGGCGTGATCTGGCGCGCGCGGGATGCGGACAATTACTACGTCTGCCGGGCCAATGCCCTCGAGGGCAATGTCGTCCTGTACAAGGTGCAGGACGGGCAACGCCAAGCCCTCGACATCCTGGGGCGGACCGGTGGCTATGGCGTGGAAGCCAAGGTTGCCCCGCGAGTCTGGCACACGTTGCGGGCTGAGTTTCGCGGGTCTCGATTCCGGGTGTTATTGGACGGCCAGCACTTGTTCGAGGTGGAAGACGCCACGTTCACCGAGGCCGGCCGGGTGGGGCTTTGGACCAAAGCGGACAGCGTGACGGTGTTTGACGATTTCAGTTGCGGCGGACCGTGAAGCGTTTCACCTCGGCAGCGTTGGAGTGCTCGGTCGCCGGGTGAGCGCGGCAAGCACCTCCCGGCTTGTCTTCGACGGACGGCGACCGCACCGCCTGGCCGCACGAGGGACAGCGGAAGGTGGGGGCGGTGAATTCCTGGAACCGGAGGCGCGGCGTCTTCATTTCCAGCCCTGGACCTTGAGTCCTTTGACGCGTTTGAATTCCCCGGCGTTGGCGGTGACGAGGGTGGCTCCGAGGCTGCGGGCCTGGGCGGCGATGAGGAGATCGAGCGGGCCGATGGTCTTGCCGGTCGCCTCCAGAGCAGCACGGATGTCGGCATAATGCAGGGCGGCATCGAGGGTGAAGTCGGCGAGCCAGAACAGGCTGAGAAAGGCTTCGAGCCGCGCCGCCTGGTGGGGATGCGGCTTGAGGTTCTTTTTCACGCCGGTCCAGAGTTCGGCGGCGACGATGACCGGGATGCCGGTCAGAGCGGGATCGGGCAGCTTTTCGAGACCGTCCTGGTTGCGGAGCACCGGGATGCACGCGCTGGAATCGAGGAGAAAGGATGGCTTCACGGCGCGGCAGGATTAGAACTCGATGATGGGCCGCTCATGCCTGGCCGGCCGGGACGGCGGTTCGGGAAAGGCCCCGCCCTCGGGGAACTTGTCGGCGAGGTAGCGGGCGATGGCGGTAAAGGAGCGGAACTTCGCCGCGGGCAGGGGCTTGAGCACCACCTCGTCGCCATGCTTTTCGATCAGGACCTCGGTGCCGTCGAAGCGGAAAGCCCTCGGCAAGCGGACAGCCTGGCTGCCTCCGTGCTGGAAGATCTTGGCGGTCGTCATAGCTACAGGGTGTAGCTATGTCCGCTCAGCGTCAAGCGGCGAGAACTTCGTTGAGTTCACCGAACAGCTTGGGGAGTTGTTCGCCAAGGATCTGATGCGCCCGGCCCAGTCCGCCGCGCCGTCGCCCCGGAGGCGTTCCTGCAGGACGCTCGCGGCCTGACTGCCATCCGGCTTGAGGGTCACGCCACTGTCGGGATCCTGCATCTCGCGGAGATGGGGAGGCTCGATGTCGCCCCTGGAATAGCGCGGACGGTTCCCGCTCGGGCGTTGAGCAGGGACGCCGGTGCCAAGCGCCGGTTTGACGAGCGCCCGACCTCGCCTACGTTGCGACCGTGCTCGCCGGGTTGAAGTCGCTGTCCGTCCTGCTGCTGGTCCTCTCCTTGGGCCTGCACTGGGCCGCGCTGCAGACCGTTGCCTGGGCCGGCATGATCGTGGCCTACGCGAAGGAGGGCACGGTGCGGGAGGCGATCAGCAAGACGTTCGACGGTGAGCATCCTTGTCCCCTCTGCAAGGCCATTGAGCAGGGTCGCGAGCACGAGAAGCAACAGGACCAGAAGACGCTGAAACCCTCGGGGAAGCTCGATCCGGGCATCCTCTGCCAGGCCCTGCACCTCGATTTCCGCGCGCGCTTCGAGCCGCCGAGCCCAGCAGGGGCTCACTCCCCCGCCCGCTCAGACTCCCCGCCAAAGCCGCGCCCGCGATCGTCCCTCGTCTGAGCCGCGGCCCCCGCCGCGCTCGGGCCCGCTCTCCCTCCGCTTCCGCCCTGTCCCAGCCTTCGGCGGCGAACGCGCCTTGCTTGGTCGCGTCCGGGCTGGATTCCCCGGTCGGGAACCCGCCGGAAGTTGAGTATGTAGATTCCTTTGAACCTCGGAAAACCGTTACGCAGAAAGCCCGCAATGAAATCCAAATTGTTCCTTCCCTTGCTGGGTGGGTGCCTGTCAGCACTCGCCCCGGCGGCCGTCGTGGCCGCCACCCTGACCAGCGTGCCGATGCAGGGCGGCATGGTCATGCCCATGGTCGCCTATCACGCTGAGCCTGGGCGTCTGCAAGTGATGATGCCGGCCGAAGTCCCGGAGCTCACGCCTTTGCGCGTGAGCCATTCGGGCGATCAGTTCGATCCGGCTGACCCGTGGTATGACGATCTCGATCCGTCCCGACGCGGCCTCTCCTTCAGCCGGCGGTATGGCTTCGTGATGGACACGATGAGCGACCCTTTGCCCCCCAACACAGCCATCTGGCTGGCCAAGCTTTCCGGTCCCGCGGAGCTGGGGTTCTTCCGTTACTCCGGTTCCGACCCGAAAGCGTGGGAGCCGATCTTCGGCACGGCGGGTTCGCCGGCCGCTCTGATGTGGAACGGCATGATGTTCCATCCCGGGGTGGTGGCGCCCGCCGGCACCGACGGCTACACCGCCACGTTCGAGGCGTATCTTGTGGACACCACGACCGGAGAGCCCATCCCGGACTCCGGGTCCGGGCCGCTGGAGTTCAGATTCACCAACGTGCCAGACGGCCGCCCGAAACTGGAGATCGAGACCAAGGTGGTCATTTCGTGGCCACCCCAGACGGCGGACTTTGTGCTGGAACAAGCGGAGACCGCTGAGGCGGCCCAGTGGACACTGGTGGCTGAAACCCCGGTGACCATTGAGCAGCGGCCCAGCGTGTTGGTGGCGCCGTCGGCCGCGGCGAAGTTCTATCGTCTGCGGTTGGTGCCGTGAAACGGTTCGTGAAGTCCTCGCCCGCGCCTGCCGGTTGGCGAAGGCCGGCAGGCCGCGGGTTCACGCTGGTGGAGTTGCTGGTGGTCATCGCGGTCATCGCGTTGCTGGCCGGGCTACTCCTGCCCGCGCTCGCGGGTGCGAAGGCCCGGGCCCAGGGCGTCCTCTGTGCGGGGCAGATGCGGCAATTGGGGCTGGCGGTGCGGCTGTACGCGGACGACCACGGTGACGAGTTTCCGCGCAGTCAGCATTCGGCGTTCGCGCACGGGCAGCTTACGTGGGGCCGCGCGCTGGCGTCGCAGCTTGGCGCCGACACCAGCTCCTGGACCAACCTGCTGCGCACGCTCTACCACTGCCCTGCGGACCGCCGGAAGCAAGGATGGAGTTATGGCCTGAACGTGTACTTCGAGCTGGGTCCGGAGGACGACTACGCAGGCAAACCGCAGACCTGGCGGCGCGTGAGCAGCGTTCCTCGTCCCTCCCAGACCGTGCTCTTCGCCGAGAACGCCTCGGAGGCCGACCACATCATGCCCAACTTCTGGACCGCGGCGCGGGATGCCGTGGACGTGGCCTCGCGGCGCCATGGTCGGGCATCGAACTACGCGTTCGTGGATGGTCACGTGGAGGGAAGAACGTTCGGGACCATCTATGATCCAGCCCGCCAGATTGATCACTGGAATCCCAGCCTCGCGCAGTAATCGCAAGTTAAACCCCGTGTACACAACCCGTCTTCTCGCAATCCTGGCAGCGACCTGCCTCGTCGCCGCGATTGGTCTTCGCTCTGGCGACCAACTGCCCGAGCCCCGCCCCGCCAATGCCACCAATCGGTTCAGCATCACCGGCATGCACTGCCACGGTTGCGCGCAGGGTCTCACCTCGGAGCTCAAGCGCGCGCCGGGCGTGGTTTGGGCCCGTGTCGCATTCACCAACCGACTCGCCGTGGTCGCGTTCGACACCAACCGCACCACTTCGACCAGGCTGTTCAAGGTCATCGAAGAGGCCGGCTTCAAGGCCCGCAAGCTGAAGCCATGAGCTCGCCCGGCCCCGCACCCCCCGGTGCCTCGGAGCACGCCGTCGCGGCACCCCGCGCTGACCGGATGATCACGATTCTGAGCGTCAGCCTGGCGTTGGTGGGACTGCTCGGCGGGCTTTGGGCCGCCCGTTGGCACCAGCCGCCGCGGTCGCAGGAGCCGCGCCGTCACTTGATCGACTTCACGCTCACGGACCGCACCGGACGGATCGTGACGCGCGCGGACCTGACCAACCAGTTCCTGATCGTCAACTGCGTGTTCACGAGCTGTTCCTTGAGTTGTCGCGCGGTGAATGACCGAATGGCGGAGATTCAGCGTCTGGTGGCGGACCAGTCGGACGTCCGCCTGGTCTCGCTCACCGTGGATCCGCGGACCGATACACCACCGGTGCTGGCCCGGTTCGCCGACAGCTATGGCGCGGACCCGAACCGGTGGCTGTTCTTGACCGGCGAGAAGAGCGGGCTGTATCGCCTGCTCCAGACCAGCTTTGTCACTCCCGCCAGAGAGTTGATCGGCGTCGTCCCCGGTGGCTTCGCGGACACCGACCGTCTCTTTCTGGTGGATCCGCGCGGCGAGGTCCGCGGCACTTTCGACGGCTTGAAGCCGACCACGCCACCGGTGGTGCTGGCGGCGCTGGCCAGACTGCGAGACACGCCCCCCAAACCATGAACGTGAAGCCTCGACACCTGTTGGTTGCCTTCTTGGCCCTCCTCTGCGGTTGTGACTCCCCGCCTCCCCCTCAGCCAGGCCGTCCGGGTGAACGCGCCTTTGACACGCGCGGCGTCGTGCGGGACATCGCGCCCAACCGTCAGACCGCGGTGATCCGGCACGAGGAGATTCCTGGCTATATGCCGCGCATGGTCATGGAACTGATCGTGCGCAACACGAACGACCTGGTCGGGATCCGTGTCGGTGACGAAATCACCTTCCGACTCCACGCCACCGACGACACGCATTGGATCGACACCATCCGCCGCGTTGGCCAGGCGCAGGCTGACCCCGAGAAATCCGAGCCGCTCTCCCCGGTCGGGTTGGGGGCCGAACTCCACCCCGGCGACGAAATGCCGGATGCAACGTTCCTGAGTGAATCGGGAGTTCCGGTGCGTCTATCGGACTTCCGGGGCCAAGCTCTGGCCTTCACGTTCTTCTTCACGCGGTGCCCGTTGCCGGACTACTGCCCGCGGATGAACCGACACTTCAGCGAGGCCCGGGAGCTGCTCCGTCAGCGCCCCAATGCACCCACGAATTGGCAGTTCCTTTGCGTCTCCTTCGACAGCGAGTTCGACAAGCCGGCGGTCCTCGCCGGGTATGCGAAGCTCTTCCGTGGCAACGACACGAACCGGTGGCTCTTCGCCGTTGCGGCGCCCCAAGTGGTGGCAGAACTGGCCCCGCGGCTCGACCTGCTTGTGGCCCGCGAAGCCGGCAGTTTTTCCCACAACCTGCGTACGGTGGTGCTCGATCCCCAGGGTCGCATCTCGACCCAGTTCGACGGCAATGGATGGACGCCACAGCAGCTCGCCGAGGCCCTGAGCGAGGCAGCCCGGCAATGAGGAGAACAGAAGACCCGGATCGGTAACGCCCGGCAGCCCGGCCGGCGCTAGCCTGGAATCCTCCTACGCGCCGCAGGCACCGACGTGAGGAAACGTTGTGGGCCAGGGGCAACACCCTCCGCCTCCTCACGTCGGCGCCTACCGTCTCTGGCGCTCTCATGCGGATTACGAAATATCCGCGCCGGGTGCACTTGCCAATCCTCTCCGACGACCCTGGCGATCGCCAGGGACATACACGAGCGACGGTGCAAACTGCGATTCCCTCCGAACGTGCGCTTCTCGTCGGCCCTGTGTCCGGAGCCGTCCGATGCGGTGCGCGGGACTGACCAGCTGCCGGCCGTTGCGCCCGACGAAGCAGGCCCGCGTCCTGGGTATCGACACGCTGGGTGCGGTGTGGGCCGGCGGATCGGACCCGTCACCTCCCGAGCCGCTGGACCCGGCGACTCGCTTCGCCCTTCGCCCTTCGAACTTCGAACTTCCCCCATCGCCCCTCGAACTTCGCCCTTCGCCCTTCGCCCTTCGCCCTTCGCCCCTCGCCCTTCGCCCTTCGCCCCTCGCCCTTCGCCCTTCGAACTTCCCCTTGGCCTCCGGCCGCTTGGTTCGCTACGCTGCGTCCCTCATGAAAGCCACCCCTCGCCGTCGGTTCCTGCGCGACACTGCCGTCATGACCAGCGCCTTGAGCCTCTCCGCCCCGGCCGTCCTCCGAGCTGCCGGCTCGGAACCCAAGGTGATCCTGGGGCTCATCGGGCCCGGGGGCATGGGCATGAGTCACCTGCGGACCTTCGCGGCTTCTCCCGACATCGAATGGGCGTACGTGTGCGATCCGTTCGAACCGCACCGGGCGCGCGCGGTCGCCGAAGTCGAGAAGCTCACCCGCACGCCGCCGAAGGCCGTGGCCGATTTGCGTCGGGTGCTCGAGGATCCGCGAGTGGACGCGGTCGTCATCGCGACGCCGGACCACTGGCACGTGCCTGCGGCGTTGCTGGCGCTTGAGGCGGGGAAGCACGTGTACGTCGAGAAACCGTGTTCGCACAACGTGGCGGAGGGACGGTGGTTGGTGGAGGCGGCGCGGCGCGCCAAACGCGTAGTCCAGGTGGGCACCCAGAGTCGGAGCACGGATCACGTGCGGCAGGCCATGCAGCGGCTCCGCGACGGTGCGATCGGGGAAGTGCTGGTGGCCAAGGCCTGGAACAGCCAGCTCCGCCGGAACATCGGGAAAGTGGCCCCCTCCGATCCGCCGCCGGAACTGGACTACGATCTCTGGGTGGGCCCCGCGCCCCTGGTCCCGTATCAAGCCAACGTTCAGCCGTCGTCGTGGCGCTGGTTCACCGCCTTCGGTTGCGGCGATGCCGGCAACGACGGGGTGCACGAGCTGGATCTCGCGCGTTGGGGGTTGGGCGCCGACGTTCATCCCCACACGATCACGGGGATCGGGGGCAAGTACTTCTTCGAGGACGACCAGCAGTTTCCGGACACGCAGTACGTCGCGTTCGAGTACGACCTGGGTGGGCGTCCTCGGCAACTCGTCTACGAACAGCGCCTCTGGTCACCCTACGTGCAGGAAGGGCACGAGAACGGCAACGCCTTCTACGGTACGCAGGGCGTCTTGATCCTCGGCAAACAAAGCGGCTGGCAGCTCTTCGGCCCGCGCAACCAGTTGATCGCCGAACAGCGCGGCTCGCCGAGCCTCCCGGCGCATCACCGGAACTTCCTCGACGCGATCCGGCATGGCCAACCGCCGCACGCCGACGCCGAGACGGGTCATCTCTCCGCGGCCCTGGCCCACTTCGCGAACCTCGCCTCACGGATCGAAGGCCCCCTGCGGTTTGATCCCGCGCGGGAACAGTTCATCGGCAACGACGCCGCCAACGCGGCCCTGCGCCGCACCTACCGAGCCGGTCATTGGGCGGTGCCCAACGCAGCGCTGTCGCCGGCGGGCGCGAGTTGAGCCGTGGCGGGTGCTTCGACCGGGACCGGGGCAAAGGACGGCTGACGGAATCCTCCCCGGATGATTTGCGCTCCCGGCAGGTCCACCCGCGGCGCCGCCAGCGCAGTCTCCCGCGCCGATTGGATGATGCGCAGCATGTTCTGGTAGTGCGGATCCGCGGTCGAAGCGAAGCGCACCATGGGCGGGCCACTGCGGTCCGGAGGCAGGAACGGTTGAGGCGCAAAGGCCTCGACCGGCTGAACGGCGTGCGCGTAGCCATTGCGGAGGAGATAGATCCGCTGCCGCCGCGGCTCCACTTTGCGGTCGCGACACAACCCCGCGCCCAGGCCGTCAGCACCCGGGGCGAGCGGGGCGCGCAGGATGCGGCTCCACTCGGGGTGCTGCAGGTTGAACCAGTCATTTTCGAAGAAGGCGAGCCGTCCGTCGGTGCCATGACACTCGAGGCAACCGGCCGTCTTCATCTCGGCGACGAGCGCATCCCGGGCTGCGGTCCATCCTTGGGCGGCCTGGCCGTGGGCCGTGTAGTCCCAGGACCCGTGGTAGATGCCGTTGCTGTCGATCCACGCCATGACGAGATCGCGTTCGGCCCGCGGCAGGGTTGAGGCGTAGCCCATCAGGCTCTTGGCCAGGGGCGCGGCGCCCGAGCCGTGACCGCGCGGCGGGAAGAGCTGCACCGAATGGAAGGCTGTGCCGTTCATGCAGTCGATGCCGGCAATGAGGTCGGCCACGAGTTGGGTGCGGCGCCGGCTCACCAGGTTCTCGTAGCTGATGTTGAAGAACTCGGTCCAGCCACCGGTCAGGTCAAGGCCCGCGGCAAACCCCTCCTCGCCGCCATGGCAACGCACACAGTGACGGTCCAGCACGGGCTGCACGTCGCGCGGATAATCGAGGAACCCGCCGCCCCAGGATTCGGGCCTGAGCTGGTGTGGTGGACCGCGCAGGGTGGCCAGGGTGTTGTGATCCGGTGGGGCCGTGGCCTTGTGCTCATGGCAGCCGATGCAGGAACGGGTCGTTCCCGGCGCGGCTTGCACAAACGTGCGCATGCTCTGCACCAGACGCCCGTCCGCATCGAGGGCCTGGAGATAGAGCGCCCGTCCCGAGGGCGCCTCGAAGTAGACCGAGCCTTCGGGACTCACCGGCACCACGCCCAGATAGTCCTTGGCGCTCCAGCCCAACGCGGCGCTGATCAGGAAGACCTGGTTGAAGGGATTGCCGCCGGGCGGAATGGGGCTGACGCGCGACGTCTCCTCGATGACGCGCAGGTGGGTGATCTCGCCCCGTCGCACCCCGTCCAAGCCCTGGTAGATGTCCTGGACGAAAAACCGGCCGGTGGTGGCCGTGCGATCCGTGAGCATCGGCAGGACGGGCGGCACGGGTTGCGGTTTTAACAGCATGGGCGAATGCAGGCAGATGTCCGGGTCCGCCATGACCTCGGCGCGGCGCCCCTGCCGGTCGATGAGCAGCAGGGCGTTGCGCGCGCGGCCGGGTGGCCGGCCGCTGTAGAGGACCACGTCGGCGTTCAGCGGCCAGGGCTCGCAGGACTCACCGGTATCGGTCAACGGCGCCTGCGGATGCTCGAAGTTGAACACCGCCTCGGGATCGTTCTTGCCCCGGCGCATGTCCAGCATGGCGATCGAGCCGCGCGGGGGCGCGTTGTGCTTGGCGAAGGTGCCGACGACCCACGGCGTTCCCGGCACGGGCCGGGCGTCGAGGATGGCCTCGGGATAGACGAGGTTGTTGGCGAAGAGGGCGGTTTCGTTGCTGCCATCGGGGTAGATCGTCCAGAGCGACTGGATGGTGAGGGCGTTCTTGTCGATGTACTCCCAGCGTCCGAACAGGATCCGGCCGTCGGGCAGCACGCTGGGATCGAATTCGTTGACGTTGTTGACCGACACGGCATGGATGCCCGAGCCGTCGGCGTTCATGACGTGCAGGATGGCGACGCCGGTGTTGTTGCAGGGGACCAGGCCGCTGGGTCGGGTCGAGAGAAACACGATGCGCCCATCCGGCAGGTAGGCGGGGGCGATGTCGTGCTGGCCGCCGCCGCGCCCCTGGTAGGTGCGACAGTACGGTTCGGGATTGGTGACGCGCCGCAGGCCCGACCCGTCCACGCGTACCTCGTAGATGCTTGTGCTGCCCTCCGGTTCGCCCTTGAAGCAGAACAGGAGCCGCGTGGCATCGAAGGAGAGCTCCGGGTTAGTATACACCCCGTGGCCTGGGGTCCCCGGCGTCGTGGGATCGACCACGGGCCGGATGCGCCATTGGTCGCGCGGGGCGGCGGGGTTCTCGAGCACGTAGATGCCGCCCCCGCCCGGCGGCCATTTGTAGTAGGTGTCGTAGATGTGAATGCCCGTGTACGAATGCCGCTTCACAAACAGCATCGGGGCGTCCAGGTACGCTCGCAGGCCGGACTCGTCTTCCGCCGCGGCCGCGGTTCCGGAGGGGGCTTCACTCGAAAGGCTGGGGCCAGCGGCACCCAACAGCATGGCCAGGCACAGCGACCAGGTCGTACAAGTCTTCATGATGCTGACACCCGCCGCCGACGTGCGCCGGGAGCCGGGTGGTGGACAGAGCGTGGCACGACGCCCGGTGCCGCGTCAATGCGCCGCCGGCCACGGATGCCCTGGTGCGGGGATAGCCCACCGCCGATTGCGAACCTGGGGGATTCGGGGAAGCCGAGGATCCCCTCTGCCCAATTCCCGATGTTCGAAATCTGCGGAGGATTCAGTGGACGGGAGTTTCTCCGCCGATTGCGAACATAGGGGATTACGGGAAGCCGAAGATTCCCTCGGCCCAATTCCCGATGTTCGGAATCTGCGGAGGATCCAGCGGGCGGGGGGGTTCTCCGCCGATTGCGAACATAGGGGATTACGGGGAGCCGGAGATTCCCTCCGCCCAATTCCCGATGTTCGAAATCTTGGAGGATCCAGGGAGCAGGTTTCTCGCCGATTGCGAACATAGGGATTACAGGAAGCTGATTCCCTCCTCCCATTCCGATGTCGAAATGCGGAGGATTCAGTGGACAGGGGTTCTCCGCCGATTGTGAACATAGGGATTACAGGAAGCCGGAGATTCCCTCCCCACCCCGATGTTCGAAATCTGCGGAGGATCCAACGGCGGTTTCCGCCGATTACGAACATAGATTACGGGCTGGAGATCCTCCGCCCAATTCGATGTTCGAAATCCGCGGAGGATTCAGAGAGGGAGTTTCTCCGCCGATTGCGAACAAAGCGATTACGGGCCGAGTTCTGCCTCCCACTCCCCGATGTTCGAAATTGCGGAGGATTCAGCGGAGGGAAGTTTCTCCGCCGATTGCATCGAACATAGGGGATTACGGGAGCCGGAGATCCTCCGCCCACCCTGATGTTCGAAATCTGCGGAGGATCCAGTGCAGGGGCTCCTCCGATTGCGAACATAGGGGATTACGGAAGCCGAGATTCCCTCCCCACCCCGATGTTCGAAATCTGCGGAGGATCCAGCAGGCGGGGTTCCGCCGATTGCGAACATGGGGATTACGAGCCGGAGATCTCTCCCCAATTCCCGATGTTCGAAATCTGCGGAGGATCCAGCGGGCGGGGAGTTCTCCGCCGATTGCGAACATAGGGGATTACGGGAAGCCGGAGATGCCCTCCTCCCAATTCCCGATGTTCGAAATCTGCGGAGGATCCAGGGGAAGGGAGTTTCTCCGCCGATTGCGAACATAGGGGATTGCGGGGAGGCGGAGATTCCCTCCTCCCAATTCCCGATGTTCGAAATCTGCGGAGGATTCAGTGGACGGGGGGGTTCTCCGCCGATTCCGGACAGATGGGATTCGGGGGCGACAAAAGCCTTGCCGCCGAAAGGTCGGGCCTTACTCTCGGCGGTCACAGAATCGCACCTTGGGCGTGGAGGCCCCGGCCGGGCCATGCCTCGGGGTGCACCAGTTGAAACCCTGAGTCACATAACGTATGTCCCCGAGACCTCTGAATGTCGGTTTGGTGGGCGGCGGCAAGGGCGCCTTCATTGTCCACCCGCACCAGAAAGCGATTCACTTCGACGGCACCCGCCGCGTCGTGGCCGGCGCGTTGTTCCCCGACCCGAAGATTGCGTTGGAGGAAGCGGCGAACTGGCCTTACCCGATCAAGGGTTACGGTTCCTACACCGAGATGATCGAGGCCAACGCCAGCCTGCCCGCGGCCGAGAAGCTCGATTACCTCCTCATCGTCACGCCGAACTTCGTCCATTTCGACCCGGCCATGAAGGCGCTGAAGGCCGGCATCCCGGTGTTCTGCGAGAAACCGCTCACGGTGACGCTCGAAGAAGCCGCCCAGATCGTGCAGACGGTGCGCGAGAAGAAAATCCCGTTCGGCGTGGCGCACACGTATCTTGGCCACTGGACCAGCCGGTTCAGCCGCTATCTCGTCCGGGCCGGATTGCTGGGGGAGATCCGCTGGGTGGACAGCTACTATCTCCAGGGCTGGCTGGCGACCAAGCTCGAGGACACCGGCCAGCAACAGGCCTCGTGGCGTGTCGATCCCAAGAAGGCCGGCGGCTCCGGCTGCGGCGGCGACATCGGAACCCATGCCCTCATGCAGCTTCGCTACGTCACCGGACTCGAGGTCACCGACGTGTCGGCGAACCTGGAGATTTTCGTGAAGGGCCGCCCGATCGACGATCACTTCACGGCCTATTGCCATCTGAGCAACGGCGGGCGGGCGCTGGTCCGGGCCTCGCAGATCTCGGTGGGCCACCTGAACGATCTGGGCATCGAGGTGTGTGGCACCCAGGGCACGCTTCAGTGGCGGCAGGAGGATCCGGAGGCCATCACCATCAAGCTTATGGGCCAACCCGACCGCGTGTACTATCGCGGCGCGGTCTCGCCGGGCGACGGGTTCGTCCCCGCCGATGCCCCGGCCGACCTCATGGGCGAGCCGACCATTCCGCCCGGACACCCCGAGGCGTTCCACGACGCCTTCGCGCGGCTTCACCGCTGCTTTGAGGCGGACGTGCGCAAGTACCAGGCCGGCCAGGCTTTTGCCTGCGACGGCTCGAAGTACGCCAACGTTGAGGACGGCTGGATGGGCATGGCCTTCCTCAAGACCTGCATCGAGTCCAGCAACAACAAGGGCGCCTGGACCGCGTTGCCGGCCAAGATCTGAGCCCTGCTTTACAACCCGAACCTCCTGCAACCCAACCGACCCAGGGACGGTGCCTTCGCACCGTCCCTGTTTGCTTACCGCCCCAGCACTTCCCAGCCGAACCGCACGATCATCGCCCCCACCACCACGAGGAAGAAGCCCCGCACGAAACGGTTGCCCTTCCCCAAGGCGAGCCGCGCCCCGAGCGTCGAGCCCAGCATGTTGCACGCCGCCATCGGCAGCCCGTAGCGGTACAAGAGATGATCCGTCGCGGCGAAGTAGGCCACGGCCGACAGGTTCGTGGCGAAGTTGATCACCTTGGCGCTCGCGGAGGCGGTGAGAAAATCGAAGCCGAATCCGCCGATGAAAGCGAAGATCAGAAAGCTGCCCGTGCCCGGGCCAAAGAAACCGTCGTAGAAACCGATGCCCGCGCCGGTCAACATCCCGAACAAGCGCTCCCGCCCGGCGGGAAACCGTGGGGCGTGCCGGTGTCCGAGATCTTTCCGGACAAACGTGTACACCGCCACCGCCACCAGCAGCCCGAGGATGAGCGGACGGACCAGTGCCGGGTTCAGGAGGGTGACGACCCGGGCGCCCAGGAAGGAGCAGACGAAGGCCACCAGCGCAGCCGGCAGCAGCGATCGCCAGTTCAGGGGAACCCGTCGCGCGTATTGCACCACCGCCATGCCGGTGCCGCAGATGGAGGAGAGTTTGTTGGTGCCGAGCACCGCGGCGGTCCGGGCCGCCTCGGCCGGCGGCAGGAACAGGAACAAGGCCGGGATCTGGATGAGGCCACCCCCGCCCACCACGGCATCCACAAAGCCCGCCAGCAGCGCAAAAGAGCACAGGCAGGCGATGGTGAGCGGTTCGGGCATGTCGGGTCCGGCACGACGACCGTTGCGCCCGCACGATACGGACCGCGTAGCCGGGCCGGAAGCGCCATGTTGATCGCATTCCACAAACCCTACGGTGTGCTCTCGCGGTTCACGCCCGACGGTTCCCCGCACCGCACGCTCGCCGGGTTCGGCTTCCCGGCGCGGGTGTACCCGATCGGCCGGTTGGATGCCGACAGCGAAGGGTTGTTGCTGCTCAGCGACGAGCCGTCCTGGAACCAGCGGCTGCTCCATCCGCGTCAGGCCCATCCGCGGACTTATTGGGTGCAGGTGGAAGGGGTCCCTGGGCCCGACGCGTTGCGCCGGCTTGAACGCGGCGTGGTGATCGAAGGGCGCCGCACGCGTCCTGCCCGGGCGCTCCGCCTGGAACCGCCGCCGACGGTTCCTCCCCGTGATCCGCCCATTCGCGTGCGGCTGACGGTCCCGGATTGCTGGATCCAACTTGAGCTGCTCGAAGGCCGGAACCGCCAGGTGCGACGCATGACCGCGGCCGTGGGGCATCCCACGCTGCGGCTGATCCGGGTGGCGATCGGCCGGGTGGAGCTGGGCGACCTCGCTCCCGGGCGTTGGCGCGAGTTGTCGGTCCCGGAGCGGCGGACGTTGCCCGGCTGACGCCTTCGCCCTTCGAACTTCGAACCTCGCCCTTCGAACTTTGAACTTTGAACTTCGAACTTTGAACTTCGAATTCCGCCCTTCGAACCTCGCCCTTCGAACTTTGAACTTTGGACTTTGAACTTCGAATTCCGCCCTTCGAACCTCGCCCTTCGAACTTTGAACTTTGAACTTTGAACTTCGAATTCCGCCCTTCGCCCTTCCCTTCGCCTTTCTTGCTCGCCTGCTGCGGTCGCGTTCGGTTTACTCCGGCCCACGTCAACACGCATCACGCCCGATGAACGAGACCACCCGATATCTGCAGTCTGTTTCGGAGGAGCGTGGCATCGAGGTCGCCACGCTGGTGAACTGCCTGCTCATCGATGCGGTCCGGGCCAACGCCAGCGACATCCACATCGAGCCCTGGGAGAGCACCATTGTCGTGCGGGTGCGTCTGGCCGGCGTGCTCCAGGAACTCGTTCATCTGCCCCATGAACTGATGGAGAAGCTCGCCGGGCGCATCAAGGTCATGGCGAGCCTCATCTCGTACCTCACCGACCTGCCCCAGGAAGGCCACGTGCCGGCCAGCCCCGAGTTCGGCAACGTCGAGCTGCGCGTCTCGATGTTTCCGACCGTGCGCGGCGAGAAGATCGTCATCCGCATCTTCGATCCGCAGAACCGGAGCTTCGACCTGGGCCAGCTCGGCTTCGAGGAGGACACGCTGCAGAACTTGATGAAGCTGCTGGCTCGTCCCAACGGCCTGCTGCTGTTGACCGGCCCGACGGGCTCCGGCAAGACCACCGCGATCTACGCGGCGCTCACGCACCTGGTGAACCTCCACGGGCCCACGATCTCGATCAGCACGGTTGAGGACCCCGTCGAATTCCACCTCCCCATGGTCAGCCAGGCCCAGATCCATCCCGCCAAGGAATTCACCTACCCGCGGGCGCTGCGTTCGCTCATGCGCCAGGACCCGCAGGTGATCATGATCGGCGAGATCCGCGACGCCGAGACGGCCGCGATTGCGGTTCAGGCCGGCCTGACCGGTCACCTGGTCATCAGCACGACGCACGCGGGGAGCACGGCCGGTGTGTTTGCCCGGCTGATCAACATGGACATCGAGCCGTTCCTGCTCTCGTCCGCGTTGAGCGGGGTGCTCGGCCTGCGGCTGATCCGCATCAACTGCCCGCATTGCGCCCAGCCTTGTCCTCCGGATCACACGCTCGAGAAGCTGGTCCCGGCCGAGGCTCTCGCCCAAGCCACCCTCAAGCGCGGCACCGGTTGCCCGCAGTGCCTCGATACTGGCTACGTCGGTCGCAGTGCCCTGACCGAACTCCTCGTCGTCGATGAGGTGCTCCGGGACGCGATCCTGCAGAAGCTGCCCACGCGCGCCCTCCAACAGGTCGCCATCCAGCAAGGCATGCACACGCTCTGGCAGAATGGCGTCCGCCGGGTCCTCAAGGGCGAGACCACGATGGACGAGATCCTGCGGGTGCTGGCGGCGGATTTGTGAAGGGCGAAGGGCGAAGGGCGAAGGGTGAAGGGCGAAGGGCGAAGGGCGAAGGGCGAAGGGCGAAGGGCGAAGGGCGAAGGATGAAGGACGAAGGGTGAGCTGGATTCTGGCGGTTCTTACGGGGCTCGCGCTCGGCTTGTTGCTCTGGCAATGGTTCGAGGCGATCCGTTTCCCGCTGCATCGGCGCAAGGTGGCCGCGGGATTCGCTCCCGGGCTTACCCTGCTCAAGCCGCTCAAGGGGGCGGACAGCGAGACCGAGGCGTGCCTGCGGAGCTGGTTGACCCTGGATTACGCCGGGCCGGTGCAGGTGCTGTTCGGGGTCGCTGACGCCGAGGATCCTGCCGCCGCGGTCGTGCGGCGGTTGCAGACCGAGTTCCCGCAAGCCGACGTCGAACTGGTGGTGTGCACTGGGCGCCTCGGCCCCAACTCGAAGGTGTCGAAACTCGCGCAGCTCGAACCCCGGGCGCGGCATACCGTGCTGGTGGTGAGTGACGCCGATGTCGCGGTTCCGCCGGATTTCCTGGCCCAACTGGTGCAGCCCTTCGGCGAAGCCGGCGTGGGTCTGGTGACGCCGTTCTACCAACTGGCCACGCCGGCGACGGCCGCCATGCACTGGGAAGCGCTGGCGGTGAACGCGGACTTCTGGAGCAGCGTGCTCCAGGCCGTGCGGCTCGGGCCCATGCGGTTTGCCCTGGGCGCCGTCATGGCGGTGCGACGCGAGGTGCTGCAGGCCATCGGTGGATTCGGCTCGCTGGTCCATTATCTTGCCGACGATTTCGAGCTCGGCCAGCGGGTGACCGGGCGGCGGCCGACCGCCTCGCCCGCCGAGCCGGGGGTTGTGGAAGGGGATCGCTATCGCATCGCAGTGTGTCCGGTGGTGGTCGCTTGCCGCGAATCACCCCGCGGCTGGGGCGCCATCTGGCGGCACCAGGTGCGGTGGGCGCGCACGATCCGGCACTGCCAGCCGGGACCGTACGCGCTGAGCGTCCTGAGCAATCCCACCCTGTGGCCTGTGCTCGGGGTGCTCGCCGCACCCGCGAGCGTCCTGGCCTGGACAGGGCTCGCGGTCTGCCTCGGGACGCGGCTCGGGATGGCCGCGCATTGCCAGGCCCGGCTTAGGCGCTCCTGGGCCCACCTGCGTTGGGTGTGGCTGGCTCCCGTGAAAGATCTGCTCGGGGCGGTGCTGTGGGCGTGGGCGTTTCTGGGGCAGACCATCGAGTGGCGCGGAGAGCGGTATCGCGTCCGGCGGGGGGGACGGCTCGAACCGTTGGTCGGCCGCGTGGAGCGCGTGCCAGCGGATTAGCCTTGGTCGGGCGGCTCTGTCCCCAACGTCCTGATACCGCTCGTTCTGAACCCTCCGCCGATTGCGAACATAGGGGATTAGGGGAAGGCGGAAATTCAATCAGCCCAATTCCCGATGTTCGAAATCTGCGGAGGATTGAGAGGGCAGGGGGGTTCTCCGCCGATTGCGAACATAGGGGATTAGGGGGAGGCGGAAATTCAATCAGCCCAATTCCCGATGCGCGGAATCTGCGGAGAAACCCCACGTTCTGAATCCTCTGCCGATCAAGCACAAGCGAAGTTCGCGCGAGCCGGGGGCAACCTTCCGGTCAACTAAATGTGAACTTTTATCGTTGTTCCGTTGTCCTAATTCGCGTGAACCCGTCTGGGTCGCCGGGGCTCGTGGCCGGGCCCGTGTGCGGCGGCCGTCAACCTCTGTCTCCGGCCGGGTCCGGAGCCAAGCGAAAGGGCCTGCCATGCTCGGTTGGTCGCTGACATTTTTGGTGCTGGCGTTGATCGCCGGCGTGCTGGGATTCACGGGTGTCGCTGGAGCCGCGGTGGACATTGCGAAGGTGTTGTTCTTCGTCTTCCTGGTCCTCTGGATCCTGGCGGCGGTGGTGCGGGCGGTTCAAGGCCGGCCGCCTCCGGCGTGAGCCCATGGATGAACGGTCGTTTGTACACGAAAGGAACCCTTGCCATGAAAACACTTCTCTTCGCCACGCTGGTCGGGGCGGTGGTCGCCGCCGGATGGGTTGGCTGCAAGCCGTCCGAATCCCCGGATCCAGCCCCGTCCACCAACGTCGGCGGCGCCGTGGAGCGCTTGCAGGAGGGTGCGAGGCAGGCGGGATCGGCGGCGGTCGATCTGGCTGCCGAACAGACCCTGGCCCTGCAAACGCGCCTGGCCGGTCTGAGCGAGACCCTCGAAACGAAACTACAGGCGCTGAAGGAGAAGACCGGTGACCAGGTCGCCGACCTTCGCGCGGCCACCGAGAAGCGGTTGGCCCAGCTCAAGGACGCTTCGGCGCGGTTGGCGGACGCCACGGCGGATGAGCGTGCCAAGCTGGCCGAAGGCTTCAAGGAACTCGCCGACGAAATCGAGACCTGGGCGAAGAACCTGACCGACTAACCCCGGGCCCCGGGCCTTTCGTCCGTGGCGCTCCCGGTTCCCGGGAGCCTCACGGACTGTGGAAGCCCGAGCGGCTTAGGGGGTGAGCACGATCTTGCCCGCCAGCGTGCCCGCGCGGCCGATCGTGTTTTCCTCCTGCAGGCGGTGCGCGGTGGCCACTTCCTCGAGCGGGAGGACGCGGTCGATCCGCGGCTTGAGCTTGCCGGCGGCCAACCACTCGTTCAGGTCGTCCGCCGCGTCGCGCTGTTCATCCGGGTGTGCGGTGAACATGACGAAGCCGTGGAGGGAGGCGCTCTTGACGTAGAAAGGCCCGACGGGGAAAGGGGGGCGGGCGTCGCGACCGGCCATGAGGATGATGCGGCCGCGGGAGGCGAGGGCGGACACGATCCTGTCGAAGTCGGGCTCGCGGGTGGTTTCCCACCAGACGTTGACGCCGCCGGGGGTGATTTTGCGGAGGGCCAGATTGGGTTCGACGGTCTGGTGGATGATGGCGTAGTCGGCGCCGAGCTGAAGGATGGCCTCGGCCTTCTGCGGGCTGCCCACGGTGGCGATGACGCGGGCGCCGAGCAGCTTGGCGATCTGCACCACGGTCGAGCCCACGCCGCCGCTGGCGCCGTTGACGAGGATTGTCTCCCCGCGTTCGAGGCGGGCTTCCCGGACCAGGCCCAAGTGGGCGGTGATCCCCACGAGGGCGATGGCGGCGGCCTGTTCGTCCGTCACGTTGGGCGGTGTCGGATAAGCCCAGCACTCGTCCACGGTGAGGTATTCCGCGAAGGTGCCTTGACGGCCCAGAAGTCCTTGCTGCTGCCCCACACGCGTTCACCCGGATCAAAGTGGTGACGTCTCGGGCCCACGGCTTCTCGACCACCCCGGCGAAATCACAGCCGAGGATGAAGGGCGTGGGCAGGTCCATCTTGACCGCGCCGCTGCGCAGGTAGGTGTCGATGGGGTTGACCGCGACGGCCTTGACGCGGACGAGGAGGCGCGACCCGGTGGGGGCGGGCGGGCGGGGGAGGTCGCCGCAGAGGATGGACTCCGGAGGGCCGGGCTGGGTGATGTAGGCGGCTTTCATCGTGTCGGCGCGGGCAGTCTCGCCGTTCAGGGTGTGCCGACGCAATAGAGTTTCTGATTAGTGCGGATGAACAGGTCGTGGTCCAGGGCGGCGATGCTCGAGCGGGTCTGGTCATCGCCGGGTTCGCCGAAGCTGGCGCGGTGGGTGATCTGGCCGTTGGCGGCATCCACCACAACGACCTCGCCGCTGAAGCTGAGGAGGTAAATCCGGCCGTCGGCGCCGGTGGGGGAGGCCTCGTACTTGGCGTTGCCGGGGGTGGCGAGCTCCCACTTGACGCGGCCGGTGGCGGGGTCGAGTCGGGTGAGGTTCTTCCGGAGATCGCTCAGCACGAAGAAGTCTCCGAGATAGAACAGGGGCGTGGGCACGTCCGAGGTGACGTCGCGTTGTTCGGCCGTGGTCCAGGCAATGGCTTCCGGTTCGAGGGTGCCCACGCCGCCGGCCTTGAGGGCGAAGATCGGCTCGCGTTTCGGGGCGCAGGCGAGGACCAAACCGGCTCCGGCCACCGGTGAAGGCACCATGCGCCAGTGGGAGATCCGGGTGGGATTCCACGTGCCCCAGCGCCACAGTTCCCGGCCGGACGCTGGGTCGTGGCCGGTAATGCAGTCGCCGCCGACGACCAGGATTTCGGGTCGTCCCTGGTATTCGAAGGGGACGGGCGAGGCGAAGGACTCGAGGGATTCAGCGACGGCGTCGCTGGGCCTGACGTGGCGCCAGAGCTCGCGGCCGGTGGCGGGGTCCAGGGCCAGGAGGTACGAGGCGATGGGGCCGTCGGTACGGCCGCGGCCGTTGACCGGGACGTTGCGCTGCAGGACTTGGAGGTACAGGCGCCCGTTGTGCAGGAGCGGGCTGGAGGCGTACGTCCAGAGGAAAGCGAACTCGCCGTAATCCTCGGCGAGCTGGCGGGACCAGAGCGGCTGGCCATCCGGGCGGAACGCCGCCAGGTCGCCCTGGCCGTAGTAGAAGAAGACGCGGTCGCCGTCGGTGGTGGGCGAAGGGGAGGCGAAGTTGCTGAGGCGATCGCGGCTGGCGCGTTCGGCGATGGTGCGGCGCCAGAGCTCACGGCCGGTGCGACGGTCCAGCGCGAGGGCGAGGAGGGTGCCGGCTTCGGCGTCGGTGGAAGAGACGAAGACGTGCTCGTTCCAGATGGCGGGTGTGGCGGCGCTGGAACCGGGCAGGGAGACGCTCCAGCGGACGTTCTCGGTGGGGGAGAAGCGGGGGGGCAGATTGGTGGCGGGGCTGCTGCCGTTGTAGAAGGGGCCGCGCCAGTGGGGCCACTGGGCCAAGGCCGGGTCGGCTACGGCAACGAGGGCGAGCAGGGATCCGGCTGCGACGGTGAGCAGCGCGGCGAGGGAGCGAGGCTGGTGATGGCTCATGCGGCGCAAAGTAGCGGGGTCTCCCGCGAGCGCAACCGAGGCTGCCCGTTGAATTCCCGGCCGCGGTGTCCTACCTTCCGCGCATGCCGCAAGTGGCCGAACCGGCGGTCCGACCGCATGAGGACGTGGGCGAGGAGACCGAGTCTCAGCGCGCGCGGGAACCGGGGTATCTTGTCGTGTGCTGGAACGACCCGGTGAACCTGATGGTGTACGTCACGCACGTGTTCATGGTGGTGTTCGGGTGGGTGAAGGAGAAGGCCGAGCAGCACATGCTCGAGGTGCATCGCCGGGGCCGGAGTGTGTTACTGCGCACGAGCCTCGAGCGGGCGGAGTTTCACGTCCATCAACTGCAGGGTTACGGCTTGCAGGCCACGCTGGAACGCGACGACGCATGAAGCTGGTGCGTCAGGACAAGGCGGGATTCGAATTCCAACTTGGGGTGCGGGAGAAGTCGGTGCTTTGTGGTGTGCTCGAAGCGTACCCCGTGATCCCGCCGTCGTACCATCGCCTGACGCGGGCGTCGGACGCGCCGCCGGCGGGGGCGGATCAGGCCCTCCTCACCGAGTCGATGGCGGCGCACAAGGCCGAATCGCGGCGCCGGCTGGACGGCTGGCTGGCGGAGGAGAAGCGATTTGTGCGGCATGGCCAGGGATTTCGGGTGCGTTTGAGCCGGGAGGAACTCGAGTGGTTGCTGCGGGTGTTGAACGATGTGCGGGTCGGCAGTTGGCTGCGACTGGGTTGTCCGGATCCGGAGACGGAGGTTCGGCCGCAGCCGACGCGGGAGAATGTGCGGTATCTGGCGTTGATGGAGGTGGCGGGGCACTTCGAGTACGTGCTGCTGGCAGCGCTGGATGGGACCGACGGCGTCGGTTGGAGCGGGCGAGAGGAATGAACGACGACGAAACAACCGCTGGACCGCGTGGCTCGGGGATTCCCAATCGGAAGGCTGTTGTATAGGATGCCGGCGCTTTATGGTCCTGGTGATAGACAATTACGACTCGTTCACCTTCAACCTGGTGCAGTACTTCGGGGAGATGGGCGTGGCAATGCAGGTGCATCGCAACGACCAGATCACGCTGGACCAGATTGTTCGGCTGGCGCCCGAGCGCATCCTGATCTCACCGGGACCCTGTTCGCCACGGGAGTCCGGGCTCTCGAACGAGATTCTGCGGGCCTGGGCGGGTAAAGTGCCGCTGCTCGGGGTGTGTCTGGGCCACCAGTGCATCGGCCACGTGTTCGGAGCCAACGTGGTGGTGAACTACCGGATGATGCACGGGAAGACCTCGCCGATTCACCACAACGGCCGGGATCTCTTCGCGGGTCTGCCCAATCCGTTCGCCGCCACCCGCTATCACTCGCTGGTGATCGAGCGCGACAGCCTGCCGGAGTGCCTTGAGTTGACCGCCTGGACCGAGGAGGGCGAGATCATGGGCGTGCGCCACAAGACCCAACCGATCTGGGGCGTGCAGTTCCACCCGGAGAGCATCCTCACCGAGAACGGGCGCGCGGTCCTCGCGAACTTCCTGAAGCTTTGAAGCCGGGTCGGACCGGGAGCGTCCGACCCGCCTTGAGGAAGCTACAGGCCAGGCGCGGCGAGGCCGCGCGCGATCACGCCAGGCCGAGGTCGGCGGCGATTCCCTGCATCGCCGTAACGACTTGGGTGATGTGGTCGTCCAGGGCAAGCTCCAGGAGGACGGCCCCCTGTTCGATGTCCTCGCGGCGGACCGCCGCGGCAAAGGACTTCTGCTTCATCTTCTTCCGGACGCTGGCCGCGCCCAGACCCGTCAGCCGCTCGGGCCGCACATACGCGACAGCCGTGATGAAGCCGCACAGTTCGTCCACCGCGAACAGCGCCCGTCGCAAGGGCCGGTCCAGCGGATACTCGTCCCAGTTCCAGGTGGCATGGGAGAGGATGGCGCCGACGATTTCCTCGTCGACGCCCCGTTCCCTCAGGAGGACGGCCCCCTGGCGGGTGTGGTCCGGGGGCGAAGGCCAGCGCTCGTAATCGAAGTCGTGCAGCAGGCCGGTCAGGCCCCACTGCTCGACGTCGCCACTGAACCGGGGCACGTAATGGCGGAGGGCGGCCTCGACGGCGAGGGCGTGCTTGCGGAGGGAGTCGGACGGCGTGTACTCCGTGAGCAACTGCCAGGCCTCGGCGCGATTCATGGGGCGGAGCTTAGCGGCCGAACTGCTTGACGAAGTCGATGCAGGCGGTGACCTCAGGCAGGCTGTTGTCCCAGTTGTGCTCGTACTCGATCGAGATGTTCCCGTCGAATCCCTGGGCCTTGAGTTCCTCGAGGCACTCCTTGATCCCCGAAACGCCCGTCCCGAACGGCACGTCATGGGCGCTGCGCTTGCCGAACTCGTTGAGGTCCTTCAGATGCGCGCTCACGATGCGGCCCTTGAGGACCCGGAGGGCCTCGATGGGCTTGATGCCGGACCGCGTCCAGTGGCCGGTGTCGGCGCAGGCGCCCAGGCGGCGATCCCGGCCGGCGACGAGGCCGGCGATGTAGTAGGGATTCCAGACCTTGTAGTTGGGGTCGGCGAAACTGCCGGGGTGGTTGTGGAAGGCGACGCCCAGATCGTATTCCTGCGCGAGCTTCTCGATGACGTTGATGGCGTCGGCGGATTCGGTGGTCACGGCGCGCATGCCCATCTTGCGGGCGAACTCGAAGACCTTCCGGGCCTGGGCTTCATTGTTGGGGATGCCCACGACGCCGTAATTGACGGCCTTGACGCCGTGTTGGGCGAGCTTGGCCTTGACCTGATCGAGGACGGCGTCCGGGGCGTTGTGGTCCAGGGTGACGTTGGGCTGTTCCTTGCTGAGCTTCTGGCCGGGGTAGAACTCGATGACCTTGCCGCCGGCCGCCGCGGTCTTCTCGATGGCCTCGAAGGCGGTGAAGCGGTTGAAGGTGTACGCCTGACAGCCGATGGCGAAGCCGTTGACCTTGTAGGCGTCCGGGATCGCCGGTTGGGCGAGCGCGGTGGTGAAGGCGAGGGCGGCGGCAAGGCCCAGGGCCGCTCCGGCCAGGGCAGAAGGACTCCGTGGATTCATAGGTAGTACTGGTAGACCGTTCCGGGTCCCCGCAGCGGCACGCTGCCGGGCGGGGAGTTGTGCTGGGCGGCATTGCACCCCTGAGCGGGCGGGGTGTCAAACCAAAGGCTGCGATGATTGAATTCCGTCGGCGGCTCCGTATGCTGCGCGCGTGATCGCGCTCATCGACTACGGGGCGGGGAATCTCCGCAGCGTGCACAAGGCGCTGAAGTACCTCGGTGCCGACGTGCAACTCGTGCGGGAACCGGCGCCGCTGCGGACCGCGCGGGCGGCGGTGCTCCCGGGCGTGGGTGCGTTTGACGATTGCCTGAACGCGCTGCAGCGGCAGGCACTGTTCGAGGCCTGCCGGGCGTTCCTGGCCAGCGGACGTCCGTTCCTGGGCATTTGCGTGGGGTACCAGGCGCTGTTCGAGGGGAGCGCCGAGTTCAACAGTTGCGCCGCCGGTCTGGGCGTGTTGGCGGGGCGGGTCGTGCGGTTTCCGGAGGGGCGCGGCTTGAAGATCCCGCAGATCGGCTGGAACCAGCTTGAGTTGGTCCGGCCGGATTGCCCGTTGTTCCGCGGCGTGGCCGATGGCAGCCACGTGTACTTCGTGCACAGCTTCTACCCGCAGCCGGTGGACGAAGCGATCGTGGCGACGCGCACGACGTACGGGGTGCCCTTCGCGTCGGCCATCTGGCGCGACAACGTGTACGCCACGCAGTTCCACCCGGAGAAGAGCCAGGACGTCGGGCTGCAGATCCTGCGGAACTTCGTGGAGCTGGCGGCATGAGCGAGGAGTCGGAGCCGGGCCGGGGCTGGCGCTCGTGGCTTGAAGGGGGGTTGGGTTTCTTCTACCCTGCGGTGTGTCAAGTGTGTGGCGGCGAGCGGGTCAGCGCGGGTGCGGGCTACGTCTGCGCGCGGTGTTGCGACCGGCCGGACGGGGTGCGGCGGATCCGGGAACCGTACTGCGAACGCTGCGGGCTGCCTTTCACCGGCCAGATGCAGGGCCCGTTCCGGTGCGCCCATTGCGGCGAGCTCGAGTTGCATTTCGGTTTTGCGCGGGCGGCGGTGGCGGCCACGGCGCTGATGCTGGACGTGATTCATCGCTACAAGTACAGGCGCGAGGTGTGGTTCGAGCCGTTCCTGGCGAACCTGCTGGTTCAGGCAGCGGCGCCCGAGCTGGCGTGCGGCGGCTGGGATTGCCTGGTGCCGGTGCCGCTGTTCCCAGTGCGCGAGCGGGAACGCGAGTTCAACCAGGCGGCCCGGCTGGCCGCGTGGCTGGGGGCGGCGACCGGTCTGCCGGTGCGGCAGGGCGTGGTGGGACGACGGCGCCCGACGCACACCCAGACGCAACTGTCGCGGGAACAGCGGGGGGAGAACATGCGGGGCGCCTTTGCGCCGACGGGCACCCGGCGACTGAAAGGCGAACGGGTGGTGTTGGTGGACGATGTTTTGACGACCGGCGCCACGACGAGTGCGTGCGCGCGGGCCTTGAGAGCCGCCGGCGCCGGCGAAGTCTGTGTCTGGACGGTGGCGCGTGGCACCTGGCAAACCTGAACCCATGAGCATCCCGAAATTCCCCCGCAAGGCCGAAGGCCTGGGCGCACCGCTGCCCGGCGACACCCCCTTCGTGCGCAAACCGAAGCTCGGCACTGGCAAGGGGCGGAAGCGCGAGATCCCCGAGGGGTTGTGGACGAAGTGCCCCGGCTGTTCGACCATGCTTTACGACAAGGAGCTGGACGAGCAGCTCAAGGTCTGCCGGCATTGCGGTCATCATTTCCCCATCACCGCCCGCGAGCGGATCAACGCGCTGGTCGAGACGTGTTCCTTCGAGGAAATGGACGCGGGCATGACCAGCGTCGATGCCCTCCAGTTCACGGGCGTTTCGCCCTATCCGGAGAAGCTCGCGGCCTACCAGAAGTCCACCGGGCTGAAGGACGCGGTGCTGACCGGCATCGGCCGGCTGGGGCCCGTGCGGGTGGCCTTGGGCGTGATGGACTTTGGCTTTCTGGGCGGTTCGATGGGCGCCGTGGTGGGGGAGAAGCTCACCCGGCTGATCGAAGCCGCCACCGAACGCGGGCTGTTGCTGGTGATCATCTCGACGAGCGGCGGGGCGCGCATGTACGAAGGGATGTTCAGCCTCATGCAGATGGCGAAGACCTCCGCCGCCCTCGCGTACCACGCCCGGGAACGGCTGCCTTACATCAGCGTGCTGACGCATCCAACGACCGCCGGGGTGATGGCCAGCTATGCGACGCTCGGAGATCTGATCCTGGCCGAGCCGCGGGCAATGATCGGTTTCGCCGGGCCGCGGGTGATCAAGGACACCACGCAGGCCGAACTGCCGCCCGGCTTTCAGACCGCCGAGTTTCTGCAGGAGCGCGGCTTGATCGACGCGATCGTCCCGCGGCGACAGTTGAAGGAGCGGCTGATCCAATACGCCGGCTTCCTGCTGGCAGGTCGGACGCGGCTCCGCGCAGCGCGGTGAGGGTGGGTGCGGCTTAGCTTCTGGTGCGCCAGCCACGCTTTTGCGCCGCACTTTTTTTGGTTTTTTTGGCTTGTCGCTCTTCGCTGGCCGCGTACAAGAGGAACCAGATTGCGCGGGGCAAAGGATGCCCCGGAGATCTTTGAGAGAGAGGCAATCCAGGGCTTTACCCTGCCATTGCGCGTGCTAGGAAACTATGTCCTTGAACCGTAAGCTCGAACCTACGGAATCCGACCGTCGCACGGCCACCGACAGGCCTTCACTGGAAGCCGAACGCCGTCGACAGGGTTCCACCTGTTTCTCCTCACGTTCAAAGGAACTGTGAACCACGGCATTGTGGCGGGGTTTCTTTCGCGCGACCGGTCGCCCGCGGGCGGCCGGTCGCTTTTTCTTTTTGGGTAAACCCCTGCTCGGCGTACACTCGCGGCGTGGCGGTTGATGATCTCTTCGGCCCCGGTGGGAGCCAGCCGGCAGCGAAGCCCCCCGCTTCGGCGGCGGCGAGGCTTCCAGATCGGCACGCCCCACTGGCCGCCCGGATGCGGCCCCGGCAGCTCGAGGAATACGTGGGCCAGACCCATATCCTCGCCCCCGGCCAGTTGCTGCGCCGCGCCATCGAGGCCGATCGCATCCAGTCGCTGCTCTTCTACGGTCCCCCCGGCACCGGCAAGACCTCGCTGGCACAGGTCATCGCCCACCGCACGCGGGCGCGCTTCGTCCGGCTCAGCGGCGTCGAGTCCAATGTGGCGGATCTGCGGCGCGAGCTGGCCAGTGCCGCCAACCGGCTGACGAATGCGGGGCAGCCCACCATCCTCTTCATCGACGAGATCCACCGGTTCAACAAGGCGCAGCAGGACGTCATGCTGCCGGATGTCGAGAACGGCACGGTGCGGTTGATCGGGGCCACCACCCACAACCCGTTCTTCTTCGTCAACTCCCCGCTGGTGTCGCGGTCGCAGATCTTCGAACTGCAGCCGCTGACGGAGGCTGAACTGGTCCTGCTGTTGCGGCGGGCCCTCGCCGACCCCGAACGCGGACTGGGAGAACGGGAGATCGACGTCGAGGAACCAGCCCTCCAGCACCTGGCCCGCGTGGCCGACGGCGACGCGCGGAAGGCGCTCAACGCGCTCGAGATCGCGGCGCTCACCACGCCTCCGGAGGCGGGTGGCCGCATCTGGATCCCCTTGGCCGTGGCCGAGCAGAGCATCCAGAAGAAGGCTGTGGTCTACGACGGCGACGGCGATGCGCACTACGACACCATCTCGGCCTTCATCAAGTCCCTCCGTGGCAGTGACCCGGATGCGGCGTTGTACTGGCTGGCGAAGATGATCCACGCCGGCGAAGACCCGCGCTTCATCGCCCGCCGGATGATCATCAGCGCAGCCGAAGACGTGGGACTGGCCGACCCGATGGCGCTGGTGCTGACCCAGGCGGCGGCCGGAGCGGCCGAGTTCGTCGGCTGGCCCGAAGCCCGCATCCCGCTGGCCGAAGCCGCGATCTACTTGGCCACGGCTCACAAGAGCAACAGCAGCCTGCTGGCGATCGACGCCGCCTTGGCCGAGGTGCGCAGCGGTCGGACCCTGCCGGTCCCCGAGGCGCTGCGGGATGCCAGCTACGCCGGCGCCAAGCGTTTGGGACACGGGGAGGGCTACCAGTATGCGCACGATCATCCTGGGCATTTCGTGGCTCAGGACTACCTGGGGGCCGTCCGGCGCTACTACGAGCCCACCGAGCAGGGGACCGAAAAGCGGATCAAAGAGCGGGTCGAGAAATGGCGGCAGCTCCTGCCCGGACGGAACCCGGCACCGACGCCGGTTGCACCCGCTTCATCTC
Organism: Verrucomicrobiales bacterium; assembly: GCA_015075445.1. Taxonomy (GTDB): domain Bacteria; phylum Verrucomicrobiota; class Verrucomicrobiia; order Limisphaerales; family J093; genus DSVZ01. The sequence continues at coordinate 69,245 of JABTUJ010000037.1, forward strand.
ACGCCGAAGGGACACCCAAAGGAGTTCCGGGATGAACGAAGTGAGCGAACAGAAAGTGATGTTGCGGCGCGAACTGCGGGCGCGACTGCGCACCATCGACGCGGCCGAACTCCTCCGCGCAGGCGAAGGGCTGCGGGAACGGTTGGTGCAACAGTCCGAGTGGCTCGCGGCCCGCACGGTCATGCTCTTTGCCTCGATGCCCGAGGAGCCGGATCTGTGGCCCCTGGCCGAACGGGCGCTGGCGGAGGGCCGGCGGCTGGTGCTGCCACGGTATGACCGGGACGCGGGGGTCTACGGCGTCGCCGAGGTGCGGGACCTGACGCGGGACGTGCAGGTGGGCAGCTTTGGCATTCGGGAGCCGGTGTCGACCTGTGCCGTGTGGTCGCTAAACCAACTGGACTTGGTGCTGGTGCCGGGCTTAGGATTTGACCGCGAGGGGCATCGGTTGGGTCGCGGTAAAGGATTCTATGACCGGATGCTAAGCTCGCGGCGGGGCACGGCGTGTGGTGTGGCGATGGACTGGCAGATTCTGCCCGCCATACCCGTGGAACCGCATGATCAACACGTGGATTGCATTGTGACGCCGTCGCGCTGGCTCGCTGTGACGCGGCGGTCCTGAGACCAATGATTGTACTGGCGAGTGTGGAATGGACCGTGGCCGGGCTGTGTCTGGGTGGCGGTCTGTTCATGGGATTCTTTCTTTGGCGCTTCTTCGACCTGCGGGCTCGGCGGGCGTTCGCGGCGCATGAACGCGAGCTGCTGGAACGGGCCCAGCGGGAGGCCGAGACCGTCCGGCGCGAAGCGCGGGTTGCCTCCGAAGAGGAGAACCTGCGACGGCGGCGGGAGCTCGAGGAGGAGCTCAGTCGCCGGCGACAGGACCTGGACGGGATCGAGACGCGCCTCGCCCAGCGGGAGGCGGTTCTGCAACTGCAACTCCAACAGGTCGCGGAGCGGGAGAAGGTCCTGGAGACGAATCGCGCGGGCTTGGAGCAGCGGCAGGCACAGGTCGCCGCCACCCAAGCCGAAGTCGAGGTGCTCGGACGCACGCGCCGCGAACAACTCTCCCGCCTGGCGCGTATGGGAGAGACAGAGGCTCGGACGACCCTGATGCGGGAGATCAAACTCGAGGCCCAGAAGGACGCCGCGGACATGGTGCGCCACGTGCTCGACACGGCCCGGGTCGAGGCCGAGACCCAGGCCCGCCGTATCATCGCGCTGGCCGTGCAGCGCTACGCCGGTGAGCACGCCTTCGAATCCACCACGGCCACCGTCTCCCTCAACGGCCACGAGATCAAAGGCCGGATCATCGGCCGCGAAGGCCGTAACATCCGCGCCTTCGAGGCCGCCACAGGCGTCACCGTCCTGATCGACGACACCCCGGGGACCGTCGTGCTGTCCGGCTTCGATCCCGTGCGCCGGGAGGTGGCCCGCCAGGCCATGGAACGGCTGATCGCCGATGGCCGGATCCACCCGGGTCGGATCGAGGAGATCGTGAAGAAGGTGGCGGCCGAGATCGACGAGATGATAACGCGCGCGGGTGAGGAAGCGGTGTTCAAAGTGGGGCTGCCGCCGATGCACCCGGAGATCGTCAAACTCCTGGGCCGGCTCCACTTTCGGCACAGTTTCTCCCAGAACATCCTCGATCACTCGATCGAGGTGGCGCATCTGGCCGGGCTGATGGCCAACGAGCTCGGGGAGGAAGCCAGTACCGCCCGGCGGGCCGGGCTGCTCCACGACATCGGCAAGGCCGTCAACCACGAGGTCGAAGGCTCCCACGCCGCGATCGGGGCGGACCTCCTCGAGCGGCACGGGGAACCTCCCGAGGTGGTGCAGGCCGTGGCGTCACACCACGACGAAAAGCCCCACGTCGGCATCATCGGCCTGCTCGTCAGTGCCGCCGACGCCATCAGCGCCTCGCGGCCGGGAGCCCGTTCGGAGTCGATGACCACTTACCTGCAACGACTCGAGGCGCTCGAGCGAATCGGGTCGGGCTTCGCCGGGGTCGAGAAGTGCTACGCGGTGCAGGCAGGGCGTGAGGTGCGGGTGATCGTGAAGTCCGAGGAGGTGGACGATCAGGGTGCGTTTATCCTCGCCCGTAACGTCGCTCATAAAATCGAGGAGGACCTGCTCTACCCCGGGCAGATCCGTGTGACGGTGGTGCGCGAAACCCGCTGCGTCGAGTTCGCGAAGTAACCGGGCGCCCCTGGCCCGCTCAGGGCGGGGGAACGACTGTCGGGGGCGGCCTCGATTTGCGGAACAGGACGAGGTGTTGCCAGGGTAGGGTGCCGATCGTTTCCACCCACTCCAGCGGATGGACAGCGAGTTCGCGACGCAACTGGGCCTCCGTCATCTTGTGCAGAGGCTTGATCAGCACCGTCAGGTCCTCCCCAGTACTCGACGATGGCCAGCGTCCCCGTTTCAGTGCCCGGCAGACGGCCTGCAGCATTTCGTAGGGCTGGGCCAGTTCGTGGTAGACGTCCACCATCAGGACCAGGTCCAGCGACGCCGGCGGCAGCCGGGGATCCGCCTCCGTGCCCAGCCAGGGCAGGACGTTGGTGACACCGCGGGTGGCCATGTGCGCACGCAGACGCTCCAGCATTTCTGGTTGGACATCGACGGCGTACACCCGCCCGCCCGGTGCCACCGCCCGGGCGAGTCGCCAAGTGAAGTATCCCGTGCCGGCGCCAACGTCGGCCACCACGCCGCCAGGCTCAAGCCGCAGCGCCGGGACCAGTAACCCGGTGCCTTCCTCCGCCTCCCGCTCCGGACGTTCCAGCCAGTCCGCAGCGGCATGACCCATGACGTGCGCAATCTCTCGGCCCAGAAAGAACTTCCCCAGCCCGTCCGGGCTGGGCGGATCGCGGTACTCGTACAGCGGGGAGGGGATTTCCCTGGACAGCACCGTCAGCGCGATGGTCAGTGCAGCCCCCAGCAGAGCCGGGCGCAGCACGCGCCGGCGGGGGGGGGCGGCAGGCGAGGAAGACCTAATTCTTAAGGGCTGACCCCAACGGTGGGAGAGCAATCGCAGCATCATGCGAGACGGCCGGATCAAGGTTTGGGGGCAGTGCAAATCCTCGGCCAGAGCGGCTTCAGATCGTGGTCGGCCAGCGCCATGGCCAGAAGTTCGGCCCGCTTCGGCGACACCGCCAGCGCACGCTGGAAGAGCGACCAGGCTTCCTCCATCTGGTTCATCTGCGCCGCGTAGCAGGCCAGGTTGTACGCCACAATGGGGCTCTTGGGAAAACGCTCGAGTGCCGGACGAAGCAGCGCCCACGCCTGATCGAGCCCGCCCCCAGGCTGGCGACGCACGGCGTAGGCACGATGAATCCAGCCAAACGTGTGATCCGGAACCTGCTCAACCATCCGCCCAGCGACCGCGGCCGCCGCGGGCCAGTCGGCCCGTTCCGCATGAATCCCCCATTCCAGTTCGAGAACTTCCCGGGTCGATCGCGACTCCGGCGTGAGTTGCCCGAGTTCTTCGAGCGCAGAAGTGGGGTCGCCCAGCATCAACCACCCCGTGGCAGCATCAAAATGACAACGGTCGCCCTGCGGCAAGGAACTCACAGGCGCAGGGTAGAACGGGAAGCGGGTGCCGGCAAACGAGCGGGACCGTCGCGGTCTTGCCCAACACCGCCGCCGTCCCCGGGGGCACGCACCGGCGCCGGCGACAGCCCCGGCTCGACATCAATGCCAGGGAGTTGGAGAATGGCGGGGCCGTGAGTTCGACGAGACGACAGCCCCCGGCGGCGCGCCGCGCCCGCATCCGCCGGGTGACCCGCGAAACCCGCATCGTGGTTGCCTTGAACCTGGAGGGATCCGGGCGGTCACGCATCGCCACCGGCATCCCGTTCTTCGACCACATGCTGACGCTGTTTGCGCGACACGCCGTGGTGGACCTGGACCTGCGTTGCCAGGGCGACCTGGAGGTGGACGCCCACCATACCGTCGAGGACTGCGGTCTGGTGCTCGGTCAAGCGATGCTCCAGGCCCTGGGCGACAAGAAAGGCATCCGACGTTACGGGACGGGCTTCGACCCGCGCAACCCCTTGACGGGTGAGGCTTACGTCCCCATGGACGAATGCCTGGCGCGCTGCGTCGTGGACTTCAGCGGACGCCCCTTCCTGGTCTGGCGCGGGCTCGACCGGCTGGCCTACAAGGTGACCGGCGCCGAACGAAGCCAGGACAGCGCCACCGCCTTCCGGTTCGGGCTGGCCCGCGAGTTCTTCCAGGGATTCGCCAACGAGGCCCGCGCCAACCTCCACCTCGAGCTGCTGTACGGGGAGGAACCGCACCACGTGGTGGAGGCGTTGTTCAAGGCCTTTGCCAAGGCGGTCGACTTCGCCCGCCAGCGTGACCCGCGCATCGCCGGGCTGGTGCCCAGCACGAAAGGCCGGTTGGCCGGTTGAATACCTGGACCGGATCGCGCCGTCGAAACCATGTCGCGCAGCAAAGACTATTCCTCGGCCAGTGATGATGCGCTGGTGCGTGATGCGCAGGGCGGCGACATGGCGGCGTTCGAAGAGCTCGTGGCCCGTCACCGCGATAAAGTGTATGCTCGGGCGTACAGCATGATGCGGAACGAGGAAGAGGCGCTGGATCTTTCCCAGGAAGCCTGGGTCAAGTCCTGGCAACGAATCGGGCAGTTCCACGGCGAGTCGAGCTTCGCCACGTGGCTGACCCGGATCGTGATCAACCTTTGCCTGGATGCCATGCGGCGCCAGAAGCGGTTGCACGCCGAGTCCGTCGAGCAGATGTCCCAGGAAGGCGGCCTGGAACGGCACCTTCCCGCCGTGCAGGTGGACATGCTCGAGGGACTGGAGCGGCAGGAGTTGCGGGAACGCATCGACGCCGGCCTGAGCCAGCTTTCAGACGCGCACCGGACGGTGCTGATCTTGCATGAGTTTGAGGGTTTGGAATATAAAGAGTGCGCCAAACGAATGGGCTGCTCGATCGGGACGATCATGTCGCGCCTGTTCTATGCGCGCCGACGCCTGGCGGCCTTGCTCGTCGGGTTGCACCAAGAACGGAAAGCATGAATGAACAAACCGCATGGCGGCTGCAGGCCTGGCTGGATGGCGAACTGCCCTCCGACGAGGCGGCGGAGGTGCTGCGCCTGGTGAACGCAGACCGGGAGGCAGCGGCCCTGGTCCGGGAGCTCAAGCTGACACGGGCGTGGCTGACCGGGAACGAGCTCCGCCGGGTCGTGCCGGAATCGCGCGAATTCTACTGGTCCAAGATCGAACGCGAACTGCGTCCGGCGGTGGCAACGGCCGCCGACCCGGCGCCGCACTCCGCCGGCGGTTGGGGTTGGTGGCGCTGGGTCATCCCGGCGACCCTGGCGGCCGCGCTCGCGGTGTTCCTCTGGATGCCAGCATCCTCGCCGACCCGCCAGAACGCCGGACTGGCCCCGGCCGAGGTCGAGAACTCTCAGGAGGATCTGGGGAATATCACGTTCCGCTCGGACAGCGAGCAAATGACCGTGTATTGGGTCAACAACCTCTGAGCCGGAGACCGCCGGGGACACGCGAACCGTAATGACGAACATGAATGGCAGGCAGGGAGGCGGCGGATGGGTGCGCCTCGTCTGGTTCTTTGGTTGTGTCTGCGCGTGGGTGCTTGGAAGTGCCGATACCCAGGCGATGGAGATCAAGCTCCAGGCACAACTGATCTGGGGAACCAACGACGAAAAGCCGGCGCGCAGCGAGTGCAAGGAGGTCAGCGGCCGCCTCCGGGAGAAGCTCGCGCGGGTGTTCAAATGGAAGAACTACTTCCTCATCAAGGAGGAGACGTTCACCGTCAAGTCTGGCGCCGAGCGACGGGTCAAGATGAGCGACAAGTGCACGCTCGAGTTCCAGGTGGTGGACGATTTCACCCTCGAGGTCCAGCTCTTCGGCGAGGGCACGCTCCTGAAGACTGTCCGCCAGCCCATTCAGGCCCTGCGGCAGGGGGAACTGGCCGTCCTGGCAGGCGACGCCAAGGACAAGCTGGGCGATGCGTGGTTCGTCGTCCTGACCATGCCCCGGAAGTAAGCTCGCCGGAGGGCGGATCGCGCGGAGCGATGCCCGCCACCCGTGACCTACGGCCGCAATTGGGTCAGCAGCCCCACCGCCGCCTCCACCAACCGCTCTCCCGATCCAGCCGCGCAGCGGGCACTTTCCGGCTCGTAATTGCCTTCGGCATAGCTCCGCCGGTCGGGGATGTACCCCAGATTGTCGTTGGCGAGCGTTACCACGAACGTGTGCGGAAAAGGGGAGCGCTTCTTGATCGCCAATCCCAGCTCGGTGAACACCTCCCCCGGGAGACTCACCCAAGCCATTTCTGTGCCCACCGCGATCACCTGCACCTCCACCTGGTGCGGTTCCCCCCTGCGCTCCGCTACGTCCACCGCGCGGTAGGCCCGCACCAGCTTCATGAAGTTGCCCCCGCGATCATCCGCCGTCGCCGCCAGAATCGCCCGCGCTTCCTCGACCTCTTCCGGGGAGATCACCGGCAGGTCGAGCGTCACCTTGGCTGAGGCCGCACGGAGCCCGCCGCCGGCCAGCGGTTGCAGGTCCTTGTATGCCTGGAACACCGCGGCGCCGAGTACGGTCCCGATCCGATGCTGCTCGCTCGGGCTCGACTGCGGCCAGCCCCAGCCGAAGTCGAGGTGATTGAGATTCCCGCAAGCGCCCAGGCCCGTGAGCGTCAGATGGTGTGCGCCGTGGTAGCCGGCCAGCACGCGGCTCAACGCCCCGGGCCAGTCCGCGCTGATCTTGCTGCCGCCCGTCGTGTCCGTGTGCATGGCGAAATTGACATAGGTGGCCACCCCCTGGGCGGGGCCGGTCGCCGCCGGCGCTTCGACGTAAAGCAGCCCCAACTCCGGATCGGCGGGCCCCGCGGGCAGGACGACCTGGGGGTTCCGTTTCCCGGGGTTCCAGCCCACTGAGCCGTCCCGCATGAAGTAGCGGCGGTTGAAGGTGAGCCCCTCGCACCGCGAGCGGGCTGCCAGGAGCCGGGCGGGCTGCCGCCGCTCATCCGCCAACCGGACACTCTCCGCGATCTTCGCCGGCAGCCCGAGGGTGTACTCCACCGCCAGTGGCTGTTCCCCACCCAACGCGTCGCTCCGCCGGCTGCGTCGCGCCAGTTGCGGACCCGTGTGGGCATGCGTGGCCCCGATCATCACGTGGTCCGCTGCAATCCCGGTAGCCCGGGCGATCTCGGCCCGGGCCTCCTCGGTGATCGCGCGCGTGATGCTGATGAGGTCCAGCGCGACCATGGCCACCCGCTCCCCGCCGGACTCGATGACCATGGCCTTGCTGTACAGGGGGTCCAGCACGCCGTCGGCCCCGCGGGCGTGGTAATAGCCGGCCAGCGGAATGCCCAGGGGCGGGGTGATGTCCACCTGGGCCACCCCGACCCGGATTTCCTGGGATTGAACAACGCCGGGGAGCAAAGCCAGCCCGAGCCAGCACGCGCACCCGAACTTCGTTACGTTGGTTTTCATGGCGAGGGTCGGACTCGTACCGCATTCACCGCAGGCGGACAAGCCGAATGCGCGGCCCCGCCCGGCTCTGGGTGTGCGACACAAATCTCCGGATCGTTCGTCCTGGGCTCTTTCTCACGCCCCTCGGCTCGCCGCGCGCGGCTTGGCCCCCGCTCCACCGCCCGCGCCCGGCTGCCTCATCCAACAGCAAATCTGAAAACCACAAAAATTGCATCTGGTAGCTGGACACGGCCGGCGGAGCGTCACACTTTCCGCGCGGTCACGGCTGTCGCAGGGTCGATTCCCGGCACCTTGCAGGTACAAGTCCCGCCGGCAGGCTGGCCAGGGAACCGAAAGGCCAAACGATGCACAACCGACGCTGCCTGTACCTCGCACTGCTGTGGACCCTCGCCCTGGGTCCCGTCGCCCCCGCCCAACCGGCCGATGGCCGCCCTCTCCTGGAACATCCGCTCCCCCAACCGCAGCTCGGATCGTGGCAGCTCCGCTGGAGCAGCGTCGCCGGCCGTTCCTATCGCCTCCAGCGAAGCCACGATCTCCGGGACTGGACCGAGGTGCTGACCACCCAAGCCGAGGGAGCCACAACCACCGCGCTGGATGCCGGCGCCCCGGAGACCCAGCGTACGTTCTGGCGCGTCATCCAGCTCGGCGACGGTCCGGATCTCGCTCCCCCGTTCCTGTCCGGGTTGCAGGTCCGGGCGGTCGAGAGGGCAGGCCAGGCCAAGCTCGAGTTGAGCGTGCTGGCCCAGGACAACGTCGGGGTCGTTCGCGTCGAGTTCTTCGAAGCGGGGAAGGACTGGATCGAAGCCACGCCAGGTCCAGCAGGGCGGTTCATCCACCTCGCGGATCTTGATCCATCCGCGCTCGACCCGCGCCCGTTCCAGGCCCGGGCCACGGACGCAGCGGGCAACGTGGGGTTCTCCGAGGTCGTGACCTTCGTGCCGGTGCCACCCGCGCCGGGATTGGTTGCGGTCGATCTTGACGGGAACCCGCTGCCGCAGGGATTCGTCGGCCAGCGGACGGACGGCACGCTGACCCCCTTCGTCTACGTGCCGGATCACCGGGGCGGCGCGTTGCCGGCCGCGAGCCCGCAACTGGTCTTCCCCGAGGGCGGACGCCTCGTCCAACAGAACGGGCAGCGCTATGTCGAGTACCGCTCCCTGCGGTTCCGGTTCAGCCGCGCTTCCGCCCTCCAACTGGCGCTGCCAACTCCCAGCGTCCCGGGGGCCGCGGGGTTGACCCGCTCCGGCGCCCGTTTCGCCGCGCCGGGCTCGACGGCAGCCGACTTCCTCGCCATCGACTTGCCGGAAGGCCAGAGCGCGCTCCTGCCGCTTGGCCCCCTGACGGTAGCCCAGTTGGAGTCCGCCTTCGGCCTCGCGCCCGGCACCGGTTTGCCCGTCAAACTGTTCGACCGCTTCCCGCTGCGGCTCGTGGAAGGACTGATCAAAGACCACGGCATCGAGGGCGCCCGCTGGGCGCTCGATCAACTCGGGCTGCCGCTCCCTGACTTCACCGGCGACTGGGTGGGGGGCCTGTTTGATCTGGCCGCCGGCGAGTGCGGCCGCTTCCCGCTCTACGGCGAGTTCCCACTGCCCGAGTTGGGCGAGATCAACGCCACCCTTAAGACCACGCGCGAGAAACCCCTCGTCCTGCGGTTGTGTCCCGACGGTGAAATGGCCCTTTCCGGCCCCGCCGCCCTCGAGTTCTCGAACGGCGCCCGGCTCACGGTCGACGTCACGCTCGATGATCCGGTCTATCGCCTGCGACTCGCGGCCGAGAGCGTGACCCTCCCCGTGGCGGGCGCGCTGGCGCTGGTGTTGCCGGACAACCCCGAGAATTGCCTGCCCCCTGGCGCCACCGACGCCGAACTGGACGTTGCCGCGAGCTGCCTGCACAGCTTCCGTCGCGCGTACCTCCGCTTTGCCCAAACCGCCGTGGCGGGCCGGCCGAATGACGCGCCCTCGCTGAACCAGCCCGAACCGCCCTCGGCCTTGGACACCGCCGGCGCCATCGCCGAAGCCTGGGCCGCCAGTGCGCTGACACCCCTGCTCACCGCCCTGCCGCTCGAACCGATGCGCGAACTGGCCCGCAACCTCGGTCGTTCTGCCAGCGGCGCCTCGGACTTCAAGAGCGCCGCCGATTCTCTCCGCGAACTGGTCCGGCTCAAGGCCGCGCTCGACGCCTACGCCACCCAGCAACTGGCCGGCAACGATCCGGCGTTGCCCGATCTCCAGGACGAGATCGACGCGGCCCTCGAGGAAGCCACAGCTGCGGCCATCGCCCGCTCGCGTGATCCCGAGGCGCTCTCCAGCCTCGAGTGCCTCCGCTCCGCCCTGACCACGCTAGTCGACGTGTGGGCCCTGCGCCAGTTGCTCGGCAACGACAACGAGGCCGGTCTCCAGACGGCCATTCACGAACTGGTCACCACCTATTACACCCGCTTCGTGGCCTCCCTCGGCATCGCCCCCGGCGAGTTCAACCACGCCAACAACCCCGTCATCGCCGGCCTGAACCGATTTACGGCCCTCGAACACGTCCGCACCCTCGTCAGCCTCCTCGGCGACGGCGCCCTGTTGGGCGTCGACACCGATGCGTTCGCACGGGTGGAGGAAACCCGGCGACAGCTTTTCGGCCGCGCCTTCGCCATCGTCGAAGCCAACCTCAACGATGCCCTGGCCAACGACAATGCCCTCGCCGCTCTGCTCGGCTTGGGCGAACTCCTCGATCTTCTGGCGGACTGGGCAATCATGGGCGGCACCGCGGTTCCTGGCTTTCCCACGCTGGCGGATGCCGGGGCCCGCGCCGCTCAACTCGGCGCGCTGCTCGATCAGGAAGCCCTCTTGCCACGCGCCGAGACCAGCCTCTTCAACGCCGCCCAACGCGTCCGTACCCTCCTGGCCATTGTCGGGCAGATCCCCCCCAGCACGACCACCCTCTTCGCCGCCATCGAACGCGCCCACGACGAGCTCCGCCAGACCCTCGCTGAAGCGGTGCTGACGGCACCCACCAGCGACCGTGTTCAGGACCTCCTCGAACTGCTCCGCGCCGGCGCCGCTTCGATGCGGCTCGCTCGCCAGTTCCCGGAGCTCGCGGTCACCCTGGACTGGGAAGGCACGCACCTCCCCGCCGTCGTGGACCGCCTCGGCCAGCTTGCCGAAAACACCCTGCTCTGGAGCCAGCTCGACGACGCCATCGCCATGCTGCTCGAGGAATCCGCGCAGCTCGATCTCGACGCCGTCCGCCACCCCGCCTTCGCCGGCCAGATCCACCTCGCCCGCCAGCGTTACCAAACTCAGGCCGCCGCCCTCCTCGCTCGCCAATACAACGTCGCCCTCGAACTCTGGAACCAGACCGATGCCCTCCGCGAGGCCAACCCCGACTTCTTCGCTGCCGACGCCTTCTTCCCCGGCGACCTCAAGATCGACAAGCTCCACGGCTCGCTGGCCTACCATCGCACCCAGCGCCTGCTCAGCGGCGCCTTCGGGGGCGAACTCCGCCTGCCCCGCATCAACTCCTTCCTGACCGTCCCGAACGCCTCGATCAACTCGCGCGGCGAATTCGACCTCAGCGCCTATGGCCAGCTCAGCCTCCCGGGCGGCACGAACTCGACCGTCGTCGTCACCGTCCCCAAACGCCAGCCGTGGCACGTCTCCTGGAAGCGGAACACCGGCCTGGCTGTCGCGGGCAAGACGCGCTTCACCTTCGCCAGCGGCATCTTCTTCGAGGCCGGCGCCAGCCTGCGGGATCCCCTCTACGCCTTCGACCTCGCCGCCGGCGGACTCGAACGCGACACCGCCGAGACGCTGACCGAACTCCTCCCCCTCGGCCTGACGCTCGAAGACCTCGAGAACCTCGCCCGCGCCAGTCTCTGGAACGAGTACTTCGCCCTCCTCGGCCAGTGCGTCGAAATGGGCTACCGCCCGGAAGACGAGTCGCTCACGCCGGCGCCGGGCTCGCTGCCGGCCTTCGCCGGGACGCTCGGCGCCGACGCCTACTGCCTTCTCGACGCGTGGACCTGCCTCATGCTCGCGGAGGCGGAGCGCGGCAACCTCGCCGCTTACCAGTCGACTTACGAGAAGATCGGTCTGCTGCTCGGGCTCGTGGATTCCGGGTTGCAGGAGGCACTCGGTGGCCTCGACGCCTGGTTCGACCCGACTGCCGAGTTCGAAATCGGGTTCCACCTCCAGCGCCTCACCCGCATCACGCTTACCTATGAGAAGATCAGCCGCGTCCTCGCCCGACTGGCTGAGGCCAACCTGCTCGGCAACACCTCCGAACTGCAGCCCGATCGCCTCCGCGCCTATCTCGACAACGCCACCGTCCTGTGGCGTCGGGTCGTCAACCGCCTCTCCGACAACCCCGTCTTCCTGCGCGACCGTAACCTGACCGGACCCGTGGTGCGTGCCGGCCTCGACCTGGTGGCCAGCTATGCCGTCCTCGGCCTGGACGAAGGCGCCCTCCTCGACTTGTCGGAAGTCACTGCCTTCCTGGTCACGGCTGCCGATGCCTGGGTCGCCTCGGCAGGTCTGAACCGCCAGACCGGCCAACTGGACGGCGCCTTGATCGCCACCTTCAGCTACGACCAGGCCCAGGACCGCCTCCGCCAGTATCTCGACGTCGAGGCCGAACTGGCGTTGGCCGGCATCACCTCGACGCCCTCCCAGTCGTTGCTCGGCGCCTTGCTCGACCAGATGCGCAACCGGGCCTTGCAGGCCATCGGCTTCAATCCGGCCAACGCCACCTACTTCCCGGCGACCGTCGCCGACCGCGTCGCCCAACGCGGCCTCGCCCAACTCGTCGAGGTCGCCGACCTGCGGGCGCTGCTGGGCTTGAACAGCCTGAGCCTCCCCGCCGGCTTCTCCGGCGCTGCGGTGTCGCTCCACAGCCGCTTCGTCGAACGCGCCCGCGAACTGCCGCTCAGCCGTTGGCAGGCCCGCTACGCCTTCGTGCAGTCGCTACACGAGATCGATCACCTCCTCCTGCTGCTCGGGCAAGCGCCACTCGATGCGCCCGCGACGTACGAGCAACTGCTGTCGGCCTTCGACCAGATGGCCCGCGTCGCCCGCGGCCGCCTCACCCCGGCTGAGCTCGCCCTGATGCGCGCCGTAGGGGACTGGCTGGGTGACCCGGCGCTGCGCTCCCTATACGAGAACCGACTCGACCGTGCCGCCGCCACCGTCGAGACCCTGGCATCCCAGCCTTGGCCCACCCGTGAACTGTCGTCCGCAACCGGCAGCTTCGAGGAGCTTCTGGCCCTCGAGGAACTCCGGCGCCGCCACAGCGCCATCACCCTTGCTGCCAGCCGCCAGCCGTTCGTGCTCCTCCCCGCGTCCGTGGACCGCCTCATCGTTCTCGCCGAAACCGAGCAGCGCGGACAACCCCTCAGCGACGTCGCCGCCCTCCTCGGTGAAGCCATCGGTCGCGAAACCCAGGACGACGCCTTCCGCCTCCTCCTCATGAGCGAGCGCGTCAAGCTCCTGAACGCGGCGCGCCTGATCGCCACCGGCTATCGCGAACTCATCGCCGAGGCCGGCCCCGACGATGGCCCGGCCGACTTTCACCTCCCCGAAAGCCTGCTCGTCCGCCGCGTCTTCGGCTCGGTCTTCTATGACCGCTCGACGGCCTTCCTCCGCGGCACGTTCGGCGGGCGCCTCGAGTTCCCGAACGAAAAGGCCTTCTTCGACATCACCTCAGCCACCCTCGACAGCAACGGCGCCTTCACCCTCGCCGCCAACACCCGTTTCCCGCTGCGGCCAACCGACGAGGACCAGATCGAGATCACCGCCAGCGCCAACGTTGCCGGCTCCCCCGCTGGTCTGGCTTCCTTCACCGGCACCGGCCAGCTCGCCGTCAAAGAATCCCCCACCCTCACCCAAACCTACAACGTCGCCCTCAGCTACGACGGCAGCCTGCCCCATCGCCCCCTCCGCTTCACGGCCGCCCTGGACGGCGTGCAAAACGCCGGCAGCCTCCGCTTCTCCGACGATTTCGTCCTCTTCAACGGCAACCTCACCGCCGAACTTTCCCTCGCGAACCAGGGCGAATTCGCCTTCGGCTTCGGCGGACGCGCCGGCTTCTTCGCCCGCACCCAACCCCTCGCCGAGCCGGTCCAGAAAGAGGCCTTCCACGTCTTCGCCGAGATCGACCAACTCACCGTGCGCCACCGCGAACAGGCGCTCGTCGCCACGTTCAGCGGCGGCTCTCTTACGCTGGCGGAAGACCTCTTCAAAGCCCTCGAGGAACTCCCTGGCGGCGACCTCCTTCCCACCGACGAGCCGGTCACCATCCCGATCTCGTTCGCCTTCTCGGTGGGCTACGACTTCGCCCAGGGCCGACCCATCTTCTCGGCCGGCGACGGCGCAACCCAAACCGTCGCAACGGCGGTCGGGCTGGCCGCACCACAACCCCCGCAGCCCGTCCGGTTCGACCTGCCCCCGCTCGCCTTCGGCATCCCGGGACTCGACGGCACCCGCGTCACCGTGACGCGATGCCAGCTCGAGTTCTTCGAGGACCGTTTCCCCCTCCTGCGCGACCTCGAGGCCGACTTTGCGTTTCCCCTGCCCGGCACCGACTTCTCGGATCCCACGCAGGACCGGATCGTCGAGCTGAACCTCACCGGCCAGAACTGGCGCGTGGACGGTTTCCCGGACGCCGCTGCAATCGCGCTCGGTCAAGACCTCCGCCTGCTGGAGCTCGACGGGTTTGCCCTTGATCTGCTCGCGGACACCGGCCTGAGCTTCGCGTCCACCGTCGACGCCAACGCCCAGCGCACCACCACACTCACACTCGAGGGCGGTGTGCGCGGCACGTTCGATGGCGATCTGTTGTTCGATCCCGATACCGAGGCCGCCTTCGCGTTTGCCACCTCGGGCACCTTCCGCTGGGACCTCGTCCAGGTGCCCACCTTCGAACTCGGCACCGTCACCTTCGCCAGCCGGCTCAAACTCGGCGGACCGGATGGGTTCGCCTTGCTGGGGGTGGATGCGAACGGCATTCCCGACCCGGACAACCCGGACAGCCTCGCCTCGGTCACGCTCGAAGGCCTTTCGAACCTCTTCCGGCTCGCGCCCGATCGGCCCTTCGAGATCCGGCTGAGCGGCGCCCTCGGCAGCGCGCAGTTCGCTTATTTCGGCCTTCAGAACGCTCGCTTCCTCTTCGACGGCATCGCCACCCCTCCCAACCCCGAGCCCCAGTTCTCCGTGCAAAGCGTCGGCTTCCGTGAAGGCGAACAACTCCGGCTGCTCGGCCAGGAACTCCTCCCCTTCCGCCTCACCGCCGGCAGCCTCGCCTTCGCCAACCCCGCCCTGCCGCTGGACCAGCTCTTCGTGCCCGAAAACCTCATCTTCACCGTCAGCGGCGAAATCGACCTCTCCCTCGCCTCGCCGGACACGAGCTCCACCGATCTGCCGCGCTTGTTCGGAGCGGTCGAGGATGTGCGTATCAGCCTTCCCCAGGGGTTCGCCGGTCCGCCGACCTTCTCGCTGGATACTTTCGTACTGCTCCTCGAGAACCTCAGCATCGGCGACCTCGCCGGCCTCACCGGCGGCCTGGCGGTCGGCAACCTGAGCAATCCCTCCCAGCTCTTCTTCGCTGGCACCGTCGGTGGCGGCTTCAACGGCGTGGCCATCAAGGCCATCGTCGCCACCCGCCTCGACGGCCTGATCGGCCTGTGTCTCGACGTCAACGCCGGCCCCGCCGGCATCCCCCTCGACGGCGGTTCCCTCGGCGGCATCCTCCTCACCGGGGCCCAGGGCGGCGTCAGCTTCGCCAATCAGTTCGCCGATCCCTGCGACTTCAAGTCCTACCTCCAGCTGAGCAGCAGCGGTACCCCGACCGACGGCGCGACCAACACCGCCACGTCCGCCGCCATCGCCCTCGCCGCCCCCGCCCGCCCCGTCATCCCTGTCTCGCATCTGCGCGTCCTGCCCTGGGCAGAACTCGCCCACCTGCAAGCGCTGCACGAGCATGAGACAACCCTGCGCCACTCGCTCGCTCCCGCTCTCCGTGACCTTGTGGTGCGGGCTTCCCCTGAATCTGTGGTGCGGGCTTCCAGCCTGCACTCCCAAGATTCATCGTCCCTGGGCACGGCCGCGGAGGCCAGGGAGACTTCTCCAGCACTCGCGGGTGAGGGAGCGGGCGCCGACGTCCCCTGTCCCACGGGCGATTGCCCACCGCCCACCATCAACCTCCTTTGCCAGCGCCATCCCTCCGTCGATGAACCGCCCTCTGCCGACAACTACGACGGCGCCTATCGCGAGACGGTGATCTTCAAGTTCACGTCCCTCGATCGCTCCACCGTGGATGAGCTCCTGGCCAGCGCCAACCTCGATCTCGAGGGCGACGCCGCCACCGTCGGCGGCCGCTTCGCCGATGCCGTCCAGGCCATGATCGGCAACCTCATCCCACCCGTGCCGGACGCCGTGCCGCTGGAGCAGCGCCAGCAGTTCGAAACCTTCATCGCCAACGGCCTCGCCGCCATGCGCGATGCCCTGGCCATCTCCAGCCGCCTCGCCCTCGAGGCCGCCGCCGGCCAGGGCCGTACCCCCCTCGAAGCCCTCTATGAAGCCGCCTATGCCGGGGTGACGTGCCTCGACATCACCCTGCAGCTCAAGGGCACCTTCAGTTACAGCCCCATTTCGGTCGCCCTCAGCGCCACCGGCGGCGCCGTCGTCTCCACCACCGGCAGCGCCGGCGTCCTCGGCAGCATCAACCTCTTCGGCATCCCGGTCGGCACCGGCGAGTTCTTCTATTCCATCACGGATACCGCCGGCCAACCCAACCCCTCGCTCTGCGGCGGCGCCCGTCTCGCCCTCGGCCCGCTCGAGGCCGGGCACCTCAACTTCGCCATCGAGTGCACCGATTGCGTCACCGGCACCCTCGAGGCCCTGGCCGGTTTCGTGGCCGGCCTCACCGGCGACATCCTCAACGACGCCACCCCCATTCTCTACGCCTTCATCGAACACGCCGCCGGTGCCCGCCTCGCGAACCTCCGCAACCAACCCCTCACCGCCTTCTTCGGCCCACCCGAATCCGGCGCCCTCCTCACCCAGGAGGAGCAGGTCGCCGTCCTCGCCGCCCTGATGAACCTGCCGGAGCTCGCCCGTTTCCTCGCCGCCCATCCCGACGCCATCACCGACTTCAACCAGAACGCCCTCGCGGCCCTCGCCGCCCGCTCCGTGCTCCTCACCCTCGACATTTACAACCGCGTCGAGCCCCGCCTCGCAATCTGCGGCGAAGCCGAACCCAAACTCTTCGGCTTCTCGCTCACCGGCGGCAACACCCTCGGCGCGGCCCGGTTCTACGCTGACAAAACCAACCTGCGCGGCGACGTCTCGTTTTCCCCGTCCTACGTCTTCGGCAACCTGCCTTTCATGCTCCTCAGCAGCGGCAGCCTCGCGAATGTGGTGCCGGCCATCGACGAAGCCACCCTGGGCTTCTCCCTCGGGCTGCCGCTCTTCAATCAGACCGTCCTCGAACTGCTCGCCCAAGACCCCGCCGCCTTCGCCGCCACCCAACTGGACCACCTGCTCGCCAACGCCATCCTCACCTTCGGCTACGAACTCAGCCCCTTCGGCTTCAAACTCGCCGATGGCGAAGGCCGCGTCGCCCTCCCCACCGTCGAGGATCACCCCGACAACCCCACCCGCCGCGCTGCCCGCCCGAACGATTATGTCCAGGGCCGGTTCGTCGCCCCCGCTTTCCCGGATCGTGTCACCCTCCTCAAGGCCGCCCTCGACGCGAACGTCCTCGCCCAGGCCACTTGGGACGGTCGCGACGGCGCCTTGGCCGAGCTTTTCCCCGCCAACAGCCCGGAGGCCGCCGCCCTCGCCGGTCGTGAACTCGCCCGCGACTACTTCCCCCACGGCGGCTTCCTCGGCGCCAGCAAGGTGCAACTGCCCAAGCCCATCACCGACGCCCCGCCGTTCGACCAGTTCAACCTCCTCTTCGCCGAGGACACCGACCTGCTCGAGCGGTTCACCGTCGCGCAGACCCTGTTCAATGAGTACCTCCTCAGCAGTCGCGAAATCGGTGAGCTGATGGTCTATGTCCCCTTCGCCAATCCGCCCTCCGTCTTCTGGTCCGCCGCCCAGGGTCCCGCTGCCTTCATCCAGGCCATCGCCGCCCTCACCCCCGAACGTCTCCTCCAGGAAGGGCTCGACCTCTATCCCGCCGACCAGTTCTTCATGCGCGGGGCGGTCAACGCCCAGATCCTGGGTCTGCCGGTGGGCGAAGGCGAGTTGATCGCCGACCCCGCCCAGGGCCTCTTCCGCCTGACCGCGGGCGTGCCCACCGGCACCTGGCTTACGAACTTCGTCCAGGGCAACCTCACCTTCGAAATCCGTTCCGCCGAATACATCGCCGAGACTGACCCGGGCCAGTTGCCACCCGGCCTGACCCCAGCCGACCTCGAACCCGCCGCCCGTCTCGAAGCCGCTCGCCAACTCCTCGAGCTCGCCGCCCAGCCCGGCGTCGGTAACCCCGAGAAACAGGCGGCCATCGCGACCGTCCTGGACCGGATCACCGACACCCTGCCCAAGGTTTCCCTCGCCACCGACCTCAACCTCGCCGTCCCTCCCCACTTGAGCTCCGTGCTCGCGTTCAACTCCGGTGCCGGGTTCCACGCATTCTCGCCCCGGTTCGAACCTGGTTACGGCCTGCCCGGGTACACCGGCCCCATCGTCTATCCCGACCCCGCTCCGAATCAGCCCGGACCGTACACGCTGGCCCGACGCCACGGCGGCGTGGTCGCCGTCGGCAACTTCCGCTTCGGCTTCAACCTCGACGATCCCGACCCGACCCGCCGCTTCGTGATCGACGTCCCCGAGGCCGCCCTCGCCGTTCAAGGCACCGCCGATTCGTCCCTGTTCCCCGCCCTCTCCGGCCGGGTTCGCATCAACGACCTCACCCTCCCTGGCAGCTTCCAGTTCGGCGACGCCAGCACGCCACCCCTCCAGTTCAAGAACGGGCTGCTCGCGTTCAACAGTGCCCCGGGGCTCGACGAGGACTACCTGGCCGTCGAAGGTCAGCTCACCCCGATCACGCTCGACCCCTTCCTCCGCGTGAGACCTTTGGCGGCCGCTGCCAACCCCGAGAATCTCCTCGGCGGCACCCTGCGGG
Source organism: Verrucomicrobiales bacterium (assembly GCA_015075445.1). Taxonomy (GTDB): domain Bacteria; phylum Verrucomicrobiota; class Verrucomicrobiia; order Limisphaerales; family J093; genus DSVZ01. Next base: position 87,843 of record JABTUJ010000037.1, read on the forward strand.
TCACCCGCACCAGCGCGGGCGAGCGCCTCTCGATCCGTCTCAACCCCGCCGCCGTCTCTCTGCCGATGCTCGGGGCAAGGCTGCGCGGCATCATCTACGGCAGTGAACCCCGCCCCGGCACGTTCACCCCCTTTACCTTCTCCACTACCCCAGGTCAGTCCTGGGAAGCCGCGCTCCGGGTCACCGGTCCCCTCGAAATTCGCAGCCCGCTCGATCCCAACGGCCCGGTGGTCTTCCGCGCCGAACCGCTGCGCGTCAATGGTCAACTCCAGCCCTTCGAGGCGGAGATCGCCGGCGTCGGCCTCGAACAGTTCGAACTCCGCGTCACCATCCCCAACGGCCTCGCCTTCACCCTGTTCCCCGGCACCGATCAGGAGGGCCGGTTCGTCACCGGCAGTAACTCCTCGACCTGCCTCTTCGTCCGCAGCGACGGCCGCCTCTACTTCGACAGCGGCACCCGCACGCTCGATCTCAACGGTCTGGCCACCGTCACCGGCCGCATCGAGTTCGGCTTCGAACCGGCCGACCGAGCTCCCTCGCTCACCCACGGCCGGTTGACCGCCTTCACCGCCTCGCTCGGTGGCTCGCAGCTCCAGACGCTCGAAGTGACCAATGGCAACCGCCAGGGCGGTCAACTCGTCGTTGATGCCAGCCTCGATGATCCCACCCACTTCACCGTCCAGCCCAGCCGCCTCGTGCTCGGCCCCGCAGCCACGGGCTCGCTCCAGGTTCGCTTCACCCCACGTTCCAACGGCACGTTCACGCCGCGCCTGCAACTGGCCAACAACTCCACCTACCCGCTCATCGCGGTGCCCCTCACTGGTCAGGTCCTCACCGCTCCCAAACTCCACGTCGATCTCGCCGCCATCGACTTCGGCCTCACCCCGCTCGGCACCACCCGCACCCGCGCCGTGCGCCTCTCGAACCTCGGCGATGCCCCCCTCGCCATCACCAGCGCCGTCGCCGGCAACGGCTTCACCCGCGAGCCCGCCACTCTCCAACTCGCCCCCGGCGCCGTCGCGGATGGGCTCGTCCACTTTGCGCCCACCTCAACCGCCACGGCCAACGGCACACTCACGTTCACCTCCAACGACCCCAGCGCCCCCACCCGCGCCATCTCGCTCCGCGGCACGGGCAGCAACCGCTTCTGGTACCACCAACGCCGCGGCCATGGCCTCGAAGACCTCCGCGCGATCACCATTCAGCCCGACGGAACCGGCTTCGCCGCCGGCGCCCGCGGCGCCTTCTTCCGCACCGCCTCGGTGGGTCGCATCTGGCAGGAGGACTTCCTCGACGGCGCGCCCCACCTCGAAGCGTTGCGCTTTGCCGACGCGAACCTCGGCTGGGCCGTCGGCTCGATGGGCCGGGTCTATCGCTCTGCTAATGGCGGCAATTCCTGGATCCTGCAATCCACACCCGCGCTGGCCGATCCCGCCGTTCACTGGCGCGCCGCCACGGTCCCCAACCCGGCTTCCCCGTTCATTGCGCTCGCCGGCGGACGCGAGCAGCGGGCGCACATCCTGATGCAGTCGGGTGCCAGCAGCTTCGACGTCCCGGTTATGCCCGACTCCGCCGGCCCGCTTTCCGGCATCGCCTTTGGCACCTCCACCACCGGCCTCGCGGTCGGCGAGAACGCTACGCTCCTGCGCACGACGGACGGTGGAAAGACCTGGCAACTGCGCCCCCTGCCCAACCAGGTCCCCAAGGAAACCCACCTCCGCGCCGTCACCGTCCACACCTCGAATGCGTCTGTCTATCTCGTCGCCGGCGACAACGGCCTCCTCCTCGGCAGCCTCGACGCGGGCACCACCTGGAATGTCCTGCCGTCCCCCACCACCCAACACCTCCATGCCGTTCTCCATACTACCACCGGCTTCTACGCCGTCGGCGACAACGGAACCGTCCTCCGCTCGATCAACGGCACGACCTGGCAGTTCGAAGACGCCCTCACCACCGCGCATCTCCGCGGCTTGACCACCCGCGCCGGCGAGGTCTGGGCCGTCTCAACCCAGGGCGACATCCTCCATCGCCGCACCACCGCCATCAGCGGCCCCCTCGCCGTCGTCGCCACCTCCGACCTCGCCTTCGGGCCAGTCGGCATCGGGGAACGCGTTGTCGGCGAGGTCTGGATCGCTAACGAAGGCACCGCCCCGCTCACCCTCGGTCTTACTTCCACAGATCCCCGGTTCCAGGTCCAGCCTGACCAATCGCAAAACCTCCCCCCAGGCGCCCGCACGCTGGCCACCGTCAGCTTCGAGTCTGCCAACGGCGGCGCGTTCGGCACCGACCTCGAAATCACTTCCTCCGATGCCGCCCTGAGCAAGACCGCTCTCACCACCAGCGCCACCGCCCGCCACCCTGAGTTCAGCGCCCTCCCCTATGCCGTGCTTCCAGCTTTCCTCGACCTCGGGACCCTCCGCCGCGGTGTGCCCCGCGAAGTGGTCATCCCGGTCGAAAACCGCGGTCAGGCACCGCTCGAATTCCACGCCATCACCCTCCGCTCCGCCGACCCGACCCTCCGCATCTCCGGCGAACCCAAAGTCCCCGCCAGCCTTGCCCCCGGCGAGCGCCAGGACCTGGTCGTTCCGCTCCTCGCCACCGCCGCTGGCACCTACCGGGTCCAAGTCGAAATCGCCTCGAACGCCCGCAACGGCCTCGCCGCCGTCGAACTGCTGGCCATCGTCCCCGTGGACCCCGAAGTTGTGCGCATCGACTCCGCCCCGCGCGGCCTCACCTTCCAGATCGATGGCGTCGCGTTTCAGACCCCGGCCGCTTTCACCCTCAGCGAAGGTCCCCCGGGTGCCGGCCAATTGCGGCGCGGGAGTCAGGTCACGGTGGTCGCCCCCACCACCGCCACGCGGGACGGAGTTCCTTATTCGTTCCAGCGCTGGGAACCGGGCAGCCGCCCCGCCCTCACCTTCACTGCCGGCCGTAGCACTTCCTCCTTCACAGCCCGCTATGCCCCTTCCTTACCGGCAATCAAGCTCACCCAGCCACCGGAAGCCCAAGGCCGCTGTGACTTCACGCCGCCACGCGACGTTGCCTTCGGCCCTTGGGCCAGGCTGAGCGACGCCCGACTGACCCTGCCCTGGCTCAGCGATGGCACCGCCGGCTCCGATTTCGAGGTCCAAGGGGCCCTCTTCCTCTCCCTCACCCGCGCCTACGGCAGCCTCCTCAGCAGCCGGATCCGCGTCCTGGTCCCCAACAACGCTCCGGCTTTCCCGGGCACGGAGCTGGTCGAAGTCACACCCGGTTCGTGGAGCTTTGACCTCGAAGCCGGCTTCTTCCAACTCGCCGCACTGGCTCCTGGCCTCCAGGTCCTCAACCAACCCACGCTGCCTCCCGCCGAACTCGGGATCGAAGTCGACGTGCGCCAAGCCCCGGCCAACCGCCGCGCCCACCTGCGCTTCGCCACCCTCGAAGACCTTGCCCTCGCCCCCGCCCTCCTCGCCATGGGCCCCGCCAGCGCTGACCTCGAGATACGCCTCAACCCGACCCAACCCGGCGTTCGTCTGGCCCTCGACGGCCGCCTGCGGGCCCTGACCCGCCCCACCGGCGGGTGGATTTTCGACCGCGACTACAGCCTCCTGCTCGACCCTGAGCTTCCCACCATCGCCCCCCTCACCTTCGCCACCCGCACCCAATTGGCCGATCTCGCCCTCCTGCGCGTCCATGCCGAGGCGGGAGCCCAGTTCGGCCCCACCTTCGACGGCACTCGGTTCGGACTCGTGGCACAAGGACTGGCCCTCGAGTTCTTCCGCAACAACCAGCCGGTCGTCGCCAACGCCACGTTCGGAGACGACGGTGCCGTGGCATTCTCGGCCACGTTCCCGCAAGGCATCGCGACCGGTCCCCTGCGCCTCGTTCCGCACCCAGCCGGAACCGGCCAACTCCAGGCCGCCATCGCCCCTCTCGAAGGCCGGCTCGCCGTCCAGTTCCCGCGGGTCTGGGCCTACTCGACCGCCGCCACCCCCCTCTGGCCGGACAACACCCTCGAGTTGCCCGCCTTCGGTTTCGACACCGCCGACTTCGCTGTCCGGGTTCCGTTGCCGTCGGTGAACTTCGCCCAACTGCCCCTCACCGGCACCGCGGCGGCGGACGCTGACAATCACTTCGAGTTCAGTCGTTCCCCGGCCGCGACCCGCTTCACGCTCCGTCACCGCCAGGACTTGGTGCTCGGATCGCTCCAGCTCGGTCTGACGGCCAGCACGGCCAGCGGCCTCTCCGGCCATCTCGCCGGCCGCCTCGGCCTCGAGGAACCACCGCCCCTCAACCTGGTCAGCGACCGCGTCTCGATGACTTACCGCGCCTCGCCTGCGCCACAGTTCGTCTATCACCGCTTCTTCCTGGGCGCGGCGACGCGCCTCCAGTGGGGCAGCGACCACCCGCTCGGCCAGGCGTGTCTGCTCAAAGACGAACCCAACGTCCCGCTGAGCGAACGCGGCGAGTTGCTCTGCTTCCCGTAGGTGATCGCCGACGCCCTGCCCGGCGACCGCATCAACCGTGCGTCGGATCCGCGCCTCCCACGCCCAAGCCGTTCAGGGCACCACCGAGAAGCGGCGCCAGAGAATCGGGAAAATCCCCTTGCGCACCCTGCGGTCGTGGCGTTTACTGCAATCGGTTTGCAGCACGTGAATCTCAGTCGAGGCCAGCCGCCGCGGTCGGAACTCCTCCGTTCCGCCCTCGCCGGCCTGCTGCTCCTGCTTACGATCGCGTCCGCCCATGCCGGACTCCACCACGCCCTGCATGCCGACGCCTCCCACGCCGGGCACGAGTGCCTCTTCACCCTGCTGGCGACGGGGGGAGTGGACCTGGCCCCGGAAGCGAAGGCACCCTTGCCCCCACCGGCAGCCCTCGCTACCAGCCGGGAAGCCGTCGTGCCGTACGCGTCCTTCTCCGAGATCTCGCTTCCGCCGAGTTGCGGGCCGCCATTGGCCTGATCGCACCGTGTCGCCCGGGCGGGATGCTTACGTCGTTGCGCCGCGGGCGCGCCCTCTCCCCCCTGTCCCGTGACCCGCCGGAGTGCCCGTTCGCCGGCGGAGTTAAGAAAGAGCCCGAACGGTAAGAATGCGAGTCGCTTTTATGTCCTCCATCCCGCAGCCGGCGCGTTCGAGAGGATTCACCCTCATCGAACTCCTGGTCGTGATCGCGATCATCGCGGTCCTGGCCAGCCTCCTTCTGCCCGCCCTGGCCTCGGCCAAGGTGAAGGCACGGCAGACGTCGTGCAGCTCGAATCTCCGCCAGATTGGCCTCGGTCTCGCGCTGTATGCGGACGACCACCGCGGGTGGTTCCCGCTCACCACCCACGGCACCACGCAGACGAACCGGTCCTGGATCTTCACGCTGCGACCCTACGTGGGCAATGTGGACACCATCCGCATCTGCCCCGCGGATCCCCGCGCCCGGGAGCGGCTGACCAACTACGCCTCGAGCTACATCCTCAACGAGTACGTCGCCGTCGACCAGGTGGACCCCTTCGGCGGCGTCATCGAGAGTTACCGCAACGTGGACCATTTGCGGCGCCCCACCGAGACCATCACCACGTTCATCTGCTCGGATCAGCTCAGCCCGAGCATCTATTCCGACCACACCCACTCCCGGAACTGGCACAAGGGCTGGCAGACCGTCCTGGCCGACATCCAACCCGACCGCCATCGCGCCGGCGCCGCCAGCCCGGACCATACCACCGGCGGCGCGAACTATCTCTACGCCGACACCCACGTCAGCCTGATCAAGGCCGCCCGCGTCAAAGCCCTGTTTGACCGCGGCGAAAACCTGGCGCAACCCCCGCTCTGACCCACATGAAGTCCTTCCCATCGCTCACCCTTCTTGCTGTCACCCTCGCGGGTCTCCCGCCCGCCGCCCACGCCTTCTCTGTCCTTACGGCCGGCCACGCCGACATCGGCGTGGGCTACGAGGCGGGCGAGTTCCATCCCCACTGGCACCTCCACGAGGGGACGTTCGTCAACGGCGCCCCTCTCCCGGAGGAGGCCGAGTTCGCCCCCGACGAGCTGCTCGCCTACGTCTCCGATCCATCCGGCGCCCGCCCGCCCGGCAGTACCTGGGACTTCCTGGGCACGTCCGCCGGCAGCCCGCTCTGGGTGTTGCCAGCGGTCGAAGACCACGCCCGGCCTTTCATCGGCCTGGCCAGTGAGGAACTCGAATCGGCGGACTGGACCTCGTTGCACCTCCGCCTGGTGCAATTCGCCGGCCCGGCCGGGGGGCACTTCTCCCTGTGGCAGACCGATGCCCTCGGCAACCCGGTGGTGCAGATGGCCACGAGCAACGGGCTCGACGCGAGCGATCGCTTCGAACTCGCCGTCGGCGGGCATCACCACCTCAACTACGGCTTCACCCAGCCGGGCCTGTACGAGTTGACTCTCCAATGGGATGGTCAACATGTCGTCGACGGAGCGGTCAGCGCCCGCGCGACGTATGCTTTTGGCGTCACCGTCATCCCCGAACCCCGCCCCGCCACCCTGCTCGCCCTGGGATTCCTCGGCTGGTTGGCCTTCGCCCGCAAGCGTTGAGGAGCCCACCCGTCGCTTGCCGGCCACATGAAACCACTTTGGACCTGGGTTCCCCTGCTGCTGCTCTGTCTCGCGCCGGGGGCGGGCCACGGCGCTGAGGGAGCCGATGAACGCGTCCGGTTGCTCACCGCCCACGTGGACATTGCCGTGACGTACCAACCCGCCGACGAAACCAACAAGCTGGGCATCGTGGTCCGCGATGATGATCAGGGCCAGACCTACCAATCGAACGAAGTCAGCCTCGTCGCCGTCGAGGCCGCCCGCCTGACCCTGCCCGCTGGCACCATTTTTGGCGACGAAGGAGACCCGCTCTGGGTGTTGCCCCAGGCGCTCAACCCGGAGGTCCTTTACGTGGGACTCTCCGGCGAAGCGCTCTTCCCGGGCCCGTTCGCCGGCACGGTGGAACTGCGGTTGGTCGAGCTGCGGGGACCCGGCCACCTCTTCCTCTGGCAGGCCGGCGCTTTCGGCGAATTCGACCTGCGGATGGATACCACCGACGGCGTCTCGCCCGCCGATCACGTCCCGGTCGCCGTGGGCGGTCATGCCCACTACAACTGGGGCTTCACCACCAACGGCGTGTTCGAGGTCGTGCTCCAGGCGTTCGGCCAGCGCGCCGGCGTGGCCACCAACGACTTCAGCCTCCCCACGGCTCTCCGCTTCGAAGTGGAACCGCTGCCCCCCGAACCGGACTCCCCGTTCCGCCAATGGCAGCGCGTCCAATGGCCCGACAGCGAGGACCCCGCCGTCATCGGACCGGACGCCGACCCCGACCACGACACGGTCGTCAACGCCGTCGAATATGCCCTGGGCCTGGACCCGAAAACCTCCAGCCGGGATGGCCTGCCGGTCGCCCGCGCGACCGGTACCCCGCCGCGGGCCACCCTCCAGTTCACGACGCCCGTCACCGCCACGGACGTCGAGTTCGTCTGCTGGCGCGCGTTCACTCTCCCGGCAGCCAGTTGGGACCGATTACCCGGCCCCCAAGTGGCTCCAGGATTGCCTGATGACGACGACCGGGTGTTGCTGTTCGACGGAGGCCCCATCGAATCGAGCCGGCCACTCTTCCTCCGGCTCGAGATCCACCTCAAGTAACGAGGCAGCCCTTCGCGCGCACTGCACCGGAGTCGCACGAATCATGGACCTCATCCGCGGAATCCGTGCCATCCGCGGTTCAAGGGAAGCGGGCTGTTCCTTGCGGACCTGCTGAGGGGCCATGAACCGGGGAGGGTGCAGGCTGGAAGCCCGCACCACAGGTTCATGGGAAGGTCCGGGTTCCTTACCGCGGATGGCACGGATTCCGCGGATGAGGTCCAACGATCTTCTGCCGCTCCCGACTGCGCCGTCCGGTCCGCGCCGCTCTACGCCTCGCTGGAGCCCGGCACGAACACGTGTCGCAAATACTCGAGGCTCCGTGTGGCGATGGCCTCGGGTCCTTCCTCGAAGTTGAACACCTCGACGGACACGTAGCCGTGGTAGCCGACATCGCGCAGCGCGGCGGCAATTGGATGGAAATCCACGTCGCCGAAGCCCGGCCCCTTGAGGTTGCGGTCGTTCGCGTGAAAATGGGCGAAGTCCGGCCAGGCCGCCCGGATGATCTCGGGAATCGGCGTCGCCTCCGAACACATGGCTTTCACGTCCAGGATGATCTTGAACGCGGACGAACCGAACTCCCGCACATGGCGCAACGCCTCGGCGGCCGTGTTGACGAAGTTGGTCTCGGCCGGCGCCAAGGGCTCCAGGCACAGGACAACTCCCCGCTCCTCCGCCCGCCGCCCAGCGTCCCGGAAACACTCCGCCGCCCAGCGCCAACCCTCAGCCGGCGTGACGCCCTCGGCGAGGTTCCGCTGTTTGGGCGAGCCCACGACCACGACACGGCCCCCCACATCCGCACAGCAATCCACGAGTTCGACGAAGTACTTCGCCGTGCGCGCCCGCACTTCCGGGTCCGGCGACGTGAGGTGGAGTCCTTCGGTCTGGACCAAAACCCAGTGCAGGCCCGCAACCTCCAAACCAGCCCGGGCCGCGGTCTCACGAATCGCCGTCCGGTCCGCGGCGGACAGATCGGTCACCGACGGACGAAACGTGAACGGAGCGATCTCAATGGCGTCGTAGCCCACCTGCGCCGCCAGGGCGCAGGCGTCGGCGAACTTCCAGCCCTGGAAGATCTCGTTGCAGATGGCGAACTTCATCGCCTGCTACTTGGCGCCCTGCTCGATCCAGGCGCGAATCAGGCTCACCTGCTCCTTGGTGAGCGGCTCGTCCTTGCCCTCGGGCGGCATGGCCGTGTCCTCGTCCAGTCGCGCCACGCTCCACAGCAACGGGCTCTTGTCGATCTTGCCAGCCTCGACCACCTTGCCGATGTCGCCGCCCTTGAGCGTGGCCTCGCGGCTTTCCAGGCGCAGGTCCCCCTTTTGCTTCTCGGGCCCATGACACTTCACGCAGGACTTCTCAAAAATGGGCTTGATGTCCTTGTCAAACGTCACGCCCGGCTTGGCGGCCGCTGGGGGCAGTTTCGCCAGGTTGGGAGTTTTCGCACTCGCGGCCGAGGCGGTCACAATCGCGGCGGCGAAGGCCGCGGTCAGGCTGAGGAGTCCGGTGAGCTTCATGGTCAATAATGTGGCGGCGAATGTGGCGGCACTCCGGGCAGGCGTCAAAAAAAATCCCCCCCGCTTCGAGCTTGCCGATCGCCGCACGTTCGGTTTAAGGCATGGGCATGCTCCGCGTCGCTTCCCGGGCCGAAAGTGATTTTGACGTCAGCGCGTATCTGGCGCGCTCGACGACGGTCGTTAACCGCGCCCTCGACCGGTATCTGCCGCGTCCCACGGCCAAGCCGCGGACCCTGCACCAGGCCATGCGCTACTCGCTGTTTGCCGGCGGGAAACGGCTGCGCCCGGCCCTCTGCCTGGCCGCGGCTGAGGCCTGTGGCGGGGCGTGGACCGACGCCCTGCCGCTGGCCTGCGCCGTCGAGTGCATCCACACCTACTCGCTGATCCACGACGATCTGCCGGCGATGGACAACGACGACTTCCGGCGGGGCAAGCCGACCAACCACAAGGTCTATGGGGAAGGGATCGCCATCCTGGCCGGCGACGCCCTCCTCACGCTGGCTTTCGAGCTCCTGGTCCAGGGCCGCCTCGGCCGGCGCTATGAACACCGCGACCTGGTGCTCGAACTGGCCCGCGCCTCGGGTTCGCAACAACTGGTCGGAGGCCAGGTCGCCGATCTCGAGGCCGAAGGTCACCCGGTCAACGCCGCCCAACTCCGCTACATCCACGAGCGCAAGACTTCCGCCCTCCTCGCCTGTGCCGTCCGCCTCGGTGGCATGAGCGCCAACTGCCCGCCTGCGCAGCTCGCGGCCTTGACGGACTTCGGCCACCACGTCGGCCTCGCTTTCCAGGTGATCGACGACATCCTCGACGTCACGCAGTCCAGCGAGCAACTCGGCAAGACTGCTGGCAAAGACACCGCCGCCAGCAAGGCCACCTATCCGGCCATCCTCGGGCTCGAGCGATCCCGGCGCGTGGCGCAACAGCTCACCGACCGCGCCTTTGCCGCCCTCCGGGTCTTCCGCGGCCGGGCTCCGGCGCTGGCCGGCCTGGCATCGTTCCTCCTGAATCGGGACCGCTGACCTGCACGCCCCGCGGCGGGCACGACGGTCTCGCCGGACGACGGGTGGCCCGGCGCCCCGTGCTCCGCCGGACCCGCGACTCCCTTCGCCGTGTGACCCCTCGTCAACGACTGGACCAGGAACTGGTCACCCGCGGCCTGTGTGCCAGCCGCGAGCAAGCCCGCCGGGCGATCCTCGCCGGCCGCGTCCGCGTGAACGGCCAGCCCGCCCGCAAACCAGGCGACGCCGTCCGGACCGGGGCCGCCGTGGAATTGATCGCGCCGGAGAAGTACGTCAGCCGCGGGGGCTGGAAGCTCGAGCACGCCCTCGAGCACTTCAGTTTGGATGTCCGCGGGATGGTGGCGGTGGACGTGGGGGCCTCGACTGGCGGCTTCACCGACTGCCTGCTGCAACGGGGGGCGGCGCAGGTGTACGCCGTGGACGTGGGCCAGGGCCAGCTCGCCTGGAAGCTGCGCCAGGACCCCCGGGTGGTCGTCCTCGAGCGGACCAATGCACGTTACCTGACGCGCGCCCAGTTGCCGGCGGGCTTCGCGGGGGCGCACTTGGCCGTGCTGGATTGCTCGTTCATCTCCCTCCGGCTGATCCTGCCCGCCGCGGTTGCCTTGTTGCAGCCGTCCGGTAAGCTCGTCGCGTTGATCAAACCCCAGTTCGAAGCGGGTCGGGCCGAAGCGGACCGCGGTGCCGGCGTGATCCAGGACCCGGCTGTGCATGCCCGGGTGCTGGCCGGGCTCGAGGCGTTTGCCGCTTCCTTCCCCGGCCTCCGCTGGCAGGGGGTCACGGAGTCGCCGCTGCGCGGCCCGGCCGGCAACCGCGAATTCCTCGCTCTGCTTGAGAAAACTGAATGACCAGATCCGCCGGCTCGGCCTGGTGGTGAACCCGGACAAACCGGCCGCTCGCACGCTGGCCCGAAGAGCCGTGGCCCTGCTGGCCGCCCGACGCTGTGAGGTGTGGACCCATGCCGCGACCGCGGAGTTCGCCCGGCTCTCCCTGCCGACCTGTGCTTCCGAAGCCGACCTGGCACGACAGGTCGATGTCCTGCTGGTGTTGGGAGGGGACGGCACCATGCTGCGGGTGGCCCGCGACACCGCCGGCGCCAACACCCCCGTCCTCGGCGTCAACCTCGGCACGCTCGGATTCCTGACCGCCGCCGCGGCCCGCGGCCTCGCCCAAACCCTGGACCTGCTCTGGTCCGGCGAATGCGTGGTGGAATCCCGGTCGCTCATCGAGGCGACCGCCTCGCTCGTCCAGGGACCCGTGGCCGAGCTGGCCCTGAACGATTTCGTCATCAGCCGCGGCGCTGTCCCCCGGTTGATCGAGCTCGAGGTGCGGGTGAACGGCGAACTGCTCACCAGCTACCGCGGGGATGGTTTGATCGTGAGTTCCCCCACCGGTTCCACGGCCTACTCGCTGGCGGCGGGGGGGGCCGTGGTCAGCCCGCTGGCGGAGGTCTTCGCCCTCACGCCCATTTGCCCCCACACGCTCTCGAACCGCTCGGTCATCGTCCGCCTGGACGCGCAGGTTGAGGTGCTCCTGCGCAGCCAGCGCGTCGAGACCTTCCTCGCCGCTGATGGCCTCATGCGGGCCGAGTTGACCGCCGGCGAATCCGTAGTCATCCGCCGCAGCCAGCACGCCGCGCACCTGGTGCGGCTGCCCGGCAGCTCCTTCTTCGACACCCTCCGCCAAAAACTGAACTGGAGCGGATCCAGCGTATGACCGGACCAGCCGTTTCTCTGCGTGAACCTGTGGTGCGGGCTTCCAGCCTGCAGCCTCCACCGTCCGCTTCTCACGAGACCCTGCCATGGTGCGCCTGAAAGACATCGCCGCCCGCAGCGGCCTGACCGTCATGACCGTCTCCCGCGCGTTGCGCGGTGCCAAGGACGTGGCCCCCGCCACCCAACTGCGGATCCGCGCCCTCGCCGCCGAAATGGGCTATGTCCCGGATGTCTCGGCCCGCGGTTTGCGGACCCGCAACACCGGGCTGCTGGGCGTCCTGATCCCTACCGTCACCGACCCCCTCTACGCCCGGCTCCTCCTGGCCCTCGAGGAACACGGACGCGCCGCCGGATACGACCTGCTGCTCGCGCACACCCTGCGGCAAACCGAACTCGAAGCCACCAACATCCTCCGCCTCCTCAGCCGCCGCGTGGAAGGTCTGTTCCTCCGCCCGGTGTATCGCTTCTCGCCTGAGGCGCCGATTTACGCCGAATTGCGGCGCCGGGGCACCCGCGTGGTCCTGCTCGGTCACCACGCCCCGTTCTGCGCCGACTTCCCGAACGTCGAGACCGACGACTTGGACGGCAGCCGGCAGCTCACCCGTCATCTCCTGAGCCTCGGCCACCGTCGCATCGCGTTCTTCGCGGGACCGGCCGTGTCCCCTGCGGCCGCCGAGCGGTTGGAGGGCTACCGGCGCGCCCTGCAAGAGGCTGGGATGGCCGTGGATGACCGGTTGGTATTCAACGCGGGAGTCGAAATGGCCGATGGTGCCCAGGCCGCCCAGCGCCTGCTCGAGGAAGGCATCGAGCCCACCGCCATCCAGGCCATGAACGACCTGGTGGCCATCGGCGCCGCCAACGTCCTCCTGGCCCGCGGCTGGCGTGTGCCGGAGGACATCTCGATCACCGGCTTCGGCAACATCCTCACGAGCGAACATTTCCGGGTCCCGCTCACCACGGTGCGGCAGCCCAAACACCGCCTCGGCGTGGCGGCCATGGAACTCATGCAGGGCTTGCTGCGCGGCGAACACGTCGAAGGTCGCCGCCTGGCCGGCGAACTGGCGATCCGCGCCAGCACGGCCCGGCCTCGCGCCACGCCGGGCCTTCCGCGACCCGCCCCCGCCCAAGGGGTTTGACACCGGTCAAGGGCATTCCCGCGCTCTCTCCGAACACTGCGCCTCGCACGTCGCCCATGAACACTGAACTGCTCTATCAACAACGCCTCAGCCGGTACGTCGCCGCCCTCCGCAACGAGAAACCCGACCGCGTCCCCCTGCGGCCGTTCGTCGCCGAGTTCACCGCCACCTACGCCGGCATGACGTGCCAGGAGGTGGCCCACGACTACCACCGCGCGTTCGAGGCCGCCGTCCGCTGCGCCAAGGATTTTGACTGGGACGCCGTCGTCCCGAACATGGTCTACGTCTGGACCGGCCTGGCGCAGGCCATGAACCTCCGCTACTACGGCATCCCCGGCATCGGCATCCCCGCCGACAAGGGCTTCAATTACATCGAGCCGCCCGAGGACCAGGCCTGGATGCGCGCCGACGAATACGACCACCTCATCGCCGACCCCACCGGGTTCCTCTACGAGGTGTGGTTCCCCCGCGTCTGCGCCGATGCCGTCCCGTCGGGCGCCCCGAACACCTACCGCAACAACCTCGCGTTCGTGAAGGGCGGCATGGCCATGCTCGAGTACTTCTATGCCTTCGGCCCCCAGGTGGGCCGGTTGCGCCAGGAATGCGGCACGGCCTCCGCCATCGCCGGCATCTTCAAGGCCCCCTTCGACATCCTCGCCGACAAACTCCGCGGCTACGTCGGCCTCACCATGGACATGCACACCCAGCCGGACAAGGTCCTGCGCGCCTGCGAAGCGCTCATGCCCCATCTCGTCCACTTGGGCCTCACCACCGCCGACCCCCTGCGCCAGGTCCCCATTGGCTTCTGGATGCACCGCGGCTGCGTCCCGTTCATCAACCCGCGCCAGTTCGACTCCCACTATTGGCCCACCCTCAAGCCCTGCATCGAGGAGTTCTGGAAGCACGGCCACCAAACCCTCTTCTACGGCGAAGGCAAGTGGCGCCATCACTTCGACACCTTCCGCGAACTCCCCGACCGCAGCATCATCTACCACTGCGATCAGGACGACATCTTCGAGGTCCACCGCAAATTACATGACAAGTTCGCCCTCAGCGGCGGCATCCCCAACGTCCTGCTCAGCTATGGCAAACCGGAGGAGGTGCGTGCCTTCGTACAGCGCGTCCTCGCCGAGGTCGCCCGCGACGGCGGCTACATCATGGACGCCGGCGCCATCATGCAGGACGACACCCGCGTCGAGAACATGCGGGTCCTCACCGACACCACCCGCGAGTGCGGCGTCTACGACAGCCCCGGTTACGCCGTGACGTCTCCCGACCAGACCCGCGGACCTCAGCCCACACCCGACGACCTGAAGCGTCCCGGCCTGGCGAACCCGGTTTCCACTCGTAAGCCTCCCGGTACGGCGGTGCCCTGGGAGGAGAAGGTCAAGGAACTGCCGCCGCTTACCGGGGACCCCGAACTCGTCAAGCGCGTCTGGCAGCAAACCGACGCCTGGGGCAACACCTTCATCTGGCAGTGCCTCCTTAGCTTCTAGATCCCCTCATCCCCACTCCCGATGTTCGTAATCGGTGCAGAATCCGGGGAGGGGGGGGCTCCAACCCTCAGGACGGCGGTTCTCCCGTGCGGGGGGCATGCCCAGTGGCCCTGAAGCTGTGGGGCCAGGGTGCTTCCGGGCCAGGACCCGGCGGCCGCACCGCTCCCCCCGGGAAGGGCTGGTTCACGAGGGGCCGCCGTTTTCGGGTTGTACCGGCGGGGGCGCCGGGCATGATCGCGGCATGCAAGTGGTGTTTACCGGCCCGGTCTATGTGGTGCGCGACAACATCGACACGGACCAGATCATTCCGGCGCAGTTTCTGACCCTGGTGCCCACCATCCCTGCCGAGTACGAGAAGCTCGGGTCCTACGCCCTGTGGGGGTTGCCGGAGTCGCTCTACCCGGGGCGTTATGTGAAGGAAGGGGAGCTCGACAGCGAGTACCCGATCGTCGTGGGCGGGCGCAACTTCGGCTGCGGCAGTTCGCGGGAGCATGCCCCCATCGCGCTCGGTTCCGCCGGTTGCCGCGTGGTGCTGGCGCAGAGCTTCGCCCGCATCTTCTTCCGCAACTGCATTGCCACCGGTGAGCTTTATCCCTGCGAGACGGTGGACCGTCTGTGCGACGAGCTGAAGACCGGGGATGTGGTGAAAGTGGACCTGGACGCGGGCACCGTCACGGTCACCGCCACGGGGAAGGTGTTTCCGCTCAAGCCGCTGGGCGAAGTGCGTCCCGTGATCGATGCCGGCGGCATCTTCAATTACGCCCGCCAGACGGGCATGATGCCCACCTGATCGGTCCGGACCACGGCAGTCCTCGGCAGGCCGGCCGCCGCGGGCTGCGCGCTCGGCGGAGGGCCGGTGCTCTCGATCCAGGACGTCGCGGTGAGTTACCGGTGCTTGCCCCGGTCGGTGCGTAGGTTATGTTCGGCGCGTGCCGACCGTGAATCGGCAAGGATAACATCATGCGGACACACTTCTTCTCTCGTCCGAGCCGGCCCGGCGATGCACGCGTTGCCTTGTGGGGATGGGCTCTCCTGCTGTCGACCTTCTTCGTTCGGGCCGATGTCATGCCCGCCGAGGAGGCGCCGCCGCCGGCGTCGGCACCGGCACCCAAGCTGGCCCAGGCCACGCCGTCGCTGGATGCGGTCGGGGACCTGATAACGTTCACCACGAAGTACGACCAGGCCGTTCCGTTCCTGCCCGGCCCGTACGATCCGAACGTCACGCGGCTGACCGCGCAGATGCTCATGACGATGCATTACTCGCGCCACGCGTTGGACGAGGAGTACGCCCGCCGTTTCTACGACCGTTACCTGGACATTCTCGACCCCCAGCGCCTGCACTTCACCCAGGCGGATCTCGACGAGTTTGAGCCTTACGCCCGGCAGTTGAGTGACCTGACCTTCCGCGACGGGGACACCCGGCCGGCCAACGAGATCTTCGCCCGTTTCCTGAAGCGTCTGGATCAACGGGCCGCGTTGGTTGCCCGCCTCCTCCAGGCCAACGAGTTCGATTTCACCAGCGACGAACGCTACACCCCCAACCGCAAAGGCGCCGCGCGCCCCGCCGACCTCGGCGCCGCCGAGAACCTCTGGCGCCAGCACCTGCGTCACGAGTACCTCCTCGAGAAGCTCAACCGCCTCAAGCCCGAAGAGATCACCGAGAAGCTGGCCAAACGCTACAAACGCCAGCTCCGCGTCGTGGCGGAGTTCGACCGCGATGACGTGCTCCAGTTTTACCTCAGTGCCCTGTCCAACGCCTACGACCCCCATTCGGACTACATGGGCAAAGCCCAGCTCGAGAACTTCGCCATCAGCATGAAGCTCGCCCTCTTCGGCATCGGCGCCCTGCTCCGCTCCGACGACGGCTATTGCACCATCGAAAGCCTGGTCCCGAACGGGCCCGCCGAACGCAGCAAGAAGATCAAGCCCAAGGACCGGATCATCGCCGTCAAACAGGCCGACAGCGAAGCCATCGACGTCGTCGACATGAAACTCAACAAGGTCGTGGAGATGATCCGCGGCCCGAAAGGCACCGAGGTCACCCTCACCATCATCCCCGCGGACGCCGCCGATTCCTCCGAGCGCCGCACGGTCACGCTCGTGCGCGACGAGATCAAGCTCGAGGACCAGGAAGCCAAGGCCAAGCTCTACGAGATGCCCCAGCCCGACGCCGCCCCCCTGCGATTGGGCGTTATTGATCTGCCCTCCTTTTACGCCAGCTTCGACCTGGGCGCCTCGAAGGGCAGATCCGAGCCCCGCAGCACCACCGATGATGTCGCGAAGCTGATCCGCAAGCTGGTGGCCGAAGGCGCCCAGGGGCTGGTGCTCGACCTCCGGCGCAACGGCGGCGGTTCCCTCGAGGAAGCCATCCGCCTTACCGGCCTCTTCATCAAGGAAGGCCCCATCGTCCAGGTGCGGGATGCCAACGGCGACATCTACACCGAGAGCGACACCGACCCCGACGTGCTGTACGACGGCCCCCTGCTCGTCCTCACCAGCCGCTTCAGCGCTTCGGCCTCGGAGATCCTGGCCGCCGCCCTGCAGGACTACGGCCGGGCCATCGTCGTGGGCGACAAGTCGACCCATGGCAAAGGCACGGTGCAGACCATCTACGAGCTCGCCAAGATGACCCGTCGCTTTCCCCCCAGTTACAACCCCGGCGCCCTCAAAGTCACGATCCGCAAGTTCTACCGCGCCAATGGCGAATCGACCCAGGTGCGGGGCGTCACGCCCGATGTGATCCTCCCTTCGGTCGCCAACGAACTGGAAGTGGGCGAGGGCATGCACGAGTTCCCCTTGCCCTGGGACACCATCCCGAGCGCCAAGTTCACCCGCCTTGACCGCATTGCCCCCCACCTGGACGAACTGCGGCGCCGCGCCGAGGCCCGCCAGACCACCGACCGCGACTGGGACTATGTCCGCGAGGACATCACCCTGTATCGCGAGGCCATGGCGGACAAGAGCCTCTCCCTGAACTACGACCAGCGGGTGCGCGAGAAGGAAACCGCCGACGCCCGCAGCAAGCAGCGGAAGGCCGAACGCGCCAGCCGCGAGGCCAGCACCGAAAAGACCTACGAACTCACCCTCAAGCTCGTGGGCGAGCCCGGGCTGCCACCCGCCGTCGGCTCCACCAACGCGCCCGCCGCCACCGCCGAGAACCGTCGCCCCGCCGCACTGCCCGGTGCCGAGGAGGATGCGGAGTCCGAAGCGGACACCGACACCACGCCGGCCACGGATGTCGCCCTCAAAGAGGCCAAGCGAATCCTGCTCGATTACCTCGCCCTGACCGCGTCCGCCCCGGCCAAGTCACCGCCGGTCGCTTCCAAGCAATAGGCCGTTCCCGCGTACTGCGGCGACGACGTGAGGAGGCGGTTGCTGAGTCTCGTGACCTCGACTCCTACTCAGGAGGGCATCGGTTCGCGCGGCAGGGTGAAGTGGAAGGTGGTGCCCTGGCCCGGTGCGCTCTCGAGGTGGACCTCGCCGCCGTGGTTCTGCACGATGTGCTTGACGATCGCCAGGCCCAGCCCGGTGCCGCCCTGGTCGCGCGACCGGTTCTTGTCCACGCGATAGAAGCGCTCGAAGATGCGATGGCGGGCCTCGGCGGGAATGCCGGGCCCGTCATCGCGCACGCTCACCTCAATCCACGCGGCGTCGGAGGCGCGGGCCCCAAGCGTGATCCGTCCGCCCGGGCGACCGTACTTGATGGCGTTGTCCACGAGGTTGAACACCACCTGCTGCACGCGGTCCGCATCCACCCGCACCACGAGTTCCACGGGGATCTGGTTGGCCAGCGTGACCTGGCGGTCGGCAGCGCGTTGGGCGAGGTCGTCCACCGTTCGCGCGACCAGTTCCCGCAGGCCGGTCGGCTGCAGATTCAGGGGGGTGGGGCCCGATTCCAGGCGCGAAATGGTGAGCAGGTCTTCGATCAGGTAGGTGAGCCGGTCGGTGTGCTTGGCAATGGTCTGGAGAAACCGCTGGGCCAGCGCGGGATCGTCCTTGGCTCCGTCGAGGAGGGTCTCGACGTATCCCTTGATGAGTGACAGCGGCGTGCGCAGCTCGTGGCTGACGTTGGCGACGAATTCCTTGCGCGTGCTCTCGAGCTGTTTGAGCCGCGTCTGGTCGTGAAACACAAGCAGGATCAGACCCGGCGTGCGGCCGCCCGCGATGCTGGT
>JABTUJ010000038.1 GCA_015075445.1 Verrucomicrobiales bacterium
AACAACCGCAGCGGACAGCCTCCCTTTCGGTTTCCAGCTTTCTAGGTGCCTCGGCGCAAGATCGAGCCCAGAACAAACGATCCGAAGACTTGTGCCGCACACCCGGGTAGCAATCGTCACCGAGTTTTGGCTTGTCAATGAGCGAACAACATTCTAAGAATAGAGCGAGGTTTGATTAGGTCGTATTGCGGCCCATGACCACACGAGTACCAGCCAAGGTGTATCCCTGCGGGTCTGCCCAGTCCCCCATGTTCTCTCGTCCCCGCAGTCTTCGTCGGCCCCTGACCCTCGTGTTCCTGCTCGCCATGGTGATCCCTGGCCAGGTGGTGGGCGCCGTGCGGTATGTCCGGCCGGACGGGAACGACAGCGGGACGGGCCTCACGTGGGCCCAGGCCAAGCGATCGGTCGGAGCTGCCCTCGCCCAAGCCCAGGCCGGCGACGAGATCTGGGTCGCCGCCGGTACGTATGGGGAGCGCCTGTGGCTCAAGCGCGAGGTGGCGCTTTACGGTGGATTCGCCGGCAACGAAACCCAACGCGACCAGCGGGACTGGCGCCAGCATCGCACCATCCTGGACGGCGCCCAAGGGGGCCCGGTGGTCCGCTCGGAGGACGTGGGTGCCACACCGGCCACGCGATTGGACGGGTTCACGGTGCGCAACGGCCGCGGCATTCTGGGGGGCGGGATCGCCTGCACGGCGACGTCTCCGACGCTGGCCAACAACATCATCACCGGGAACGTCTCGGCCGGGCCGGGGGGCGGCATCTGCTGCTACAACGGCGCCAACCCCCGCATCCTGAACAACTGGATCACCGACAACCTGGCCGGCGGGGACGAGGGCGATGGCGGCGGCATTGCCTGCGTGAAGGGTGACAGCAAGCAGAACCTGGGATCCTCGCCGCTCATCTGGGGCAACGTCATCGCCCGCAACCGCGCTGAGGAAAACGGCGGAGGCATCGTGGCCAAGGGCATCTTCGTCTCGGACGACGGGCAGGTCGTGGTCCCCAGCGCACCGGTCATTCTCAACAACTTCCTTACAGCCAACCTGGCCGCCCAACCGCCCCTGGGCGATCGCAGCCTCGGCGGCGGCGCCATTGCCTGCACCGACGACGGCATGGCGCCGGTCATCGCGAACAACACGATCACCGCCAACGGCGGTCTGCAGGCGGGCGGCATCCTGTTGGTGGGTGGGGCGCGGGACAATCCTCTCGTCGTCAACAACACCCTTGTCGGCAACAGCGGCCCCGCCCTCCGCTGGATTGGCCTGAACTCGCTGCGCCTGGCCAACAACCTCATCGCGTTCAATACCGCGGGCCTGACGCGCTCGACCCGCTCGCCGGGCGGCACGGCGATCCTTACCCACAACCTCATCCATGGGAACGCCGTGGACTTCGACGGACTTCCCAGCGTCATTGGCACCAGCGGCAACCTCGGCTTCGATCCCCGCCTCGTCGGGCCGCTCTACGGGGACTGTCGCCTGCAACCCGATTCACCGTGTGTCAACGCCGGCGACCCCACGTTCCTCGAAGAGGACTGG
The DNA here is from genome assembly GCA_015075445.1 of Verrucomicrobiales bacterium. Taxonomy (GTDB): domain Bacteria; phylum Verrucomicrobiota; class Verrucomicrobiia; order Limisphaerales; family J093; genus DSVZ01. The sequence goes on from JABTUJ010000038.1 coordinate 1,536, forward strand.
GTGGACGCCGACGGCGCCCCGCGCGTCCGGGGGGGCCGGGTGGACATCGGCGCCGACGAAGCGGACGGGGTCGCCCGGACGTTTGTGCCGCCTGTGGTGCGCGTCCGTCCCACCGGTAACGACGCCCAGGACGGCGCCACTTGGGCGACCGCCAAGCGCACGGTCGCAGCCGCCATTGCCTCTCTCAACGACGGCGCTCTGGCCGGGAACCACCTCACCCGCGGCGGGGAAGTCTGGGTGCAGGCCGGGACCTACACCGAGAACCTGACGCTCCCACCTTATGTCCATCTTTACGGTGGGTTCCGTGGGCAGGAAACCTCGCGAGCGGAGCGGAATCCCGAGGCCAACGTCACGCGGCTGGACGGGGGCGCGAAGGGCCGTGTCCTGCTGGTCTGGGGCGGGCACCGCCTGCAGACCGTGGACGGGTTTGTCCTCCAGGGCGGTCGCCTCACCGCGAACTTCAGTGACCAGGGCGGCGGGATCGAATGCTACCAGGCCGGGCCCACCGTTGCCCGGTGCCTGATCACGGGCAACGTGGCGAACCTGGGCGGAGGCGTGGGGGCCTACGGCGCCAGCCCGTGGATTTCGGGTTGCGTCCTGACGAACAACCTGGCGGGCGGCGACGGCAAGGGCTGGGGGGGCGGGTTGCATCTGGACCGGTCGTACGCCCTGGTCGAAGACTGTCTCATCGCCCACAACCGGGCCTCGGATGGCGGCGGGCTCTACAGCTCGTTTGGCAAGCCGCGCATCCGCCGCAACGAAATCCGGAACAACGAAGGCAGGGGCCTTTCGCTCCACAACAGCGGCGGCCTGGATTGGATTTCGGCAGAGCTGCTGCAGGTGGCGGACAACCTCATTTACGAAAACCTCGCCTCGCAGGAAGGGGCCGGGCTGTATGTCCTCTTCTGCGCCGGGCAGATCCGCAACAACCTCGTGCTCCTGAACCGCGCCGGCACCTTCGAGGGCGGCGGCTACGGCGGCGGCATGGCCCTCAGCGTCGGGCAGGTCGACGGCGGCGATCTCATCGTCGCGAACAACTCGATCCTGGGCAACACCGCGGACTACTTCGGCCTGAACTTCGGCGGCGGCATCCACACCATCCTCTTCCAGCGGGCGAACCTGGTCCTCGCGAACAACATCGTCGCCTACAACAGCAGCGGCATCTTCAACCAGCAGGCCAGCCCGGTCAGCCCGGTCATGGTCCGCAATCTCTTCCACGCCAACAACGGCCAGGACTATCAGCTCTATGGCTCCTTCGGTGTTCCCGGCGGCCCGCTGTCCCATCCCACCGATCTGACCGGCGATCCCCGTTTCGTTTCGCTGAACGGCGACTTCCACCTGCAGGCGGGCTCGCCCGCCATCGACGCCGGCGAACCCCTCTACGCGCCGGACGCCGACTTTGACCAGCGGCCGCGGCCTCTGGACGGCAACCAGGATGGCTTCGCGCGACCTGACCTCGGCGCTTACGAGTACGTGCATCCCGCGGTGCGGGGCCAGATCGAAGCTGCGGTGCCGACCGTGGACGCCTACGCGCCCGAAGGCTCGGTCATCATCCCCGTGCGGCGTCAGCATGGGCTCGCCGGGGCGGTCGCCGTCACCTATGCCACCCGCGATGACACCGCCCGGGCCGGTCGCGATTACGTGGCCGCGAACGGGCAACTCAGTTTTGCGGAAGGGCAGGCCTTTGCGGCCATCACGGTGGCCCTCCCCCCCGGGCTTACCGCGACCGAACCCCGTTCGTTCACGCTCCAACTCAGTCAACCCACCGGCGGCGCCAGCCTGGGCCCCCAATCCTCCGTGCGGGTGACCCTCTTCGCGCCGGCACCCGTGAACCACGACAACCCTTGGGGCATACCCGAGGACTGGATTCAGGAGCACGGCCTTGAGCTGACCGCCGTGTCGGACGCCGACCACGACGGGTTCCTGGATCGGTACGAGTACTTCGCGGGCACCCATCCCCGGGATCCCAGCTCGCGGCTGTGTTTCACCGCCGTGAGCCGCGCCCCGGCCGGGATCACCCTCACCTGGACGAGCGTGCCGGGGAAACGCTACACGCTTCGGCGCAACTCGACCCCGGCTGGTGCTGCTCCGTTTGGCCAGGTGATCCAGGAGCACATTGCGGCCACCGGCTCCACGACGTCCTGGACCGATGGCGCGGCGATCGGGAGCCGGGCCTTTTACCGGATCGAGGTCGAACCCTGACCCGGCGCTTCCCTGCATGCATCTCCGCTTTCCCGTCCTCCAAACGACCACGCGATGAAAACCAAAACCACTATTCGCACCGTGGGCCTTGGGCTGGCCCTGGGACTCGTTCTCATTCTTGGGCGCCAGGGCCAGGATGCCCGCGATCCGCTCGCGCCCGCGGGTGCCACGTTCCTGGATCCGTCAGCGTTGCTGGTCTCCGCCCCGACCTCCGCGGGACCGGACCGCATGCGCGCGGCTTTGGACAAGCCCGCCGGCCTTCTTGAAAGGGCCCGGCAGGCCCAAGCGCAGCCGCGATCGTCGCCGGAGGTTCTGGCGGCACGAGATGCCGTGGCGCGCCAACTGGGCACGGGCCTTCGTCAGCAGCAGGCGAATCCTGGCGCCCGGAAGGTCCCGACCGTCCGCGGCAAGACCCGCGGCACCGGACAACGGGTGTTGGAGCCCGCCCAGCAGCGCGCCGTCGACACGTTGCGTGACCAGTTGGGGGTGGGTGCGTCGCTCGCCATGGATTCGGCTGCCGGCACGCTGCGCCACGTGCGCGGCCCCTTGACCGCCGTTCTGCGGGGCGACTCCGCCTACGAGGCCGCGCGGGATCGCGGCGACTTTGCGGCGATGGCGCTGGCCACCGTCGGCGTGCTGGCCCCCGTCCTCAACGTGCAGCAGCCGGCGCAGGAATTCGTGCCGCGGGCTCCGGAGCGGGATGACCTGGGCATGGTTCATGTCCGGCTCGACCAGCGCCATGGGGACCTGCCGGTGTACGGGGCCCAGGTCGTGTTGCATTTCGACCCGCAAGGCGAGCCCGTGGAACTCAGCGGCATCTATTCTCCCACGCCGCGCCGCGGCGAGGACGGCGAGTTTGTCGTGAGTGAGGCGGACGCGATCGCGCGCGCTCAGCAGGCGGTGGGTCAGGTCGGCACCGGCGTGCGGCCGCCGCAGGCTCAGCGGGTGCTTTACTGGAACCCAAACGTCAGTCCTGTACCGGCGTATCTGGTTTCGCTGATCGTCACCCCGACGGAGTCCTGGGAGGTCGTCGTTGCCGGGGCGGACGGACAGGTGCTCCATCGGCTGGCGACCACCTTCAGTGCGGCGGCGCAAGGGCAGGCGCCGGATCTCCTCGGCCAGGTCCAGCCCGTCCACTCCTGGCAGCAGGGGACGGAATTCCTCGCGATTGACACCACTGCCACGATCTACGACGCGGCCCGCTCACGCCCGCCCACCTTCACGAATCTGTTCGGCGCCCTCTGTGTCTTCGACGTCCAGGACCAGGACGTCGAGGTCGCCCTCAAACAGGGCATCGGCTACGTGCGGACGACCGACCGCAACCGCTGGGATCCCACGGCCGTCAGCATGCTCTCCCATTTCCGCCGCATCGCGGACTACTACCGCACGACCCACAACCGGAACTCGTTCGACGACCGCGGGATTTCCCTCACCGCCCTGATCCATGCCCGCTTCAAGAACCACCGCGGGGAGCTCTACAAGGACAACGCCTTCTTCAACCCCAACCTCAACCTCATGGTCTTCGGCGACGGCGAGCGGAGCACCAATCCCGGCATGCTCCCCGCCGCCCTGGACATCGCGGCGCACGAGCTGACCCACGGCGTCGTCGACAACTCCGCCGCCTTCCGCTACGAGAACCAGTCCGGCGCGCTCCATGAGCACATGGCCGATTACTTCGCCTGCATGGTGGACCGCGAGGACTGGCTGCTCGGCGAGGACACCGTCCGGGGCTCGGCCCACGTGGCCTGGCGGGACCTCAGCAACCCGGCCAATCCGCAGGTCAAGGAACCCGGCCCCAAGACCATGGCCGAGTACCGGAACCTCCCCAACACCCCCGAGGGCGATCTCGGCGGCGTGCACGTCAACTCGACCATCCCCAGCTACGCCGCCTACCTCTTCACCGCCGGCGAGAACGGTCTGGGCCGCGAGAAGGCTGAGAAGATCGTCTATCGCGCGCTGACCCGCTACCTCACCCAGTACGCCGAGTTCGTGGATTACCGCCGCGCCGTGATCTCGGCGGCCAAGGATCTCCATCCCAACGGACCCGAGGCGCAGATCGTTGCCCAGGCGTTCGATACGGCCCAGATCCTCGACGGCAGTGCCACCCCGCCGCCTTCGCCTGTCCCCCCCACCTCCGGCGAGGAACGCATCGTCTTCCTCCGCGCCGAGTACGATGATTTCTTCGGCTTCTTCCTCGGCTACGGCCTCTACGTCATGAACAATCAGGGTTACCAACTGGTCTCCTTCACCGCGCTTGACCGCGTCCGCCCCGCCGTTTCGGGCGACGGCACGTGGGCCCTCTGCGTGGACGAGGACCACAACGTTTTCTGGACCGACGGCGAGGACGAGGAACAGCTCACGGACACCGGGGATGTGCGCACGATCGCGCTCTCGAAAGACCTCCGCTGGGTGGCCTTTACCACGACGGACTACGACAACCAGGTTCACCTCCTCAACACGGAGGATGACTCCGTCCGCAGCGCCACCATCCGCGTGCCCACCAGCGGCGATCCCGTGACCGCCAGCTTCGCGGATGTCCTCTCCTTCAACTGCGTGGGCGACGTCCTTTACTTCGATGCCTTCGCCGAAGGCGTGCTCGGCCAGGTCGAGTACGGCTGCTGGGGCCTGTTCTCCCTCCGGGTCAAGGATCTCCAATGCCACTCCCTCCTTCCCCTCAGCCCCGGTCTCCAGGTGGGGAACCCGGCCCTCGCCAACACGCTGCCCCACCACCTCGTCGCGGACTACGTCTACACCACGAACCAGCAGTCCACGATCGGGGTGGTTTCCCTCGATCTCAGCCAAAGCCAGCTCCACGTCCTGCTCCGGGGCCTCGACGGTTTCGCCGTCCCCAGCTTCCGTGGTGATGACACCCAGATCGTGTTCAGCACCGTCAGCGGGGGACTTCACTACCTGAACGAAGCCAGCCTCACCGCCGATCGCAGCGCCCTGACCGCCGGGTCCACCCGCGCCCTCCTCTGGTCGGCCACCGAGCTCACCTACCCGGTCGGCTTCCGTTCCGGCACCTATGTGCCCCCGGCCGGTCGCCTCGAACTCGTCCCAGCCAGCCTGGATTTCGGCTCGACGCCCCTCGGCACCCCCGTGACCCGGCGCGTTGAACTCGCGAACACCGGCAACGCGGACCTCGAACTCATCGAGGTCACCCTCGAAGGGCCCGGTGTCGCCGCCTTCGACTTCGCTTCCCCTCTCCAGAAACGCTTCGCCGTCGGCCAGCGACAGTCCCTCGACCTCACTTTCTCCCCCCGCCAGACCGGGGCTCAGACCGCCACGGTCCACTTCCGCAGCACCGCGCCCGGCCAACCCGACGTCACCGCCGCCCTCACCGGCACCGGCGCGGCCGGCCCGGCCAAGGACTACTGGCGCGAAGTCTGGCAGGACTTCCAGGACCGTTACTCCTACTTCGACCACAAGGGCGTTTCGTGGCCGGCCGTGTACGAGGCTCACCGGAATGCCTTCGCCGGCCTGACCCCCACCCAGTTCGGGGTCAAACTCAACGAGGTCCTCCAGGTGCTGCACGACTGGCATGTCTCGGTCCGGCTGCCGGACGGGACCTACGTCGGCTACGCCGGCGATTACCCGCGCAACTACCTGAACAAGCTCTCGACCCAGTACACGGGGGGCGCCACTTACGCCAACGTCCGCAACGCGAACGTCCTCTACCACGCCCGCCTCACCGGCGGCTGGGCCCACCTCGTCGTGGATACTCTCGCCACCGAGGCCTTCGGCAAACTCAGCGATGCCGACCTCGAACAAGTCTTCAGCCTCTACGCGGATGCCCCGGGCTGGATCGTGGATCTCCGCGCCAACAGTGGCGGCAACGAGGCCAACGCCGCCAAGTTCGCGTCGCGGTTCGTCGAGCAACCCGTCACCTACGGCCACGTGCGTTACCGCGTCGTGGGCTCCGTGCCCTACCAGTTCGAGCCGTTCCTGCCCAAGGTGCTTCAGCCCACCACGGGGCCGCGCTATCTCAAGCCGGTCGTGGGTTTGATCGGACAGCGCTGCATGAGCTCGGCCGAGTGGTTCACCCTCATGCTCCGCGCCTGCCCCAATGTCGTCCTCATCGGGGACCGCACCCGCGGCGCCTCGGGCAGCCCGGAAACCCGCACCATTCCCGAGCTCAACCTCGAGTACGCGGTCAGCACCTGGATCGCGTACGACGAGCGCCAACGACCCTTCGAAGACCGCGGCCTCGCTCCCGCCATCGCCGTTCCGCCCTCGCAGAGCATCGACGATGCGACCTTGAAGGACTACGTCCTCGAACAAGCCCTCGCCTACCTCCAATGGCGCCAGACACAAGGCGCCGCCCTGCCGCTCGTCTCCGCCCGCTCGGATCGCGACGGCGACGGCCAACCTGACGTCGACGAGTACCTGGCCGGCACGGACGCGACCCGCGCCACCGACCGGTTCGGTTTCCTGCCGGGCGGTCCCCGTCCGGCGATCGCCGGTCAAATCGAACTGCGTTGGCAGAGCGTCGCCGGCAAGCGCTACCACGTGACCCGGGCCGCCAGCCTGGCGGGTCCCTACACCCGCCTCGCGCAGGGATTGGCCGCCACCCCGCCCACGAACACCTACGTGGACCGCACCGTCACCGGGCCGGGCCCGTACTACTACCGCCTCGAGCTGGACCGCTGAACGCTCGGTCGCCGGCCGGTACCGCTCAGGTTTCGAGGTTCGGCGCCGGGGACAACTTGGCGCGGACGCTCGCGACCTTCTGCTCCATCGTCTCCCGACGGTCGGTGCGCGTCCCGAGCTTGATTACGGTCGTGATGCGCGGAGCCCCCATCTCGTGAACGAGTTCGTGGCACCGTTTGATGGCGCCGAACACGACGTCCCATTCGCCTTCGAGGTTCGTGCCGTTGGCGTGCAGGACCGGTTGGAGCCCGGCGGCGGCGAGGGCCTTCTCGCAGGCGGCCACGTAAGGGGACAGCGACACCCCCGTGCCGAGGGGGACCAGGCTGAGATCGACAATGACGTTCATACGCAGATTCCGGAGGGGTCTATCGCAGTTGATCGAGATGCGGTTCCAGGGCCGTCGCGATGCGTTCCGCGATCCGGGCGTAGCCTGCTTCGTTCGGGTGCAGGGGATCCGCCATCAAGGCCGGTGTGCCCAAGACACCGTCCAGGATGTCCGGTACCAGCAACACGCGCTTCTCGCGGGCGAGCCGGGCGAAGCGTCGCCGGTGCTGGTCCAACACACTCGCGCTGCGCACGCCCAGCACCACCACGAACGTGCCGGTCGGCTGGAACGCGTCCACCAGCGCGGCCAGGTTCGCGAAGGTCTGGTCGAGGGGTTCGCGTTGCAGGCTGTCGTTGCCGCCCAGGCAAAGCAGCACCACCCGCGGGTTGAGTTGAAGCGCTTCCGGCAACCGCGCGCGTCCGTCCGCCGTGGTATCTCCGGAAGCGCCGAGGTTGACGATGTCCACGCCCAACCGGTGGCCAAGCTGGGCGGGATAAGCCGCCTCCGGCGGTACTCTGGTTCCCGCCGTCAGGCTGTCGCCGAATGCCACCCACGGACCCCGGGCGGTGGGCGGCAAGTTGACCAGGCTGACCGGCCGACCCCGCCAGAACCACAGCGCGAGCCCGACCAGCACGAGGGCCCACACCCACAACGAAAGGCGCTTCATGAACTCAGGTGGCGTCCGGGTTCGCGGGAGCCGGGACCGGGGTTCAATTCCCTCCCCCGGCCGTTCGGTTGAAGTACACCTTCAGGTTACGCGTGGCCCGACCCGACGCGACGATGTCGAGCCGGCCATCGCCGTCCAGATCGGCCAGGCAGAGGTCTTCGCAGGCCATTTGGTTTTCGTCCACCGGGAAGGATTTCCACACGGCGCCGGCGTCGTCCAGTGAGACGAACAGCTTGATCCCCACGCGGTCGCCCGGCCGGTTGCCGCGCCAGCCCACCACAATCTGGTCGGCGCCCAAACCCAGCAGATCGCCACAGGCCAGGGCGTGGCCCTGGATGAGCGACTCGTCCAGGACGGTCCGCCGCCAGAGCGGGCTGGGATCGTCGGCCGCCGCGGGCGTGTACACCACCACCTGATGGCCGTGCATCGGCTCAATCGTGGCAATGAACGGGCCGCTACGACGTCGGCCCTGACGCACTTCTCCCGCTCCGGTGAAGGCCGTCTTACCTTCGTCGTTCCCAATCCGTTGTTCGCGCCGCCAGCGATCCCCCTCGGAGCGGAAATGAAACACCCCTTCGCGCGCCGCCACGAGCAGGTCTTCGCCCGAATGCTGCGACCCGGGGACGACATCGAAGTTATGAGTCAGGTGAAGGCGGTCATCGATCAGGACGGTGGGCCAGGGCGAGGTGGGGCCCGCGGGCCTGCCATAGGCCAGGACGCGGACACCGGCGCCTTCGCCCTTCTGGTTGCCGCGGCCGTGGAGGGGAAGCACGACGAGATCGTATGTGTCGCGGGGGTTCCGGACCCAGCGCATCCGATGCACCGTGGGCTCGTGGGGGAGGCGAACCGGCGTCCATCGTTGCGTGCGGTCGGAGGGCGCGATCAGGTAGAACACGGCCCCGCTGTCGGTGGTGTCGCTGGGGTTCCAGCCGGCGCCGACCGCAATCTCGGCCCGGCCGTCTCCGTCGAGGTCCGCTGCGGCCAGACAGACATTGTCCGTTTCGGTGAGGTCCTCCGCGAGCACGAACCGTTCCCAGCCCGGATTGCGGAACCAGACGAACTGGCGCTGGTCCGCCAGGAGGATGTCGGGGCGGCGGTCGCCGTCCACGTCTGCCACCGCGACGCCGTAGCCGATGGCGACATCCGCCGCGATGGTCACCGGGTCGAAGGCGGGTTCTGGAGCGGCCCGGCCGGAGGCGAGCCCCGCCAGGCAGAGCGCCCACGCGACGACCTGTCCGCGCCGCGGAGTCGAGGCGGAACGCGGCGGCAATTTCGTCGGTGGGGACGGGACCGTTGCGGCCGGGGCGCCGTGGCGGTCGCGGTCCCGCATCGAAGGAGTGGGCAGGTGTTCTGACATCGGATGTTCCGAATGTTGGTATCGAGCGAAGTAATACGGCCAGGGCGCGATGTCAACGGCGCCCGTGTCAGCAGCGAGGGGATCTTCAGCTTGCCGTGGATCTGTGGTGCAAGCGTCCTGCCGGGGGCGGACGTCGGCACCGTTTGGCAGGCCGGCCATGGCGGGGCCGGCTTGACCGCTGGAATCCTGGAACCTCCCTGGAGCTTTGCGCTTTGCGTTTTGAGCTTCCCCATCCTCACTTCCCGCTTTCGCCACCCGGCGTTTCCCGTTATGCAGGGCCGGTCTCACCATGTGGATGATCGAGTCACGCATGCACCGCGTCCTCGGCTGGCCGACCGCCGGGGGATTGCTTTGCGCCCTGGCCGTGTCGCTGGTCGGAGCCCAAAGTCCGGGCTACCACGCCGCTCCGTTACCTGTCCCGGCCGCAGGGGTGGCCGGGTTCACCCGGCTGCCTGCGTCGGCCACCGGCCTCGCGTTCACCAACACGCTCAGCCCGGCCCATGCCGCGGAGAATCAGATCCGCCTCAACGGTTCGGGCGTGGCCCTCGGGGACGTCGACGGCGACGGCTGGTGCGACGTGTTCGTCTGCGCGCTTGAGCAAAGGGGCGCGCTCTTCCGCAACCTCGGCGGCTGGCGCTTCACCAACGTCACCGCCGCCGCCGGCCTTGACTTCCCGGGCCGATTCTCGACCGGCGCGGTGCTCGCCGACGTCGATGGCGACGGCGATCTGGATTTGATCCTCAACGGCATCGACACCGGCACCCGGCTGTTCCTGAATGACGGCCGGGGGCATTTTGAGGCGGCGCCCGACGCCGGTCTCCTGCCCGGTCGCGGCCCCACTACCGGTGCGCTGGCCGACATCGACGGCGACGGCGACCTCGATCTCTACGTCGCGCATTACCGCACCAATACGGTCCGTTCGACCGGGTTCGCCCTCTTCAACGTGGGCGGACGCCGCATGATCCGGCCGCAGGATCGCGGGCATCTCGAACTCACGCCCGACGGCCGCGTCCTCGAACACGGCGAACCCCACGTCCTCTACCGCAATGAAGGCGGCGGCCGCTTCCGTCCGCTCTCCTGGACCGACGGCACGTTCCTCGACGAAGACGGTCAACCGTTGCGCGAACCGCCCCGCGACTGGGGTCTCAGCGCCGCCTTCCGCGACCTGAACCGCGACGGCTTGCCCGACCTCTATGTCTGCAACGATTTCCACTCCCCCGACCGCATCTGGCTCAACGACGGCCGGGGCCGATTCCGCGCCCTGCCCCGCCTGGCCCTCCGCCACACCGCGACCTTCTCGATGGCCGTGGACTTCGCCGATGTGGACCGCGACGGACACGACGACGTGTTCGTCTCGGACATGACCAGCCGCGACCACGGGCGGCGACGGATGCAAATCGCGGGCATGGCCCCGTACACCATCCTGCCCGGCGTGTACGACGATCGCCCGCAACTCGACCGCACCGTCCTCCAATGGAATCGCGGCGACGGCACCTACGCCGAGATCGCCACCTACGCCGGGCTCGAGAACTCGGAGTGGAACTGGTCGGTCCTGTTCCTCGACGTGGACCTCGATGGCTACGAAGACGTGCTCGCCACCACCGGCCACATGTTCGACACGCAGGACCTGGATGCCCAGGCCCGCATCGCCGCCCAGGGTCCCTATCCCCCCAGCCGGATCCCCGGCAAACTCCTCATGCTGCCGCCCCTCGAACAGGCCAACCTCGCCTTCCGCAACCAGGGCAACCTCACCTTCGTCGAATGCAGCCCGGCCTGGGGATTCGACGATGTCGGGGTCTCGCAGGGCATGGCGCTGGCGGACCTCGACAACGACGGCGACCTCGACCTCGTGATCAACAACCTGAATGGCCCCCTCGGCGTTTACCGCAACAACGCCCCCGCGCCGCGCATCGCCGTCCGCCTCCAGGGTCAACCGCCCAACACCGCCGGTATCGGCGCCCGCATCACCGTCCGGGGCGGCCCCGTCATCCAGGCCCAGGAGATGATGGCCGGTGGCCGGTATCTCTCCGGCGACGACCCGATGCGGGTCTTCGCGGCTGGCCACGACACGGACCCGCTCGCGATCGAGGTGCTGTGGCGCAGCGGCCGGCGCAGCGTGGTGACCAACGCCCGGCCGAACACCCGGTACACCATCCACGAACCCGCCGGTGCCACCGAACCGTCTGAGCCCCCGCCCCCGCCGCTGCAACCGCCAGCATCATCCGCCGCCAGCCCGTTCTTCGAAGACATCAGTGCCTGGCTTGATCACCGGCATCACGACGATCCGTTCAACGATTTCGACCAGCAACCGCTGCTGCCCCGACGCCTCAGTCAGTTGGGACCGGGCCTGAGCTGGTTCGATCTCGACGGTGACGGCCGGGAGGACTTGATCGTCGGCAGTGGCAAGGGCGGGCGGCTGGCGGTGTTCCGTAACCGCGCACCGGAGGGCTTCCAGCGCCTGAGCGAACCACCGTGGAACCTCCCCGCATCCCGCGACCGAACCGCCTTGCTGGGCTGGCACGCGCCGGGTCGGGGACCTGTGCTCCTCGTGGGCTCGGCAAGCTACGAAGCGGACCTCGACCCAGGCGGCGCCGTCCTTCAGTTCGCACCCGGTGAACCGCAGGCCGCCGAGGTCATCCCAGCCCTGCCATTCAGCGTGGGACCCCTCGCGCTGGCCGATTTCGATGGGGACGGCTTCCTCGATTTGTTCGTGGGCGGCCGCTGCCTGCCGGGGCGGTATCCCGAGCCCCCTTCCTCGAAGCTCTATCGGCAGGCGGGCGGGCGTTGGGTTTTGGACGTCGAGAACTCGAAACGCCTCGAACGGGTCGGGTTGGTCAGCGGCGCCGTGTGGACCGACCTCGAAGGCGATGGTTGGCCGGACCTGGCCCTGGCCATCGAGTGGGGACCGATCCGCCTGTTCCGCAACGAGCGCGGCCGGTTGAGCGAGTGGCTGGCGCCCGTGGTGAGCGCGCCGCCCGGAGATGCTACGCTCAACGGACAACGTTCAACATCCAACGTTCAACGGACAACGCTCAACGAGTTGACGGGCTGGTGGAACGGGATTGTCACGGGCGACTTTGACGGCGACGGACTGCTGGATCTCCTGGCCACGAATTGGGGCCTCAATACCGTGGCCCGCGCGTCGCCGACTGCTCCCTATCGGGTCTACTACGGCGACTTCGCCGACACGGGCGCAGTCCACTTGATCGAGGCCACCCCAAGTGGACCGCGTGGAGCCGATGTGCCCGAGCGCGATCTCGAGAGCGTCGCCGCCGCCCTGCCGGCCGTGCGGGCGCGATTCCCGACGCACGCGGCCTTCGGAGAAGCCACCGTGGCGGACGTCCTCGGCCCGGCACTGGCACGCGCTCGACGCCTCGAGGTCGTCACCCTCGCCACGACGCTCTTCCTCAATCGCGGCGACCATTTCGTGGCGGTCCCCCTGCCCCGCGAGGCGCAGTTCGCCACGGCGATGGCCGCGTGCGTCGGGGACTTTGACGGCGATGGCCAGGAAGACGTGTTTCTGAGCCAGAACTTCTTTGCCACGCAGGACAAGACGCCCCGCTGCGATGCCGGCCTCGGGCTCTGGCTCCGCGGGGATGGCCGTGGCGGCTTGACCGCGGTCCCCGCCCACGAAAGCGGCGTGCGCGTGTACGGCGAGCAGCGCGCGGCGGCCTTGGCCGACTTTGACGGCGACGGCCGCGTCGACCTGGCCGTGACCCAGAACGGGAACGCCACGAGGTTGTTTCGGAACCTCCGCGGTCAACCGGGGCTGCGCATTCGGCTCCAAGGTCCGCCAGGGAACCCCACCGCGGTGGGTGCCGTGATGCGCAGCCAGACGGGCGATGCTTGGGGACCGGCGCGGATGGTCGGGGCAGGCTCGGGTTACTGGTCGCAGAACAGCGCGGTGGAGGTGCTCGCGATGAGGGAACCAGTCAGCCGTCTCCGGGTGCGCTGGCCGGGCGGGAACGAGACGCAAGTCGACGTGCCGGAATCCGCCCGGGAAGTCGTCCTGGGTGCAGACGGCGTGGTCCGGGTAGTTCGCCTGAGAGCGCCCGCCGACCCAAAGCGGCGCTGAAGTGCACGCACGCCAAACGCAGGCGCGACTTCCTCACCTCCAGCCACGCACAGAGCGTCGTGTTGCCCCTTGACGCCGCCGGACTTCCTCCGTGTCATTCCGTCGCATGGTCACACCAACCACGGGCCCGACGGCCGGGACTGCCACGGGGAGGACGTTCAACTTCCCCACGCTCTACTTCGAGGCCACCCGCGCCTGCAACCTGCGCTGCAACATCTGCATGAGCGGCAGCAACGACCCGCAGCGCGTCCGCCAGAGCCGGCAGGAACAGCTCACCGCCCAGGAAATCGAGGACCTCGTTTTCGCCCGCGTCAGTGAGGTCGGCGTCAAGATCATCATCTGGAGCGGCGGCGAATTCCTCACCCGCCCGGACGCCCTGGACCTGTTGCGCGGGGCCCGGCGGCACGGCTACCGCTCCAGCGTCTGCACGAACGGCCTCCAGTTGAACCAGGAACGGCTGCTCGCCATCCGCGAAGCCGGGGGTGATGATCTGGTGATCTCGCTGGGCATCAACTCGCTGGATGACAGCAACTCCGCCACGCGCGACGCCGAGGTCGAGGTGACCCTCCGCGCACTGGACCTGTGCGAATCGCTCGGGATCAAGCGCCACGTCGTGGTCAACCTCGGCCGCCACAACCTGCAGACGCTTGGTCAGACCTTCGATTACCTGTACCAACGCCGCATCCCCTGGAACCGCTCCCCGTTCACCGCGCAAGGGCCTGGGGCCCAGCATTTCTGGAACAAAACCTCACCCGCGAAGAGATGGAGCGTTACGCCCACCCGCACATGCGGCGACATGCCTTCGGGTACGTGAGTTACACCCCGTTCTTCCTGGCCCCCGAGCTGCACGCCAAGTTCTCCCAAGGACGTCGCAACCAGACCGTTCCCCAAAACCCTTCCATCGGCTGCTGGTGCGGCACCTGGCTGGCCATGAGCGCCGAAGGCGACGTCGCCCCTTGCGCCATCCTGCTCGACGTGCTCAACGCCGGCAACGTCCGGGAAACCCCGGTCCGGGACATCGTCGCGAACACCGAGGTCTTCCGGCGCATCCTCGATCGCAGCCAACTGGGCGGCAAGTGCGGTCGTTGCCGCTACAAGTTCACCTGCGGCGGCTGCCGGGCCATGGCGTTGTTCGCCTCCGGCGATTACATGGGCGAGGACCCCCAATGCTTCTTTGAGCCCGTGGACGAGACCACCGTCTGCGAGCACGAGGCTGAGACCGGACGCGTCTTCGAGCGCTACGCGCTCATGGCCCGTTACGCCGGCGGGGGCATCTGAGCTCGGACCGCCGCCCCCGTGGGCTGGCCCTGTTCCAGCACCGCCACGCGCCGCTCCAGTTCGCGGAGGGTCCGACGCAGCTCAGGCAAGCGTTTGTAGATGGCCGCGGCCTCGACGGCTTTGCTCATCTCGAACGCCGGCGTGCCGAACACCCGTTCCCCGTCCGGGATGTTCTGGCTCACGCCCGACTGGGCAGCAATGGTCACGTGATTGCCGATCTCCAAGTGACCGGCGATGCCGACCTGCCCCGCCATGACGCAGTGATGGCCGATCCGCGTTGAGCCCGCCACCCCGGTCTGGGCCACCATGAGGCAATGCGCTCCCAGGCGCACCCCGTGGCCAATCGCCACGACACTGCCGATCTTCGATCCGGGACCGATCACGGTGTCGTGCAAGGCCCCCCGCTCAATGCTGGCGTTCGCCCCGATCTCGACGTCGTCCTCGATCACCGCCCGCGCGATGTGGGGGATCTTGTGATGCACCCCCGCCTGGGTCGAGAAACCCAGACCGTCGTGCCCAATGCAGGCCCCCGCGTGAATCAACACCCGGTTCCCCACCTGACAACGCTCGTACACCACCACATTCGGCAACAGCACGCAGTCCTCCCCGATCTCCGTGCCGGGCCCGACAAAGACGCCGGGGTACAGAATGGTGCGCCGACCAATGCGCGCGTCCTCGCACACCGTGACGTTCGGGTGCACGCTCACCTCGGTTCCCAACGTGGCGCTCGGATGGATCTGTGCCTGCGGGCTGATGCCCACCCGCAGATAAGGCCGATGCCCGTGCAACGCCACGAGGATCCGGGTGAACGCATAGTACGGATTGCCCGCGACAATCTGGATCGCGGAACACTCCATGGGCTCCGGGACCACGATCGCGGTCGCCCGCGTCTGCTTGATCAACAGCGCATAGCGCGGATTGGCCAGGAAGGTGATCTGGCCGGGGCGCGCCAGTTCAATAGTCGCCCCCGAGTTGACACACGCCTCCGCATCGCCCACGATCTCCCCGCCCACCAGGCCGGCCAACTCTCCAACCGTCTTCTGAATCATCACGTGCCGCGACCTTAGGAGCCCCGTTCCCACGTGGCAAGCACGGCCGCAGGCACAGGCAAGGGCAGCCTCACTTCAGCGTCGCCAGCCCGAACAGACCCCCGGCCGTCTGTCCCGGATGAGCCTGGAACCGCACCCGCACCCGGTCCTTCCCAGCGGTGAGTTCCCGGTCCAGCAGCCATTCCACCTCGAAGAACCGGCCGGGCGCATTGCGATCCAGCGTCTGCGTGGCAATCGTCCGCCCCTCCACCACCACGTCGAACGCGCGCGCCCCGGCATCGTCACCCCAAAACACCGCCTGCAGACGGGTGTCGCGCCCGGGATGGACCGCCAGCTCGTAGCCAAACCAGCCACCGTCGGGGGCATGACGCCACGTGCGCCCCGCGTGGCTGCCGGACTGGCTCCGCTCGCCCTCCAGCCGGTGTCGCCGCTCAGAGTCCGGATCGCCGATCTTCACGTAATCCAGGAACGACCGGGCCCGCTCACGCACCTGCCGCTCGGCGTCCGCCAACCCCGCCTGATAGGCTTCCCAGCCCCCCTCCGTGAACAGCTCCCAATACACCGCGTAGCGCTGGTGATGCAGCGCGTGGAACGGGACCAACGTCACGTCCGCGGGCCGGCCCAACCCGCGCGTGCGAAAAGCCAGTCCGCGCCCTTCCACCCGCGCGATCCGTTCACCCAGCTTCTCCACGTCGCCCACCCACACCGGCACACGGGGCGTCGGCACCCGCACGTATTCCAACTGCTGCCGGGCATAAGGCGACACCGTCTCCAACCCCTCCCGCCCCAGCTCCCCCGCCAGCACCAGCGGACCGTACAGCACCGCGACGATGTCCTCGGCCCCGGGCAATGGCTCGACGTGCAAATCCATGGGCACGCGCACCTCCACCCGGTCACCGTCCTGCCACGTGCGCCGCACCGTGACATAACACCCGGGCTGTCCCGCGACTTCCTGCGGCCGCCCGTTGACGCTTACCGTGAACCCGCTCCCCACCCACCCCGGCCAACGGATCTTCAGGCCAACTTCGACCGGCCCGGCACAGCTCAGATGGAGCCGGACGACATCGCCCTCCGGAAACTCCGTCTCCAGGCGCACCCCCAGACCGCGCTCCGGCCAGGTGAGTTCCGACGCCACGAACAGGTTCACCCACAGCGCGTCGTGGTCGTGGAAAAAGATCGCTTCCCCATACCGGCAGGGATTCTCCATGCCCGTCCCCACGCAGCACCAGAACGAGTCCTCCGGCCGCGAGTACGTCTTGAAGTGCCCCGGCAGGAGCGGCATGAAATAGCCGAACATGCCTTCCACCGGATCCTGCGACGCCAGAATGTGGTTGTAGAGGGCGCGTTCGTAGAAGTCCATGAGGCGCGCCGAAGGATCCCACCCGAACAGGTGCCGGGTGAGCTTGAGCATGTTGTAGGTGTTGCACGTCTCGGCCGTTTCCACGCTCAGGTGACGGGCAAAGTCGTCCACGGGAAAGAAATGCTCCCGGTCGCTGTGGCCACCGATCACGTATGACCGGTGCTGGGCCACGCGGTCCCACGCGAACCGGGCCACGTCCCGATAGCGCCCCTCGCCCGACAGCTCGTACTGACGCGCTGCGCCGATGAACTTCGGGATCTGCGTGTTGGCGTGGAGGCCATCGAGCCGGTCTTCGCCGCGCGCCAGCGGATCGAACACGGCCCGGTGATCGAAGACCCGGGCCAGCTCGAGGTACTCGCGTCGCCCGGTCGCGCCGTAAAGGTCGGCCAGCACGTCGTTCATCCCCCCAAACTCCATGCGCAACGTGAGCTGCTGCTGGTCCAACGACAACCGGTCCATCCGCGCCTTCACCCAGTCCGCCTGACGGCTCACGACCGCCAGGGCCTGCTCGTTGCCGCAGTGCAGGTACGCGTCCAGCAGCCCCGCCATGATCTTGTGCAGGGTGTAGTAAGGCGCCCACACCGGCTGCCCCGCTTCGACCCGGTCCATGAAGGACTCCGGGAAGGCGGACAAGTACCCAGCGCGGAAACCCCGCCCCGGCGACGCTTCCTGGCACCGGGCCAGTTCCGCGACGATGGCGTCCACCCGCGCCCGGAGCTGCTCCTCACCGGTCGCCGCGTACAGCAGGGAAAGCGCGGACAGGTAATGGCCCAGCGAATGCCCCCGCAACTCCACCGCCGGCGCCTCCCATCCG
This sequence comes from Verrucomicrobiales bacterium, assembly GCA_015075445.1. Lineage (GTDB taxonomy): Bacteria > Verrucomicrobiota > Verrucomicrobiia > Limisphaerales > J093 > DSVZ01. The sequence continues at coordinate 19,313 of JABTUJ010000038.1, forward strand.
CCGTAAGGTTCCGCGGACGACGGCAACCCCGCCGTGACCCGGAACATGTGCAGCAAGCGGGCAGGATCCAGGCTCATCAGATACCGCCGGTTCCGCTGCATCGCGTCGTAGAACGGGCCCGCGAGCAACCGCACCTGCGCGAGGTCGAACGGCCGTGCGCCCATGGGCACGACCGGCGCAACCCCTGCCTTCCGCGGTGATGCCGCGCGTGTGTCCTGCCCCACGGTCTGGGTCGTCAGCAGCGCTCCAGCCAAACCCACCCCAAACACCACCCGGATCGTCCAACCCCTCAGCCGTCGAGCTCGCTCGACAGCGTCGCGTGTACTCAGAGTCGTCATGATGGTTCGGTGGTTTCCGCCAACTGCCCGCACTCCCCGAACAGGCGAGAAAGGAGTCTACGGAACAACGAGGCGGTAAAACGCCATCCCGCTGGTCGGTGGGTCGATCGGACTCCCGGAACTCACCCCCGCCATCGGCGCCCACTGCGGCGCGGTCAGGCTCGGCGAACTCTGCAAAACCCCGTTGCCCGTCCAAGTGATCACCACCTTGCCTTGCGCGTTCACCTGGATGCTGGCGATCTGCGGTGGAGCGGCGGCCAACCCCCCGGTGTCGATGAGACGGAAGTTGTCGTAGTAAAGCGTGAACGCGTCCGCGAAATCCCCTTGGGCGATGAAGACCATCATGGGCGCGCCTTCCACCGCTGCGTCCCAGTTGGGCAGTTGATCCAGCGTGATGGAGACCGTCTGGGCCCGGCCGGCCGGCTGATCACGACGCGCGATGCCGTACGGAATCCAGGACCCGTTATAGGCAAACTGCTTCGTCACCGCCCACGCCGGCTGGTTGTTCTCATCCCGATCGGGATAGATGATCTCGAATCGCAGGGTGTAACGGGCCAGTTCCTCGGGGGCAGGCCGCTCCTCGGGCGGGAGATCCAATCGCAGCACCTCGGCCAGCTTGGTGTTTGCGAAGGGCAACGTGAAGTCCGCCTTCCAGCCGCCACCCCCCGTGTAATCCACCTGGAGCGACTTGGTCCCGTGCGTGACCCGGATGTCGTCCTCGCCCGTCGATGTGTACTGCGAGTAAGTGGTCCGTGGCGTCCCGCCCCAGGCCGTGAAGTCCGCGGCGCCCCCCGTGGGGTTCTCCGCGTCCTCAAAGCTCTGGAGCACCGTGGTCACGGGCGTCGCGCCCGGGGCGTACGTGTCGACCAGGCGCAGGTTGTCCACGTGGAGCGTCAAGGGCCCGTAGAAAGGATCCTCGTTGGCATCGAAGTTGTCCGCGAACCGGAGGATGATCGGGCCCGCTTCCGGCAAACCCTCCACCAAATCCACCGCCCAGGACATGGTCGCCTTGCCGCCGCTGCCCGCCGAGGGCGTGTCCAACTGATCATTGATGTTCCCGAAAAACGCCTGGTTGTTCATCCAGGCGGTCCCTCCCGGGAAGATGATGTCGTAGCGCAGAATGTAGCGCGCCACATCCGTCGATTGCGCCGCCTCGCGCACCTTGTCCGAAGCCTCCTCCGAGAGGGTGATCATGAAGTCGTGCACCCACCCCTCGAAGTAGTACAACTCGACCTGAAGCGACTTGTTGCCGTGCGTCACATTGATGTCCTCGTCACCCCACTTGGTGTACTGCTGGAGGATGACCCCGTCCGGGATGCGATCCCCACCCCAGTTGCCCAGGGCCACGCTCTCGATGTTCTCCTCGAAGCTCTCGAGGATCACGGCATTCTCGGCACCGCACGCCACCGCCCCGGCCAGGGCGGCCATGCTCGTCAGTAACGTGAGTCTGAGTGGCGTCCTCATGGTGATTGGCAGGTTGGTTTCACAGGCTACGCGCAGCATTGTAGGGGCCCGCCCCTCCCGACGCAAGGGGCAGCCGGGTCATGTCCAGTTATGCGGTTCTTGAGACAAATCAATTGTCTCTGCGCTCCCTTGCGTCATATTGCCCTCGTCTTTGGTCATGAGCTTTCACTCGTTCGGACGCCGCATCGACTACCTGCGCCTCTCGGTCACCGACCGGTGCAACGAGCGCTGTCTCTATTGTCGTCCCCATCAGTACGCCGGCTGGAACGGCGCCGCCGATCCCCTCACCGACACCGAACTGCTGCGCATCGTCCAGGTGGCCGCCTCGCTCGGCTTCCGCAAATTCCGCCTCACCGGCGGCGAACCACTCCTGCGGCCAGGCCTGGTCGACCTGGTCCACACCCTGGCCGCCACCCCCGGGGTCGAGTGCATCGGCATCTCCACCAATGGCCTGAAGCTACCCGCCCTCGCCGCCCCGCTCCGGCAGGCCGGTGCCCGCACGGTCAATGTGAGCCTCGACGCGCTTTCCCCGGCCGTTTACCGACGTATCACGGGCGGCCCGCTCGAGCCCGTCCTTGAAGGGATTCGCGCCGCCCTCACGGCGGGCTTCGAGTTCGTGAAACTCAACACGGTCCTCATGCGCGGCGTGAACGAGGACGAGATCTGGCCCCTGATCCGTTTCAGTTCGGAACAAGGGGTCCCGCTCCGCCTGATCGAGCTGATGCCGCTCACGTCGCGCGACGTCCTCACCCCGGCGAATTTCCTCGCGATCGGGGAGGTGATTCGGTGGTTGCGGCAGCGGGAGGAACTGGTCGCTTTGCCCGACGCGCGGCTGGGCCACGGCCCGGCCAAGTACTACCGGCTGGTCACGTCCGGCGCGATCGTCGGGTTCATCGGGGCGATGACCAACCAGCACTTCTGCGACACGTGCAACAAGATGCGGCTCACCGCCGACGGCCGCCTGCGCCCCTGCCTCGGGCATCATGACGAGGTCAGCTTGCGCGACGCGCTGGCCGATACCTCGAGCGACGAGCCTTTGCGCGAGGTCTTCCGCCTGGCCCTGGCCAACAAGCCCTGGGAACACACCTTCCGCGACCAATACCGCCCCTGCCGGCCCATGACCGCCATCGGGGGCTAAGGTCACGCCGCGAGCGCCGAAGCTGGGAAACCGCGACAGACGGTAGGCTCCGACCCTGACGAAAAGCGGCGGTGAACCGCGCGCACTCCAGACGCTGCGCGACCTCCACAGCGTCCGACATGCGCAACGCGTTTGGAGTGCGGCGACTTCCAGCGGCGCTTTTCGTGCCCCCCGCCCCTTCTCCCGTTACGCAAAGCGGCGGTCAACCGTGTTGCTTCGGCAAGCGTGCCGGTGCCCAAAATTTCCAGGCGCGGGGTCTGAAAGGCCGCACGCAGCGGGCGCGCGGGCCATGGCAGGTCGATGGCTCTGGACGCGGGGGTGGCGGGCGACTCAACTGGAGTCGAGGGCCTGGAGGCTCTGCTGGTAGTTCAAGGCAGCCAGGCCGCAGGGTGGTTGAGCACGGCTTTGGCGTGGTCGTGGAGGGCCTGGAAGTAGACGAAGGGGTTGGCGCCGGCCAGGCGGCAGGTGTGGATCAAGCTCATGAACAGGTCGCCCACGCGGGCCCGTTCTGCGTTTTGTAGCCCAGCGAGTTCTTCCGATGGAGGATGGCCGCCTTCAGCGCTCGCTCACAGATGTTATTGGACAGCGGGGCTCCCGGCTCCCGCAGGAACAGGGTGAGCGGTTCCCAGCGCTTGAGCATGTAATGGATGGCTTCACCGAGGCCGGAGTTGGGTTCGACCACTTTCTGCTCCAGTTGTTCCCGCATCCATTGTTTGAGGCCCTCCAGGATCGGCGCGCTCTTTCCTGGTGCAGGCGTAAACGATCGGTCGCCGAGAGTTGCTGCTCTTTGGCCTGGGCGTCATGCTGGAAGACCAGCGCGAGGTCTTCCAGGACCTTTGGCACTGCTCGGGAAAGTTCTCCTTCGTCGACGAAGGTCCTCCGTCCGTGCGGTAGGCAGTTGGCCAGCAGGGCTTCGAAGTCTTTAGGCAGGTTGCGCGAGAGCCCGTCACATGTGAATGGCTTGGCCAGCCAGGGGCCCGGTGTTGGAGCAGTTCGGTGAGGTTTTCCCCGGCGTGGTTGCCGCCGGTGAAATAGAGGGCGATGCAGCGATCCTCGACTTGGCAGAGGATACTGGTGGTGAAGATGCCCGTGCGCTCGCATCCCGCCTGGGCGCGCTCCCGCTTGAGGCTCTGGATGCGCATCTTGGTGTCATCATTGTGGATGAGCTGCGCCTGGGCGGCCAGCCGGGTGAGTTCCTGGTGAGCCGGCTGCGGGTCGCGGGCGGATTGTTCCATCAACTCCCATTGCGTGGCGGCCGGCAAGGGATCCCCAAGTCCCTTTGCAGCTTCTCCAGTCGGTAATGCGGCATACCCCACCAAAGCGCAGGATCCCGATCATCAACCCCACGTTGGGATCGTGGCGAGTGGTTCCGCCTCCGGCGGCGCCGGGGGCCGTAAAGGTTTTGCCGCACAGGCAACAGCGCAACACCTGCAGGGCGAAGACCGTGGCCTGGACTATCGGCTGCGCCACAATGCGCACAATCCGGCTGGGGCCCGTTCCGCAGCCGGGCCTTGTCGTTACGGCACTCCGGACAACGATCTCCCGGTTGCAGGCTGGGATGGGCCACCTGGACGCGCCCTGCGCCCGCATACTGGCTGGCCCCGTTGCGACCGTGCCCGCGCACCGGCCGCTTGGGGAACCGCTGGGCTCGTGCCACCCTGGCCGGGAAACACGTTCCGGGTCTTTTCAGTCTTGGCCCCAAAGATCAACCGCTGCAACCGCCCCACCGTCGCGTTCTTCTTCTCGATGACTCCCATCAGCCACTGCAGCGTGCCCAACAAGGCCGCCACCGTCTCATACAAGGCTGCCGGCAGGTGCTGCTGGAGCTGGACCAGCAGCTCTGCAATTGCCCCGATCGAGCGAAGTGATTTCCGGCGCCCGGGTCTTACTCATGACCCTGAGCCCAGGCGGGCGCGAAAGTCACCGCCCAACGGGTAGACCCACAGCTCTTTGCGCGGTTGATCCCGTCGGCTGGTGCGGGCGTTGTGACCGCGGCCCGTGGTCAGTCCCAAGCAGATCCAGTTGGCGGCGCGGTAACAGCTCCCCTGGAAACGGGCCGGGTCGATGAACGTTTCCAACAGATGAATCGGATGGGCGTAGAGCGCTCGCCAGTCCGCGGAGATCCGGCGCGCGATCCGCCCCAGGAGGTGGCTGGCCAACCGCGGCACCTCCAGCCAAGGCATGATCAGGGAAGCGGGTATTGTAGCCGATGAGGTGGAGGTGCTGGCGGCGCACCTCGGGCCGCCAGCCGATGAACCGGTCGCGCGCGGCCAGGTGGCGCGGCGCCGACGACCAGGCCATCGCCGCGATCGGCTCGCTGCCGGCCAACACGAGGTACTTCAAATGTTCCCCAACGGGCTGGGTGTAGCGCAGGTAGTGGTGGGTCTGCATCAACTGACCAAAGAGGGCTCTTGGGCCGTGCGCCGCACCTGGCGGATCTCCAGGCGCCCAGTTCACGCAAGCGGCATTGCCGCGGCCCTTCCACAGCGGCAGGACGGGGCGGGGGCCGGCGCTCCACCACATTGTTGGGTGGGGACATCCGTTTGGCCGGCAACTCAATCAGCCCGGCCCGATGCAGTTGCAGTAACAAGCTGCGGCAAACCATGTCGCGCAACGCGCCGTTGGGCTGGATCCAGTTCCAGGCCCGGCACAGCTCGGCCGAGAGCCGACGGCGACTCCAGAGCGGGTTCTGGGCGATCAGACCCTGGATGAACGCAGTGTCTTCAGCGCGGATTTCCCGGCCACGGTAGCGGAGCAAAACCAACGACATGCCCCGGAGTGTAAGGGGCCAATCCTGGAACGCAGGGACGATCGCCGGTTTTCGGTTTACCCGGCCACCGGCACCGCGCGCCACAGCGGCGCCGCCACCGCACCGGACGGATCGCCATTCCAGAGCAACAGGTGCAGTTGATGGGGCTCAAGCGCAGGGCGGCACTGGCGCCGGGCTTGGGCCAGCCACCGAAGCGGCCTTGCGAGAGTCGTTTCTGGCAACACCAGTAGCCTTGGCCGTCATAGGTCAGGCACTTGATGGCGTGGCCACGCCGCGACCGGAAGACGAACAGCGCCCCGGTTTGCGGGTCGCTACCAGTGCCTGACGGCACAGCGCAGCCAGGCCATCGATGCCGCGGCGGAAATCCACCGGTTCGACGGCCAGCAAAATGCGCATCTGCGGGGTGATCTGGATCATGCTCGCCTCCAGAACGCTTGGCCACCCCACCACCGTCGCCGGATCGCACGGGAACTCCAGCGTCATCTTGGCCCCCTGCCGATCGGACAACTCAATGTGGCACCCGGTGGTGACTTGGGGCGGCCGCTGGCGGGGCTCAACTCGACAAAGGTCGGCGGTGCGCTGGACCACCCGCGAGGGATGCCTGGGGCAACTGTCGTTTCAACTTGCTGTAATCCAGACGCAGGGCACGAGCCACCGGCCCACCCCGTGGGTCGCGGCCAAAGTGGCCGCCGAGCTCCAGAGGGCTTGAGTCGCGTGGCTCCAGCTTGGGACTGGCGCCAACGGTCTAACTGGTCGCGTAGCTCAGACAGATCGGTCGACGAGAATTTCGTTTGTGGCATAGGTCGGTTCGTTGCGGTTGTCTGCCTCGAACCGTAGCCGCGGCGGTTTTACCCTTCACGCACTCTTGCCGAAGCAACACGGTCAACCGCACGCACTCCACACGCTCCGCGACCTCCCCACCCCCCGGCAGGCGCAACGCGTTTGGAGTGCGGCGACTTCCAGCGGCGCTTTTCGTCAGCCGCGTTGCAGCGGTGCTTCCCCCGAACGCCTCCTGACGTCGGCGCCTACAGCGGCTAAAGGATTCCCCGGCTAGACCTGCGCGAGGATGGCCACGTAGTTCTTCCCGTGCTTCCGGGCGCAGTTCGGGCAGGTCGTGTAGTAGAAATACAGTCTCTGGAGGTTCCGGCCCTGGCTCTGGACGAACTGCTTCATCTCCTCAATCCATTTCCGCATGTTCCGGTAAGGCCCCTCAAAGACCTTGCAGAGAAACGTCCCCGACAGGCTTGCCATGTTCGCGCCGGGGATCTCCTTGGTCACCTCGAGGTAAACATCCGCACCCCACAGGGAGTTCTCATCGGCCAGGATGACCATGTGCTCCGGTCTGGCACCGGCCGCTTCAATCCGGCCGACGTTCCGCTTCATGACCGCGCCGAAATTCAGCGGGACGTGGAGGAAGCTGGTGACCCGATCCTTCACGAACCGCTTGTCCTGCCACTGCAATTCCTTGCCGTCCCACGGGGGGATCAAACCGGGGACAACATTCAGGGGAGGGTTCTGTGCTCATGGTTGAACGGCGTCGTGGCCTGCTAGCCATCGACTACCGGGCAACGTAATCGAGCCGGGTTGACGGGAGAAGCCAGAAATAGTTGCGCGATTCGGGCAACGATCCTCCGCCACGACTCCGTCTTGCTCCTGCTCTTGCTCGGTGCTCTTGCCTTGCTCTTGCTCTTGCTCTTGCTCTTGCCCTCAGCTGCCGCCGGATGATGGGTGTGGGCGCGTTTCCTCGCGCAGTCAACGTCGAGATTCGTAGCGTGTTCATGCGGGATCGGACCGGAGCAAGAGCAAGAGCAAGAGCAAGAGCAAGAGCAGGAGCAGGAACCTTGCGCCGGGCAGTGGACTCGGGCATTCGAGGCCTTTCCTGAGAACGCGCCGAGATTAGCGCCAAGAGAGAAGGCGGAGGATTCGCGGGAAACGTCCATCCCCCACGCACCAAGCAAAAGGGGCGCCTCACGGCGCCCCTTGTCAGCGAAAGGATCTGCGGGGTCTTCAGGCCCCCATGCCGTCCTCGAAGGATCCGGCGGCGGCGGGCCAGCAGAGGTGATCGCGCACGAAGGCGATGCCGTTGGCGCTGGTGTAGTCCAGGTCCTTGTGGGCGCTTTCGGCCTCGACCACAAGCGGGGCGGTCGGACGGCCCATGACCTGCTTGTAGCGGGCCGGGTAGCCAATCTGAATGAGCAACTCGGCGTACCGCTGCATGTTGATGTCGCCCGACGGCAGGTCCACGAACTGCATCCCGCGCTGCGGCCAGTTGCCGTTCATCATGCGGAGCGGGAAGCCGGGACGGATGACGAAGTTCTTGATGTGCGCGGCGTAAACGCGGGGCCCGACCTTCAGGAACCGGGTCTCCCAGCTTTCCCCTTCCCAGCAGTGGCTCGGGTCGGCGTTGACCGCGAGGCATTTATCGCCGTCGCAGATGCTGACGAGCATGTTGAAGTCGTCGGCGCACATGGCGCCGGTGCCCGGGTGGATCTCGTGGCACAGCACGATCCCGCGGTCGTTGGCGGCCTGGCGGATCTTGGCGGTCTTCTTCACGAACCGCTCCTGGCCTTCCTTGATGAGGTCGAAGTCTCCGCCAGCCCAGAAACCCCACGGATAACCGCTGGCCACTTCCCAACCGAACGCCACGCCCCAGAAGGTCGGGAGGACCTTGACGCCCAACTCGATGGCGAGGTCGAACAACCGGAGGAGGTAATCCTCCGCCCAGGCCTCGATCTTCTCCGGTGCGAGCTTGGCCACGTCGGCGGGAATGAACGGCCGGATGCTCGGGCTGCCGGTCCAGGCGGTGGTGTGCACCCACAGCGGGCAGTGGCAGGAGATGCCGTCGAGGCTCAGACCGGCCTTCGCAAAGGTCTCCTTGATTTCCGCAGCGCTCTTGAAGCCGGAAGCCCCCTGCAACATGTAGTTGGACGGCTGGGCACCCGCGGCGCCGGAACGCTTCGCGTACGCGAGGAAATCGGCGAGGGATTTGGCGCCGTGCTGGGCGCCTTCGATCGAGGCATGATAAACAGGTTGTGCCATAAGACTGGGTCTTCGTTGAATTGCGTTTCGATGAATTGGCCCACCCGGATTCCGACCGGTGAAGCGGGCGGACTCTAGCCCCCGGCCGGAAGCCCGGGCAAGCCCAGACTTCCCGGCGCGCATTGAACCCGCGACCGACCGTAGGCGCCGACGTGAGGAGGCGAGGTCGCGTTGCCCCCAGCGGCCCCAAAGCCTCCTCACGTCGGCGCCTACAAACCTAAGGGATCACCACCCGGTAGTAGCGCATCGGCGCCCCCAGCGGCTCCGCGTAGCGCATCACGTCCGTCAGCGCCACCGCCTCCCCAAGCGCCAGCCACGCTTGACCCGCCAGGGCCGGCGCGCCTTCAACCCGATACCGGACGCCCGGAACGCTCGCCCATTCGAAGCTGAGACCGGCTTCGGCACCCAGCCCCAGCCCGACGATCACAGGCACCGGCACCTGCCGGTTGGGCTCGCCGGGTGTGGGGCGATCCAGCACCGCACGGATCAGGCCCTGTCCGTCCGGCAACGAACCATAGGAGGTGTCCGCTCCGAGCATCGGCAGGCGCACGTAGTCCACCACCGCGGGCGCTCCCGCCTGGGTCCGGACCAGCGCCAGCACGCTGCCGTTACCCAGGCGGAAACCCGTGTGGACCTCGGCACCGGCCGTCTCAGCGGGTTCGCCGTCAGCCCACAGCAGCCGATACCCCATGGGTTCGAGCGCGAAGCCGGCGGGGAACCCCCAGCGGGTCAGATCGGTGAGGATATCGGTCAAGTACCAGCCGTCGAGGGAGGTGGGGAACGGGCTGGCGTTGACCAACTCGATCCACGGCTCGCGCTCGCCTGCACCGTCCAACGGACCCGCGTTGTTCACCGCCAACAGCTCGTTGAGAAAGACGGGTGGAAACGGCGGCAAGGTCTGGGCCAGGGAGTTGGCCCCACCGGGCGTGGCGGGCGCCGCCACGCCCTCAACCTCGAGGTCCATGCCCCAGACAATGTCCGAACTGCCAGGGCTGTTCTGGTGTACCTCGACCGCGACAACGTTGGTCCCGGACCGCAACGCGGCTCCCTCGACGACCATCGGTCCCTCCAACGCCGCGTCGCTGACCACCCGGTCGGCCGGACGGTCGAAGGTGATCTCGCCGGTCTCGCCGAACCCGACGCGTAACAGCTCGCGGCCATTGAGGTAGATGGCGGCGGCGTCATCCACGACCGTATTCACCTTGAGCCGCACCCCGCTCGTGGGGCCCTCGTACCGGAACGTGGTGCGGAAGTAGAAGGTCAGCGGACCGAGGGTGAGCGGCGTGTGCTTCGGGAACGGCAACGCCGCGCCTTCCACGTACAGCAAGGCGCGCCCGGAAGGCCAACGGCTGTCGTCGTAGCCCGGTTCGCGCCAGGCGATGCCCAGATCCGTGCCCGACTGCTCGTAGCGCCACAGGTTCGTCATCACCAGCAGCGGTCGGGACTCGACCAGACCGAGGGAAGCGACGGCGGCCCAATTGCCGACCCGGGCGTTGTCCTGCCAGGCATCGATCAACTGCAACGAACCGCCCTCACCGTTGGCCGCTGCGGGCCAGGGCAGGTCGGCCTCAAAACGCACTTCATCGATGAGTTCGCCCGGGGCGATGCCCCCAAGGCGGCGGAGGCGCACGGTGTCACCTTCCTTGCCGAGTCGGCCCGTCCACTCGCCCGCCACGGCGAGCCCGCTGCCATACACAGCCTCGAAGGCGCGGCGATCCTGCACCACAACCAAGAAGCCACCCGGGTCGAGGGTCATCCCCGCCGGGAAGTCAAAGGCGAGATCGCCCGCCGTGAGTTGGACACCGTCCAGGTCGACGCCGGCGCGGGACGAGTTGTTGAACAACTCGATGAACTCCGTGGCGTTCGTCCGCGGGCGGTACATGATCTCGTTGATCACGAGGTGCGGCTGCGCTTCCACGACCAGGCGAAAACTCCGCTCGGCCAACCGGGCCCCCGGACCGTCGTCGGTCACCCGCACGGTCACGTCATGGGTGCCCGGACCCGCGTCCGGTCCCACGGACCAACTCAGCCAGCCCGTCTCCGGGTGGACAGACATCCCGGAAGGCGCGCCGGCGGCCAGGGCGAAGGCGAGGTTCTGCGGGGGCAGATCGACATCGAAGGCCACCGCCTGGACGGCGAACGTCTGGCCTTCGCGCAGCGAGTGGTCGGCGATCGGAAGCAGCGTGGGCGCCTGGTTCACTTCGGTCACGTGCACGTTCACCCGCACCGTTCCCTCGCGCACCGGGCTTCCGTTGTCCACGGCGCGGAGGAGAAAGCTCAAGGCCGCCGGGCCGTCGGCCTCCGTTGGCCTCCAGCGGAATTCCCCCGTGTGCGCGTCAAGCGCGGCTCCGGGAGGCGCGTCGGGGCCGAGCTCGTAGCGCACCGTCTGGTCGGGATCAGGGTCGCGGGCGCGGACGGTGAAGGTGAGGAGGTCGTCTTCGGCGACGGTCTGGTCCGGCAGCGGATCGAAGGTCGGCGGCCGGTTGGCGCCGGCCAGGACGTTCGGCCCGCGCGGGGTGGGCGCTGCCATCGCGTACGGCGGCAATCCCGCACCGTCGGGGAAACGTCCCTCGCTCACGTCATTGGTCTGCGGGCCGAAGACGACGCTGTCGACCAACGAACCGTCCGGTGCGAACAACCCGATCGCCTCGCCGGCCAGGGCGAGCCGGAAATTGGCATGCAGGTCCTGGCCCAGGGCGTTCTGACTACCCTCCTCATCGGCCCACACCAGCAAGAAACCGCCGGCCGGAAGGATGACGCCCGGCGGGATGGTGTACTTGGATGGGTTGTCGAGATTGTCGGTCAGCGTGAAGCCGGCGAGGTCAACGGCGTTCGGCCCGGCGTTGTAGAGCTCGAACCAGTCGTCGAAATCGCCGTCGGCCGGGTCGGCCACCACCCCGGTATTGCCGGCCATCCATTCGTTGATCCGGACGAGCACCGGGGGCGGACTCAAGCGATTGGGCAGCGCGGGGGTGGGTTCGTGAAACACCTGCCGGGCCTGCGGATCGCCCTCCGGGAAGGAGCCGTAGGAGCTGTCGGCGGCGAGGTTCACGTAACTCACGGCATCCAGCACGAAGGTCCGGCCCTGGGACTGCCAGGCCAGCACCACCGTGCCTTGCAGGCGGTTGAGTCGGAACGCGGCGTGCAGGTCGGTGCTGCTGGTCTGTTGCGGTTGCGCATCCGCCCACACCAGCAACCGCTCGCCAGGAGCGATCGTCCAACCGGCAGGAAAGGCCCACTGCCGCACGTTCCGCGGGTCGTTGCTGAGATGGCACTCGGCCAGGTTGATCGCGGTCGCGCCCGCGTTGAACAGCTCGATCCAGGGATCAAATTCGCCGGCGTTGTCGGCCAGCACGCGGGTGTTGGCGGGCATGATCTCGTTGATCCAGACCCGTGGCAGGTCTGGCAGCGGGGTCGCGACGTTGTTCGGATGACCAGGCGTCGCCAGCGGCAGCGTGCCCCCGGCGTCCACGGCGCCCCAGTTGCCGATCCGGTCGTTGTCGCGCGACGGATCCATCAACTGCAGTGACGCGCCCCGCCCATCCGCAGCAGCCGGCCACGGCGGGGCGACGCCGTACGTCACCTGGTCCAGCACCACCCGGTTCGTGCCCTCAAGTTGCTCGAGCCGCAGCGTCCCGCCCTCACGGGGCAGCGTCCCGCCGAATTCGCCCACCACCACCTCGGCATTGCCGTAGGCCGACTGATAACCCGGCAGACTCTCGGCCAGCACGACGTGGCCGCCCGGCGCCACGAACTGTCCGTGGCCGATCACCGCGCCGATCGCGTCCACCCGCAGTCCCCCCAAGGGGAGCGTCGCCGTCGCCGAGAGATTGTGGATCTCGACGAACGCCGAGGCCGGCGTGGCGCCGTGATGCATGATCTCGCTCAGCACAAGCTTGCCCTCCAGCGCGACGGCCGGACCCGTATAGGTGACGGTCAGCGAGTCGCTCCCCACCACCGCGCCCGACGGGTCACGCGCCTCGAAGGCGAGGACGTTCGCGCCGGGGGCGAGCGCGACGCGGACCTGCCAGGTCGTTTCGTCCACCCACTTCACGGCGTGAGACTCGCCATTGACGCGGATCTCGGTCACCGCGATCGGCGCCCGACCCTGCAACGCCAGCGGCGTGGCGTTCGTGGCGGCGGGCGGCCTGAAAACTCGGAACGCCACGTTGGTCACCGCGGCCAGTTGCCGGCCGAACTCATTCCGCCGCGCCGTGATCCAGGCACTCATCGCCGTCGGGGCCGTCGCCGTGATGCCGTCGTCGCGGAACACGCGGTGCCATTCAAGCAGCCGGGGACCGCTGACGGCCGGGTCCATGGGCCCCCGCACCATGTCGGACGCAAGACGCCAGTACACGCGCCGGAACTCCGGTTTGGCGAACATGATGCCGGGCAGGTAGCCGGCATCGGGGAACAGGCTGAAGACCGTTCCGAAAGCGCCGTCGGTGTCGTTCGCGTGCAACCGGGACCGGCCGTAGGGGGGGATGTAGGTGTACAAGTTGTGCGGGTAGCCGGGCGACGTGTAGTGATCCCCGTTGCCGCACATGCGGTTGATGACCCAATAGCCGGCCCAGCTCCGGATGTCGGCCAGCGCCGACACGCGCGCCACGTAGAGGTCGTCCGTGGGCGCGGCCAGCGCATCCACCAGCCGATAGAGCGCCGCGTAGTCATCATCCGGCACGTTGGTGACCTTTTTGCGCATCGTGTAGCGGTATTTCGCCTGCTTCTTGACGCCCCCGGTGGTGCGGTAATTGCCGAACGGCTCGTGCGGATAAAGCTGTTCGTACACGTGCGGGTCGTCGTCCCCGTACCAGCTCGTGCACAGCGTGCGCGAGGGCGACAGCGAATCGTAGCGGAACAGGGCGGACCCGTTGACGCTCACGTGCACGTAGCGCAGCGCGATCGACGCGAGGTCGACCTGCCGCGCCATCCAATAGGCATGTTTCTCCTGCTGCCGCGTGCCGTTGTCGCCGTTCAAGCTGATGAAATCGATGGCCACTTCGTTGTCCCCCAGGACGCGTTGCGTCTGGGGGAACTCGACCGAGTAGGCCGCGTTCCGATAGTCGTCGAACGACCGCCAGTTGCCGCGGTAACCCACCGTGGCGTTGTAGACCGTGCGGTAGTCGTCGTAGGTGAACGTCGCGTCCACCGGCTCGTCGCTGCGGGTTTCCCGCCCCGTCCAACGCGTGACGTTGCTCGAGGCCACCCACAGCCGGTACGTGCCAAACACGCCCGGCGCCAGCGTGTCACCGAACCGGACCAGACACTCCAGCGCCGGTGCGCCCGTGAGCGGTGGCCCCGGGAACCGGCTCGTCACCGCTGAACTCGCGGCGTCGGTCGCCTCCAGGGCAAAGGCCACCAGGCGCCCCGCCGTCTGTCCCGGCAGGGTCGCACGGTACACACCGTCACCGTCCGGGTCCGTCATGGGCACCGTTTGTCGACCGGTTCCCGGATCCGTCCGCCACACGAGCTGGACCGAGGCCACGCCGTCCGGGTCCTGGACCCGGGCGGACACGACGACGCCCTGGCCGGCCGCCGGGAGCACCGGCGTGTGCTGCACGTCCCCAATCGCGGGACCGGCATTGGCAACGCGTCGGCTGTTCGGCTGGCCGGGGGTGCCGAGATTGGAGGGCACTTCCAACGCGCCCACCGCCTCGAGTGCGTGGCCCTTGACCCCGATCACGATGTAGGGCCACCCGGCGATCCAACGACCTTTGGCCCGGATCGTGAACGTCTGCCCGGCCACGGGCGGCGCGATGCGGGTCGAGAGCCGGTCGTAGGTGATGCGGTAAACCGAAATGGTGTAGCGCCCCTGGCTCGTCGCCCGCACGTGCAGGCTCCGGCTGCTCTGGTAACCCCCGGCGGTCTCCAGGCTGGATCGTTCGTGCGAGCCCAGCCGTTCCCACCCACCCAAGCCACTCTCGAAGCCCGCGTTCGTCACCCGGTTGGCGGCTTCGCCGGCCCGCTTCAGCTCGATGTCGTCGAGCAGACACTCACCAGCCTGGGGACAGAAGACCTGGAGCTCCTCCATCGTTCCCGCCGGGTTGTCGACCACCCCCGTGTGCTCGATGTGCGTCCACGGAGCTTTGGCCGTCTCGTCGCTGCCTTCCCAGTTCGGGCCGAGCGCATTGTCAGCGTGGGCGTCGATCAGCTCCAGACTGCTGCCGCCTCCATCCGTCCACTGCCCCCAGCCATCGCTGTAGGTCACCTCGTCCACCAACACGAAGTCCTGGAACGGCCGCGCCGGATCGTCCGGCCGCGCCAGGGCCAACCGCTCCCCGCGGTCAGACAGTTCCCCCTCGTAGTCCCCCACCGTGTTGCGGGCGTCGAGCTGCGGGTACCGGCCGATCAAATGCGCGCGGCTCCGCGCCACCGCCAGGTAGCCTCCCGCCGGAATAACCGTCCCGGGCGGAATCATGAACTCGATCCCGTCCACAAAACGCCAATACCCCACGTCCACCGCCTCGCGACCGCGGTTGTAGAGCTCCACGTACTCGTCCTCGGCCCGACCGGAGATCGGATGGTACATGATCTCGTGGATGACAACGTCGTCCACGCGGGGGAGATCGTTGGCCCCGCCGGGAGTGGGCTGCGCGAGCGCGCGGATGCCCGGCGCACCGTCCGGCCAGCGTCCTGACGAAACGCCCCGGGCCTGTGCACCGAACCGCACCGCGTCGATCACGCGTGCCCCGTCACTCCGGACCAGGAAGATCGCGTCGCCACGCCGGCTCAGCCCGAAGCCCAAGGTGGTCCCCGTAAAGACCACCCGGCCGCCCGGAGCGATCTGTGTGCCGGGAGGGATGACAAACCGGTTCGTGTCGGCCCGGTCGCTGAGGCCGCACCCGGAAAGATCGACGGTCTGCGCGGAGCCGTTGTGCAGCTCGATGAACTCCTCCTGGATGGCATCGGCCCCGGCCAGAAACTCGTTGATCGTCACGCCGCCCAGCGGGTCCATCTCCTCGGGGTCAGGCCGGCCCGGAGACCCGCCCCGAAACGTGCTAGCGGACCACGCCAACACAGAGCGTTCACCGTGGTCGGGACGGGAGAGCTGCAGCGAGTGCCCCGCCCCGTCCGCCGCCACCGGCCACGGCATCTGGTCCTCATAGTTCACCGCGAGCAGCAACGCGCCGGTGCGGTGGCGCAGCCGCACCTGGCCGGAGTCGTTGGGAAGCTCGCCGGTGAACGGCCCGATCACATGGTCGATGCCCGACGCCGCTCGCAACGCCGCCGGGTCGCGCGCCACCACCACATAACTGCGCCCGGCCAGCGCGGTGTTCGCCGGGAACGTGAAGTCGACGTCGCCCGTCAGGCGGTAGCCGCTCAAATCCTCGGCCACCGGTTCCGTGTTGAAGATCTCGATGTACTCCAGGATCTCGGTCCCGCCCGGCTCCCGCGGATGATACATGATCTCGGACAGGATGAGCGGCGTGCCCCGGCTCGAAGGAGAGAGCTGCCGGGCGCGGGTCAAGGGCGGACTGGCCGCAGGGTTCGCCGCCGTGCTTGCCACCGACGAGGACAGCACCATCTCGCGGTGCAGAACCTCATCTTGCCCACACGCACGAGGGCCGGAAACCAACGCGCCGAGCATCCCCAGTCCGATGAGGACCCGAGGCACCCCGTGCAGAGGGTGACGTCCCGAACCGCACCGGAATCCCCCGACGCCCGTGGCGAAAAGCCCGCTATCCAACTCACTCGTCCGGCAACACCTCAACGTCCCTTGGAAATGCTGCGTCATCGTCTGTTCGCGTCGTGGAAAAGCGCCCATGTGGAGCGGGCATTTCAACGTGAGTCGGGCCGAGCGACCAGAAGAATCCTGTCAGAAGCGCCAAGATCCGCGAGCACCGGGGAACAAACAACCCTGAAGCAAACTGCGATCCTCCTGTCCCGCGCCTGCATCACCGTGAGCGGGCGCGCGCCCGTCGTCAAAGGTCGAGGACGGGCGGAGCCGGCGCCACCCGGGCTCCGGCGGGACTTTGCCGGTGCAAAACGTCTCGCACGACCGAGGTGACGCGATCACCAAACCGAAGGCCACCGTTGATTCGGGCCACCTGCTCGTTAGACTCGGCCCATGAGGCCTCCTATCCACCAACTCGCTTCGGCTGACCCATCGCCGTGGAGCGATGCCCTTTCGCCCTCCGATGGCTTGCCGATCCGCGACAGCGGCCCGTGGATTGCCACAAAGCACCGGCTCTTGACGTACTGCGCAGAGCTCTTCGCCACCGGCATGCAGCACAAGTGGAGAAGCCGCGTGTACCTGGAGCTGTTCTCCGGACCGGGCAAGTGTGTCGTCCGGGACACGGGAAAGGAAGCGCCGGGCTCGCCGCTCAAAGTAATCAACCACCTGTTCACCCGGTTCATCTTCACCGAGAAGAACCGCGCGGCGGCCGAGGCGCTTGCGACCCGGATCGAACCCTATGAGAACTCAAGTCGCACCGAGATCTGGTGCGGCGATTGCGCCGAAGCGGTCCCACATCTGCACATTCCGAAAGGATCGTTGACGTTTGCTTTCATCGACCCGACGGGGATCGGACACGCCCCGTTCGCTCTGATCGAGGCACTGCACCGCAAGACCCAATGCGACCTTCTCATCAACATCCAGCATGGGATGGGCATCAAGATGAACATCCACCAGTACACGCCAGACGCCGATGAGCAGTCCGCGCTGACCCGGTTTCTTGGCAATGACGGGTGGAAGCGGTTGCCGCGGCATCATCCCGGCGACTTCTTCCGTGGAGTGCTGGATCTCTACAAGGGCCAACTCGATAGACTCGGCTTCGCCTTCACCGGACGGGAAGTGCTGATCGAGACGCAGAAGCGAACCCCGCTCTACCTCCTGCTCTTTGCCAGCAAGCACGAACGTGGGAAGGAGTTCTGGGAGAAGTCGGTCAAAGGGGTGATGCACCCGGAACTCGACTTCGGTCTCTGAAGACGGCACCCTACGCCAAGTGACCTCGATGAACGTCACCGTTGAAATGCCGTTGCGGCGAACGGCTGAGGTCGGGCGCGGCCGGGTCCAAGAGCCCGGATTCTGGGCGCCGGAAGCTCAGCCCGAACGCGGCCGCGTGGACTTCTGGCGTTCACCCGCGGTCATCGCCCCCAACAATTTCATCTACAAGAGCCTCTCGAATTGGTCTTTCAACATCGCGGTCGGCTGTACCCACGGCTGCCGATTCTGCTACGTGCCGAGTACGGCGACCAACAAGCTGGCGCCGCTGCTCGCCCAGCACGGGGTCGAAGATCCCGACGCCGAGTGGGGCAGTTACGTGCTCCTCCGGCCTTGGGACGAAGCGAAGTTCCTGACCTCGCTTCGCACTGCGGAAAACACGCCTCCCGCGCGGATCAAACCTGATGGTCACCGTGCCGTGATGTATTGCAGCACCACGGATCCCTACCAAGTAATTCACCACCCGGACCCAGTCCGGCAGCGCGAGTTGGCCCGGCACAGCCGGTTCCTCGTACGTCGTTCGCTCGAGCTCATCCGCGACCAGTCCACGCTGAACGTCCGCCTCCTCACCCGAAGCCCTCTCGCGCGGGCCGATTTCCCCTTGTTCCGCAGTCTCGGCCGACGGCTGGTGTTCGGCGTGAGCCTGCCCACGCTCCGTCATGACCTGGCGAAACTCTACGAACCCAGAGCTCCGGCGCCGTTGCAGCGGTTGGCGATGCTTCGCGCCGCCAAGGAGGCCGGTTTGCACATCTATGTCGCCATGGCCCCCACGTATCCAGAGAGCGACGAAGCCGACTTGCGGGCGACGCTGCAGGCCCTGGCCGAGTTGGAACCGCTGAGCATCTTCCACGAACCCATCAACATCCGTGCCGACAATGTGGCGCGCATCGCAGCCCAGGCGCGAACGTCGGACATAGCGCTTCGCACCGACGTGTTTGCCACGCGGGAATGCTGGTACCGCTACGCCGTGACGACTCTCCGAACAGTCCAACGCCTCGCTCAGGAAGCCAACGTGGCCGACTTGCTCCACTCGTGGCCCGACAAGTCCCTCGGCACCGAAGCCGCCGTTGCCTCCGTCGCCGATTCCGGGATCGAACAAGCGACTCACTACCGCCGCTGGCTGCAACAATGCTGGGGACGGGTGAGTGCCTGGCCCCTATGAGGGGCTCTTAGCACCTCCATCGGTACGGCCTACGGTTCACTTCAGAAGCCCCGACCTTACGGCTTCCTGGCCAGCCACCATTCCACCAGCGCACCCACGGCTTCGTCGGTCGCCGGGAAGGCATCCAATCCCTGGTTGGCGCACACCAACACCGCGAAGTCCCGCGCCGGGGCCAGCCAGGCGTTCGCGTAGAACATCGTGTTGCAGCCGCAGTGGTTCAGCACCGTCCCGCCCCCCCACGATCGTTCGACCGCGCGCCAACCCAGGGCGTAGTCGCCGCCCAACGACGGGTCGACCAACGTGCGGTACGTCGCCGGCTGTAACAGTCCGGGTTCACCGCGCAACCCACGCAGATGGTCGGCCACAAAACGCGCCCAGTCCTCGAGCGGGGCGTGCACCGTCCCCGCCGGGCCGAGCACCGGGGGATTGTCCACCGCCGGACCGTTGTTCCGAACCGGCTCGCCGCCCGAGGCATGTCCCCAAGGCTGGTCGATCTCACCGGGAGTCCCCAGCCCGCCAAAACCCGCGCGCGTCATGCCCAGCGGCGCGAAGATCTCCGTCCGCATCCCCTCCTCCCAGGACACCCCGCTGATCCGCTCCACCATCGCCCCGGCCACCACGTAACCGAGATTCGAGTAGGCATAGGCGCTCCCGGGCGGGTCCTTCGGCTTCGCTGCCAACGCCTGTCGCACGGCCTCAAGCCGCTGTTCCCGCACCGTGCCGTTCCGGGCCAGCCGCGCCCAGTTGAGATTCGCCTCCACCCCCGCCCGATGCGCCAGCAGATGCCGGAGGGTGACCCCCCGGTAGTCGGCGTGGAAATCCGAGGCGAGTTCGGGGAACACCTCGGCCGGGGTTGTCTCCCACGTGAGCTTCCCGCGCTCGACCCACTTCCCGACCAGCGTAGCCGTCATGGCCTTGGTGTCCGAGCCCAGGTGCCACAGGTCGTTCGTGCTCACCGCCACTTCCGTCCCGCGTTTGCGGACCCCCACCGCCCCGATGGCTTCCAGGCCGCGGCTCGTGACCACCGCCGCCGCGAGGGCGGGAAGATCGTGCTGGCGCAACAACGGCTCAAGCAGGCCGGCGACGGTCGGAGCCGGGGCTGCCGCTGGCTCCACCGCCGCCGTTTCCGGGGACTGCGCCGGGGCGAGCCAGGAAACGAGTACGCCGGCACACAGAATCGCCCAGCACTTCCCATGAACCGGTGGTGCGGGCTTCCAGCCTGCACCTTCTGCGGTCCATGGCCCCTGAGCAGGTCCGGCAGGAACAGGCCGCTTCCCATGAACCGGTGGTGCGGGCGTCCCGCCTGCACTCACACGGTTCCTGGGCCCTGGCCACGGACCATCCCCACCGGGCCGGGCACCCCGGCCTGCCGGCTGTCGTTCGGACGCCCTCACGCCATCCACTTCGACCGCTGGACGCGCGTCCGGAGGCGCTGGTTGGCCTCGCGATCGTCGAGGAAGCGCTCGGCTTCGGGATCCCAGGTGACCTTGCGCTTGACCCGCGTGGCGATGTCGCTGAGGTGGCACAAGATGTCGGCCTGGACGGCATCCTCGATCGGGCAGATCGCAGGCTCGCGGCTCTTGGTGGAGTCGAGGAAATTGCGGACGTGGTTCGCGCTGCGCGGGAGCCGCACGTCCTGGTCGCCGAACTTCTCCTCAATGAGTTTCTCGGGCGAGGTGCGGATCTGGGTGCGATCCACCAGCACCCAGCCGTCGGTCCCCTCGAACGCCGTGCCGTGGTCCACCAGGGGTCCGTACTTCTTGGTCCAGTCCTCGAAGCTGTTCAGGGCGATCGGCTCGGCGCCGTTGCGGGTGCCGCGGTAGTGCATCGTGACCCGGTTGGCGAACTCGAAGCGAACGTTCCACGCCACCGACGTGTTGCAGGCGCCCTGGAGCGGGAACACTCCCGGTCCCTCGATGGTCAGCGGACCGTCCATCATCTCCGGGTGACCCCAGTAGGCGATGTCCAGCGGGTGCACCCCCCAGCCCGCGATGAAGCCCAGCGCGTAGTCGTAGTTGAACCACCAGGTCTTCCAGGCGCCGTCTTCGTCGTAGGCCTTGCCGAGCGTGTAGGGTGCTTCCGGCGCGGGACCCAGCCAGAAGTCGTAGGCCAGGTCTGCAGGGGCCGCGATGGGGGCCGTCGAGCCGCCGGGCATGCTGGCCGCGGCCCAGACATCGATGTTCCGGAGCTTGCCCAGACGACCGTTGCGCACCAGCTCACACGCCTGGCGGAACTGCTGGCTCGAACGTTGCTGCGTGCCGAACTGGAAGATCCGCTGGCGGTTCTGGCACGCCCGACGCAACTGCTTGTCTTCCTGCACGGACAACCCCATGGGCTTCTCCAGGTACATGTCCTTGCCCGCGCGCGCCGCGGCAACCGCCACCGGCACGTGCCAGTGGTCGGGCGTGGCGATGAGCACCGCGTCGATGTCCGGGCGGGCGAGCAAGTCGCGGTAATCAGCGTGGGTTTGGACTGCCTCGTCCTTGTACGCCCCGTTCACCTGCCTGACGGCCGCCTCGAGGTTGCGCTTCGACACGTCGCATACGGCCAGCACCCGACAATCCCGCTGTGCCAGGAAATTGCCCATGACCCCGCGCCCCTGGGGACCAACCCCGATGCAACCGACGTGCAGGCGTTTGCTCGGGGCCTCCTGGCCGAACACCGAGCTCGGCAGGATGACCGGGGTCACCAAAGCCATGGCCGTGGTGGTGTGGAGAAACTGGCGACGCGACAGGATGGGTTTCATGGGACGGAGACAGGCGACAGCAGGTTCGCGGTTCATTTCAGCAATGCAACGCTCCGGAGTGACCGGGGTGGTGGGGCGGATGCTGCGGCCGGACGCGAACGATGCCAACTGCAAAATGCCAGCAGCCAACGCCATCGTCATCGCGCGGCATCCTATTGGCGATCGCCCACCGACTTCAACCACGCACCCCCACCCCCACGCGTTCCCTGCACCTCACGCTCGCCCTTCGCCCTTCCCCCTTCGCCCTTCCCCCTTCGCCCTTCGCCCTTCGCCCTTCGCCCTTTCCCCTTCGCCCTTCGCCCTTCGCCTCGATTGGGCTGGACAAGCAGGCGGGCGAGGCGTCGAATCCCGCTCGATCCAGCAGTAACCTCCCACCCAATCAACGTGAGCATGAAGACAATACCTATCCTCGCGGTGGTGGCCAGCGCTTGTCTGGGCAGCGCGCTGGCACAGACGCCGCTCTACACCGAAGAGCCGGTCGACCTGGTCAACGACTACCTCTCCCTCGGCGAGTGGAACAGTGCCGGGAACGCCGAGGGCTGGGGGCGAAACACCGGGGCCATCGCACCCTTTGTCGTCGCCAACGGAACGCTCGAGGTGGCCACCACCGGCGGCGATCCCTGGTTCTTCCGGTCCGGCTTCGCAAATGCCCTTGGGATCACCCCCGAGTTGACCGTGGTCGAAGTCCGCCTCCGCATGCTGGCCGGGTCCGGCGCCGGCTGGGAGATGTTCTGGGGCAGCACCGCAGCCGGCCAGGGCGGCTTCTCCGGCGGCCGGCGCATCGACGTCCCCCTGAGCGTGACGCCCGACGACCTGTTCCATGTACTCCACTTCGACTTCACCGGCGTCTTTCCCGACGGGATTGCCCTCAACGATTTCCGGATCGATCCCGGCCAGGGCGCCGGCAACCGCTTTCAGGTCGATTACGTGCGGGTCGGCCGCGTGATGCCCGACACAGACGGCGATGGACTACCCGACGTCGCCGAGACAGGCACTGGCGTCTTCGTCAACCGGCGGGATACGGGTACCGACCCCGCGAAGGCCGACACCGACGGCGACAGTGTCCCGGACGGCCTGGAAGTCGAGTTGGGCACCGATCCGAACGACCCGGCCGACTTCCCGGTGCCGTCAATCGACCGCTATGACGTGAACCCGGCAACCTACGTGGTCAATATCGACATCAAGCCCAACACCCCGACCGTCACCCCGCTGCCGACCACCGGTCCGGTCAAGAGCTTCGCGATCCAGCCCGCCCTCCCGTCGGGCCTGTCCCTCAATCCCACCACGGGAGTGATCGCCGGCACCCCGACCGCGGTGCGGGCCGCCACCGACTACACGGTGACCGCCACATTCCAGAACGACGCCACGGCGCAGATCGTGCTGAATCTCGAGGTCCGCAACCCCTACATCGCGTTCGATCCCGCCTTCGCCAGCCGCATCCTCAAGGTGAACCTGGATCTCGGCGGCGGGTTCGCTCCCGACCAGTTCGGTGTCGCCCCCACCACCTTCAGCATCAGCCCCGCGCTCCCGGAAGGGCTGATCTTCGACGAGCCGACGGGCATCATCTGGGGCACGCCGTTGTCCTACAGCCCGCCCAACACCTACACGGTGACGGCCCAATACACCGGCTATCCCAACTCGACAGCCGACGTCACCCTGTCCGTTCTCGAAGACCCCCTGGTGACCATCGACCCTGAACAAACCCTGCTCAGCTACCTGTCGTGGGGCGAGTTCGACGACCCGGCCGACCTGGAAGGCTGGTTCCGCAACGGCATCGACGTGTTCACCGAGATCGTCGACGGCGCGCTGGTGGTCCGTAACATCGGCGGCGACCCCTTCTTCGGCAAGAACGGCACCCTCGCCACCGACTTCCGGATTCTCGAGATCCGGGCCAAGATCGTCGAGGGCGTCGAGACCGGCTTCCGTACCTACTGGTCCGAGAACGCCCCCAACCGCGGCTACAGCGAGGCCACCGCCTACTCGTTCAACGCCGTAGCCGATGGCGAGTATCACGTGTACCAAGTGGACTACCACCGGGCCACCCAAGGCTCCTTCAATGGCCTGCGCCTCGACCCGGGCAACGGCGCCGGGAACGTCATGCACGTCGATTACTGGCGGTTCGGCAGCTTCGACCCCTCGCTCGTTGTCACCCGGCAGACCGACGGGTCGCTGCGCCTCCGCTGGCCCTCAGCGGCGACGGGCTACGCCCTGCAGTCCAGCTTGACCGTCACCACCGGGTGGGCCAGCGACGGCAGCCCCGTAACCACCGAGGGAGATCAGCGCGTCGTCACGGTCCAGCCCACCGGGGCCGCCAAGTTCTTCCGCCTCGCGAAACCGTAAGCCTTCAATCCTCAGCGTCGAGCGGCCGGAACTTGAACTTCTGGCCGCCGACGCTCGCCTCCGCCATCAGTCCCTTCTTGGCCTGCGTGAACACGAGCACGCCCTGCTCGTACTTCGCATTCCGCGAAGCCCCTTCCGCCGCCGCCACCGCGCTCAACTGGGCGCTCATCTCAAGCTTGCTCTCCTTGAATCGTTCCAGCGTCGCCGCGTCCTCGAAGAAGATCACCTCGGCAAATTCCTGACCCCCGACTTGGGCGCCCACGGTCACTTGCGTCAGCGAGGCCGTCCCGATCAGCTTGCCCTGTTCGTAGACCAGGCCGTTGCCGTGGGCGCCGCCCAGCACAAAACCCCCTTTGCCCACGTTGGGAAACACGGCGTAACCCGCGGCCTTCTCAAAGGTCGCTCTTAGCCCGCTATCCGCCTTCTGAAAGGCCTTGATCGCCGCGACCACATCGGCTTCCAGCTTCTTTCGGTCCGCCGCGTGGGTATCGGCAGCCGCCCAAGACGCCACCAGGATCGTGGCCAGCAGAAATCGCGAAGTTCTCATCGTCAGCATCTCATGGGTTGTACGAACTCCCACGAACATGAACCGGAACCGGCGGAAGGCAACCCGCACCCGTCCGCTCCGTCCTTACGAAAAGCGCCGCTGGAAGTCGGCGCACTCAACGCGTTGCGCCGGCAGACGCTCACCAGAAGGTCGCGAAGCGTATGGGTCCCGCCAAAGCGCCGCCCAGCACCCCACCGCCGTCCGACGCTTTTTCTCGCCCCGAGCCATCGCCGTGATGATCTGGTCCCGTGCCTGACGGAGCCTTCACCTCCTGGCCGCGGCGGGCGGTGATGCCCCGTGCCGATGATCCATACTGCCCTGCCGGCAGTGCCCCCCGGCCCGGCCAGCAACGCGAGCTCCCTGGCACCCCCGGGTGGTCCCTATGCAATCCCCACGTCTCCGATCCATGAACCTGTGGTGCGGGCGTCCCGCCTGCACGTCCGTAGTGGCCGCTCGCCAAGCGTCGCCGCAGCGGCCAAGCCGTCCTCCTCAGCACCGCCAGACTCTGCTCGGGCTGCGCCTGCTTCTTGCCAGCTTGCTGGGAATAGCCGCACCCGGCCTGCCGACCGCCCATGCCGCCGATGCCGCACCTTCCACGCCCACTCGCTCAGGCCATCGGTTCGCGTGTACCGATTACACCCAGGGCAAGGTCTTCATTGTCTCGGCAGAAGGGAAGGTCGAATGGGAATACGACGCCCCGAGCTGCAACGACCTGTGGGTGCTGCCCAGCGGGAACCTGCTGTTCAACACCGGCCATGGCGTCCGCGAAGTCACCCGCGACAAGCGCGTGGTCTTCGACTACCAATCCTCGAGCGAGATCTATGCCTGCCAGCGCCTGCCAGACGGCAACACCTTCGTCGGCGAATGCAACGCCGGCCGACTCCTCCACGTGGATCCCTCGGCCCGCATCGTCAAGGAGATCCGCCTTCTGCCAGCGGGCAAGGATGGCGGACACGCTTACATGCGCAACGCTCGCTGGCTCGCCAACGGCCATTACCTCGTCTGCCATTATGGCGACCACGTCGTGCGGGAATACGACCCGGCCGGCCAAACCGTCCGCGATATCCCGGCGCGGGGCGGCCCGCACAGCGCCATCCGGCTGCCCAGCGGCCATACCCTCGTCGCGTGCGGCGATGGTCCCGGCGGCTCGCGGGTGTTCGAGGTGGACGCCGCGGGAACGCCCGTCTGGGAGGTCGCCCGCGACGAACTTCCCGGGATCTCGCTCAAGTTCATGGCCGGACTCCACCGTCTGTCCAACGGCCATACGGTGATGTCGAACTGGCTTGGCCACGGGCAGCTTGGCAAGGCGCCGCACCTCATCGAGGTGACCCCAGCCAAGGAGGTGGTGTGGACCTTCGCCGACCACCAGACCATGCGCACGATCTCAAGCGTCCAGGTGCTGGATGACACGCCTCTCGGCCCCCCGCTGCACTGAAGCCCAGCCCCGCTCTTCCCCCGACGCAGATACACGGCCCGGAATGGCCAGAGCATGATCGAGGTTCACGGACTGACCAAACGCTACGGCCGCCTCGTCGCCGTCGACGAGCTGTCCTTCACCGTGCGGCCCGGCGAGGTGATGGGCCTCGTGGGCCCGAACGGAGCGGGCAAGACCACCACCCTGCGGTGTGTGGCGGGCATCCTCCCCCTCACCCGTGGCGAGGTCCGGCTCGGCGGGCAAGACCTGACGGCCGAGCCGCTGGCCGCGAAACAGGAACTCGCGTACATCCCCGACGAACCTCGCTTGTTCGACTACCTCAGCGTGCGACAGCACCTCAGCTTCACCGCCCGGCTGTATCACGTGCCCGATGCCGCCCCGAAGGCCCAGGCGTTGCTCGCCGAGTTCGAGTTGCTCGAGAAGGCCCGCCAGCTTCCCGGCCAGCTCTCCCGTGGCATGAAACAGAAGCTCGCCATCGCGTGTGGGCTCCTCCACCAGCCCAAGGTCATCCTGTTCGACGAGCCGCTCACCGGCCTTGACCCCCATGGCATCCGGCGCATGAAGGACACCATCCTGCGCCTCGCCCGCGAGGGCGCCGCCATCGTCATCAGCTCGCACCTCCTGCACCTGGTCGAGGAAATCTGCTCTCACCTGCTCATCCTCAAGCAGGGGCGCATGGTGACTCACGGCACGCTCGCGGAAGTGCGCCGGCGGTTCACCGAGACCTCCCGAAGCCAGCCTCGAAGGTGTTCTTCCGCACACCGGACGCACCACCCGGCCCCGCTCCCGACCCGACGGTCAGCTCCAAGCCGGATTGATCCGCCCCCATGGTCGCCGCCCTGGTTTACCTCCAGCTCTGTTCGTGGGCGAACCTGCTCCTCAGTCAGGTGCGGCGCCTCCGCCACCCGCAATACCTGCTCGGGTTGCTGGCCGGAGTGGCCTACCTCGGGCTCGTTTTCTGGCGCCCCTTCACCACCCGCCACCCGGTGCCGGCCGGCGGCATCAACCAGGCCAACCCAGCCAGCTTCCTCGAAAGCGGCCTCGAAAGCGGCTCCGTCGAGCACCTCGCCGCCGCCGGCCTGTTCCTGCTCGCGGCGTTCACCTGGCTGCTGCCCTCCAAACGGGCCGCCCTCGACTTCTCAGAGGCCGAGATCGCCTGGCTGTTCCCGGCACCGTTGCCCCGGCGACTGCTCGTTCACTACCGCCTCCTCAAAACCCAGTTGGGACTCGTGTTCAGCGCGTTGGTCATGGCCCTGGTCACTTCCGCCGCATCCCAAGGACGCTTCGTGTGGGCCATGCTCCCCGGTTGGTGGATCCTGATGAGCGCCCTCGAGATGCACCGCCTGGCCGCCGGCTTCACGCGGACACGACTCCTCGATCGCGGCCTGCCCAACTGGGCGCGCCGCCTCCTCGTGCTCGGCGTGCTCGCCGCGATGGGGTCGCTGATCTGGCGCAACCTCGCTCCGCACCTGGTCGGACTCGGAGCGACCGAGTCGCCCAGCCTGCCACAATGGACCGCTGCCATCGAAGACGCGCTGGGCAGCGGCATCATCGGCGCGATCCTGCTCCCGCTCCGCACCCTCGCGCGACCGCTCGTGCTCCTCCCGTCCGGCGCCGGCTTGATCACGTTGCTCCCCGCCCTGGGCGTCCTCGCGCTCCTCTATCTCTGGGCCCTGAAGAGCGCCGTCGGGTTCGAGGACGAGTCCCTGGACCGCGCCGCGCGCCGCACCCGCCTGGTCCAGGCCGCGCGCACCGGCAACTGGCACCTGGCGGCAGAGCAGCAAAGCGAAGGGCACGCGCCGTTCCCGTTACCCCCCCGGGGACTCCGCCTGCTGGCCTTGACCTGGAAGAACCTGATCTCCGCCCAGCTCCTCCTGACCTCCCCGTTCCTGATCGTGCTCGGAATCAGCCTCCTGGGCGGACTGCTCGCCTTCCGGTTCACGCTTCCCGAGGCGCCTTTCCTC
Source organism: Verrucomicrobiales bacterium (assembly GCA_015075445.1). Lineage (GTDB taxonomy): Bacteria > Verrucomicrobiota > Verrucomicrobiia > Limisphaerales > J093 > DSVZ01. Next base: position 47,200 of record JABTUJ010000038.1, read on the forward strand.
AAGTTCTTCGCCGCGATCCTCGCTGGGATCCTCCCCATGGTGTTCATCCTGGGACCGGAATTGGCGCGCTTCGACCTGCGCCAGGACCTCTCGCAGGCGGACATCCTCAAGACTCTTCCCCTGCCCGGATGGCAAATCGTCCTCGGCGAACTTCTGGCCCCCGCCCTCCTGCTCACTTTCCTCCAGTGGCTCATGATCGCGGCGGCAGTGATCGCCCTGCCCGCGATAGGCCACCGCGGCGAATGGTCGCTCGGCAGCCGCGTGAGCATCGCCACCGCGGCCCTGCTGCTCGCGCCCGCCCTCAACCTGACCCTCCTCCTCCTGCACAACGGCACCGCCCTGCTCTTCCCCGCATGGGTCCGCCCCATGGGGACCGCCGCAACCGCCAGGACCGCGGCTGGCATCGACGCCATGGGGCAACGGCTGCTTCTGATGCTGGTGCACATGGCGGGCTTGCTCGTCGCGCTCCTGGTGCCGTGCGCCCTCGGCGGCGCCGTGTTCTTGCTCACCCGCCTGGTGTTCGCGTGGACCCTCGCCCTCCCGCTGGCCGCCCTCGTCGCCGCGCTCGCCCTGGGAGGTCAGGGCGCGCTCGGGCTAAAGCTGCTCGGCGACCGGTTTGAGCGGATGGACATCACCGACTGAGCCCCGGCGCCGGGCCAGGAACGTCCGAAGAAACAGCATGAGGACACCGACCGAGAGGATGATCAGCAGGATGTCCGTCACCAGCAGCGGGTAGTTCCGCTGCGCGATGTAGGTCTTCAACAGCACGAGCAGCGAGGCGGTCGTCGTGAGGACCATGAAGCCCCCGGGAATCAGCACGAACAGCGTCGGCTTCCCGCGACACAGCAGCCACGCCGCGATCGTGAGCAGGCCGAGCGCCGCCAGGAGTTGATTGGCCGTGGCGAAGATCGGCCACAGCCGGTTGAAGGCGTTGGAGTAGGCCAGCACCCACATGAGCGCCACCGCCAGCGCGGCATTGAACCAGTGGTGCTTGAGGAGCGCCGGCGGCTGCCGGAACAGCACGGACCAGAGCTCCTCCAGCAGATAGCGGTTCAGCCGGATCGCCGCGTCAAGCGTCGTCACCACAAACCCCTCCACCAGCAGAATCCCAAAGACCGTGCCCAGCGCCACCGGAATCCCCAAGCCCTGGTGAAACAGATGGCCGGCCGCGAGCGAAAAACCGAGGATGGGATTCGACTTCACCGCCGGGTCGGTCGGCCAGACGATCGCCTTGTAGTCCTCGAAGTTCAGCGCCGCGCCAATCGCCACCAACACCAGCATCGCCAGGAGCGACTCGAGCAGCATCGCGTTGTAGCCCACCTTGCGGGCGTCGGTCTCCAGCGGGAGCTGCTTGCCCGTCGTCCCGCCCGCCACAAGGGAGTGGAAGCCTGAAATCGCGCCGCAAGCAATGGTGATGAACATCATCGGCCAGATGAACCCAAGGTTCCGGGTCCCCTCCGCCACGTTGAACTCCGGCGCCGTCAGCCTCAGCCCGCCCGCCCCCGTCACCAGCACGGATAATGCCATCAACGCCATGCCGCCGTACAGGATCTGGACGTTGATGAAATCCCGCGGCTGCAGGATGAACCAGACCGGCGTCCCGGCGGCAAACAGCACATAGACCGACACGATGATCATCCACGTCTCGGGCGCCAGCGTCACCGGCCACCAGATGCCCACGATCACCGAGACCACACAGATCGCCGTCGCCAGCCCATACGCCGCGATCGCCGGGATCCCGCGCTTGTACATCAGCCAGCCCAGAAAGGGTGACGCCAGGGTGATGATGATGACCGAGGTCGACGCGATCCCCCCGATCTGCCCCATCGCCACCCCGTCCTTCATCACCGTCTTCAGGAACGTCTCGCCCTCGACCACCCCGATCTTCGCCAGCGGCCACATCGAGGTCAGGGAAATGGCCGTGGCGCTCAGGAACGCGGCGCTCACCAGAATCAGCATCAGAATCGTGAAGCCCAGGAACAGGTTGAAACCCCAGGTGCCCAGCGTCCTCCGCGCCACCTCCGCCATCGACCGCCCGCCTTCGCGCATGCAGATGAACAGGGCCGTGAAATCATGCACCGCCCCGATGAAGATCCCGCCAATGAGGATCCACAGCCACGCCGGTACGTAGCCGTAGAGCACCGCCAGCGTCGGACCCAGGATCGGACCCGCCCCCGCGATCGCCGAGAAGTGATGCGCAAAAACCACATACCGCTTCGTCGGCACAAAGTCCCGCCCGTCATTGAACCGGACCGCGGGGGTGGGATGGGCACCGTCTTCGCCCAGAATCCGGGCGATCCGGCGGGAGTAGAAGCGACTCGCGAGCCAGAACAGGACGCCCGCCACGACGAGAAGGACCAGGACGTTCATGGCTGGCGCTCAGCCTAGCAGCTCCGCCACCCAACGCGCAATCGCTGCCTTCGAAGCCGGCGCCGTCAACTGCCCCAACGGCTGGCCCGCCTGGAACAGCAGCAGCGTCGGCACGGACATCACTCGCGAGCTGATGAGTTTCATGGCCCGTCGAGCATGGAGAGTCCGGTGGGTCGCCGCAAGCCCTCCGCCTCGGCGCACCGCACTGGACCGGGGGAGGCGTCCGTCGGGTCCCGACTTGAACCCGCAGCCCAACGGGACCAGACTGCAGGCGATGAGCACGAAGACACCAACCGCCCCGTGTCGCCCGCCCCACGGTTTCACCCTGATCGAACTCCTCGTCGTCATCGCCATCATCGCCATCCTGGCCGGCATGCTGCTGCCGGCCCTGGGCCGCGCCAAGGCCAAGGCGCACGGCATCGGCTGCATGAACAACCTCCGCCAGCTCCAGGTCGCCTGGTTCATGTACGCCCAGGACCACCAGGACCTGCTGCCAGGCGTCAGCGGTGGGTCCTTTGCCGGCCCGACCACCTGGGTCTCCGGCTGGCTCGACTTCAGCAATGGCAACACCGACAACACCAACACGCTTTACCTCACGGACGCTCGCTTCTCGCAGATTGGCCCCTATGCCCAGAGCGCGAATGTCTATCGCTGTCCGGCCGACCGGAGCATGGCGACGTTCGGCACCAAATCCCTCCCCCGTGTCCGGTCCATGTCGATGAACTGCTGGATGAACTACCTCTTCAACGTCGACATCGGCCAGGATACTTACGTGATCTACCGCAAGTACGGCGACATCGTCGATCCGGGTCCCTCGATGATCTGGGTCCTCATCGACGAGCGCGAGGACAGCATCAACGACGGCTTGTTCCAGACCAATTTGAAGAGCCGCGGGGCCGCTGCGCGGATCGTCGATTATCCCGCCAGCTACCACGGCGGTGCGGCGGGCATCCTGTTCGCGGACGGCCATGCCGAGATCAAGAAGTGGCGGGACCCGCGCACGACCCCGCCCGTGAAGAAAGGCCAACCGATCTCCCTCGACGTGCTCTCCGCCAACAACCCCGACGTTGCCTGGCTCCAGGAACGCTCGAGCCGCCGGAAATAGACACCTCCCCTGCCCGGTGGGGTCGCATCTTAACATTTAACAATTGAGGGACCACCACGGGATCCGGCCGACGGACCGAGGGCTCCCCCACCCGCCGAAAGCGCAGCGCCGCGTGGCTTCCCCCGCGACGACGGTTCCCCCGGCCGCACCTGGCCGAGACCCCTTCAATTTGCCTTGCGGGTCGAACGTTCCATCAGCCAGAACATGTCCTTGTTGTTGGCCGAGGCGACGTTCAGCGACAAGCCCTTGGTCAGCGGCGGCACGGTGCGGGGGTCCTGCCATTTCTTGATCTCGGCATGGCCGTCCGCGAACGACAGGCCGCCCGCGCGGCCATGGTAGCTGGCCGGGTAATCCACGATCTTCCACTGCAAAGGTAGGTCCGGATACCCCCACATCCCGACCACCATCTCGCCGTCGTTGATGCTGTCCTCGCGTTCGTCGAGGAACACCCACGTGAGCGTCGGCCCCGGATCGAGCAGATCGCTCATCTTCTTGTAGATCCGGAACCCGGCCGGGCCGAACCCCGCCACGTCCGTGCTGTCGAACCAGGCGTTCATGGCGATGCTGCGGACGCGCGGATACACGACCCCGTTGGCCTTGACCGTGCTCTTGTCGCCCGGGCATTTCCAGATCCCCGCCGCCTGGCCGCAGTAGGGCCAAAGGAGGCTCTTGGTGAGGTTCCGGTTGATGTCCCAGTTCTCGGGCTTCGACGTGAAGTCCAGGTCGCCATCGACCCATTCGTTCGGGCCATAGGACTGGGGCACCTTGTCCAGGTGATCATCCACGTACAGGCGCCAGGCCAGCATCATCTGCCGGCCGTTGCCCAGGCACGCGATGCCGTGAGCCTTGGCCTTGGCGCGACCCAGCGCCGGCAGCAGCATGCCGGCCAGGATGGCAATGATCGCGATGACCACGAGCAACTCGATGAGGGTGAAGCCGGTCAACCGGGGAAGCGGCGGGTTGGTTTTCATAGGCGATGGCCCACGGAACAACGCCGCCACGCTACGCGACCCGTCGCCCCCGCGCAAGCGCCGCAACCGGCGCCGCAACCCAGCGAACCAGCACCGGCGGCCCCCCAGCCGCCCGTTTCCCGCCCGTTTCTCCCCACTTGGGGTCGCATCTTAACATTTAACATTCGGGCCTTCCGACCGGAAGGTCGCTGCCGCTCCGGACGCGCAACCGGGCTGTCCGGTGGCCAATTGTTAAATGTTAAGATGCGACCCCAAATAGGAAGTCGAGCGGGGCCGGCGGTTATGGGGCAGACACCGGCTCGCACGGCTGCTTGACTGGTGCGCGTTATGAAACTCCCGTTCCGCTGCTGGGCCGGCCTGCTGCCCGGCCTGCTGGTGACCGCTTCGCCGGCCGACGCCGGCTCCCGTTCGTTGCCTCCCCTGGTCCTGCCGCAAGGCGTGGGGGTCAACATCCACTTCACCCGCGGCCACGAGCGCGACCTGGACCTGATCGCCGCCGCCGGGTTCCGGTTCATCCGCATGGATTTTGTCTGGAGCAGCACCGAACGGGTTCGAGGCGAGTACGACTGGTCGGCCTACGACGAGTTGACCGACCAGCTCGATCGGCGCGGTCTCCGGGCGCTCTACATTCTGGATTACTCGAACCCGCTTTACGAAGACACCGTGGTCGCCCGCAACCCCATCAGCGGCCGCGAGGAACGGACCACGGCGTCTCCGCAGCAGCCGCAAAGCGTGGCCGCGTTCGCCCGCTGGGCCGCGGCGGCCGCGGCGCACTTCCAGGGTCGCGGCATTCTCTGGGAGATCTGGAACGAGCCGAACATCAGCTTCTGGAGGCCGCGTCCCGACGTCGAGCAGTACACGACGCTGGCGCTGGCCACATGCCGGGCGGTGCGGGCAGCCGATCCCGAGGCGATGCTGCTGGCACCCGCCAGTTCGGGATTTCCCTGGGAGTTTCTCGAGGCGTTCTTCCGCTCCGGGGTGCTCGCGTATCTCGATGCCGTGAGCGTGCACCCCTACCGCAGCTACAGTCAGGCACCCGAGACGGTGGCCCGGGATTACCGGCGACTACGGGCGCTGATCGAACGCCATGCCCCGCCCGAAAGGCGGTCCCGGCCGATCGTGAGCGGCGAATGGGGCTATGCAACCCATGCACGGGGTGGCGTATCGCTCGAGACCCAGGCCGCCTTCCTGGTCCGCCAGCAACTCGTCAACCTCCTCCACGGTGTGCCGCTCTCGATCTGGTACGACTGGAAGAACGACGGCCCGGACGCGAACGATCCCGAGCACAACTTCGGGACGGTCACGGACGCGCTGGAGCCCAAGCCAAACTACCGGGCGGTGCAGACGTTGACGCGGGAGCTCCACGGCTATCGGATCGCGCGGCGGATCGAGACGGGGCAGGCGGAGGCCTACGTGCTGTTGTTGGTGAGCGACAAGGGCGCCCCGAAACTGGTGGGCTGGAGCGCCACCGAGAGCCGGCCCGTCGAGCTGCCTTTCCGCGGAGTCACCGCAGACACCGCAGAGTTGGTGGACGGCTGGGGCGAACGACAAGCTTTTGAAACGTCGTTGCGCAATGCCGGGGAGGCGCTGCGCTGGAATCTCGGACCGCTGCCTCAATACCTCACGCTGCGTTCGCCCCAACGGGAGCTGTCCGCCGCCGCGGCCTGGCAGGTGGGCCCGATGCCCGCCCTGATCGAGGCCGGAAGCAGCCAGGGCGTGGACGTGCCGGTGCTGGTGACGAACCCGTTTTCGCAACCCCTGACGGTGAAGGCGAGCCTGCTGGGTTTGGATCCGACCCGCCGCCCCGTGGCTGAAGGCAGACTGGGCCCTGGGGAATCACAGTTGTTCCGGCTTGCCGTACGGACAAACCAGCGCTGGCCCGCTGAGATCGAAACCCAAATCCGGGTGGAATTGAGCCTCGAGGCGATCGGGAACCAGTCCGCCTGGCAGGGAACCTGGCACGAGCCGTGGCCCTTCACGCTCGCGAATCCGCTCGACCTGGAGCTCGCTGCGGTCGCCGGAGGTTACCGGCTGCAACTGCGGAACTCTGCGCGGGACGTCGTGGAGGGGCGAGTTCGTCTGGCGCGTGTTGAACAGGACCTGCGCCTGACCGAAGCGCAGCCGGAAGTCACGCTCGAGGTCAAGAGCGAGCTTCGCAGCACCGGAGTCCAGATCTGGGATGTCCAGGGCCGGACCATCGTCGAGACGCCGTGCTGGAGTTTTGTCCCGTTCGACCCGGGGCCGCTCCGCGCCGTGCCCGACGGGGATGGCACCGTGGGGGCGCAAGTCCGGCTGACGATGGCCGACGCGCCGGGAGGTGGCACAGCGCCCTACCCCAAAGCGTGGCGACTGGACTACGAGTTTGGTGCCGGGTGGCGCTTTGTGCGGGTTGCCCCCACGGCCCCGGCGAGTTCGATTCTCCTGGAGTTTCCGGAAGCGCTCGGGCTGTGGGTTCACGGCGACCGGTCTGGCAACGCACTGCGACTGAGAGTAACGGACTCAGCGGGCCAGACCTTCCAACCCGACGGACCGCGCCTGGACTGGACTGGCTGGCGGTGGGTGGAGTTCGATCTGAAAAACCTCAGGTCCGCGGGACATTGGGGCGGAGCCAATGACGGGGTGGCGCGCGGCTGGCTGCATCTGGACACGCTGCTGCTGGTAGACAGCACGCGCGACCCGACGAAAGGCACCCTCTACTTTGCTGGCCCGGTGTTGGTGCGACCCGATCCCTGACCCGCCCACGACCCATTGGGGTCGCATCTTAACATTTAACAATCGGGGCAGCTCACGGGAAGATCGTCGTCGTCCCGGGCACGGCGGAAGGCGAAGATCTGGCCAATTGTTAAATGTTAAGATGCGACCCCAAGAATCATGCGGAAAACCGGGAACATGCGTTTGACCCTTGCAAACATTGGATTTTCCTTGTGTCCGTTGGGCGAACTTGGTGGCACCCCCGCCGCGATTCGAACGCGGGACCCTCTGCTTAGAAGGCAGATGCTCTATCCAACTGAGCTACGGGGGCAACCAGACGCAGGCACGTCACCCACAGACCCGGTAAGCGCCGCACCCCGATGTCGGGATCGCCTCCCGGCACGTGGCCCGACGCCGGTTCCGGACCCGCGAAGAGGCCCGGAACCCGCCAACCGCGCGCGCCGCAAGACGCGGCAGGCATTCCGTCCCCGGCCCGTCGGCCGGGCGGCCACCGCTCGAAGGCCCGATCCTGTGTGGGACGTGACATCCAAGTCGTACTATGGCCGCCGACGGGTGACCGGCAAGCGGATTCACTGGGCCGCTGCGCGCTGGCTTTTTCCGGGGCGTCTGGGAGGATACCGCCATGCAGAGCAGTCCTGATTCAGCGGCGGGGTGGCTGGTTCTCTTCTGTGGTCTGGCGTTTCTGGCGGCGATGGGCGGCGGCGCGCTCCCCACGTTGGTCCGCCTGACCCACACCCGGCTGCAGGTGGCGATCAGTTTCGTTTCGGGACTGATGCTGGGCCTCGGCGTGTTGCACCTGCTGCCCCATGCGGCGGGTGAACTGCGCTCGGTGGACCAGGCGTCGGCCTGGTTGATGGCCGGGTTCCTCGTGATGTTCATCCTCCAACGATTCCTCGACTTTCATCATCACGACGTGCCCGAAACTGAGTCTGAGCACGCCCACCACGGCGGCTGCCAGCACCATCACGAGGCGGCGCCAGTCGCGGCGGGCGGTCCCGCCCGACCGCTCGACTGGGTGGGAATTGCGATCGGGCTCTCCATTCACTCACTCTTCGACGGCCTGGCGCTGGCATCGGCGGCGGTGGCGGGGCAACAGGGACACGGGATGGCGCTCGCCTGGGGCACGGCGCTGGCCGTCATCCTGCACAAGCCTTTCAGCGCCCTGGCGATCACCACGCTCATGGCCGCCAGCAACGCGCCCCGCCGGTGGCATCATCTGGTGAATGCCGCCTTTGCCCTCGTGACCCCCATCGGAGCCGTGCTGTTCTTTCTGGGCGGGGCGGAGTTCGCCGCGGCCCACCCGGCGGTGTTGGGGGCGGCCCTGGCGTTTTCCGCCGGCACGTTTGTGTGTGTCGCCTGCGCCGATCTGCTGCCCGAACTGCAGTTCCACTCGCACGACCGGATCAAGCTCACCGTGGCTCTGCTGGTCGGGTTGGCGGTGGCCGTGCTCATCGGGCGGTTTGGTCACGCTTCCCATGACCACAATCACCTCGAGGACGCCCCTCACGACCCGTCGCATGGTCATGACCATGATCACGATCACGACCACGACCACAACCACGATCACGATCACGGCGGGATCTGGCCGGGCTGGTCTGGCGACGGTCTCGCGGTTGCCAATTTCTCCTGGCCCGCGCCGGGTGTTACGACACGAACTTGCCCGGGTTCAGAATGCCCCGGGGATCCAGGGCGTGTTTGATCTGGCGGTGCAAGCTGCGCACCGCTGAATCCGCGGCCAACGGCCACCACCGCTGTTTGGCGAGGCCGATGCCGTGTTCCCCGGTGACGACCCCGCCCCAGGCGAGCACCTGGCGGAACAGGGCGTCCAAGGCGCGCTGACTCCGCTCCTTCGCGCCGGGTTGGGCGAGGTCCACCATCACATTCACGTGGATGTTGCCGTCGCCGGCGTGACCGAAGCAGGCAATCGGGAGGCCCGAGCGTGCCTGGAGATCCTCGGCGAACTGGAACAGGTCCTCCAGCCGGCTACGCGGCACCGCCACGTCTTCGTTGAGCTTGGTCAGCCCGGTGTCGCGGAGGGCATAGGAGAACTCGCGGCGGATCTGCCACAAGCGCTCGCATTCGTCCGCGCCGAAGGCCCGCTGCACGAAGCGCGTTTCGGCATTGCGGGCGACGGCCGCCAGGCGTCGAAGTTCGGCCCGGACGGACGCCGGCTGGCCGTCCAGTTCGACGATGAGGAGGCCTTCGCAACCGGCCAGGCGACGGCTGCCCGTGCGGCGCTGGGCGGCAGCCAGCGTGAACTTGTCGGCAATCTCCAGCGCGCAGGGGAGGAACCCGGCGGCGAAGATGTCCCGCAAGGCGCGGGCAGCGGCCGCCATCGAACGGTAGCCCACGCAAAGGCAGGCGCGCGCCGGCGGGAGCGGCAGCAGCTTGAGGGTCGCCTCGGTGATCACGCCGAGCAGCCCCTCGGAACCGACGAAGAGCCGGGCCAGCTCGAAGCCGCTCTTGTTCTTGTGCGTGCGGCTGCCCAACCGGGCCACGGTGCCATCCGCCAGCACGACCTCGAGTCCCAGGACGTAGTCGCGCGTCACACCGTACTTGAGGCAGCGCGGCCCGCCGGCGTTGGTGGCGATGTTGCCCCCAATCGTCGAATCCGCCCGGCTGGCCGGGTCGGGCGGGTAGAACAACCCCCGGGCCTCGACGGCATCTTGCAGCGCTTGGGTCGGGACCCCCGGCTGCACCACGGCCACGAAGTCACCCGTATGGATCTCCTTGATGCGTCGGAGCCGGGCGAGGGAGAGGGCGATGCCCCCCTGGACCGGCACACACCCTCCGACGTACCCGTGGCCCGCACCCCGGGGCGTGATCGGGATGCGATGCGCATGGGCGAAACGCAGGATCCGGGCGACAGACGCCGTAGTGCGCGGCAAGGCCACAGCGTCCGGCTCATGCCGGGCGAACCATTTATCGCCCGCGTGAGCGGCCCGAGTGGCTTCGTCCAGGCGCAGTTCACCCGCGGACAACTCGCGGGCCAGGGATCGCAACCGGGCAGCCGGCGCGGTCATTGAGGGTTGTCCTTCGGAGCGTCGATCAGGGAGCGGGCATCGGCGGCGTTGACCTCCGGGACATCGACCAGGAACTCGATCCCGGCGATCCCGGCGCTGCCGGCGAGGTTTGATTTCTCGTTCCGGATGGTGGCGGGAATGCCAGCGGCATCGAGTCGCGACCGAACCACCTGCGCCTCGGCATCCCGGAACGTGCGAAAGACAGTGACCAGTTCCATGGCCGAAGGCTACGCCCGGCGCGGGCGGGCTTCAAGCGAGGGGGTCATCCGTGGCGTCGTGGGCGTCCGCACTGGGGCGACACTCACCCGTTTCCCCCATCGGCGGAACGTCCCCTTCCGAGAAGTGCACCACCTGGTACCGATGAATGGCGGCATCGCGACGACGCCAGTCGTCCGGACCAACACCGGCCTTGAGGGCGAGTTGGCTCAGGAACCGGATCTTGTCGGGGAGCTTCTCCCACACTTGCGGCAGATAGGTGGCCCGCCGGTCGCCCAGGCGGAGCAGCACGCCATCGCGACCCGGTTCGAGCTGGTCCAGCAGGTCCTGCGGTGAGCGGAACCGCACCAGCTCAGGGGGGGAGAGCACGCTGATCTCGATCTCGATGGTGTCGAGTTCCTCCGCAGCCACGGGCGGGAAGCGGGCGTCCTGGGTGGCGGCGACGCGGGTGTTCTCGACCACGGCCCGCCAGAGCGGCCAACGCGGCTCGACGTTGCCGATGCAGCCCCGCAACTGTCCCTGCTGCGTCAGCGTGACGAAGCAGCCCAGGCTGCCGTTGAGCCGCGGCGGCAGCTTGCATGCCTCAAAGCTCGGCACGACAGTCCCTGCGACGGTGCATCGCAAGGTCTCACGCGCCAACCCGAGGAGCAGGAGCTGTTCGTCGGCATTGAGTTGGGGTTCGCTTGAGCTGGACATGATGAACCGGACCGACGCGTTTCTGCCGCCATGGCTCCCGCGAAGCAAGTCGATTGGCCACGGCATTTCCGTGCCCGGGCCCGCCGGCGTGTCGCTCAGACCGGGGGCGTGTCGAGCAAGGGCGCCGGGTCACGCACCGTGAACCAAGTGGCCGCCGCGGCCAGGAGGATCCCGCAGACACCCGTGAGCGCCAGCAGCAGCCGCAAGGCGAGGAGCGGCTCAAGCGTGGGCAGCCAGGTGCGCGCGGCGAAGAGGAGCCCCAGGTAGGCCACGCCGACGGCCACCAGCCAGGGCACGACCTGGAACCGCTCCCGGGCCAGCAGGTTGTTGATGAGCACATTGGCCAGCGTGAGTGGAACCATCGCCCAGGCGAACCAGGGCACCAGCGGAGCCGCGGCCCAGAACGCGGGTTTGCTGAAGAACACCAGCCGCAACGGCCACTCCGGCAGCAGGGTGCAGGCAATCGCCCCCAACACACCTCCACCCGCCGTTGCCACCAGCGCCATCGGCATCGCCCGCGATCGCCGCGTGAGCGCCGCACTCCGCGCCACCTTCGGGAACATCACCTGCGCCAGCGGCATCGCGTACATCATCAGCGCGAGCCCGACCAGCGCCGCCGGCATGTAGAGTTCCTGGGTCGATTCCGGGAACACGCTCCGGACGTACATGACATCCACCGTCGTGAACAGGAGCACGGTCCCCGCCCCCAGCGTCAGCGGAACGATCCGCCGCAGCCAGGCCCCCCAGGCGACCGGGGCGCCCGGACCGCGCAACACGTCCCGGATGATCCACGCACACAGTCCGGTCGCACCCGCCAAACCGATCAGCGCCCCGGTCATCCCGCCGGCCGCCTGCCCTCCGAGGAGCAGAATCACCGTCACCATCGTGAAACGCCCCGCCCCATCCGCGATCAGGGCCGCCCCCAGCCCGGCAAAGTGTTGGCGACCCTGCACCACGCCGCGGAGGATCGGCCCCCACAAGCAGCCCAACCCCATCCCCAGCGTGGCCCAGAACGCCGCCGGATCCGGAATCGCCAGCGTCCGCAGCAGCCACGGCTGCACCAGCCAGCTCAGCCCCACGACCGCCAGCCACAACAGCAGCGTCGCCTTCAACAGCGCCCGGCTCGTCCCCGTCAGCTTCCGCTGCAGCTCCGGCGTCACCGCCGCCGCCGCCTGGTGCGTGAAGACCGTCTGCAGCCCGATCGTCGGAATGCCGAGCAGGAGATAGAACCGCAGCAGGGCGAAGAAGACGATGTACTCGTCCCGGTCCATCCAGCGCTGGGCCACAATCTGGGTGGCCAGCATCAGCGCTCCGCTCACTCCGGTGGCCAACACCAGCCAGGTCCCCTGACGAAAGAACGCGGCGTGGCTCTCGCCCGGGTGTTCGGCTGGTGCTGGTGCGGAAGGGTTCATCACTGGAGGGGCGCCGGCCACCGGGGCCGCCCGCCCGGTCATCCCTTTCATGGCGGCAGATCCCCCGGCGTTGAGCCGGGACGCCCGGCCCACTCGACCACGTCCGCGGCCCGCCGGCAGATCACCGGCCAGTCCAGGCGTTCCCGCACCCGACGCGCCGCCGGTCCGGCGAGGGCCGCGCGATTGGCCCACGGCTCCCGCAGCCAGGCCAACAGCGTGTCCCCGAAGCTCGCCCCATCAAACCGCGAGAACCGCAGGAGCGGCTCGTCGTGGAAATACCGCCGCAAACTGTCCAACGGGGTGCAAACGGCCGGCAGGCCCACCGCGAGATACTCGACCACCTTCGCCACGAAAGCGCAGTGAGTGCCGGCCGATTCCTCGTAAGGCACCATGCCCACCGTGGCCGTGGCCAGATGGCTGGCGATCGCGTCGTAAGGGACAAACCCCAGGTGACGCAGCACGTCGGCCACTCCCTGGCGGCGGGCCCGGCGGAGGAAGGCGCGCCACGCCTCGGTCTCGCTGCCGAGGAATTCGAAGCGCACGTCCGGCCGGTCCGCCCGCACCCGGGCCATGGCTTCGAGGGCGATGCGCTGCAGGTGATGATGGTCAAAAGACCCATGCATCACGATCCGTGGCGGCCCCTGGGCGCGCGCGGCGACCGCCTCGGCACGGAACGGAAACGCCGTCGCGTCGTAGCCGTAGCCCAGGGGCCGCAGTCGCGTCGTCGGATAGCCCGCTGCGGCGAACCGGTCAGCCAGCGTCTCGGACACCGTGAGCACCGCCTCGGCCTGGAAACGGTGCGGCAACGAGAGTTCGTAGCGCTTCAGCACCGCCAGCAACGGCGGCGGCATCCGCCACGCCGGCCAGGTCTCCAGGAACCCGGTGAGGTGGTCCAGGAAGTTCATCACTACGGGCACCTGCAACGGCTGCCTGAGCCGGCCCGCCGCCACCGCCGCGATCGCGTGCTGCGAGAGCAGGACATCGAAGCGCGTCTGCCTCGCCGCCGCGGCCACCTGACGGGCCAGGGCGGCCGGGTAGAGCAGGTACTTCACGTTGCGCAGGCGCGTGTAGCGGCCCATGCGCCACCGCGTGAACCGGTGCAGGCGAATCCCGAACGTCGCGGCCACCTCGTCCGGGCGCTCGTCCTGCGGGCCGAACACGTGAACCTCGTGCCCGCGTCGCACCAGTTCCCGCACGAGATAGGCGGCCTCGGCCGATCCGCCGCCGCTCGGCGGGTGGAAGGGTTCGTGCGTGAGGAGGGCGACACGCATCACGGTCAGGGCAGGGAACGCAGGAACCGGGTCAGTATCGCCGCCGCCTGTTCCACCTCCCGCAGCCCCACCCACTCGTCGGCCGTGTGCGCTTGCGCGATGTCGCCGGGTCCGAACACCACGCTCGGGATGCCTCCGTGACCGAGCACGGACGCGTCGCAGAAGAACTGCACGCCGCGCGGCTGGCGTTGCCCGACGCAGTCCATGAAACGCCGCACGAACGGGAGGTCCGGGTCCGTTTCCAGCGGCCAGCACGGAGCACCTTTGTGGTCGGCCACCGTCGCCCGCAACCCGTGCAGCCGCAGCAGGGCGCGCACCTCCCGCACGACGCTGGCCACGCTCTCGCCCGGCAAGGTCCGGCGGTCCACGGTGATCTGGCACCGGTCGGGCACGATGTTGGGCTGCGTGCCGCCGGCGATGCTGCCGACGTTCACCGTGGCCCGCCCCAGCAGGGGGTGGGTTTGTGGACGCAGCATCGCGGCGTACTCCGTCTCGATCGCCTCCACCACGCGGGCCATCTCCAGCACGGCGTTGCGACCCAGTTCCGGACGCGCGCCGTGGGCGGCCTTGCCCCGCGTCTCGAGTTGCAGCCAGACGTCCCCTTTGTGCGCCGTGATGACCTGCAGTCGGGTGGGCTCGCCGACGATGGCCAGGTCCGCTTTGAGGCGGGCCGCGGCCAGCGCTCGTGAGCCGCTCTGGGCATGCTCTTCATCCACCAGCGCCGTAAACAGCACCTCCGTGCTCGCCGGCCGGCGCCCGCGGCGCGCCACTTCCCCCAAGGCGCTGAACATCGCCGCCACGCTGCCCTTCGTGTCGCACGCCCCGCGCCCGTGCAACCGCCCCTTCCGCCGCACCGGCCGGAACTGCTCGGGCGAAGCCGCCACCGTGTCCAGGTGGGGCGCCAGGATCACTCGCTGCCGCCGTCGCCCCGAAGGTTCCAGCCGCACCCAGAAGTTGTCGCGGCCCGGCAACACCGACTGCCGCTCAACCCCCAACCCCCATCGATCAGCCAGTGCTGCCAACCACGCCCCCACCCGCTCCTCTCCGCCCAGGGGATCACCCGCCGGCAGAAAGGCCGGGTTCACGCTGGGCAGCGCCACCAGTTCACGCAGCAAACGGATCGGGTCCATGGGCATCCCCGCCCTCAGCGCGAGGCCGGGAAGCGCGCAGTGTGCGGCACGGGGGCCTGCCCGGCAAGCATCCAAGCCCACAGCATCCAAGCCCACGCCCTCCCACGCGGGGCGTGAGACAGAATCCCGGCTGCCTCGTCGGCTGATCCTCTGTGTCCTCCTGAGCTCTGTGCTGAACCCGGGTGCGGCTTTCAGCACAGAGCTCGGAGGACACAGAGCTAACCACACGGCGGACAGCCACCCTCGGTATCCAGCTTTCGGGTGCCTCGGCGCAAAATCAGGCCCGCAAACGAACGATCCCTAGGATTTGTGTCGCACACCCTCCCGTCCACCTCCCGGCGGATCAGGCCGGTTCGCCAAACGCAAACGCGCCGTAACCCACCACGCGGTCCGGCTCCGCCGCGTCTGCCGAGATTGCTCAGTTGCAGCGTCTCGCGCAACCCGCGCGCGCGCGCGGCGAGCAAGCCCGCAATGGCGCGGTGCCCCAGGCGCACTGCCCATCCAGTCGGTCTCCCCGCAGTCCCACGATGGCTTCCGCCGTGGCCTGGTCGCGCCGCCGCGCCACTCCGTACTCGAGGTAGTGGCTCAGGTCGGAGCTCACCACCACACACGTCTCCCCTCCTCCCCACAGCCGGTCCAGGACCTCCGCCACCTCCGCCGCGCCCGCCCGCCCCACCAGCAGCGGCACCAGCCTAAACTCATCCAGCACCGTCTGCAGAAAGGGCAGCTCCACCTCGAGGCTGTGCTCCGGTTGATGGGCGGGTTCGTACACACTGACCTGCGGCATCCCGAGGACGTCCTCCCGCGCCGCCCGATCCACCGGCACGACCCCCAGCGGTGTGGCGAAAGCGTCCAACCCGCTGGTGACAATCCCGTCGAATTCCTCGTAGTGCGAAGGGCCGATGACCACGGCCCGTCGAATTCGCTCGTGCGCCGGCCCCAGCCGGACAAACGCCGCCGCAGCGACCGATCCCGAATAAACGTACCCGGCATGCGGGGCAATCATTGCCTTGGGTACCGGCCCCTCGGGTGGAACCGCCCCGGCGAGATAGTCATTCACGTCGGACTGCAGCCGCACAGAACTGGCCGGATAGAATCGGCCCGCCTGAGCCGCCGGCCTCACGCCTCCCATGGTCGCACCCTTCATGACGACACCCGCTCGCCGGATCCAGTTCCTTCCGCCGCGGCGCGCGAAAGTCCGGGATTCGCAGGGGTAACTGGCGCCGCCCACACCCCCGGCACCATTTGGCCGCACGCAGGACACGCCCCGGTGCACCCCAGCCGGTTCTCCAACACGCGAAAGCCCTGCCGCCGGATCAGCGTCGTGCCGCAGCCCGGACAGCGCGTGTCCTCCCAACCATCGACCCGGCCTGGCAGATTCCCGGCGTACACAAAGTGCAGTCCGGCGGCCGTGCCAATTTCGGCCGCGCGCGCCAGGTCGCGGGCGGTGGTCGCATGCGGATCCGTCATTCGATAGTCCGGATGAAACGCCGTGACGTGCCAGGGGATGTTCCGGTCCACTCCGGCCAGAAACTGGGTGAGGTCGCGCAACTCGGCCTCGTCGTCGTTGAAGCCCGGCACGAGCAGGGTGACGACCTCGAGCCAGATCCCGCGCGCCCGAAGCTGCCGGATCGTCTCCCTGACATGGGCCAACGTGCCTCCCAGGCTCCGGTAGCGGCGATCGTTGAACCCCTTGAGATCCACCTTGTAGGCCGTCAGCCATGGCTGGAGGAAATCCAGGGCCTCGGGCGTGGCGTTGCCGTTCGAAACGAACGCGCAGTGGAAGCCCGCCGGTCGCGCCGCGGCAAACACCGCCTCCGCCCACTCCGCGGTGATCAACGGCTCGTTGTAGCTCGACACCACCCAGCGGGCATCCGCCCGGCGCGCGGCGGCGACGAGCTGTTCCGGCGTGACCGGTTTGAACGTCGTGCTGGCCAGTTCGTCGCGCAGCGACTGGCTGGTGATCCAGTTCTGGCAATAGCCGCAGTGGAAGTCGCACCCCAGCATCCCAAACGTCAAGGCCGTGCTTCCGGGCAACCCATGGAAGAACGGCTTTTTCTCGACGGGATCACACGCCACCCCGGCCACGTACCCAAACGGCACCCGCAATCCGTCCCCGGCGTGGAAGCGCACCTTGCACACGCCGCGCCGCCCCGGGGCCAGGAGACAGCGGTGGCCACAAGCCACGCACCGCACCGTCCCGTACTCCTGCCGGTACAGGCTGCCGGGCACCGTGTGACGATCGAGCGCCTCCCCCAACCGCTCGCCCCCACGCCCGGAGGCGGCGGCTGCCACGCCGGCCAGCTCTGTTCTTTCGCGCATCATCAGCGGGGTCGCCACGCGAGTACCGCACTTTCCCGCGATGCTGGCAGCCTACGCCCGTGCCGTGATCAAGGCAACCCGGGGCTTGCCACACCCGGCCCCCTTTCGGGAAGGTGTCGGCCTCGCCGCGGTCGGCACGCCGCGGCCGGCATGACCGCGCGTCAACGAAGCCTCATCGAGCTCAACCTCGCCGTGTTGCTCTGGGCGGGCACGGCGCTGTTCGCCAAGTGGATTGCGCTGCCTCCGTGTCAGATCACCGCCCTGCGATCGGTCGTGGCGGCCCTGACGGTGCTGGTCCTGCTGCGCGGACGCGGCCGGTCGTTGGTCCTGGGCGATCGCCGGGACCTCGGTCTGCTGGTGGCCGGCGGGCTGTGCCTGGCGGCCCATTGGGTCACCTATTTCCAGGCCATCCAGGTGTCCACTGTCGCGGTGGGCATTCTCGCCCTGCACACGTACCCGGTGATCACGGCCCTCCTCGAACCGGCCTGGCACCGGGAACGGCTGCGGCTCCCGGACGTCGTCCTGGCGCTGGTGGTGCTCGCGGGCGTCGCCGTCCTGCTGCCCAGCCTCTCCTTCACCAGCCAGATCACCCGCGGCGTCGCGTTCGGCGTCCTGTCCGCCCTGTGCTTCGCCGTCCGCAACATCCTCACCGGTGGCGTGGTGAAGCGACAGGGCGGCGGCAAAGTCACCTTGTACCAGCTCGTGGTTAGCGCGGTGGCGCTCGTGCCGGCCGCGTGGCTCTGGGGTGAGCCGTTGACGCTGAAGGCCGGGGGCCAACTCCTGCTGCTCGGCGTGATCTTCACCGCCCTGCCGCACACCCTTTACACGCGCAGCCTCGGCCACCTCAAGGCCACCACCGTCGGCATCATCGCCACCCTCCTGCCCATCTACGGCGCCGTCTCCGCCGCACTCCTCCTGGGCGAAGTGCCCGCCCTCCGCACCGTGATCGGCGGCGCCATCATCCTCGTCGCCATCACTGTCGAGACCTGGCGGGTCATGCGGAAGTAACCTCCGCCGTGCCCGCCTCGGGGCCTTGGGCGGAACGGGCCCGGCCGGCCGCCCATTCGCGTGAGCGCCGAATGGCCTCGGCCATCGTCCGCGCCAGCGGCACCGTCTCCTGCAACGCCTTGCGCAGATGCCCGGTCTGCAGCGCCTCGCCCAGTGAGAAGGCGTCGAACAGGGCGCTGATCACCGCCTGCTCGAGCTCGGCCCCGCTGAAATCCGTGCTGACCTCGCCCAAGGTCGCCCGGTCAAACTGCGCCGGATCCCGTCCGCGTTTCGCCAGGTGAATGCCGAGGATCTCCGCCCGCTCGGCCGCCCGCGGCAGATCCACGAAGAAGATCTCGTCGAAACGTCCTTTGCGGAGCAACTCGGGCGGCAACTGCGCGATCTCGTTCGCCGTCGCCACCACGAACACCGGCGCCGTCTTCTCCGACAGCCACGTCACGAACGTCCCAAACACCCGCGCCGTCGTGCCCGCATCCGAGAACGTCGAGCCGTGCGTCCCGGCAAACGCCTTGTCGATCTCATCCACCCAGAGCACCGCCGGCGCGACGGATTCCGCCACGGCAATGGCCCGCCGCACGTTCTCCTCGGAAGACCCGACCAGGCTGCCAAACATCCGGCCCATGTCGAAGCGCAGCAGCGGGACCTGCCAGAGGTTCGCCGTGGCTTTCGCGCACAGACTCTTGCCGCAACCCTGCACCCCGAGCAGCAGCAGTCCCCGCGGCGCGGGCAACCCGTACGCCTGGGCAGCCGGCGTGAAGGCCGCCCCCCGCTGGGTCAGCCACTCCTTCAATCCTCCCAGACCACCGACGGTGGCAAACGTCTCCTCGCTGGCGAAGTACTCGAGCAAGCCGCTCTTCCGGATGATCTGCCGCTTCTCGGCCAGCACTTCCGCCACCTGCTCAGGCCCCAGCCGGCGGTGCCGCACCAGCATCCGCGCGAACACGTTCTCCGCCTCGCCCAGCGTCAGCCCCAGCGCCGACTGCAGCAGACGCTCCCGTCCCGCCTCATCCAGTTCGATACTCACCTGCTGGCGCGGCTGCACCTCGCGGCTGATGCGATCGAGCAATGCCCCCAGATCGGCCCGCGTGGGCAGCGGGAACAGCAGCACGGTGACCTCCTTCTCGATCTCGGCCGGCAACTCGAGCAGCGGCGACAGCAGGACCAGCGTCTTGAGGCTCTCCTTCAGATGGCGCGCGCATTCCTTGAGCCGCCGCGTCACCGCCGGGTGCTGCCGGGTCAGGAACGGATGCAGATCCTTGAAGACGAACAGGGCCGGACCGACGTGATCGATCACCTGGTCCAGCGCCGCCAGCGGATCGCGCGAGGGCGCGTGCCGTTGCTTCTGGGACTGCCACGACGCGCCCAGCGGGATCAGCCCCGTCGTGCAGCTCCACTCAAACACCTGCTTCTCGCGTCGCTGCCCGATGGCGGCCAGCACAGCCTCGACCCGCGCCTCCTCATTGGAGACGATGTAAAGGAGCGGGTAACGGGCCCGGATCAGGTCCTCGAGTTCCTCGATGAGGGTCATGGCGTGCGGCCGAGCTCAGCGACCCAGCCAACGCCGCCACCACGGACGCGGCGGCGGCGGCGTGGCGGCCACGCTGGCCTTCAACCGCGTGGCCAGCGTCTCAGGGGGCGGATGCTGGGCGCGGTCGTGCCGCAACACCTCTTCGGCATGCTCGAACTCGAGGGCGGCCTGTGTCTGCTGCGCCTGCTGCTGGGCCGCCTGCTCGGCGCGCTGCTCCTGGCGGAGCCGGGATGCTGGGGGGTCGGGTTCCATGGGGGCGTCCTCTAGGCGGTTTGGGCGAACGTGGCGGCGAACGCCCGGCGCGCGCGATGTAGCTTGCCGCGGATGGCGTCGGCGGTCTGCGCGGTGAGTTCGGCCACTTCCTGGTAGCTCAGTTGTTCGTCCGCGACCAGCAGCAGCAGCTCGCGGTATTCCGGCGGCAACCGGTCGAGGGTTAGCTGGATGCGCTGCCCCAGTTCCTTGGTCTCGAGCACGCGCAACGGACTGTCGGCCGGGCTGGCCGACCGTTCCCAGACCGCCTCGTCCGCGTTGCTGATCATCGTCCGGGAATTCCAGGACTGCAGCAGGTTGCGGCAATGGTTGATGGCAATGCGATACAGCCAGGTCCGCACGGCCGCCTCCCCGCGGAATTCGTCGTACTTGCGCCAGGCCTTCAGGAACACGTCGTGCGTCGCGTCCTCCGCCTGCGTCGGATCGCCCAACATGCGCAGGGCGAGATAATAGATGACTTGCGCGTGCACCGCGTACACCTGTCCGAACCCGCTCGCCTCCCACGCCGCCAGGGCGTCGGGCGCGAACAACTCGGGCTGGCCGGACTCGCTCATCGTGCTGTTACTATGCCGTGATGCCTGCCCGACCTTGCCGCGTCGCCCCGAGAGACTTGGTCACGACCCCGTCGCTCCACCCCTCACCCTTCGCCCTTCGCGCTTCCAACTTCGAACTTCGTCTTTCGAACTTCGGACTTCGTCCTTCGCCCTTCGAACTTCGTCCTTCGCCCTTCGAACTTCGTCCTTCGCCCTTCGAACTTCACTTCCTCCGGCTGGCGCGCTCGTTGATCCACGCGGTGTCCCGCGGTGCCTGGCGGACACCCGCCACCCCTTTTTGGATGGTTTGCGGATCCACCCACTTGCGGATCTCCGCGTGGCCGTCGGCGAAGCTCAGACCGCTCGCCTCATGGTGGTAGAGGGCCGGCAGATTCCCCCACTCGGGCGGACGATCCACCAGGACGAGCAGGTAACCGTCGTCGAGGCTCTCCTCGCGCTCGTCAATGAACACGAACTGGGTCGAGGGCGATTGGATATCCGACATCTTGCGATACGTCCACCACTGTCGGTCGATGATCGCCGTGTGCCAACTATTGCCGTTCATGCAGCCGTTCATCGAGATGCTCCGCGTCCGCGGGTACTTCTTGCCGCCAATCGTCACCATGAACTTGTCGGCCGGACACTTGTAGATGGCGATGGACTGGTTGTAGGGATAGAGCTTGCCGCGCGGGGGCATGAGCAGGTTGATGTTCGTCCAGCTCGAGGGGTTCACGGGACCGGCGGTCGTGTGCAGCCACCCGCCCACCCAGCCGGTGCCGTCGCCGTCGCCGTTCTCGACGAGTGCGTCCCGATGATCATCGGCGTACATCATCCAGGCCAGGCCGAGCTGGCGGCCGTTGTTGATGCACCCCACGCTGTGGGCCTTGGACTTGGCCCGGGCCAGCGCCGGGAGCAACATCCCCGCCAGGATGGCGATGATGGCGATCACGACCAGCAGTTCGATGAGCGTAAATCCGGCTCCGCCCCCCTTACCGGCCGCTCCGGGGAAGCGTTTCTTTGTCAGCGTGTTCATAGGTGATGCAGCCCCACCAATAAGCCCCGGCCGCCACGGTGTCCAGCGCCGAAGCGGGGCTGGGTTGACTTCGCCGGCGTCTGCACCGGCTACGAGTCCGCCCGGGTCGGCTCATGCACTTCCGCCCGTGCGATCAATGCCACGTCCAGAAGGTCGAGGGCGTCATCGTCCTTGTGCATCACCACCAACGTCCGGCCCCGCGGGGTCAGCGTGGCGAACTCTGGGTGTGGCACATGAAAGGCCTGCCCTTCCACGTACACGGTGAAGGGTCGAAACGCCGACCCTCGTAGAAGCTGGCGGATCTCATCGCTCGTCATCACCCCTGTTTACCGCAGATCGCAGGCCGGCTCAAGCACCTTGGCGTGGCCAGCTTGGCGTGGCCTCGCCTCACGGCCGGTGCTGGTGCGCGTAATCGGCCAGCGCCCGCAGGTTGGCCTCGGGGGTGCCCCGCGGCACCTCGCAGCCCGCCCCCACGATATAGCGCGGTCCCGCCGGCCGATGGCACTCGGCGACTGCCGCCGTGACCACCTCAGGGGTGCCGCCCTTGAGCACCTGCACCGGATGCAGGTTCCCCAGGAGCACCTGCTGCGGCCCCATCGCGGCACGCGCCTCGCCCAGGGGTGAAGGGTAATCGAGGTCCACGATGTCACACCCCAGCCGCCCCATGCCCGCCAGGATCGGCCGCGTGTTGCCGCAGATGTGGAGTCGCACCTTCGTGCCCAACGCGTGTAACCCTTCCACCAGCTTCTTCTCGTACGGCCAGACAAACTCCTCGTAAAGCTGCGGGCCGACCAGCGACGCCGCCGCATCCCCCACCCCCATCAGATCAATGCCCGCCTCGACCTGCGCCCGCGCAAACCGCAGTTCCATCGCAATCACGAACTCGAACAGGTCCCGCACAAACGCCGGGTCGTCGAAGAAGTCCGTCATGAGCGTGTTGATCCCGCGCAGGTCGGCCGCCTCCGCCACCGGACCTTCCACCCACCCCTCGATCAGCTTCTCACCCTTCACCCGCTCTTTCAGCAACGCCACGCCTTGCACCCGATCCGTCATCCGGCCGCCCCCCAGCGGATCCGGCGGCCGCAGCCTCGCCAGGTCCGTCTTGTCCGCCAGTCGCGCCTCATGTTCCACCAGCGCCGGCGGTTGGTCCTCGAAATACTGCACCTTCGCCCCGCAGTCCGCCGCCTCGCGGGCTGGGTCCGAGATCACGGAGACGTAGTCGAAGCCGAACTTCTCCGCGACCCGAAGCTGCGCCTCGACCAACACCCGATGGTCGCGGGCGTAATCGCCGTACCGACCGCCGATCTGGTCCACGGCATACATCATGGTGATGGGCATCAGGGGCAGCCGATCCACCGGCTGACCTGCCAGGTGTGCCAGGACGCGTTCGCGCCCGGTGAGATTCGTCGTCATGCCGCCAGCCAAGCCACCGCGCGTCCGCCGCGCGTTGACCGGCGTCAAATACCCGAACACCCGCTCCGTGAACCCGTCCTTCCGGAGCCAAACAGGGGTCACCGGACGGGAACCCGGAGACCTGGTGGCACAACCGGGTAGCTCGCGAGACGAGCTTCCGGCTCACGGCGGCGCAGCAGGCGACCCCGCAGAACCCTGCCTCCCCGGTCACAGTACTTTTGGCGCAATTCGCGCTATTCGGCGGGGTGGCAGGCGTGTCACATCCACCTTGAGCTGCCTCGGCCGTCCGAATAGTCTTCTGCGGCACGCCGTAGCACACACTGACCAGGAGACCCAGCCATGCCACACGCAACTTCATGGACGGCCGTCGAAGAGCAGTTGCTGGGCACGATGAGCGACCAGGACCTGGCGCAACGCCTGGGTCGCTCCGTGCGGGCCGTCGCCCTCCGCCGGTTTCAGCGGCACCTTCCCAAGTTCCAGTCCCGACGACGGCCCTGGACGGCCGCAGAGGTGGAACTGCTGGGCACGATGTCCGACCGCAAGTTCGCGCGGAAATTCAAGCGCAGCGTCCGCAGTGTCATCGTGAAGCGGTGCGAGAAAGGCATTCCCCTCGTCCATCGTCAGATGCACCGTTGGACGGCAGCCGATGACCAATTGCTCGGCGCACGGCCAGATTCACAGATTGCGCTGTTGCTCGGGCTGAGCCATTTGGCGGTCAGCCGTCACCGCCAACGGCTGGGCATCCCGGCCCGTCGTCGAGCTCGGGGAGCGGGAACGTCCCCTGGGCGCAGGTGACCGCGTGTCGATCGGGCCGAACAGACTCGGGAGATCCCAGCCAATTCCAGACCCGGTTCGCAGAAAGGGCCCAGCCCACGTCGCTCATTGTCCCTTGGCCCGGTAGAACCGATGGGGTTTGCCCACGGCGCCGGGGTCCAAAACCACCGGCCGGTGCTGGTCGGTGGCCACCACGCCCAGCGAGGTCCAGGTCTGGAGGTCATCGGAGACCAGCAAGGAATCACTGTCCGCCAACTGCTGCCCATCATTTGCCGGAGCGGTCTGGCGGTAATCCGAAGACGAGATGGTCTTTGGCCTTGTCTGCTAGCGCGACCTTGCGTGTCTGCCAATCAGGCAGGGCGCGTTCGAGAGCGGCCCAGAAAGCCGGACCGTGGTGCCCTTCGCGCAGGTGAACGAGTTCATGAGCGATGACATAGTCCGCCAAGCGGACGGGCAACTGGAGCAGCCTCCAGTTGAAATAGACGACCCCGTTCCGACCGCATGAGCCCCAACGAAAGCCCAAGTCACGCACTTCCACACGGCTGGGTTTGCTGGCGGTGCGGGCCGAAAGAGCCTCAACCCGTCGCTTCAGCCAGTCTGTCCCGGTGGAGACATACCAATGGCGGAAATGCGGCTCGGCGGGCCGCGCGTCACGCCGCAAGGTGAACCGGGTGCCATCGAACTGGAGCGGTTGCGCCTGCCGCTCCACCAGCTTGAGCCGGTAACGCCGGCCAAGATAAGAGAACGCTTCGCCGGAAACGTATTCGGGCCCGCGCATCCTGGGTGCGGCTTCCTCCTTGAGCGCCAACTTGCGATGCACCCAGAGCAGTTTCTTGCCGACCCAGCGGGTAAGTTCGTCGGCAGAGGTTCCGCCGTTCCCGGTCGCCATCATATCGGGCAGTCCGCACCGAAGTGTTTCCGGAACACCTGCCGCAACCTCCCGCGAGGCATGGGGAGATCGTTCTCGTAATCCCAATACTCCAGAATCTCGGTCACCTTCTCCATGTCAATCCGCCCGGCCGTCTCCAGGACCCGGAGCAGCTTGATGGTGCTCCAGCATTCAATGCCGTTCGCGTCCGCCACGCGAATCATGCCGGAGTCGTCGGTGATCACGGGGATGTCTTTGACGAACCCAACCGCCAGTGCCCTCAGGTCCTCGCGGGAGAGGTTGATCTCATGCTCGTCGGCATACGCCAGGAGGAAGCTGAAGGCATTCAATGCCCTCGTGCGGTCCTCGCCCCGCAGTTCAAAGCGCTTGGCCTTCCGGTCGTTGCGATACTCCGCGTGGCTGACCCATTCAAACTTGTGCCGCACCCGGAAGTTGCTGGCGTATTCGTCATCCAACTCTGCCAGTACATGGAGCGAGTACGGCGGCGGCGGGCCAAAGGACCGCTGCAACAGCGGTCGAATCGAGTTGCCCAGCCGGAAATACGCGTTGCTGTCGAGCAAGACGTCCTGGCTGGGCGCGCTCATTTCGCCAGTTCCCCCGACAGGGCCTTGGCGTCGGCCAGGGAAACCCCGAGCACGCGATGAATGAAATGCTCCGATCCCGTTTCCTGCCTGCAGAAACCCGCCAACGCTTCGAAGAACGGGCTGCCAAAGGCCGAACGCGCGACCGCGATATAGGCTGCGGGTTCGGGCGGCAGCTCGTGGAACAGCGTTTGGGAAACGGTCTTGCAGCCCTTGACGAAGTTCGTCACTGACCCCATGAACCCGCTTTTCTGCCCGAAATCTGTCTTCGGCCGACCGTGCGCCGCCTCGTATCTCTCGACCGCGCGGCCGATGGTATAGGGCGAAATGACGTGCTTGCGCGCATCGGTGCGGATGCGGGTGATGCGGGCACCCACGCCGGACACGCTCTGCAAAGTCGCGCTCAACCTGGCGGCATAAGGCTGTGGGAACAACAAGGCCTCGGCGAAACTGTCGGCAAAGTCCTCCCCGGCATCGTTGGCCAGCTCGGGCGCGAGCGAGTGGCCCAGTTCATGGGCCATCCAGAACTTGAAATCCACAATGTTGCTGTCCAGGTTCACGAACACCCAGGTTGTCTGAGAATCCGGCAGATGGATGTTCAGGGCGTTGCCGTGATGCTCACGCGCGCCCCACAGCACCGGCACAAGGACGGCATGGAGCTGGTTGAATTTGTTGATGAGGTCCGTGAACTCGATGACTTCCTTCTCCTCCAGCCCCATCTCCCGGCGCACCTGCGCGGCCACCTCCTGAACGTAGGCGTAATCGTCCGTTGGATCCTTGAGTGTCGGCGGGTGGGTCAGTTCCTGCCGGGGTAGGTACCTCACCAGTCGCTTGAGCCATTCGCCCGTTTCCCGGGCGTTGTCAAGGTGTTCGTCCCGGGTCTTGCGATGCGACTTCTTCCGGAACGACACTACCGGCACGGCGACAGCGGGCGGGAGCGTGACCAACTGCTCGAAGGCCAGCCCCAGCAGCATCCCCAGGCGGAGTAGCTTGTCCGGCTGCGGGAACGATTCTCCGGTTACCCATTTCGAAACCGCCTCGCGCGACACTTTCAGTTTTTCGGCCACTCCAGATTGGTTGAGGCCGGCCTTGATGAGGGCATCCTGAAGGACGGAACGGTTGAGGGCCTTTTGCACGCCGGCAAACTGCTCGAAAGCGGGAGGCGTGTCAACTTGTGTCAACCGGCCACTCCGCCGACGCGTCGAGCCGGCCTTTGAGTGATACCTCGCGGAAGTTGGCGCGCTTGGTCAATTCGGGCACGTCGCTATCGCCCTCGATCCATTGCCAGCCCATCGCCTTGAGCTGCTCACAGAACGGGCGCTCGACCAGGTCGTAGTCCCATTTGGGTTTTGCTCGTGGCCGATTCATTTCAGGACGTAGCGCCCGGTCTTCAACGTGCCCACCCGTTTCACCAACCCAGCTTTCACCAGCGGTCGCAGCAAGAAGGGGTCAGTCCCGGCTATTGGAGAGTTCGTCCTTGACGCCGTCGCTTCGCCCGAGTAAGCCCTCCCCCCATGGCCCGCAACTTGAGAGTCGAGTATCCCGGCGCGATCTATCACGTCATGAATCGGGGCGACCGCCGCGAACCCATCTTCAAGGACGACCCGGACCGGCAGCGCTTCCTGGAGACGCTGGCCGAGACCGTTCTCAAAACCGGGTGGCAGGTCCACGCGTATTGCCTGATGCCGAATCATTTTCACCTGGTGGTCGAGACGCCCCAAGCCAACCTGGTCGCCGGGATGAAGTGGTTCCTGGGCACGTACACCAGCCGGTTCAACCGGCGCCACCGGCTTTGCGGCCACCTCTTCAGCGGGCGGTACAAGGCACTGGTCGTGGACGGCAGTGGCAACGGGTATTTGCGGACGGTCGGGGACTATGTCCACCTGAATCCGGTCCGGGCCAGGCTGTTGACCGAGGAGCAAGCGCTGAGCGATTACGCGTGGAGCAGTTACCCCGCGTACTTGCGGGCGCCGTCCCAGCGACCGGGTTGGCTGCGGGTGGATCGGTTGCTGGGCGAGTGCGGGATCCGGCGGGACGACGCGGCGGGACGGCGCGCCTATGCCGCCGCCCTCGAGACGCGACGCCGGCGCGAGGAACCGGGGGAGTGGCAGGCGGTGCGACGCGGCTGGTTTCTGGGCGGGGCGGAGCTGAAGGATCGGTTGCTGGAGCAGATGGGGCGCGGGGTGGGCGAGCATCACGACGGCGACGCGAAACGGGAAACGGAGGAGCAGAGGGCCGAGCGGATCGTCGGGGAGGAGCTGCGCCGGCGCCGTTGGAGCAAGGCGGACCTGGGGCAACGGCGCAAGACGGAGAGGGAGAAGGTGGCCATCGCGGTGCGGCTGCGGCGGGAGACGGTGCAGACGTTGGATTGGATCGCGCAACGATTGCAGATGGGCTGCCGGCACACGCTGGCGAACTGTCTGAAGAAGGCGAGGACCTACCAATAGCCGGGACTGACCCCGATGCCATTGCAGATGGGTTGTCGGCACACGCTGGCGAATTGCCTGAAGAAGACGAGGACCTACCAATAGCCGGGACTGACCCCGCTGCCGCAACGCAACCACACCGCGCCTGCATCGCTCGTGTACACCACCGGCCAACCGCCGGCGGCCAAGCGCTCGCGCAACGCCCGCGGAGCCAGCGCGGTCGCGGGGCGCTCATCATCCGCCACCACGATCAGCCGCGGCTGCATGGCCTCGAGCAGTTCGTCGCTCAACGGCTGCCCCTTCACCGGCAACCCAGTCACCACCACGTCCGCCCGCAGATCCACCTCGCGCTCCAGCAGCGCCGCCTCGCCCGCCCGACCGAGATCGGAAAGGAGCAAAACGCGCGTACCAGCCACGTCGCGGGTGAGCACCACGGCGTTGTCATCCGCCTGCGTAAACGTGTCGTCCGCCCCCGGGTGCAACACGCGCCAACCGGCCAGGTCTTCCCCACGCACCACGCGTTTCCACCGGGCACCTCCGCCCTCCAGAAGCCGCAGGTAATTGCGGTAGGTGGGCGAACGGGACCGCACCGGGCTCGTCCAGACACGCGTCGGTACCAGGTTGGTCTCGAGGACCAACCCGCCGCCGGTGTGCCGCACATCGCCGTGTGTCAGCACCAGGTTGGCCAGTCGATTCACTCCCTGAGCGCGGAGGAACGGCAGGACCCGACGCTCCGCATCCGCCGCATTGCCGCAATCCACCAGCAGATCTTCGCGCGAGCCCGCCCGATCCACCCAGACGGCGTGACCGCCCCCCAACGGCAGCACCACCAGGTGCGTCTCGTCACGTCCGAGCCACAGCCGGAGCCCGCTCACCCCGAGCCAGGCGCAAGCCACCGCAGCCACCACCCACCGCCGTCGCGGGTGGCACAACCACCCGGCCGCGACCATGCCAAGCACGGTGTAGTAAGCGACGACGTGGAGGGGACCCGGGCTCGGCACGTACGCGAACGCACCCGGCAGCCCGGCCGCCCCTTCACTCACGCGGATCATGGCCGCCATCCAGAACCAGGCGCTGTGGTTGAACCATTCGCTCAGCCACCCCGCCCACGGCGCGCAGGCCAGACTGGCGAGCGCACTCGTCAATGCGCCGCCGCTCAGAGGCACCACCAGCAGGTTGGCCAGCAGACTCACCGGCGTGACCAGGTGAAAGTACTGCGCCGCCAACGGCAACGATCCCAGCCACGCCGCCAGCGATACCGCCAGGCTCGAGGTGACCGCGTGCAACGGCCGGTCCAACAGCCGTCGCCACGCGGGGATCCGGTCCGCCGGCAGCAGCGGGTCGGTCCGGCACAAACGATCCCGCAACTTCTCGAGGGGCGGCAGCCACCAGGCCAGGCTCAGGACCACCGCAAACGAGAGCTGAAACCCGACCTGGAAAAGCTGGCGC
This sequence comes from Verrucomicrobiales bacterium, assembly GCA_015075445.1. Lineage (GTDB taxonomy): Bacteria > Verrucomicrobiota > Verrucomicrobiia > Limisphaerales > J093 > DSVZ01. The sequence continues at coordinate 76,332 of JABTUJ010000038.1, forward strand.
GGCTCCCACAGCAGCAGCACCAGCCCCGCCCCGGCCAGCGAGTTCAACAGGTTGCCGGGCCGCTCGAGGGCCCACCCCGCCACCACCACCGTCATCATCAGCGTGGCCCGCACGGCCGACGGCTGCCAGCCCGTCGCCGCCGCGTAGAACCACAAGGCCGGCACCAGCAGGAACCCGATGACGCGCCGCGGCAGCCGGATCACCCGCATCACCGTTGTCAGGATGCCGGCGATAAGCAGCACGTGCAGCCCGCTGATGGCGAAGATGTGCAGCGTGCCTGACCGCATGAACGGAGCGGCGACCTCGCCCGTGAGCGCGGTGCGCCAGCCGAGGGTCATGGCCCAAAGCAGTCGCAACGGCTCGTCCTCGACCGTCAGGCCGCGGGCCAGGGCGCGTTGGGCCCAACGGACGAACCGGTCGGTCAGCGGCGGGCGATCTGGCTGGGCCCGGCGCGCGGCCAGCCGCCAATCGTTCGTGGTTCGGGCCTCGAGCAGGTAGTGAATTCCCTGCCAACGAAAGTGCCGGCGGGCGTCGAAGAGGCCGGGCGCCCACGCCGCTGGCGGACGTTGCAGCACGCCGTAGACCTCGACGGTGCGACCGCCGAAGAACGCCTCGTCCAAGGGCGCCGGGGTGCTGACCACCACGCGACCGACGCCCCCTTGCCAGGCCCCGAAGGCTTCGAAGGCTTCGACCTCGAGGCGGGCGAGCGTGCGCGTCGTCTCGCGATCGCCAGCGCTGTAGAGACGCTGGGCGGGCGTGGCCACGAGCCGTCCGCGGACGGTGGTGAGGACGGGTTCGGCCCCCAACACGGTGCGCAAGTCATGCGGTGCGAGGACGACCGTGCGGCTGGTGAGGTTCACGACCCCAGCGAGGAACAAGAGCAGGCCCAGCAGCCAGGGATTCCCGCGTTCCCAGACCAGCGCCGCGCCGGCTGCCGCAAACGCCAGGGCAAACGCGCCCGCTAACGGAACGGCCACCCCCGCGGCCACGACCACGCCGCCCGCGTAGCACAAGGTCACCGGTACCAGGGGATGCTTGAGCACAGCCAGCGCGCCCCCCGCCCGCGGGACGCCGGTGGCATGGAACCATCACCTCGCGCGGAGGGGCAAGCGCCCCCCGGGTTTTCCCCGGATTTACCAGCGCTTGCGCCAGCGCCCCCAGCACCAGAGCAGGCCCAACGCGGCAGCGGCCCCGACGCTGTCGATCACCACATCCAAGGGACTCCCGAACCGCGCGGGCTCGAAGGCCTGATGCAGTTCGTCGCTGACAGCGTACCCCGTGCAGATCAACAGCGCCCAACCGGCGCGCGCCCACGACCACGTGGCCGGCCACGGGCGGAACGTCCGGTTCAGCGCCGCGAGGACCAGCAGCGCCAGCAGCGCGTACTCGGCCATGTGCGCTCCCTTGCGAAGCCAGAAGATCGTCGCCCAAAGCCGGTCCTCGGACAGGCCAGGCCAGAGCCAGCGGAGCAGCGGCGCGAGGAAACGCGACGTTTGCTGGCTCGCCAGGAGACCGGTCGAGCCCAGGAAGATGGCGGTCATCCAGGCCAGCGCCGGCAGCCAGTAGATGAAACGACGGACGCGTTGCACCGCGGGAGCGAACCGGAAACCTGCGCGCCTCGCAAACCCGGATTGGCCGCACGCCGGCACCCGCCGCGTCAGGGCTCCAAGTACTCGGCCAGCCAGGCGAACACGGTCTGATGCCAGAACTCGCTGTTGCGGGGCTTGTTCACCCAGTGTCCTTCGTCCGGAAAGTAGAGGAACTTCGAAGGCACCCCACGGCGCTGGAGGGCGGCAAAGAGGTTCATGCCCTCGGTGACGGGGATCCGGAAATCCAGCTCGCCGTGAATCACCAGCGTGGGCGTCTGGAAGCGGCCGGCCAACCGGTGCGGCGACCAACGCTCGAAGTCCGGGTTCACCCACGGGATGCCGTGATCCCATTCATCGAACCAGAGCTCGTCCGTCGCGCCGTACATGTTCACGAAGTTGTAGACCCCGCAATGGCTCACCAGGCAGCGGAACCGGTCGGTCTGACCCAGGAACCAGTTGACCATATAACCGCCGAAGGAGGCGCCCGCCGCCGCCATCCGGTCCGCCTTCACGTACGGCTGCTGTTCGAGCCAGCTCACGCCGGCCATCAGGTCCTCGTAGCATCTGCCGCCCCAGTCACCGCTGATCTCGTCCACGAACCGTTGGCCAAAGCCGGTGCTGCCGCGGGGATTGGGCAGGGCCACCACATAGCCTTGCGCCGCCCAGAGCTGCGGGTTCCAGCGATAGGACCAACCATCCAGCCAGGCCCCCTGCGGCCCTCCGTGCACCATGAAGACCAGCGGGTACCGCTTCCCCGCCTCGAACCCGGGCGGCTTCTTCAACCACATCTGGATCGGCGTGCCCCCGGCTCCGCTGTACCAGACTGACTCGGGCGCCCTGACGGACCAGTCGCGCACGATCGCGTCGTTCACCCCGGTCAGTGCTCGCAGACTCCCCGTGCCGAGCTCCGCCACCAACACCTCGGCCGGGCGTGACAAGCTTGCCCGCGTCAACACCAGCGACCGGCCATCCGGCGTGACTTGCACGCCCCCGTTGACGCCCCCCACCACCACGCGCTTCACCGCCCCGCCCGCCACCTCGACCCGCCACAACGGCCGCGTGCCCTGTTCTTCCGCCTCGAAGTACAAGGCGCGGCTGTCCGGCGCCCACACAAACGCCTCCACGCTCGCATCGAACCCGGTGGTCAGACTCCGCCGCTCGCCCGTCGCGCGATGCAACAGCCAGAGCTGCCACCGATCCGCCTCGAAACCTGCCCGCTCCTGCGCGCGGTAAGCCAGGTACTTGCCGTCGGGTGAGTACCGCGGAAAGCCGTCCGCGGCCGGATTGACGGTGAGCTGACGACGCTCGCCCGTGGCCAGGATCACGGCGTAGAGATCGTGGTTCGTGCTCCAGGCCTCCTCCCGCGTGGGCACGGGGGTCGCCGTGTACGCGAGCTCCTGGCCATCCGGGGAAAACGCGAAGTCGTCCCCCGCCGAGAAGGTCGAGGAGGTCGGCACCGCATCCCGGTCGCCCGGCGTGACATCGCGCGGGTCGCCCACCGCGGCCCCGTTCCGCACCGGCACAACGAACAGGTGCTGCCGTTTGCCCTCGACCCAACTATCCCAGTGCCGGTAGAGGAGCTGCGTGAAGACGCGGGCTTTGACCGGGCTTTGCTCGCGTTCGGCCATCCGCTCGCGGTTGAGCTTGTCGCTCTCCGGGAACGGGCGGTCGGAGAATTCCGGCCAGACCGCCGACACGAAGGCAATGTGCGCGCCGTCCGGTGACCACACCGGCTGGCTGGCCTCGGTGGCCAACGTCGTCAACGGCCGCGCCTCGCCGCCGTCCGTCGCCAGCGTGTAGAGCTGGAAGGTGCCGCTGCGGTTGGACTCGAAGACCAGCCACCGGCCATCCGGCGACCAGCGCGGGTGGCGGTCGTGCTTCGGGCTGCGCGTGAGCTGTCGGGGTTCACCCCCGTCCAGCGGAACCAGCCAGAGGTCGCTGTCCAGCCGGTTGCCCTCGCGGTCCACGCGGGTCACGACGTAAACCACCGAGCGTCCATCGGGGGAGACTTGCGGATCCTCGACGCGCGCGCACCGGAACAGGTCCTCGATTTCCATGGGTCGCGAGGCCGCGGTCTGGCCGGCGGGAGCACTGCACAAGACGGCCAGCGTCAAGCCCAACAGCCCCTTCGCGACAGCCTGGCGCGGGTTCAAACGGGAGGCATCACTCATGGCGAAAGCAGGCGCAAAGCCGCGCGGGGTGTCAAGCGCGCCGGCGGATGGGCTGCGGACTTTGCCTCCGGTTTGCGCATGGGAGAGTGATGTGCCCTGACCGAGCCGCCCTCGGCCGTGCACCGGACGTGGGGCGGCGCTGCATTGCTTTGCCGGATCGCAGACGAGCTCAGCTCGCCTGCGAGGCCGAGCAACAGGCGAAGGCGGGCGCATCGGAAAACCAAGACAACATCGAACACCAAAGCATGAGGAAAACAGACATGAGACGACGGCCGCGAAGCTTCCGCAAACTCAGGCTGGCAGGCCTTGCGCTCGCCTTGGGCCTGCTGGGTTTCACCACCCAAGCCCAGACCACGACGCCCGGCGTGGCGGTCGAGATCCTGGGCGTGGGTGCCGAGTTCCTGCTCGGCGGCGACCTCACCGACCCGGAGAACGACGGCCTTGATGAACTGGGGGCCGCGGACGACCCGTCCTGGAACTGGAAGAGCATCAGCGCCAGCCACGAACCGGACTTCGAGGGCGGCGAGAACGCCTTCAACATCTTCGACAACAAGGTCGGCGGCGGGAACGACAAGTGGTGCTGCGACGACCCCACCCCGGACAACCCGGTCTGGGTGGCGGTCGAGTTTGACCGACCGTACCGGCTCACGCACTTCACCGTGACGTCCGGCAACGACACCCCGACGCGGGATCCGACGCACTGGGCGATCCAGGGTTCGACCGACGGTGTGAACTACACCGACATCTACCTTTTCTACGACACGCTGGTGCCGTGGACCGAGCGCAACCAGGTCGTGAAGTTCACCCTGCCGGTGCCCGCCGCCCCCTACAATTGGTTCCGCTACATCGCCTACGAAACCCCTGCCGACCTCCATCAGATCAACGAAATCGAGTACTTCGGCATCGTCGGCGAACTCGTGGACACCGACCAGGACGGCATGCCCGACGATTACGAGATCGCGAAGGGTTTTGACCCGAACGATCCGAGCGATGCGGCCGAGGACTGCGACGGCGACGGGGCCACCAACCTCGAGGAGTACCTGGCCGGCACCGATCCCTGCGACACCACCAAGCCGACGATCGTCGGGATCGCCAGCACGGCGTCTTTCAACACGGTGATGATCACCTTCTCCGAAGAACTGGACCCGGCCACCGCCACCGCCACGGCCAACTACACGATCACCCCCAGCCTGGCGGTCACCGCTGCCTCGTACAGCCGTCGGGTGGTGACCCTCACCACCGGTGCCCAGACCCCGGGCGGCACGGCGTACACGGTCGCGGTCAGCGGGGTGCAGGACACCTCGAAGAACGCCGTGGAAGCGGGCACGCAGGCCACCTTCTACTCGTACCTCATGACCCGGACCGGCGTGCTCAAGTTCTCCTTCTGGGGTGGTATCGCCGGCACGGCCGTGCAGGCGCTCTATGACGAGTTCCTGCGCTATCCGGACTCCCCCGACTGGACCGGAGCGGTCTTCTCGTTCAATAGCCGGGACATCCTCCCCACCGACGCCAACGACAACTACGGCGCCACCATCGAGGGTTACCTCACCCCGACTGAATCGGGCTCCTACCGTTTCTTCGTCTACAGCGATGACGCCTCGGAGTTGTACCTCAGCACCGACGCCACTCCGGACAACCTGTGGTGGATCGCCGCGGAACTGGCCTGCTGCAATGCCTTCACCGAGCCCGACGGTGTGCATACGCGGACCTCGGAGCCGATTGCCCTGGTCGCCAACCAGCGGTACTTCATCCGCCTGGTCTACAAGGAAGGGGGCGGGGGCGACTACGGCCAGGTGGCCTGGCGCAAAGAAGGTGACCCGACGCCGGCGGCCTCCCTGCGGCCCATCCCGGGCAAGTACCTCTCGGCCGCCATGGACCTCCCCGCCCCGGCCGAGGGCGCCTTCGTCACCCAGACCCCGGCCCCCAACGCCCGCAACGTCATGCCCGACGCAACGATCACCATCGCCCATCGGGACGGCAAGACGGCGTGGACGGCTGAGAATGTCAGCCTCAAGCTCAATGGTGTGGCGGTGACACCGACCTTCACCAAGGACGCCAATGTCGCGACGATCACCTACAAGCCCAGCGCGATGTTCCCGAGTGGTTCGACACATACCGTGAGCCTGGGCTACCTCGACGCGGGTGGCCAACCGACCACGACCGAGTGGTCCTTCGAGGTGACCGAGTACAAGGGCCCGATCCTGGACAAGGTCAACGGTTACGCCGCCATCCTTCTGGGTGCCGCCCAGCAGACTGCCGACCAGGGCGGACACACCGGCGCCGCGGGTGACCTCGCGCTCGACACCGGCGTCGTGGCCGGCGTGGGCTACGTGGCCGACGCCAGCTTCCTCAACGCGGCCACGGCGGACGACACGCTCAGTGTCGCCTTCTTCCTCAAGCTCCGCTCCGTCCGTGCGGGCTCGGCCTTCTGGGCCAACTCGCCGAGCAGCAACAACGGCACCCGCGGCTACCAGGCCCACGTGCCGTGGAGCGACTCGACCATCTACTTCGACTCCTCGGGTTGCTGCGGGGCAGACACCCAACGGATCAACCTGAACATCGATCAGTTCCTCGGCTACAGCGGCGACGCAAGCTGGTGGCAGCAATGGCACCACTTCGCCTTCGTCAAGGACGGGGCCGAGAAGCGGATCTACATCAACGGGCAGTTGTTCCACTCCGGGGGCGGCGACCCGCTGAAGACCGACTTCACCAGCCTGCTCATGGGCGGCGGCCCGTCGGCCACGGAGAACCGGATGGACGGTTTCCTCGATGACTTCGTCATCTACAACGGCGCTCTCACGCAGGCGCAGGCCAACTCGCTGTCCACCGGCGCGGCGCCGAGCTCGATTGCGGGCCTGATCGCGCACTGGGACTACAACGACCAGCCGGCGGCCACCGTCACCCTCAAGGCCGTGCGTTCCGGCGCCAACGTCACCGTCACCTCCGAACCGGCGGCGCTGCCGGCGGGTTGGGTGCTGCAAACCGCGCCGAGCGTCAACGGGCCGTGGACCACCCAGGCCGGGACGACCCCGGCCACGGTGCCCATCGGCGCCGACAACGCATTCCTTCGGGCGGCCAAGCCCTAGTGTCGCCCGATACGGCCGAGCGTTCCGCCCACGGAACGTTCGCTGACTCACGAGGGGGTCGGACATGTCCGGCCCCCTCTTTGGTTTGAGTCTGAGTTCGGGTTGCGTCTCGGAATTCCCTCCTCCCATCGCCGACCGCAGCAGGGAGTCGATGATGACGGACCCTGTCCCCATTCGCCTGTCCCTCCCCTCCCCTCGCCATTCGCCTGTGGACAGCCCCCCTGCCCCACGGCACCCTGCGGCCACCGTGATGGACACCGGCGCTGTTTCTCCACCTCGCGTTCTCATCGCCGACGACCAGGAGGATGTCCTGGGGGCGTTGCGCCTCCTCCTCAAGGGCGAAGGGTTCAAGGTCCAGACCGTCAACGCCCCGGCCCGCGCGCTCGAAGCCGTCCGGCAGACGGAGTTCGATGCCGCGCTCCTCGACCTCAACTACACCCGCGACACCACCTCGGGCCGCGAGGGCCTCGATCTCCTGGCCGCCCTGCAGGAGCTCGATCCGACGCTGCCGGTGGTGGTGATGACCGCGTGGGCCAACATCGAACTCGCCGTCGAAGCCATGCGCCGCGGGGCGCGGGACTTCGTCCAGAAACCCTGGGACAACGCGCGTCTCCTGACCATCCTGCGCACCCAAACCGAGCTCGCCCGCGCCCTGCGCCGCGGCAACCGCCTGGAAGCCGAGAACCAGCTCCTCCGCCAGCGCGGCGCACCCGACCTCATCGCCGAATCTCCGGCCATGCGTGGCGTGATGGATTTGATCACGCGCCTGGGTCCCTCCGATGCCCACGTGCTGATCACCGGCGAGAACGGGACCGGCAAGGGCGTCGTGGCCCGCGCGCTGCACGCCGTCTCGAGCCGGGCCGCGCAAACCCTGGTGGTGGTGAACATGGGCGGGCTCTCCGAGGGCGTCTTCGAAAGCGAGCTGTTCGGTCACGTCAAAGGCGCCTTCACCGACGCGCGGGCCGATCGCGTCGGCCGGTTCGAACTGGCCGACCACGGCACCCTGTTCCTGGATGAGATCGCCAACCTGACCCTGAACCAGCAGGCCCGGCTGCTGCGCGTGCTCGAGACCGGCGAATTCGAGCGCGTGGGTTCCTCGCGCACCTTGCGGGCCGATGTGCGCCTCATCTCGGCCACCAACGCCGACCTGCAGGCTGAGGTGGCCGCCGGCCGGTTCCGTCAGGACCTGCGGTTCCGCCTGAACACCGTCCAGATCCACCTGCCACCCCTGCGGGACCGACGCGAGGACATCCCGGTGTTGGCCATGCACTTCCTGCGCCAGCAGGCCCAGCGCTACCGCAAGGCTCTGGGCGGTTTCGCCCCGGCCACCCTCGAACGGCTGCAACAGCACCCCTGGCCGGGCAACGTCCGTGAACTGGCCCACGCCGTCGAACGCGGGGTCCTGCTCGCACAGGGACCGCTGATCCAACCCGCCGACCTCGGCCTGCAAACCGCGGCCGAGACCGCCCCCCGCCTCGATGACATGAGCCTCGAAGAGGTCGAGTGCCACCTCATGCGGAGAACCCTCGCGCGCTTCAACGGCAACGCCCGCCAGGCCGCCGAAGCCCTGGGCCTGAGCCGCAGCGCCTTCTACCGGCGCCTCGAAAAACATGGCCTCTGACGGCCTCCTGACGTCGGCGCCTACGACCTGACGCCGCCACGCCATGCTCGCGCGACTCCCTCACGGCTGGCAGGTGCTGGGGTTGGTGTTGGGCACGGCCCTGCCAGCAACAGTCACCGCGCTCCTGCTCACCTGGAGTGCACCGGCCCGCTTGTGGCTCCAGTGGACGCTCACCATCCTTCTCCTGCTCGCCCTCGTCGCCGGCACCCTGGCTCTGCGCGACCGCGTCCGGCGGCCTTTGCTGACCGTGTCGGGTCTCCTGGCCGCCCTGCGCGAAGGCGATTTCTCGATCCAGGCGCGCGGCGCCCGCCGGCGGGATCCGCTGGGCGAGGTGCTGCTCGAGCTCAACGGGCTCATCGAATCGCTGCGGGCCCAACGGCTCGGTGCCCTCGAGGCGACCGCGCTGCTGCGGACCGTCATGGGCGAGATTGACGTCGCGGTGTTTGCCTTTGACGACCAGCAGCGCCTGCGGTTGGCGAACCGGGCGGCGGAACGGCTGCTGGCGCAACCGATCGAGCGGGCCACGGGTCGAACCGCGGGCGAACTGGGTCTCGCCGACTGTCTCGTCGGTTTCGCGGCGCGCACCTTCCAGGCCAGCTTTCCGGGCGGGCTCGGTCGCTGGGGCATGCGCCGCACCACCTTCCGGCAGGGCGGCGTTTCCCATCATCTCCTCGTGCTGGCCGATCTCAGCCAGGCCTTGCGCGACGAGGAACGACAGGCCTGGCAGCGGCTGATCCGGGTCCTGGGACACGAGCTCAACAACTCGCTGGCGCCCATCAAGTCCATCGCCGGCAGCCTGGCGAACCTGTTGGCGCGTGACCCGCTCCCCGAAGACTGGCGCGACGATGTCCAAGGCGGCCTGGCCATCGTGGGGTCACGCGCCGACGCCCTGACGCGCTTCCTGCAGTCCTACTCGAAGCTGGCCCGGCTGCCGGCCCCGAAGCTTGCGCCGGTCGACATCGGTCCCCTGCTCCAGCGGGTGGCGCAGCTCGAGCGCCGACGCGAGGTGACCGTGGTGGAAGGCCCGCCTTTGCGCGTCCCAGCCGACGCCGCCCAACTCGAGCAACTCCTGATCAATCTGCTGTGCAACGCGACCGACGCCGTGCTGGAGACCGGCGGCCAGGTGCGGCTGACCTGGACGAAGCTCCCCAGCGCCGTCGAGGTCCGGATCGAGGACGAAGGCCCGGGGCTGGGGACGACCACCAACTTGTTTGTGCCATTCTTCACGACCAAGCCGGGCGGGTCGGGGATCGGGTTGGCGTTGAGCCGGCAAATTGCGGAGGCGCATGGCGGCAGCCTGCAGCTTGAGAACCGCCCGGATCGCTCCGGCTGCATCGCCCGCTTGCGTCTGCCCCTGAGCTGAAGGTGGCAAGGATGCCTTGAGGTGGTCAGCGTTTCGTGGTTCCCTTGAGCCGCAAGCAGCACTACTCAAGAAACCCGAATTGAACGTTATGAAATCGTCTCGTGCCCTTCCCCGCCTCGCCCTGGTGGTTCTCGGGGCCCTCAGCACGTTCGGCCCGCTCGCCGCGAGTGAGGCCCAGACCAGCCCCAAGCCGTTGCCGACCCTGCCGCCCGCCGCGATCGAGAAGATCGAGGCGGCGCTGCCCGCGCAGGCCACCGTCACGCCCCGGCAAGCCCGGCGCGTACTGATCTTCTGGCGCTGCGAGGGCTTTGTGCACGGGGATGGCATTGCGGCGGCCAACCATGCGCTGGCAACGATGGGCCGCAAGACCGGGGCCTTCACGGCCGACGCAAGCGCGGACTACGCGGTGTTCGAGCCGGCCAACCTGGCTCGCTACGATGTGCTGGTGCTCAACAACACCACGCAGCTCAAGCTGCCAGACGCCGCGAAGAAACAGGCGCTGCTGGACTTTGTGCGGCAGGGCAAGGGCCTCGTCGGGATCCACGCCGCGACGGACTCGTTCTATGACTGGCCCGAGGCGGCGGCCTTGCTGGGGGGACTGTTTGACGGTCACCCGTGGGGCGGCGGCGGCACGTGGGCCTTCAAGATCGACGAGCCCGATCATCCCTTGAACCGGGTGTGGAAGGGCAAAGGCTTCAAGCTCCAGGACGAGATCTACCAGTTCAAGGCGCCTTACAAGCGGGCCGATCGACGCGTGCTGCTGAGCCTGGACCTCTCCGACCCGGCCACGGGCGCCGTGAAGGACGGGGTGAAACGCAGCGACGGGGATTTCGCCGTCGCTTGGATCCAGACCCATGGCCAGGGGCGGGTGTTCTACTGCAGTCTCGGCCATGCCGCGAATGTGTTCCAGGACGCGGCGGTGCTCCGGTTCTACCTGGACGGTCTGCAATATGCCGCCGGCGATCTCGAAGCCGACGCACGACCTCGCTGAGGTGGCCGGTCGGCAAATCCAAGAGGTCATCGTGACGACTCCCCCCGCATCGGTTTCTGCCGCCCCAGCCCGCCGGCCGCCTTCGAGGCTGGACCGGTGGCTGGCCGCGGTCTGCGCCCAGTGTCCCGTCTGCCGACGCGCGCGAAAACGTGGGGCGGGCCTCGCGTTCCGCGTCGTGCAGGTCGCGGAGCGCCGGTTCTGCCCCTTTTGCCGCGCCTTTGAGCGGGTCCATGGCGTGCCGGCCCACGGCGGGCGTTCGGGTTGAGGCTTCAGGCCAGGGCTTGAGCGGCCGCTGGACGGCCAGCGCCCTCGAGCACGTGCCGTAGCTCGCGCTGCAGTTCCTCCCCCGGGAACGGCTTGGTGAGGACGGCGGACAGGGCGAAGCCCTCGAGGTCGTCGGCGCCCGGGCGGTCCGGGAGCCCCGTCATGCCGAGGACGGGTAGACCGGGGTTCAGCTCGCGCAGGGCCTGGACGAGCGCCGGGCCGTTCATCACGGGCATCATGAGATCCGTGAGGACGGCGCGGACGGCGGCGGATTGGCGCGTGAAGGCGGTCAGGGCTTCGGCCCCGTGGCTGGCGGTGAGCACCTGGTAGCCCTGCCCTTCGAGGGTGCGCCGCAGGCTCTCGCGCACCGCGACCTCATCGTCCACGACGAGGATCAACTCGCCGTGGCCCCGCGGCGCCGGGTGGGAGGCCGCGGCCGCCGACGCAGCCGGGGCGTGGGGAGAAGCCGGGAAGTACAGCTCGAAGGAAGTGCCTTGTCGCAGGCGGCTGGTCACCCGGACATAGCCGCCGTGGCCGCGCACGATGCCGAGCACGGTGGCCAGGCCGAGGCCGGTGCCTTGGCCATTCTCTTTGGTGGTGAAGAAGGGGTCGAAGATGTGGTCGAGGTGTTCGGGCGGGATGCCCTCGCCGGTGTCGGCGACGGTCACGCAGACGTAGTCGCCGGGCTGAGCTCCCGGCGTGAGGGTAGCTGCGGCTTCGTCCAGCGTCACGTTGCGGGCGGCGAGGGTGAGGGTGCCGCCGTCGGGCATGGCGTCGCGCGCGTTGATGCAGAGGTTCAGCAGGCACTGGTGAACCTGGGTCGAGTCGCCCAGCACCGGCCATACGTCGCCCGGGGCCACGAGGGTCGGACGAATATCGCGGGGGAAGGTTTCGCGCACGATCGTCTCGAGCTCGCGCAGGAGGTGGTGCACGGGCAGGGGGACGCGGGCCCCCGGGTGTCCGCGCGCGAAGGTGAGCAGTTGCCGGATGATGTCGGCGCCGCGCTGGGCACAGCTCTCGATGGTGCCGAGCATGGCGCGGTTCTCCGCCGGGAGAGCGGATTCACGCAGCAGCGAGGCGGTCATGAGGATGGGGGCGAGGATGTTGTTCAGGTCGTGGGCGATGCCGCTGGCGAGGGCGCCGAGGGCTTCGAGGCGCTGGGCCCGGAGGAACTGGCTCTCGAGCTGTTTGCGCTCGGTGGTGTCCTCTTTGACGGCGACGAAATGGGTGATGGCGCCGGTGCTGTCGTAGATCGGGCTGATCGAGGCGGTCTCCCAGAAGAGCGTGCCGTCTTTGCGGCGGTTGTGGAACTCGCCGTGCCACTCCTCCCCACGGGTGATGGCGGCCCAGAGGCGCCGGTAGACCTCGGGCGGGGCTTCGCCGGACTTGAGCAGCCGCGGATTGCGCCCGAGGACTTCGTCGAGCCGGTACCCCGTGATCTGGGTGAACTTCGGGTTGACGAACTCGATGTTGCCGTCGCGGTCGGTGATGATGATGGAGGCCGGGGACTGCTCGACCGCCCGGGCCAGCTTGCGCAATTGGTCCTCCGTCCGCTTGCGGTCGGTCACATCCCAGAAGATCCCCTGCACACCCACCACGTCCCCGGCGGCATCCCGCAGCGGCGTCTTGACCACGTGCATGAAGCGAGGGTCCTGACCCGGCCGATGATGGTCTTCGACGAGGTCGAGCGACTGTCCCGTGGTGAGGACATGGCGGTCATCCTGGCGGTACTTGGCCGCGAGGTCAGGCGGAAAGAGGTCGAAGTCGGTCTGGCCCACGAGTTCCTCGAGGCTCTTGCCCACGCTTTGACAGAAGCGCTGGTTGGCGAAGGTGAACCGGCCGTCGATGTCTTTGCGGAAGATGGCCTGGGGCAGATGCTCGACCAGGGAATGATACAAGGCCTGGCTGACGCGCCACATCCGGGTGCGCTCCTCGACCATGCGTTCGAGGTTGGTCTGGTAGTCTCGGTTGGCAGCTTCGAGGCGCCGCTTCTCCTCGCGCCATTCCCGCGCCTGCGCGGCGCGCCCCACGGCCTGCACGATCAAGTCTCGGGAGAACGGTTTGACCAGGTAGTCGTAAGCCCCCGCGCGTACGGCTGCGGCCGCCGTGTCCACGGTCGGCTCCCCGGTCATCAGCAGCACGAACGTGTCCGGGCACTCCCGCCGAACCCACTGCAACAGCTCGACACCGGAAGTGGGTGGCATCACGAGGTCCGTGACCACGATATCGAAAGCCTGGGCCTGGAGCCGCCCCTGGGCCTCCGCCGCGTCGGCGACCGCTTCGACCTGATGGCCGGCCTCGCGCAGGAACCGGGTCAGGGTCCGCCGGATGTTCTCCTCGTCATCGGTGATCAGCACGCTGGCCATGGCTTTGATGCTCCTTTGGTTCCCTGCTCAGTTGTCCCCGCACACCCTTCTCCTGGGAAGCATCTTCAACGCGGCGATGCACGCCGGACAGTCAGGGGATCCCCGCATTCGGATAGGGTTGCGGGCGGAAGTCGTCTGTCGGTGATTTCACCGGCACGGGCTGGGAAGGCACGGCAGGCACCCCATGGGAGGGCCCCCTGCCCAGCTTCGGGCGGTCCGTGCTCCGCGGTGCCGTTCTCCCCAAGGTCCCGCGCTATTCCACCAAGCGGTGTTTGAGGGCGTACCGGGCGATTTCGACGCCGGTGCGCAAGCCGGTTTTCTCGGTGATCCGGGTCCGATACGTGGCCACGGTTTTCTCGCTCAGGGCCAGGTCCCGGGCGATCTCCTTCATGGTCTTGCCGAGAGCAATGAGGCGCAGCACCTGCAGCTCGCGGCTCGACAGGGTTTCGTGCAGCGCGGCCGGCGCCGTTGACCCCAGGTCCGTGGCGAGGCGCTCGGCGAGTTCCGCGCTCACGTACTTGCCGCCCGCCAGCACCCGTTGCACCGCCGTGATGAGCTGGCCGGCCTTGGCCTGTTTGGTGAGGTAACCCGCCGCGCCGAGTTTGAAGGCCCGCACCGCGAACTGTTCCTCCGGATGGGCCGTCAGCACCAAGACCGGGGTCTTGGGCTGGAGCCGGCGGCTCTCCTCAAGCACCTCCAGCCCGCTCCGACCGGGCAGTTCAACGTCCAACATCACCAGTTGCCACTCCTCGCGGATCAGCCGGTCGATGGCCGTGTTGGCGTCCGGCGCCTCGACGATCGTCAGTTCGGGGAGATGAGCGGCCAGCAAGTGCCGCAACCCGCGCCGGACGAGTTCGTGGTCCTCGACGATCAGCACGCGGAGCATAGGCCGGGAGTTGGGGTTGGGCGGAGACAAGACAGAGTGGGGGGTGGCGCCGCTACATGGGCGGGCCGGTTTCGGTGTTCAGACCCGGCTCTCCGGGCGCCTGGGCTGGCTCCGGCCGCATATCACCGCCCAGGTAGTTGCTGATGCGCCAGGCGTGGTAGCCGAGGCGGTCCAGCCAACGCATGGCATCGAGCAGGGCCAGTGTCTGCGCGGGCCCGGAAGCGCCGCCCGCCGTCTGCTGGAGCAGGAGCGGGCGCTCCTGTCGCCGGAAATCCGCCAGGCGGAGCGCTCGCTGCTCAATCTGCGCCATCCAGTCGGGGGGGCCGACGCCGCGCAGGCCAGCCTCGCCTTGTTGCAGCACCGCCTGGGCCAGCGCCACCGCGGGCCGCAGCTTCGGACCGTCGAGCACGCGCCGCACACTCGCCGGGGGCGTGAGATGGGTCTGGAGGCGGGTGAGATGATCGAGGGCATGCATCTGGGCGACCCGCACCTGGGACAGGGGCTCGTCATCGGCGAGCGCCGGGATTTGGGGGAAGAACTCCTGAAGCCGGTCCAGAGCGAGGCGAAGTTCAGTCTCCCGCGATGCCCGGTCGTCGCCGGCCCGGGGTTCGATCCCCGCACGGAGGGCCTGGAACATGGCGGCGGCGGTCTCGCCCATCGCCCGGCGTGTGGCTTCGAGGGCGACGGCCGGCGTCTGCAGCACGGTGCGATCCAGGTGCCGTGTCAAGGCCGGGCCCCGATCGGGCAGAAGCCTTTCCAGGAAACGCGCAAACGGATGGACCAGCGGGAGGAAGATGGCCACGCCCACCGCGATGAAGACCGTGTGGAACGCCGCCAGGCTGACCGCGCCGGGTTCCAGTCCCCCCCGCTCCTGGGCCCAGGCAATCCCGGCGAGAAACACCGGGAGCAGGCCGACCGCAATCAGGCCGGTGGCGAGGTTGAACAACACGTGGGCCAGGGCCGTCCGGCGGGCCGGGACGTTGCCGCCGATCGCCGCCAGCGCACCGGTGACGGTGGTGCCGATCGCCGCGCCGATCACCAGCGACGCGGCCTGCTCGAAGTTAATGGTGCTGGTGTGCAGGGCTGTCAGCGTGGTCGCCACGGCCGCGCTCGAGGATTGCATCAGGACGGTCATCACGATGCCGAGGCCCATCGCGAGGAGGTGACCGAGAAAACCCCCGCCGGGCAGGCCGGCCAGATCGAACACCCCGGCCAACCCCCGCATGGCGGTCTGGAGCGTTTCGATGCCGAGGAAGATCAAGCCAAAGCCCGCCAGCGCCAACCCGAGCGCACGGGCACGGCCTCGCCCCAGCAGCTTGAGGAAGGCCCCGATCCCCACGAGCGGCAACGCATACAAGCCCAGGCTCACCTTCAGCCCGAGGACCGACACCAACCAGCCCGTGCCGGTCGTTCCGAGGCTCGCGCCGAAGACCACGCCGATGGCCTGCGGAAAGGTCAGCAGCCCGGCGCTCACGAACCCGATCACGGTCACCGTGGTGGCGCTGGAGGATTGCACCATCGTGGTCACCAGGGCGCCCGAGGCAAAGGCCTTGAGGGGCGTGCCGGTGAAGCGGACCAGAGCCGCGCGGAGGGCGTCGCCAGCAAACGCCTTCAGACCGTCGGTCAACAACACCATCCCGAGCAGGAACAGACCGAGTCCGCCCGCGAGTTGGAAGAACGTAGTCGTCATGGCCCCCGAATGCACCGCGGACGCCCCTGCCCCACTTCACTGCGCTGTGAACCGCAGCACGGTCGTGCTCGTGAAGGGCTGCCCGGGGCGAAGGGCCGTCGTCGGAAACTCCGGCTGGTTAGGCGAATCGGGGAAGTGCTGAGTCTCGAGGCAGACGCCGCCGTATCGGCCAAACACCGCACCCTCGGTCCCCACGAACTCGCGCAGGTGGTTGCCGGTGTAAAGCTGCACCCCCGGCTCGGTCGTCGCGACCTCCATCACCCGGCCGCTGCCCGGGTCGGTGAGGCGGGCAAACCACTGGAGGGTGGGAGATGGGGTGCGGCCCAGGACGAAATTGTGGTCGTAGCCGTTGAGCCGGGGGGCGAGCTGGGCGATGCGCGCCCCGATCGCGGCCGGTGTCGTGAAGTCGAGCGGAGTGCCTCGCACGGGTGCCAGCGCGCCGGTGGGGATCAACTGTTCGTCGGTCGGGGTGTAGGTTTCGGCGGCCAGCCAGAGCATATGGTCGAGGACACCGCCGTGGCCCGCGAGATTGAAGTAAGCGTGGTTGGTGAGGTTCACCACGGTGGGGCGGTCGGTCTCCGCGGCATACTCGATGCGGAGTTCGTTTGCCGCGGTCAAGGTGTAGGTGACCGAGACGGTCAGGTTGCCGGGATAGCCCTCCTCACCATCCACGCTGTGGTAAGTGAGCTGCACCGCCGCGTCCGTCCCCGTCGCGCCGACCCGTGCCGGGGTCCACAGCGCGCGGGCGAAGTTGTTGGGGCCTCCGTGGATGTGGTTGGGGCCGTTGTTCGCGGCGAGGCGGTAGGTGACGCCGTCGAGGGCGAATCGGGCACCCGCGATGCGGTTGGCGAACCGTCCGATGACCGCGGCGGCGGCCGGATGCCCGCGGAGGTAGGCCTCCAGAGAATCCGACCCCAACACGACGTTGGTGAAGTGCCCGGCACGGTCCGGGACCCGAATCTCGGTGAGGATGGCGCCGTAGTTGATGACCCGGACGATCAACCCGTTTGAGTTCGAGAGCGTGAAACGCTGTACCGGCCCGCCGTCCGGTGTCCGCCCCCAGTCCTCGGCGTAGACCCCGGCCGCCGGCACGGGTGGGGCGGAGGCTGGCGCCGCCAGCCCCAGGGGGATGACGTCCGAGGCGAACCCGAGCAGGACGGCGGCGAGGGCCCCGGCGGTCGGGGAGCGGAGCTTGTCGACGTTGTTCATGGCCAACCCCTAGCCGGAACCTGCGCGGGTGTCACGCCGGAGTTGACGCGGGGTTGACCGGAAAACGAAGCGGCGGGCCCTGGTGCGGCACCAGAGCCCGCCGCGCTCACCGCCGGCAGACGTGCTGCGGAGTGACTACTCGGCCGGCACGGGGGGGGCTTCGGCGGCGAGCCGTTGCGCGGTCTGCAGGAGGTAACGGGCGTAAGGCGGGTTGTGCACCCCGTAGCTGGCGTCGTGTTCCACCAGGTACAGCAGGAACCGCGACTGCTTGACGGCTGCCGGGATGCGGTTCTGGCCAGCGCTGCCCGGGGCCCTCTTGCCGGTGTTCAACTGGCCGATGTTCGTGAACTCCCAGGGCACGACGGAGGCGGGGGCGTTGGTGCCGATGAAGGCGACGTAGTTCGTGTGGCCGGGGGTATCGAGGCCGGGGATCTTGGTGGCGGCCCAGCGGTTCAGCTCGGTCATGGTCTTCTTGATGCCGTCATGGATACCGGCCTGGATGAAGTGGACGCCGCCTTCGGCGATTTCCTCGGCCAGAGGATCATCGAGGAAGCCGTGACAGTCGGCGCAGGCCAGGAGTTGCACCTCGAACTTGTGGCCCGTGTAGTTCGGCGTCGCGGGCGTCGGGCTTTCGAGATGGTCTGCCCGGTTGTGGCAGGTGGTGCACTGGGCCGGGTTACCCCACGGCGCGGGGATCGTCGGATCCCCATGGCCGGCGGGCATCTGGTTGAAGCGGACGAGTTCGCCCTGGAGGGTGTTGGTGTCGAACCGGGGATCGACGGCCTGGCCGATCAGGATGTTGTACTGGGGCGAGTGGTGCGGCGGGCGGGCCGTCGTGTTTGCCCAGGTGGCGCCGCGCTCGTTGTGGCACTGGCCGCAGAGCTGGATGTCCGGGTCGTACTGCGCCGCGAAATTGGTCGCGTTTGTCGAGGTGATGAAGGACATGAACTTCGCGGACCCGATCGGGTTGCGGAGCTGGGCCGGTTTGGCCGCCAAGTCCAGGCCCGGGAGCGTCTCGGTGGACCGCACGTGCGGGTCGTGGCAGATCGCGCACGTTTGCGCCATGTTGTTGGCATCGTTGATGGTGGGAGGCACCACCTTGGTGCCGTCCCCGCCAGCGTCGTAATCGTTCACGACCGCCATGCGCACCGCGCCTGAATGGCAGACGCCGCACTGGAACATGCGACCGACGCCGGCGTTGAACATGCCCGGTTCGCTGACGTTCGCGTGGCCCGCGTGGAGCCACTCGTCGTAGGTCGGGTGGTGGAAGTCATTGTGGCAGCCCCCGCAGATCTTGGCCGAGACCGTCACGGGCGGGCGCATCGAGGGATCCTCGAAGTTCTCGGCGTGGGTCCCCGCCGGGCCGTGGCAGTTCTCGCACTGCACCCCGGCCAGATGGGGTGTGGTCAGTTCGTCCACGAACCCGTTGGGCAGCCCGTAGCCCACCGTGTGGCAGGGCAGACAGCGCGCGTTCTTGTCCTGCCCAATATTCTTCAGGGTCAGCAGCGCGCTGGCGTGGGCGGTGTTGGTCCACGCCGTGTGCACCGTGCGATGACAGAAGCGGCAATCGCGCGCTCCCAGGAAGTTCGGGTTCGGCCCCGACACGGTCAGGAAGGCGTTGCCCTCCTGAACGGACACGGTGGCGCTGGTGTCGTGCGTCGAACCGCCCACCGCCTGCCAGCCGGCCTGGTTCAGGTCGCTCTTGCCGACGAGTTGGTAGGGCCCACGGAGGCCCGCCCAGGTCACCGTCGCCACGTCCTGCGTCCGGGCAATGGACAGCAGAAACGGACGGGGATCCACCCCGCCGGCCGACGGCGCGGGAGGATCGTACATGTCAGCCAGGACTGCGGGGCACAAGCCGAGGGCCAGAACAGCAGCCCGCACGAACGGTCGGGGGGTTCGGGTGGAAGACAGGGCAGTCATACGACTCCGAGGTACAGGGTGAGGTAACGCACAACGGAACCCCCGTCGCGCCGCGGACAACCGGGCGCGGTCCCCGGACACCGGGGAGGACTGACGGAGGTTCGCTGGTTCACGGCGCCCAGCCTAGGCGACCCGCGGTCGCCCTCCACACCTCCGTTGCTCGAGAATCGACATTTCTTGCTCTGACCTGCTCAGGAGAAAGATTAACCAATCTGTAGATAGATTATCTTCCGATACGATTAATTTTTCATAGACACCCGGCCCGCTCCTGGGACGCCAAACCGCGCCGCATGGGAGTTCCTGCCCCCTGGAGCTTCCCTTGAGCTTTGCGCTTTGCGCTTTGCGCTTTGAGCTTTGCGCTTTGCGCTTGCCCATTGCCCCTCGCGATTTACCCCGCCAGCTTCCCGGCCCTTGAGCAGGCCGCTTCCCCGCGACGTGGGTGGGGGCTCAGGTCGTTCCTGGCTTCGAGTCCATCCCCGGGCGGTCGGCCAACTCGTTGCGGGGTGCCGCGGACGATGGAGAGGAAGGCGCGCGCCGGCCAGTCCAGAAGGCCCAGTTGAGCGGATAGACCTCGGGGTCGAAGATCACGTGGTAGAAGTGCCAGACCACGATGGCGAGGCAGGCCAGGACGGCTTCGTAGTAGTGAATCGTGAGCGCTACATCCACCGCCCAGCGCGGCAGCACCTGCGTGGCCGCCACTGGGAACCACAGGATCAAGCCCGTCACGCCCATGATCACCGTGCCCCAGAACACCGACCAGTACTCGATCTTCTCGGCATAGCCGAACCGGGCCTGGCCATGGGCGGGGCGCCCGCGGCCGGCCAGGTAACGGGCGTTGGCGGCAAAGTCGCGCCCATCCGGGCGGGTGAACCAGAGGTCACGCACCAGTTGCCGGCCCGGCGCCGTCAACAGCACGTAATAGAGATGATAGCCGCCGAGCAGGGCCAGGACGATCGCGGCGATCCGATGGCTCCAGCGCCGGATGCTCTCATCGCTGCCCAGCATCCAGGCGGCCCAGGAGTCGGGGAATTGGAGGGCGAATCCGGAGAGGGCCAGCACGATGAAGCTGAGGGCCAGGAGGCCATGTTGCCAGCGTTGGTTGACATCCATGCGCGGCTCCCCGGCCAGGGAAGCCTGACGGGCGGCGGCGGCCTTGCGCCACCACAGCAGGCCGTTGTGGAGGGTGAAGCCGCCCACTACCAGGAAGATCAGGACCAGGTACGCCCGGCGCACCCAGCGGTTCACCACGCTGCCGAAGTCGGCCCCGCTGTCCAAATCCACATGCACGCGGTGAATGGCAAAGCTCTCCGTCGCTCCCGGGTGACACTTGCCGCAGGTCTCGACCAGGTGGTTGGGGTGGATGCTCGAGCGCGGGTCGCTGGAGGGCAGGATGAAGTGGACGCCGTGGCAACTGGCGCAGTTGGCGGCGCGCGTCGAGCCGAGCCGGCCCGCCAGGCCGTGGTAGCTGCCCAGAAACGTCTTCACCCGGTCCGCCGGCAGTCGGTACTTGGCGTTGATGCGCTCCGAGGCATGGCACTGGCTGCAGATGCGTTCGGAAATCCGGATGGGCGACGCGCCCTTGAGCGGCTCGATGCGGTGTTCGGAATGGCAGTCCGTGCAGGTGGGGGCTTCGCGGCGGCCCCGTGCCAGCGCCTGGCCATGGACGCTCTCCCGCACCTCAGTCTCCTGCTGTTCATGACACCCGCCGCAGGTGTGACCCAGGTTGGTCGCATTGAGCGGCGAGTCCGGCGCCCCGCGCGGGAGGACATGGTGGCTTCCGTGGCAATCGGTGCAGCCGGGCACTCCGGGTTCCCCGCGTGCCAGGGCGAGCCCGTGAACGCTGGCCCCAAAGGTCTCCGACTGCTCGCGGTGGCACTTCGCGCAGTCCACCGCCAGGACTTGCGCCCCGTCATCCGGATGCTCCGGGCCGATGTCGCTGTGACAGCTCCAGCAACTGTTGGTGGCATGGCGCGAGGCGGCCAGCACCGCCGCATCCACGAACAGCGAGATCTCCCGGCCGTCGGCGTCGGTCCGGGTGAGTTCCCGGTCCCCATGGCATAGCAGGCAGTCGGCGTCGGGAATGGGCTCAGCCGCGTGCAGAGCAGACGACGTGATCAGGGCCAGACCCACGACCCGCAACAAGAGGAGGAGGCGACCGCCAGTGACCCGGGTGAGCGTAAAGGCGTGTGCGTGATTCATCATGATCAGCAGGGCCCGCATCCCCGGCCACCGCACCCCGGTGCGCCGTGAGCCGGGCCGAACTTAGTGCACGAGTCGGGTGGCCATGGCGTAAACGATGAGCCCCAACAGAACCAGGCCCGTGCCGAAGAACAGGTAACCGAGCGTCCGGGCGATGCCCTTGCTCCGCTCCCATTCGTCGCGCACGCGGTACTCGTCCAGGCGGCCCTCGGCGACCAACCGGTCGTACCAGCGCTTGCGCTCGTGCAGCATCTCGGTCTTCGAGATCCGTCCGGAGAAGATCACGGTGTCCATCGGGAACTTCTCGAGCCGGAAGTGGGTGTTGAAGAAGTGGATGGTGAAGATGAAGCCCGCCGCGAGCAGCGCCTCGTCCGAGTGGACGATCAGCGCCACGTTGATGATCCAGCCCGGCAGGAAGCTGGTGAAGACCGTGGGGAACCACATCACCAGCCCGGACACGCCGATGGCGAAGACGCCCCAGAACACGGCGAGGTAGTCGAACTTCTCCCAGTAGGTCCAACGGTCAAACGCCGGCTTGGTGCCCCGGCCGAAGAACCACCGCTGGTGCGCCACAAAATCCCGCCAGTCCTGCAGCGTCGGAATCATCGAGTCGGGTCCAAACAACGCCCCGGTGAGCCGGCGGAACTGGAACCGCCCGGTTTGCGGATCGCGCAACACGCTGCGCCGGCGCCAGGCCAGGCGCACCAACTGCAGCCCGTGCAGGCCGAAGTACAGGAAGGTCACCACCGCGCCGAACCGATGCAGCCACCGCGCGGTGGGCGCGCCCCCGATGAAGGTGAACAGCGTCTTCGCCCAGTCCGTGTAATAGAACTTGAGCGGCATGCCGGTAATCACCAGCAGCAGGAAGCTGGTCACCACCAGCAGGTGCAGGAAGCGCTCGAACGGCGTGAACCGGGTGAACCACTCGCCGCCCCGCTGCGCCTCGATCTTCGTTTCGCGGAACGTCTTGGAGTCGTGCAAATACAGGTACACCGACCGGAACAACCACAGGGCCGTGTGGCCGCCGAAGAAGGCGAACACCCCCACCAGCAGGCCGGTCATCCCCATGAACACCGCGTAGAGCTGCGGGTAGTTCTGACGGTCGAGCGGGTCGGCGTGCGGCAGGTACCCGGCGAACCCCGCATTGGCCTGCGGATGACAGGCCCGACAGGTCTGGACGATGTTCGTCGCCGAGAGCTTGGAGGCCGGATCGGAATGGGGCAGGACATCGTGGTGACCATGGCAGTCGTAGCACGCGGCCACCTCGACCTTCGAGGCGGACTGCCCCAATTCCATGGCTTTGCCATGGTAGGTCTCGTGGTAGCGGGTCAACCGGTCTTGATGGCACTTGCCGCAGCGCTGGTCGCTCACCTTCTTGAAATGGCCGTTGAGCGGCGGCTCGATCTCGTGCGCCGTGTGGCACGCCGTGCACACCGGACCCTCCGCGTGCCCCTCCGCCAGCAACCGGCCGTGGACGCTGTTCGCGTAGATCGCCTCGACCTTCACATGACACTTGCCGCAGGTCTTGGTGATCTGCGCATGGCTGATCGGGGAGCCTTCGTCGTAGCTGCGCTTGATGTCGTGCACCCCGTGGCAGTCGTTGCAGGACGGCGCCACGATCAGGCCCATCTTCAGCAGGGCCCGTCCGTGGATGCTGTCCAGGTATTGCGCCCCGACGTCGGGAAACCGGAAATGGTATTCCTCGGTCATCCCGGGGTTGCTGTGGCAGCCGGCGCAGGTCCTGGGGAGATTGAGCTTGAACACCGGGGAGTCCGGGTGCTTCACCGGACTCATGTAATGCGACCCGTGGCAACTCCCGCAGGTGGCCGATTTGGCGGCGCCGCGCTGGAGGCTGGTGCCGTGGATGCTCCGGGCATACTCGGCGCTCGCTTGCTCGTGGCAGTCGCCACACGTTGCGGGTGGCAGACCTGGATCATGCTCCGGCGTCACGCCCACGTGGCAATCCACGCAGTCCAACACCCCGTGCACCGACTTGGTGAACAGGTCCGGATCCACCGCGGCCATCGGCACTTCCAGGCCCTTGCGCGTCTTGGTCAACGTCGGGCCGGTGTGGCAGTCCAAGCAGTCCGCGTTGGTGATCTGCCGGGGGCTCTCCGCGGTCGGCGTGGCAGCATCCGCCGTGGCTTCCTGCCCCGCCGCCGGTTCAGCGGCGGGCGCGGTTTCCGCAGGCGGAGGCTCGGCAGCGGGTTGGGGCAGGGCCAGGAGCAGGCCGGCCGCCAGGAGAGGACTCAGCCCCAGGATCCAGAGCAGACGGGGGTTCATGAGCGCAGCGGTGGGCGGTTGAGCGAGGCGCTGCTACGGGCCGCCGGTATGGCAGTCGTGACACGCAAACTCGGGATCCCAATCCTCGAGGGGGTGTTTGAAGTCCTGACCGCCCGCGCTGAGCTGGGTGAGATCGTCGCCCGTCCCCTGGGCGAGCAGCACATGGCACTGGTTGCAGTCCTGGAAGCCGATGACCCGCTGGCCATCGCTGGACTGATGTTTGTCATCATGGCAGCGCACACATCCGGGCCAGTCCTTGTGCCCGATGTGCTCGGGGTAGACCCGCCAGTTGGCCTTCATCTGGGGGAAGAAGTTGCGCTCGTAGATGCCCTGGACGGCGGCGATGGCCGCCGGGACGCGCTCGTCGCCCGGGTAGCTGGTTTCCAGATGGGCGGCGATCTTCGCCCGCGCCTCCTCGCGACTCGTGTACGGCTGGGTGACGATGTACGTGGCATTGCTGCGGACGGAAAGGAGGCCGGGGTCAATCAGGCCCCGCGCGATGGCCCGGTCCACGGCGTCGTTGGGCTTCTCGTAGATGTGGGCCGGGCGGTTGTGACAGTCAATGCAGTCCATCGTCCGCACGTCGGCCTGGTTGACCTCGTTGGTGAAGTCCGGGGAACGGTACTCGACCACCGTGCCGTCCTTCTCGGTCAGGCGCACCCAGGGGATCTTGAGGCGGAGCGGGTCGGCGGCGTAGTACTCGACCTTGTGATCCTTGCTCGTGTGCCAGTGGATGCCCTCGACCGGGCCGCGGTGAGCGGCGCCGCCGCCGACGCGCAACATCAGGGTGACCGAGTACTCGGTGTTGGTGGCATCGCTGAGGAAGTGGCGGTAGTAGCGGACGAGGTTGCCGGAGAACCGTTCCGGCCAGTGACACTGCTCACACGTGTCCTGCGCCGGACGCAGATTCGCGATGGGCGTCGGCACCGGTCGCGGAAAGCGGTCAGTCAGGGTGGCGTAGACCTGGTAGAGGCCGGAGAGCTTCGCCTTCACGAACCACTCGGCCCCCGGCCCGATATGGCATTGGACACAGGCCACGCGCGCGTGGGGCGAGTGCTGGTAGGTCACCATCTCGGGTTCCATCACCGTGTGGCACGCCTGGCCGCAGAAGGTGGTGGACTCGGTGAAGTGGTAGCTGTGGTAGCTGCCCACCGCCGTCACCACCAGGAACAACGCGCTCCCCCCGACGAAGTAGCCGAGCAAGCGGCGGTCCCGGGGGCGGGACAGATCGATCACCAGCGGGATGGGCTCGCCGCGCAGCCGGACCTCCCGCCGGCGCAGCACCATGCCCAGCACGACCAACGCCACGCCCAGCAACGTGAACATCGGCGCGATGAGGTACGTCAGGATGCCCACGTACGGGTTGCTGGCCTGGCCGAAGGTGTCGATCAGGAACAGCAGTCCGGCGGCGAAGACGCTCGCGGCCACCGTGACCAGGCCGGTCAGGCTCAGCCAGTTCCACAGCCGCGGAAACCGCAACTGCATTCCTCCAGGGTTCTCGGCGCTCATGGCAACGGGTTCGATGCGTTGATCCCAGCGACGCCGGGGCACCGGTTCGCGCGGCACCGCGGCGTCGGCAATCTGCCCTCGAGGTTAGTGCACGACCCGCGGACGGCTTGCCGTGACTTGCCCAAGACTTGCCCTTTCTTGTCCTTTGCATGAGCCAGCCTTGGGGGCGGGGGGTCGGCCGGCAAAACAAGACGGCCGCCGGCGAGGGGTGCCGACGGCCGTCAGAGCGGAAAGCTGCGGTAGAGGCGGGGAAGGCCCGCGCGCGTGCGCGGCTACTATTTTTTGGCGAACTTGCGCACGTAGACGACGAGTTCCTTGATTTCCTGGTCCGTAAGATCCTCCTTGTAGGGCTTCATGAGGGTCTTGTCGCCCTCCTTCTTGCCTTCCTTGGTCAGCTTGAAAGCCTCTTCGTCCGTGAACTTCTTCTGGTGCTCGGGATTGGTGTAGTCCAGGACCTTGAGCTTCTTGCCCATGGTCGTCTGGCCCTTACCGTCGGCGCCGTGGCACTTCTGACAATGCTTAACCCAGTTGTCCTTGACATCCGCGGCGCTGAGCGAGCCCGCGGCCAGGATCATGCCGGTGAGTACTGCGATGGATCGTAACTTCATATTGTTGACGCGTTGCGGTTCGTAACTACCGGCGTTGGACCCCGGGCGTCAATTAGATATTCAAACTCCGCTAGAACCGATACTGCAACGTCGAGTAGACCAGGTGCGCGTCGTAGTCGCGGTTCCCCCCCGACAACTGATCATGGCCCGTGAAGAACCCGTACTTGAGCGAGAGGCGCACCCGCGGAGAGATCCGGCGCACCAACCCCGCCGTCAGCCCGTGATCCTCCGCCCCCGCTCCGAACGGCTGGCCGTAGGCGGAGTTGTCGCTGTAGTTGTCCGTCCGGTAGAACAGGTACTGCCCTTCGAGGTCGGTCTTGTCGTCCAGGGCGTAGCCCAGCGTGGCGTTGCCGGTCCAGTAGTGGTTCTCGGCGTCCTGCACCGAGGCCCAGAGGTCGGTGGCCGGCGTGGTCGTCTGATCCCAGACATAGCTGAGGCTGCCCAGCACGTAGAGCCGCGCCCAGGGCACCCAGCTCACGCTGCCGCTGCCAATGTGACTCACCAGGTCCGAAGTCTGCAGCTCCGGCAAGCCGTCTGGCTGCGTGTCGATCGTCGAAAGCTGCAGGTCGTAGCGGCCCACCAGCGTCAGGTTCCCCCGGGGCCGCCACGTGGCGCGGACGTTCACGTCATCGGTCACCAGATGTTGTGCGCGGAAAAAGGCCGGGTACCGGTTCGCGGATCCCGGCAGGTTCGCGGTGGTGTCCACGCCGTGATCGTAATCGTTGTCCCGGCGCTTGTGGTAATACTCGGTGCCCAGGCTGAACCGGCGCCACGGATACCAGTTCGCGCCCACCGTGTATTTCTGGGCGAACCGGCGATCCTCCGTCCCGCGATCCAGCACGAGCGCTCCGGAGTCCTCGTTGACACGCGTTTCCTCGAGGTCGCCGCTTCCCTGGAGCCACGAACCGCGGGCGTAAAACACCCAGTTCGTCACGCCCGTGTAACGCAGGTCCAGCGCCTCGGTCACATCCAGCAACCCCCGTTGGCTCTCGACGCCGTACGCGGTCCCCGCATACGGCGCCGCGGGCGAGAGATAGCTTGACGATCCTTCCGTGTCGCGGCCCTCGACTCGCAGCGAGGGGACCAGGACGAGCTTGTCGGTCAGCTTCGCCATCAGGTTCAGGTTCCCGACGTGCTGCTGCATCAGCGAGCCGCCGATCAACTGGTCGTACGTTCCCGGGTTGGGCAACCGCTGGGCATAGTCCGGGTCAAACGCGGACCCGTACACGCGGTACCCGGAGACGCCGGAGTTCAGGTCCGTGAAGGCATAGCCCGCCGAGAGCCAGAATTTGTCGTGGAAGCGGGACACGGTGTGCGCGTGCACGTTGAAGAGGTCGGCCTGGGACTGGTCGCGCTGCGTGACGTGCCGATCATTCGCCGGCCCTTCGCCGGGGGCCCGCCGCATCAGCCGCGCGTCATCGTTGTCCTGCCGGTCATAGCGAAATCCCACCCCGGCCGCGGTGATCCCGAAGGTGTGAGCCAGGTCCGCCTTCACCAGGTCGCGGACGCGGTCCAGGTCCAGCAACGTGGGCACGATGCTTCGGGGTCCCAGCCCGCCCGTGTCGTTGGTCTCGCCCCAGATTGTCGAGCCCTTCTGCCCTTCCCGCTCGGTGTGTTCGTAGCGGACGGTGAACTGCGGCAGCTTGGGCAGCCGCAAACCGGCCTCGACAAAGACCTGCCGTTGATCGTACGTCAGCGCGTCCGGGTAGAGCGGGAACCACGCGTCGGTGCCCGGAAAGTAACCGCCGCTGCCGTCGTACCACGAGCGCGACTCCCGGTAGCCGGCCCGCACGAACCCCTTCTCCGGCACCGCGAAGTCAAAGGTCAGTTCGTAATCGTGCAGGTCGAACAACCCGCGGCCGTCCACCTGGAACAAACCCTCCTCGCCCACCACCTGCTCGTAATGAAATCCGTCCACGCCCCCCCACGGACCATCCGGACGTCCGTAGCGCTGCTGAAAAGCCGGCTTGTACCCGTTCAGGAAGGTCCCGCCGACCCCCACTTCCACCCAGTTCTTCAGCTCGCCCGGTTCCGGTGCGCTCCCGGCCGCCTCCTCACTGCTCGCTTCCGTGGCGGTCTCCTCCTCGCTCGACTGCGCGGCCGGTGCCTTAGTGCCTTCCGCCGCCTCCTCCGCCGCCTCCTCCGCCGCCTCTTTGACCGGTGGAGTCTCGGCCTCGGTGGCTTCCGCCGAAGCTTGACCGGGGGCGTTTGCCGGCGACGCCGGTTCGGGTTCGCCCGCCCCGGCGGTGTCCTGCGCGAGCAAACCGCCGGCAGCCAGCGGGAGCGTGAGGAGCGAGCAGACGAGACGCGTGGCGGAGGGGCGGGTCGATTTCATACCGGTCTCGGTGGGTCAGTAGCGCAACGAGGAATTGACTTGGGAACCGTGCACGGCCTCGTGACAGCCGGCACTCCAGCACGAACCCCGTGAGAGCAGCGAGGTGTGGTCCTGCCCCCCGATCAGGATCAAGCCGCCGGCCTGCTGCTGAAAATGGCACTTCAGGCACAGCGTCGAGTTGCGCTGGGTCAGCAGCTTGTCATTCACCGACCCGTGCGGGTGGTGGCAACTGGTGCAGCCCTCGCGCATCGCCTCGTGTTCGAACACGTGCGGACCCCGCTGCGTGTCATGGCACTCGGTGCAGGTGTCGTTCTGCGCGAGCATCGACGTCCCCTTGCCGGTGAGCAGCGAACCCCGGTGCGGATCGTGGCATTGGGTGCAGGTCAGCTTCCCCTCGGGCACGGGGTGGTGATAGGGGAGGTTGAAGCTCGCGCGTACATCCAGGTGACACTGGTAACAGGTCGTCGGATCGCGTCCCGGGTTGTGAATCGTGCCCGGTTCCCCGCCCGAGTCGCTGTGCTGGCTGCCCGGGCCATGGCAGGATTCGCAGCCCACTTCCAGGGCGTGCGATCCCGGCGCCAGCAGGCGCGCATGACTCGCCGTCCGGAAGTCCCTCACCAGTTCGTCGTGGCAATCCGCGCACGCGGCCGTGCCAATGAAGGTGGATCCGGGGATGCTGGGCGGGGCAACGACTGTGCGCGTCAACGTGCCACAGGAGATGAGCAACGCCGCTACGCCCACCAGAAGGACCGCCCCGCGCACGGGCGGGGGCGCCCAGCGCACCAAGCGCGCC
>JABTUJ010000039.1 GCA_015075445.1 Verrucomicrobiales bacterium
TTGCAGGTCGCGAGGCACGTCCGACCGCAAATGTTAAATGTTAAGATGCGACCCCAGGGGCTGTCGGTGGCAGGCGAGGCTTCCTCCGGTCTCGGCCTTGGCGCTCGGGTTTACCACGGTTCCCTTTCTGAGACCGTGCGCCGCTTGAGCTTTGATTTTTGCGACCGCCCCGGCATGGTCTCCCGCGTCGATTACGGGTGCGATCACCCCCGGCCGCCGCAACTTTTGCGCGCAACGGTTGTATCACCCGTCGTCTGACTGCCTTGAACATGGCTGTTGCCTCCATCAAGAGACTGCTGAGCCAGGCCGCCCTGGCCGGCGCCGACCAATGGGATCAGTGGCGCCGCGAATGGGCGGCCGAGCCGGAGTCAGGCGCGAAGGCCAAGACCCTTCTCGAACAAGTCCAGCGGCGGCTCGAACTGCCCGAAGCCGACTTCCTTCCCCGCGTGGCCACCGCCCTGGGCTGGCCGTACGTCGAGCGCATCAGCGTGCCACAGGAAGAAGAGGCCAAACGCGAGTTACGCCGGCGCCTCTCGCCCAAGATCGCCTTCCAGCATCAGGTCAGTCCCGTGAAGATCGAGGGGGACCACGTCTGGCTCGCCCCGGCCGACCCGTTCGACTCGGACATGATCAGCACCGTGCTTTTCGACGCCGGCGAGCGGGTCCAGTTCGTCCTCGCTCCCCGCGAAGAGATCGACAAAGGCCTCAAGGGCATCTACGGCGTCGGCGCCGAAACGCTCGACGGCATGGCCAAGGACGACGCCGGCGATGAAGAACAGGCCGTCAGCAAGGAAATCACCGAGGACGACCAGGAGGCCAGCGTCATCAAGTTCGTCAACCAGATCGTCTGGGAGGCCTACAACAGCCGCGCCACCGACATCCATTTCGAGCCCATGGAGACGGACCTGCGCATCCGGTACCGCATCGACGGCATGCTCTACCGGGCCCCGGTCCCCAACGAACTGAAGAAGTACCAGTCGGCCATTCTCTCCCGCGTGAAGGTCATGGCCGGCATGAACATCGCCGAGAAACGCCTCCCCCAGGACGGGCGCATCAACGTCCGCATCAAAGGCCAGGAAATCGACATCCGCGTCTCCACCGTGCCCACCGTTTACGGGGAGTCCACGTCCCTCCGTCTCCTGCGTCGGGGCGGCCAGATCTGGACCATGCCCAGCCTCGGCCTGCCCGCGCGCGAGGAAGAAGCGATCCGCCAACTCATCCGCAAACCCCACGGCATCTTTCTGGTCACCGGTCCGACCGGTTCCGGCAAGTCGACCTCGCTCTACACGTTCCTCACCGAGATCAACCTCCCCACCAAGCGCATCATCACCGTCGAGGAACCGGTCGAGTACGAAATCGCCGGCATCAACCAGATCGCCGTCCGCCCCGACATCGGCCTCACCTTCGCCGTCGGCCTCCGCCACATCCTGCGCCAGGACCCCAATGTCGTCATGGTCGGCGAAATCCGCGACCTCGAGACGGCGGAGATCGCCATCCGCGCGTCCCTGACCGGCCACCTGGTCTTCAGCACGCTCCACACGAACGACGCCCCGAGCGCCTTCACCCGCCTCATTGACATGGGCATCGAGCCCTTCCTGGTCGCGTCGTCCGTCGAGGCGGTCATGGCCCAACGCCTCGTCCGCCTCATCTGTCCCGCCTGTCAGACTCCCCAGACCGTCGAGCCCACGTACCTGGCCAAGATCGGTTTCCCGCGTGACCAGGTCGCGAGCACGACTTTCTACAAGGGCGCCGGGTGCGACGAATGCCGTTTCCTCGGTTACCAGGACCGCACCGGGATCTATGAGTTACTCGTCGTCAACGAAGGCATGCGCCCCCTCATCATGAGCCGTGCGTCCGCCTCGACCATCGCCGCCCGCTCCCTCGAAGACGGCATGAAGACCCTGCGCATGGCGGGCTGGGAACGGGTCCGGCATCCCACCCGACCCACCACCCTCGAAGAGGTCCTGCGCGTGACCCAGGTCGAGGAACACCTCACCGCCCTCCTCGGCGACGAGAAACCCTGAGGACCATGGCCGCCAAGATCCAACGCTGGACGTCCTGCTACGTGCTGGCCCCCGCGGGGGCCGAGCGCCTCCTCTGGCAGTTCAGCCGCAAAGGTGAGAACGCCTCCCTCGAGTTCGAACGCCGGTTCGCCGCGGAGGAAACCCTGCCTGCGGACCGTATCGGAAAGACCTTCCGCCACACCTGGCAGCCGCGCCTCAACATCGCCTGGCTGCCTCCCGAGCAGATCTTCCTCCGGGTCGTGGAACTCCCGCCCGCCGAACCTGCCGAGTTGCCGGCGCTCGTCGAATTCCAGCTCGAGAAGCTCTCCCCCCTGCCGGCCGCCCAAAGCGTCTGGGGCGTCGAAGCCCTGTCGTCTGCCCCCGGTGAACCGGTGACCGTCCTGTTGCTCATCGCCGACCGCGCCGCGGTCGAAGCTCACCTCGGGACGTTGGAAGTGGCCGGTTATCGTCCCGACCGCCTCGAACTCCCCGCCCTGCGCGAACTCCTTGCGCTGCCGTCGCCGGCCGACGGCATGGTCCTGCTCGCCGACCTCGCCGCCGGCCAACTCACCACGCTCACCGCCTGGTGGGTTGAAGGCAAACTGCGCCATGTCAGCCTCGGCCGGTTCGCCGACAACGCCGGCACCGCTGATCGCTTGATCGAAACCCTCCGGCGCACCGTCTGGGCGGGTGAGCTCGAAGGGTGGCTCGCGGATCTGCCGCCCGTGACTCTCGTCGCCGAGCCCACGCTCGCCGCGCGATTCGACGCCGCCCTCAAGGACTTCAGCGGCCACGAAGTCCGCTGGCAGGAGCGCCTCGCGCCGGCGCAGGTCGCCGCCGTCTCCGCCACTGCTCGTGCGCCGGTCAATCTCCTGCCTCCGGAGATCGCCCAGCGCTATCGCCGCGAATTCGTCGATCGCCTCTGGATGCGGGCGCTGGGGGCCGTGGCGCTCGTTTACGTCTTTGCCGTTCTGGGCTACCTCGCCTACCTGAGCATCCTCGACTACCAGAAGGGGAGCGTGGACCACCAGATCGCCCTCGAAACGGCCAAGCACAACCAGGCCCTCCAGCTCCGCGCGCGGGTCGAGATCCTGCAGGAACAGGTCAACCTCAAGTTCGCCGCCCTCGACTGTTGGAAGGCGGCCGCCGAAGCACTGCCCGACTCCATGACCCTGAACTCCCTCACCTTCCAGCGGGGCAAGAAACTCGGCCTCATGGGTTCCGTCCCTCCCGATCAACAAGGCAAAGTGACCGAGTACAACGCCGCCCTCGCCCGGGCCACCATCGCGGGTCGCCCCCTCTTCAGCTCGGTCACCACCAAGTCCATCCAAACCCCCGGCCGCCCGGGTGCGGAGGCCACCTGGAGCCTCGAATGCGAGATCAACCGGCGCGACCTCCCATGAGCAGCATCCTCGATTCCCTGAACCTGCGCCCGCAGGAAAAGCGCATCCTCGCGGCCGTGCTCGCGGTCGTTACCGTGCTCGTCAGCGTGTTCTTTGTCTGGCCCAAGCTCGACCAGTGGAGGGCTTCGCAGAACGCGCTCCAGAACGCCCGCAAGAAACTGCAGCAGTACCGCGCCGAAATCGCCCGCATCCCGGAGTATGAAGCCCGCCTGCGCGAACTCGAAGGCCAGGGCTCGGCCGTCCTGCCCGAGGAACAAGCCCTCGCCTTGATGCGCAGCATCCAGACCCAGGCCAACCTCCACAGCGTCCCCATCACCAGCACACGCGTCGGCACCGCCGCGGCCTCGACCACCAGCACCAACACCTTCTTTGACGAACAGGTCGTCAACGTCGGCGTCAACACCAGCGAGGAACCCCTCGTGAACTTCCTCCACTCCCTCGGCACCGGAAACTCGATGATCCGCGTCCGCGACATGGACCTCCGCCCCGATCCCCCCCGCTTCAAACTCAACGGCAGCATCACCCTCGTCGCCAGTTACCAGAAAAAGCCCAAGACCAGCCGACCTGCCCCGGCGCCCGCCGTCGCGCCTCCGCTGGCCTCCGCCGCTGCGAATACCAACCGCGTCGTCCCTTCTAAGCCGTGAAAATCCCCCCCGTCTCCCTCGCCGCGCTCGCCGCACTCGCCGTTGGCCTCGGCGTCCTGGTCACCCGCTCCCAATCCCCCGCTGCGCCCGACGCTCCGCCCACACCCGCCGAGGCGCCGGGCACGGACCCGGCAACCGGCGAGCCCGTGGCCGACCCGCCCGCGAATACGCCCCCCGCCCCGATCACTCCGGCCACGCCCGCGTTCCCGGTTCCTCCCGTGCCGAGTTCGACCCGAACGCCGGTGCGCCCCCCGGCGGCCACACCGCGCGCAGCCCCCACCGGCGCACCCGCGACCCTCCCAAGTCTGCCCGCCCCCGGCACCGTCGGCCCTCGGACGGCCCCCACGGCTTCCCCCGCCGCCCAGCCCGCCTTCCCCGTTCCGCCCCCCGCACGACTTCCCGCCAGTCCCGCGGCCCAGCCCGCGGTTCCGGGTTTTCCACCCGCCGGCGTTCCCGCCGCCGCGGGTGCTGCGGCCGCACCCCCAGCGGGCATCAGTCCCCCAGTCGCCTCCGCCGCCGCGGGTGGAACAGGCGCGGCCGTGGCCGGCGCGGACGGCCTGATTGCTCCCGGCATGCTCGCGCTCCAGATGGCGGAACTCGAACAGGTCCTCGCCATGTACGCCGAGTTGACCCAGCGGACCGTGCTCCGGACCACCGCGCTGCCCAAGGCCAACGTGATGTTGAGCAACCAGACCCCCTGGACCACCGAGGAAGCCGTGCAGGCCCTCGACACGGTCCTGGCGATGAACGGCATCAGCATGCTCAATGTCGGCGAGAAGTTCGTCAGCGCCGTGCCCTCGAACACCGTCCTGCAGGAGGGCGGCGCCTTCTCGGGCCTTGACCCAAAAGACCTCTCCGAGACCGGCCAGTTCGTGACCAAGGTGGTCAAGGTGAAGCACGCGCTGCCCTCGGAGCTCCAGCAGATCATCGCCGGCTTCAGCAAGACCCAGAACGGCATCCTCCCCATCGACAGCACCATGACGCTCGTGCTCCGCGACTACCCCGCCAACGTGAAGCGGATGACCGAGATCCTCGACGAGGTCGACGTCGAAGTGGAACGCGACTACAAGCTCGAAGTCATCCCCATCAAGTACGGCAAGGTGGACGAGATCTATGGCACCATGAGCGCCCTTATCGGC
Source organism: Verrucomicrobiales bacterium (assembly GCA_015075445.1). Lineage (GTDB taxonomy): Bacteria > Verrucomicrobiota > Verrucomicrobiia > Limisphaerales > J093 > DSVZ01. The sequence goes on from JABTUJ010000039.1 coordinate 5,190, forward strand.
GGCTCGGGCGCCGGCGTCGGCACAGGCGCCGGGGCCGTCGCGCGCACCACCGGCGTCGGCCGCACCACCTCGCGCGCCATGCGCGGCGGCACGGGCTACGGCAGCCGCACCGGCGGTTCCGGCGTCGGCGGCTACAGCAGTGGCGGCTACCGCAATCCCATGGGCGGTGGCGGTTACTACCCCCAACAGGCCGTCGCGGCCCCCGTCGGCACCGCCGCCCGTCCCGCCACTCCCAGCCCCGCCACCACCTTCAACCAGCGTTTCCAGTCCATCCTCAACCGCGCCGCCGGCCAGCAGGCCCAGCAGCTCCAGCTCCTCGAAGACGCCCGCATCGTCCCGGACGAACGCTCCAATTCCCTCATCGTCTACGCCAGCAAGGACGACATGAAGATGATCACCAACATCGTCGCCAAGGTCGATCGCCTCCTCGCCCAGGTGGTCATCGATGCCATCATCATGGACGTGGCCCTCACCGACGCCTACCAGCTCGGCGTGTCCTGGCTCATGAACCCCCAGCAGTCCGGCAACTGGACCTCCGTGGCCGCCAGCCGGCAGGGCCAGAACCTCGTCGCCGGCCTCACCAACATCGCCAGCGGCGGCGGCGGCTTCAGCTATCTCGCCCGCTTCAAGGACGACCTCACCGTCGCCGTCGAAGCCCTCGCCTCGAACAACAAAGGCCAGATCCTCTCCCGCCCGCGTGTCCAGACCAGTCACGCCATGCCCGCCGTCTTCTCCGTCGGCCAGTCTGTCCCCTACGTCACCACCACCTCTTACGGCGGTTCCTACTACGGACCGCAATCCTCGTTCCAGCAGCTCGACGTCTCCACCGAGCTGAACGTCACGCCCTTCATCACCCCCGACGGCCTCGTCGTCATGGAGATCGACCAGAACATCGAGGAAATCTCCGGCTTCGAAGAGTTCCCCAACGTGGGCAAGCTCCCCCGCACCGTCCACCGCTACGCCAGCGCCACCGTCTCGGTCCGGGACCGCGAGACCATCATCCTCGGCGGCTACATCCGCACCTCCAAGAGCAAGACCAGCTCGGGTGTCCCGCTCCTCAAGGACATCCCGATCCTCGGCGCCGCCTTCCGCAGCAAGGGCAGCGACAGCTCCCGCAGCGAGCTCATCGTCCTCATCCGCCCCACCGTTCTCATCACCCCCGAAGACGCGGCCGCCGAAGCCGAGGCCGAACGCAACCGCCTGCCCGGCATCCGCGAGATGGAACGGAGCGTTGACGAGTACGAGGAGAACACCGGCGCCCGTCTGAAAACCCTCTTCGGCAAGTGATGCCGCCCTTGCTCACGCCTCGCGCCACAGCCCCCTATGGCTCGTTCCTTCAGTCCTTCCCATCAACCTGTGGTGCGGGCGTCCCGCCTGCACCTTCCGCGGCTTGGGGCCACTGAGCAGGCCCCGGCCCGAAGCTCTCCTGCCGACTGTAGGCGCCGACGTGAGGAGGCGTCGCGGGTCGGCGACAACGGCGCTTCGCCGCCTCACGTCGGCGTCTACCGTCCAGCTTTCCCCAGCCTCCTCACCTCGCTCGCCTTGGTTCTTCCTCTGTTTCTCCCTGCCTCCGCGCTCGCCGACGGAGCCGTGACCAACAGTTCCCTTGCCTCGCTCTATGGTGCGCTGCTGGGCGGCGGACGCGTCACCTTCTCCACCACCAACAACCTCACCTTCAGCCTCGTCGCGCCCCTCGAAATCCTCGCCGACACCACCCTGGATGCCGCCACCAACACCACCACCATCACGCTCTCCGGGGTGGACCGCACGCGGCTGTTCAACGTCCATCCCGGCGTCACGCTCACGCTCTTGAACCTCACCCTCGCCAACGGCCTGAGCACCAATGGCGCGGCCATCTTCAACGAAGGCACCGTCCTCGCCACCAACTGCGTCTTCCAGAACCACCTCGCCGCGGGTCCCGATGGCCAGGCCGGCAGCGCCGGTACCCAGGACTTCAGCTTCGGTACCCGGGCAGGCGACGGGGGCACGGGTCAGATCGGGCGCGGCGGCGCGTTCTTCAACCTCGGGACCCTCCACCTCGCCCGCTGCCGCTTCACCAACAACCGCGCCGAGGGCGGCGACGGCGGCAACGGGGGCGCCGGTGGCAACGGCGGGCTCCAGGGCGGACGTGGCGGAGACGGCGGCGAACCCGGCCTGGCCCAAGGCGGCGCCATCTTCAGTCTCGGCACGGTGCAGGCCCACGACTGCACCTTCGCCAACAACCGCGCCACGGCCGGCGCCGGGGGAACCGGCGGCGCCTCCGGCACGGGCGGACATCAGGACGCCGTGCCGTTGCCGGGCATCAGCCGCGGCGGCGCCCCCGCTGCCGGCGGCGCCCTCTGCTCGGCCGGCGAGGCGTCGTTCGTGGCCTGTACCTTCCATACGAACACGGTCACCGCCGGCCTGGCGGCCGACGAGTTCACCGACCCCTCGGGCTGGGGCCGGCCCGGCCGACGCGGCGGGATCGCCGAAGGAGGTGCCATCGCCAACGAAGGCACCCTCACCCTCACCAACTGCACCTTTGCCGCCAATGCCGCGACCGGTGGCGGCGGCGGCGATGCCGGCAACGGCACCCAGTTCCGCGGCGGCGAAGGCGGAAACGGCGGTGACGCGTTCGGCGGTGCGTTGTGGACCCGTGTCCACGCCACGGTGGTCCACTGCACCTTCGCGGATGGGTCGGCCACGGGCGGCGCCGGCGGCGCTGCGGGGCAGGATTCCTGGGACCTGGACCCCATCAATCCCCGCCCGGGCCGCCCGGGTGTCCATGGCGGTGGCCACCTCGCCCGCACCGGCGGAACCCTCGCCCTCCAGAACTCGCTCGTCGCCTACAGCGTCTCCGGCGGCAATGGCTACGGCGGTTGCGAGGACCTTGGACACAACCTGAGCTCGGACAACACCCTTCCCTTCCATGCCTCCGGGAGTCTCACGAACACCGCTCCCCTGCTGGGCGATCTCGGAGATTACGGCGGCGCCACCCAAACCATCCCCCTCCTCGCCGGGAGTCCAGCCATCGACGCCGCCGCGACCATCGCCGGCCTCGTCACCGACCAGCGCGGCGTCGCCCGCCCCCAGGGTGCCGCCTATGACATCGGTGCCTTCGAACGTCCCTTCGCCAGTATCGCCGGCCGCGTTACCCGTGCTGACGACTCGCCCTATCCCGGCGTCGTCCTGACCCTCCTTTCGGCCACCGCGCCTCCCGTCACCACCACCACCGACACCACCGGCGCCTACCGATTTGATCCCATGCCCGGCGTGGACCTGGGTGTCTATCGCATCGTACCCCCTACCAACGGACTGCCTTTCGACCCGACTTACCGCCAGGTCGAATTGACCAGTCCTTCCCAGAGCATTACGGGACTCGACTTTGAGGCCGGCCGGGGAGCAATCGTCAGCTTCGGATTCACCGTGGACGGCGCGTTCACCCTCCGCTTCCGGGGCGAACCGCTTCAACCCGCCCGCCTCGAATCCGCCGATTCCCTGGGGGCTTGGGAGCCGGTCGGTGAGGCCACCACCGACGCCACCGGCCAGGTCGATTTCACCGACCCGCTTTCGCCCGACGCCGCTTTCCGCCTCTACCGCGTCGTCGTCCCTTGAGCAGGACGACGGGCGTATCCGCGAGGGCCCGGCGGACGGTCGGTTCGCTGAATCCTCGGATCACGCGTGGGTTGTCACCATTTCATGGGGATTTTGCAGGCCAGGTAGGGTTTCGTGAACCCGGTTGATCCCGGGTTCGGTTCACGGAGCGTACGGCTCGGGCAACCGCTAGTGCGGAGCGTGGCAGGATCCTCGGAACGGTCGGAGCCTACCATGCTCCATCCCTCACCTTCACCATTCCCACCGGGCGCCCGCGAGGTTAGGCTCCGCCCACCATGCACGCCCTCTGCTCCACCGATACCGCCGCCTCGCGCCCCCACCGACTCCGGGACTCTCCTACCCGCTGCAGGCGCCGAGGTGAGGAGGCGTTGCGGGTTAGGGGCAATGCCGCTTCGCCTCCTCACGTCGGCGCCTACACTCACTCGCGGGTGCATGCCGAGTGGGGAGTCACAGGGCGGGCCCGGAGGATGGTCAGGTGGCTCTTACTCAGCACGGTCCTCTGCACCGTCTCCGGACAGGGCGAACCCGCGACGCGCTCGGTGCCCTGGGACCTCGGTACCCTGGACGCCGCGCCAAAATGGACCTTCCTCGAACGCCCCAAGCTCGAAGGCGTCCGCGCACTCACGTTCGAAGGTGTGCCTTACCGCGGCAAGCCCACCCGCGTTTTCGCCTGGCTGGGCCTGCCAACCGTGTCGCCCGGCGAGAAGGTCCCGGCCATGGTGCTGGTCCATGGCGGAGGCGGAACGGCTTTCGAGGAGTGGGTCCGGCTGTGGCTCGGTCGCGGCTACGCCGCCATCGCTATGGACACCTGCGGCCAGATTCCCGCGGGCCATTACGGCCGCTGGTTCCGCGATGAGCAGGGAGGCCCGCCGGGCTGGGGCGGCTTCGACCAACTGGACCAGCCGCGCACGGACCAGTGGACCTATCATGCGGTGGCCGACATCATCCTGGCCCATTCGCTGATCCGTTCGCTGCCCGAAGTCGATCCCGAACGAACCGGCGTCACAGGCATTTCCTGGGGCGGCTACCTCACCTGCATCGTCGCGGGCGTGGATCCCCGCTTCAAACTGGCCGTCCCGGTGTACGGCTGCGGCTTCTATCCGGACACCGTGTTCGCGAACAACCTGGACAAGCTCGAACCGTCCGCCGCCGCCCGCTGGCTCGAGAGCTGGGATCCTTCCGTGTACTTGCCGGAGGCCGCGATGCCGATTCTCTGGGTGAACGGCAGCAACGATTTCGCGTATCCCCTCGGCGCCATGCAACGCTCGTATCGCCTGCCGTTGGGTCCGCGCACGCTGTGCATCCGCCTCCGCATGCCCCACGGCCACGGGGGTGCCGGCGAGAACCCCGAGGAGATTCGCATCTTCACCGACAGCGTGCTCAAAGGCGGAAAACCCCTGGCCCGCATCACTGGGTCAGGACGCGAAGGCGCCTCGGCCTGGGCCAGCTATGTGTCACCCGTCCCGGTCGCCCGCGCCGAACTGAACATCACGCGGGACACCGGGCGCTGGCAGGATCGCCGCTGGGAAGCCCTGCCGGCCACCCTCGCCGACGGCCGGATGAGCGCCCCGCTCCCCGAGAACACGCGGGTGTACTACTTCAACCTGTTCGATGAACGCGACTGCGTGGTGAGCACCGAACATGAGGTCGTCGCTACCGACTCCGCCCCCGCCCTGGTCTTCCACGTGGCCGCCGACGGTGACGACGCACACCCGGGGACCGAAGCCCAACCGTTCCGAACCCTCGAGCGTGCGCGCGATGCGATCCGGGCCGTGAAGCAACGCGACGCCCTCCCCGCCGGTGGCGTCGAGGTTCAAATCCACCCCGGCGAGTATCGCGTCACCCAGACGTTCCGCTTGGGCGCCGAAGACTCCGGCACAGCCGCAGCGCCGGTGACCTACCGCGCCGTCGAGGGCGGGGCCCCGCGGTTCACCGGCGGGGTCCGCTTGTCCTCGTTCGCGGTCGTCGAGGACGCCGTCGTGCTTGCGCGCCTTCCCGAGTCTGCGCGGGGGCACGTCTGGTCGACCGACTTGGCCAAGGCCGGCGTGACGGAGGTGATTCCCTTCGCGCTGGGCGGGTTTGCCAGTGGGCGCGGTTTCCGGACGCACCCGGCCATGGAGCTGTATGTGAACGGCGAAGCCATGACGCTCGCCCGCTGGCCCAATGAAGGGTTCGTGAAGACAGGCGAGGTGCCCGGACCGTTGACCCTGACGGCGTGGGACCGTCGGCCGGGAGCGCCGGAAGGACGGTTCCGGTTTGACGGGGATCGTCCCGCGCGATGGGTCGAGGAGCCGGACGCCTGGCTGTACGGGTACTGGTTTTGGGATTGGGCCGATTCCTACGAAAAGATCGAGCGGATTGATCTGGACCGGCGCGAGATTGTGCTGGCGAAGCCCTGGCATGGGTACGGCTACCGGCAGGGTCAGCGTTACCACGCCGTGAACCTGCTCAGCGAACTCGACGCACCCGGCGAATGGTACCTGGACCGGCAGCGCCAGCGGGTGTTTTTGTTTCCGCCCGGCGATCTCAGCGAAGCCGTCGTGGAACTGTCGGTGGCGGGCTTTCCCTTCGTCCGGGTCGAGGGTGCCGCGCACGTCCGGTTCCAGGGGTTGGTCTGGGAATGCGGCGCCGCCGACGGCATCCACATCATCGGAGGTGAATCTGTGAGTCTGGAGGGCTGCACCGTTCGCAAGATGGCCGGGACCGGCGTCGAGATCCGCGGTGGCCAGCGGCATGCCGTCCAGTCGTGCGACATCTCCAACCTCGGCCGCGGCGGCATCGCCATGGCTGGTGGTGATCGCCGGACGCTGACCCCCGGCGCGCATCGGGTGGAGAACTGCCACATCCACCACCTGTCCCGGATCGATCACACCTACACCCCCGGCGTGTGGCTGGATGGCGTGGGCAACCGGATCCGCCATAATCTCATCCATCACGTGGCCAGCAGCGCGATGCGGATCGAGGGCAACGATCATCTCATCGAGTTCAACGAAGCCCACCGGGTCGTGCTCGAATCCGACGATCAGGGGGCCGTGGACATGTTCGGCAACGCCACTTACCGGGGCAATGTCTACCGCTACAACTACTGGCATCACCTCGGGAACTGGGACCGGAAGGGTGACGAAGCCCACCCGATGCGCGCCGGCATCCGCCTGGACGACGCCATCTGCGGCGTACTGGTTTACGGCAACGTCTTCCAGCGTTGCGCGACCGGCGGCACCCACTTCGGAGGCGTCCAGATCCACGGCGGCAAGGAGAACGTCATCGCGGCGAATCTCTTCGTCGACAACGCCGCGGCGGTGAGCTTCACGCCCTGGGGCGAAAAGCGTTGGCGCGAGTTCGTGGCCAAGGCACTCGACGCCCCGGCCGTGGACCGCGAGCTCTACCTCGCGCGGTACCCCGCCCTGGCGCAGTTGGCCGAAGGACACGACGTCAACGCCATCCAGGGCAACGTGGCGCTGCGCTGCGGTCCGCTCTTCCTGCGCGCCCCCGCCGGCACCGAAGCCCGGCACAACCGCGAATACCCGCAGGGCGCGGAGCTCCCGGAAGGCCCCGACGGACGGCTGGTCTGGTCGGCGGACGCGGCGGAGCGCTTGGGCGTGGCCCACATTCCGTTCCTGGAGATCGGCCTCTACGCCGACGCGTGGAGGGGGAGGGTTGTCAGCGAGCGGTTGCGGGTGCAGAGTGGGGGCGAGTGGTCGTCCCGGTGAAGCTGGCCGCCGCGGCCGCGCGTCGCCGGAGCCCCTGTCGAAGCCATGTCAAAGGCACATCCATCGCTCAAGGGCCAGTTGCTCCTGGACGGAGGCAACCTGCGCGGCTCGTGGTTTCACCGGACGGTGGTCCTCATCTGTCAGCACGATGCCGACGGCGCGTTCGGCCTGGTGCTCAACCGCGACAGTGGCAAGACGGTGGGCGACGCGCTGGTGGCTGACCTGCCCGCCCAACTCAAGGAACTCAAGCTGTACGTCGGCGGCCCGGTGCAACCCACTGCCATGAGCTTCCTCCACACCGACGATTATCTCCCCGACGGCAACGTCATGGCCAACCTGAGCCTGAGCCACGCCCTCGATGAACTCGTCGAACTGGGCGATTCCTATTCCCCCACCCAGAAGATCCGGCTCTTCGCCGGCTACGCCGGCTGGAGCCCCGGCCAGTTGGACGACGAGATGGAGCGGAAGGCGTGGCTCACCCACCCCGCCTCGCTGGCCTTGATCTTCGACACCGATCCCGCCCAGCTCTGGCGCCGCATCCTGCAGCGCAAGGGACCGACCTATACCCTGCTGGCGGATTCGCCCGAGGACCCGTCGGTCAACTGAACCGCCGCGGAACCCCCGCCAGACCAACGTCGCGCCAGGCGCTCCGCCAACCGCAACGCCGCCTCCATGCTGTCCGGCCGCGCCCGGTCTTGGCCTACAAGATCATAGGCGGTGCCGTGGTCGGGGGAGGTGCGCACAAACGGCAGGCCGAGGGTCCAGTTCACCCCCGAGTCGAACGCCAGCAGCTTGAGCGGCCCAAGCCCCTGATCGTGGTAGAGCGCCACCACCGCATCGTAATCCCCACGCCACGCGAGATGGAAAATCGTGTCCGCGGCAAACGGACCGTGCGCATCGCACCCCTGCGCCCGAGCGGTGGCGACCGCCGGCGCCACGACCTCGAGTTCCTCCCGGCCCAACCCGCCGCGTTCGCCGGCATGGGGATTGAGTCCGCACACCGCCACCCGGGCGCGCGGCAAGTCGAGGAGGCGACAAGCCTCGGCGGCACGTTCGATGGCCAGCAGCACGTTGTCGGCGTTGACCGCGTCGGGAACAGCCCGCAGCGGAAGGTGGGTGGTCGCCAGCGCGACGCGCAGCCAGCGGCCGCCGGCGTCGTGTCCGAGCAGCATCATGACCGTGCGAGGCGTCTGGGCGAGTTCCGAAAGAAACTCGGTCTGGCCCACGAACGGCACGCCTGCCTCCCGGATCGCCTGCTTGCTCACCGGGGCGGTGACCAGGGCCTCGAGTTCACCGCGAAGACACAGCGCGGCGCCCGCGCGCAGCCAGTCCACCGCCGCCAACGCCGCCGGGGCGGCACCAGCCGTGAGTTGGGAAGGCAGTGGGGTACTTCGCGGATCCAGGAAGCTCAGCCGTCCCTGCGTCGCTGGCCCGCGGTCGGGGTCGAGAGGAACGCGAAGCCGGCGGTTCGCGCGTTCGAGCCATCCGGCGTCCCCCAGCACCAGGTACCGCGGCGGGTCCTCCGTCGCAGGTTCGGCGAGGAGCCGCGCCAGGGCTTTCAGCGTGACCTCGGGTCCGACCCCGGTGACGTCGCCGAGGGAGATCCCGATTCGCGGGCGCATGGCAGGGACGCGGGAAGCGGCTGGGCGGGCGGCTGAGGCGCCTCAGGTGCGGAAGTAGCGGACGAACGACTTGGCCTTCAGCCGGTCAATCCATTCCTTGCTGACCCGGGCCTGTTCCTCGGCCTGCAACGTGGCGGCGATTTCCTCCCGCACTTCCGGAAGCGTCTTGACGAAGTTCTTCTTGAGATCCTCGACCAGCAGAATCCAGTACGAATCCCCGATCGGCACCACGTCGCTGAACTGACCGGGCTGAAGGGCGAACAAGACCTCGGCCAGTTCGGCCCGCAGTTCGTGCCGCTCCTTTTCGCCGCGAAACCCGCCCTGGGAACGGTACTCGTCCTCCGAATACACGCTGGCCAACTCGCCGAACTCGGTGCCCTCGCGCAGCTTAACGAGGATCTCGGCGCCCAGCTTCTGCGCGGCCTCGGACGAGCGCTGCGGCGCGCCCCTGAGCGAGATGGCACGGAACCGGACCTGGTCCTTGATCTTGAACTTGTCGAGGTTCTGCGCGTAGTACTGCTCGATGCGGTGGGGCGAGATGATGATGTCCGCCCCCAGATGTTTGGCGCGCATGGCGCTGACGATGAACTCCTCGCGGATCTGACGCCGGTACACCTCGTACGTCATCCCCTGGCTGTTGAGGGTCTTGGTCATGGCCGCCCGATCTCCGCCGAACCGCTCGCGCAGCCGCGCCTTGACGCGGTCGTCGATCAAGGTCTCCGGGAGGTTGAACCCGGAACGTTCGAACTCATTGAGGATCAGCTTGCGCTCGATGAGCTGCTCGAGCCCTTCGCGTTGCGCCTCCTGCAGCCGCTGGCGCAACACCTCCGGTTGGTTGCCGTAGGCGCGCATCAGGGTCTGCACCGCCGGCTCGATGTACTGCATCATGTCTTTGTACGTGATGACTTCCCGGTCCACGATGGCCAGGAGTCCATTCACGACCTGCGGTTCCGCCGCCAGCGCGGCACCGGCCAGCCCGAGAGACCAACCAATCTGACGAAGACGCTGCATGACAGCGCGAAATTATGGCGGGGGCCTCGCACCGGTCAAGTGATGCGCAACTGCGAGGTACGATTGCCCGCTTACCCTGCCTCGGCCCGGAGCGGCACCACTACCCGCAACGCCCCCCGCTGAATCCGGAAGTCCGCCGGGAGCCACCCGACATTGTCCCCGTCCACTTCAACCGGCATCGATGCTGAGCTGCGCAACTCAACGCGTTCGCCTCGCAGCGTCACCGTGCCGCAGCCGCTTAGCGGTCGGCCACGCCACCACGCCAGCCCGAAACGACAGAGCGCGAGCAGCGTCACCCGGGGAAACACCCGCACTTCGAGCAGCCCATCCCGCGCATCTGCCCCGGGAAAAACGGTGACCGCGCCGCCATACAGCCGACCGTTGCCAATCAGGGCCAACTCGCCGCGCGCGGTCCTTCCGCCCGCTGCTACCTCGACCTCGGGCTGCGGACCGCGCGCCGCCTGCCAGACCGCGGCGACGTAAGCCAGCGGGCCAACGCGCTGTTTCCACTGCCAGTTGACGGCAGCGATCGCGCGCGAATCCAGACCGCAGCCGGCCAGTTGCACGAAACACCGCTGCTTCCGCTGCTCCCCGTCGGTCAGTTCGACCGCCGGAAGGTCCAGCCGGGTCTCGGTGCCGGAGCGGAGCAGACCCCACGCCTCCTCGAGGCGGTGCGGGATCCCCAACTCGCGCGCAAACACGTTGATGGTGCCCAGTGGAATCACCCCCAACCGCACAGCGTCCGTCGCGCCAGGGACGCTGGCCAGCCCATCCACGACTTCACTCACCGTGCCGTCCCCGCCCGCGGCAACAATCGTGTCGCATCCGCGCCGACAGGCTTCGGCCGCGAGTGCCCCCGCCCGCCCCGGCCCCGGCGTGGGCAGCAGTTCCGCCCCGGACGCCAGCCCCGCAGCTGGCCAGGAAGCGGCGCAGCGCGGTTGCCGCGCGCCGTGGGATTGAAAATGACGGCGGCGCATGTTCTTCTGCCGGGCGCGCCGATGAACCTTGTGGATCGCCGCCTGATCCGTGCACTTGATCACCAGTTCGTCCACGCAGACGTGGGGCGGGCGGGAGGCCACCCACACGATGGCCTCGGCCACGTCTTCCGCCTTCAACGGAACCACCCCCTGATACACCTGGGCCGCGCGGGTGGCGTCCCCCTTGAAGCGGACCAGGGAAAACTCGGTCTCGGCCAGGCCCGGATCCACGGTCGCTACACGCACGCCCGTACCGCACAACTCCAGCCGCAACGCCCGGGTAAGCAGCAGCACGCCTGCCTTCGCTGCACAATACGCCGCCCCCCCAGCGTAGGGCTCGCGGCCCGCCACGGAACCGACGTTGATGAGCATGCCGCCCGGGGCCTGCCGGAGCAGGGGCAGAAGCGCGCGGCTCATCCGGAGCGTGCCCAGCACGTTCGTCTGGAACATCGCTTCCCAGTCGGCATCCGTGGCCTGTTCGACCGGGTCGATCCCGTGCGCCCCGCCTGCGTTGTTCACCAGCACATCCACCCGCGGCGCCACCGACCGCACCCAGGCAGCAAAGGCCGTCACACTCTCCGTCTGCGTGACATCAAGCGGGTGATCAAGGGCATGGGTCGATCCCGCCCGGCGCGCCTCCGCCGTGACCTGCGCCAACCGGTCCGCCCGCCGCGCTCCCAACAGGACATTGGCTCCCGCCGCGCCAAACGCCCGGGCCGTGGCCGCACCGAATCCGGCCGACGCACCCGTGATGACCACCCATTGACCCGCGAGGGACGAAGCCATGCGAAGAAGAAACCAAGGCCCCCCGGCACTGGCAAGAGTCAACCCGGCGCGCCGGCGGCCAGAATCTCCGTGGAGATTCCATCGACCCCGCTCCTGTAGGCCGGGTGCCCTCACCCGGCGCCCCGTTCCGGTTCCCAACGAGCCTTGCCGCGACCGGCTGGACAGTCGGGATCTTCCGCCTCATCTTGGCCCCGCCATGAATCAACCGTCCGGTCCGATCCGCACCCCGCGCCGCCGCTTTCTCCAATCGGCCGGCCTGACCGCCCTCACCGGGGCGCTGGCCAGCCGCTCCGCCTGGTTGCCCACCGCCCGGGCCCAGACCGCCCCCGGGCCGGTCGTCGTCGCCAGCGGCAACGGCCTCCAGGCCGCCGCCAAGGCCATGGAACTGCTCCAGCAGGGACGCGATGCCCTCGACGCCGTGATCGCCGGGGTGAACCTGGTCGAGGACGATCCGAAGGACAACAGTGTCGGGTACGGCGGTCTGCCCAATGAGGAAGGCGTCGTCGAACTGGACGCCTCCGTGATGCACGGCCCGACCGGTCGCGGTGGAGCCGTGGCCGCCCTGCGCAACGTCCGCTACGCCTCGCGCGTCGCGCGGCTCGTGATGGAGCGGACCGACCACGTGCTGCTCGTGGGGGAAGGCGCCCTCAAGTTCGCGAAGGCACATGGCTTCAGGGAGGAGGAACTGCTCACGGATGCCGCGCGGGAAACCTGGCTCCGCTGGAAGGAGACCCTCAGCAACCAGGACGACTGGCTTCCCCCGCACACGATCGACACCCTCGACGTGGGCCAGAACGTCAAACAGGCCCTGCGGCACTACGGCACGATCAACTGCAACGCCCTCGATCAGCAAGGCGGCCTTTCCGGCTGCACCACCACCAGCGGACTCGCATTCAAGATCCCCGGCCGCGTCGGGGATTCACCGATCCTCGGCGCCGGACTCTGGGTGGACAACGGCGTGGGCGCTGCCGGTTCGACCGGTCGAGGCGAAGCCAACCTGCTCGCCTGCAGCAGCGTCATGATCGTCGAGTGGATGCGCAGCGGGCAGTCACCCGAAGACGCGTGCCTCTCGGCCTGCAAGCGGATTGCCCAACAGACCAAGATGAAGCGCCTCCTCGACGAACAGGGCCGGCCCAAGTTCAACGTCAGCTTCTACGCCTTGAACCGCCGCGGCCAGTTCGGCGGCGCGTCCCTCTGGCGGGGGATGCGCTTCGCCGTCAACACCGGCGAACAGGCAAGCCGCCTGGTCGATGCCGCCTACCTGTACTGAGACGCGCAGGCCGCTCTTCGTGCCTCGGCGGTGGCGCTCCGACGGCCTCCACCGCAGAGCCTCGAAGGTCGCAGAGACGTGGAGCAACCGCTCCTGTCCCCAAGGCCAGCCAACCGTTTCCTCTCGTGAACCGTCCCCTCGTAGCCGCCGACGTGAGGAGGCGGATTCTTTGTTTCGCCTCCTCACGTCGGCGGCTACGGTTCAGGGTCACCAGCCGTTCCCACCTTGACCCGTAGCCCCATGAACCGCGCAGCCCTTCGCCCCCGACCTCCGACGGAACCCCCGATGCCGGCAGCGATCCCTCGGCGCGCCGGGCCAAACGGCTGTTGTGGGGGTTGGTCCTCGCGATCGCCGTGCTCAACCTCCTGCTCTTCCTCTCCACCCGGTCCCCGCGCCCGACACCCCCGCCCGAGGGGCCCGCCACCAACCAACTCGCCTCGCCCGAAGCCACACCGCCGTAGCGCGGTACGGCATCGCGACAACGGGCGGCGGGACGCGTGAATCAGGCGCGTTGGCCGGTCACATTCCCCAAGGATCCTCGCCCGTATCCATCGAGGACGTCCGCTGGGCCATCCACCAGATGTCTCGGTGGTTGGGGATACGGCCGTTGTGCAACCGCCCCACGTCGGTCACTTTCGCTTCGAGACCGGAGGGGCCCTTGGACGTGGTCTCGATCCAGCGATGGATCTCGGCGTGTCCGTCCATGAAGGCCAGCGCGCCCGCGTTGTTGTGGAAACCGGCGGGATAATCCACCCACCCCTGAGTGCGGGTATCCGCGAGGTTGTTGGGCATCCGGAAGCCAAACCCGCCGTCGTTGATGCTGGCCGGATGTTCGTCGATGAAGACCCACAGCATCGAGGGCGATGGCCGGATGACATCCGCGTCCTTCGCGTACACCCGCCATTTCCCACCCGGATTCGTCGTGGAACCGCCGACCATGCCGGAATCCAGCCAGTACCCCAGCGTGGGCGTGCGCCCGTCCTGCCAGGTCCCCACCGCCTGACTGGCGGCGATGCTGCGGATGCGACGCACCCTGCCGACGCCCGGCCGGATCACGGTGGTCCAGTCTCCCGGGCACTGGTAAATGCCGGGTGCCGTGGTGTAGGGGCCCAGTACCGCCCGCCTCGGATCGAGCAGGGATTGCGGATCCCAGTTGTCCGGATTGCCCCCGCTGAAATCAAGCACGCCGCGCACCCAGCCGTCGCCGCCGTAGGTGTTGGGGAAGAACGTGCCGTTGTGATCATCGGTGTAGAGGCGGAAGGCCAGCAGGACCTGCTTGAGATTCGCCATGCACTTCACGCCCTGCGCCTTCGTCTTCGCCCGCGCCAACGCCGGCAGCAACATGCCGGCGAGGATGGCGATGATGGCAATCACCACCAACAACTCAATCAGGGTGAATCCGGCGTGACGCACCGGGCACGACGGCCCGCGCATCCGACCTGGACCTTCGGGGAGTTTCATGAGCGTCCTTGTACTGCCGACGCCGGGGTCTTGCCAAGCGTAACCTCTCCTGCCCCTTCACCCGGCCAGGTCGCGGAAGCGGGCGGGAATGAACTCGGCCCGCGAACACTCCTTAACCGCGAATTCGACCTGCTGCAGCAGCGTCTCCACCGGCACGGGTTTCAGGTAGTTGGCCAAGCGCCGTTCCAGGGCTTGGAAAGGGCTGATCCCCTCGATCAGCACCTCGCGTTTCAGATCGCCGAGCAGCGCGTCCACTTCTCCCGGCGTCAGGAGGTCGGGGATCCGGTCGCGGACCGAGGCCAACGCTTCCGCCGGGAAATCAAGTTGGCGGGTGCGGCCCAGGGCCGCCAGCAGTTCGGCACCTTCCTCCGGCGTGGTCGTAGGGAACAGCGGGATCTTGAGATCGACACGCCCGGGGCGTTTGAGGTCCACCTCGACCAGGTCGGGCCGGCTGGTCGCCAGGATCCACACCAGACGTCCGCGGTTGTCGCGGTTGCTCATCTCCTGGGCGATCATCGAGTACACCCGCCCCGAGACCTCCGGCTCACTGCCGCCGCCGCCGCGACGGCCAAGGGTCTGATCCGCTTCATCGATGAACACGTAACATCGGCCCAGCGCCTTGAGGGTCCGGAAGATCTTCTCGAGGTTGCCTTCGGTGCTGCCGTACCACTTGTCCCGAAAGTTCTTCAGGACCACCACCGGCACCCCCGCTTCGCCGGCCAGGCACTTGACCAGATACGTCTTGCCGGTGCCCACCGGTCCCGAGATCAGGTAACCCATCGGGATCAGTTCGGTCTGGTTCTGCCGCCACAACGCAACGTTCTGGCGCAGGTGCCGCTTGAGCGCGTCCTGCCCGTGCAGCGCGTCGAGGTTGAGCCGGGGCGGAAGGAACTCGATGAGACCCGGGCATTCCTGCTCGACCCACCGGGCCTTCAGCGGCGCCAGGTCCCCCGCGGCCAACGGCTCCTTCCGGTGCTCCTTGAACTTGAGCAGATTGAACAGGCCGTTGCGCGAGATGCCCGTGAGCTGCCGGCTGAGATCCTCCAGGCCTGTTTGCTCGCCGCCAAGCGCATGCGGATGCCGTGGACGGGCGCTCCAGAGCGTGTCGCGCAACTCGGGTTCGCCCGGCAGCGGCACCTCGAGATGCGCCGCCAGCGCGTTCTGCCGGAGCAGCGGGTGCAACTCGTTGAAGTTCTCGGTCAGGAGAAAACTCACGAAATCGTGCTCGACCAGGAGCCGTTCGCGCGTCCACTCCCGGATCAGGAAGGCCGTCGCATGCGTGTCCGGGTGGCGGACGTCATCGGCCACAAAGAACTGGGCGTCCTTCAGGATGACACCCACCCGGATCCGGTTCTGACCCAGCCGGGCGAGGTTGGCGCAATAGCGGAGGTAGTAGGTGATGAGTTCAATCGAGGGCCGCGGTGCCTTGCCGGCGATCTCGGTCTTCTCGTTCCACCGCCCGAAGATGTCGCTGCCGCGCTCGACGCGCAGCCCGTTGCCGATGTCATACGTCAACACCACCTGGTAGCGGGGGATGACAACCTGCTGCAGGTAGTCCGACAGGCTGCCCAGTGCGGGAGGAGACTCCTGCGGCAGTGGGAAGGCGTCGTGGGTGTTGCCCGAGAGAATGAACTGCGTGTGGGCCTGGCTGTTGAAGCCGTCCACGATCTGCTGTGCCCAGAACGGCAGCTTCGGCGACGCGAGCCGGCCGGCCGGGTCCGGAGGTGGGTTGGGCACCGCGGTGCTCACGCCCCAACGCTCAGGTCTTCACCGGCGGTTCGGCGGGTCCGATCGCTTCCTTGCCGCCCGGCGTGGGCGTGGACGGACTTGAAGTCTCGAGGGCGATTCCCGCCTGGGCGGCGAACTCGGCCAGCGCCTGGTCCGCCAGCGCCTGTTGCTCGGCCTGCTTGAGGTTGACCTCCGTCAGATCCATGCTGTCGCGCGCCACCCGCGCCCGACCGGCCGCCTTGGTCCGCTCCTCCTCCACCACCTGATGCAAACGGTCCATCGTGTCGCCGCTTGACCCGATCTGGCCGATCATGCCCGACGCCATCTCGGTCAGCTCCGCCGTGGCCTTCTTGATCTTCATGTCGTCGAGGGCATAGCGGAGGGATTCCATCTTGGCCTGGGCCGCCTTCACCGCGACGTCCCGGGCACGGAGCAGTTCCTTGTAGGTGTTCTCCGCCGAGGTTGCCTGGGCCCGATTCTCCTCGAGCTCACGCCGGAGCGTCTGCAGGCGCAGGGCATACTGGGCCGCGGCCTCCTTGTTGCCAACCTTGAGGTTGGCCATCGCCTTGGCCGAGAGATCCCGCTCCTCGGTCTCCTGGCGTTTGATCTGGGAAATCAGCTTCTCGCAAAGCCCCGCATGTGCCGCGAGGCCCTGGTTGTAGTTGCCGATCTGCTTGCGCAAATTCTCCTTCTCGACCTCGAGCAGCGCTTCGGGGTTTTTCTTCTCGAGGCCGGAGACGAACAGCCCGAGGAAGCCGCGAATCAGATTGGCGAGTCGTCTGAACATAGATCGGATCCTGGTTAGGCGTTGCCGGACCGTATCAACCGAGTATCGCGTCGTCAGCAAAAACCTCAGCCGTGCCGCCACCGCCAGCGCCGTCTCTCCGCGCCACGGACCATCCACCGCTCGCCCCATGCAGAAAGGACCGGAGGGCCATCTTCCGACGGCACCTCCGGTCCCTGAATTGCCCCGCTCGCCTCGACGGCGGATAGCCGCGTACCGCTACTGCCGCAGCCGGTAGAAACTGGCGGCCGCGCTGGGCGTGATCGTGATGCTGTTGCCCGTCACGCCGGGCACCGCCGTCCAGGCAGCGCCCGAAACTGCCGAGGCCGATTCCAGCGTGTAGCCCGTGGCTTCAGCAGGCCAAGAGACCGTCAGGTTCCCGGCACTCCAGCCGATGGCCAGCGCCGGCGCCGGCGGTGGCGGCGCCACGTCGAGGACGACTGGAATCCCGGCCGCCGAAGGACCGCCAAGGGATTCGATCTCCGGTTTCGACAACGCCCCGGCGCGAATCTGCACGGCATTCACCCACCACTCCCGACGCTCGTCCTGGTCGCCGTCCGCAAACAGGATCGCCGTCGGCCCGAGGCTGCGACGCGGGTTGTCCAGACCCTGGTTGGCAGTCCAATCATGCTGGAACACGCCATCCACGTACTTGGTTACCACAGGCGGGTTGGCCGCCATGTTGTACGCCGCGACGACGCGGTGCCATTCGCCGGCCGTGAAGATCCCGGTCCCGATGTATCCGTCGGTCCCCTGCCCGAAGTTGGCGCCCTGCCAGAACAGGTCGCCGTCATCGGTGTTGTCAGGGGAACTGACCTGCCACATCGAGGCCGCCCCCGGCCCGGTGGTGCCGACGAGGACATCCATGATCAGGGTGTACTGGTTCACCCGGGTCCCGCCGCCGTTGGGCGGAATCAGGTGCTCCACGATGTAGCCGATCTTGCGATCCAAGTCGCCCGGCACGTACATCACGCGCGCCGGTTCGCCGTCGATCGTCGGCACTTCCGCGAAGTCATCCGCCCCGGTCGTGCCAAACTTGGTCCCCAGCTCGGTCAGCCCGCCGGGTCCGTCGAGATACGCAAGGTTCTTTCCGATGCTGGCGCCCAGGTCGCCAAACTCGAAGTCCCACTGGCCGGTCACCGTACTCTTGGGGAGGTTCACCGGGATGCCGGCAGCACGCGGACCTCCCAGCGCAGCCATCTGCGCATCGCTGAGTTTGCCCGGCCGGATCTGGATGCTATTGGCCCACATCTCACGGCGCTCGTCCTGATCTCCGTCACCAAACAGGACCGCCAGCGGCCCCATGCTGCGGCGCGGGTTGTCCAGGCCTTGGTTGGCTGTCCAATCGTCCTGCTTGATGCCGTCCACGTACTTCGTGACCACCGGCGGATCGGCCGCCATGTCATACGCCGCCACGACGCGATGCCACTCCCCCGCCGTGAAAGTGCCGCGGCCGCGATACCCATCGGTGCCCTGCCCGAAGTTGCTCCCCTGCCAGAACAGGTCGCCGTCGTCGGTGTTGTCCGGCGAACTGACCTGCCACAGCGAGGCCGCGCCGGGACCGGTGGTCGCCACCAACACGTCCATGATCAGCGTGTACTGGTTGACGCGGGTGCCGCCACCGTTGGGGGCTATGCCGTGCTCCAGGAGATAACCGATGTTGCGATCCAAATCGCCCGGCACGCGCATCACCCTCGCCGGTTCGCCGTCGATGTCTGCCACGCCCAGCTCGGTCGTGGTGCCGAAGCTCGTGCCCGTCTCGGTCAAACCGCCGGGTCCGTCCAGGTATTGGAGAGGCTTGCCAATGGTCGGGCCAAGATCGCCAAACGCGAAATCCCACTGGCCCGCCACCGGATCGGCGATCAGCGTCTGCGGAATCCCCGACGCCGTCGGACCGCCCAGCACCACCGCCTCCGCATCCGTGATCTTGCCGGCCCGGATCTGCACGGAGTTGACCCACATTCGCCGCCGTTCGTCCTGGTCCCCATCCGCAAACAGGATGGCGGTCGTTCCCAGACTGCGCCGCGGGTTGTCGAGGCCCTGATTCGCCGTCCAGTCGTGCTGCTTGATGCCGTCCACGTACTTCGTCACGACCGGCGGGTTGGCCGCCATGTCATAGGCCGCCACGACGCGATGCCACTCGCCCGCGGTGAAGGTGCCCCGGCCGATGTAGCCGTCCGTCCCCTGACCGAAGTTGCTCCCCTGCCAGAAAAGATCACCGTCGTCGGTGTTGTCCGGCGAACTGACCTGCCACAGCGAAGCCGCTCCCGGCCCGGTGGTGTCCACAAACACATCCATGATCAGGGTGTATTGGTTGACGCGTGTGCCGCCGCCGTTCGGCGCGATCCCGTGGGTCATCACGTAGCCAATGCGGCGGTCCACGTCGCCCGGCACCTCCATGATGTGGGCCGGCTCGCTCCCGATGTCCGCCACCCCCAGGGCGGTCGTCGTCCCAAACCGCGTGCCCTGCTCCGTCAGCGGATCGAGATAAGTCAGCGGCGCGCCCACCGTGGCCCGCAGGTCGCCGGCGTTGAAATCCCATTGCCCCGCCACCGTCGTGCCGCTGCCACCGGCCACGGTGATGCGGAAGTTGAAAATGCTGGTGTAGGTGACCGAGCTCGAATCCGTGTACTCGATGCGCACGGCGTTGGCCGCTTCCGGGCGGTTCGGGTTCGGGTCGTACCGAAGCCGGATCTGGTTGCCGACTTTGGTCAGCAACTGCGGGGTGACGGCGATGTCGTTCAGGAACAGCTTCACGCCACCGGGCGCCACCGTGGTCGCGCCGTCCACGATCAAGGCCTCGATGGGCGCCGAGGCACTGTTGCCGTCGGATCCCGGCGCGGGAGACGCCTCGGCCACGTACGGTCCGACGGCTGCCGGCACGTTGACGCTCCGGTAAGCCTTGATGGCGCGGTTGTCGAACTCGTCATTCACCAGGATCCTCTCCTCCGTCGCCGTGTTCACCGTGTAGAAGTTCAGACTCGCCCCAAGCCCCGTCTGCCAGTAGAGGATCCGGAACGGATACAAGCCCGCCACGGGCGCCTGGACAGAGAACTGGTTCTCGTTACGCCAGTTCGCCTGGAACCCGGGGGCGATGCGCTGGTACTCGCCCACTTTCAGGCCGAAGAAATCGCGCGGGTTGGTGCCCACATACACCGCGTAGCCGTCGTCGTTGTTCACGTCGGTCCGATCCGCGGTCACGCTCACTCCGAACGTGTGAACCCCGGCGGACAACTCGAGAAAGCCCACCGCCTCGAGCGCGAAGTTTTCCGTGTGCCCCTGTTGGCCAGGGATTCCTGGGAAGAGATCAGGAAAGAACGTGGCCAGAGGAATGCCGTCGAGGGTCACCAGGTCGATCGGGAGAGCCTCCCTCTCGAAGTTCAAGTTGACCGCGTCGTGACTGCCGTCGGCGTTGCCCCCGGGGAACGCTTCGTCGGGTACCGGATTGCCGGCCGCGTCGGTGAGCGTGCCGTTGATCTGTTTCAAGGCCCGGATGGAATTGTTGAGCAGGGCCGGTTCAAGAGGCCCCTGGACGGTCCGGACAACGAAGCCCGAGCCGACACCTGAACCGAGCGGCAGCGCCGCGGTGGCGGGCAGGGGTGTGGTTGCCGCGAGGCTTGTGAGCATACCGACGGCGCCGAGGCAGGCAGCGGCCGTGGGAGGGATCCAGCGGTGGGTTGTTTTCATGACGATGTCTTCGAATCGGAAGCGGGTAAAGTGAAGCAAATCTTTCGCCCTGCAAGTCCAGACACGAGGGTGAGCGGGCAAGTGCCTGGACCTTCCATGCGCTGAGTGGCAGCGGGCGGGAAAACCGCTTGCGGTTCGGGGCGAGCGGGCTACACTCGGCGGCCGTTGGAGGCCAGTGTAGCTCAGTGGCAGAGCAACGGTTTCGTAAACCGTAGGTCGTCGGTTCGACCCCGACCACTGGCTCCAGTCCTTAGTGCTTGGGCATCAAGGTCATGCGAATGCTAGAGGGGGCAGTGGACACCAAAACGGACACCAAAATCGCTAGGCGCGTGCTGCTCCGCACTGCTCGAAACGGCGCGGCCAGTACTCGCTGAGTCCCCGGGATCACCCCGGAATACGCTGCGGTTCGCCACAGCGTATGAAGATGCGATACCGATTGATCCGCCGCGGCAGCCGCGGGGCGAAGTTTTATTGTGTGGACACCCTCACCGGACGCCGCTCCAGCCTGCAGACCCGCAACGAGGATGAGGCCCGCCAGATCGTCCTCGCCCGCAACCAGGCCCTGCGCCAGCCAGCCCTCAACCTCCAGATCGCCAAGGCCTACCTGGCCGGCAGCGACTCCGGCGTCGCCACCCGCACCTGGCAGCAGGCGACGGACGCCCAGGTCAGCTCCAAGGCGGGCGAGAATCTCATCCGGTGGCAGACCGCCATAAATGACCGCGCCATGGACCTGGTTCGGGGCAAGGTGATCATCGAGACCCGAGCGGAGGATCTGCTCGAAGTGCTGCGCCGCGGCACGGTCAGCACCAACGTCTTCCTCAGGAAACTGCACAACTTCTGCCTCGACATGAACTGGCTCCCCTGGCCGGTGATTCCCAAGCGGCAGTGGCCACCGGTGTGCTATGGGCCGAAACGGGCCATCACCCGGCCCGAGCACGAAGCCATCGTGGCTGCCGAAGGCAACGCGGAGACAAGGGCGTTCTACCAACTGGCGTGGTGTCTGGGGGGCTCGCAGTCGGATCTGGCCTGCTTGTTGGCCGAAGATGTTGACTGGGACAACCACACCATCAGTTACTCGCGCAAGAAGACCGGGGCGCCTGCGCTCCTGCGCTTTGGCCCGGAGGTGGTGGAGATCCTCAAAGCACGGCCGGCCCAGGGCCCGTTGTTCCCACGCCTGGCAGAAATGCACGAGAAACACCGGGCGAAGCAGTTCCGGCGGCGGTGCCTGCAACTGGGCATCAAGGGAGTCTCGCTGCACTCCTATCGCTACGCGTGGGCGGAACGGGCACGGGTCTGCGGCTACCCCGAGCGCTTTGCGCAGGAGGCGCTGGGGCATAACTCGAAGGCGGTGCACCGGGCCTACGCCAGGAGAGCCCAGGTCAAAGTACCCTCACTCGAGGAATACGAGCGCCGCCATCAACCCCACAACGTCGTCCCGCTGACCACGTCGCCGGCCTGTGCACCAACCCAAGCCACGCCGGGCTCGGTGAGCAGCCCCGGCAACGGCAGTCCGTCTTCGATGGAAACGCCGTTGGCGGCGGGTTGATCGGCGGCGCACCGCCGAGGGAGGTCGCATCAATGGTCCCGTTTCGCAGCGCTGGCCTGAACTGGAGCCGGCGGTTACGTTGGCCCGGCGGATGAAACCGGTCGTCAAATGGTCCGTAAGGCTCGGACTGGCCCTCACGACGCTGCTGCTGCTCGTGCCACTGGCCACGTTGACCCGCGTAGACCAAACGCCCTTCCGTGACCTGCCAGCCTGGCAGGATACCGCCGCCCGACTGCTGGAGCTCCGGGCAGGCACCAACGTCGTGTTTGGAGAACTCCGGGCCGGCTTCGGTCGCGCCCGGCTCACTCCCGCCTTGGGCGCAGAACAGGACGAACCTGACCAGGGCCGGTTTCGGGCTGTGCCGCTGGCCGGCTACGGGGCTCGCCAAGGCCGTCCGGCCACGGGGGTCCATCAGGAGCTGTGGGTGAAGGCGGTGGCCTTCGCCGTGGCCGGCCAGACCGGGGTGATGGTCAGTGCCGACGCCTTGATCATCCCACGCGAGGTGGCGGACCTGGCCGCTCGTCAGGTTCGGGAAGCGCGCGGCGTGACGCGCGAGGCCGTTTACCTGAGCGCCACGCACACGCACTCGAGTCTGGGCGGATGGGGCGAGGGCTTCGTCGCCGAGGCCTTCGCCGGGGGATTCGTGGCGGGTGTCCGGGAGTGGTATGCCGGACAACTCGCCGCCGCGGCCATCGCGGCTCTCGACGACCTCTCGCCCGCCTCCTGCGGACAGGGAGGGTTCGAGGCGCCGGAGTACGTCCGGAACCGCCTGCTTGGCGAGGACGCCCCCAAGGATCCGGATTTCCGCCTGCTGTACGTTCAGCAGGCCGACGGCGACACGGCCGTCCTGGGCAGTTACGCGGCGCACTCGACGGTCCTGCCGGCGGCGAACCTGGAGTTCAGCGGTGACTACCCGGGTTACTGGTCCCTGGCCGTGGAGCGGGCGACGGGCGGGCTGGCGTTGTTCCTGGCGGGCGGCATGGGCAGCCACGGGCCGCGGGCGGGGGCACCGGGCTTCGCGGGAGCGCAGCGCATGGGCGAGGCCCTGGCGACGCGGACGGCGGAAGCCTTGACCAACCTCGTCCTGACCAACCGGCTGACCTTTGGACTGGCGGCTGCGGAGGCGACCCTGCCGGCCCTGCAGGTCCGCGTGAGTAACGGGGTGCGGTTGCGACCGTGGGTGGCGCGAGGACTCTTATCCGTGCCGGCGACCACGTGGATCCAGGGGTTGCGGGTGGGAAATGCCCTGTGGTTTTCGACCCCGTGCGACTTCAGCGGCGAACTCGCGTTGGGCGTCAAGGTGGCGGCCCGCGAACAGGGCCTGGCAGCCGCCGTGACGAGCTTCAACGGCGATTACGTGGGCTATGTGATCCCGGCGAAGTACTATCCCCTGGCGGGTTACGAGCCGCGGACCATGTCGTTCTTCGGACCGCAACTGCCGGACCAATTCATGGCGGTGCTTGGCGAGTTGACCGCCGTGCTCGCCGACCGCTGAGCCGGCTTGCTACGGCGTCCGTACGGTGAGCCCTGACTTCCGCTCAATACCCGCCTGTGACGGTGTAGCCCTCCCGGCGAAGATCCTCCGCCAGGTCCTTTTCCATCTGGGCAGCCGCCTCGTACGGCATGGGGTTCAGGTGGGCGTACAGTTCGGGCAGGAGCCGGACGCCATACCGTTGAACCGCCGCCGCCGCCTTGATCCCCCGCTTGTGGTTCGCGAACCGCTCTTCCGGCGTCAGCCCGGTCATGCCCACATACACGCACGGCTTGCCCCGACGCCGGTTCGGGTTGGCAGCGCGAACCGCCGCCAAGCGGCCCGCCGCCGGCGCCAGCAGGACCACGTACACGTTGTGGTGGTGCTCGGGCGGTCGGTCGGCGCGAAGTGACTTGAAGGTTCGGCGCTTCATCTCTCTCGACCTGTCTGGCCCTGTCTCGATGTGTTCCGCTCAAGGTGCGATGGTCCGGCCCGTGAAAGCCATCTTCGAGTTCGCCGCCAGCGTGTCGGACGAGATCATGATTGACGACTTCTGGCTCACCGATTGCACCTGCTCCGCCTGCGACGCGGCGCGGCAGGCCCGCACGGTGACGCTTGCGGGCCGCACGCACCCGGCGACCAGCCTACGCGCGCCGAACCAGGTCGGGCTGTATCTCTTCACCGACGGCAGTTGGGTGATCGAGAACTTCAACGATCAGCCGGTAGAGGTGGAGCTGAACGGGAGGAAGCTGGTGGTGGAGGCGCGAGGGTGGCAGAAGCTGTGGAAGTGAGCAGAACCACACCGGGTTGCGGGACCGTTCGGAACTCGTGGGCTTGTGAGTCGCCAAGAGGCTGACTAGCATCCGGCCCATGCACTGGCGGGCTTCTCCGGGTCTTGCCGCCCGGGCCACGCGCACGTTTCCAGCCGCGGCAGCACCAATCGGCTGAATGGATCCGACGACGATCCAGTACTACGCGTTACGCGCGGTCTTCGTCGCCGACCAGTACGCTGGGGCGGAGAGCACTGCCGCGAAGTTCTTCGCCCTCGCCTTTCCCGCGGGCAGCCGGGTGTTGGATATCGGCTGCGGCTCCGGCCGCGACCTGCACGCGCTGCTCGCCGCCGGGTATGACGCGCAGGGCGTGGACGCGTCCGAGGAGATGCTCCGGGAGGCAGCCGGGCGTTACCCCGATCTGCAGGGGCGCCTGCAGAAGGATGCCCTGCCGGCATTGGAAACCGTTCAGGACGCCAGCGCCGACCGGAAGACGGGTCTCGATGGCCTCGTGTGCTGGGCCGTCTTGATGCACCTGCCGGAGGAGCAGTTGTTCGATGTGGTGTTCAATCTACGCCGGGTCCTGAAGCCGGGTGGGCGTCTGTTGATCTCCACGCCGCGCACCGGTCCCGCTGTGGATGAGGCGACCCGACGCGACACGGACGGGCGGCTGTTCAACGGGGTGACGCCGGAGAACTACCATTTCCTCCTCGCCAAGGTCGGGTTTCGATTGCTGAACCGATGGGATTCCGATGACTCGCTGGGACGGCCCGGACGCACCTGGACGACGCAGTTGTTCGTGCTCGAGGGCCAAGCCTCGCGGAGCCTGGAGACCATCGAGGCGATCCTGAACCGCGACAAGAAGGACGCCACGTACAAGCCGGCCCTGTTCCGCGCGCTGGCGGAGCTGGCGACGAGCAGCTACCACGTCGCCCGGTGGCTGCCGGATGGGCGCGTGGCCATTCCGCTCCGGTTGGTGGCTGACAAGTGGCTGGAGTATTACTGGCCGCTGTTCGCGTCGCCGTTGTTCATCCCCCAGAAGCGCGGCGAGAAGCCGGGGTGTCTCAAGCCGGTGGCATTCCGGGCCGAACTGCAGGCGTTGATCGAGTGTTTCCGAGCCGCCGGAGGATTGTCAGGCTTCTCCATCGCCTACCGGAGCAACGCGCTCGACCGGGCGGCATCCTTGGCGCACCGACGGCTCGTGTCGAAGCTCACCCACACCATCCGCGAGGGGCCGGTGTACTACGCCGGCGGCGGCGGTTCGGGGACGTTCGAGTACGCCCACCGCAGCCGCAGCATCGTGCTCGAGGCGGATCTCTGGCGCGAGCTGTCCGTGATGGGCAACTGGATCGCCGATGCCACGATCTTGCGCTGGACGGAGTTGACCGCCGAGATTTCCGAGGGCGCGCTCAAGCCGAGCCAGGTGGTGGACCACCTTTTGACGGTCCCGATTCCCGAACGGGAAGTGAGCGCGGCTCGCAGCGTGTATGCGGCGCTGGCAACAAAGCGCTGCGTGTGGACCGGTCGGCTGCTTGGGGGAGAGTTCGATGTGGACCACGCGATCCCCTTCGCTCTGTGGGGGAACAACGACCTGTGGAACCTTCTGCCGGCTGCCAAGGACGTGAACAATCAGAAGCGGGATCGCCTGCCCAGCCGTGGGCTATTCCAACAGCGCAAGGAGTGCGTCGTGGAGTGCTGGTCGCGGTTGCGCGAAGCCCATGTGCGTCGGTTCGAGTTCGAAATCGGGAAGCTGCTCACCGTGGGAGGAGCGGTGGGCGGGAACTGGGAGAACCGCCTGTTCAACCGCGTGGCCGAGGCGATCGAATTCACGGCGATTCAGCGTGGCGTCGAGCGCTGGGAACCGGCGGAGCGCCGAAGCCGAGCGCGACAGCCATCGGAAGTACGACAGGCATGGAAGGTCAAGCCGGTACCGAAAGCGGAACCCGAACCTGATCTGTTCGTTCTCGACCCACCACCGAGCGACCGGTTCGTGACGTGCGTCCCGTTCTATGAACTCGAAGCCGCCGCTGGCGCTTTCGGATCGGACCAGCCCCCGGTTGATCCTCGGGACCATCGCACCTGGATACGGGTCGCAGACCGTCGCCTCACACGGGACCTGTTCTCGATTCGGGTGAAAGGGCGCTCGATGGAGCCCACGATCCCGGATGGTTCACACTGCTTGTTTCGGGGCGGCGACGCGCTGGCGGGATCGCGCCAAAGCCGCCTCGTCCTGGTGAGTCTCCGGGATAGTGTGGACCCGGAGACCGGCGGCCGGCTCACCGTCAAGCGGTACACCAGCGAGAAGGTGGCCGCCGAGGAGGGTGGCTTCCGGCACAACTGCATCATTCTGGAACCCCTGAACCCCGACTTCCCCTCCATCGTGATCGAAGCCGCCGACGAAGGAACGCTGCGGGTGGTGGGTGAATTCGTTGGCGTGATTGGCGAGAAACCGGTGCGACAGCCCGGGTAAGCCGCCGGGCCACGACGAGGCTACCCAATGGCCGTTGCGCACGCGGCCAGGCCACGAGGCCTGTTGCCGGTCGGGGTCAGGAACGCCTTTCCATAGCCTGGCCCGTTTCCCCTTCGCACGTATCCGCAGAATTTTCCCGAGTTCCGCGCTCGGTTTGCGTAATCCCCCCCAGACCCCGGATGCGCCGGGGTAAGAACGACAACAATGAACAACGCCGAGACTATGAAGAACAAGCTCCTTACCCTCGGGGCCATCCTCACCGCCGCCGTCGCCCTCCTGGGCGGCAAGGCGGTCTGGAGCCACCTCACCACCATGCGCGATGAAGTCCGGACGTCGGTCCGGAAGGCCACCCCGGCAGACTACGAGGTCAAACGCATCCAAGCCTTGATCGCCGACTTGTCGCAGGACGTGCTCGCCTTCTCGGACAAGATCGCCGAAGTCGGCAACTCCGCCGCCGCCCAGCGGGCCGACATCGCCACGCTTGAAGCGCGGATCGCGGCGGACCGCACCGACCTCCTCGCCGAGCGCAACCTCCTGGCCCAGAGCGACCCGCAGGTCTTCACCATTCGCGGCACCGCCTACAGCCGTTCCCAGGTCGAGGCCAGTGCGAATGCGCGCCTCGCCCGCATCGCCCGGGACCAAGCCACCCTCGAGACCAAGAAGAAGGCGGCGGAGAGCCTCGAAGCTGCCGTCCGCGAGGGACAGACACGGTTGCAGGAATCCATGGCCGCACGGGACGCCAAGCTCCAGGAAGTCGAAATCCTCTCGGCTCAACTGGCCAATGCCGAACTGCGCCGGGACCTCGACGCCCTGTCGGCGCCGCTGCGGAACGGCGCGGTGAGCCGTTCGACGGAGTTGGCCGACAGCATGAGGGCGTTCGCCGACCGCGTCCGACGCGTCGAGCGGCAGACCGAAGCCAATGCGCTGACCAGCACGGCTCCCTCCTTGATTACCCACGGCGAAGCGGCTCGCGCCGGTCTGATCGAAGAGATTGACCGGTTCATGCTGGCCCCGACCGGCGGGCAGACCAACGGCAAGTGAACGGTCGGCCGCCCCGGGCGCCAACCTCAGACAGGCGCCCGGGGCGCGCCGTTCTCGACGCGCGGGATAATGCCCTTGTCTAACCAACGCAGATTCTTAACCTCAACCCGTAGCACCATGGCGACCCAGCCGACCATCCGCCAGCCCGACTACCCTGTGGTCCTGCTTGCCCAGAAGAACGGCACACGGCTGGAACCGCGCATCCCATTTGGCCCCTACCTCATCCACAGCCTGGTCCGGCGCTCGAACATGAGCCTGCTCTGCCACGGAACCCGGGCGGGCTCGGGCGAACCGGTGGCCCTCAAGCTCTGCCGTCCCGAGGCGGATCGGGCGCGATTCCAGCGGGAGATTGAGCACACCCAGAGCATCCACATCCGTGGGGTGATCAAGATCGAGGCGCGTGACGTCGGCGTCACCAAGGACGGCTGCCCGTTCTACGCCACCTGCTGGATCGAAGGCCCGAACTTGGGTGAGTTTCTGCGAGACCGCTCGATGTCGCTGGACGCCAAACTTGCGGCGGTCGAAGAGCTCTGCCGGATCGTGGGCGTGCTGCACGAGAAGGGCCTCAGTCATCGCGACCTCAAGCCTTCGAACGTGATGGTTGAAAATGGGCGTGAGGTCTGGCTCCTCGACCTCGGGCAGGCGCGGGGGGAGGAAGACCGCGACCTGACGCTGACCGGTCAGCACGTCGGTGGGACGCCGGGCTACTACCCTCCTTGGAGCCTCGACGACCCGGCTCTGGTCAGGAACTACGGGAAGCAGTGGGACGTCTGTTCCCTGGCGGTGATCCTCGTCGAGGCCCTCACGGGCCAGCGCCCGGAAAGCGCGCGGGACCCTCGGTTTACACCCGAGGGAATCAAGGCCCTCCTCAAAACCCACTCGCCGGATGACCGCCGGTTCGACGACCTGCTCGTGACGTGTCTGGCGTCGAGGCCCGAACAATGTCTTCCGCACGCCGACGAGCTCTACAATCGCCTCCGAGAATGCCGCGGTCTCCCGCGCCGGCTCCCGACCAAGTGGCGCCGTGCTGGCTGGGCCGCCGCCGCTTTGTCAGCTATCCTGTTGGTCGCGGTGGCCGCACCCCAATGGGCTCGTAGCGCCAGCGACTGGGCCAGTGCCCAGTGGGAGCGTCTGGCCGGAAGCCGCCAACCCCGTAGAACTCCGGCGGCTCGCGACATCATCATCCCCAATCCCTCCTGGAGCAACCGTGTCGTGATGGTCACGGTTTCCCCCGAAGGCGCCACGGTCCGCGTGGTCAACCACCGGGCCAATGGCGTGGCGGTGCTCCCCGACCAAGTCGTGCCGGCCTCGGGCGAGGTGAAGCTCGAACTCCCGGATGACCCGAACGCAGACTACGGCCTCATCGTCACCAAGGCGGGCTACCAACCCAACTCGCAGCGCATCCTACCCGGCGTGACCCACCTCTCGGTTCACCTTGAACGTTACCGCGGCGAGGTTGAGTTCAAGACCACGGCGGGTGCCCGACTCTCGTTGACGCATGAAGGAGGCGAGACCCGCACGGCCGGGCCCGCCCCCGGCCGCGGCGTTATGTCGGTGCCGTCGCTCGACGAGGGGAATTGGACCTACCGGATTGAGCTCGCGGATCACGAAGCCGCCTCCGGGAGGATCACCGGCCTGGTCCACGGCAAGAAGCAGACCGTGGACCGTCCACTCAAGCCCTTGCCTGGCCGGCTCTCGGTGGCCGGACATCACACCCTCCAGATCTGGGAGGGCAACCAACGGCTGGGACCGGCGAACGAGTGGATTCCGCTGGCTGCAGGGACGCACGACCTGCAACTGCGCCGGCCTGGCTTTCGCGCCCAGTCCTTGCGGGTCGAGATCCCGCCCAACCGCGACATCTCCCGGGTGGCGCCGGATTTCGTCCCCGAGGCGGGGACCCTGCGGTTGAGCGTGGAACTCCCGGCGGCCGCACAGGACTTCTTCGCCCAGTCCGGTAAGAAACTGCTGCTGGACGGCGCGGAGCTGGCCGTGACCTCGTTCCCGCACACCGAGCAGGACGTTGGTGCGGGCCCCCATACGCTGCGACTCGAGGTTGAAGGATTCGAGCCGACCCAGCGGACCGGCATCCAGGTCAACGACGGGCAAACCACCGAGATCCAAATCAGCCCGAAGCCGCTCCCCGCCCGCCTCGTTGTGGGGACCGATCCACCCGAAGCTCGGGTGCTCTTGGTAGGCAGCGCGACTTCCGTCCTGGCAGGTCAGACGATCGAGGTGCCCCTGTTCACCGAGTTCACACTTGAAATCACTGCCCCCGGCTACCAGACAGCGCGCCTGACCTTCCAGCCGTTGCAGCCCGGCAAGGAGCACACCCATCAGGCCCGGCTCGAGCGGGAAATCACTCCTCCGCCCCCCAGGCTACCGACCGACTTGGTGGCCGTCGCGGACGCCCGACCAGCGCCGCTCGAGGGACTCTACGCCGGCAGTCGCGAGGCCCAGGCCCGGCAGATCGCCGCTGCCAAGGCCGCCAACCTCCCGCTCGAGTTCCAGACCGCCAAGTTCACCGCCTCCTTCCGCTTCATCCCCGCCGGCACGTTCACCAGGGGCAGCCCGGCGAGCGAAGCTGGCCGAGACGACGACGAATCCCAGCATCTGGTCATCCTCTCGCGCGCACTCCTTGTCGGGAAATACCCGGTGACCCAGCGACTCTGGCGTGAAGTCATGGGCGCCAGTCCCAGCCACTTTAGGAATGCGGGCGACGATGCTCCGGTCGAAAGCGTGAGTTGGCTGGACGTTCAGGAGTTCCTGAATCGGTTCTGCGACCAGTTGAAGGTCCCGCGCGGCACGTACCGCCTGCTGACCGAGGCGGAGTGGGAGTACGCCTGCCGCGCGGGGACAGCCGGCCCGACCTACGGCCCGCTGGACCAGGTGGCCTGGTACTCGGGCAACAGCGGAAACACCACGCGTCCCGTCGGCCAAAAAGCCCCCAACGCCTTTGGCCTGCATGACATGCTCGGCAACGTGTGGGAGTGGTGCTCGGACTGGTACGGACCGTATCCGACGAGTCCGGTCACTGATCCTGTCGGCCCCGGTTCCGGCGCGTACCGCGTTAGCCGCGGCGGCAGTTGGGTCAGCTCCGCCGCGCGCTGCCGGGCGGCGTACCGCTTCTGGTTCGACGACCCCGGCTTCCGGAACATCGGCCTGGGCTGTCGCCTCGCCAGGACGGCTCTTTGACCCTCTCCATGCACTGCCTGCCGCGTCCAGCGAACCGCGCCGCCTCCGGCGATAGCGAGGCGAGAGGCGTGGATTCGCTGGCGCGGAAAGCGGGCTGGCGGACGCTGGGCGCGGCTCACTTTTTCTGCAGGCCCGCTCCCGCCCGAAGGGCGCCAGCCATGGTAGCCGTGGGCAACGCCCACGGACCACGTCCCAACAAGTCCCCGCGCCCTGCAAGGGCAAACCAGACCGTGACCAACCCGTCCCGGAGCCGGCTCCGTGGCCTGCCCTTTCAGGGCGAAGGTGCCCGGCACCGCCGGTCCGTGGGCTGTGCCCACGGCTACGCTGGTCCCGGCCATCGGCCGGCGGGAAGTTGGCCGGTGGCTCACCGGTCACCAGCACCATGCCGACGGCCCACCTCGGCACTCCAGAACTGCGTACACACAGGTCTGGGCGGGACGTTGTGTCGGGGCGCATCGGCCGTGTCACTCCAAGCATCCCATTGATCATGGCTACGGAACCCAATTCCACCAGTATCGGGCCGGCCACGTCCCGGACGCTCCTTTCGCGGATGCGGAAGGGAGACGAGGCGGCGTGCGCCGATGGTCTCCGGCGGTACACCGAGCTGGCTCTGGCCAACTTGACCCTTCTGGGCCTGAGCACGGAGGACGCCAAGGACGTCTGGCAGGAAGCGTGGCTTCGAGTCTGGAGCCACATCCGGGACTTCGAAGAATCCAAGGGTCGCTTTCGCTCGTGGCTCTTTCGGATCTTGCAGAACCGGGCCAGAGACTGGAACCGACGTCGGCACGCCCAGAAGCGCGACGCGGGCCTCACCGACGCGTACGACGCGCCAGCCTCCGCCGGCGATCCCGACGAACCAAGCCGGTGGGAGGAGTTGGAAGGGAAGTGCGTGGAGAGTCTCGAAGAACGCTGCGGGAGGATCGAGCATGAGCTTGGCGCGCGGCTCCGCGATTATCCCGCCCCCGACCACCTCGCGCCGTACCGGGACTGGTTCTTCAACGGCGCCCCGCCGGTGCAGGCCAGAGCCAAGGGAAGAGCGCGCGGCGGACGTGCGACGAAGCCGGCCCACGACACCAACCAAGCAATCGCCGCCCGGCACGGGCTGACGGTGGACCAACTGACCTACCGGATCAAGCAGGTGGAAGCCCACTTGCAGAAGCGATCGGGCCTGGAACTGCCCAACGGACTTACCCCAAACACCCATGAAAACAGAAACCGATAAGACAACGCCGCCCTGGACGGCGGACGAACTGGAAACCCTGCAAACCCACTTGATCGCCAGCAAACGCCTCCTCGATGCCTTCCCCGCGTCCTTGCCGGAGCCCTGTCTGCTTCGCCGAGCGCCAGATCAGGGAGCGGATGCCGTCGAGGCCATACCTTTGTCTGGGGAGATCGTGGTGGGGCGGAAGAAGGGTGACCCGCCACTGGTGTTCCCGGAGGATGGTTCGCTGAGCGCCCGGCATTTCCGCATTCTGGTGGGGCCGGAGGGCCGGTGTTACGCCGAGGACCTGCGCTCGACGAACGGGCTCTGGATCAATGGCCGGCGGGTGCAGGAGCGGTTGCTGATTCATGGCGATCAGATTCACGCTGGGAACCAGCACTTCGTGTTTCATGCCGGGCCGGCCCCGGCACGGGCGCAGGAGGAACCACAATGCACGAAGCCCCACCAGCGCGCGCGACCCCCTATCACACCTGGGACTGCTGGTATCTGCGCGAGCCGGGCGGCCCTTTTCATGTGTTCATGTTGGGCTGCCAGGCGCAGCACAAGGTGGCGGAGAAACACGATGAGCATTCGGAACTCGGGTACTGCACGAGCACCGACCTCAAGGAGTTCTCCCCCCCGCAGTGGGGAATCCTGCGCGGTCACGGTTCGAACGAGTCCATCTGGACCGGTTGCACAGTCCGGGATGGCGCCCAGTACCTGATGTTCTACACGGTTCGGCAGACGGTGCCGGGTTACTGGGCGCGACAAGTGATTCGGTTGGCGGTCTCGCCCGACCTCGAACACTGGGCGCCGGTGGATTCGTTTGAACTGGCGCCCGAGCACTTGGATCCGGAGGGCGCCACTTCTGCAGGAGCCCGCTGCGGAGATCGGACGATCCACGCGTGGCGCGACCCGTACGTGTTCCGGCACGCCGGGCGCTGGCACATGCTGGTCTCGGCGCGCAGCGCGAGCCAACCGGCTCGGCGCAACGCCTGTGTCGCCTTGCTGGTGGCCGAGGGGGATTGCCGCGAACGTAGCAACTGGCGGCTATCAATGCCGAGCCTGGTGACCGGCTACGAGGAACTGGATGTGCCGCTGCTCTACCTCGAGGAGGGTACGGGAGCGGCGGTGATGCTCGCGTCCCTGTTCTCCGGCTCGGATTACGCGAGAAGCATGAAGCTGGGCTATGACCCGAAGCGAAACACGCCAGGCACGAAGTATCGTCAGGACGGCCTCCTCGTGGGATTTCGGGCGCTGAGTCTGGATCAGGCCTTGTCAGGTCGGTTCGTTGACCCCGAGCGGCAGCGGGTCGAGGTGGGGCCACTGGCGCGCTTGTACGCCGGACAGGTGGTGCCGGAACTCGGAGGAGCCGTTGTGGGGGTGGATCTCGAACACGGCGGCCAGAAGCTTATCCCTTCGGTCTTCCCGACGCTGCGCTACGTGGACCCAGAATCACGGCGCAGGTGATGGGGTTGCCGGAGGACCACATCAAGGGCGCGTTGCGGTTATCGTGGTCCCACCTGACGCCGGAGGTGCCGTGGGGGGAGGTGGTGGGGCAGATCCGGGGGTCGAAGTGAGGGCACGCCTCCAACCGGCTTGCGGCTGGGGCTCGGAACCACCAGGCCCCAGGTGCGCCACGAGGCTCGACCCGGGCTCGGAGGGTCACGCTGGACCGTTTGGGGTGGGTGGCGCTGGATTCGCCGGATCTTCCTTGCCGACGACCAACTGTCGCAGCTCGGTTGAGAGCCAGAAACCTGCTCGTTGGTGCAGTTCGTTCGCCGTTCTCTCCGCGTCTGGCCGCAGCTCGACCCAGCCGTTCATCCATGAGCACGAAGTCGGCGCCGACCCTCATGCCTCGCGGATGGCGGCGAGCGATTCATGGTCTTCCTGCGCGTCGGCAGCGTCGTAATGTGGGCCGAGATGCCGAGTTCCCAAGTGCATCTGGAATTCCGCCACCGGCAACCCGGCCAGCTCGGCGGCTTTGCCCAACGAAAGTCGGTTTCTGGCGAACAACGTGATCGCCAGTTCCAGTTTGGCGTCGGCCAGGGTCATCCGCGCCGATTCCAGAACCTCGCGGGGTATCTCCAAACTCAGGGTCGCGGACATGGGCTGACGGTAGGTGGCACAAGGCTAGTCGGCAAGCGCAGCCTGGACGGGGTCCCGTCGAAGGGGGGCTGGTCAGTGAGTTGGTGGCGATCACCCGCGGTTCGGCGTGCACTTCGCAGAACTACACCGCGAGCCACGTCCTGGCGGCGATGGCGTTGCCGCAAGAACGGATCAACGGCGCGTTGCGGCTGTCGTGGTGTCACCGGACGCCCGACGTGCCGTGGGGGGAGGTGGTGGAGCGGATCGGGGGATTGAAGTGAGGGCACGCCTCCAACCGACTTGCGGCTGGGGCTCGGAATAACCGCTACACAACCTCCTCGCCAGCCGGGGCCTGACCGGGCAGCAGGAAAGTCCGGATCAGTTCACCCTCGCCGCAGACAGTCATTCCGGGGAACCGCTTGAACCACTTGCCTGACGGGACTTCGACTTCGGTAGAAAGCCAGTCTGCCAGCAGACCAAGCTGGTCGGCGGATACGCTCCGGCTGGCAACGCGGTCGAGCCGAGGATCAAGCAGGCGTGGCGGCACGCCCTGACGGCGGATGCGCGGCATGCCTATCCGCCGTAGAACCCGCGGTGGATCTCCTCGCGCAAGCGTTGGGCTTCGGTCGCGTCTGGTGTGTCCGTGAGACGCTGCGCGAGTCGGGCGAGTTCCGCGCCCGGCAGTTGGCGCTCGCGCGCCAGTTCCAAAGCGAACTGGATCACGCGGGACTGCTCCGCGCGGGGCAGTTGCTTGATCTCTGCAATGACACCGGCTGCCGTCATTGCTCAATGATTAGGCGATCAACCGACCGCACTCAACTGAAAAGCCGGGCCGTGGCGCTGCGCTCCCCTGCCCGTCGTAGCACGCCAATGGGGTCGAACATTGACGTTCGACCATTCCCCGCAGGGCGATGAATGCCGGGCCACGGCCCGTCGCCGTCGGATCCACGCAGGCAACTTGACGATTCTGGTCATCTCGAAGACGACAAGTTCATCAAGGCGGCACTTGCGGCCAAGGCGCGGTACCGGTTGGCCAGGGACACCGACCTGACCGACCTACAGCAGCCCTTTGGTGTGAAGATCCTGAGGTGATGACCTCGCTCCTCATGTCCGCAGCGCTGCGGCGCGACGAGCTGCCGGTGCGAGCGGTCTGACCGTCAGCAGTCCAGCGGCGGTGAGCGGTTCGACTTGCGATTCGCGCACGGTCACCACGTCAATGGTCTCGCCCACCGCATTGAAAACTTCCAAGGTGTAGCCCGGCTCCTGCCCGGGACGGCCGGGATGTTGCTCGACGACGGTTGCCACGTCGCCACGACGGAGCCGGTCACCGGGCAGGTCCTCGGTCAGCGCCACGCGGGTAAACAGGTCGTGCTTCATGATTTGTCCGGCAGCAATGTAACAAACTTCGTCTCGCCTGTCGCGTTCTCCTTCATCCAGATGCTCAGGACGCGGAGGACGTTGCCGTTCGGCCCTTTCAGCACTCCGCGTATTCGGTACTTTGGGCCGTACTCGGTCTGCTCGGATAACTCAGCGTCCAGCGGCAGCAGTTGGTCTCGGAGGTCGCGCATGAGGAGATCGGCGTTCTCGAGCGTGTAGCCTCCCCTGGCCAGAAAGCCCGACTTGTCGTCCTCGTTTCGGAATCGCAGAAGGTACTCGTCCAGCTTCCGCCGGGCGATGATCGCATCGGCGGGCAACTTCATACCGGGGCGTTGTCGGACAGGGGCTGCACGGCATTAGCGCGTCGAGACCATTCTCCTCCGGTCCAGCCTGGCATTCAAGCCTCGGCACTCGAGCAACCTGGCCAACTCCGTGGCCGTCGGTCCCGAACCGGCTTGGTCGGCAATCCCCAGCTTCCGCACCCTCGCGCTGAACTGCTCCATCGCCGCGCGTCGCGGATGATCCGGCGCGAGGAGGCGTTCCTTGTAGTACAGCAGTTGGCCCTCGGCGCGGTGATCGAACACCTGCACCCACCGGGTCCGGAGGTTGACCTTGGTGCGGGTGCGCAGTTCGGGCAGGGGCTTCCCCTCGAAATCGTCGTACGCCAGGAACGTGACCTTGCCGCTGGCCTTGTGGAGCTTGATCACGTCGGCCTGCTGGACATCGCCGAAGAGCGCGGTGGCGCAGCCGACGTAGGCGCGCAGCACCGGAGGCAGTCGGTCCAGCAGGCTGCGATGCACGTAGAGCGCCTGGTCATCCTGCTGGCCGAGCTTCAGGTCTTCGCAGGCCAACTCGATCTCGCCGGGATCCCCGGCGGCGTAGAGCAAATCGAGGCCCTTGGCCAGCGCGGCCTTGTGGTTGCCGAAGAAGGTCCGGATGTCCAACCGGAGGCTGGCCGACAGGTGTCCGAACGGCACCCGTTTGCGCAGGTTCGACATCGCCAGGTACACGAGCAGGTCGTTCTTCCGCGTTTCGGTGGCCTGGTTCAGCAGCTCGGCACCCCCTCGCTTGACGAAAAGTCGCAGCGCGCGCTTCGGCGTTCCCAGGACGTCCCGCAGCTCGGCGTGCCGTTCGAACTCCGCCGGGGCCGGTAACCGCCCCAGGCGAAGGACGGTTGTCCAGAAGGCATCCAGGAGTTCTTGGTGCTGTTCGTAGAACCGTTCCCACCGTGACTTGCGCGGCTGTCCCAGACCCAGGCGGGTGCTGATCTGGGTCCAGTCAATCGCCCGGCGCGTCCGGGCCTCGATGAAGTCCTGTTGCTCGACCGGATCGCGGAACACGTAGAAGATGCCCAACGAGACCGGTACCACCGTGGTCTCGAGGGCGTCCTCGAGATACTGCTGCAGTTCCGGCTGGTCGAAGTACTTCTGAAACGTGTTCCGCTTGGTCAGCACTCCGTCACGGAACGCCGCGGCGGTCTCGGTATCCACCGTTTCCCGGATCAAGGCCGACACGACCAGCAGGCGGCGCGTGTGGCGGAAGGCGTCCACCAACGTGGCCAGGCGCTCCGCCGGATCCTCGATGACGTTGATCACGTAGCCGAGGTTCACCACGTCAGCCTCGGCTTTGCCGCCGTCCGGGCGATGGACGGGGTCCCAGCCATCGGCCGCGTAACCGAGATTGCGAAGACCCGTGACGTCCGTGCCCTGGCCGCATCCGTAGTCGAAGAACGTGACGCCGGGCCTGAGCTGGCCGTACTCCAGCAGCATTCGCACGGGCTTCGAAAGCTCGTATCGCATCAGCGCCGTCTTGTGGCGTTCGATCCGGGGAGCGCACGCGCCCCGCGTGCTGTGGTCGGCGTCTCGCCGACCACAACCCCTTGGTACCTCGCACGAATCGGCCCTCACCCCGTCGCTCTCCCGTCTGACGGGAGAGGGTGCCCGAAGGGCGGGTGAGGGTAGCTGGGATCCTGGAACCGGCTCAGTACCATTACCGACCGCCAGCAGTCGGTGACCGCTGTACCGCAACCCCTTCGAAGCGACGAGCTGTTCCCAGTTCAGCTTGAAGCCGATCGTCGTGGTATCGGCGTACAGCCCGGCCGCCTCCTCCGCCTCAGTGAGCGTGGCGAACAGACGTCGTTTGGGGTGGTCAGCCGGCAAGAACGCCTCCTTCCGATGAAGGATGGGCGGGTTCGGATTGCCGGCGTAGTCTGTGTGGCGCGCCTTGCCTCGGACCAGGTCCACCGTCATGGCCTGGCGCAGCGACGGGTGCGGGTCCTCGAAGAATCGCGGGTACGACAGGAACGAGACTTTGAGTTCGTCCGAGCGGAACTTGAGCACGTTGAACTCCGACCCGATTTGGTACCGGTCGGCCAGGCGGCACGCCAACCGGTCGAGCTCGGAAGCGGCGCTCGCCAAGCCCTCGCGGTGGAGGTAAAGGGCGGTCGGCAGCCGTTTGCCGTGCGGGACGGCGGCGAGGCAGGCCTGGTACTCGTTCAACGTCACGTTGACTGAACAATGGCGATGCAACTACCAGACGACAAGGGCACGTACATCCTGATCGGCTCGGTCGCACAGATGAAACGGCTGGAGGTCGGGCGGCTCGGCGTGTTCGAGATTATCCCCGGTTTCTACGCCTACGTCGGCAGCGCGTTCGGTCCGGGCGGGATTCGCGCGCGGGTGGGGCACCACCTGGAATCGGTGGCCGCTCCGCACTGGCACATTGACTACCTGCTGCGCTTCGCTACACCGGTCGAGGTCTGGTTCGCGATGTCCGACCGGCGCTTGGAGCAGGATTGGGCGGAGTTGCTGGAAGACGCTCCGGCGTTTCGCACGCCGATTCCCCGGTTCGGCTCGTCCGATTACCGGCGGAGTCGGACGACACACCTGTTCCACGCGAAACGGCGCCCGTCGTTCCGGTGGTTCGAGGAGCAGATCCGGCTGGGCTTCGAGCCGGACATACGGCCGCAGCGGTTGGTGTTGCTGGACGGCTGAAGGCTAGCGGCATTTCGGACTTGGGGCACTGCCGCGACACCAGGCGGGCGTCTCAGCGTGCTTTCCCGCCAGCCGGCGATGGGGCAGCCTCCACTCCGTTATGCGCGCCATGGTGATGGAGCGACCCCGTGAGCCGCTCCTGGTGAAAGATGTCCATCAGCCCGAGCCGGGTCCTGGGCAAGTGCTCGTGCGCGTTGCGGCGTGCGCCGTGTGCCGGACGGACCTCCACGTGCTCGACGGCGAGCTGCCGGAGCCGAAGCTGCCGCTCGTCCTCGGGCATGAGATCGTTGGGCGAGTCGTCAGCCTGGGTGCGGAGGTCACGGGGTTGGAGGCCGGCGAGCGGGTCGGCATCCCGTGGCTTGCCTGGACGTGTGGCGAATGCGGGTTCTGCAGGGGCGAGCGGGAGAACCTCTGCGAACGGGCACAATTCACCGGCTACACCTTTGACGGCGGCTACGCCGAGTTCACGGTGGCGGATGCCCGGTTCTGCTTTCCCCTGGCCGAGGGGATGGACGATGTGTCCGCGGCGCCGTTGCTGTGTGCGGGGCTGATCGGCTACCGCTCGCTGCGCAAGACGGGGGAGGCCCGTGTGCTTGGGATCTACGGGTTTGGCGCGGCGGCGCATATCGTGACCCAGGTCGCCCGCCATCAGGGACGACACGTGTTCGCGTTCACCCGCCCAGGGGACGTGGCGGCGCAGGAATTCGCGCGAGGCCTCGGGGCGGTTTGGGCCGGTGGTTCCGACCAGCCTCCGCCTGAGCCACTCGACGCGGCGATCATCTTCGCCCCGGCGGGTGCCCTGGTCCCCATCGCGCTTCGCGCCGTGCGGAAGGGTGGCACGGTCGTCTGCGGCGGCATTCACATGAGCGACATCCCCGCGTTCCCGTATCGCGACCTCTGGCACGAACGCACCCTGTGCTCGGTGGCCAACCTGACCCGCCGGGACGGGGAGGAGTTTCTCCAATTGGCTCCGACCATTCCGATCCGGACCGAGACGCAGGCGTTCCGACTCGAAGAGGCGAACGAGGCGCTGGCGCGCCTGCGGGAAGGGCGACTGCAGGGAGCGGCGGTGCTGGTGCCGTGATTCGTTTCACCTCGACTTCAGCCAATGGACGTAATCTGTGTAGAGACCCGTCGAGTCGGGATGGCCGGCGAAGGCTGGAGTGCCCGGACAGTTCATCAGCCCCTGGTACTGGTAGATCAGTATCCGGTCCACGTGCGGTGACACGGCCTCCAGTTGGGCGCGCACCCGTTCCCGCGGCGCCGGGATCAACGGGCTGGTCTGTTGGTTCGGCGGCCCTTCCCAGGCGAACGTCTCGACATAAGCCCAAAGGGCGTGTGTGATCGGTGCTCTGAGCTCACGGGGCAGTTCTTGAGAACGGCGTTCAGCTCATGTACCAGCCGCCATTCACGTTGATGGTCTGGCCGGTGATGTAGCCGTTGCTGGCGAGCATGACCGCCACCTCAGCGACTTCCTCGACCGTCCCCAATCGCCCCAACGGAATCAGGTCTGGCCTGGCATTCGGATTCTGGGTGACCATCTCCGTGCCGATGAGCGCGGGCGCGATGGCGTTGGCCGTGATCCCCTCCTTGGCCAACAAAGTGGCGTAGGAATGCGTGAGGCCCAGAGCGCCCGCCTTCGAGGCCGCGTAGTGCGGTCCGACGACCCCGCCCAACTGGGCGGCGACGGAGGAGAGGTTGATAATCCGCCCCCAGCGTCGGCTCCGCATTCCCGGCAGCACGGCCTGGGTGACCAGGAACATGGACTTCAGGTTGATCGCCACGACCTCGTCCCAATCGCGCTCGGTAATCTCGTTCAACGACTGCGGGCGGCTGATGCCGGCATTGTTCACGAGGATGTCGGTCTCCCCCAGACGTTGCTGGACGGTCTCCACCATCCGGGTGACCTCCATCGCGATGGCCGCATTCGCTTGAACGGCGACGGCGCGATGTCCGAGGCGTTCGATCTCCGCACAGGCCGCACGGGCGTCATCCGCGTGCGCGTGGTAGTTGACGGCCACGTCGGCCCCGGCCTTGGCCAGGGCGAGCGCAACGGCGCGGCCTATCCCACGGCTTGCCCCGGTCACGAGGGCGACCCGGCCGTGCAACTCGGCGATGAACTTCGGTTCTCCGGTGGCTTCCGCTTTCGGATGGCCCTTCATGGAATCGTCTGGTCGAGCACGCCCCGTGTGCGGGTACGGGTCAGGGTTTGCGGGCGAGTTCCTGTTCGATGGTGCGCACCAGTTGGGCCAACTCCTCCTCTTTGTAGCCCACGGCCTGGAAGAGAATCTTGCCGTCCCGGCCGATGACGTAGCTGCGAGGGATGTACTGCGTGGCGTATTTGGCGTACACGTCGCGCTTCGGATCGCCGGCGACAGGGAAGGTGATTTCGCGCTTCTTGGGGAAGGGCGCGAGTTCGTCGTTCGTGTGCTCGCGCCCGATGGCGATCATGACGAAATCCTGGCTCTTGAAGCGCTGCCAGACCTGCCTCTCCAGGGCCGGCATTTCGGCCATGCACGGCCCGCACCAAGTGGCGAAGAAGTTCACGAGCACCACCTTGCCCTTCATGGCGGACAGGTCGAACCGTTTCCCGTCCAAGGCGGTGACGGTGAAGGTCGGGGCGGCCTGGCCCACTCTGGTGAGCGTGCTTTCCTTTTCGTCGTCGGAACGCCCGGCGGCAGAACCGGCAAGGACCAGGCAGACGACCCCCAGGAGCCGGGTCCAAAGCGGCGTGGGAGCGTGGCGAAGCAGCGATGTCATGACGGCAGCGTAGCGGGTCGGGCGGAGGCGATCAAACTTCGCGACAAGCCGTGATGGTGTGCCAGTGACCTTGGGCAATCTGGCACGGGACCTCCGCCACCTGCGGTTGGCCCGTGCACCGCACCAGTGTCAGCGCCTATTCACCTTGCGCGCGTTCGAGTGACTCGCTACGCCTGCGCTGTGAGCGAGAAGGCCAAGCCCGGCCGCGCCGCCCTCGGAAGCGCTAGACCGCCGTGAGGTGGTGTTGTTGATCGGGGAGACCTTTGGGTACCACACGCAGCAGTTCCTGCCAATCATCCGGACCGATGCCGGGAGCTTCTTCGGGTTTGGCGAGTACGATGGACCGCGAGGGGATTCGTTCGCGGGGCGCTTTGCGGAGCTGATGCCGGCCCGCCCGGCGACGATCGACCAACGGGCGCTCGCCCGCCAACTCCTCGACGCGATGGGTCTGACCGAGGCGGTGCTGAGCGGAACGCCCGTCAACAACTGAAGCCCCCACTGCCTGCATGCGATTCCGCGGAGGTCCAGGACCCGGGGCACGGAATCGCGATGCGGCCGCGCGACCCCCTCAGAGCGCAGAAGAAACTGACCAGAAAAGCGCCGGGGCAAACTGGCGCTCACGCGGTAGGGGGAACCTCGGCCAGGTCCGAGCTGGGTCTGCCATCGGCATTCGGCGCTTTTCCTCCTCGGAGCCGAGACCGGCCTGGCAACCTCAGGCGTCTCGCCGCCGTTGCCGCCGTTCGTCAATGGGCCTGGGATGAGCCGCGAGTAGATTCGCTGGCACCTGCCGCACGCATCCGGCACGTTGTCCACGTGTTTCCGCACCACGATGACAACCCGTCAGCGTAACCGACAGATCGTTGAAAT
The DNA here is from genome assembly GCA_015075445.1 of Verrucomicrobiales bacterium. Lineage (GTDB taxonomy): Bacteria > Verrucomicrobiota > Verrucomicrobiia > Limisphaerales > J093 > DSVZ01. The sequence continues at coordinate 47,596 of JABTUJ010000039.1, forward strand.
GCGTGCGCAGGGAGTGCCGCGCCAGGAGATCGCACGGCAGTTCCGGATCACGCCGGGCCGGGTCGCGATGATCGAGCAAGGAGCTGCGACCGAGAGGGCTCAGGCTGAGCGACGCGCCCAACTCCAAGCGGAGATTCGCCTGGCGGACGATCTCGACAAAGTGTGGCCGGTCATCAACCTGGTTGACACACTGCATCTGCTGACGGTCGCTCGGACGCGTCTGCTCGCCCACCTGGAAGAGGAACACAAGTCGGATATGAGCCTCCGGGAGTTTATGGACTTGGTGATCTGCGAGCACGGCGATGCCGGGGACGTGTTTGCTGGCACGCCGTTGCTACGCGTTCGGGGGATCGGGAAGTACGGCTTTTACTCCGTGGCGGCTGAATTGGCGGAGACGGACCTTGGCCCACGCTGCAACGCCGAGTGGCAGAGACGTTTGGCTGTGCTTCGACGGGAATGGAGGATTCCGTCTTGGCCGCCGAATCCACGCCGCCGGCAAGGGTAAGGCCGAGCCCCCGGCACCGCGGACGTCCGCGATGGGTTCAAGTGTGCCCGGGGGACGGAATTCCAGCGTCGTCCCCAAGGGATCGCCGGCGGCGAGGCCCACGAGGTAGCCGAGGTAGCGGTCGCGCGTGCATGGTGATGGTTGCATCCGTAGCAGTGGAGGCAACCGTGGGTGTTGCCGGCGCGGACGTTGATGCCGTAGCGGGGTCCGGTGGGCTCGAGTCAGCCCTCCGGGAGCGGGGGGACCGACTCGGACTCGGGTGGAGTTGTCTGCTCTTTCAGCGCGCGCCAGACGGCGGCGACCGGCAGGCGTTGAAGCAGGTCGCGCAACTGGGCCTCATTCAGGGCGCCAACCCGGTCGGCGACTGTCTCCTTGGGGTCGGCGTCCGCCCGCTGAGCGCGCTCGTGCAAGACGGCCTCACGGGCCTCGACCCAGCGGGCTTCGTAGCGGTCGAGGTCTTTGCGGTAGCGCACGACGTTCTCGATGAGCCGGGTGAGCGCGTCGGTGAACCCGCGGCTGGCCGCGCAGCCAGCAGCGACGTGCGGCTTCGACCACGACCCGCTGTCCGGCGTGGGAGTCGCGCAGCCCGCTGCGGACGAACACGGCGTAGAAGAGGTTCATGAGCTCCTCGCCGAAGGCGTTGCGGTCGCGGTCGCGGCGGGTCTTCTTCTCGATGCGCTCGAACTGCTTCTCGATCACCAGCACCATGGGGAGGTCGGGGATGCGGCCGCGGGGGAGCCGGCGGTGGAATACGTGCCCGTCGGGCGTCGTGGCGCGGTAGATGGCAAACTGTTCGTTCCAGTCGCGGGCGATGAACTCGTCGTCCCAATCCACGCCCCAGGAGGTGGTAACCGAGCTGGTGCGGGAGTGACGGTAGGTTAACGGGCCGCCGATCCGCTCGGCGTTCAGGGTCTTGAGCGTGGTTTCCCAGGCGGCCATAGCGGTGGTGGGTCTGTGAGGGTGGTCATGTGGTCTTGCGTCTTGGTGCAGGTGAGCGTTGCCCCTTTCGCCCCTTGGTTGCCCCTTTCCGGGAGGCGGTGACTTTGCGGGCCTTTGGCACGGTTGGCACATTTCTGGCACTTGACGGCTTGGGGGCGGATGGTCTCTTTGTCCGCTCGATGTTCTGAACCCGAGCTGCGTCCGTTTTCTTGGCGTCCGATTCAGCCGCCTTGTCCGGTTTGTCGGGTTTCTGTCGGGTTTGGGCATGAGCCATTTGAGCCATTTCTGAGCCCTTTTCAGATTCCTCAGCCGATGAACCCATTGAGCCTGTTGTGAGCCCTTTGCCCAGCGCGGGCCGGATTGGGGTGGACGGCCGATTTGGCCGGTTTATGGCTGATTTCCGTTTAACGGTAGTGCGGGCGTGAGCCGATTCCGAGCTGCTGCTGGCGGGTGCTTTGCCCAATTGACGGGTTTGTGTCGGGTTTCCCGCTGGGGATGTGACTGTCGGGTTTGTCGGGTTTATGTCGGGTTTCATCGCAAGATGATAGAACGCCGACCTCCCAGTCTTACCACTGCGTACAAGGAGTTCCTTGGCGACCAGTTCAGAGAGATCGCGCAATGCTGTGCGGTCGTTCGCTCCGGTCAGATTGCGATATTCGCGGTTTGAGATCTTCCGGGCTTGCCGCAGGAACGCGACCGCCGTGGCCTGCCGTCCGTTCAACTGGAGGTCGAGGATGACCTTTTCCGTCAGCCAGTCGCGCCAGAGGGTGGTGACGAATTCGCCGGAGCGCTGGAGGAAGTCAGGTTCAGGCAGGGCGTGGGCGCGACACTCGCGGATCATCATCAGGGTGCCGGTGCCGAACTTCTCGATGTAACGGGCCAGGAAGAGGGTCTCGCAGACGCGGTGGTTGCGGGCAATGGAACTGTGCGGATGGCGGAGCTTTTCGGGCGTGAGCGGCGGCGGAAGCTGGCCGGGATTCCAGACCTCGAAGCGGTCGGCAAACACCGAGACTTGAACGGCGGCTGCGGAAGCGTAGTCACGGTGCGCGATGGCGTTGACGATGGCTTCGCGGACGGCATCGGACGGAATCTCGTAGCGCACGGGTGCCTGCGCGCTTTCGGTACGGGTACCGACGCTGCGGTTGAGCTTGGACATGACGAAGTCGTGCGCCAGGTCCACCTGGTCGAAGAGGTTGCCCTTGAAGATGCGGTAGAAGGGGACGGGCCGGGCGATCTCGGTGCCGTGGAAGTGCATGCACCGGACTTCGGCGCTGGGGAGGAACCGCTGCGGGTTGCGGCCAAACAGAAGGATGGCGGCTTTGGTGGGCTGGCCGTTCAGCAGGAGGTTGAGATGCGTCAGGACATCGGGCATCGCCGCTCCTTCGGCCAAGGGAAACTGCCGTTCCTCCCTGGCCCGGCGGACGAAGGCGGCTACGGCGCGGGCGTCGAGGTCATCGAGGGTGGCATCGGGGCATGGCTGTTCCTCGAAGGGGCGGTCCTGCACCAAGCCTTTGGCGAAGAGATGTTCGACCAGGCTGGCGCTCAGGGCGGCGGTCAGTTCGGGGTTGGTGGAAAAACGCCGCCGGATGAGCTGGTTGCCGGCCTTGCGGACGAGGGCGCGCATCTTGGGGTGGCGCAATTGATCGTCCGTGCCTTTGACGAACGCCAGGCGGGTCTTGCCCTGGGTCGTGGCGCGGTCGAATTCACGCTCCGTCGGGGAAATCCCTTGGGCGTCCTCGAAACCGTAGTCGTTGCCGAACAAGCCGAGATACACGTCCGCCGCGTCCACCTCGGCCAGGTAGACTTCGTCGGCTCGGCGGCTGGAGGCTGGCACGTCCTCGAACAGAAACACGTCGAAGAAGCGGCGCAGCAGCGGGTCATGCTTCACGAACTCGCGGATGGCCCGGCGTTCGGCAGCCAGCTCCTTCTGCACGGAGCTGATGAAGATCCGCAGGCGGCTCATAGCGTCGGGATCATGTAGAGAGGAAGTAAGAGCCGCGGGCCGGAGCTGGGGTAAGCACCCGGTGATTCACGGGGGCACCTGCAGCTCGTGGCCGTGTGGTTGCCCAAGGCTACGGCAAGCTCCTCGCCCAATGGCCAGCGATCTTCCATGACGCTCCAGCCCCTGGCTCCCGACATAACCTGCGGGGACCGTGGGGCTTGTATTGCGTCGGCAAGGCTAGTGGCCGGTGCAAACCAAGGCCAGAACGAAATGCGGCCAATCCTGTGCAAGGCAACGAAGGCAACGGAGATGGCCGGGAACTTCTGAGCTCGGGGCTTCGTTTCCTTCGTTGGCTTCTGTGGGATTTGAAGACAACGGGGTCAAACATTGACATGTGACATTTGTTCCCGGCACGCCCGCCCGTCCGGACGCGAATCCTCCTGCGGGCTGAAGCCCCGGTGGAGTGCAATTCCGCCAACCGTTCGCGGATCTGGGCCACTTGGCGGAGGAGTTCCCCGAGCAGGATGGCCAGGATCGGCAGGTGCCGCGCCGCCAACCGGTGCGCCTCACGGAGGGCCCGGGCCAGTGCGTCGGCACAATGGCCGGCCCTGGTCAGTGCTTCAAGGTGGTGTGGATTCATGGGTGGTGGGGTTTGCGGGGGGAGGTAGTTGACGTGAGGGCCGGGGGCAGAAGGTCACGCTGGCGAGCGGACCGCTGGTTGGGCCGAGGATCAGGGTTTGATGCGAAGGTTGGGGCCGTGCTGTACGCGGAGCTGGGGTTTGGCGAGGGTTCCCTCGAACAAGCCGGGCGTGTGCGCGAGGTAGAAGGGCGGGAGGTAGATGACCTGGCACCCCGCCAGGCTCGGAATCTGCGTCACCGGGACCACCGGCCAACGGCGGTTCATCGGCAGCTCGTGCCGGGGCGAGATTCGCAGCGAACCCTCCGCGAACATCGGATCCAGAATCGAACCCAGGGCGATCGGCCGGTGCTGGGCCTCGGCCATGGCGGCGTCGAGTTTGGCCGCGAGAACCGGAAGCATGGACTCGTCCCGGACGTGCAGCACAAAGTGGATTTGCCGGTCGGGATGATGCAGGTGGCGAACCACGGTCCCGAAGTGGGTGGGATCCACGAGTGACTGGTACACGGACATGGCCAAACTCGCTTTCAGGTGAGGGCGGCGGTTGGCGCGGGGACGCTGTCCACGACGTGGCCGTTGGGGCGGGAACGCAGCGGCAATCCTTGCGGAACAGGCTCGGTGCGGTTCTTCCGGCGCCAGCGGGACTGGACAGCGTCGGTGGCCTTGGCAAGCCACTTGGGGTCGTCGCGCAGCGCGCTCAGCTCGACCGTCGCGAAGTACTTGACGGCGTTGTGTTGCGGGCGGCCCAGGGGGCGGAGCAGGCCGGCGGCGATCAGGACGGGGATGTCGTGGGGCTGGAAGCCGAGGTACCAGGCGGCCTGCTCGGCGTCGAGCCGGGCCGGCGTCCGGGTGAGGGTGAGGAAGGCTTTGTGTTCGGGGCTCATGACGGGTGGCCGGGCGTTGGATCGGGTGGATGGGTAGGCGGATCAGCGGCGGTCGCGGGGAGATCGGGACGGGTCTTCCCTCCCCTCTTCGAGGCGGTGTTCGAGCTGGTCGAGGCGGTTGGTGAGGGCCGGCCACTGGGTGCGGATGTGGTGGTTGTCCTCGAGGGCCTGGCGGAGGGAGCGTCAAGGGGTCAGTTCTTGACTTTGTCAACTTGACACCGCGAGCACGCCTCGAGATGACAAAGTCAAGAACTGATAACCATCAAGGGCTTGATAGGCAAATCGGGCGTCTCTCGGTAAGACGTGGTGAGTCGCGATCCCCTGGTGGGATGCGAAGGAAAAAGCACAACGCAGTAACCGAAAGCACGCCCGATGAACGAAGTGATGGCAGGAATGGACTTGCACCGCAACAACGTTGTCTGTGGGCTGGTGGACCAAGAGGGGCGCCGGCTGGTCGAGAAGCGGCTGCCCTGTGAACTGGACCGGATCGTCCACTGGCTGGAGCCCTACCGGAAACGGCTGAAACGCATCGCCGTCGAATCCACGTACAACTGGTACTGGCTGGTGGACGGCCTGCAGGAGCAGGACTTCGACGTGGTGCTGGCCAACCCGGCGCGGATCGTGCAGTACAGCGGCCTCAAGCACGCCGACGACACCAGCGACGCGTTCTTCCTGGCCCAGTTGCTGCGCCTGAACATTCTATCCACCGGCCACATCTATGACCGGAAGCTGCGGCCGGTACGCGATCTGCTGCGGCGCCGACTCTTGCTGGTGCGGCAGGCCACGGCGCACAAACTGAGCTTCAAGAGTCTCTATGCGCGCACGACGGGACAGACGCTGGGTTTGAGTCAACTGGAACGGTTGACGCTGGAGGAGGGGGCCAAGCTGTTCGGGTCAGCGGCCGAGCAACTGATCGCGCGCGAACAACTGCGCCTGGTAGGGGAACTAAAGCAGAGCATCCTGGCCATTGAGAAATCCGTCGTGGGTGTGGTGAAGGATTGGGCCAGCTATCGGTGGCTGCAGAGCGTGCCGGGGGTGGGGAAGATCCTGGGACTGACCATCGCGCTGGAGACCGGGCCGATCGAGCGCTTCGCCGGCGCGGGGGACTACGCCAGCTACTGCCGGTGTGTGCAGAGCCGGCGCCTCTCCCACGGGAAGGTCAAGGGGGCCAACAACGGGAAGAACGGCAACCGCTACCTGGCGTGGGCGTGGGTGGAGGCGGCCCAGTACGCGCGCCGCTACTACGGGCCGTGCCGGCGGTTCTTCGACCGGAAGGCCGCGCAGGTCAACGGGGCTCTGGCCAGCAAGGCGCTGGCGTGCAAGCTGGCCAAGGCGGCCTAGCACGTGATGCGGGAGGGGGTGGCGTTCGACTGGGCGCGGGCGTTTCCCGGCGGCGTGCCGGGTGGAGAACCGGAAAGGCAGGTGCGGGCCGCGGGCTCGGCGCCCCCGCCGATCCCGCCCCACCGGCCCGCACCGGAAAAGGACCCCACCTCCTTGACGCCATTAGGTGACGTTTCTTCGCAGGTTTCCCCAGGGCGGGCAGGAGAGCACCGGGCGCCGCCCCCGCCGGCCAAGACGCGGAGCAAGCCGCGGGCCAAACGCAGGAACCCACCCCCGCCGACCCCGACCCGGAGTCGGACCAAACGTATGAGAAAGCAAACCTAACTCTTTAGAGCCGAGCCGTCAGATCCCGTGAAAGGGGTTGGACGATGAGCCACCGGACTGATTGGCCTGGCGGCTCGGCTCACACCCAACCAGGCTGGGGAGTGCCACTTTGCGGCGATTCGACCGGGCCGTGAGTCACGAACGGGTTGGACGCGGTCACTGCACCGACGAACTACCAATCTTTGGGAACTGAATGAACGCGGTCCGGCACTGATGGTTTTCTGGTCCCGTCCGACGGCGGGATGGGCTGCGGGAGGGCCGCGACGCTGTCCTCCCGGCACGCCGGCGAGAAGGCCGGCGTGAAGCGGCTAGATCCAGATGGGTGACTGAACGGATCGTCGCCTCTGCGGCGGTCCGGAATCAACTGAGCGAAGTCGAGGGTTCGAACGCGGCCGCTGAACGCGTGCGTCCCCGCAGCCCGTTGAACTTAACGCCGCCAGGTCGGTCGTTGAGCCCGGATGTTCTTTGACCACGCATTTTACCTATTGACGTCCGCCCTTATGGGTGACCCCTTGACGGCGCCTGAGGTGCACCCCAAGTGTTGGACCACGGAACCGCGAATTCAAGTTAGGCCTGCGGGGGTCGCGCGCATCGTCGTTGTCGTCCGTGCCGTTCTCACCCCTGGAACTGGAGAAGAGAGAGTAATGCCCACGAGCCATCGCTCCCTCCCCTCCGTTTCTTAGGGCACCGTCCATATAGCCCCTCACGGCCGCACTTGGTAATCCCAATCCGCCGCCCAATCCGCCGGCCGGGCACCATGCGCCGCGGGAGGGGAAGGTCACGTTCGATGCGGGGCTGCAGGCAGAGGCGGGCGCAGGGGCTCAGAAGCAGATGCGCCACCGGATGTTGCTGGAGACCAAGGGCCTCTGCGGGGTGGTGGAGGCACTGGCGGCGAGCGCTGCTGTGACTGCGCGGCCAACCGGCCGGGCGCAAGAACGCCTGGACGGGGCGCTGGTACGCTGCGCACAGCCGGCTGAGAACGGGCATCGCCTGTTCCCGCGCCGACAACAACACCATTGTCCAGAGCGTGGCCGGAAACGCCACGCCGTCGAAGCGGGGTGGCCAGGCGGCACGCGGTAGTCTTGGTTCAGAGGCGAATCCTCGGCCGGATCGTCAGCACCTGACAACAGAAAAGGCTGTAACGTTTGCCACCCGTTCGACTTTCTCTTATACATGACGCATGGCGTGCACTTCTACGCCGCTACGGCCAGGCTGCTCGCCGGCCGTGCGGCTCACCGGGAGACTGCGGGGGGCCCCATCTGCCACGCGCTCCGGATCGTTCGGCTCGTGGTCGTTGCGGGCGCCAAGATCCTCCGCGCGACCACCCCCTCGGGAGGGCTCCGGGTTGGCGGCGCCTACTCGGAGGTGAGAGGCAAGCTGGACCAGGGGGCGAAGGCCACCCTCGGCACGCGTTCGGTCTGTGGGTCACGGACTGCGGCTGTTGCGGAGCCGGGGAGCGGGCCGGCTGTTCCAGCCGCGCTCATCATCGCCCGTCACTGTCATCCGGTCATGGCGAGTAGGATCTGCTGGATCATGCTCCGAATAGGGAAGATGGAGCTGAAAGAGGGTGTGAGCGATTTGAGCGCGATTTTGCCATTTCGTGAGGCAGGGACCCTGCCAAACCCCCGAAATGCATGTAGGAAATAACGTCTTCGCTCAAGTCATGGCCTGGGTTCATCCCGAGCAGTTCCGCCGCTGCGTTGTGCGTTACCGCGGTGACTACAAGGTTCTGAGTTTCACTTGCTGGGAGCAGTTCTTGGCGATGTCCTTCGCTCAGATAACCTATCGTGAGAGTCTGGCCGATTTGGAAGTCTGCCTGCGCTCGCGCCGCGACCAACTCTATCATATGGGATTTCGGTCGGTGCTCGCCCATAGCACGTTGGCTGATGCCAACCGCACTCGGGATTGGCGGATTTACGCGGACCTCGCGCAGCGCCTCATTGTGCGCGCCCGTCGACTCTACGCCGAGGAACCGCTGGGGATCGAACTGGACCAAACCACCTATGCCTTGGATTCGACCACCATTGACCTGTGTCTGAGCCTGTTTCCCTGGGCGCGCTTTCGCTCGACCAAGGCCGCCGTCAAACTTCACACGCTGCTGGACGTGCGCGGCCCTATTCCCACGATGATCGCGATATCCGAAGGAAAACAGGCCGATGTGCGTGTTTTGGACGAACTGATTCCCGAGCCGGGCGCGTTCTACGTGATGGATCGCGAGTACCTCGATTTCGAGCGGCTCTACCGTTTCGTCCTGACGGGCGCGTTCTTTGTCACTCGCACCAAAGCCGGGGTACAGCTCAATCGTCTGGAGTCTCGCCCGGTGGATAGGAGCACTGGCATTCGCAGCGATCACATCGTCTGGCTTCGTAATCCTCAAAGCGCGGCTCATTACCCTGATCGCCTTCGCCGAGTCACTTGTCGGGACCCCGAGGACGGCAAGGTCCTCGTCTTCCTGACGAATAACTTCGATTTACCAGCGCAGGACATTGCTCAACTCTACAAGTTGCGCTGGCGAGTCGAGTTGTTCTTCAAGTGGATCAACCAGAACCTGCGGATCAAACACTTCTTCGGCACCAGCGACAACGCCGTCAAGACCCAGGTGTGGATCGCCATTTGTGTCTACGTCCTGGTGGCGATCATCCGCAAGGAACTCCACATCGACTTGAGCCTGTCCCAAATCCTACAGATTCTGAGCGTCAACGCGTTTGAGCAAGTGCCTCTGGCTGAATTGATTACGAATACGCAATCCCAAGACGAATGGTCATATTCTTCTAATCAGTTGATGCTGTGGCGGTAATGGCCGGATGCTTGTGATCGCCCATTGCGTCCGCCAAGACTCGCGAGTTCAGCGACCCCAGCTTCGGCCGGTGCCAGTTAGCCCTACCCACGAGAAGATCGTACCATGAAAACCACACTTGTCGCTCTTGCCGCGCTGGCGGCCGGCTTGCTCAACGGCCTCAACACCCTCGCCCAGGACGCGCCGGGCTCCCTGCGCTGGAGCTTTACGACTGGCGGGGCCATCGATTCCTCGCCGGCAATTGGGCCTGACGGCACCGTCTATGTGGGGTCAGACGACAAGAAGCTCTACGCCCTGGACGGAGCTACTGGTGCCAAGAAGTGGGAGTACGTAACCGGAGACAAGATCTGGTCGTCTCCTGCCCTTGGCCCGAACGGCGCGCTGTACGTCGGCTCGCTGGACAACAAGCTCCACGCCATCGGGATGGCGGCGGGCACGTCATTGTGGCAGTACGTCACTGGATCCGACATCAGTGCGTCCCCGGCGGTCGGACCGGACGGAACCGTTTGCGTCGCGTCTCGGGACCGCAAGGTCCATGCGATTGACGGTGCGACCGGCCACCTCAAGTGGCAGTATGAAGCCGGTCGCACCCTCACCTCCTCCCCTGCCATCGGGCCGGATGGCACCATCTATGTCGGCTCTAACAACAGTTCCACGTCCTCGTACGAGATGGGCCGATTGCTCGCGCTGGATGCGGCGACAGGGGAACTGAAGTGGGACTTCGGGGCCGGGGGCGACATCGAATCTTCACCCGCGATAGGCTGGGATGGGACCGTCTATGTGGGTTCGGCAGATCACAAGGTGTACGCCTTGGACGGAGCGTCGGGACTCCTGCGGTGGCGGTTCGAGACTGCTGGCAAGGTCTCAGCCTCTCCCGCCATCAGTGCCGATGGCACGGTGTATGTGGGGTCCCTGGATAGCCATGTATATGCTTTGGAAGGAGCCACCGGCATCAACCACTGGAACTTCCGTTCTGCCAACCACATCACAGCCTCCGTGGCTCTCGCTGCCGATGGCACACTTTACGTGGGCTCGAAGGACAGGAAGCTCTACGCGCTGGATGCCAGGACGGGCAACAAGAAGTGGGAGTACACCACCGGCGGAGCCATCGATTCCTCGGTCGCCATCGGGGCCGACGGGACCGTGTACTTCGGTTCAGATGATCGCAAGGTGTACGCGCTCGTTGGAGCGGCTCCTCTGGCGGACGCCGCGTGGCCCATGCGAGGCAAAGATATCGCCCACCAGTCCAACGCCAACCGGCCAGGGCCGCCGGAGATCATGTCGCAACCCGAGGGCCAGGAGAGGCCACTGGGATCCTTCGCGGTCCTCAGGGCCATGGCAACGGGGACGCTGCCGCTCCTTTACCAGTGGCAGAAAGACGGAACGAATCTAGCGGACGGAGGACGCGTGGCGGGAGCCCGGAGCAGTACGCTGCGGCTCCGCAACCTGCAACCCGAGGATGCCGGGAAGTACCAGTTGGCCATCGGCAATGATGAAGGCAGCGTCGCCAGCGCCGAGGTGAATTCTACTTACCGGTGCCTGGCAGCTACGCTGGCAGTTCAGGAGCTGGGGGACTGTTGATTTCGCCCGCCATCGGATCCGACGGTACCGTGTATGTCGGATCACTCGACAAGATGGTCTATGCCGTGGACGGAGCAACCGGAGAAGCGAAGTGGCGGTTCGAGAGCACGTCCATCGTCGAATCCTCGCCAGCCTTTGGAGCGGACGGAACCCTGTTTGTTGGCTCGAACAGCGGCATGCTCTACGCTTTGAGCGCGGCAACGGGCACGAAGAAATGGGACTTTCATGCCCGAGGTCAGTTTTCGACGGGGAATGACGTGATGTCCTCCCCGGCGCTGGCGGAGGACGGCACCGTCTTCTTCGCTTCGGACAATGGCAATGTCTATGCCCTGAACGGTGCCACCGGCGCCAAGAAGTGGGAATTCGCAACCGGGAAAGCCGTTGGTGGTTCCCCCGTGGTCGGTGCCAACGGCACCCTGTATGTCATCTCCGACGGCCGCCTATATGCCCTCGACGCTGGCACTGGACGGGTATCCTGGCTGGCTCCCGACGTTCAGGGAGGCACGCGCACCCCGGCATTGGGAGCGGACGGGACTGTGTTCGTCGGCCCCGCCAATGGCTACTTCCGTGCGTTCGACGGGGTTTCTGGCCGGGACAAGTGGCCTTTGAGCGACTACCAGTCCGCTTACGCTTTGTTGTCCATGGGTGCGTCTCCTGTCCTCAGCCCGGAAGGCAGGATCTATTTCGGGGGAGTAAGCGCGAGCAAGAAGCTGTTCGCCCATGAGGGAGTCACCGGAGCTAAGCTGTGGGAGTTCGAAACCCGAGGCGCGGTCAATTCCGTTCCCGCCATCGGTGCTGACGGAACGGTGTATTTCGGCTGTGACGATCAGCGGGTGTACGCCGTGGACGGTATGAGCGGGGTGCAGAAGTGGTCTTTCCTGACAGGCGGCGCGATAGGATCGTCTGCAGCCATCGGAGCCGATGGAACGGTTTTCGTTGGCTCCCGCGATATGGTCCTGTATGCGCTCGTCGGACACGGGCCACCTCCGAGCGAAGGGTGGCCAATGTGGAGGAAGGACTCCCCTCGAACCGCCAGCCTCCATGTCCTGGGACCTGCCCAGATCCTCGGGTCGCCGATTAGTCAGCAGGTCCCGCAAGGGGGAACGGTTTCGCGAACCGTCTTAGCCGGGGGAACGCCGCCCTTGACGTACCGTTGGCAAAAGAACGGCGTGGACCTGGCTGACTCGGAGCGGATCTCCGGCATGCAAGGCCCCCATCTCCGGATTGGCCACCTTGGTCTCGAAGATGCGGGGAGCTACCGGGTAATCGTCGGCAACACCCTCGCCAGTGTGACAAGCGAATCCTGTGAACTCACGCTCCGCACCCCCGTTGACGGGGAGGTTCGCTGGGCGTTCACGCCGATCACAGCCCTGGGCGTCTCGCCCGCGCTGGGTCGCGACGGCATCCTCTACATCCCGTCGCGCTACGGCGGTATTGTGTACGCCCTAGACGCGGCAACCGGCTTTCTGAAATGGGAAACGATCCTGGCCAAGACGAGCGTGCCCGCTGAACTTGGATGGCCAGTGATCGGGCCAGAGGGAAGCCTGTATATCCATTCCAGCTCAGGCCTGCGGCGCAGTGCAATGGTGGCGCTCGATGGGACCACGGGTGTGAAGAAGTGGGAGATCGATACCGGCGACGTGGCCTATCCGGTGGCACCCGCCATTGGCTTGGATGGTATCGTATATGTGCCAGCGCGACCTAGCCTGTATGCGGTCGATGGAGTCACGGGCGCACAGCGCTGGGCGTTTGAGTATGTCGCGTCTTACACAAGTCCGGTTGTCCTCGCGGATGGCAATGTGGTCATCGGCGCCGCATCCTTCGTCGCCGCACTGGAGTCCGGATCAGGGCGAGTCCTGTGGAAGATCTCGTGCCCAGCCGTGGTCTCCCTTGGGCTTGGAGATGACAACCGCGTGTATGTGGGGCTGCAGGACAAGCGGTTGCTCGCGCTCGACGGTGCAACCGGTGCCACGAACTGGCAGGCAAACATGCTGGGCGGGGTGGACTGGCAGCCCGCCATTGGGACTGATGGCACTGTTTATGTTGGCTCAAGCGATCGGAGCGCTAGAAGCGATCAGGCATTCTATGCGCTCGATCCAGTGTCTGGTGTCAAGCGTTGGGAGTTCACCGGACGGTACGCCGTCGCGGACCGCCACTTCACTTCACCAGCACTCGTTGCCAACGGCCGTCTGTATGTTATTGGCCGCCATCTCTACGCGCTGGACAGCGTCACCGGGGCGCTCGAGTGGTTCTTCCCGAAGTGGTGCGAATCCACAACGTCACCGATCGTGGGCCCCGATGGAACCGTCTTCGTCGCGCCATCTGACGGAGCTCTCTACGCGCTCTTCGGCAGCAGCCCGCCAGCAGAGTCAATCTGGCCCATGCTCGGAGCCAACGTCTCGCACACGTCGTCCGTGCAAGTTGGCGGGCGCCCGGAGATTGCGTCCGAGCCGCAGGATCAAGAAGCAACCCTGGGCAGCCATGTGTCGCTGACGGTGTCGGCGAGAGGCACGCTGCCGTTGCTCTATCGGTGGCAAAAGAACGGTGTGGATCTCGCGGAAGGGCCGCGGGTGTCGGGAACTGCGACCTCGCAGTTGCGGATCGTGAACGTGCAAGCCGGTGATGCCGGCAGCTATCGTGTCGTGATTAGCAATCTGGAGGGCACAACCACCAGCACGGCAGCAGTCTTGAGGCTGAAGGCTCCAATGCTGGGCGAGGTCCGCTGGCGATACGAGGCGGGTACACGTCTGACTGGCCCGCCCGCCTTGGGGCCGGATGACGGCCTCTATGTCGGCGGGTACCGGAACCTCTTCGCGCTAGACGCGCAAACGGGTGAGCTGCGTTGGAAGCGCGTGACGAATAGTGACTTTGGGCCGGTTGCCGTGAGCAGCGATGGAACAGTCTACGTAGGATCGAGTGACCGCAAGTTCCAGGCGCTTGAGGGCAGCACTGGAACCAAGGTGTGGGAGTTCGCAGCCGACGGAGGCATCACGGCCTGTCCTGGCATTCTCGGAGATGGCACGGTCCTGGTTACCTCGGACAACGGCAGACTGTTTGCGCTCGACCCGCTTCGAGGCCTCAAGAAGTGGGAGTTTACCGTGGGTGGGACGCTCAGATGGTCAGCCGCGATCGGTCCCGAGGGTAACGTGTACATCTCGTCTCCCGCCACCGCGCTTTATGCACTGGATGGCGCTACCGGCGAGACGAAGTGGACTTCGACAGCCAAGGGTGAACAGGTCTCGGTAGGAGGTGATGGGTCCGTGTTTCTCGTGGATTCGATGGACAGGAAAACCTACGCCGTGGATGGCGCGAGCGGCGCGCTCAAGTGGCAGGTGAGCAACCTGGTGCCGCAGAGCGCACCCACGCTGGCGGTGGGCGGGACCGTTTACGAGGGCAGCTACTTTGGACGAGTACGCGCCTTGGATCCTCACACGGGTCAGGTCATGTGGGAGTTCTTCTTGCCCGGCGACGAGCTGCGTCTGGAACAAGTCTCACCCCCGGCGGTCGGCGCCGATGGGGTTCTGTATGCAACGGGGACGTGGCAGCCGGACGATCTAGTTCAGCAGCGGCTCTACACCTTGGACGAACGGACGGGGACGCTGCGCGGCGATCCAGTAGTGCTCGGCACGTCGGACCCCTTCGAGTGGAGACGCCTTCCCAGTCCCACTCCGGTCATAGGCTCCGACGGAACCGTGTACCTGGCGCTGGAGGACAACACTGTCTGCGCACTCTTCGGCAGTGGGGCGCCTGCCAGATCGTCGTGGCCAACCTTCGGACGGGACGCGCGCCGCACCCACCGGGCTGGTGATTGGGCCCCGTTCATCTTCCAGCACCCGGGTGCTCAGGACGTGTCTTCGGGAGGGACGCTTCGCCTCGGTAGCCGGACGGAAGGCACCATGCCAATGGCGTTCCAGTGGAGGTTCAACGGGCAAACCCTCGCGGGCGCAAGCCAGGCGGAATTGGTTATCCAGCCTGTCGAAGTGGCACATGGCGGCGCATACGACCTGGTCGTCACCAACGACTTCGGGGCCATGACCAGCCTTGTGGCCACGGTGACGGTTCGACTGGCGACGGTGGCTCCAAGCATCGTTGTGGAACCTGTGGATTCCACGGCGGTTTCTGGCGGCCCGGCCGAGTTCAGTGTCGAAGCGTCTGGCACGGAACCCTTGGCCTACCAGTGGCGGAAAGACGGCGTAGCGGTCGAGGGTGCGGTGACCCGCCTATTCAGCCTGGCGGCGGCGACGCCGGTGGATGCAGGCGGGTACGACGTCATCGTGACCAACGAGGTCGGCGCCATCACCAGTGTGGTCGCACGGCTCGCCGTGCTGCTGCCGCCGAGCATCGTGACGCAACCACAGGATGTCAGCGCCTTTGAAGGGGATGAGGTGCGGTTCAGCGTTGTGGCTGCCGGAGCCGAGCCGTTGCAGTACGCCTGGACCCACAACGAGGCGGGAATAGCCGGTGCCGACGGCTCCATCTTGACGCTTGACCGCATTTCGTTGGAGGACGGCGGCACATACCAAGTTGTCGTCAGCAACGCTGCCGGCTCGGTCTCCAGCGAACTGGCAATGCTCGACATCCAGAGGCTTACGATTAACATCCTCCGCTCGCAAGAGACAGTCCTCCTCCAATGGGAGGGAGCGGCCCGGCTTCACTGGACCGATCGCCTCCCTGGCGCGTGGCAGGAGTTGCCAGATGCCACGAGCCCGTTCAGGGTCGTCCTCGACGGCGACGCGCGGTTCTACCGTTTGATCCGGTGAGCGGGGCGCCGGATACTCGGTGTGAGATCGAGCCCCGCTGGACGCGCCACGTAGTGACTCGCCCTCTGACAGGTCGAACGCGCCGACATAGCCAAGGCCCACTGGTCTCCACTTTAGGCGCTCCTGGCGTGCCAACTGTCCGAGAGGCAGCGCTCTTACTCAGCGGCGTGTCGTGTGGAAAGGTGTCGTCGGAGCCGTTGAACTGGCAGCAGCGCTCAGAAGTGCGGCGGATCTTGCGTCCCGTGACGTTCCGGCTGTACCGCTCGGTTGCCGGACTTCGCCTGAAGCCGCAGCCGGAGGTGGGGGCATTGATCTGGGAGGAGGAAACGGGTGCATTACGGTAACGGCGATGCGAAGCTGACTGTGAATCCGGTGGTTGGGAAGCTGTACCTGACCTTCAACGGCTGGCCGGCGACCTGGCAGATCCGCTCCTATGGCCTGGATGGTACGAACCTGTCCATTGTGAAGTCCCTTGACTCGGGGGCCACAGCTTTTGACGTCGAACTGGATCCGGTCCGGAGAGAGCTGTGCTGGAACGAATACGGCCTCCAGCGAATCCAAAAGACCCGGCAAGATGGAAGTGGCACGGTGGAACTGGTTTGCGCGCCTCCTGGCGGGTTCGGGAACGGGATGCACTTCGACGAGGTGAACCGGCAGGTCTATTTCGCCGCCACCATGCCTGGGCGTTTTGATGTTCACCGAGTTTCGGCTGACGGAATGGGAGAGACTTGGCTGGTCCACGAACCAGATTGGGTCAACTACATCGAGGTACTCCACCTGGAGGAGGCTGGTCTCACGATTGCTGGGCAGCCAGAAAGCCAAGCCGTCTTCAGCGGGCAGACGGCGAGTTTGAGGGTGACGGCGGCGGGGACCGGGCCCTTGAGCTACCGGTGGTATGTCGGCCAGAGCGGCGACACGTGCACGCCCATTGCCGGTGCGGTTTCACCGACTTACACGCCGCCGCCGCCGACGGCGACAACGGCCTACTGGGTGCGGGTAGGCAACGCCTTCGGATCGGTGGACAGCGAAAGCACCACCATCACCCCCCGCGTGACGCTGCTGAGCGATGGGGGCTTCGTCCGGTCTGACGGAGCGTTCGAGTTCGTCGTGCTTGCCCAGCCCGGCACGGCGCTCCAAGTGCAGACGCCAGACGATCTGGCAACCTGGATCGACCTGACGAATGTCGTGTCCACGTCAGGTGGCGTCACGATCGTGGATCCAACCGCTGCGGCTCACCCGTCTCGTTTCTACCGAGTTGTCAGTCCGTGAGGGCGCTTGTCACGGTGCAGGCTCGTCATGCGGGTTGTGGAGAGTGGCGTTGTCACCGGCAGCAGGACTGCGACACCTCTGCAACCCGCGCTGGAGATCGGCCTCGGTCGAGGAACGATCTCCGGATCGTCTCTCCGCCTACAAGCCGATCGGCCAGGAGCTGGACGGAAGGACACGTAACCCTGGTCCACAGCCAGTGCCGCACCGCGGACCGGTGTAACCACGTCGGACGTCTGCACGTTTCGCAACCCGAGAACGCTTCAGAACGGACATTCAGACAGCGGCGGTGTCGGTTGAAGCCGCCCGCTGTCTATGGCGAACGCCTCAAACACCTCCACCTCGTCCGTAACTGACCGTCTCGCCCGGCTCTGCCAGGAACTACCCCGTCGCACCCGGGGACAGGCCGAGGTTCTGTATTGGCTCCTCGAAACCGTCTTCGAGGGCGCCCAACTCCGCCTGGTCCGATGATCTTCCCTCACCCGGTGGGCCTGGTTCCGGGCCCTATCGTCATGGTCTCGGGATGGAGCCTGCCCTTCCCGGTCGATCCCCGGGTGTCGGCGGGCGTCCTCGGCCTGGTGGGGTTGCTGCTGCTGCTGGGGTGGGCCGACCGCGGCGGTCGCGCGCACGAGACCGTGGCGCGGCTCAGGGGGTTCACCTGGCATCGGCACACGTTCTGCCAGCACTTCCTCATCACCGGCGCGACCGGTTCGGGCAAGACGTTGAGCGGCATCCTCCCCCTGCTCTTCCAGGTGTTCAAACACCAGCCCCGGTTCGGCGGGCTCTGCGTGGATGTCAAAGGAGTTCTCCACGAACAGGTCAGCGCGATGGCCCGCCACTTCGGTCGTGACCACGACCTGGTGCTCCTGGAAGTCCGACCCCTCAACGCCCCGGCAGACTGGCAGCCCCGACACCGGTTCAACCTGGTGGGCGATCGCTCGATCCCCTTCGCGACTTACGCCCGGTGTGTGGTGGATACCGCCGTCGCCCTGGGCAGCCGGCATGAACAGAGCTTCTTCCGGCGCGCGGCCCAGATCCACATCGCCAAGGCCCTCGAGGCCCTCGCCGCCCTGGGCTACGAGGTCACCCTCGAGAACGCCCACAACCTCCTGGTCAATCCGCCCGACACCCAGGCCGCCATTGCCCAATTGGCCTCGCGCGAGCCCACCCACAGCCTCGCCGAGCACTTCCGCAATTACCTCGCCCAACCCCCCGAGCAACTGGCCGGCATCACCGGCACGGTGGCCAACTACCTGCATTACTTCACCCTACCGCCCATCGCCGAGGTCTTCTGCCGGGACAGCACCTTCGCCCTGGCCGAGGTGGATCAGGGCCGCATCCTCTGCCTGGCCCTGCCCCAGCGCTACCAGACCGAACGGCGATTCGTCGGCACCACGTCCCTGATCCCCGTGCTCGGGGCCGAACAGGCCCGGGTATTCACCCTGAACCTCCGCAACCGGCTGATCTTCACCGCCGCGGACGAAGACGATGCCCGGGCCAGTGCGGAGTTCCTGGGCAAGGTCACCAAGCGCGAGCGCTCAGTCACACGGGGCGAAGGGCGGCGGACCGAAACGGTCAGCGAACGGGAGGAGTTCCGGATCAAGCCGCACGAGCTGCGCCGGTTGCGCAAGCACCGGTGTGTGCTGGTCCACTGCACCCGCGGCCACCGCAAGGTCCTGCTGCCGCCGCGGGAGCCTGATGGGACGGTCTCGCGCTGGTTTCACCGCTGGGACTTCGGCTCATGACCTCGCACGAAGTCCCCTATCGCAGATAGGGGTTGGTGTAGTGGGGGGGGGGCAGCCGAGTAGTCAGGCCTTGGCCGGAATCGTGCCGTGAAGACCTGCGGTCGCCTTCTTCGTCATAAGCGCAACACTCCCAGCATCCTACCAATGGACGCACCAGGCACCGCGACGGTTCACATTCGACCCTCACCTGGAGAGAACCGTGGGAGGATCGACTCGGTGACGTCTCTGTCGTATCATCGGCGGATGCCGTCGATCAACGATCCGGAGGGCTCGCCTGCGGCACGGGCCCTGCGCACGGCGGGCGAAACCACGATGCCTTTGACGCAACATTCGTCAGCCCACGAGAAGATCGCCCTGTTCCGCTCCTTGTTTCGCGGGCGTGACGATGTGTATCCGCGTCGATTCGAAAGCCGGAAGACGGGACGGGCAGGCTACCAGCCCGCCTGCGGCCACGAGTGGGTACGGGGCCTCTGCGAGAAGCCGCGGGTCAAGTGTTCTGAGTGTCCGCACCAGTGCTTTCTCCCGGTGACCGACGAAGTCGTTCGCTGGCACCTTTCGGGTCGCGACGGCGCCGGACGCGACTTTGTGATGGGCATCTACCCGATGCTCCGGGACGAGACTTGTCACTTCCTGGCGGTGGACTTCGACGGGGATCACTGGTGTGAAGACGCAGCCGCGTTCCTGGGAACGTGCCGCAAGCTCGACATCCCCGCGCCGCTGGAAAGATCCCGGTCGGGTAACGGAGGGCATGTCTGGATGTTCTTCGAAGAGGCGGTCCCAGCAAATCTCGCTCGCAAACTGGGATCACTGGTCCTGACAGAGACGATGGAGCGTCGGCCCGAGCTGGGATTGCGGTCGTATGATCGGCTCTTCCCGAACCAGGATACCCTGCCGAAGGGCGGTTTCGGCAACCTGATCGCCCTGCCCCTCCAACGGCTTCCAAGGGATCGAGGCAACAGTGTGTTCATCGACGATGGCCTCCAACCGCATCCCGATCAGTGGACGTTCCTCGCCTTGATCCAGCGCATTTCGAGGGCTCAGCTTGAGGGATTGGTGCAGTCGGCTGAGGGCCGGGGGCGCATCGTGGGCGTCAGGATGGCCGCGACCGAGGGCGAGGATGATACCCCCTGGACTGCGCCTCCTTCCCGACGAAGGAAGGAAACCCCGATCGAGGGGCCGTTGCCCATGGAACTGGAGTTGGTGTTGGCCGACCAAATCTACCTCGCAAAGCGGGACCTACCACCGGCATTGAGGAATCGGCTCGTTCGTCTGGCGGCTTTTCAGAATCCGGAGTTCTACCGGTGCCAAGCCATGCGTCTACCGACTTATGACAAGCCCCGGGTGATCGCCTGCGCGGAGGACTGCGACCAGCATATCGCCCTTCCGCGCGGTTGTCTCGACGAGGTTAGGGAACTGTTGCAGAGGTTGGGAATCCGATCGGTTGTGCGCGACGAGCGATTCAACGGTCGCCCGCTCGCGGTCCAGTTTCAGGGTGAGTTGCGTGCCGAACAGCAGGCGGCGGCGCAGGCTCTGCTCGCGCATGAGGCCGGGGTCTTGTCCGCCACTACCGCGTTTGGGAAGACGGTGATTGCCGCCTGGCTGATTGCCCGGCGCGGCGTGAACACTCTGGTGCTGGTCCATCGCCAACAACTGCTCGAGCAGTGGGTGGAACGGCTCGCGACCTTTCTCGCAGTATCGCCCAAGGAGATCGGGCGCCTGGGCGGCGGGCGCAAGACACTCAACGGAACCCTGGACGTGGCCCTCATACAGAGCCTCGTGCGGAAAGGCGTCGTGGACGATCGGGTGGCGGACTACGGCCATCTGGTCGTGGACGAATGCCACCATCTTTCGGCCCACAGCTTCGAGCAGGTCGCGCGCCGGACCAAGGCCCGGTTTGTCGCGGGCCTCTCGGCCACGCTTGTGCGCAAGGATGGCCATCATCCCATCATCTTCATGCAGTGCGGGCCGGTCCGATATCGTGTGGACGCCCGACAGCAGGCGGCGGCGCGGCCCTTCACCCACCGGGTCATCGTCCGGCCCACGGGATTTCGATCCCCCTTCGCTCCTGAGGAGGATCTCAGGATTGAGTTTCAGAAGTTGCAGGAAGCGCTCGCGCAGTGCACCAGCCGGAATCGGATGATCTGTGAGGATGTCCTGGGAACCCTGTGCAAGGGCCGATGCCCGCTGGTGCTGACCGAGCGGACCGACCACCTGACGGAACTGGCGGACCAACTCCGTCCGCGTGTGTCGCAAGTGATCACGCTCCAAGGCGGGATCGGGCGGAAGGCATTGCGCGAAGCACTGAGCCGCCTGGCGGCACCCGCCGCCCCGGGCAGTCGAGTCCTTCTGGCGACTGGAAAGTACATCGGCGAAGGGTTTGACGACCCGCGACTGGACACGCTGTTTCTGGCGTTGCCGGTTTCGTGGCGCGGGACCATCGCCCAGTACGTCGGCCGTCTGCACCGGCTGCACGAAGGCAAGCGCGAGGTCATGGTGTACGACTATGCTGACCTTGACGTGCCGATGCTCTCCCGCATGTTCGACCGCCGATGTCAGGGATACGAAGCGGTCGGTTATGCGATCCTCCTGCCGGCCAGCGCGCGGCCCGGCTGGCCTACGGATGTGCCCCTGCCGGTGGATCCGGAATGGAAACAAGACTACGCCGCCAGCGTCCGCCGGCTGATTCGCGACGGCGTGGATACCCCGTTGGCCAACCTGTTCGTCCACGCGGCGCGCGCTCCCTTGCCCGAGGCCGTGGGGGCCGATCGGGCGCGGAGCGCTTCGGAAGCGTTCCTCTTTCGCCGGCTAGAAACCCTGCCGGAGACTGCAGGGCGATTCCGACTGAATGTGGAATTGCCCATTCCCTTCGACAACCTGGGCCGGATGGAGGTCGACTTCCTGTGCGTCGACGCGGGATTGGTGGTCGAGTTGGACGGCGCGCAACACCTGTCGGATCCCGAAGCCTATCGCCGGGATCGACAGAAGGACGCGCTCTTGCAGGAGCGTGGCTTCTTTGTTCTGCGGTTCCTCGCGGAAGATCTGGCCAAGCAGTTGGATGCGGTCCTGGATGCCATCCTGCGAGTCCTTGCGCATCGAGCGAGAGTGTCCTTCCCTCGCGCTGAGCGCGACACGCCGACACTGCCGGAAGCGAACCTGTCGCCCCCAGGAAGGGCTCCACCCAACAGTTGAAGCGAGGCTTGAGGATTCTGCTTGCTTGCTGTTTTCGCGTCCGAGGTATAGCCTCCGGACCATGAGTTTGGTGGTGGAACAAGGTGAGCCCATCCCGTTTCAATAGCGACGTCGTAAGGGGACGCCTCCGGCGCAACTCGGCGCTGGATGGCCAGGGTTGTCAGCCTCTTCCCGGGTCGGCGCAAGCGACTTTTCAAGGAGACTTCAGGGCTTTCACTAACTCCTATTCGGGACTGACCCCACCGGGATCAACGACGCGGAAGAAGCGCGCTTCCTCACCGATCCCGTCCGCCACCACCGTCGCGCTGCCCGCCGCTGGCACTTCGACGTTCGTGTAAACCTGCCACGCCGCGTCCATGACCGCCTCGCTGCTCAGCACCGTGTACGTTCGCCCCGGCTGCCCCGTGAACTCGAAACGCAGTTGGTCCCCTTCCCGCACCCAGTCCGTGATCCGGATGGGCGGCCGGACCGAAACGATCCGATACACCTCGCCGTCCGCCAGATCACACACGTAAAGCTCGCCCCGCGCGTCCTCGCCGAAGGATGCCACGTTGCCAATCGGCCGTGGGCTACCCGCGTTCAACTCGGCCGTCCGTTCCCGGAGATCCATCACCTGGCCCTCTTCGTACAACAGACTCCAGAACCGCGCCGAGCCGTAGTCCGCAAACAGATAGTGACCCTGCAGCGCCGGGATGTCGTCGCCCCGATACACATAGCCGCCCGTGACGGAGATCCCCAACGACCGCCCATAGTCGTGCAGCGGCTCCACGGCGTCGGTCACCGGATGCTCTTCCGGATACGGGCTGCCGTCGTAAGCCGGATTCTGAATCGTGCCTTCGCGCGGGCGCCATCCGAAGTTCAGGCCGCCCACCCCGCTCGGCGCCAGACTGATCTCCTCCCGTGCGCTCTGGCCGACGTCCCCGATCCACAGATCGCCCGTCAACCGATCCAGGCTGCAACGCCAGGGATTCCGCAGGCCAAAAGCCCAGATTTCCGGTCGCCATTCGCTGTGGCCAGAGAACGGATTCGTCTCCGGAACGCCGTAGGGCGACGCCCCATTCACATCGATGCGCAGCACCTTGCCCAGCAGACGGCTCCGATCCTGGCCACTGCCGATCGACCCGTGGCGGTCATTCGACCCGCCCCCGTCCCCGCTACTGATGTACAGGTAGCCGTCGGGACCAAACCCCAGCCAACCGCCGTTGTGGTTCCCCTCCGGTTGATCGAACGCCAGCACCACCGTGGCGCTGTCCGGGTCCGCCGCGACGGCCGTCGCCGGATCGCCCAGCGCCTGGTACCGCGCGATGATGGTCTGCCCCGCCGGACCTCCCCCCGTCGTGGTGTAGTTCACATACAGGAAGCCGTTCTCACCGTAGGCCGGGTGGAAAGCCAGACCCAGCAACCCCTGCTCGTTGCCGCGGGTCACCCCGGGAATCGTCAGAAACGTGCCCTCAATCGCCAGAGTCGTGAGGTTCAGAAGGCGGATGCGGCCCGTGTGCTGCTCCACCACGAACAGCCGGTTCGTGTCCCCGGGTGGTGCCGTCGCAAAGACCGGGCGGCTGAATCCTGCCCCGACCCGCTGGACCGCCAACTCCGCCGTGGCGACTTCGCCCAGCACCGGGGGCAGTACCGCGGTCAGCAGGAGACCCCGCGCAAAAGTCAGTATCCTGAAATTCATCATGATTGAAGCTTGTGGTCAAAGGCGGCTTGTCAAATCCCCCCATCCTCCCGCGCAACCGGGGGTCGGCCCCCTTTCCGCTGGTCAGCCCACCCCGCGACGCTCATCCTTCCGCCTGACCATGATACGACTCGTACCGACTCGGCCTGCGACCCGGGTCCTCCTGGCACTGGGGTGCCTGAGTGGCTGGTTGTCCCACGCTGCCCCCGACGACGAAACGGCGGAGCCGTGGCCCTATCACCGCCAGTCGACCTGGGTGCAAACCCTCGGCGTGGCCCGGGCCGCATGGAAGACCACCCCGGCGCGCCCGGAAGGACGCGAGGCGGCGCTGGAAATCTGGTGGGAACGGTTGCGCGATGATTTCCCCGTGGTATGTGATTGGGCCGCCCAAGACGGCGGATGGGACCCCTATCCGTGGCTGAGCAGCGGACCGGGCACCGACTGGGAACGCCGGGTCATCACCCGCGCCCTGGCCGGGTTGAGTGACACCCACGCCCTGACCGGCGCTTTCCGGGCGTTGTGCGCCGCCGCGTCCGGACCCGAGGACCCACGCTGGCTCGAGCTCTACGTCCAGGCCGCGACCGCGCGCCGAATCGCCCGCCTCGCCACGGTCACCGCGCAGGTCCCTCAGTTCGTGTTCACCCGGCGCCGCACGGTGCGCCCGTCCTTCTTCGCCTACACCGAAGGCCAGTCCGACGCACAGCATGAACGCCATTTCCTGCCCGGCGCAGCGTTGTGTCGGTTCGAATGGGACGGCCAAGCCGGACGCGTAAGCACGCTGCTCGAGGATCCTGCGGGGGTCATCCGCGACCCGGCCGTGTCCTGGGATGGCCGGCGAATCGTGTTCGCCTGGAAGAAGTCGCTCGACGAGGACGACTACCATCTGTTCGAGCTTGATCCCGCGACCCACCGGGTGCGCCAGCTCACCTCCGGCCTGGGCTTCGCCGACTACGAACCCGCCTTCCTGCCCAACGGCGACCTCATCTTCGCCTCGACCCGCTGCGTGCAGACGGTGGATTGCTGGTGGACCGAGGTCAGCAACCTCTACACCTGCGACGCGGACGGGCGTTTTCTGCGACGCCTGGGTTTCGACCAGGTGCACACCGTCTTCCCGCAGGTGCTCGACGACGGCCGGGTGATCTACACGCGCTGGGACTACAACGACCGCGGTCAGGTGTTCCCCCAACCCTTGTTCCAGATGCATCCGGACGGAACCGGGCAGGCGGAGTTCTACGGCAACAATTCCTGGTTTCCGACGACGATCGCCCACGCGCGCGGCATCCCGGGAACGTCACGGGTCCTGGCGATCCTCTGCGGCCATCACACCAGCCAAGCGGGCAAGCTGGCGATCATCGACCCGGAACGGGGCCGCCACGAGAATCAGGGGGTGCAACTGGTGGCCCCGATACGCCGGACGAAAGCCGAACGCATCGACGGCTACGGCCAGTCCGGCGAACTCTGGCAGTACCCTTATCCCCTCAATGAACGCGAATTCCTGGTCGGCTACGCGCCGCGCGGCTGGGAGCGCCCCGGTCGCCACGCGGATGATGGGGACTTCGCGATCTACTGGATGGACATCGAGGGACGGCGGGAACTGCTGGTGCGTGACCCCGCCGGCCCCTGTCAGCAGCCGGTGCCGCTGGTTGCGAGGACCCGGCCGCCCGTGCGGCCGAGCCTGGTGGATTACCGGCAAACCACGGGCACCTACTACCTGCAGGACGTCTACGCCGGCGCCGGGTTGGTCGGGGTCCCGCGTGGGACCGTAAAACGGCTCCGCGTGGTCGCCCTCGAGTTTCGGGCCGCCGGCATAGGTCACAACGGCAGCAGCGGCCCGGGCGGCGGCGCGTTGATCAGCACGCCGGTGGCGGTGGGCAACGGCACGTGGGACGTCAAAGTGGTTCTGGTGAAACCCCTATCCAGCCCGACGGTTCCGCCAGCTTGAAAGGTGCCGGCCCGCACGCCGGTCTACTTCCAGGCCCTCGACGCCAACGGCCACGCTGTGCAAACGATGCGCAGTTGGAGCACCCTCCAGCCCGGCGAGGTCCAGTCGTGCGTGGGCTGCCACGAGCACAAGAACTCGGCCCCTCCTACCCAGGCGTATTCCCCGACCGCCACCGCGCAGGCGACCCCACGCGCGCTCGAGCCCTTCTACGGCCCCTCGCAGGGCTTTAGCTTCCCCAAGGAAATCCAACCCATCCTCGATCGGCATTGTGTCCGCTGTCACGATGAACGCGATCGCCGACCCAGCCCGGCGCGGCTCGCCCACGCCCTCACTCGCGAGAGTGATCCGGCCTGGCACGTGGCTGGACCAGCTCCGGTTGTCCCCCCGGCCACCCGCCCACAAACGCCTGCCACGCCCCCGGAGTCACCCGTGGTCCCGCGCTCCCCGGCCTTCAGTCTGCTGGGCACGACCACCGTGGATCCGACGGCCAAGCGCTGCTGGAGCGACGCCTACCTGAACCTGACGCTCGCGCACCCCGCGGAGAACGACTGGGACCGCGGCTCCTTCACGGGTGTGTTCGACGGACACATGGTCAACTGGATCGGCTCGCAATCCGTCCCCACTCCCCTGCCCCCCTATGCCGCCGGCGCCGCCCGCAGCGCGTTGTTCCCGCTGCTGGCCCAGGATCATTACGGGGTGCGCCTCTCCCGCGAGGAATGGGACAAACTGGCCTGCTGGATCGATCTGCTCGTGCCCTACTGTGGCGATTACACCGAGGCCAACGCGTGGACCGAAGCCGAGCGCCGCACCTACGACCGCTTTGCCGAGAAGCGCCGCCGCATGGAAGCCCTGGAACAGGAGCAGATCGAAGCCTGGCAATCCCGCGTCCACCTGACCTTCGACACGCGCCGCCAGGAGTAACCGCGCCCGTGGCTCCCGGCCAAGGAGCTCCCCTCCCCCTGAACCGCCCGGTGAGGGCACCGGGCCTCCAGCCTGTAGGCCGGGTCCCCCGACCCGGCGGGCAGGCTCATAGCCCCCGAGCCGATCCAAGAGAACCACGTCACTTTACCAATCCCCGATGTTCGTAATCGGTGGAGGGACCCCCCGTCCTGGATTCTCCACCGATTACGAACATCGGGAATTGGGCTGAGGGAGGCGCTCCATGAACCTGTGGTGCGGGCGTCTCGCCTGCTCCTGCCTCCCCCAAAGCGCCCTTGAACCCCGACGCATTGCACGCGCTGCGCGTCATCTCGAGCGCGGTGACCCCCGCACCGTTTAGCAGGCCGGCCATGGTAGGACCGGATTGGCCCTCTGGAATCCTGGAGCTTCCCTTGAGCTTTGAACTTTGAGCTTTGAACTTTGAACTCTGAGCGTCGTGTCTTGTCGATTTGCCTGAGCCGCGTCGCTGCCGGGCTATCCGAGCTCCACGACGCGGCCGCGGCGCGCCGATTCATAGCAGGCCGCGAGCAGTCGCTGACTCTGCAGACCGAGGGCCGCGGAATGAGCCGGCTCGCGCCCCTCGAGAATCGCTTGACTGAACTCCTCGATCTCCGCGCGGTAGGGATTCGCGGGCGCCGGGCGAATCGGCACGCCCCCGGCCGTGGGGCGCAATTGCCGGGCGTCGTAACCCGTGGCGTCGGCCTCCAGGAAGGCGGTCATCTCGCCCTCCGCTCCCTGGCCGATGGTGCCCTGCGCCAGGACACTCCCCCGGGAGCCGTAAAGCTCGAGACGATTCTGGCTGGCCTGATCCGGCACGCAGAAGAACGTGTCCACCACTCCGAGCGCTCCGTTGACGAACTGGAGCGATGCCACGGCGCTGTCCTCGACGGGATAACCATGGATGGCAGAGCGCGTGCAGCAACTCACCGCGCGCACCGGGCCGAAGAACATCTCGAGCAGGTCGAGGCAGTGTCCGCCCATGTCCATGAGCGACCCACCGCCGCCGAGGGCGGGGTCCTGTCGCCAGGCCTGCGGGAGGGGCGGATACCAGCAGGAGAGTTGGGCCCGGGCAAAGACCGGTTGGCCAAGCCGTCCTTCGCGGAGGAGTTGCAGCGCGGCCTGGTGCTGCGCGTGGAAGCGCATCAGGAAGGCGGTGCCCAGCCGCACCCCCGCCTCCGCACACGCCGCCACCATTGCCTCGGCGTCCGGCACCGTCAGTCCGAGCGGCTTCTCGCACAACACGTGTTTGCCGGCGCGGGCGCAGGCCAGGGTTTGATCGCGATGCCCGGCCGGCGGCGTGGCGATGTAAACGGCCTCGAGATCGGCACGCAGCAGTTCCTCGACACTGCCGACGGCTGCGACGCCGAACTCGCGGGCGACCGCGGCGGTCGCCGCGGCAAACACAACGAACCAGGCCACCCGCCCGGCCATGGTGGCGGGCATAAGCCCAGACGGTGGCACACTCCGCGTCGCTCACGCAGCCACGACCAGCGTCGGCGCCTACAGTAAGCATGGAAGATCCGGTCACCGCCGGGGTGCCACATCCGGCTACGCGGCATACGCCCGGATGACCTTCTTGAGCGCCACACCGATCTGCTCGCAGTGATGCGGCTCGAACGTCGGATAGGCGAAGCACGTGAACGTGTGCGTCTGGTGCCAGCGCGCGTTGGGCACCTCCACCCTCGCATAGTCCACACTGGCCGGATCGGCATACTCCCGCGACGTGAAGGGGAATCCCGAGCGGCCGAACGCGTTGTGCCGCGCAAAGGCCTGCTCCGTGTGACATTGGGGCCAGAACACGCGCCAGCACGGCGCGCCCTCGGCGCCGGCCGCCTTCACGAACTCGCCGATGTCACAGCGCATGTTCTCGATGGCGAGCGAGAAGGCCAGGACGAACCAGCCGTTCTGGCGCTCCGGGGTGTCGATGGGTCGGAACTTCACCAGCGGCTCATCCGCCAGCGCCTCCATGATGAGATGGGCGTTGCGCCGGCGCCGCGGCAGGTTCCAGGTGTCGATGCGGTCCAGCTCGGCGAGGCCGATGGCTGATTGCATCTCGGTCATGCGATAGTTCCAGCCGACCAGGTTGTGGATGTAGGAGAGTTTCTGTTCGAGCTCGAGCAGGTTGAGGCGGTCCTTCACATCGTAGCCATGGTCGCGGAAGCTGCGGGCCAGCCAGGCCAGGTCTTCGTTGTCCGTGGTAACCATGCCCCCCTCGCCGCCGGTGGTGAAGGTCTTGCTCTGGCAGAAGCTGCAGCCGGCGATGTCGCCCAGCGTGCCGGTCTTCCGGCCCCGGTACACGCCGCCGAAAGCCTCGGCATTGTCTTCCACCACGAACAGCTTGTGCCGGCGCGCCAAGGCCAGGATCGGGTCCATGTCCGCGACATTGCCATAAAGGTGAACCGGCATGACCGCCCGCGTGCGCTCGTTCACCAGCGCCTCAGCGGAGGCGACGCTCAGACAGTGATCGTCGAGGTTCACGTCGGCAAACCGCGGGATCGCTCCCGCCTGCACGATGGCAAAGCTCGAGGCGATGAACGTGTAGCTCGGCACGATCACCTCGTCCCCCGGCCCGATGCCCAGCGCGGTGAGCGCGACGTGGAGGGCGGAGGTCCCGTTGGTGGTGCTGATCGCGAAGCGGCTTCCCTGCCATTCGGCAAAGCGCCGCTCAAACTCCATCCCCCGCTTGCCGGTCCAGTAATTGACCTTGCCCGAGCGCAGCACGGTTTCCACCGCCCGGATGGCGGCCTCGTCGAACCAGGGCCAGGGCGGCAGCGGGTCTTGGACCGCCGGCGTGCCGCCATGCAATGCGAGTTGCGTGTTCATGGATGTGACAGGGATCTCAGCTTCCGGTCGATCGGATCTCAGCCAGCTTCACCGGCCGGTGTTCTTTCCAAGAAAGATCGGCCGCGAAGACGACTTCGTGCGTCCGCACCGCCTCCTTGAGACTGGTCAGCGGCATGTCCTCACCCCGGTCCAGCGCCGCGAAGAAGGCCTCAAACTGCGTCTGGTAGGGATGATCCGCCACGTCGCCGGAATCCACCGGCTTGAAGGGGAGTTCCTTCCAGGAGTGCCGGTCGTCACCGTGGAGTCGGTTCGAGTGAAACCGGTTGTCCAGCACCGAGCCTTCGCTGCCCACCAGGTGCGTGTGGAAGTAATAGGGCTGCCAGCAGTCGATCACCGCGGCGCACTTGCCCACCGCACCGTCCCTGAACTTCAGCACGGTCGCGGTCGTGGACGGATACTCGTAACGCGCGAACGTGGGATGGGCCGACCGGGTGCCATACGAGAACACCTCCTCGACTTCACCCGGCAGGCATAGGAGCAAGGCATCGAGCGCGTGACAGCCCGCCTCGAGCAGCGCGCTCCCACACTCCCCGACCGTCGTGCACCACTCGAACTCCCGGTACCACGGTCCGATGCCGTGGTAGTAGTCCACCTCGGCATAGTGCAACGTGCCCAGCAAGCCGCGCTCGAGCAGCGCCCGCGTCTCGCGAAACTGCGCGGAGAATCGGAGCTCGAAGCAGAGGCAGAACCGCACACCCGCCGCGCGCACTGCCTGCTCCGCCGCCCGCAGATCCGCCAACGACAACGCCAGGGGTTTCTCGACGATCAAGTGCTTTCCGGCGCGGGCCGCCGCGATGGCCTGGGCCGCGTGTTCCTTGTGGTAGCCGCACAGCGAAACCACCTGGATCTCGGGGTCTGCCAGCACCGCGGCATAGTCACGATAGACCTTCAGCGGGCAGCCGTGCCTGGCTGATAACTCGGCGGAATCGAGCGGACGTGAGGAACAGACAGCCGTCACCCGCGCCCGCGACCCGGCGTTGATCGCCGGCAGATGGGCTTGCGCCGCCCAGCCGTAACCGACGATGCCCACATGGTAAGGCTGCATCACGTTCGACGCGTTGCCATGGTTGGCCTTCCCATCGCCCGTCGGTAGGCGCCGACGTGAGGAGGCAAAGTGGCGTTGTCCCGGGCTCCCAAACCCTCCTGACGTCGGCGCCTACGCCCCCAACGCTTCCTCACGTCGGCGCCTACTGGCAGTCGTGGTGTCATGCGCAGAGCCCCTCCCGCCTATCGTCCGCCGGCGAGGTCAAGCATCTGTTGCACCGCCGCGTTGGGCTGGTCGATGTCGCGCGCAGAGCGGATGGTGACGGTGGGAATCGCGCCGTGTTCGAGGTGCATCCGCATGCGCAGCGCCTCGTTGTCATCCCGCCCGCTCAGTCCCGAGTAACCGAAAGTCCGGCACAGCTTCCCGAAGAGCCGATGGTTCAGATCGCAGCCCCCGGTTCGATCCAGACCCTCAGCGGACTGTTGCCAGCTCTTGAACAGGTGCGCCTGCGCAAAGGACTGGCCCTGCATCGTGATCTCGTTCAGGCCTTCGCCCCCCACCACCAGACCACGCCCCAGGCCAGCGACGTGGCGGATCAGGCGGTTCATGCCCTCGGTGGAGGTCATGCCCTCAACCAGGCAGTTGTGCAGGTTGTGCGAGACCAGGGTGACATCGGTGAACACGGACTCCAGTTCCAGCGCCTGCGCGGCTTCGAGGATGCTCCGGCCGAGAATGGACCGCCACATCGCCAGGCCGGGATGGATCTTGACCATGACCTTCTTGTCACGGTTCTGGCTGAGACTCGCGTTCGACTCAGGCACGCCCAGGCCGCGCCCCTGATACCAGCTCCAGCCGCGCAGGTCCTGCCGGTCGATGCCGCGATACTGGAAATCACGCAGGAAGGCGTAGGCCGGATGGCTCGGATCCATGTCCACCGCGTTGAAATGCGGCATCATCCGGAACCCCATCGCGCGTCCCTTGGCAAGGAAACCCTTGGCGGTTTCACTGGGCACATAGGCCGGGTAATTCTCGTCGTAGGGATCCGTACGCCAGTTCGGGAAATGGATCAGCACCCGCCGCGGTTCCAACCGGCGGGCTAGAGCGTCGAGGATTTCCGGGGCGCCCGGGCACCAACTGACAGCAAACCGAACCTCGTGGATCCACGCGGGCCGGGCCACTTCATCGGCACTCAAGTGATACGCCCGCCACAGCCAGTCACGATATTGGTCCGCCGGTACGGTCCAATCCCCGTCAAAGACGTTCAACCGCCACACGAGGCCGCCGGCGCTGAGGTTGGCGTCGATCGGACCAAACGCCTCGGTATCCAGGCTCAGCCGATGCGGATCCGCCGCCGATCCCACGTGGAGCGCCTTGTAGCGATAACGGTTGTCCTGTGTGTGGACCCAGAACCCGCCCGCCGTTCCCTGCAGAATGGCGAGGCCGGCTTCCCAAAAGAACGGCCAGGCCCAGTGCGTGTTGCGGACCAGTGCATCCTCGAGCTTCAGTCGAACGCCCTGGAAAAACGGGGCCACCAACTCAAGGTTGGAGCGCAGCCCCGGCAGGTTCCAGCGGCAGGCACGCACCCCGGGACGGGCGGAGTAAGCGGAGGGTTCAACCAGCAGGTCACCCGTCTCGGGGTCGGCCCCGATAACGAGCACGCCGTCGCCGTCCCAACCGTGGAACACCACCTCGGCCCGCTGATCGGAGATCGCGTGCGTCGTAATCGTCCCGAACTTCGCATCGTCCACCCGCACGACCTCGTCACCCCGGTAAACCAGCTCGAGCGCCGCCCCCTGCGTCGAGTCGGCGACCCGCACCCATTCCTCGCCCGACGACTTGCTGCGCAGCGCGACCAGATAACCGCGGTGCCATTCGGCGGAGAGGGTGTGGGTCTCCACCTTGACGCGATCCTCCTCGACTCGCACGGCGGCAAATCGAGGGGGCCCGGCCGGGACCGGGGCAGGAGCGGGTTGGGCTTGGGTGGACGGAGTGGGAGAGGTCAGCGCCGCCAGGCTGGTCGCTGCACCCGCCGTGCCCAGAAAGCGTCGGCGATTGATCATGGTGAAGTCCCGCTGAAGCTCCGGAAGCGGCCGCGCCGTGTCAATGCGGAACAGGTGGGAGAAGATGGTGCGCGATAGAGGGTTCGAACCTCTGACCCCTTCCGTGTCAAGGAAGTGCTCTACCACTGAGCTAACCGCGCATCAACGACTTGCGCAAACCTGCGCCCTGTCACGCGAGCGAAGCTACGCGGTCTCCACGAACGGGGCAATACCTTTTGCTTCCCTCACCCGCCAAACCTTGGGCGCGGCAATAGCGCCGCTCGGGGTCCTCTTGAAGACACTTCAGGCAAAGCGTCTCCAAGTCCCGCGGCACGCTCGCGTTCAACAGCAGGGGGGCGATACCGGGTCGGCGTCGCGCAGCAGCAGCAGCACTTCCTCGATCGTCTCCGCTTGGAACGGCGGGCGCCCGGTCAGCAGGTGAGAGAGGAGCCCCCGATTCCAGATACATCGTTCGCCGGCCCGAGCTTGCTCGACTTCCCGGAAGTCTGTTCGGGCGGCGCGTTGAGCCGGCAGCGGACCCGCGCGGACGATCTGCGCCAACGTGCGGCCCTGGACGAAATCCATCGAGCAATAATGCTGCCCATCCCGCTCGCCGGTTTCGTGGATACTGACGATGTTTGGGTGCAGGAGACCGGCGGCCGCTTCCGCTTCGCTCCGGAACCGCAGCACCTCTTGTTTGCTGGCGAACTGCCCCGCCAGGTCATTTTGAGGGCGACGATCCGATTTAAGCCCGCCTGCCGGACACGGTAAACGACGCCCATGCCGCCGCGGGCGATTGCCTCGAGCAGTTCATAGCTCCCGAAACGAGTTGGGGAGACGGCGGTGGGCATGGAATGGCGCTCAGGTGGCACGTAATCCACTGATTTACAGCGCGATGCAACAGAGGCTGTGCAAGCGCACTATGAAGGCCGTGTGCAGATTCCCGGCAGAGTTATCGGGGGAGCGCGAGCTCCGCGGGCCCACCTCCATACAAGGGATGACGCCATGCACTCACCCGAAGTATCCGATACACCCGCAACCTACGGGAGGGAGACAACCCGGTAGAAGCGCCGGCTCTCGCCCTCGACCATCGCGTCGCTGAGCGACGTCTCACCGGTAGTCGCCATCGACTTCCAGGCCCCGCCGGTTCCGAACTCCGAGTTGTACTCCACGCGGTAGGCGTTCGCACGGTTGGCCTTGGACCAGGTCAGAAGCACACTTCGACCGCGGGTCGCCACCTTGAGGTCCGTAACCGGATCGGGCACAGGCAAGCCCAGATGGTACGGTCCGTAATCGAAGGGCTCATCGACCAGGTGGTAATGGGGCTCTGGGGTGGCTGAGCCCGGGTAATCCCGGCGCAGGTAAGACGTCACCAAGGGCGTCCGCGCCAACTCCGTCAAAGAGGTCAGGGTGGCCGTGCCGCCGTCCCAGAGGTAGAGCGGGATATCCCGAGGATCCAGCACGTCCGACAAACCGCGATCCAGCGCGGCGTGGAACAAGCCGAAGTTCCCCGGTTCATGCCCGGACAACCAGTGACCGATGATGTCCACCCGAATCGGGTCCTTGCCGAAGATAAGGAGGTTGGACAGGAAGTCCTGCGCTGTCTCGTCTGGACCGGGGCCCTTCGTGAATCCGTTGCCGTTGCGGCCATAGATCCCTTCGATAATGCAGAACCCCGTGTCGGTGACGGACAGATTGTCCAGCGTGCGCTGGGCCCACATCTCCATGCCGTAGCCGCTGTTCCAGGTTCGGCCGGGCCGGTCCCAGCGCGCCACGCCTCGCGCCAGGTGCTGGGCGTGCAGTTCCTGAACGTGTCCCTCCAGGTCCGGCTGGAAATCCCGGAAGACATCCGGCGGATGGGCCAGAGTGGCGGCCACCCCTTCACAGAAGTGGAGGTGCGGATGAATACACGACCCTTGGTGATTCTTGCAGCACAGGGTCATGCCCATGCCGTGCGCCTTGAACTTCGCAACGTTCAACAACCAGGTGTCCGGCTGATTGATGGGGGCGACATAGCCGATGCGCTTGAACACCACGCCATCGGGGCAATCCACCCAGGTCACTTCCGTGCCCTCCTGCAGCGTCTCGCGCGACAGCTCATGAGCGCTCCGGCCGGAATCGAAATCCGTCAGGTGCACTCCGGTGCGAGCGGCGACGTCCAGGTATCCGCTCACCGTCCGTTCACGCGGACAGTAGGCGTCTCCCATCCAGTTTCCTTCCCGCAGGTAAATGCGACTTCCCGGAAAGCCCACGCGCTTGATGCCTTCCAGGATTCCCTCGACAAACGCGCTGTCCGTGATGATCCCCATCCCCGCCTCGCTGCCGCCGGTGCCGCTCGTGCAGGTCAGGTTCGGCTTGATGGCGATCCGATGCGAGAGCGGGATGCCCGGCGTGTCGCGCAGCGCGAAGATCTCCGTGGCCAACTCGAATCCCTCTCGTTTCTTGGCTTCGGCGTCGGTCTTGGAGGGGACCCGGGTGCGCTTGATGAAGACGGCTCCGGGACGCGCTTCGATGACGGAGTGCAGACCGAAGAACGACCTCGCCCCCGCGGCCCTCAGGCGAACCAGCTCACAGGGACTGAACAGGGCCGCCGAACCGACTGCACCGAGAGTACTCAAGAAGCGTTTTCTGTTGATCATACCTCAATCGTTGAGCCTGACGCACCGTGCACATACAGGTATCGGTCTGAGAGCGGTTTGCCAGGAGGCAGGTCATGGCTGTCCGGCAGTTCCGCTTCATAGTGGCCCAGGCCGAGCGGCCTGCGCACAGCCAAATAGCGGCGCCCTCCGGCGAACACGAGGCGGTAAGCGGGCGCGGGGCAGCGGTCGGATATCCAGCGGCCATCCTTGCGCAGCTTGAGACCCTCGAGGAAAGGTCTCCATTCGCCCTTGGCATACATCGCCAGCGCCAGGGAGCGGTCGGGCTGGAGATGCCACCGATGCTCAAGGCATTCGTGATCATCACGACTGCAGCCATCTCGCCAGGCGCATGCTTGAGGCGCTTCCGCGCCATACTGCGCTCAAGTTGGGCAGCATAGCCCGCCAGGGGGACAACTGTGAGGACGTCGGCAAGGTGGGTTCCCGGCAGTCCCGACGAGTGGTTGAGCAACATGCGCACCGTGATCCTGCGCCAGGCCTCACCGCCGGTCATGCGGAAGTTCGTGAGATAACGTGTCACCGGATCATCGAGGACCACGAGCCCGCGATCCACCAACATCATCGTCCCGACGGCCGCCACGATCTTACTAAGCGAAGCGATGCAAAACAGCGTCTCAGGGTCGGGCCGCGCGCTCCGGGTCTTGTCGACGAGCCCGAACGCCTCCTCCCATAAGATGCGCCGGTCATCGAGCAGCGCGACCGAGACCGCGTGAGTGATGGTGTCGGTCCTCGCGAGTTCCTTCAGGATCTCACCGCGCCCCTCGGCGATGGTGGAGGTATAGGCCGGCGAAGCTGGTACGGCATCCGAATGCGCTGATGGATTCATAAGGAATTCCTCCATTCGCAGAAACACGAACGGGCTTGAAGACGCACCGCGCCGAGCTGAGTTGGCAACACACCCCCGGCAGAAGGTCGGCCGCTCTGTCCGAGCCCGCATCGACCGCCCCGGACGCGCGTGTGTTCTCAGGCATAACACCCAGGCCAGAAGCTGTTCTCGCCGGGATGCTACTACGAATCGTTGATCTGAGGCGAACAGAATCGCGATCGATGCTCGTCCGTCTTGGAGCACGGCCAACGCCCCAGAGCAAGCAGTGTTGTCAAGGGGCACAGTCCTGTCCTGCTCGCCCCGCCATCCCGGTCGCGGTGACGTCTTCTCCTGTGTACGTCAACAACTTGTTCGTGTCCGGGGGCTTTCGGTCGGGCTGGTTCCTGGTCAGCTCCGTCGGAGCCACGCTGCTGGTGTCGCCAATACACGTGCTTTGAACGGAGGATGTTGCGCGAGTCCGAGGGTCACTTCTGCCGCTTGCCTCGGCTTTCGCCCGCGGTTTCCGCGCCGTAAGGCAGGACAGACTCCCGCAAGATCCAGGCATCCTCGGACGTCTCGACGAGGTCGGTTTCCCGCCGTGAGCGAATTCGCGGGCGGATCTGCTCCAGGTATCCCACGCTCCCCACCGCGAGGCTCTCGGTCCAGTACGCTTCCCGCCGGACCTGGTCTTTGGCGATGGCCTCCTCGAGCGAAGCTTTGAGATTCTCGGCCACATCCGTCAGGCTCGAGGAGCCAAGTCGCCAGGCCAACCGCTCCAAATCCAGTAAGCGGTACCGTCGTCGGCTCCCCACGATCTCGTGATACCCGACCCACTCCCATTCCCGGGGATGCGCAACCACCCCGCACCGCACCCTGTTCAGCTCGATATAACACAAGCATCGCCACAAGGAGGCTCCGCCCTCGACCAGCGTCGCGTGGAAGTTGTCCCCCCAAAACGCGTTGAGCCGTCGTTTGCGTCGGTTGTAGGCGCGGGCAAACTCACCGGCGACCAACCGCATCAACTCGCTGATCGCCGCGCGCTCTGGGGCGTCCAAGAGCAGAAACAATGAGTTGCTCAGGCGACACCAGACTGTGAGGATCTGAATCCGTGATGGCGGCGCCACTTCGTCTCTCGCTCGCCGGCGTCCTGCTGGTCCTTGCCTGGCCGCACCAGGCCCGCAGCCAGGACGTTGCCGGCCTCTTTCTCTTCAAGGCCGCATGGTACGAACAGAACGCCCCCGACGACCCCGCTCTGCTGCCGGCAGCCCAGGACCCCTACGACATCACCGCCCTGGTCCGGCTGAGCGACCAACTCCTGAGCGACCCCGAATGGTACCTCTGGATCTCCGGAGTCATCCTGCGCACTCCCGCCGGGCGTTCCGAGCCGCTGACACCGGACTTCTCCTCCGGCGTGTTCAGCTTCTACGACGGCGCCAGCTCCGCCTCCGCTCTCAATAGCCGCTACGGCGCCGGCACTTACCGCTTCACCCTCTCCAGCGTCCTCACCGGCAACTCGAACTTCGACCTGCCCCTCGCCGCCGACGACTACCCACCCGCGCCCAAGATCACCAACTTCGACGCGGCCCAAGCCGTGGATCCGACCCAGCCGTTCCTCCTGCGATGGGTCGGGTTTCCGGGGGAAGACCGGGTGATCTGGCTCGAAATCTGGGACGAACAGACCCTCGAGACGGTCCTCACCGAAGGCCCTCTCGACGGCGACCAGACCTCCTTCGTCATCCCGCCAGAAACCCTGGAACCCGGGATCTCGTACTTCGCCCAACTCTCCTTCAGCCGATATACACACGTCGCCACCAGCACCGTTCCCCAGGCCTTCGCCGGCTTCGAAGCCTACAACACCTTCCCGCTGCGGACCCGGTCGGAGGGCTCCCCCTTGTCTCCCTCGACCCTCACGGACTGGAGGCGCCTCGAAGACGGCGACCTCACCATCACGGTCGAGTGCACCGTGGGGAGGCCCCTGATCCTCGAGGGCGCCGCCGCCGTGGACGGTCCCTGGTCCCTTCTCGAATCCCTAGTTCCAACCGCCTCACCCGCCTCCTTCACGGTGCCCGCCTCGACCCTGGGCAACCGGCTGTTTCTCCGAACGTTTCAGGAATGAACATGACGCCTCCCCGCTCCGTTCCGTCGCCCCGGCACCAGCCACCCCGTGCTCAACACCGCCTCGTCAGCGCCCTGGCCCTGCCGACGTTGCTTGCGACAAGCGCGCTCTCCCTGGCCGACGCCGCACCCGATCCCACCTCAGCCAGCACTTTCGCCCGGGGGTTGCCGACTTCGCCCGAGTTCTTCCCGATCGCCGTCTGGCTCCAACCCCCCGCCCGCGCCCAGGCCTATCGCAACGCCGGCTTCAACCTCTACGTCGGCCTCTGGCGGGGGCCCACCAACGCGCAACTCGACACCCGCCGGGACGTCGGCATGCGCGTCATCTGCGACCAGAACGAGGTCGGGCGCCGGCGCCTCGACGACCCCACCATCGTGGCGTGGATGCACGGCGACGAACCAGACAACGCCCAATCCCTCGGCCCGGGCAAGGGGTACGGGCCCCCCAACCCCCCCCCCCACGGAAAAGCCGGTTAACACCCAAATAGCCCCCACGAACCATACCCGCCCCACCTGCGCAACCACCGGCCAAGCGTCGCCTGACGACTGGTGTACGCGGCGTCCACGCGGCATCCGAGGATTACCCTGAATACGTCCAGGGCGCGGATATCGCCTGTTCGACATCTACCCGGTCACCCACGACCGGCCCGCCGTCAGCAGCAACCTCTGGTACGTCGCCCGCGGCGTCGAGCGACTGATCGAGTGGACCGGCGGCCGGAAACCGGTCTGGAACTGCATCGAGTGCACCCGGATTTCGCATCCGACCGCCAAGCCAACGCCTCACCATGTCCGGGCGGAGGTCTGGATGTCGCTCATCCACGGGTCGCGCGGACTGATCTATTTCGTCCATGAATGGCAGCCGCGGTTCAACGAATCGGCTTTGCTCGACGACCCCGAGATGCTTGCGGCGGTGTCGCGGCTCAACCACCAGATCCACCGTCTGGCGCCCGTGCTCAACTCGCCTTCCCTGCCCCACCTCGCCCGGGTCACCACCGAACCCGCTGACGTGCCGGTCGCCTTCGCCGTCAAGCAGCACGGGGACGCCACGTACCTGTTCGCGGTGGCGATGCGCGACCGCCCGGTCCAGGCGCGGTTCACCCTCGAACCCGCGACCCCGGCGCGCCCGGTCGAAGTCCCCGGCGAAGACTGTTCGATCCCCGTCGTGGACGGGACCTTCACCGACACCTTCCACGGCTGGGACGTCCACCTCTACCGCCTCCCGCCGCCCTAACTCCTGCTCCGCCCGCGTTCGTTGTGAGTAGGCTTCAGCCTGCACCCGGAGTTTGACATTCTGAAGAAGCGAAAGTGGGTCGAATCCGCTGAGTTGCGATCAGGCGGCGGCGGTGCCGACCATCGTTTGATAGGTGGGCGTAGCGGTCGCCGTGGAAAAACGTGACCGGTTTATCACAACCGTTTGCGTAGCAGGGTCACCAGGTCCAGGCAGGTACGTTTATTCTCGGCGCCATTTGGGCAGGGTCATAGACCTCGGTGCGGGTGGTGCCGTAGCAATGGAGGGCTGGCCAAGAGCAACCAGCTATACATGGCCACCAGCAGCGCGGGCACTTTGCCTCACGGGAGGCTTGTTCCAGACCTGGAGCCTGGCTGACGCCCAGGATGTCCTTCGTCCCGATGATTGACCTCGATGCCCCAACGGTCGAAGTAGGCTTCGTGGTAAGACCGCGGCCGGCGTGCTCAGGTCGCTGGTCAGCAACAGGCGGGCTGCCGGTGTACTGGCGTCCGTTCTGGTGGTGCAGGCCCACTGGCGCCACCACCAGCAGGCGGA
The DNA here is from genome assembly GCA_015075445.1 of Verrucomicrobiales bacterium. GTDB lineage: Bacteria > Verrucomicrobiota > Verrucomicrobiia > Limisphaerales > J093 > DSVZ01. Next base: position 87,293 of record JABTUJ010000039.1, read on the forward strand.
CTTCCCGTTTTCGGGAACCGCCCTCGCCAATAGATCTTGGCCGTTCCTTGTAGCGCACCAGGCGAAAGCAGCCCCGTGAAAGATCTGGATCTTCTGCCACCGGGCGAAGCGCTTACGAACTTGCTCCGGGGTGAACTTATCTGGCCATGTAGGGCCTGGGCCCGGCGCGCGCTTGCACAGGACAATGTCTTGCGACAGCGCACGATCACGCTCTTACGTTCCCGCCTCCAATCCTCCGCCACACGGTGGTTGCAGAAGGAGCCGTCGCCGACCCGGGAAGAGGCGCTGGGCCGCATGGCCGGTCTGGTCGGAGGTGCGCGCACCTCTTGGGTCAGCGGACAAACTGCACCGAGAGGTTCTTTCCTCTTGAGTATGCCGATACCCTGGTGGTCACGCCGCGGCTGCGCCGGGCTTTGACCACTGGGGCCATTTCTGCCACCCGGAATGGAACGGAGGAACCACTCCATCCTGCCCATAGAGCGGCAGGACCTGACTCGCTTGCAGGAAGCGGTGTCCCCAACGCAGGTTGGTTTGGAAGGCCATCCTGCGGGGATCGCGATGCCATTGGGTTTGGGGACGTGCTTGTTCCTGGCGCCACAATCGCGTGTCGTCGGTGCTCAGGACGATGCGTTGAGCTGCGTTTGATGGCCTGTTCCAGAATCGGATGGAACAAAGCGTGGCCAAGAAGGAGCGCGAGACCTTTGTAGTCCGCCGACCAGTCTTTGTGGGTGCTGCCGTGAAACTGATGGCGCAGGTGAGGGTGCGCCGGCCCAGGCCATTGAGGATGCCAAAAGCCAGGGCGAGGGCGTTGGAGGCCGCGCTGCTGGGGAAAACTACACCAGCGGGCGTGTGGGCCTGACAGGGTCAGGAGGTCCATGGGGTGACTGCTGCCATGAAAGGCCGGGTGTAGCGGTTGCACCCACACCGCTTTGCGGGGCTTTGCAGCGTGCGCTGGCGGTCTTGACGGGTCCGCCCGGTGGTCTCCGTCCGAGGTGAAGCCAACCGGCGGTTTGCAGGCGGTGCCGGCAAAGGGTCTCTCCACGAAGGTCTCGACCAGCCACACCGATGGCCGTAGCGTTTGCCAATCCGCGGACAAGCGCCGGGCGAAGGCCCAGGAGGTGCGGAGGCCAGATGGGCACCGGACCCAGGGCAAGAGTAGCGTTGTTGATTGGCCAGCAACCCAGATGTTGCGGCGCTGCTCCACCGACCAACCGATGAACCGATCCCACCGCGACCTTCCAGGGCGGCCGCGCTAACACCATCACCGCTAACTCGTCCGCGACCATCGGCAGCCAGGTATTGAGGTTCTCCCGACCGCCCCTGAAACCCCGATATCGATACTGGGCCAGCCAGCGTCCCACGCGCCGAAGCGGTAACCTGAGAGGGTCTGACCAACGGCGCACGGGCTGCACGGAAGCCAGATCGCTACCAATGGGCGTCGGCGTCGCGGGCAGCCCGGCTGGCCAGGGTGGGGCTTGCGCACGCGGCCAGACCCGTGCGGGTCCGTGGCGGTGGTAACTGGATCAAACCCCTGACCTGCAGCTTCAAGAGAAAGCGTGCGGGCGGCCAGCGTCTTTGAGTCGGCTGGCCGCGTTACGCCAGTTCCAGGAGCCCGCACAGATGACGCGACAGCGACGTGCGACGTTATCAGGTGCGCCGCCTGGCGCGCACCGCCGCCAGATCATCGCCCGAGAGCGTGCGGCCCCGGACGGATCGCTTCCACTGGCCCCGGGATCTGCGCCATCACGGGTCGAGTCCACGGAAAATGTCCAACTTCCAGGTGCAGGCTTCCAGCCCGCACTGCGCCTCGACCTCACGTTCCCCGCCACCGCAGAAGCCCCGGCCGAGTCCGCGCTGACAGCAGCGCCTGATCCGTCTACATTCGCCGCATGCCAAAACGGCTGTTCCTCCTCGACGGCATGGCGCTGGCCTACCGCGCGCATTTCGCGTTCATCGCCCGCCCCATCCGCACCTCCCAAGGCCTGAACACCTCCGCCTTGTTCGGGTTCGTGCAGACCCTGCTCGACATCATCGACAACTGGCAGCCGACCCATCTCGCCGTGGCCTTCGACACCGAGGCCCCCACCGCACGCCATCAGGAGTTCCCCGCCTACAAAGCCCAACGCCAGGAAATGCCCGAGGACCTCAGCGCCGCCCTGCCCCACCTGCGTCGCTTCCTCGACGCCTTCCAGGTCCGCGCCCTCGCCCTCGACGGCTACGAAGCCGATGACCTCATCGGCACGCTCGTCCGCCGCGCCGAACCCGCCGGCTTTGAGTCCTTCATGGTCACTCCGGACAAGGACTTCGGCCAACTGGTCACCGACCGCACCCTGCTCTGGAAGCCGGGCCGCCAGGGCGGTGACATCGAGATCTTGAAACCTGCCGATGTTTGCCGGCGCTGGGGGCTGCGTCGCGTGGGCCAACTCATCGACCTGCTCGGCCTCATGGGCGACGCCAGCGACAACCTCCCCGGCGTCCCCGGCATTGGCGAGAAGACCGCCGCCAAGCTCATCGCCCAGTTCGGTTCACTCGAAGCCACCCTCGAGCACGCCGCCGAGATCAAGGGCAAGGTGGGCGAAGCCCTCCGTCAACACGCCGACCAGGCCCGCCTCTGCAAGCGCCTCGCCACCATCCTCACCGATGCCCCACTCGACCTGGACCTCGACGAACTCCGCCTTCGCCCCCGCAACGCCACGGCCCTGCAAGCCCTCTGCGTCGAGTTCGAGTTCAACGCCATCGGCCGACGTCTGTTCGGGGACGAATTCAAGGCGGGTCGCGGCGCGGCATCGTTGAAGTCCGAAGAGCGAAGCTCGAAGTCCGAAGTTCGAGATCCGAAGGGCGAAGGGCAAAGTCCGAAAGACGAAGTCCGAAGTCGGACGTCCGAGAACGCCACGCCCGCCCGTCGCCCGGCGTCCAACGTCGCCCTCGAACTCGACCTCTTCGGCAACGCCGAGTCCGTCCCAGCTTCCGCCGCTGCGCCACCACCATGCCCCGCTGTTCCTGACGCCCCTGTCGCTCAACCCGGTGGTGCAGGCTTCCAGCCTGCTGTCCCAAGCTCCGCCATCGCTCAGCCCTCCCCACCCGAACGGGTCACTTCCGGCCTCCGCACCATCGGCACGACTGCTCACCAATACGACCTCGTCGACACCCCCGCCCGCCTCGATGCGCTGGTGGCCCGTCTCGCCGCGCAGAAGGCGTTCTGCCTGGACACCGAAACCAACGGACTCGACCCCCAGACCGCCCGGCTCCTCGGCCTCGCCTTCAGTTGCGCCCCCGGCACCGGTGCCTACGTCCCGGCCGAACCCGCCGCCCTCGCCGCGCTGCGCCCGCTCCTCGCCAACCCGGACATCCTCAAGATCGGCCACAACCTCAAGTTCGACCTGCTTGTGCTGCGCTGGAACGACCTCGACGTCCGCGGGCCCCTCTTCGACACCATGATCGCCCACGCGCTCCTCGAACCCGAGCAGCGCCACACCATGGATTACTGCGCCGAGGTGTACCTCGGTTACTCTCCGATCCCGCTCACGCAGCTCATCGGACCCAAGGGACCCGACCAACGCAGCCTCGCTTCCGTGCCCGTTGACCAGGTCGCCGAGTACTCCGCCGAAGACGCCGATGTCACCTGGCAACTTCACCTGACGTTCCTCCCCCGCCTCCGCGACCAAGCCCTCGAACGCGTCTTCTACGAGGTCGAGATGCCCGCCTTGCCCGCCCTCGTGGCCATGGAATTCGCTGGCATCCGCGTGGACGCCGCCGTGCTCGGCGAGTTCAGCGCCCGCCTCGCCCGCGAGATGGCCGAACTCGAAGCCACCCTCCATCGCCTGGCCGGCCGCGCCTTCAACGTCAACTCGAACAAGCAGCTCGGCGAAGTCCTGTTCGACGAACTCCGGCTCGTCGAGAAACCCAAGCGGACCGCTACTGGCCAGTACGCCACCGACGAGTCCACCCTGCAGACCCTGGCCGGCGAGCATGAGATCGTCCGCTGCCTCCTCGAATACCGCACCGTGGCCAAGCTCAAGTCCACGTACGCCGATGCGCTCCCCGCCGCCATCTCGCCGCGTACCGGCCGCATCCACACCACCTTCTACCAGGCCGCCACGGCGACCGGCCGGCTCAGCTCCCAGGACCCCAACCTCCAGAACATCCCCATCCGCACCGAGCGCGGCCAGGAGATCCGCCGCGCCTTCGTCGCCCCCCCCGGTCCCGACTGGTGCCTCCTCTCCGCGGACTACTCGCAGATCGAGCTTCGCCTCATCGCCGACATCAGTCGGGAGACCTCGATGATCGAGGCCTTTCACCGCGGCGAAGACATTCACACCGCCACGGCCGCCCGGGTGTTTGGTGTCCCACCCGACCAAGTCACCCCCGAACAACGCCGTCGCGCCAAGACCGTCAACTTTGGGATCATCTACGGCATCTCCGCGTTCGGGCTGGCCCAGCGCCTGGGTTTGCCGCGGAAGGAAGCGGCCGCGATCATCGACCACTACTTCGCCAGCTATCCCGGCATCCGCCGTTACATGGACGAGACCATCGCCCGCGCCCGGGAAGAAGGCTACGTCAAGACCCTCACCGGCCGCCGCCGCCGTCTTCCCGACCTCAAGTCGGCCAATGCCACCGTCCGTGCCGCCGCCGAGCGCAACGCCATCAACACGCCCATCCAGGGCAGCGCGGCCGACCTCATCAAGCTGGCGATGGGTCGCATTCACGCCGAACTCGTCCGTCGCCACCTCCGCACCCGGATGCTTCTCCAGGTCCACGACGAGCTTGTCTTCGATCTCTACCGACCCGAGGAAGCCGCGGTGCGCGCGCTCGTCGCCGAACAGATGAAGACCGCCCTTCCTCTCACCATCCCGCTCGAAGTCGAATTGGGCACCGGCGCCAACTGGCTCGAAGCCCACTGACCCCACCCTGGCCTCTGGTGCCCACGCCCGCCCCTCGTCGGGGACCACGCCTGCCCCGGGCGTACCGGGGTGCGCCCTCGCGCCCCGGCTCGTCCCGTCCTCCGCTCACCTTTCCCTTCGATCACCCTTCCCTTCACTCCGCCGTCCGGGGAACACTCACGCGAAACACGGTTCCCGTCTCACTGGTGGAGACCAGGCTCAGCTCTGCCCCGAGATGCACCGCGAGCTGCCGGCTGATCGCCAACCCGATCCCGGATCCGCCTTCCCGGGTTGAACGCACCGGCTCGAACAGTCGTGCCTGGACAGCGGACGGCACCCCCGCTCCCTGATCCCGCACCTCGATCACAACGCGTTCGCTCTCCACGGACCAGCGCAGGCCGACGACCGCCCCTTCCGGGCTCGCCTCCACCGCGTTCTGCACCAGGTTCACCAGGAGCAATCGCAACAGCCCGGCCACCCGGTTGTCGAAGTCCAACTCCCCGCCGCCGGCCGTCTCGACCCGCACTCCTCTTGCGGCGGCGGCGGCCTGACATTCCCCGACCACCAGCCCGGTCAACTCCGCCAGGGAGAGCGTGTAGGCTGCTTCCTGCTGTTGGTCCCGCAGCACGCCCACGACCTGCTGAATCAGCGCCTGCATCCGCCGCGTGGCGCCCAACGCCTCGCGCCATTCCTCGCTTTCGGGGCCTGCGGCCGTGTCCTGCCGCGCGCCCACAAATGACTGCAGGCCGGCCACGGGGTTTTTCAGGCTGTGGATCAAATGCGCCGCGACGGCTCCCACGGCGGTCACCTTGGCGGCCTGGGCGAGCTCCTGGTTGGCCCGTCGCAAGTCCTCCGTGCGTGCGGCCAGCAACGCCTGCGCCCGCCCCATCCGCCGAAACACCCATCCCAGACCCATCGTGGCCACCAAAGCGCCGACCAAGAACACCCCGACGCTCTGTTCGTTCAACCGCCGGTCCAGCCGCGCGAACTCCCGCTCCAACGTCACCGCCTCGACCATGATCTGCGCCACCCCCACCATCTCCGGATCGTCCGGCCGGCAGAGGGGCAGGTAGATCTCCAGCCACGACAAGGTGTCCGTTCCGCCCCCGTCCAGGTCGGGAAGCGACAGAAACAACTCCTGCCGGGGCGCGGACGGCCGATAGCGTGTCACCGGTTCCCCCCGTCGCATCTGGGCCAGGGTGGCATCACTCAAACCCGCTTCCTTGACCTCGAACGGCTCCCCATAGAAAAACTCGCCATCCGGACCGAACAACCGCGCCGCGATGATGTTGGTGAGGTACGCGAGGTTGACCAGCAGGGCGTATTGGTCCAACTGTTCCCCCAGGTCGAAGTTCGGGTCCTCCCCCGCCATCTCCGCCGCGGTCCGCGACGCCATGGCCTGCAGGATCACGGCGTCGCGCCCCATGATCTGGCTGCGCATTTGCTGGCCGAGCTGCCAACGGCCCCACCCCACCACCAACGCCAGGGTCACCAAGGTCAAGCCGGTGGCCACCAGGCCCAGTCGGGTCGACGAACCGCGCAATGACTTTGGCACGCTGTTCACAACTCCAGTTCCACGCCCAGACTCACACCATTCGCGTGATAGTCCGACAACGGCATGGTGTCCCGTGTCATCTCCCGGTCGTACTCCGCGTACAGCGTCCACTTCCGCCCCAGGCGATAATCCCCCCGCACGTTGAACCCCAGGTCGGTCTTGTGCCGCAACTCCGACCCCGGCCCGTCCGAACCCTGCACGGCGTAGTCGTACCACCGCGCCCGCACCTCCGCCCGCACGCTCCACGACGACGCCCGATACCGCATCTGCAGGCCCGCGCTGTACCGATGGTAGTCAAAGTAACCACCGCCGTTGTCCTGGTTGTCCACAAACCCGAGGCGCACCTGCGTGCTCCAGCGGCGTGTCTCGTCCCACGTCCAACGCCCCTTCAGTTCCAGCTCGTGCGCCGTGAACTCGAGTTCGCCCGGCAACTCGCTTCCGTCCGCCGCCAGGGGCGGCCGGCCGTCATACCACCGCTGACTCAGCCGGTAACTCAACCCCAGCTCGCCCCGCCGGCCGAACTCCCGCAGGAACCTCACCGTGGGCACCGCTTCCCAATACGGGTCCAGGGGCGACTCGAAATACTGCCACGACCCGTCCAGGGCGCCCTCGACCGCCCACCCCTGCCCCCAGCCCTTCCGCAGTGACGGCGACAGCAGCACCGTATGGCCACGGGCGGTCACCGTGGTGAGGTCCGCCTCCGTCGCCGACACATCGAACACCTGATGCAGGAACACGTACTGCCCGCGCACCCCCGCCAGCCAACGCCTTCCCAGATCCCGCTTGACCTCCCCCTGCGCCAGCACGATCGCCTCCGGTTCGGCGGCCGTTACGTCCACGAAATGGCTGTAGTCTCCCGACACCATCGCCGACACCTCGGTCCCGTCCGTGGGGAGCCGGCTCAACAGGAAATCGCCCCCGGCACTCACCAGTCCGGCCGCCATGGGATTAACACTGCTCAGCAGCACATTGTCGCGGTAACCGCCGCCCACGCGCACGGCCCCGGTCGTCGTCCACACCGACGGCACGGACATCTCGAGCAACTCCGCCAACGCGCCCTCGTCCAGCAGCGGGTCCTCCACGGCGTCCAGCTCTGCTTCCCCCTCCGTCTCCGTCCCCGCCAACAGCCGCCCGCCCATCACGAGCAGCCCGATCCAACCCGCCGTGCCCCGCCCGCGCTCGCGCTCTCTTGGCGAACGCCACCTCGTCCGGCAGCTTGGCAACCAGCCCATGTCGCCCGACGATCTACCCTGAAACCCGGTCCACGTCGAGCCCCACCGCCCGTGCCCTCTGCAAGGCGGTTCGCGACCTGCTCATGACTGGGCTCTTCACACCGCTTAACCGGCCGGCCAGACCCGACCCCTTTCTTCCCTCGGGTATCCTGGATCTCCCCATGAACCTGTGGTGCGGGCTTCCAGCCTGCACCCTCCGTGGTTCGTGGTCCCCGAGCAGGTCCGCAAGGAACAGAGCGCTTCTCCTGAGCTTTGAACTCCGCCCTTCGCCCTTCGAACCTCGCCCTTCGCCCTTCGAACCTCGCCCTTCGCCCCTCGAACCTCGCCCTTCGCCCCTCGAACTTCGGACCTCGGACTTCGAACTTCCAACTTCGAACCTCCAACTTCGGACGTCGAACTTCGGACTTCGAACTTCGGACTTCGAACTTCGCCCTTCGGACTTCGAACTTCGCCCTTCGAACTTCGAACTTCGCCCTTCGAACTTCGAACTCTCAACTTCGAACTTCCCTCTCCCCGCGCTGGAGCCGTGACACGACTCGTTGTAGCCTACGCACCGAATCCATGACGTTTCCGCCATTCTGCGAGCAGACGACTCGAGCCGGTCACCCTGCCGGTCAAGCATTCGGCTCCGCTCCGATGCGCCGCTCCGGCCCCCTGGGCCTCGCTCTCGGCCTCGGCCTGTCTCTGCTGCCGCTTCCCGCCCGCGCCCTCGTGGTGACCGAACTGATGTACCAACCCCCGCGCGATGCCGCCGGCAACGCCACCGACGCCGTCGCCGAGTTCCTCGAATTCCACAACCCCGGCTCCACCCCGCGGGACCTGTCCGGTTGGTCGTTTGATCGCGGGCTGACCTACGTGTTTCCTGCCGGCACCGTGTTGGGCCCCGGCGAGTACCGCGTTCTGGCCCGCGACCCGGCCGCCCTCGCCGCGCGCCACGGACTGGCTGGCGTGCTCGGCCCGTATGAAGGCGCCTTGAGCAACGAAGGCGAGCGGCTGCGGCTTCTCGACGCCCAAGGCACTGAGCAACTGGACTTCCGCTACGGCGTCCACGGGGACTGGCCTGCCGCCGCCGCCGGGGCCGGTCACTCGCTCGTCTTGCGCAACCCCACCGCCCATCCGGACCGCGTGCGTAACTGGAAGGCGAGCCATTGGATGGGAGGCTCCCCCGGGACAGCCGAACCCGATGACGCCAACCAAGCCCTCGAATCCGCCCTCGTGGCGCAGGACGCTCCAGCCAGGTACTTCAAGGGCGAGCGCGAACCCACCCAGGGCACCACCGCATGGACCGCGCCCGCCTTCGCGCCGGACGCCGACTGGCTCAGCGGCCGCGGCGGCTTTGGCTACAGCAACGACGCGGCGGAGCTGGCCGCCATCCGGACCGTGCTGGCCGACATGCCCGGCCGGTACTTGTCGGTCTACGCCCGCTACACCTTCACGCTGGCCGCCGCGGACCTCGAACGCCTCCAGAGACTCACCGCCCGCGTGACCTACGACGACGGCTACGTGCTCTACTTGAACGGGGTGCGGGTGGCGGCCGTGAATCTCGCCGGAGACCCCCCCGCCTTCGATCGCCCGGCCAACTCCTCCGCCGATTACGCCCCCGAAGTCCATGATCTGACCGCGCGGATCGGCCTGCTCCAGGCGGGCGCCAATGTCCTCGCCATCCAGGGCCACAACGGTCTGCTCAGCGGCAGCTCAGACTTCGTCCTGGCCCCCGAACTCCTCGCCACCTGGACCCCGCAACCCTCGGTCGAGACCGCCCTCCGCCGCGTCGTCCTGAACGAGTTCCTGGCCAACCGCGAAGGCGACACCGACTGGGTGGAGCTGTTCAATCCCAACGACACGCCGGTGGACCTGACCGGGGTCTGGTTGTCCGATCAAGCGGCGGCGCTCAACCGCTACGCGTTGCCGGCGGGAACCATCGTGCCCGCGCGCGGCTTCCTCACCTTGACCCAGGCCCAGTTCGGCTTCGGACTACGCGCCGAGGGCGAGGCGCTTTTCCTCACCGAGCCCGGGCGGACCTTCGTCATCGATGCCTACGCGTTTGGCGCCCAGACCCGGGGCGCAAGCCTGGGGCGCTTCCCGGACGGCAGCGCGGACTGGTACGCCCTGCAACCCCCGTCCGCGGGCGCCCCAAACCAACCGCGGCGACTGCGCTCGGTGCTCATCAACGAGCTCATGTACCACGCACCGGCCGGCACACAGGACGATTTCATCGAGCTCTGGAATGCCGGCCCCGCGGCGGTGGATCTCTCGGGCTGGCGGTTCGAGGGCGTGGCCTTCACGTTCCCCGACGGCTTCGCGCTGCCGGCGGGCGGGTTCGTGGTGCTGGCCGAGGACCCCGCTTCGGCTGCAACCACCTACGGCCTGCCGGAAACGGCGTGGTTTCGTTACCGCGACGGCCTGAGCAACGCTGGTGAACGCCTCTCGCTCCTCGACGCCGATGATGTGATCGTGGACACCGTGGCGTATGCCGACCGCGCACCCTGGCCGGTGACCCCGGATGGCCTGGGCGCTTCCCTCGAACGCGCGTGTGCGAGCGAGGCTTTTGACGCACCCGCGGACTGGCGGGCATCCCCGCTCGGTGCTCCCACGCCGCTCCAGCCCAACCATGTCGTGAACTGTCAACCCGCCGCCCCCGTCCCCGTTGTCATCAATGAAATCATGTACCATCCGTTCAGCGACACGGACGACGAACGCCGCACGGAGTTCATCGAGTTGTACCACCTCGGCGGCACCGACGTGGACCTCACTGGCTGGGGCCTCACCGGCGACATCCGCTTCCTCTTTCCCCCCGGCCTGTCCCTGGCACCCGGCGAGTACCTCCTCATCGCCTGGGAACCCGCCCGCGTCGCCGCGTTCTACCAACTCGACCCCACGCGGGTGACCGGCCCCTACCGCCCGGGACTGGGCAACGGCGGCGGCCGCCTCGTCCTGTTCGGAGCCGACGGCCGGACCGTGGACGCCGTGACATATGACGACGATTTCCCTTGGCCTTCCGCTGCCGATGGCCATGGCCAGGTGGAAGGCGCCGGACACTCGCTCGAGCGACGTTCGCCCACGCGGCCCTCGGACGACCCAGCGAACTGGGAGGCATCCGTCGAGGACCAGCCAACCCCGCTGCAGCCCAACCGCCGCAGCACGCTCTCACCGCCGCCCACCGCCGTCGCCCTCGCGGTCTCCCCACATCCTGTCATCGCCACCGACACCCCCACGGTCCACGTCACGTTCGCGGGCGTGGACGACACGGACGAGGTCCGACTCGAATATTGGGTCGATGATCCGGAGACGGAAAACGAGCCCTTGTCCTCCCAGCCCATGACGCGCCAGTCACCCACCGGGGAGCCCACCGCCGACGCCGGTACGTGGCAGGCCGTTCTGCCGGCGCTGCCCGCCAATACCATCGTCCGCTATCGCGTCGCATGGCGACGCACCGCCAACTGGGAGGTCGTGTCCCCACGCCCCGAGACCGACGTTTACGGCTGGCACGCCTACTTCGTGGATCCCCCGGTCACCACCACCCTCCCCGGAGGCGTGTATCACCTCTTCCTCTCGGCCGCGAACTGGCGCCGGCTCCACAACGCCACGGCCGCGGGCCGCGTCGCCGGCAACCAACCCAACCCCACCTGGAACCTCCAAGTCCCGGCCGTGTTCGTGGGCGACGGCGTGGTGCACGATGTCCAGGTCCGCCACCAGGGAAGCCGCTGGAACCGCAACGGCGGCGCCACCATCAGCTTCCCCTGCGCCTCCCATCGCAGCGATGGCCAGGCCCAGGTCCGCAGTTGGCGAATCGCCTTCCCCTCCCATCGCAACCACCGCGGCAGGGACGTCCTGCTCCTCCAGAAGCAGTCCGGCTGGCCCCAACGTGTCTCGTTCGAGATGTTCCGCCTCGCCGGTGTGCCCGTGCCGCGCACCGGCTGGGCCCGGCTGCAGATCAATGGCTGCCCCTTCAACAACGCCGCCTTCGAAATCGAACGGCCCGGCAACGACCTGGTCGCCCGCTGGTTCACCGAGGTGGGCGACCTCTTCAAGTCCGAAGGCTTCATCGGCGACGAAGGACCCTGGAGCTGGGGCGATGAGCGCCTGATCCAGGGCACCCGCAACGGCTTCACCCAGGCGCAGCGCTACAAGCACACATACGACCGGACCACGCTTCGCTGGAAGAACGATCCGCTGGGCTCCCGCACCCGGACCTCGTCGAACCCTCGTCCAACAGTTGCACGCCGCCCGCGCCGCCGGCCCCGCCGCGCTGCGCGCGTTCCTGGCCGAACACTTCGACCTCGACCGCACCCTCCGCTACATCGCCACGATCAACTACGTCGGCACCTTCGACGACATGTTCCAGAACCACTTCCTCTACCGCAAAGCCGAGGATGGCAAATGGTGCGTCTTCCCGTGGGACATGGACAACACCCTCGGCGGCGCCTTCGGTGAGGCCACCGCCCACCCCTTCCGCGGCGCCGACGAAAGCCGGATCGGCCCCGTCGGCAACCGCGAAGGCTGGTGGAATCGCCTCAAGGATTCCTTCTTCATCGCTTACCCGGACGAGTTCCAGGCCATGTTCCACTACCTCAACAACCACGTCTATTCCCCCGCCCAGATGCGGCCGGTGGTCGAGACCATGGCCACCGAACGCGGTTACGGGTCCGGCACCGTCAACAGCCTGATGTCCCATATCCAGCGGCGCCATGATTACCTGAACGCCACCCTCGTCCCGCCCGTCGTCACCCCAGCCCTGACCGTCCGCCGCGCCGGTCCCGACACGCTCGAATGCTCGTGGCCCTTCGCCGCCTTCGGCTTCCGCCTCCAGTCCGCTCCCCAGCTCCGCGGCCCGTGGCAGCCGGTCCCCGAACCGGTCGCCACCGGCCCCGACACCCAGGCGGTGAAACTCCGCCTGCAAGGCCCGCAGCGGTACTTCCGGCTCGTGCGGTAGCAGAGCCAACTCCCGGATTGCCGCACGCACCCCCCTTGCCCATCATCCCGCGCCTATGTCGAGCACGCGGCGTCCGTATCCGTTTCACCTCATCGAACCCAAATGGCAGACCGAATGGGAACGCACCCAGGCCTTCCGTGCCTTCAACCCGGGCGAGGACATCCCGTCCGACCATCCGTTCGGCCGGCGCCACGGTCTGGCTGGCAAACGTGCGCAAGCCGCCGACCTCCCCCCCAAGTACTACATCCTGGACATGTTCCCCTACCCTTCCGGTGCCGGCCTCCACGTCGGCCATCCCGAGGGCTACACCGCCACGGACATCCTGGCCCGCTATCGCCGCGCCCAGGGAAAACACGTCCTGCACCCGTTTGGCTGGGATGCCTTCGGCCTTCCCGCCGAGCAGTTCGCCATCAAGACCGGTCAGCACCCGCGCGTCACCACCGAGGCCAACATCGCCACTTTCAAACGCCAGATTCAAAGCCTCGGCTTCAGCTACGATTGGTCGCGTGAGGTGGACACCACCGACCCCGACTACTTCCGCTGGACGCAGTGGATCTTCCTCCAGATCTACCACAGCTACTTCGACCCTGAATGGAAACGGGCCACGCCGATCGCCTTGCTCGAAGACGCCCTGTCCGACGCGCCCCAGCGCCGTCCGGAATGGGAGTCTAACGCCTACCTGAACGGCACCCACGCCACCTGGCGCGAGCTGCCCTCCGAACGGCGCCCCCTGTTCCGCTCGCACCTGATCGAGCACAGCCGCCTGGCGTACGTCAGCGAAGCCCCGGTCAATTGGTGCCCGGAACTCGGCACCGTCCTGGCCAATGAGGAGGTCATCGACGGCAAGAGCGAGGTCGGCGGCCACCCGGTCGTCCGCCGCCCCATGCGCCAATGGATGCTCCGCATCACCGCCTACGCCGAGCGCCTCCTTGCCGACCTCGAAACCATCGAGTGGTCCGATTCCCTGAAGGAAATGCAGCGGAACTGGATCGGCCGCAGCGAGGGCGCCGAGGTCACGTTCCGCGTCGCCCCCGGCTCCCCGGGTGCCGACGCCGGCATCACGGTCTTCACCACCCGGCCTGACACCTTGTTTGGCGCGACCTACCTCGTGCTCTCGCCCGAACACAAGCTCGTGGAACTCGTCACCACGGCCGGCCAGCGCACCGCCGTCACCGACTACCAGGCCGCCGTCTCCCGCAAGTCCGACCTCGAACGTACCGAGCTCGCCAAGGAAAAGACCGGCGTGTTCACGGGCGCCTTCGCCCTCAATCCCGTCAACCGCCAGCCGATCCCCATCTGGATCGCCGACTACGTCCTCAGCACCTACGGCACCGGCGCCATCATGGCCGTGCCGGCCCACGACACCCGCGACCTCCAGTTCGCCGACCAGTTCCACCTGCCCGTCGTCCAGGTCGTCCAGCCCCCCGACCCCGCCACCGATTGGCGCGGCTTCGTCGACGATGGAACCTCGGTCAACTCGACGGGACCGGACGTCTCGATCACGGGCCTGCCCACTCCGGAAGCCAAGCGCAAGATCACCGCGTGGCTCGAGGCCCGCGGGCACGGACGCAAGACCGTCAACTACAAGCTCCGCGACTGGCTGTTCAGCCGACAACGCTACTGGGGCGAACCCTTCCCCATCATCTGGCGCAATGGCCAGCATGAGGCAGTCCCGGAAGAGGCCTTGCCCGTGCTGCCCCCGCCCCTCGATGACTACAAGCCCACCGCCGACGGCCAGCCGCCACTCACCCGGGCGACCGACTGGGTGAACCTCGCGGACGGCGCCCGGCGCGAAACGAACACCATGCCCCAGTGGGCCGGCAGTTGTTGGTATTACCTCCGCTATCTCGACGCCCGGAACCCCGACCGACTCGCCGCCCCCGAAGCCGAGCGCTATTGGATGGGCACGGCAGCCACGCGCAGCGGCAACCCGCAAGCATCGTCGGTCACGCCCGGCGTGGATCTCTACGTCGGCGGCACCGAGCACGCCGTCCTGCACCTGCTCTATGCCCGGTTCTGGCACAAGGTGCTTTACGACCTCGGCCACGTCTCCACACCCGAGCCCTTCTTCAAGCTCGTCAACCAGGGCCTCATCCTGGGCGAGATGGAGTACACCGCCTTCGCCGATGCCCAAGGCCAATCCGTCAGCACCACCGACCTCCGCAACCTGGAGGAGGAAGCCACCCCCGCCGGCCCACGGCTGGTCGCGACACACACCGCCACGGGCGAGAAAGCGTTCGGCCGGCGCGTCACCGAGGAGGACGTCGAGAAGGTCGGCGGCGATTTCGTCCTCAAGGCCGACCACCGCATCCACGTCGATGCCCGCAGTTTCAAGATGAGCAAGAGCCGCGGCAACGTGGTCAACCCCGACCAGCTCATTCAGGATTACGGCGCCGATGCCCTCCGCCTCTACGAGATGTTCATGGGCCCGCTCGAGCAGGTGAAGCCCTGGAACACCAAGGGCGTCGAGGGCGTCTCCCGCTTCCTGGGCCGCGTGTGGCGCCTCTGCGTCGATGAGGCCAGCGAGACCGAGTTCGAACAGCAGTACACGGCCCAACCCGATCGCGCGGAGACCTGGCTGGGTCAGATCCGCCTGCACCGCACCGTGACCGCGGCCGACCCGACCCCGGCCCAGCTCAAGACGTTGCATACCGCGATCAAGAAAGTGACCGAGGACCTCGAAGGCCTCCGGTTCAACACCGCCATCGCCGCCCTCATGGTCTTCGTCAACGAGGCCATGACCTGGGAAACGCGCCCGCTCGCTGTCCTGCGCCCGTTTCTCCAGTTGCTCGCCCCCTTCGCTCCCCACCTCGCCGAGGAGCTCTGGGCCAAACTTGAGTCCGCATTCAGCCTGCCTGCGAAGTGCCTCGCCTATGCCGCCTGGCCCGCCTTCGACCCCGCGCTGCTGGTCGAGGACACCCTCGAGATCCCCGTCCAGGTCAATGGCAAGCTGCGCGACAAGATCGTCGTGCCCGCCGGCCTGACCCCGGCCGACTTGGAACAGGCCGCGCTGCGCGCCCCCAAGCTCACCGGCTTCCTCACCGGCAAGACCGTGCGCAAGGTCATCGTCGTCCCCGGCAAGCTCGTCAACGTCGTCGCCAGTTAGCCCGGACGTCTATTACCCTGTAGGCGCCGACGCCGTGACAGTCCCAGCGCCAGCAATCCCAGCAGGAGCAACCCCCGGATGCCCGGCTCGGGGATGGCCGGCACCGACTGCGGGTCGGCCGGTTCGAGCCCGTGCTGGTCGTATTGTTCCTGGGTCTCGAGCACGACGGCACCGCTCAGCGGCGTCACGATCTGATAGGCCGCAGCCAGCTCCACCGCCGCCTGCACCTCCCGCGTCGCCTGAAGCCGGCGCACCTCGGCGGCTGCCCACAGACGTCCCGCGTGCAGCGACACCTCGCGCCCGGGCGGTACCGCGCCCGGCAACGGGTCCACGTGCATAAACTCGAACGCCCACCCGCGCCGTTGGCCGGTCCAACGTGTGAGCAACCCGCGCAGGTCCTCGGCCACGGTCCCGCGATGCGGCACCGCCGACAGCGCCGGCAAGCCCTCGAGTTGCTCGATAATCCGGTTGGGTCCCGGCGCCACCGGCAGCGCCAGCAGGCGCGGACCTGACTTCCGTCGCTCGAAGGCCTGCCGCAGCGTGTCCGCTGTGGACAACATCACCGGCTGCGGCGCGTGGATCCACAACACGACACTGTTGGTTTGCCGCGCAGCGAAGTCCCACGCGCGCACCAGCGCCGGGA
>JABTUJ010000004.1 GCA_015075445.1 Verrucomicrobiales bacterium
CTGCCAGGCCGGCAGTCAGTGGAAGAAACCCCTGCAGCGTTCGCACACGGATTGGTTTGTCGGTATCCCGGTCCAGGCTGTAGAAGAACTTCGTTTCCGGGTCCCACATCTTGGTGCGGATCGCCTCGGTTCGTTTGGCGAGATTCCGCTCGTATTTCTTCATCATTTCGATGCGCCCGGTTCTCTGGCACATCTCCATCATGGCCCTTTCGGACATGGCCAGGAAGCAGGTCTGATCGACGCCTTCAGTGTTCCCGTACCATGCACCGCCTGTGCCGCGTGTGGGATGCTCGGTCAATTTCAGGCCATCAAGGGGCAATGCGAAATCAAATGTTTCAAAGCGGGCCGTTTGGACGATGTCGGCGATCGAGCATTTCTTGTAGGCGCCATATTCGATCAAGCCGTCATTGTCCACATCCCGCTCAGTGGCATACCAGGTTAGGAATGCGTCCAAATAGGGCAGGCAGAGATCGAGCAATGCCCGGTCATGGGTCTGGTTATAGACCATCAGACATCCCCATGCCAGAATCGGGATTTGGGAGTAACCATCCTGCGGCAGATCCGGCTTGGTCGTGCAGGGCACCATGCCATAGCGGTATGATCCCTTGGGCGCTTCCGGATTATTGTCGATCACATTCCAATAATTCCGAAAGACATCGCAGGCCAACGGATCATCATCCAAAGGTGCCCACGCGTTGAGAACAAACATGGTATCCCACAGCAACTGGCACTTGGCGTAGGACGTGTCGTCTGCTCCGGAAATCGAGAAAAACCGGTACGGCAGGCCAGGAAGTGCCGGTTCCCACAATTTATCAAACGTGCAATGGCTATATAAATCATGCACCAGTGTGGTCAATTCCGGGCTTTCCGTGGATACCTGTTTGGACAGGTTCTCCCTGGCGCGCCGAATGGTCTCTTCAGCAAGCGTGTAAGTCCTTGCTTTTTCTTCCTCTCCCGGCGCGGTATCGGCCCTGGCTGGCCAGACCCCTGCCAGTGCTAACCATGCCATGGCCGCTGCAGCGAGCCGGGCACCTGGTAGGTTGTGTTGTGCTTTTTGGTAGTTTCTTGAAGGGTTCATATGCTTTGTATTGTGATGGTGTTCTATTTCGTGTCCCGGGTTGACGCAAGCGGTTACACCTTCATGGTGAGCGTTCCTGTCCCGGGAGACTCGAAGGGACCGGGTGTCGGATTGGCGGCGTTGCGGGGCTTACCGAGATAGTCCGTGCCGATCGTGATGGGAGAACCATCAGGATTCTCAAAGGCGCAACCGGAAGTGCTGGCTTTGCCCAACCGTGCAGAGGTCACCGGTTGAGAGGGCCGTTCGCTCCCCAAGGCTGTGTCCAAGGTCATGGTCAGATAGAAGCCGTCATTCTTCTCAACCAGCACCGGCGCCGGATTCGAGCTGGACCTGAGGATGGGATCCTTCTCATGCGTGGATGACTTCGCCCCTTGGAAGAACACATTTCCATCCATTCACATCGGCAGATGGGCATGATCATATTTCTCCAGACTGCCGCTGCGCATGAACAGGTTGTTGTAATAATGGCTGTCACCGGACGGATTGTCATGGAGGGCTACGACTTCGGTGGAATGGGCCTTGTGGAATGGAGTCTTGCGCCCATCGAAGAAGTCGGGAGCCAGATCGATGCCCCCGGCGATGAGGTTGTGGGCATAGGCACCACCTTGCGAGGGGTCTTCAATCGCCTTGGGCGACAGGAAAATATTGTTGTCGATCACGAAGGGGCCATGGTTCGCCTCGACCATCAGATCCTGGGTGGCGTTGTCGTGGCAGAGGTTGCCGGAGACCCGCGTCCCCTGGGTCATCCAGTGCAGCCAGATGCCGCGGCAGGTCCGGTAGATGTGGTTGCCGCTGATCGTGGTATCGATGCGTCCGTGGAATGTGATGCCCGCCATCTCGGCACCCGAGAACAGTTGCCGGACATGGATGTCATGAATGCTGTTGCCGGTGATGGTGCTGAACGCCGCGCCCAGACTTCCCACGATACCCGCCTGTTCACAATGGGCGATATGGTTGTTGCGCACCACGTGATGGCCGATGGTCTCCTTGTTCCAACCATTCTTCAAGCCGCGTTCGATGGTCGTGACATAGCCCGAGGCAGACCCTGAATTCTTATCCTTGGCGCCGCCATATTTCCCCAGGGTGATCCCCGAACACGTGGAATAGGCGATGTCGTTGTTTTCGATGATCCAGCCCTTGCTCCAATGGACCCCAATGAGGCCGATCTGCTCCACCGTGGGCGGTGCCCAGGGCGTGGCGGCGTTGCGCAGGGTGAAACCACGCACCGTGATGTAGTTGCGCCCGGGTTTGTCCGGATGGAACACGGACCGGCGCGCGTTGACCTCCACCTGCTGCGTATTGGGATCGACATCCTTGAACTGCGCCCAGATGACGGTGCGGGTTGCGTCCACGCTGGCGAACCATTGCGGCGTCGCGGTCATGGGCTTCAGAACCTCCTCCATACTGACCGCCTCGGCCAGCCAGTGGCCATTCAGATAGACAGCCCCGACGTGATGGATGCGGTTGTTGGCATGAAACCAGTCGCCGGCAATGATTTCCGCAAAGGGATTGAAGCTGCCAAAAGAGGTGTTGGGAAGAATAGCCTTCCAGACGTCGTCCTGGACCTTCTCCCACTTCTTGACCTCTTCCGAACCCGTGATAACCACCTTTTCCCCGGCGGCCGCCTGGTAGACGATGTGCTTAGCATCGGACTCCCCTCCACGCGGCGGATTGACGCGTTCGCGGTAAACGCCGGCATGCACGGTGACGATATCGCCCGGCTGGGCGAGGTCGGCGGCACGCTGGATCGTGCGCAAAGGCGCTGCCTGGGAGCCGGGACTCGCGTCGTTGCCGGTGATGGCGACGTGGAACTCGGTGGCTGATGCGGCCACCGCGGTAAATGTGAGCAGGAATAATGGTCTGAGAAGGTGATGTTTCATGGCGCGGCTATTTGTTTGGATTCGTCTTCCGGGATGCAGAGGTAACGCTGCGGAGCGGGGGATGATCCGTGGCGGCCTCGATGGCCTTGATGGCCTCCTCCACGGCGCCGACACGCCGGTTGTTGAGTTCGCCACCGGGATAGGTGCCCTGCGCGACATCGGCGTTGAAGCTGTCAATCACCTCCTTAAGTGCTGGGATCTGCGGTTTGGCGGCCGATCCGTAGGCGATGATCATTTTCATGATCTCGCCGGTCCGGTTTTCGCTGCCGTGCCCGCCCTGGGTTTTCGCCAGACCGACGGCCGCCGCGATCCCTTCTTCGAAATGATATTTGGTCAGCGCCTTCAAGCCCGCCATGCGGATCACATTGTTGAACATGGTGTCCGCCGGACTGGGGCTCTCCACCGCCGCGAGAATGACCGGGGCGAGTGCAATGACATCTTCCTCGGTGAGTTGGTTCTGGAAGCAGTGTTCGAGCGTGGCACGGGCCATGCCATCCGGATTGGTGGATACCGCGCGGATGGCCTCGTTGCGCAACTTTGGGTCCACTTTCTTGAGTTCCTCCCGCAGGGGGCCGGAAAACACGGCGGCGGCCAACTGGCCGTGCGCGATTTGAACGGGGTCCTCCCAACAGATTGGCCACAAGGGTTCCGCCGTCGCCACGAGCGCCTTGAGGATGTTTTCGATGGCCGGCTTGGCGGTCCCGCCCATCTTTCTAACAGCCTCGGCCGCCTTGTAGCGCACCCAGCGGTCCGGGTGGGAGAGTTGTTTGACCAGGACCGGCAGCGCCTCGGGCGTTTTGATGAGCCCCAGCGCCTCGCAGGCACCCTGGATCTGATGCGGATCGCCGCTGTCGGCGAGTTTGATCAGATCGGCCACCATCGCTTTGGACTCGGGGCGCGACGCCAGTTCCTGCGCCGCCCAGCCACGGACGATGGGCGACCAATTACCGAAGGCGGCGACCAGTTCCGCCGGGGACAACCCGCGCCGATCCAGATCGAAACGCCCGGCCGCCACGGTTGCCGCGGCTTGCGCCTTGTCGAGCCAACCCGAAGAATCCGCATCGCGGCCGGTGATGCCGAGTTTTCGCAGGGGCAGCGCGTAGGTCAGCACATAGGTGGCGGCGGGACTCAGTCCGTAGTAACTACTTTTTCCATAGTAGGTATTGTCATCCGTCTGCCCGGCTCCGTATTGTTCGCCGCCGTCATAGGTGAACGATCCGTCCGAGCGGCGGACCAGATCCAGGTGCCACGAGGACTTCTGGAAGAACGCCGCCGCCGCCTCGGGACCGCCGACGGCCGCACCGAGGGCGCTCCACAGATAACTGAAGCCCTGCCCGGTGTGACCGTATTCGCGATTGGCGAAACCTGCCGTGGCCATGCGGGCGAAGAACTCCGTCTCCTTCGGCTTGTTTCCGATCGCGGCAAACATCACTGCGGTGATGGAATTCTTGCCGTTATTTTCATGGTAGGGCCATGGTTCGTGTTCGCCGTAGGGAATGGCGCCTTTGTCGCTGAAGTAGCCGAAGAACCCGGCGGCGCGGGCGATGGCCTGGTCGATTTCCGGGTGCTTCACGCCGCATTTCCTGGCAAGTACGATGGCGAGGTTGGCCGGCAACCCGGCCATGTTCACGGGACCGTAGGGAGGCACGGAGCCGTTGAATTGGCCGTCCCTGGTGAGTGCGGCGAAGCCGTGGCCGAACGTGCCATACATGCTCTGGCCGCGGGCCAGCAGGAGGGCGCTTCTCTTGATCGAGGGCAATACCTCCTGGTCGCGGGTGACGATGTAATACTCGCAGAGGAACAGCAGGCGATAGCCCATGTTCCACGCGTCGCCCCAGACGGGTCCGGCGGGTTTCTTGTCAGGATCGGGATTCTCTTTGGCGAGGCCGTGCGCGAAGTCGCGCAGTTTTGGCAGGTATTCCGGCTTGCCCGTGGCGAGCAGGGCCAGACCCTGGATGGATCCGGCCCAGTTGGGCGCCATGGTTTCCTTTTCGAGCACCTTGACGGCGCCGTCGAGGATGCGTTTGGACTTCTCGCAGTTCCATGGCGCGGTGTCGCTGTAGGTGCCCATTACGGCGAGTTTCAACTCGAGATTCCTAACTTGGCCCGCGCGCCAAACCATGAGCTTGAGCACCCCGCCCCGGGCCTCCGCTTCCACTTCCTGAATCGCCAGGGCGATTGACTTGCGGGCGTCGTCCCCAAACGGCTTGCCATCCACACCGAGGATCACATCGTCCACCGACATGACCCCGTCGGCAGGTGAGGCAGCTCCCACATGGGTGACCAGGATTTGACGGCTGGCAAGAGTGTAGCGGCCCTGTGCGGCATCGAGATTGTTCGCCGCCTTGGTGTAAATCCAGCCGCGCAGGCCAGTCGCCCCCAGATTGTAGGTGAGCTTGCGGTCCACCGACTGCGTGTCCTTGGTGAGATCGGGGACTTGTGAGAACAGCGGGCTGGCGAGGCCCATCGCGAGTGCGGTCAGCAGGCCGATGGTTTTGATCGATGTCATCATAATAATGGCCTCTTTCCCTTCGTGTTGTTCATTCCTGCATTTCTCGGATGCACTTTCCTTCCAGTGTCTTGACTTTCGTTCATTTCTGGAAAGGCAGCAAGGCCTCTGCAAATGCCTTGCCCATCTGCGAAAAAAGTTTCGCACTGCCCCAATAGTGGTAACCGCCATTGGAAGCGCCTTTGAGGACCTCCGTGTCTTTGGGCGAAAGGACTTCCTCCAATGCCAGGTCGAGCGTCTCCCGGTCGGCTTTGCCGATCCCATCAATCCACAAATCTATCGCGGCAAAATGATCTGGAGAGTTCTTGTCGTACTGGTCATCTGCATAGGCCGCCAATACGTTCTTCCCCCTCTTCAAATACTTAATCTCTTCTTGTGTGAGCACGATCGATCGGTAATACGGATGTTCCATCCACCAGATGTAGGTGTGTATCTTGTGTCCGTTCAAATAGACATGGAACCCTTGTCTCGCCAAGATCGCGATGCGATACGACTCGCAGTTAAGGTTTTCAACTTCAAAAGTTGTGCGCATCAGCAGGAATTCGCCGTCTCCCCATGTTGATGGGAATTTGTCCAAGGTGATTCCGCTGTGTTTCCAGACGCCCTTTCCAATGGGGGCCTTGCCTTCCGTCCATTGGCTGTCATCGAAGTCGGGCCTATACCAATTCTCCATCCCGGCTGGCAGCGTGATGTCACGGAATCGCCTGTCGGTGTATTTGTCCAGCTTGTCCTTCTTTTCAATGGGATCAATCGTGACGAAGCGCCAAGTCCGCTCCACCGGCAGCGGTTTGCCCACCGGTTTCCAGTAATTCTCCCATTTCCATTCCCTGTCGAGCGTGCCATCGTTTTTCACTTTGTGCGCCATATTGACGATATTGTTATACGCATCCTGCTTGGGCTGAGCGGCGGCGATGTCGTGATCCCAGAAGGGAGCGGTCTCAACCGCAACCACATTGCCCTTGAACTCGGGCAGGTCGGCCGGTGCGGCCATGGCCTTGCGGAAAATCTCATTGTCGCTCTCACCGCCGACTCCCAGCACGCCGATCACGAATGGCATCTTCGGAGCTGACAAGTCTTTGCGAACATCGCGAATGAACTTGGCCAGCAGGTCTGAATATACATCGTATTTTCCGGGTTGGTCGGGGCCGGGATAAGTCGTCCCATCGACCAGGTCGTTAAAGCCCTGCAGCCAGACGAAACCGGCCAGTTCGTATCCCTCCTTGGGGTCGTAGGCGGGGCAGACCCGCTTGGGATCCGCCAGGACCTTTTTCACATGTTCGATCATCATCCGGTAAAACACACCCGTGGCGGCATCCTTTTCATCCTGCCATTGTTTCCGGTCCTCGGCTTTGGGAATCCCGTGGGCGCCCTGCGGATGTTTGTCCCACTCATCTTGAATCTGCTTGGGCAGCTTGTATTGCCCGGCACTGGGCGGACGGAATTCGGTGTTGAGCGACCTGCCGCCCCAGGCGGTCTTGATAATCAGAATGGGCTGCTTCAGCTCTTTCTCCAGATAGATTCCGAAGGTGAACTCGGGACCGATCTTGCCGCCATCCTTGGTGGGTTGATCTCCGCGTGCGCCAAAGCCGGCGGTCAATTTCCCGAGCCCCTCGCCATTGGCACTGCCATCATACGGGCCGGTCAAATAGGACATCCAGACCTTGTCGCATACCCGCGGAGTTCCATCGGGATTGCGCATCTCCTTGAGGATCGGTGCCGTCAGCGGATCCTGGCCGATGTAGTCAAAAGTGCTGATTGCGGCATGCCCTTCCATGTTCGACTGCCCGGCGAGAATGAACACCTTGAGCGGCTTGGCGAAGGAGATCGGCGAGAGGGCGCACAGCAATGCTGCGGTTAGGATGACAGTTGGTTTCATGGTCATTTGGTGGTCGGACTTTTCATTCTTCCCAACAAGGCGGTCATAAGAATGCCCTGCGGGCACACAGATCGATGGCGGGCCGCAATCATCACTCGAGAACCATTTCCAAGGATTCGTAGGGGTGCGGGTAGGTGGTGGTCCAGACTTCCGGCTTGAGGGCGGGATCGCAGCCTTCTAGGCCGAGGACGACCACTTCAATGTTCCGGCCGTGCATCTCCTGTGTGACCGGGAAGAAATAGGTGAAGTTGGAGGACGGGCTCCGCGGGGGATACTCGAAGACGACCGCGGGGTAGGATACCGCCCGCTGCGGGGCACCGATCCACTGTCCATCCATACGCAGGGCGGCATAGGCGCCGCTTCTTCCGTGCTCGCCGTTGAGGGCCACGCACAGGTAGCTGTTCGGGGCCGGGTGGGACGGAAGCGAAACCTTCGCCTGCCAGGCGAGTTCTGCCCGGGCCTTGTCGTAGGGCGCGAAAAGGGCGGTGGCGCGGGACGTGGCCGGGATTTCCAACTGCTTGCCCTTCCTCCAAAGACCAACCTCCGCAGTGCGGTCCGGTGCCGGGGCCAGGCGCAGGTAGCGGCAGGCGGTCCCCTCCGGGACCTTGGCCTCCCAGTGGCGCAGGTCATGATCGTGCAACTCGTGCTGGCCGCCGTTTTTCGTGATCTCGGCCACGGCGATCCTCTGGCAGGTGGCCGGCTCGACTGGTTTGAAAACCACGGGATGCCACTTATCAAGAGTGGTGCCGATCTCGGCTGGCATCTCGGCTGGGATCGGCTTTCCGTTACGCGGGTCGTGCAGCGTCCTGATCCGGAACGTATCCGCTTCGAGAGTCGTGCCGAGATCGACGCGGAGGCAGCCGCCCGCGATGCGCTTGTCACTTTCGTAGACGAAGGTGGAAAGGAAAGTCTCGTCGCGGCGATCAAAGAGATACTTGTCCCAGATGCCCCGTCGCCAGAAGAGTGCCTGATTCAAGAAGGCATCGCGCGCCTCCTTCACCGGGGTGATGTTCGACGGGCCGGATCGCCGCAGCGACTGGACTTCCAGGGCATCGTTCGGCGCGGTGAAACAGGTGGCCTCGTAGAGGGCTTCGGCATCGGCGGGCACCGGCACCGGCTGCAGGTCCGCCAGCTTGCGGTGCGGGGACGCGTCCGCCTTGGTTCCGGGAAACGAGATCTCCACGCCCTCCCCCAAAACGCCGGGAATGCTGCGCCCGTTGACCCGGGCCTCGCGGAATGGGCGGGATCCCGAGTGCAGTTTGACCTTGCTCGTCGTCCCCGGACTGCCCAGTAGCTTGACCTTGACCGGCTTGTCCGGTGTGTCGCGCACAATCTCGTAGCGGCATCCGATCACTCCGATTTCCTCGCACGGCTTCACCGTGGCCATCAGCAGGCACGCGCGGAACGAATCGACGGTCACCGGGACCGAATCGCCATATTCGAAAGTGCCAAGCATCTGCTCGGAGGGATGATATTGCCGCAGTTCGACCCGACCTTTGGAAGTGAGGCCGATTTCCCCGCCCAGCCGCACATTGATCTTGATCGGGTTCCAGCCGAGGTTGCGCAGGGTGATGAAACGTGTGCGAGCATCGCCGCGCGCCACCGCGTGCTTTCCGTAGCTCGCGGGCAGTGTCATGCCTTCGACCAGGATCCCGCGGTTCCGGAAGTGGAGGTTGAAGAGCCGCGCCAGCTTGGGGAACTCGTCGTCGCGCAGCAGCCAGGGGTTGCCGTAGAGTTCCGGGGCGAGGATCAGGGAGCGGTTGAAGGCTTGTAGGACCAGGTCGTCCTCCCAGAAATCGAGACAAGACGAGAGGCAGACCCCGCAGTCCTCGGTGAGCCGGCCGA
This sequence comes from Verrucomicrobiales bacterium, assembly GCA_015075445.1. Classification (GTDB taxonomy): domain Bacteria; phylum Verrucomicrobiota; class Verrucomicrobiia; order Limisphaerales; family J093; genus DSVZ01. Next base: position 9,189 of record JABTUJ010000004.1, read on the forward strand.
GGCCGGGCGGCAAGCCCCGGGCGAGGGCACCCGCGCGGTTGTGGGTGGCGGTGCCCTGGTTGATCATGTGCACGTCGATGTAGGTTTCTGCCCCCTCCCAGAGGTAGGTGGTGACGTGCCGCTTGGCGTCCTCGGACAGGTTCAGCCGGTGGTTGAGCACGACGAGGTCCGGCGCATGCTGGCGGCACCCAGTCATGGTGTTCATGAAGGCCTGCTGCTTGTGGTCGCGGAGTTGACCGCACACGCTGTCGAACTTGAACAACTGAAACCCGTAGTCCCGGCAAAGGCTGAGCAGCATTTCGGTGCGCGCCGCTTCCTCCTGCGGCATGTCGCCGAAACCATCGGGTCCGCCCCACATCCCCAGGCGGCAGTCGAAGGACCTGGCCAGTTCGGCGATCTCCTTGAAGCCGTCGGGAAACTGTTTGCGGAAGCGTTCGCTGTCCATGCGGCCGTAGTACTGCTGGCTGTCGATCGCGCCGGCGTCGAAGGCATAGATGCCGAGGCGCATGCCGAACTCGTCGTGCAGCCACTTAAAGAAGCGCAGGTTGACGAGCGTCTGCTCCTCGGTGGCACCCTCGTTGGTGTTGTTGATCCAGGTGAAGTACTGCGGGATCGAGGGGGTCTTCTCGGTAATGGTTCCATGGCGCGGCGCACCGGTGTCGCTAGGGGCTGGCGTGTTCGCTGGCGAATCCGGCGCGGCCATGCACAGAGTCCCGCAGGCAAACAGGGTGCTGGGAAGTCGTTTGATCATGGCTTGGTTTGGCCGCCGCGGGCTATTTCAGATTGATAAGCTCCGGGGTATCCGTCGCGGCCTCGATCGCAACAATCGTTTCGCGGACGCACTTGGCCTTCCGGAGCATGAGTTCCTTGGGAAAGTCCTTTTCGTCCTTTTCAAAGTAGTTGGCGATCTGGGTCAGCTCCGGAATGACCGACTTGGCGTGGGTGCCATAGCTGAGGAGGATCTTCATTAACTCCGGTGTCCGATGCTCGCTGGCCCAGGGATTCTGATTGCGGGTGTAGTTCACGCAGGCGCGGATGCCTTCCTCGATCCGATGTTTGGCCAGGAGACGCAACCCCTCCACACGAATCGAATCAGCAAACATCTCGCCGCTCGGAGCGGGTTCGATGATCGCCTGGTAGATGGCGGGCAACAACGGTTTGATCTCTTCGGCGGAGAGATTCCGATAGACCGATCCGATGCTGCCCCGGGCGCGGCCGTCCTGGTTCTTGAGGCCGGCCCGCACGGCCTGGTAGAGCGCCTCGCGATCCACGCCCTCGAGCGACCGGCTCAGCATCCCGCCGCTATCGAAGAGGGCGAAGGACAGATACCGCTGCTGCATGCCGCGCGGATCGCTCTGCAGGTCCACCTGGGCCAGCAGTTCGAGGAGTTGGGGAACCGTTTGCAGGGCGGGGGCACCGATGGCTGCCAGCGCTTCGGCGGCCTTGATGCGCAGCCAAAGGTCCTGGTCCGCCAATGCGTTCCGCAGCGGCTCAATGGCCGGCGCTCCCCGCCCGCGCAAGGCGATCAGGGCCTGGCAGGCTCCGTAACGGGAAGTCAGCGCGGGCGACTCCAGCAAAGTCACCAGGGGTGGAACGGAGACCTCCTGGCGCCGGCCCAGCGCCATCGCCGCCCGCTCACGAACCACCGGCGACCAACTACCGAGGCGCTCCCAGAGCTGCTCCGCGCTGAGTTGGTCGTAGGCGCTGTGGCGGTCCTTGTTGTCCCAACCACGGCCATCGAGGAGGAGTGCTTGCGCCGCAGCAGCGTCCAACTGCGGGGTGACGCCCGGCCGTTTGCCGGTCAGATAGATCTCCTTCAGCGGCATCGCGTAGGCCAGCAGGTAGGCACCGGTGCAGTCCCAGCCACCGTAGCTATCGTGGTCCGGCTCGGGCGGGCCCTGATGGGAGAACGTGCCGTCCCAGCGCCGCGCAAGGTCGAAATACCAGGCGCCGAACTCCTGCATCCACGCGCCCGTCGCCTGCGGTCCGGACTGGGCGACGCCGGGCATGGCCCACAGTATGTTGAAGAAATTGCCGGTGTGCCCGGTGTCGCGCTCGGGTCCGTGGGAGGCAAGGCTCATGCGGGAGAAGAACTCCGCGCCGTTGGCTTCACCGAGGAGATTGAACAGGACCGCGGTCATTCCGCACTTGCCGTTGTCCTCGTGGGTCTCGATCCACGGGTGATGGTCGCCGTAGGGAATCGCGCCTTTGCCGATGTAGAATCGCAACAAGCGGGCGCTGAGTTCGATGGCGCGGGCCACCTCCGGGTCTTTCACGCCGGCCTCGCGCGCCAGCACTAGCGAAATGGTCAGCGGCACTCCCGGAGAATTCATCATCCCGTAGCCGCCGAGGCGGCCGTCGGGTCTGGCGAACCCATGGCCCCACGAGCCGACTGCGCTTTGCCCATTGGCAGCTTCCAGTGCGAGACGCCGCAGTCCCGGCATGACCGACTGGTCGCCGGTCGCCAGCACATACTCGGAGAGCAGGATCATGACGTAGCCGTAATACCATGTCTGCATCGAGTCCACCGAGAAGCCCGCCGCCCACTGGGCTTCCTTCCTGACCAGCGGGAGCCAGGCGGGATCTCCGCTGGCCAGCAACGCGAGCGCATTGAGGGAGCGAACGATGGGATCGTCTCGATGTGGGGATTGGGCCACTTTCCCGGCCAACGCCTTGCACCCCTGCTCAAGAATGCGTCTGGATTTCGGGCAGTCGTAGGGCGCGGTGGCACCGTAGCTGCCGAGAACTGGGAGTCTGACGACAACCTCTTCCATCTTGCCCGCCCGCCAGCGGGTCACCGTCAGCTTCCCTCCGCCCGCCGCCGATTCGGCGATGGTGACTGCTTTGCCGAACTCGGTGCGCGGGTCGTAGGAAAACGACTTGCCGCCGACTCCGAGGATGACGTCGCCGACGAGGAAGACACCATCGGCGGGAGAACCTTTCTCCACTTGGGTGATGGAAATCTGCCGCGCGTCGGTGGTCACCATCTGGTCGCAGAACATCCAGCCGCGCAGCCCGGTGGGGCCAAGACTCCAGTCGTGCTTCGCGCCTGGGGGAATGGCCTCGCCTTGGGTGAAGTCGGGGTTGGCTGGGTTGCTCTTCGGTTGTGCGGCGGAGACGCTGGCGGGAAGTGCCAGCAGCGCGGCAGCCAAGAAGGACGTCAGGGATTTGAGGGTGATGGATGGGTTCATGGGAGTGGTTATCGCTGCACTGGTTCCGGGACGAGAACCGAGGGGGATTCGTCGGCATTAACGGCCTTCGCGGCGGGCAGGATGTGGGGGCGAAGTCGCAGGGTGACCTTGGAACCCACGGCAGGCAGGTTCGTGGCGTTAACCTGCCACATGAGCGCGTCATTGTCCTGGCTGTGAATCGCCGCCAGGCAAAGCAACTCGTCGCCGAAGGTCACGAGCGAGATCACATGTCCGCTTTGGTCGCTCAAGTATCGGCGCGGCCCCGGCCCGCCGCCATACAAGATGGAACCGGCAAAGAGAAAGGTGTGCGTCGGGAACCTGGCCTCCTGGTCCGCAGAAGCGGAGTCATCGAACCTCCTATTGGAGGGGGCGATGAAATCGCTGATGGGGTGCTCGACCATCTTCCCATCTTCGCCCTTGAGCACCAGGAACACGTCCACCGGCCCGCCGCTGGGTGGAATGTCAATCCAGCGCCCGGCTGGATCCCCAAGCGGCTGGCGCGTCGCCGGACTTCCAGCTTTGGCGCCCAGCAGCAGGAGCGCCGCGTGAATGTGCACCGGCTTGGCCCTAATCGCGACGATGGACTCATGCTCCTTGGTTCCTTTGGTGCAGGCCACCAACTCCAGCGCACCTCGATGAAGGCAGACGCAACTTTCCACATCCAGGCACCGCTCCTGAGCGTTGATCGTCACCCCGGGGAAATTGAGTTGCTGCAAGGCGGATTGAAGGGGGGCATTCGTGGCGCCCCCGGCTGGTCCTGGCCGGTTGGCGGAAAGGGCCTCGGAGGTGAAGTCGGCCGCGCATAGCGCAACGCAGGGCATCGTCAGCGCGGCCCACAACCACACGAAACCCGCTGGCTTCTTTCTGCGCTCTTGAGTGTTCAGGATCATGGCATCTTCCAATCCAGCATTTCCAGTGTCATCACGGCGTAGCACGTGACGAGTACGGGATCCGGCGGTTGATCCGGCGTGGAGCGCCAGCCATTTGAATTCTGCGCCTTTTGCAGGAAGGCCAGGCCACGCTCGATGGCGGCGCGATCCTCTTGTCGGGTCGGCGCATCGGTCAGCAGGGTCGGCGTGGCCGGCTGGACACTTGCACCCAGGCAAAGGCCACAGTACAGGCCTACAGCCAAAATGGATTCTTTGATTAGTGTGGGTGGCATGTGGACGTCTACTTTTCTCATTGGTTGGGCATCTGGTAAATGGCGATGATCTCCTGCATGGTTCCACGGATGAAGCCCACGTGGCCATCCACGAATACGGTGTTCTGTGCTCCGCGCACCGTGCTGCCGGGCGCAGAGACCGCGTCGCCCGGAACGCCAACATGGTCGCCCAGACTGTCGCAGATGACCATTGGTTTCTCCGCGGAACGCCGGATGCCGCTGGCGGGCTGACCACAGACCCCGGAGAGATCGTTGTCGAAACCACAAAGAACGGCACGGCCCAGCCGTGAGCACAGAGGTAGTTGTAATCCGTCGGATACTTCTGCTGAGGCGGCTTGGTTGCTGGCGCAGCGTCGGGCACAAGAACACATTCGTGGACGCGATGTACGTTTGGATTGCCTGGCGCAGGGAGTTGGTGTGCAATGCCGGTGGCAGCCCGATGAGGTTGTCACTAAAGTCGGCCTTGGGAAAACGGCCTTCAGCATCATCCGCGTACATCGTCATGGCCAACCCGAGCTGGCGCAGGTTGGACGTGCAGGCCGTCAGGCGGCCGCGCTCCTTGGCCCGGCTCAAGGCTGGCAGAAGCATCGCCGCGAGGATAGCGATGATGGCGATGACCACAAGGAGCTCGATTAGCGTGAAGCCATGACGCGCCGCCCATCGAGTGTCGCCCAAAAGCTCCGGTTGCTGTCTCGCCTTTGCCTTCATTGAGCTGACAACACTTCCCTTGCCGCTCCCATTCACACCGGAAGGACCATGCGAATCATACCCTGGCCCATGTCTTTGCCAACGAGAGAACGGATCGTCCTTTGCTTTTTCCGGGAAGCAGTGCCGAGCGTGTTCATAGTTGATTCAACCGTTTCTCATGTCATTCGAGGTTCGACTCCTTGAGACCCTCGATGAAGCAATCCACCTGGCCATACGGGACCTTCGTCTTCTCGTCGTATTCAACGTTGCTATAGACAGCGATCACGTTAGAGCCGTCCTTCAAGTGTGCGACCTCGCCGGGTCCGAGGGGCCAAGGCGCATAGTGGGGTTTGGTCTGCCACCATCCGTAGCCCACGATCGGGTGTCCGTTCAGGTAAACCTTGAACCCTTGCGGGTTCAGAATGCTCAGGCGGTAGGAATCGTAGTCGAGTTTTTCCACCTCGAATGTCGTGCGCGCGACAATGAACTCTCCGTTGCCCCAATCGGATTGATTGGCAAAGACATTTGTGCCCTGTTTGTAGGTGCCGCGACCGATGGGTGCGCGCCCTGCGCTCCACTTGCTGTCATCAAAATCGGGATTGAACCAGCCCTTCAAATCATCCGTCAACCGGATGTCGCGATGGCGTCTCTTCTCGCGGGTTGGGACTTGGTCTTTTTCCACGATGGGATCGAAGGCCTTGAAGCGCCAGACCAGCTCTGACGATGGCACCTTGCCGATCGGTTTCCAGCCGACGGTGGGATTCCGGAGTTTCGCGAGGTCGATGATGGTGCTCACGATGCCTGGCCTATGGGCTTCTTCATAGTCATTGTACGAGCGAAGCCGCTTGGCGATTTCCGGGCGGTAATCCGTATAGAGGATGTCGGTGAGTTCTTTGCGTTGCTTGGAATCCAGCTCTTCCAGAAGCCTGAAGAATCCGAATGGCTCTCCGGCTGGATTCGAGCTTGGAGCTGCCACGATGGCGACGAGATCGCCAGTTTGCAATTCGCTGAATCGTGGTTTCAGGGCAGTGGCGAGTGCAACGGCAAGGGTGGGGTCGTTCCGCAGGCAAATCTTCAGGGTTTCCATGACGTTGTGACCCCCCTCGGGGGCACGGTCCCCGGTCTTGATCTCGCTCGTGGTCACGCCATTGCGCAGTTCTGCAAGGATGAGTTTGCCCGCGTCGCTTTCCGGTTTCTTTTGCCGCAGGGCCGCGTTGAGGTGATTCATCATCCACTCGCGGGGCATCGTATGATATTCGCGCGTCGCCATGGTCAGGAGCGTCGGAAGGATCTTGAGGTAAAGGGCATCGTCTTTCGCGAGGCCGGTGAGCGCCTCAAATGCGGCATCCCTCATCCACCAGTCCGAGTGTTTGATCCATGGCTCGATGAGCTTGTAGCGCTCCTGGATATCCTTGGCCGGAGCGAGCTTGAGTGCCATCAAGGCACCGGCCTTGACATACCATGATTCCTCGGGATCAGAAAGAATTGTGGTAATGGCTGCCAACATCCCGGGGGTAAACTGCTCTGTGGAGATGGATTGGTTTCCTGGCCCAAACCAGTACCTCCAATCAATGAGGCCATCGAGCGCCGCACGCCGCAAACGCGGATCGGGGTCACTGAGGAGTTTCTCAAGTTCATCCAATGCGCCCACCTTGCGCAGTGCTAAGGCGGCCTGGGTGCGGACGATGTAGCGCCGGTGATGCACATTTTTCAGCACGATTTCCCGAGGGAGGCTGTTGAGGTCTTTCTCAGGTTTTGTATAGGCATCACCCAATGCGAAGAAGGCTATATGAGCGGGTTCTTCCGGGCCGTAGTCGAAATACTTCGGGTTGTGGTCGATGGAAAGGAAAGCCAAGTCCGCCTTGGTGCCCCACAAGTTCTCGGGCAGGGTGTTTTTCTGCGAGAACTTCGTTCGCGGTGCGCCGGTGATGCGCAACTTTCGCAAGAGTGCGGTATAGGAGAGCCCGATGCCTGGACCTGAAGAGCCGACTTTGCCATCGCCCCATTCCATCGTTGCGATGCCGATGCTGCCACCGGGTTCGCGGCTGAGGTCATGCCACCAGGTGAGGCGATCCATGGACTCGCGGTAGAGCGCGGGCTTTTCCTTCATCAGATAGGAGTTGATGATACCCTGCCAAATGCCGTCGCCACGGCCTTCATCGCCATGGCCCAACGCCAGTCCCGGATAGCTGTCCATCATCGTCATGGCCAGGCACTTGCTGGCCTCTCGGTAGATCGTCACATCGCCCTGCGCGCCGGAGGCGATCATCATGGCGGCCGCGATCATGCCATCCTTGCCATTCGAGCCAAACCCGCCCTCGGGGCGGTGATCGCCGTAGGCGACCCCGCCGTGGCCCGCGAAGCGGTAGAAGTGGCGGAGCGCGCCGAGCAAGGTCTCCTCATCGACATTCACGCCGCATTCCTTGCCCAGCAGCAGCGTCGTGAGCACCTGTGCGCCTGCCGCGTGCAGCAGGCCACCCGCCACGTAACCGGGATGGATGCCATTGCTCCAATGCGTCCACCCGCAGCCGAACTTCTGGCGCGCCTTCGCGTCGTCGCAGAAGTATTGCATTATGGGCAATACCGACTTGTCCCCGGTGCGCAGGTAGTATTCACCGCAGGCGATCCCGTTGTAGCCGTTGTTCCAGGTGTGGTCGCCGATGGCACGGACATCGTTCGGAAAGGCATCGAAGTAGGCTTTCACCCGCGGGAGATAATTGTCATCGCCGGTGGAAAGTAGGAAGAGGCAGACGAGGGCACCCGGAATGCCGTCCTCGTTGAACTTCTTCGGATCGGCATAAAAGGCGGCGGCCTCCTCGATGATGCGTTTTGACTTCTGGCAATCCAGCGGCCAGGTCTTGCTGTAGGCGCCGAGCACGGGAATCGTCACGGTTTCCTTGCGCTGAGTCTTGCCGTCGGCGGAGGTCACCTCAAAAACCATCCGTCCGTCCGTGGCTTCGGCCTTGGTGAGGGCGTTGCCCATTGCGACGAAGGGGTTGAGACCTTTGAGGGCGAGCCCGTTGATTCCGGTGAGGATCTCGCCCTTGGCGAACTTGCCCTCGGACGGGGACCCGGGTACCATTTCCTCCACCTTGAGGACCACACCCGGATAGATCCGCGGCTTGAGGCCGGTGGTGCCGATGCCGCCGAAATACCTTTCTCGGGTCGGGTCCGGGCGGGACTGGAACATGGGGGCTTCGGTGTAATACGCTTCGCCGGCCGCCGCAGCAGGCGCGGCGTGGAGGCGCGCGACGGCCGTCGCGATGCACAGCAACAAGATGGTGGAGACTAGGGATGCAGGCTTGTTCATGGGTGATTGGTTGTTAGAGGGTGTGGTTTCGATCCAGGTTCACGCTTCAAGATGTCCGGCTCTACATTGGCGACTTCCGGTTTCGGTTCGGCGCCGTGCGATTCAGCAACAAACAGGACGGCGGAAGAGACTGCGAGCAACGACTGTTGGGGCAACGTGCGCATGAGGTGCTAAAGGTTCTCGCCATAGCGCCAGCCTTCGCGGGCCGGTTCTTTGACGAAAGCGTTCAACTCCGGGTGGTTGCTGATGCGGCCGGCCTTGGCGTCCCACTCGATGCGCGTATTGAAGCGCTGGGCCAGTACCCCGAGGAGAATGATCTCGGTCAGCTTCGCGGAGTAGGTAAAGTTTGATCCAGGCTCAGGGCCGGTCTGCTTGATTGCACTCAACCATTCGCGGAACGGGCCACCTTTGACGCGGGGGATGGGATTGGCGGGCGGCTTCGCTTGCCACTCCTTGCGTGCTTCAACGGGCATGATGGTGGATGATCCCGCATGTGTGTCGCAGCCGATCAGGCCTTTGGTGCCAACCATCCAGCAGGCGCGTCCCAGATAGGCGGCATGATCAGCCTCGAACCGATCTATGCGTCCGACCTTCGACCAATCCTGCGGGCCGTCGAACCAGTAGAGCACCACCGGACCGCGCTTCGCCTTGGCGGGAAAGTGATACTTGATCCGGCTGCCAGCCGGGATGAGGCCCTCCAGCGAGGGCTTGCGCTCAAGGCACTCCACCACCGTCGGCGGATCGAGATCCAGCGCCCAGACCGGCGTGTCAAAGGTGTGGGTTCTCCAGTTCGCCAGGATGCCCGAACCGAAGTCGTAGAAAGCCCGCCATTTGTAGGGGAGGTAGTCGCGATAGAAATCCCGCTTGGCCGCAGGTCCAAGCCAGAGATCCCAGGCGAGACCCGCGGGAACCGGAGAGACGGGGGGCGGCATCGTTGCAGGGTTCGCGAAATGTCTGCCGCCCATCTCGGGGCCGCCGTTGTGGGCAAAGACTTCGCTCACCTTTCCGATCACGCCGTCCCGGTACGCTTCGACCGACTGCCGAATCGAATGGGTCGCGTGTCCCTGATTGCCCATCTGCGTGACCACCTTGTATCGCTCCCTGGCTTTGACCAGCGTCCTGGCCTGCCAGATGTTATGCGTGAGCGGTTTCTGGGTGTAAACGTGGATGCCCCGCTCCATGGCCGCCAGCGTGGCCGCGAAGTGCGTGTGATCGGGCGTGGAAACAACCACCGCGTCAATTTCCTTGTGCAGCGTGTCGAGCATCACGCGAAAATCGTCGAAGAAGGGCTGGGTGGTTCTCCAGTTCTTCATGTTCTCCGCGCATTGATCGCGGTCCACATCGCAGAAGGCGACGAGGTTCTCCTCGCTGCACCCCTGGTCGTAGGGCTGTTGGGCGATCCAGCCGCCGGAGCCGATGAAGGCAATGTTCAGTTTGCCGTGGGCGGACTTGCCGGGCTTGGCGATGGCGAATTGCGGAATCGACGTGCTGGCGGCGAGTCCGGCGACCGTGCGGAGAAAGGTTCTGCGTCGCATAATGGGTGTCGTGCGCGGTGATGACATTGTGGATTGTGGCTAAGTCAGACTTTGCCTACTTGGCATTAGCGTCGGAAGCAAAGAGCTCCGGGTAGTGCCGCCGGATAACTGATTGCTCCTCGGAGGTCAATTCCGTGAGCGGGACGGGCTGGTCTTGCGGACGGGTGCCCTTCTGGTTGATGCGGTTGATGAGGCTCCAGTTGCGGGAGTGTTTGCCGGGCTCGGGGTCGGCCGGTTCCTTGGCCGGGAGATCGTAGCGGGTGAAGTCAATCACCTTCGGCGTGCCGTTCTCCTTCCAGTTGCTCAGGAGGGCGAGCCGGAAATCCCGGTTCATGAACCAGCGGATTTCCTGGTCGGCTTCCGAGGCGCGGATGCCGCTGCCGCGATGGACGAAACGATAGTCGAGTTTGTCGTTGTTCTTGAAACGCGCACGCCAGAGTTCTCCGAACTCTCCTTGGGTGATGAGTTTGGTGTCCGGCCAGCGTTTGCGGATTTCGGTGAGCCAGAGGTGCAGTCCTTCCATGCCGTTGCGGCCGCCGTAGCCGTAGATCTTGCGGCCCTCGACCAGGCACATCTCCCAGCCGCAGGTCACCCAGGCGAAGCCGTTGCGCGCAAAGCCGTCGTCAAAATGGGTCGCAGTGGTGGCGAGCATCGCCTCAAGGCCGCGCTCGGTGCCCATGTCGAGCAGCGTCTCGATAGGGCCGACGCCCTGGCGGCTGCGCCAGTGCTCGCCATTGACCGTGCGCGCGCCGGGAATCCGGGCGCACAGGAAGTCCACGGTCCAGCCGTCGAGGTTGACGCAATCAATGAAGTCGTCCTGGCCGCGGGCGGGTTTGAGGAAATGTTCACGCGACGGGTAATAGGGATAGCAGATCGAACCTTCGCCGTCGCCGTTATCCACGGCGTATTGGCCCCAGATGTTGCCCTGGCAGATGTGGATGCCTTCCTTCTCGGCGAGGTAGCGGAGGTTTTCGGCGGCGAGAAATCCGGCGACCACGCTCTTCGGGCGGTAGCCGTCGCCGACGATTTCGGAGACCCGCTGGAGACCCTCGTGAAGATCGCGGTTCACCTGTTCGCGGGTGTTGTACATGTTGGCGAAGTAGGCGCCGGGGATGAACGTGATCTCGTCGCCATACTTCTTGTGATAGGACACGGCGAGACGGCGCAACTCGCGGTAGTCAGGCCGCGCATCATGGAGCGCCTGCCAACTGAACGCCCAAGTGATGCGCGCGCCCGGCCAAGCCTCAGCGATGGCCTCACGGAAGAGCCGGGCCTCGCGCGGCGAATGGATGCTCGATTCATCGGCGCCCTCGACTTTGTCACGCGCCACTTCGATCTGGTTGACCCGCACCACCGTGTTGAAGGTGAGGAAGCGGTTGCCGAGTAATTGCAGTCCGACCTCGGACCGTGGGGCCGCCCCGGCTGCCTTGACTTCCGTCGAAGTGTCTCGAGGCGTGATCACCTGCACCGGCCCGAACAGCCCCGACCTCATCAGCGGCGGGATGTTGGTGTAGACCGGCCGGGTCTTGCCCATCGGCACGCGGCCGTAACTGCTGTCGGACGTGGGGTCGGTCTGGATCCGGTCGAGGTTGCTGCGCGTGAAACGGCGCGACTCGGGCAGCAGCGAATCGGCGTTCAACCGGTTGGCCCACAGATTGGCGACGCGAATCTCCAACTGATTCGCGCCGGCACGGGCGGCCCCGGAAATCTCGATCCGATAGGGCGGCAGCCACGCCAACCCCAACCGTTTGCCATTGAGCGTGACCTCGGCGATTTCGGCCAGGTCGCCCAGTTGAAGGAACAACCGGTCCTTGTTCGCCAACGAGCCGGGCAACTCGAACGACTTGCGATAGGTGGCGATGCCCGAGAAGGACCGAATCCCGTCATGGTCGGACTCGGTCCAGCTTTGCGGTTTCTCAAAGCTCGCCGCGCCTCTTTCTTCCAGCTTCCGACTCGACTTGCCATGGCCCGTCGAGAGTCAAGGACGCCGGAGCTTCGGCCGCGGGGAAGGTGTCGCGAGCGAGTGCGTCGAGTTCTTTGCCGGTGCCTCCGCCCTTGCGGAACACTACAAACACCGACCCGAGGGGACCCAACTCCACGGGCAACTCGGTGTAACCGTCGGCGACCGTCTTCCAACCGTGGCAAATACTGCGGCGGCCTGAGTCGGGCCACCAGAATTCGGGCGTCTGCCCGTTGTCTTCCGCCGCGACCCGGAAACGACAGGTCAGTGCTTGCGCCTGCTTGGTCCTGTTGCGGATGAAATAGAATTCGTCATCGCCCGTCTTGCGATGGACGAAATCCAGCGGACCGAGATCCGGCTCGCCGCGCCCGGCGATTTCAAAATCCGGGCCGACGCCAATTCCCCGGAGCGCCTTCGTGCGATCACTGGCGATCACAAACCGGCCGCGGTCCATGGACCGGACTTGCACCGCTGGCCCCCCCGGCTCGTCTGCGCCCCAAAGCGCTTTGACTAACTGCTCCACTTCTTGGTTCTCCTGTTCGGAGCTTCGCCGACCCGGAGCGCGGGTCGGCCGCTGGTGGCCGATCACCGTTGCCCCGTCAGCCACCAGCGCGCGGATTTTCCTGATGACTTCCAGCGGGATGTGATCCTGCTCCGGCAGCACCAGCGCGGCATAACTCATCCCATCCGGCAGCACGATCCGGCCCTTCTCGACGCGCATGCGCTGGAGAACCACCTCTGATGAACAGATATCGAAATCGTTCTGCGGCGCGAGGCCGTCCAACAGCGGCTTTTCCTCCACATTGCACAGCGGCGGGAAGAAATTTGGCGCCTGGTCGCCATAGTAGTAACACACATCGGCCACAAACCAGCCCTGGCGGAGCATGTAGGAGCATCGAGCCAGGTAGTCCATCAACCCGCGTGCCATCGGCCACCAGGTCCCCGCCGGATTGATATCCGTGCCGGCGTGGTAGGCCCAGCCGGGAAGCCCCGCCTCGGGCGGGGAGCTGGCGAATGTATGCAATGAGAAACAATTCAAACCCTCGCACAGGGCACGGTCGGCCAGTTCCTTGTGATTCAACGGCCCGTCCACCCAGCGCCGCCAGGTGGTAAAGGATTCCGCGTCCACCAGCCGCTTGTCATAGACATGCGCCGCGGCGGCGATTTCCTTGACCAGGAAAATCCCGCGATGCCGGATCCAAAACTCCCCGCGCGGAATGTCCACGGCGCCGAGCGCCTTGATGCCGTCCACGGGATTGGAATCCCAGATCGGCGGCCCCGGTCCGCCGGCTTCGGCGATGAGCTTCACGCCGTAGGATTGAAGAATCTCGCGACCCGTCGCGTAGTGCGACTCGATCAACCGGTCGCTCACGAACTTCGTCCAATCATAGAGAAACCGCTCCTGGGCTTCGGGATCGGCCAATTTCCAACCGGTGAGGAAAGGCAGGAAGGCGATCAGCGGGTAACCCACCTGCCGCTGAAACCCATCGGCCATGGATTCCGTCCAGGGCGTGAAGCCGTCGAGTTCCATGCTGTCAAATTCCATCGTCTGGAAGCTGCTTCCCACAAACGACTCGCGTCCCAGCTCCTTGAGAATCGTGCCGGCGATGTGGCGGAGATGAAACTCGGTGGCACGCGGGTCGAAGAAATCAATCATGGGGCCGCCGGAATTCGGACTTGGCACGATCAACTGTTGCCCGTGATTTAAACAGACGAAGCGCAAGATAGCCCAGTCCCCCGCGGGCACCTCCCAACGCAACGTGCCGTCGGCGCCGCATTTCGTTGACAGGTCAATGACCTGGCTTCCGCTGGCGATGGTCTTGGTCGGATTGTCAGGCACCGCCAGCACCGCCACTTCGCGGAGGTAGATTGGTTGGCCTTGCGCATCCCGCGGACATTGTTTCGGCAACTCGGGCATGGGCAGTGCAGCGTGAAAGCTGGTTGGCCCCGTCACCGGGGTGGTTGACTGATAAAGCCCTTTGCCGGCGTGCTCCGGCTTGATCCAGCTCCCGCCCGCATTCCAACCGCTCGACGCAACCAGGCCGAGTTCCAGCCCCAGCCGGCCGGCCTCGCGGATCGCATGGACAATCAACCGCGTGGATTCCGGCCCGAGGAACGGAGGCCCGGCCGGCACCCGGTGGTCCGGGTCGGCATACGCGGCCACATCCCAAATCTCGCCGCCCCGCATCCCCCTTTGTTTCATCGCCTCAAGGTCGCGGGTGATTTGTTCCGCGGTAATCGAGCCGTTGAGCCACGCCCAGAAACAGCCCGGCCGGGTCTGGAGCGGCGGATCGGCGAAGGCGGCGGGCGAAAGCCGGTCACCGGCCCTGGCTGGTTCCTTCGGTGTCTCGGCGGAGCTGGGCAAGAGACCCCATTGCAGGCCCAAAGCCACCAGCAGGACGACTGAAATGCTGCAAGATGCCCGGCGATGATCGCTTGGCGGATGATGCTTCATAGAATGGGAACTCTTATTGGGGCCGGTTTCGGCCGGTCTTCGTTGGCTCGAAGCTGATACGGTGGTCTGGGTGGGCGCTTTCATGATCCGGCTCGCTCACCGGCCCGGGTTACCTTCCCACAAGCGGGCAATTAAGGCATACCCGGCCGAGTCCTGGTCCTTCAACTCGCATCGAATGAACGGGTAGTGATCGTTAACCAGGAAATAACTCTCCATCAACTCGGCAAAGTAATGCCTCTCGCTGACCAAGGCGGGATGCGGCACGTGCTGGCCATCGAATCGCAGCACCGATTTGTATTGGCCGTCTTCTTTGGCCTGTTCGTAGGCGGCTTGAATCTTTTTGCCCAGCTCGGAATCCTTCTTCGCGGCGTGGCGGTCGTAATAGGCCAACGCCAACTCATGAAGCACATCGGACTGCTGGAGCAACGCCCATTTCAACATGCTCTGCGGGTCGCGAATCTCCACGGCCCCAAACTTATCAGGATTCGCTCTCTCACCGGTCAACTGCCCACTGCTGCTGCAATACCGGATGTACGGTCCCACCTGGCCGATCTCCAGCCAGATCGGCACCTCGTGCAACTGCTTGCGGCCTGGCTCAGCAATGAAGTGATCGATCATGTGCAGTTTGTAGCGCAGCAGCGTCAGCATGTTTGCACAGAGCCCCGGCTGATCCACCAACTGCGGGCTGACGTAGACGCACCAAACATTCATGTCGCGCTTGTCGTATCGGGCGGTGGGGGTGTATTCCGCCGCGGTCGAGGAATCGCGGGCTCGCTCCGGGCGGTCAGTAGCCTGCCGCACCTGCTGCTGGTAGGCCGCCAAGTCCTTCTCCAGCTTCACCGTCTGCTCAGGGTCCACGCCCCAATACCGTTCCACGAACTGGACCATCCGCGGATCATGTTCTCGCAGCTCCGCCCGGACGAACGGATAGATGTCGTTCACCGCAAAATAGGCTTCCGTGCTTTCGGCCCAGTATTCCATGCGATTGGCGCGGGCGTAATGGGAACCGGTACGGCCGTCCCATATCTTGACCTTCTCGTACGTCCCCACTTTCATCATGCGATCGTAGTTGGCGTGGCTTTCCTTGTTGCCGTAGTCACGGCCCTTGCCGATGAAGTGATAGTCATACCCGTGCGCCAATTCGTGAAATACGACAAAGGGGTGGCGATAGGAGTCCCCCACGTGCGTCTTGACGCTGAGCGACATGAACGATTGTGGGTCCCTTGGAATCGTGTAGCCGCGGTCGACTAGCCAAGATCGATCAGGGTGATACGACAGGTCCACCTTCTCCTGGTACTCGATCCAGATGGCGTTGTTTTCCTGCATGTTGCGCACCGCCAAGGCCGGGGCGGCAAGCTTGATCTGGTACAGTTCCCACCCCAAGTGCTCCAACGTTTTGGCCGTCTGTTCGGGGTATTGCCTGGGCACGTCGCGATGGATGTAAAGCGTCCAGCCTTCCAGATTGCGGACCTCAAAGCGGTCTTCAGTGCTGGGCTGCTTGGCAGCTCTTCCGGCCGGGGCATCCTGGGCTTCGGCGTGCGAGCCCAGCAGGGAGGCGATCAGGCATAGAACTGATGTTCTTGCGTTCAGGGTTGTGTGTCTGAGGATCATATCAGGTTGCAAGGGTATCGTTTCGTTCAAGCGCCCAGCTCGGGAAGGACCGACCGGATCAGGGCACGGTCGTCTTCGGGCAAGGCCGCCAAGGGGCCAGGTTGGTCTTGCGGACGGGTCTGCTTTTGATGGATGCGCATTATCCGTCTTTCATTCTGCCTTGAAGTCGACCCGATACACGAAGGCATAACGACATGGCTTCTCGCGCGGCACCGACAGAGTCAGGCTATCCTCAGTCTGATGCCATCTGACCGCTTCCGAGGACCCCAACAGCCGCACCGCCGCAACCGTTTTGCCGTCCGTCCCCCGCTTACCCAGCGCTTTGACAGACAGTTCGCTTTTCGGCCAGGCCAGGCAAATGGCATAAACCGAGTTCCCCTTTGCGGTGAACCGAACGTTCACCGTGGCTGCAGCTCTTGCGTCTGGAGAATTGGCGGTTGTGGCGCCTGACCGCGCGGGCTCGTGAACACTTTTCCAAACTGAACTTCCGTAGATGGCTTCTCCGTTCACCTTCATCCACGCTCCCACTTCCATCAACCGGTCAACGCACGCCTGCGGAATGACGCCCTCGGCAGTGGGGCCGACATTGAGCAGGCAATTGCCGCCCTTGCTGACGATTTCAACCAGACGGGACACGACCTCATGCGCGTCCACCCAGTTGTGATCGTTCTGATTGTAGCCGAAGCTGGAGTTCATCGAACCGGGATTTTCCCATTCGAATCCCGGAGCCCTGTCCAGAATCTCGTTGTCCCCGGAGGTGATGTAGTCGCAATACGGCGGCGGGATTCGTGCCGGAAAGCGGCAGCCCTGGATCCGGCTGTTCACCACGCACCC
The DNA here is from genome assembly GCA_015075445.1 of Verrucomicrobiales bacterium. Classification (GTDB taxonomy): domain Bacteria; phylum Verrucomicrobiota; class Verrucomicrobiia; order Limisphaerales; family J093; genus DSVZ01. The sequence goes on from JABTUJ010000004.1 coordinate 25,934, forward strand.
CGGCCGCAACTTCCGGATGGCCTGGTATAGGTCCTCAACCTGCACATCGCTCTTCATGGCGATCGCATCAAACCAGAGAAGATCCGCACGGTAATTGGTGAGAAGTTCTTCGACCTGGGGCTTCGCGCAGGTAGCGACGTAGCGGTCGAAATCCGCCTTCGTGGAATCGGGGTAATCCCAGACGTTGTTTTGCCGGTAGTTGTTTCCCGGGCCCTGGGGTCGATAGCAGTCCCGGTCGATGGAATAGTAGCATCCAAAGCGCAGGCCCGCGTCACGGCAGGCATCCAGCAACTCTGGGGTTACATCCCGCCTGAACGGCGTCGTGTCCACAATGTTGTAAGGCGTCAACCGGGACTTAAACATGCTGAAGCCTTCGTGATGTTTGGTGGTGAGCACCATGTATCTCATTCCGGCTTGTTGCTCGATGGCGACCCACGCCCTGGCGTCGAATTTCGTCGGGTTAAACTCTTTTGCCAACAACTCATACTCTTTAACCGGAATCTTCTCGCCGAACATGATCCATTCCGAATATCCCGTCGGATACGCTTTTCCCTTCCACACTCCAGCCGGGACCGAATACAGCCCCCAATGGATGAACATGCCGAACTTGGCCTCGCGCCACCAGGCAATGCGCGTCGCGTGTTCTTCGGGTGATTCGACCGGCTTTGCCCGTGCCGGATTGTCGCCCATGGGTTGCGACGAATGATCAGCCTGCGCCGCTAACAACGGCGGCGGCATCAGGATGGTGAGACCGACGACTGCGGCGGCAAGATGGGCTTTCATATTAGATGTCAACGTTTCATAGTTGTGTGTTTGAGCGACATATCATGTCCTTAACCACCTTGTAGCGCTCCTTGGCATTCACCAATGTCGTGGCCTGCCAGATGTTGTGCGTCAGCGGTGTCTGGGTGTAAACGCGGATGCCACGCTCCATGGCCACCAGCGTGGCTGCGACGTCGGTGTGATCGGGCGTGGAGACGACGACCGCGTCAATCTCCTTGTGCAGCTCGTCAAGCATCACGCCAGAATCTTCGAAGAAGGGCTGGGTGGTCTTCCCCTTCCTCATGCTTTCCGCACATTGATCACGGTCCACATCGCACAAGGCTACAAGGTTCTCTTCGCTGCACCCCTGCTCGTAGGGTTGTTGGGCGATCCAGCCGCCGGAGCCGATGAAGGCGATGCTCAGTGTGTTGTTCGCGGACCGAACGGGCAGGCCGATGGCGAACCGCGGAATGGCCATGCTGGCGGGAATTCCGGTCACGGCGGTGACACATGTACTGCGTTTCATCAAGGGCGTTGGGCGAGTTCAGTGCGGACCGGGTGGCAGGTGTACGATAAGATATCGCGCCATGAGCATGCGCACATGGACGACCGTGCCCGGGCCCTCGCGGAGCCCATGGTCGCGATTGGGATAGGCCATGTAGTCGAACCGCTTGCCCAGCTCGATGAGCCGGTCCACCAAGCCTTCGACAATCTGCAGATGCGTGTTGTTCTCACCGGTGCCGTGAATGATTAGCAATGTGCCCTGCAAGCCCTCAGCATAATGGATCGGCGCTGCGCGGCGGTAGCCATCCGGGTTTGTCTCCGGCGTCTGCATGTAAATCTCCTGAAACCAGGCGTTGTAGAGATGGGGCTGCGGTTTGGGCACCACGGCAATGCCGACCTGATAGACGTCCGGCTTGCGAAACATCGCGTTCAGCGTGTTCGAGCCGCCGCCGCTCCAGCCCCAAATCCCAACCCGTGACGCATCCACATAGGACCGGGTGCGGGCCAATTCCTTCAGCGCCGCCGCCTGTTCCTCCGTCGAGAGCGGGCCGAGGCTGCCAAAAATCGCCCGCCGCCACGCGGCTCCTTTGGGCGCCGGCGTGCCGCGGTTGTCAATGGACAGCACCAGATAACCGAGGTCGGCGATCACGCGATGGTAGTCGGCCTGCACTTTCCCCCAGGCGTCAAGCACGGTCTGGGCGTGTGGTTCTCCATACACATAGACCAGCACGGGGTATTTCTTTGAGGGATCGAATCCCGGCGGTTTAATCATCCAAGCGTCCAAGACCACGCCACCGCCGATGGAGAGCTGGAAGAACTCCGTGGGCTGCGAGATTAATGGCTTCATCTTCTTGCGTAGCGCCTCGTTGTCTTCAAGCACGCGCACGACCTTGTGATCGGACAGTTGGACCAGTTCCGTGATGGGAGGCTCGTCAAACGTCGAGTAAATGTGAAAGGCCCACTTGGCATCCGGGGAGAAATCATAATCATGCGTGCCCGGCTGGTTCTTGGGTGTGACCGGTTCGGGCGTGCCGGCTCCATCGAGACCGACGCGGTATAGGTATTTCTGGGTCGCGTTGTCGGGCGACGCGTAGAAATAGAACCAGCCTCCGGTCTCATCCACCACCGAGCGCTCGATGATGTCGAACTCTCCGGGCGTCAGGAGGGCGAGTTGCTTGCCATCGCGCGAATAGACATAGGCGTGCCGCCAGCCGTCTTTCTCCGACAGGACGATAAACGCTTGGCCGTCGCGAATCCAGGTCCACCCGGCGTTGAGGGCGTAGCTCCCATCTACCCAAGCGCGATCGGTCTCGTGGAAGATACGCCGGAGCGCACCCGTCCGGGTGTCGGCGAGGAGAAACTCCCGCTCGTTGCGGAAGCGGCTCAACTTCTCGATCAGGAGTTCATGCGAGTTTTCGGCCCAGCCGATCTCCCCCAAATAGAAACCTTCCGCCGGCATGGGAATGGGAAGCCAGCGGGTCTCCTTTCCCTGGTCATCCACCACCCCCACGCGCAGGGTCGCGATGGTTCCCCCCACCCGGGCAAAACGGACTTGCCTGACTTCGGGATACGAAGGATCCCCCGGAACCAACTCCGACCTGAGTCTCACCTCGGATTCGTCCGATTGCACAAAAGCGATCCATTTGCCGTCGGGACTCCAGACGGCGCCATGGTTCGACACCGGGCCATCGGGGGCGCTCTGGGTCAGTGGAATCTTGAGGGCACCGCCCAGATCACGCACGTAGAGATTCCCCTGCTCGGAGAACGCGATGCGCTGGCCATCCGGGGAGAGGCTTCCGGATCTCAAGGTGTTCTCCTGCGGAGAGGCATCCAGCACCGTGCGTTCGCCGCTGACCGCGTCATAACGCGCCCGCACCTGCCCTTTTGTATCCGGCGCCGACTCCAACACCGTGTAGCCCGAACTGTCTGGAAGCCAGTCGGCCTGCACGCGCTTGGCGCGAAACTCGTCCGTTTCGTAGATGGCGCGCAATCGCGACTCCGCTTGTTTGAGCAGCGCCTCACCGGCAGGCTGAGTGCGGACATCCGGGAGGGCAAGGGCAGCGGCGACAATCGCCAGAAGGCATCCGAAACGCCTATATCTTCTGTTGCTCATGGGTTCTTCGTTTTCCATTGAAGTGGAGGCTTGGCGCTGGTGGTCCTCAAAAGAGGGGCTTGGTTAGCGTTTCAGCGTCATCTTGACGGTCACGTCTCCTCTGGCCGGGAGCGTTAATTGGCGCTGGCTGGTTGAATCGCCCTTCGCAACTTTGCCACCCTTGCCTTCCACAGTGATTGCAGAAATCTCAGCGGGGAGTTCCAGCAATACCGTTTGGGCTTTGCCCGAATGCAGGGTGCATTCGAGGCCATCGGGGTTCCAGTGCAGGCGCCGAACCTCGATCTGGCCGCGACAGAGGACGCCTTCGATCGTTCCCGTCGGCCAGACTTTGGGGAGCGCGGGCAGAAGTTGAAGTTTCCCAGGGTCCGAGGCCACCAGCATCTTGATGATCACCGCCGGCATCCCGCCGCTGATGTCCATGTTGAACAACGAGCGATGATTGTGCATTGAGGCGAGATTGTTCAGCCAGAAGCGGTTGATCAGTTGCGTCAGGCAACGATAGGCAAGCTCCTCGTCGCCGAGACTAGCAGCGGCCTGTCCAAGCTGCACGAGGCCGAAGGACATGAACCCGCTCTGGTTGGTCCGATAGTGGTTATCGAGCTTAAACTCGATGCTCTTCAGGAACGCGGCGCGAAGCTCGGAGCTGCGCGCGATTTCGTCAGGCATCCCGTCATAGAGCGGATAGAGCTGCGAGGAGTGCCGGTGGCTGTCGTTGTTCGCCAGCCGCGGCGTCAGCCATTCCTTGATGATGCCGCGCTCGTCCACCATGTAGTCCGGCATCTTGTCCAACATCTGCTGCCAGCGCGCGATCTTGTCCTGGTTCCGACCGAGTTCGCGCGAGGCGGCGATGGTGTTGCGCAGGAGTTGCTTGGCCACCGCCACATCCATGGTGGCGTTGTAAGTTCCCTGCGACTTGGTGTTGCCCGGCGTGTTTTCCGGCGATTGCGTTGGCGAGAAGACCCACTTTCCGTCGGGCCCTTCGTAGAGGTAATCCTCGAAGAACAGCGTGGCCTTCTCCATGAACGGCAGGGCGTGTTCGGCGAGGAACTTGCGGTCGCCGGTGTAGAGATAGTAGTCGTAGAAGAAATGCGCCGCCCAGCCGGCGCCGCCCACCCAGAAGCCGCCGGCGAAGTTCGGCGCCAGGGCATTGTTGAAGCCATGCGTCGAACTGCGGGAAGGCAGCACGATGCCGCGCGCGCCGAACAGGTGCTTCGCGTTGATCTCGAGCCAAGGGACGATGGACTCGAGGTACGTCGTGTAGGCCAGCATGAGTTCCGGCATGTTGCCCATCAGGTTGGCGGCGATGGCGGACGGGACGTTGCCGTTGTGCGTGTAATCGCTCGCCCAGCCAGGGACGTAAGTGCCGCCCCAAACACCCTGCAAGTTCGGCGGCAGTTTGCCGGTGCAGGAGATGATGTTGTAGCGCGCCGCATCGAACTCCTTTTCGATCAACGCTCGATTCGGCTTTTCGTAGGTGGATTCGGCGATCAACTCCTCCGTGGTCCGCCGGTGATCGGCACCGCCGCCGAGGTCGAGGCGCATCCGATTGAACAACTCGCCGTGGAGTTTGGCGTGGCGCTGGAGCAGTTGGCCGTAGTCGGCTGGCAGCTTCGCGAGCGATGCCTCCATGTCCTTCATCTCCGGTCTGTCCGGATCATAGATCAGCCGCAGATCCACGAAGATCAGGAGGCGGTCCGCACCTTGGATGGTCAGCGTGCCGTTGGTCCCCGCTTCAGTTGTGCCGCCGGTGGCGATCACGCGCGCAAAGCCTTCCAAGGCGTGGATGCTTCCCGGGTAGGCCTTGAGATAGCGGTTCGAGTAGGTCAGCGAGGAACTGCTGGCCGTGCTCTTGATGTCGCCAACGTGCTCCTTGAACATCTCGTCGGAGCGCTTCGCGATGTCACTGTCGTCATTCAATTGATCGCTCGGTTCCCGCGGCTCCAGCGCAAGCCGGCACTCGAGACTCCCGGGTTTCGGACCGGTGATGGCCAGCACCGCTATGCCGTCCGCGCGCGAGACAAACATCCGGCGCTCGAAGGCGCCCCGGTCGTCCGACCAACGGACGGCGGTCTCGCCGGTTTGGAAGTCCACCGTCCGGCTGTAGTCGCGCACCTCGCCCTGATTGGTGGTGCCAATGGTGAGGTCAAAGGCCGGCACGAAAAAGTCCGGATAGAGGAAGTTGGTCTGCCCGGACAGGTTGAACTGAAGTTCCGTGGCCTGATGATACAGCCCGCGCTCGATCAACCGGCGAATCTCGAACAATCTCGCCGACTGATCGGCCGGCATCACGGGCGCACCCATCGGCATGAAGAGACGTTCGTGGGTAAAGATGATGCGCTCGTTCGTCGGACGGCTCAGGGCGTTGGCGCCAATGGTGCCATTGCCGCAGATCAATCCTTCCTCCCAAATCTTCGCGGGCTGAGCGCTGATGAAACCGCGTTCGGGAACCGGCAACGGCGCGGAGCCGGCCAGATGGCTTGTCGCGAGAAGGATACTCATGGCGCAGACGCTTTGGTTGACGACGTTGAGGAGGTGCTTTGTTCTCATAGGGTAAGAGGCAGGGTCTTTGGTTTCGTAAAGGAGGTTCCTCGTTGAAGTTCTATTTGGGCACGCCTTCAAGCGGATTTATCCTCCGCCGGTCCACGGCGGCGTCGTAATCCCACTGTTTGTTCATCACCGGCGCGAGGGCGCGTCTCACCGCGGCCAGGAGGTCAGAGTCGAGAGGATCCGCGTGCCATTGCACGTTGCGACGGACGGACTCGGCACGCGAAGAACTGAAGAGCGTCGTCGGGAAGTCGGGATTTTGGCTGGAGAACTGGAGTGCCAGCTTGCTGAGGGGCACGCCGCGCCGCTCACAAAGTTCCTTGGCTTCATGGAAGCAGCGGCGGTCGTCCTCGGTGGCTGGATGCCAGTCAGGGGCTTCGCGTCCGCTCAGCAGTCCGCTGGCAAAAGGCGAGCCGTTGATAATGCCGATGCCTTTCTGCCTGGCCATGGGCAACAGTTCGATCGCGCGTGTGTCACTCAGCGTGTAGTGGTTGTGGACCAGACCGGCATCCGCTGGCAGCGTGTTGAAGATGCGATGCCAAAGGTCCATGGGATAGATGCCGAAGCTGACGTAGCCGATGCGCCCTTCCTTCTTCAACTCGACTAACGCAGCCAAGCCCTCGGCGAGCGCCCATTCGGTGTGGAGGCGATGCTGGTATTCAAAGTCGTGGAGGTGGATGAGGTCGAAGTAGTCCGTGCCGAGGCGGCGCGCACTCTCTTCAAGCGAGGCGCGGATGCGGGAGCGCGAGTAATCGAGCGTGTCGTCGCCGTAGCCGCCGGGCTGCGTGTACTTTCCGACTTTGGTCGAGAGGTAATAGCGTTCGCGTGGGATGCCCTTGAGCGCCTTGCCGAGAACGGTTTCGGCCACGGTGCCGCCGTAGGCAGGCGCCACGTCAAAGTAATTAATGCCGAGGTCGAGCGCAGTGTGGACGGCGCGGATGCCTTCGGCTTCGTCCACGTTGCCATAGACGCCGCCGAGCGCCGAAGCGCCGAGACTGAGGCAGGAGACCTTCAGACCGGTTTTGCCGAGAGAGTTGTATTTCATGCTGGCAAGCGTTGAAAGGCCGGAGAGGCGCTATTGGGCGGTCCAACCGCCATCGATGATGATGTCGGTGCCAGTAGTGAAGCCGGCGGCCTCGGAGCAGAGGTAAACGGCCAGTTGGCCAATCTCTTCGGGCTTGCCCCAGCGACCGACGGGGATGCGCGAGAGGAAGAACTGCGTCAACTCCGCATTCTCCATGAGCGCTTTGTTGATTTCCGTCGAGCACGGGCCAGGGCTGATGCCGTTGACCGTGATGCCCTCGGGCGCAAGTTCGAGCGCGAGAGCCTTGGTGAAACCAAGTAGCGCCGCCTTGCTCGTCGAGTAAGCGGTGCGGCCCGGCAGCGAGATGTGGCTCATCATGGAGGTGATGTTGAGGATGCGCCCATAACCCTGACCCTTCATCTGCGGCACGAAGGAGCGGCACATCAGGAACGCGCTGGTGACGTTCGTGGTCTGGATGCGGCTCCATTCTTCCAGCGTGAATTCGGTGATGGGCTTCCGCAGGTTGATGCCGGCATTGTTGATGAGGATGTGCACACGGCCAAAGCGCGCGAGCACGGCTTTCTCCAACGCGAGCACCTGGGCTTCGTCGGAAACATCGGCGGGGAACACGGCAGCCTCGGAGTCGAGCGCGGTGATAGCGGCGGCAGTGTCTTTGAGGAGTTTCTCATCGCGTGAGACCAGCGCGAGCTTTGCGCCCGCTTTCGCCAGCGCCAACGACATGGCTTTGCCGAGTCCTTTGCTGGCGCCGGTAACCAGCGCGATCTTTCCAGTGAGTTCAGGTGGGTTCATGGGAGGTTACCTCAAAAGAAAATACAACACGCCCACCACCGCCAGCAGAACGAGCGTCACGATGCGCGGGTCGCTCGCACCGGCGAGGCGCCCTTGAAGAAACGCCAGCGGATGGTCCCAACACACCTTGGCGACTTCCCTCGGGTCCATAGCCGGCGTGAGCAGGCTGGTGATGATGTAAATGATCACACAGACCACGGCGATGAACGGGCCCACGAGCATGAACGGGATGCCCAGACCCTGTGTGGGATCGGTCACCAATCCGCCGAAGCCTTCGTGGGCTTTGCCGGCGAGAATCAGTTTGCCGACGCCGGGCAAGTCGAGCAAGAAGTAGATGATGCCGATGAAGGAGCCGAGATAGAGTGTGGCCATCGCGGCCTGTTTGGTGCCGCGTTTCCACATCACACCCAGCACGAAGACGGTCGTCACCGCCGGAGCAAAGGTCATGGGGATTTTGTTGATGGCCTCGAAGATGGTGCCGAACTGGTCGCCCTGCGTGGACCAGAGCATCGCCAGCACCATGATGACGCCCGTCGTGATCCGGCCGATCATCACGACGCGGGTATCGGGGGTAGCGGGGCGCAGGCGTTTGACGATGTCCAGGGAAATCAGCGTGGCGCAACTGTTCAAGGCGGCCGCCATGCAACTCATCAACGCGGCCGCCATGCATGCCGCCAGCAGGCCCTTGAGTCCGACCGGTACCAGGTGAGTGATCAGCGCGGGCAACATGGTGTTGTAGTCGGGGGTGTTGGTTCCCGCGACGTTGAGCAGTTGAAACGCGCCCTTCTGCCAGAGCACGTAGCCAATCACGCCGGGGAAGACCATGAGGAAGACGGGTGTGATCTTAAGAAACCCGGCAAACAGCGCGCCGTTCTGGCCGGCCTTGAGATTCTTCGCCCCGAGCACGCGCTGCACGTGGGTTTGGTCGGCGCACCAATACCAGATGCCTAGAATGGGATAGCCGAGCAGCACTCCCAGCCATGAGAACTGGTTGAGATGTCCTTGGGCGTTGATGATGGGTTGCAGCATGTTCAGTTGTCCAGGCGCCACGGCCTCCTTGAACGTCGCCACGTCATGCACCCCGACTCCCGGCAGCGCGCGCAGTCCCAGCACGGTCACGAGCGTCGCCCCGCCCAGCAGCAGACAGACCTGGATGTTCTCCGTCATCACCACCGCCTTCAGCCCGCCCAGCGCCGTGTAGGTGACGGTGAACAGCGAAAGCACGATGATCGTGGTGATCATCGGGATGCCGAGAAAACTCTCAAACAATTTGGCCGCGGCAAACAGGCTGATGCCGATGTGGATCAACAGCGCCCCCGCCAGACCAATGAACGCCAGGAAAGTTCGCGCCGACGGGCAATAGCGCCGCTCCATGAACTCCGGCAGCGTGCGCACTCCTGAATTGATGTAGAATGGTGCAAACAGCAGCGCCAGCAGGATCAAGGTGAAGCAGGCCATCCACTCGAAGTTACCGATGACCATCCCGTCCTTGGCGCCGCCCGCCGCGAGGCCAACGAGGTGAATCGTGGAGATGTTCGAGGTGAAGACCGCCGCGCCGACGGTGAACCAGCCCAGTGACTTGTTGGCCAGGAAATAGTGATCGGTCGAGGCGTGACGGCGGAAACCAATCCAGATGCCGAAAGCGGTGATCCCGATCAGGTAAACCGCGATGACGATGATGTCGAAAATCGAGATGGTCATGAGAAGCAGCGTTCTTCTAGGTTAGATCGATTTGGACTTTGACCGCATCGTTCTTGGCGCAAGCCAACCTCAACGCCGCGTTGGCCTCGCGCAACGGAAAGACCCGGCTGATGAGCGGACGAAGATCCACACGGTTGCTGGCCACCAAGCGGATCACTTCCTCGAAGACGGGTCCGTAGCGGAAGGATCCCAGAAACTGGAACTCACCGATCAGCAGTTGGTTGACGGGCAGCGAAATGTCTTCGGTGGAGAACACTCCGATCTGCACCAACTGACCACCCCGGCGCAGCACCTCGAAAGCTTGGCGCAAGGCCGGCACGGCGCCGGAAGCTTCGAACACGACATCAAAACCATCGCCGGTGATCGCGGCCACTTGATCCTGAAACGGGGTGCCGGGATCGAGCACCTCGTCCGCTGCGAGTGCCATCGCCATGGCGCGCCGGGACGGCACGGGGTCGCTCAAGACGACCGGCGAGGCTCCGTATGCTTTAGCCGCGATGAGGGTGAGCAGACCGATCGGACCACCTCCCATGACCAGCACCTTGCGTCCGGCCACCGAGCCGGCCCGATGCACCGCATGCACACCCACGGCGAACGGTTCGATCATGGCCCCGAGCGCGTCATCCACCGCGTCCGGCAACAGATGGCATTGCTCGGCCCCCACGACCGCATATTGGGAAAACAGCCCGTGGGTGGGAGGCATGGTGCTGGCGCTGCCGCGCATGACGCAGTGGCGGCACAGATTGATTCTCCCGCTGCGGCAATAGTCGCAGAAGCCGCAGGACCGCGCCGGATTGATCGCCACGCGCGCGCCCACCGCCGGCGTGCGAACGTCGGCGGCCACCGCCACCACCTCGCCGGACGCCTCGTGGCCCAAAATGAACGGCGCCGTCACCGCGAACCGTCCGAACCGGCCTTCGTGGAAGTAGTGAATATCGGATCCGCAGATGCCCGCCCGGCTCATGCGCACCAGCACTTTGCCGGGTTCGAGTTCGGGGACCGCGCGTTCGTCAACGCGCAGATCCTGGATGCCGTGCAAGACGGCAGCTAACATGGTTTTGCTCATGGTTGCTTAGGAGTCAGTGGTCGGTGGTCAGCAGTCAGCAGTCAGGGGTCAAGGCCATAGAATCGGGCGCAGTTGCCGCCGAGGATGTCGTCGCGGACCCGGGCGGAAAATTGCTGAACGTATTCCTTGACGATACGCATGGTGGAGGCGTAGTCGCCAGACAGCGTGCAAACCGGCCAGTCGGAACCAATCATCACGCGCTCGGTGCCAAAGGCCGCGATGACGACGTCGAGGTAACGATGGAAATCGTCCGGCCGCCACAGTTGCCATTGGGCCTCCGTGACCAGCCCGGAAAGCTTGCAGAACACATTGGGGAACTCCGCCAGCCGTTTCAGTTCTTCCCGCCACGGCGACACCAGTCGCTCGCGAATGCCTGGCTTGGCGATATGGTCGAGCACGAAGGGCTGGTTCGGAAACTCGGTGACGAGTTGGACGGCGACGGGCAGGTGCTTCGGAAAGAGCAGCAAATCGTAGGTCAGATTGAACTCCTGCAGTTGCGCGATACCTCGACGAAACTCCGGCAACAGGATGAATTGGTCGTCCGGTTCATCATGCACAACGTGGCGGACGCCCACGAGCTTTGGGTGCCTGGAGTATTTCTCCAATTGTCCCCGCAGTGTGGGAGAGCGCAGGTCCACCCAGCCCACGACGCCCAGGATCCAGGCGTGCTGGTCAGAAAGTTCCAGCAGCCACTCTGTCTCTTCGACCATCTGGCGGGCTTGCACGGCAATGGTGCCCGCGAACTGGATCGCCTGGAGCAGCGGCTTGAGTTCATCCGGCAGGTAATCACGTCGCAGGACCGCCATTTCATCTGTCATCCAGACCTGGTGATCTGGATGAAACATCCAAAAATGTTGATGCGCATCGATTCTCATCTTGTCGGGTAAACGCCGAGAATCCCTCGGCGAAGTAATCGTGTCGTTCCGTACCATCACACTCGCACAGTTGATGATTCTCGCCGAACGCTTCCGCATGGTGCCTCAACCGAGCGATTTGAGGCGAGTTACTATTGACATTGTTCCTTGTCCCATTCTGCATCGCCGGTTCCGACTTGAACCCCTCTCTTCAATCTCGAGAGCTATGCTCGATGAAAGGCCGGAGGATTGCTCCTCCGGCCTTTGAATCCCAGTATCCTTAGCGGATCAGGGTCCGTTATTGGAACTCGAGCCGATAGAACCGATACGCCGGGTAAGCAGTAACGTTATCGGTGAAGGTCTTGTTGCCACCACCTGCTGTCCCGGCCCCGATGCGGATCCACGCCGCATCCGTCAGGCGGTTCTTGTAGGTGAGCCAGTAGGTGTACCCAACCGTCGTCGGAACATCGGTGAACGTCGGCACCCCACCCGCGATGCTGAAACTGCTCGCGGGCAGTGTCGGGGGAGGCGGTGGAGCGGATGCGACAGTAACCGTGCCGGTGCCGGCGAAGACCCCATTAGGATTCTTGTGGCCAACGCCGAACGTGCCCGTGCCTTGATCCACGCCCCCAATTGATACCCCGGCGACTTGCTGATCACCCGCGTATCCGAGCCTAACCGTCACCCCGGTGTCGATAGCCAGCGGCCCGGTGAAGCTGCTGAGCTTGTAAAGCGCCAGCGTGCCGGGGCCGCCGGTGGACATCGCGCGGAGCCCGCCGTCAGGTGTGGCACCCAGGGCGGGATCGTGCTCGAGGGCCTGATTGATGCCGCAGCTAAACGTGGCCACGTCAATCTTGGCTCCGCCAAGCCCGACATACGCATGACTCAGGTTGCCGATGAGGTTCGTGCAAGCTTCTTTAATCGCGCCCGGATCGGTAGCATCAGCTTGCGTGGCGCGGAGAATGCCGCCATTGAACCGGAACACGGCCGAACCGTTGGGCGGGGCAGGAGGAGTGTCCCAAGCGCCGTTCATATTGTAGATGCTCGCAACTAAGAGGATGCCGCCATTCAGAACGTACTCCGCGGTGCTCGCGCCAGTGCCGCCCCAGTAGTCGGGCTTGCCACCCAGGATGAACCCGGGCCCCGAGCAACACGCCCACCCATCGCCCACGGGCTTGCCCTTGACCAGCCCGCCATTCTGAACGAGAACGCCGGTCTCGCCCCCCCTAAGGGCGATGCCCGATACGCTCGACGACCAGTCCAGCGTGGCGTTGTCGTTGACCGTCACTGTGCCGACCACGTCCATCACTGGAAAGTCGTTGGCAACGGTCCACGACCCGGTGCCGCTCAGTTCGATGCCGCCTACCTGATGGAAAGTCCACTCATTGGGGGGTTGGTATGTGACTTCCATCGGGCCTGCGATGTTCAGCACCCCAGAGCCGCTTTTGGTGAAGCCGTTTGCCGTTGCGTCAATGGGGCAAGAGATGGAGAGCCTGCCCGCGTGGACCTCCACATCACCCCCACTCAACGCGAGGGTCCTGCCGCTGGTGGAGGCGATGGTCTGGTTGGCGACCTTGTTGTTGAATCTCAGACCGCCGACCGTAACGTCGGTGTTCAGGTTGATCGTCGCGCCCGCGCTCGAGCTGTCCGAGAGGACGGCGGTATCGCTCGCGCCGGGCACCGTGTCATTCCAATTGCCCGCCACACTCCAGTTGGCGCCACCCGCACCCTTCCATCGGAACAGCTTGGCCGGAGTGTAGATGCCCTCGACTCCGGCCTTGCGGATGTTCTCAATCTCGTCGGCGGGCAAGGCGTAGGCGTAAACCGCCACGTCATCCAGGCTGCCCCTGTAATCACGACCGCCGTACGGATCGGAACCAAACCGCACGCCACTCCAGGTTGCGGTTCCATGGTTAAGGGTATTGACGGCGGGCTGCAGACCAAATCCACTATCCAGATACAGGGTCGCCTGTGTCGGTTCCACCACGAGGGCAACGAAGTTCCACTCGTCGGCCGTGGGATACAGTCCCGATTGCCAGTTGTAACTCGCGGCGGCGTCATTCCAATTGTAGCCGAGTTGGCCTCCCTGCGTGAATTGCAGGCCGGAGGTGCTGCCCCCGTCCCCGCGGGTATAGACCAGGCCAGCCCAATCCGATTGAACGGCATCGGGCTTGATCCAGGCAACGATGGTCATAGCGCCATTGATCGCACCAAACGGTGGCACCGTCACATACCCCCCGTTTCCGTTCAGCTCATAGGCCGTGTTTCCCGTGTCGAAGCCCTGAAAAGCAGCCGGCTCAGGGCCGGGAGCATTGCCCGTCACCCCGGTACGAAGCGTCCCGTCGCGGCCGCCCCAATAGTCGTAGGCGAGCGTGCCACTGGTCTCATCCATCCGCCAGTAACCAAACGGGGTCCGCTCGGTTACCACCGCCGCCAGTTTGGTGGCGCTCAGCAGCGTCAAACTGGCGTTGGCGTTGACGGTGCCGTAGGCTGACAATGACCACGTTGTAGTCGCCCGCTCTTCCCCCGCCCTGACATCGGTGACAGTATACGAGGAGGAGGTCGCACCGCTGATCGGAGTGCTATTCAGGCTCCACTGATAGGACAATGGGATACTGCCATAAGCCGTGACGCTGAATGTCGCCGTGGCACCCGCGTAACGCTGGATTGACTGCGGCGGTTGGGCGATCAGCGGCGGGCCGGCGAGCACCGTGAGGGCCACAGTCGAACTGGTGACCGATCCGAAGGCGTTGGACACCACCACGGCGTAGTTGCCGGTATCGCTCGTCACCAGGCTGCTCACCGTGAGATTGGCCGTCGTCTGTCCCGGCATGGGATCGCCGTTCTTAGTCCACTGGTACTCCAAGGGCGCTGTGGACGAATGTTCGTCGACCAGCACGGACAGCGACAGCGTCATGCCCTCGTAAACCGGGGGCGGCGGCGCTTGCGGTTGGACCAGGATGATGGGCGGTACTTCCGCCGCGGCGAGTAGTTGGCGAATCTGAGCCTCGGTGAGCGCCTGGTCGAAGATCGCCACCTCGTCAATGGTCCCGCGGAACCCGTTCACCTCGCCGCCACTGTCCCATCCATTATACTTCTGCTTCTTCCCGATGAAGGACGCGACGGTGCTAAAATCGTGGGCGCCATACGGCGTCGTGGGCGTGTGGGTGGCGGCCTGGCCATTCATGTACATGACAATATTGCTCGGCGAAGCCACCATGGCCACGAACGTCCACTGCTGGTCAGGCATGTACAGGGCGGGACTCGGCGTCGCGCCATAGTTGCCGGTGTTGGCGTCTGTGCCAGCCCAATACATGCGCAAATCGTTTCGCGTGTTTTCTGGATTGCCTCCGTTACCGAAGCCGACGCCAGTCACCGGGTGTGAGGGTCCGGCTGTCGGCTGCCCGAGGTCGGCGGGACTTGAATAGAGCATGTTCCAATACTCGGAGACGCCGTTGCGTTTGGCCCAGCAAGTGACTGTCCAGGAATCCGTAAGCAGGTTCTGCGCTGGGATCTCGATGTAGCTTTCGCTGGTGCCAGTGAATTGGCAAGCGGTATTGCCCGCCCCAAATCCTGCGTAAGGCACCCCGGGCACGCCGCTGGACATACCGCCGGAATTGAAGGTGCCATTGGCCGAAGCCCCCCAACTGCCTTGGTTGGCCACCACGACACTTACCGGCACTGGTTCAGGGGGCAGGGGCGGTTCATTGAAACGCCAATAGCCGGTCGGTTGGTCTCCCGCAATGAGTGCTGCATAGCCGGCAGGATTGGCAGTGGCGGCCGTGTAATGCGCCGTGATCTGGGAGGAACTCAAGGCATAGGGGTAAACGGCGACTTCGTCCATCCAGCCGGGGAAGAAAAGACTCGCCGCACCGGCCGGATTGCCTGCTCCAATGCGGAGCGGTGCGGTGGTGTTGGGAACATAGCCGTTGCCCCCAATCGCTTGGGGGGGGGCATTCTCCACGCCATTGACGTAGATAGAGCCCGTCCCAGAAGTCCCTGTTTCCGACGGGGAGACGATAGGAGAGGCTGAAAGAGCCCCATAAGCCATCATGACAGCTCGCGAATGCTGGCCCGACACCGCTATGCGGCTGTGGTTTTTCCAGACTTCTAACGATTGCCGGCCCGCCGAGCCTTGCACCTCCCATCAGCCAGACTACGTTTGCTGCGTCGCGCCGTTGCTCCGCCGACGCCGACCAGATACCCCCAGCGCCCGGTGCTCACCCCTTGCCCGCAGCGGCCGTCCAAGTAGTCATTCTTCAGAATCCCAATCCGCCTCGGTCTGGCACGCTTACGGATCTTCCCAACCGAGCCCCCATGCCGGACGGCGCGCAATCTGCCACCCCGCGCGCGACAGCCCGCTGAAGAGCCCCGCCTGCCAAGAGCGCCCGGTTGGCCTTGCAGTCAAAGCCGCGGTCCCTCGCCCACCGCTTTGAGCACGCCCGCCGGCAGCCAGGACTGCAGTTGAGTTCCAGGTCAGCTGGCAACTGCCGGCTGTCCGTCGGCTGCACTCTCCTGGTAGAGATGCCAGTCCACTATCAGGCCCTGCCGCTGCTCGGGCCAGGGAAGAGCGTGTTGTCAAACTCCACCACCACCGCCGCCCTCGGCCTTGCCCTGCACGATCACGCCGCAGATCGCCCTCGTAGAGACTCAGGATCTTGTCCGCGTTGGCCACCGGCCGCTCCCTGATGATCCGCTCATGGCTTTGCCGACCGCCCGGGGCAACTGCGCCAGCACCCCGTCGATTCGCCAGCACCTGCTCGGCTCGCCCAGGTCCAACTGTCTCCTGCCAATGCGTGTCGAGCAGATCCCGATGCCGGCGAGCGTTGTCGCACCACCCGGCTTCAGGCGCTTCATCTCCCGCAATATCTGCTTGCGCGCCTGCTTCGCCGGCCCGTTTGCCCGCCTGCACCATCGCGATGCACTGCTGGTTCATCGCCCGCAGAAATCTGCTCCGGGGGCCGGCATCCGCGTTTGAGCCTGTGTGCCCGGATCAGCCGGTGGCTTTCATCAACGTCCGCGTCGCGTCCCGCAGTAGCACCAGTCCACGGGGTCGGATGTCCGCGGCCACACACGTGCCGTCCATCCACACCGTGTCCAGTTCCAGTTCGTTGGCCAGCCAGAGCCGGTTGAACCCCTGTAGCATCGGTCTCCCGCGCCGCCTGCACGAGCCGGCGGACCAGGCCTGCACTCAGCCTCCGGCAGCCATTGAAGTAGCGCGCCAACTGGTTTGCTCGGCATACCCTCCAAGCGATCCACCCCAGAACCACTGAAGAGGGCGTACCCGGCCAGCCGACGGCTCATCCCCGAAAGTCCTCGCCCAGCAAGCGCTGCAGCATCGTTGCAGCGCAGCGCCCAAGTACTGGTGCGCTGATACTTCAATCTGCTCGTGCGCTGGGCACCTTGCCCGGGTCTCGGGCCAGCTTATCCGCCAAACTGCGCTCCACAAAGAGCGCTCGACGCCGCTGAGCCGCAGAGTTCATCGATCCGGCGCAGTCGGTTTCGAAGCGTTGATAGTCCACATTTCCCGACCGTGTGGTGGACTGGACGAAGTTCGCCTTTGGTAGCGGTATGGATTCCGGGCCATCGGGCGTTGGTTCATTGTATGTCCGACAAGAGCATACGCACCGATTTCGGGCATGGGGAGCCTTTTCTGGCTGCTATGCCCGTTTTTGCGCAGCGCCTCAATACCCACGGGCCTCTCCTTCCGCTGGGACAAGCTCTAGATATGCACCAGCGTGCCGTCGAAAACGCCGACCACGTGATACCATGTATTAGGCTCGTTAGCCGGCCCCGTGTCTACTACGTACGTCCTGCCCGTGCCATAGAAAACACGAAAACCCCAGTTGGGGCCGTTATTGTCGGTGTAGAACAAGAATCCGGTGTTGCCGCTAAATGACATGACGCCAGACTTCGCTCCTGCCGCAACGACGGTCTGATTTGCCCAGAACTCCACGCTGAAGGGGCCATTGCCGTTCAGGACCGGCGAATATGGGACGTCAATGTATTGGCTGGCGCCATCCAGCATGACACAAGGATCCCCGGTCAGGACACCCGGCTGCTGCAGGGTGGAGCTGTGGAAATAGGTGCCGTTGGCGACCGCTCCGATGGAGCCGTAATTGGTCACCGTTCCAAGGGCGTAGTTGAGCGTCGGTGACACCGGTTCGTTCAGCCGCCAATAGGCGACCGGATTGAGGGACGTCACCGTTGTGGGATAATCTGCCTGGGCGGGCAGTATGGTCCCCAATGCCAGCAAGCCCGCAACTGCAGCCTGGCGCAGGCATTGACCTGTTTGCTGTCTTGTCTTCATACGAGTTACTTGAGTTTCTCTGTCACGTGATTCGGCGTTTGTGGAGTGATGGGATGGATCGATGGGAATCACCAAGCCGCCGCTTTGATGCGCCACCTGCGCCCGGCTGCAATCCGGCACCGCAGCGGACAACTGTGTGCTGAGGCAAGAATACGATCATGGCCTTCGTCACCCACTCTAGTCGACGCTGCTGAATGCCCACGAGTACCATTTTGCGTCGTGTCCTGTCGCCTTTTGCGTCGTTGTTTCTGATCCCACATCCCCTGAGATGGGCTTGCCGATTTCTTGAGTGTTGGAGGGACCTCTCGGCTTTCGATTCCGCCAAACGCCTTCAGGCAATTCAACATTCAGACTCGCGGCAAGGATGGTGGCCAAGCAATTGGCTGCGAAGACCATCTAGCGTGCAGCCCGGATTCAAGAAGTTGGTGGGAGCGGAGTGGGCCGTGCGGGCTGCGAAGGCGCGAACCGAGCTCAGGGCAGGAGGACGCGGCGAGACCTGGCACCGGGCCGACCAGGACGACACCGCCTCCAGGCGGCGGTCGCGGGGTGCCCGACGGAATGGCCCGACCGGTTCGGGGCGGCAAACAGCGTGCGAGCAGGCGGTCGAGCATCGGGCGCGGGCGCTTTTGCAGCCGGCCCGATCAGACCGGCACGGTTTTGTCCCGCAGCGGCTGGCGGCAGCGACAATCCGCCTGGAACAACGCCAGACTGAGCCGGCTCAACAGCCCCCACACCGCCACGCGGCGCACCGAGCGCACCCGCGACCGGTCCTCATGCAAACTCACATTGAGGCGTTGATAGCAGATTGCTTCGATCCCGCACTGCCGACGGCGCAGTTGCAGGATCTGAATCGGCTCCAATCGTTCGGCCGCGCGGCTGGTGACAAAGTAATGTCGGGTCGTGGTGGTCGCCTCGTCTGCGGTGACGGTCCGCATCAGCAAGGTCAGTTGCGCCGCCCCGGCCCGGCCCAGTTGGGCGGGCGTGACGTCGCGCACGATGCCCCAGCGTTCGATCCAGGCGTCGCGGGGGCGCAGATGCCGGGCCGCTCCAGCCCAGCAAGGCCAGCCACGTGGTTTGATACTCGGTCACGTCGCAGAGGTGCTCGCCGACCAGGGTGGCATTCTGGGGACAATGATGCGCGGCGACCTCGGCGTTCGCGCGGGGCCGGTCGGCTTCGGCGACGGGACGCACCCGCAGGTGACTGAGGACGTGCTGCTCGGCGGCAGTGGGCAAGCGAAACGATGGCGGCAGGCTGGACAAAGAGGACCGGGGCGGGAGTTTGTTTGCGTTAGTTCTGCAGGTCGTCCGCGCCGGCCTTCGTCAGGCCGTCCTGCTTGAATCACTTTTGCATTGTGCGTTCCACGGCGTGCTGCTTGGCGTCGCCTCGTTTTGCTCGTCAGCACGGAATTAATAGCTAGGATGTCGCTGCTATGAGTCGCAAACGCTCGGTGTTGCTCGCCCTGACGTCCACCCACCACGGCTTCTTTAAAGGAGCCGCCCGCTATGCGCGGGAACACCATTGGCATGTCGTCGCCGACATGATTTACACGGCGAAAGTCCCGGTCGGCTGGCGGGGTGACGGAATCCTCTCGTTTATTGGGGACCGTGATGATCTGGCGGAATTTATCCTCTCCTCTGGCCTGCCGGCAGTGGAGATCTCGATGGTGCGGAACGAGATCAGTCTGCCCCGAGTGGAGGGCGACAGCGAGCAGATCGGATGCCTGGCTGCAGAGCACTTCCTGGAACGGGGATTCCGCCACTTCGCTTGGGCGCCGTTTATGGATGACGTCGTCAACGCCGAGAGGTATCGCGGTTTCGCCAATCGGTTGGCTCGGGCGAACTATACCTGCCACCTGCTGCCGCCGGCTGACACACGGCATGGCGATTCGGCCACGCGGAATTGGGCCGTCCGGCGAAAGTCCCTCACCCGCGAGCTTAAGCGATTGCCGAAGCCTCTGGCGGTCTTCGGTTACAACGACTGTGTGGCGGCGGATATCATTGATGCGTGCGATGATGCTCACTTGCTCGTTCCTGAGGCGGTGGCGGTGATGGGGGTGGACAATGACTCGATTCTGTGCGAGTGCGTGCGCGTGCCCTTGTCGAGCGTGTGTCACGACCTGGAAGGCATGGCTTACCAGGCCGCGGCCGTGCTGGACCGGCTCATGGCAGGACGGAAACCGCCGAAAGAAATCATCCGCGTGCCGCCCACCGGACTGATCACTCGTCGGAGCACGGACATCGTGGCGGTGGACAACTTGCAAGTGGCGCGCGCGTTGCGCTACATTCACGACCATTACACCAACCACTTGCTAGGGGTGGAAGCTGTCGTGGCTGCCACGAACCTCTCCCGTCGTCCTCTGGAAAAAGCATTCCGCCAAGAAATGAAGCGGACCCTCAATGAGGAGATCGTCCGAGTGCGGATGGAAAAAGTCAAAGACCTGCTCGCCACGACGAGCATGAAAGTGGTGGAAGTGGCAGCCGCCACCGGATTCGCTCGGCCCAGCCATCTCTTCCGCACTTTTCGAAGGCAACTCGGCCTCAGCCCGAAGACGTTCCGCAAGCGCAAGGCCGCGAAAGCCAAGCCGCCAGCATCACCGCGCACCCGGAGGTAATCGTATTCTGGCGATCCATACGCTCGACATAGACCATTGGAACTGCCAATAGACGGTAGCGTCGCTGGGTTGTGATGGCGCATTTCACTCGGCAGGTCAGCCGATTGTTTGCAGGGACGGTTATCTCATCGGCGCAATTCCGGAAACGTCGTCTGGATGCCGGGATTGTAGAGGTTGATGCCAAGTTCCGCGTAATGCGCCAACGACGCCGCGCACGGCGCATCGTTGTGGAAGAACTTCACGGGCACATGTTCGCCAACTTCCCTCCGCGCCTCGGCGACGGCCTGTTCTGGAAGAAAGAGTTCTTTCATGTCGTATCGTTTCTTCCAGCTTTCAGCCTGCGAATGTGCTCCGGCGTGGTGCCACAACAGCCGCCCACAATGTGCGCGGGCCACGTGTGAGCATATTGCTAGTAACTATCCGGATCCACGGCGTCCGTGTTGATCCAGCCTTACGCCTCGTCGGCATGGCCAATGTTACCATAGGCAATGAGCGTACAATCTGGGCCGCAGATCGCCCGCAACTCGGCCAGTGGTTTGGCCAAAGTGTGAGCGGGGCCGCAGTTCACGCCAAGTGCCTTCACCCCCAACGGCAACAAAGCGTCGGCGGCAACCGCCACCGACTCGCCAGACAGGATCCGGCCTTCGCGGTCGCACACGAAGCTGACCCATGTGGTCCGGCCGGTGATGGTCGCCAGTTGGGCCGCAATGACGGCTTCCCGAATTGAGTTCATCGTCTCGATCAACAGCAGGTCGACGCCCGCTTCCACGAGATGCTGGATGCGCTCGGAGTGCTCGGCGCGGCATTCGTCATCGGGCGGCACGAGGTCGGGGCGATAACAATCTTCTAGTGGGGCCACCGAGCCGGCCACGTGCGCCGGTCGACCAAATTGAGCGACAGCCTCTTGGGCGGTCGCCACCGCGCGCCTAGTCAATGCTCGCGCGGCGTGCGCTTTGACAGCCAGCGCGCGGCGATGGGTGCGAAAGGTGTTGGCGGTGACGATGTCCGCGCCCGCGTTCAAGAAGTCCAGATGAATCTCGCGCAACACATTCAACCCGGCATCCGTGGTGAGCGCATTCGCCGACCACATGGGCAAGCCGGTATCCACCCCGCGCCGGTTCAACTCCGTGCCGGTTGCGCCATCAAGCAAGAGAAGTTCACATTTCACTATTTTCGTAAGTTCCGAATTGCTTCGGATCCTGTTTCGTCGGTGGCTGTCCCGCTAAAAACCCAATTGCATATTGACCGGCGCCGGGGTGGAACTTGTCCGATCCCTCACCGGATTTGGGGAGACTTGCTCCCAACGGGAAAAGTCAGCGCATACGTCTTTCCGGCTGGCCCCCGACCGGTCATCAGTGTCTTGCCACCGCTGCGCACCGTGACTTTCTGCTGATCGCCGGCGCGCTCCACCACCAAATCCCAGGCCCGGCCGAAAGCCCGCAGGTCACGCAGGGCCATCCGCGGCCAAGCCTTGGGCAGCCACGGTGTGCATTCAAACGAGTCGAGGCCGGTGGGCACAATGCCAAACATACCTTCGGTGAAAACGCGGGGATAAAGCGATCCGGGGCAGAGCATGTCGATCGCGTCTTCGTCGGGATACGGCCCCTTGCTGCCGAAGATCTGGGCCTGAACGACGCGCCGGGTCAGGTCGAGCCCCTCCTCGGTTCGGCCGGCTTTGAACAAGACTCGCAGGGCATAGTAGGTCTCGCGGCCCCATTCGGTGGGACGGGTGGACTCCGCCAGGATGTCGCCCCCCGCGAGCCGGTGCGGCCAGAGCTTGTCCGACATCAGCGCGGCCACAGTGGCCTCCTGCCGCTCGGTAATGCCCATCGCCAAAGGCAGAAGAATCCAGCCGCGCAAGGATGTGTTGCCCTGGTAATACCGATAGGTCTTGAAGCCCTCCACCTCCGCGCCGAAATAGGATTCAATGCCCTGCCGCAGGGCATCCGCGCGTTGGTCGAATTCCGTTGCCACCGGCTTCCCCAAGGACTGCGCCAGCCGGGCCGCCTGGCGGTAGCCTCCGTAGGCAAGGGCCGAGGTGCTGAGGTTGGCTTTTCCGGTCGGGTAGCGACCTTCCATCTCGTCGGTCTCCGAGGCGATGATGCCCTCGGTCGTCGTGTGCCGCAGGACCGAAGCCGCGCTGACTTCGATCAAGGGCCACAGTTCCTCGGCGGCGGCACGGTCGCCTTGAAACAGCAGGAATCTCGACAAGCCGTAGAGCACCATCGCGTCGTCGCCACGGTCCCGCTGGACCAGTTTCAGATCGGCGTGTTCAAACGATCCCGGGAAAGGTTTGATGCCGTGTTCCAGGCAATAGTCCTGCCAAATGCGATACATGTTCATGCTGGCGCTGTTGAGTTCGGTCTCGCCAAAGAAGGGAAACACCGGGCTGGAGTATTCCACCGGATCGTTAGCCCAGATGCCGGGGGAGTAGGTGAGGCTGCCGTTGTGGGTGATCACTCCCTTGATCGTCTCGATCGGAGCTTCCAACACATGAAGCTTCTGCAACGCAAATGCCACATCCAGGGCTGGCTCGGGAGTTTCCAGACGCCCCGGCCCGCTCCAGGCCGCCTCCGCCAGGGCCCGGCGCGCGCCACGCTCGGCCGCCACGTTCACGGCCAGGTCAGGCTCAGCCGCCAACCTGGCTTGCACCCAGGTGGCGAATGACAACACGCCTCCGGCTTCCACCGTAGCGGCTTCCACCCCCGCGCAGTTCCAGACGATGGCAATATCCTCCCCCACGGGCGTTACTGTGCGGGCGGGCGCAACCGTCACGGCAACTCGTCTGCCCGTGGTGTTTCGCACCTGCCACTCTTCAATCACCAAGGCCCTGGTCATCGAAGGATAGACGGTGCGAGTGACGACTACTCCCCCGGCTTCGGGATAGGTCAAGGTCAGCATTCCGTCGAACGTGACCGAGGACGGGAACTCGCTCTTCCAGGGCTGATCATTGACGCGCACCTCCGGACTCGATTCGCGCCCGGCCACGAACAGGGCCTTCTTCTTTTCGACTTCTTTCAGCAGGTTGAAGAACCGGGCGGTATAGGAGAACCCGTTGGTGCGATCGGATTGCACTTGCATGACCACCTTGCGCCCCTGCAGGCAGATTACCAGCGGCTCCGTTCCGGTGCAGGCGTGAGTGATGCGACCTGGCTCGTCTCGGACCCAGAAATCGGTTCGATCCGGAACTGGGGCCGCCAGGCCAAGCGACCAGGAGGTGGCGACGGTCAGCAGGACGGCGGTCAGCGGATGGGTGCAATGTCTATTCAGTTTCACGGTCTTCATAAGAGTCATCCTCCCGGGTGGCTTCGAACCTTTCGTGGCCAGTCTGTGCTTTGATGGCTTCCACCATTGCCCAGAAATTGTCCATCGGCGTGTCGAGCTGCACATGATGGGTGGGGCCGATGATCAGGCCGCCGCCTTTGCCGATGGTGTCGAGGCGCGTGCGAACCTCCCGGCGCACATCGTCGGGCTTGCCGAACGGCAGGGTGTGCTGCTCGTCAATCGAGCCCCAGAAACACAGCTTGTCGCCGAACTGCTTCTTCAAGGCCGCCGGGTCCATGCACGCCGGCTGGATGGGGTTGAGGACATCGAGGCCGATTTCGATCATATCTGGAATGATCGGGTCAATCACGCCGTCGGAGTGGTAGATGATCTTCAGGCGTGGGTTCAGACGCCTCAACTCGCTGAAGAACTCGGCCCACATCGGTTTGAAAATCCTACGCCATAGTTCCGGCGAGATGGCCATCGCGTGCTGCGCGCCGATGTCGTCGCCAACCCAGATCGCGTCCACGCCCATCTTGACCAACTTCTTCGCCGCCGTCAGGTGATACCGGTAGGGAATGTCGAGGATGGCTTTGGCCCGATCGGGGTTGACCACCAGATCCGTCAGCATCGTCTCAAGCCCCCGCAACGCCCAGGCCGTCTCAAGGATCGTCGTCACCGTCACGCCGACGATAAAGTAGTCCTGCTTGTAATGGTGGATTAGGTGGGCGGCATCCGCATACAACTCAGGCCGGTTCGGGTCGGGTGGCCGGTAGGAGGAGATGGCGTCGTCATCCGCCAGCGGGTGGCCGACGATCTCTGTATAGAAACCGTTGCCAAACGGCGTGGTGTATTCACAGGATCTCCAGCCGACGCCCCATTCATCCGTGTAGGGTTCCTTCGATTGGTAATAGCAATTGGCCCAGCCGACACTTATCAGGAGTAAATCCTCGCCCAGTGCGCGTTCCAGTTCGTACGTGTTGCCGCCCCCGTGTGGGTTGTGACCGTTCTGGCCGGCCAACCCCATGTCTGCCCGCAGTCGGGCGGCGAACTCGGGGGTGAAGCTGATCTGCATCGGGCAGCGGTCTGGCTGCTCGCGGCTCAGGGCCGTCAAAACACGATCCCTTGGTTTCATTTCGAATTGTTAAGCTTGCGGCGACAGGTTGAGCGCGTGTCCGAAGGAGGCCATTTCATAGGCGGGTATGTTCATTTGACGGGCAAGCGCTCGTTGAGATAGCGCGTGAGCGTGTCGTAAAGATGCCGGGTGGTGTTGGGTCCCTCGGAAATGGCGTGGGTGCGGTTCGGATAAGGCATCACGGTAAAATGCTTGTGGTGAGCGATGAGTTCGTTCATCAGCCGTTCCGTGCCTTGGTAATGGCCGTTGTCATCGCCCGTGCCGTGGACAGGCAGCAGATTCCCCTTGAGCTGGCTGGCGTGAGTGATGGGCGAGCCCAGGCGGTAGTTCTCGGCGTTGTCCTGGGGCAGGCCCATGTAGCGCTCCTGGTAGATCGTATCGTAGAGCAACTGGCTGGCGTTCGGGGCGACGGCCATTGCCGTGCTATACAGGTCCGGGTAGCGGAAGATGGCGTTCAGGCTCATGCTGCCGCCGCCTCGGCGACCGGGCGAGGGCTGAATGTGCAGAAACAAACCAGGCACGGCACAAATGCCTTGAGCAGAAACTTGGTCATAGCTTCGCAAACTCCTGTTGCATCTCGCCGGTCACTCGCGCGCTGCGCTCCTCGACGAAGAGGTTGATCTCCGTGCGCACGCCGAAGTCCGGCAGGTAGAGCGCTGGCTCCACCGAGAAACACGTCCACGGGATGACCGGCCGCTCGTCGTGGGTCTCGAAGTTGTCCATATTGGCGCCGACGCCATGCACTTCGCGCCCGATCGAATGGCCGGTCCGGTGACGGACGCATTGCCCCATGCCGCAGGCTTCGATATGCCCACGCACCGCATCATCCACCTCGAAGCCGCGCAAGGTCCGGCCGGAGGCTGCCGCCGCTTGAACCAAACGGATGCCGGCGTCGCGAGCGCCGACAACCACCGCGAAGGCCTTCCTCATTCGCTCCGGCACTTGGTCGCCGCAGAACGCCATCCAGGTGATGTCGTAATAGACGGCCTCCGGTTCGTTGCTCAACTTGGCCCAAAGGTCCAGCAGCACCAGGTCGCCGCGTCGAATGGGCGCGCTCCCGGTTGCGGGTGGCGCATAGTGTGAATCGGCGGCGTTCACGTTGGCGCCAACGATGGGCGGATGGTTTGTTACCAAGCCGGTCTCCTGGAAACGCCGCATCACAAACTGCTGCACGCCGTATTCGTCGAGCGACTGCCCGGCGCGGGTGGCTTGCTTGATGAAGTCAAACGCCTCCGCACGAATCCGGTCCACGCGGCGACCGGCTTCCAGGTGCATTGCCAACTGGGCGGACGTCCATTTCGCTTCGAAGATTTGGATCAGTTCCGCCGAGCTGACCACTTCCACGCCCAGACTGCGGATCAGATCAATCGTCCCGGCGTCCACGTAGGCTACATAGGGCACCGCGCAGCGAGGCGAAAACTGCATGGCGACCTTCTGCGCGCCGTGCAGAAGCTGGCGCAAGCCGGTCTCCTGCTCCTGCCAGCGGGCGTAAGGGATTTTGGCGCCGGGCAGCTCCGCGAGAACGTGCGGTTCCACTTGATGCACCAGCCCCCGCGGTTGGCCGCGCGCCGGGATGAAATAGTACCAGCGTCGGCTGACCAAGCCGGATGGATGCAGCCCCAGCAAACGGTAGGCGAGCGGATCGCGCTCGTGATGATCGAAGAATAGCCAGCCGTCGAGGCCGGCCTTTTGGAGTTCACCCTGGATGGACTCAAGATTCATGGTTCGCCACAGCTTGGCGTGGGTGGGCGGCAGCCCGAAGCTCATTTGAGTTGTCTCTTTTAGTACCAACTTGCTGGACAGA
Organism: Verrucomicrobiales bacterium; assembly: GCA_015075445.1. Lineage (GTDB taxonomy): Bacteria > Verrucomicrobiota > Verrucomicrobiia > Limisphaerales > J093 > DSVZ01. The sequence goes on from JABTUJ010000004.1 coordinate 52,437, forward strand.
TCGGGGCGGCGTCGGTACCTGAGGGAGGCGTGATTGAACCGGTCAAGCGTGAGTTCCTCCGCGATGCCGCCGCACGGCAGTTGCGGGAGGCTATTGCTGAGGGGCTCTGGAAGGAACACCTGCCGAGCGAGGTCGTCCTCTGCCGGGAGTTGCACGTAAGCCGCCGCACGATTCGCTCGGCCCTGGCCCAATTAGCCCGGGAGAAGTGGCTGCGGCGCCGCGGGCGCGGGCTTACCCCGGCCATCCGCCCATCCGTCCGCCGTCGGAGCCAGACGCGCCCCGCCACGGTGATCCGCTACCTCAGCCCGCGGCGAGCGGAAATGAACGATCACTCCACCCAGGTCGAGGAGAACGCCTTGCGGGAGCATGTGGGGCGGGAAGGCTTCCGTCTGCAGTTCGAATGCCACCCCGATCTCTATACCCGATTCTCCGCCAAACGCCTGAAGGCTCTTGCCTTTCAGCCCGACACGGCCGCGTGGGTCCTGCTCAACGCCACGCGCCAGATTCAGGAGTGGTTTGTGTCCAGCGGCCTTCCTTGCGTCGTGACCGGGTCCTGTCATGAGGGAGTGGACCTGCCCAATGTCGAGTTCGATTACTCTGCCGCTTGTTTTCACGCGGTGCATCTGCTGGCGGGTCAGGGCCACTCCCATGTCGTCTACGTGACGCCAGCCCGATTGAACGCCAGCGAGCAGTCAGCGGTCCGGGGGTACCTTGAAGCCGCCAGCCGGTTTCCCAAGATGAGGGCGACGGTCACCTGCCATGATGACACCCGCGAGGGGATTTGCCAGGCCCTGCGCTCACTGTTGAGACGCTCGCCCACGCCGACCGGCTACCTGGTGTCGTTGGCCGAGCACACGCTCACCACCCTCGGCTTTCTGCAGTCCCAAGGGGTGAGGGTCCCTGCCGACGCTTCGGTGATCTGCCGCATCGACAGCCCGTTCCTGGATTTCCACGTCCCCTCGGTAGCCCAATACCGGATTGACTGTGTGAAGTCCGGTCACGCCGTCGGCGCCCTGGCCGTGGATGTCATCCGGCACGGAGCCGGCCGTTCCCGGCCTGTGAAGATCGTGCCCGAATTCGTGCCCGGCCAAACATTCGTGTCGGCGTCAAAGCAAACTCCCGCCTCTTGAAATGTCCGGACCCAACAGGCCGTACCAAGCCACCTCAGCACCACCTCGCGAAACTTGGGAGCGACAGACTGGACTGACGCTCTCCCGGGCCTCTCCCGGTCCATCCGCCGTTTCCTTGATCTCACCCCCAGCAGTTCTTTATTCAAAGCCGCCGGGCCGCCGCAGTGCGACTTCCTCGCGAGACCGGCCCAGGCGTGTCTGAGATAGATCGGGACTGCGGCCTCTGGTGACGGAGCCGTGAGCCGGGCGTTTCACTCGCCCATGGGGTGCCCTCCAGCGCCGATCGAGAGACCGTACTAAAGGCTCCCCTCCTCGGCCAATCAGAGATTGGCCGTGTCGCTCGCGGGAACCGAGGTCCTGATACTCGGTAGCGATTCATGCCGCGCCACTTCGCTCGCTGTGGTTTTGGATCAGGGTGGGTATCCATCAACGCCTCGGAGCGAGCTCCACGCCTCTGCTGTCAGAGGCTGGTGGATCACGCATGATTCTCAACGTGGCTGCATGATCGCGAACCACGCCTCACCTTCCGCCTCGGTGGCGAGTGCCCGGTAGTGGGAGAAGATCGTTGCCGCGGAATTCCCAGCTTCCAGGGCCGTCTGCGGCACGTTCTTGGTGGCCGCTGCGCGATACGTGCAAAACGAATGACGAAGCCCGTTATGCCGCCACGGGAGAAATCCGGCGGCTTCGGCTGTGGCGTTTTGGGCGGCAGAGATGCTCCGCGCCCTATCCCGCCAGGTCTGCCCGTGCGGCCAGACCGGACCGCTCTCCCTGGCCAGCGGCGACAGCCACTTGGCCAGGTTGTCGGTGATCGGCGCCAGGCGCGTGCCAGCGCACCGCGTTTTGCGGTGGGTGACTTTGATGGTCCGCTCGGCCAACCGGACGTCCCGCCAGTCCAAGGCGAGGATTTCGCTGGTCCGCAGCCCCGCGAAACCGCCGATGGCCAGGCAGGGCAGAAAGTCCGGCGTCGCCGCAGCGAGCAGCTTGACCATCTCCGCCGGGCTCCACACCTCGATCGCGTTTTCACGCTGCCCGTTGAATCGTTCGGTGTCCGTGAACGGATTCGCCCCGCGAGGGATGTAACCTCGGCTCTCGCAATGCGCGAACAACCGCCACAACACCTGGCGGGTGGCGTTCTTGGTGCTGCTGGCTCGTTTCAAGCCGTCGAGATACCGCTGGCAGTCCGCCGTCGTCACGCTCGCCGGATGCACGGGAAAGGCCTTGGTGAAAGGACCAATGCGGCAGCGCAGGTCGGTCAGATAAGGTCCGCTCGCCTTGGCCTGCCGGCGCAGTTCAATCATCTCGGTAGCGGCCTCCGCCAGCGTGATCTGCGGTAGGGTACTCGGGTGACGTTCCAAGTAGAACCGCGCGGCGGGAGCCAACAAGCTACCGTTTCCGAGGATGCCAACGGCCTCCGCGTATCTGGCGCACGCCAGTTCGGGGGGCTCACCCACGGGGCGCAGGAGTTCGAGACAGCGGGCGAAGCTGGCCGCCTCCTGACCAGATAGGGCGGCCGCGACGGCGTCGCCCTTGGCCAGCAACCCGGCAATCCGCCGCGCCTCCCGCTGGGCGGCTTGATGGTCGGCGAAGCTCCGAAGTCGGCGGCGTCCGACGGTGTAATCGCAGACCTCGAAGGTTGGGTAGGGGTTGCCGTCCACGGTGCGGGTGCGGCGGTAGATCTTCACCGCGGCATTGCCGACGCGGACCGTTTCGATCCTCCGTTTGGGGCGCTTCATGCCGCCAAATGTAGTCAAAACATAGGCAGGAATCAACAAAATTACGCGAATTCTAAGGAATGAGTGGCATTCTCCATTGGTTCGAGTTGTGCCGCACAAACAATCCTCATCCCATTTGCCCCGACAAGCGTGCTCCGCGACGAGGGGTAGTGCCGCGGAGGGCCGAAGCGAAGCTCACATCGGTCGCGGCCCGGAGCGTGCGCCTGGGCCCCCGTCGCGGGACACGCTGCTACAGCGCCCCGTCGCCCGGCGCCAAGGACGACTTCCCGTTCACGCCGCCAGTGGCTCCTGCCAGCCTCGGTGATCGCTCGTGTGGTACCCCACGACTTCCTCTTGCAGAACCAGAGGTGGGCCGGCCGATATTGTCTCCGCGGCCGTCAGCATCGCGCCAACCGAACGGTGGATGAACGGTCCCATCTGCGGCCACGTGATCCGGTGCATGTCAATGGCGTTGATGCCATCGGGAATCGCGACCTGGTGCGACCGGGCGACAAACTCGCCGCCGTCAATCACGTCGGTGACCTTGTGGATCGTCAGAGCCAAGTGCGTCCGGCCATCGCGCACCATCGCGGCAATCGGGTCGGGGCCGGGATACGACGGCCAAGTAGGGCCGCTGTGGTGGAAGTTGTAGAAGCCGAGCGATGGGTAGTGGATCAGCGGTGTTGGGATCTTCTGGCCGAAGGTGGCCATCAGGCATAGCGACGGTTGCCACTCGTCGAGAAACAGCGCGAAGAAGTCCGGCGACTTTACGCGGCCGGTGAAGACGGGCAATCCCTGCTCGGCGGCGAACCGGGGGACGAGTAACTCGTCGTCGCGGGTATGCGGATAGTGCCAGAGGCGGACGCTGGGGTGCGCAAACGGTTGGGTGGGATCATCGGTGGCGACCCCGACCACCGTCACGCGCCGGGCCAGCGGGCCGAAGAGAAGCTCCTGGAGCACATGGTAGCCGCCCATGAAGCTGCCGAAGACGGCGACGCGAGTCTTCGGCGGTGAACGGTGGCATGGTAGATGGGGGACGTTTCGCGGAGAACCCAGGATTCCCGCGCCGGGAAGGTCAGCACCGTTTTCATGTTTCCTCCAACCTCAGCGAGGCACGGAGAGCCCCACCCAGAGGCCCCACGAGCAACCGGAACGGCCGGGCCGTCGTGCCGCGGTTAGATGTCGGTCCGGTTCAGTCCAAGATCAAGTTCTTTTTCGCGCTAGATTCGATTCTCTAACGCATCGACGTCCGGCTGTGGCGGGTCTGTCGGAGGGCGTTCTCGGTTGCCGGGGATTTCGCGAAGGCCGGAGTCACGTGTCACTTGGCGACGAAGCTCGTGCGGGTGTTATCGGGTAACACCCATGAGGTTCGCTGCCCTATAGTTCGCCCATCCGGCCTCTCGCAGAGCGCGGATGTTACCCGATAACACCCCGAGATCGCGACACCGCGAAAAGTCACTCCAAAAGGGCGACGAGCCACGCCAGAGGAGAGCGCCACGTTGGCCGCAGGAGCGTAGGCGCCACCGTGGATTCGAGCGTATCAAGACCCGGCTCAGGGCATCCAGGACGGCCGGGCCAGCGCCTTGAGCACCCCGGTCTGCTGCAGCAACCGCTCCACGAAGGCCACGGTGCCGGCATCCTCGCCCGTGTCCTCGATCTGAGAGAGTTCCCGATACTGCTCGGTCAACGGGCCAATCCAGGTCGTCACATCCGAGAGCGTCTCGGCATGCACCACCTCCGATTCGGTGATCTCGTCGGCCAACAGCCAGTTGAGCACGTTGGCCAGGAACCGGCGGTTGTGGGCGCTGTCCAGCAGCCCCAGCGGTCCGGTCTCGAAGGCGTGCGGCCCGCCGAACAGCACAAACCGCCCCTGACCGTGCCGACCGGCCACGGCGATGGGCAGGGACAGGAAACTGATCCGGCGGTGCACGCAGTCGAAGCTGATGCAGCCGCCGCCGGGGGAGAACGCCAGGGGTTGGACCGGGGCGTCGTGGCGGAGCGTGAAGGTGGCCAGGGAACGCCAGCGGACGGTGGAGACCCGGTCCACACTCCAATGGAGAGGCAGCGCCTCGCGTGGCGTGTCGAAGTGGAACCGCAGGGGGTGCATCTCCCGCAGGCGGGTCAGGTCAATCACGGCGTCGGGATTGAGCTGACAGCCCAGGGGGACGAACAAGGAGTCGAGGTTGGTTTGCGTGAAGGCGTCGCCGAACCGGTAGGCGAAGGCCAGCAACCGACCCCCGCCCTCGAGGAACCGGAGGATTTCGTGCACCTCGGAGGCGGTGAGGAGCGAGGAGGCCAGGGGTTCCCACTGTTCCTTGGCCGGGTTGTAGTAACCGGTGGGAGTGGGGAGGACCAGCAGGCGGGCGTCGGCGAGGCGATCGGATAGCAGGTGGGGACGGATGCTGACGCAGTCCAGGCCCCGGCGGAAGAGCAGGCCGGCCAGGCCGGCGAGGTTGGTGTGCCATTCGCGGGAGGGAAAGCCCGTCCGGCTCCAGTGGGTCTGTCCGTGGGTGTCATCGAACAAGGCCAGGGGTCGCGTGGGTCGCATGACTCAACACCTCCTTGGTACTTGAGATGCGCTATAACACGGTTGGGGTGCGCCTGGCAAAGGGGGTTTGCCCTCATTTCGACGTGCGTCCAGTGAACGGCAGCCAGAACTGTGCCGTGGGGAAGCGCAAGTCCTCCCGATAATTCGCGTCGTCGGCTGGGACTCGTTCCACGCGGAAGGGAACCGCCAATTGCACGACGGCCGGACCCTTGAGCAAGACCGCCGCGGTGCCCCGCAGGAAGACCATTCCCTCGGTCGAGCGTGGCGCCGTCGGGGCCTCCAGGGTGACAAAGACCACGCCGATACGCCGTTCGAACCGGCGTAGTCGACCCTCGAAGAAGACGGGGAGCTGGCCGGGTTGGGTGTTGTCGGGCAGGATCAGGTCGCGAACCGCGATGGCGAGGGGCAGGACCTCACCATTCCAGCGGATGGGGAAGAAGGACTCGGCAGCCACGCGGACGTCCTGCCCAAGCAACCGTTCCAAGCGGAGGTCAATGGTCCACTGCGGACGTTGGGCCACTGATGTGCTCAGACCCGGTTCCATCACTCCCCTTCAGTCGCATTCGCTCGACGAGAGCGAACATCGCCAAAGCCCCGGCGATCTATCCCTCTTGGACGCCATCCGGGGAGACCAGACTCTCCCCCGAGGCAACGGCGTGGATCTCAGGCTCACCCTCGAACTGGCCTGGCGCCTGGGTCTGGGTTGAGGTCCAGGGCGCCTTCGGTGCCGTTCGGGTGACCGATCAAGCCGGCCCTTCCTCCCGTAGGCTCGATGGGCGTGACCTCGTCGGGCGTAGTGCCCACCGCATCCTCCACGGTCGGTTCGACCGACGCCGTCGCGTCCTCCACCGCGCTCCTGATCTCGAAGTCGCGCTGGTGGCGGACCGGTTCGGTTTGGACTGTCGCTGGTCCAAACGGAACCCATTCCTCGTCGCCGGTTAGTCCGTCTCGGGCGGCAGGAAGAGGTAGCGCTCCCGGACCATCTCCCAGGCCCGGTCGTGAGCCTGGCGGGCAGTCAGCCCCTGGTGAATGAAATGTCGCCGCAACGAATCCAGCTCCGCATCGGTCCGCTCCTCCGCCTCCAGCAACACCGCCTGCAAGTGGCCCCGGGCCTCCAACTCCGCCACCATCCGGGGTAGAAGCCGCCGCCAGTGGCGTTCGGCCATCCGGCCAAAGGGACCCAGGGGTTGCATGCGCAGGAAACCTCCGTGCATGGTCGAAGTTGAACCGTTCCCGTTGCAGGTCGTTCCGCACGACGTTCTGGAGTGCGGGCATCGTACCTCCTCCAGGCGAGGGTGCCGGACTCGACGGAGAGTCCGGCGGTCTGGCTCGCCACAAGGGTGATCTACCGCACGGTGCCTCCCCAAGTCAACGGCTGCCGAACGACGTTCGCGGCGGCGCTGACAGCCGGTACCTGCCCGAAGCCTGGACGCGCTCCCCACGTTTCCCCTTGGACCGACACGGCCACCCACTCGCCAGCCCCTGCCGCGGGAGCGAGGCCAGACCCGAGGCCAGGGGAAACCCGAGAAGAAACGTCACCCCAGACGCCAAGGAGGTGGTGGCCAAACCCGGCGCGGGCCGGTGGGGCAGCCGCTCCGGCACACCCGCTTCCCGACACCGGGCGGCGGCGGCCCGCGCCTGCCTCCGGTTCCTGAGGTTCGCCTGTTCCGTCTCCGATCGGATGCGCGACGCACAGCCGGTGGTGCAGGCACCAGTCGGGTGCGGCGGTGGCAACGTTTCATCGGGTGTCTCTCAGGAACCGCTCGAGTTCATCCTTGGGAATGAGGATGTGGCGCAGCGCGCGGGAGGGCCGGAGCAAGCCCCGGAGAATGAGCCGGCGGATGCTCTTGTCGCACACCCCCAGCAGGCGGGCGGCCTCCTGGACACTGTAGGCCAGGCGGCCGTGGTCGGCGCCGGACGGTGGTTGGATCCCGGTCGTCATGGTGTTCATGGGCTTGTGGTCACGATCCGCCAGACAGTCGCGACTCACGCGCCAAAGCGAACAAGGGATCCGCACTCTGGCTGAAGAAACCTGGTTCGGAATCGGCCCCTTCGGACGACTGTAAGGGGTGGATGCACTTCGAGAGTGGTGGGCACCCACAGCAATGATCCGGGCCATTCCAGTCAGTGAGACCGACGACAACCGGCTGTATCGGGAGTTCTTCGACCCGGCCTTCGTGAGCCAGCGTCTGGGCAGGTCGGGGCACTGGGAGGGGGCGGCCACCCAGAAGCTCAACCTCCACGACCCGGTTCGGCGAGAGGACTTCCAAGCCCTGCTGCAGGCCCGTGCCTCCGATGGGGCCAGCCTTCTCCAACGCCCGCCGCACGAGGCCGACCGCATCGGGGCCTGGCGGATCACGCTGTCCGAAGACGGTCCGGCGAGCGTGGCGCTCTGGGCGTTGGCCCCAGCCGGTTACCGGGCACACCTCGGGGAGGTCCACCACCAGGCCGTGGGGGCCGCGATGGCCGACTTCGAGCGCGGGCTCAACGGCCGGCCCTGGATCAACAACACCGAGGCGCCCGGGCGCCAGTCGGTCCTGTTTGCGGAGTTTCAGGCGGGGGCCACGCGCCAGCAATCACCGCGTCTCCACACCAATCTGTTCCTGTTCAATCTTCTCTTCGAGCGGGGGGCCGCACATCGCAGCCTGGAGCCCGAGCGCGTGACTCCGGAACTGGGGCGGCTGGAAGCGGTGTACACGGCGCAGTTCACGCGCGGGCTCAAGCGCATCCTGGGGGATGAAATCAAAATGCCGCACGACCTGTGCTTGCGTTTCCAAGGCCACCCCCCGCAGGACGGTCGCCAGCGGCAGCCCTTGGAGAACCGACAACTCTTCGCGGCCTGGCAGCAGCAGGCGGAAGCGTGGGGCTGGGGTCCGGACCGGGTGGGGAAGCTGATTGTGGAAGCGCGTTCGCGGCAAACCCTGTCCAACTGGAGCCAGGACCTGCAGAAGCTGCTGCGACTGTGGACGCTCTCGGTGCGGCAGAGGGAGCATTCGCCGCTGCGGGTTCTCTCGGCCATGATGGAAGGTCACCAGCGCAGGCGCACCCAATCCAAGGACCATGGCGCACGCGGCCAGAGCCATGACCACGGCCTGTCGCACTGAAGCAGATGGCCTCACGCGGTGGCCGCGCTCGGCGGCTCCCCCGCTTCCGGAGCGGATCAGCCACGAAGCGGAGCCTGCGCCCAAGGCGTTCGGCCAGTTCGAACGGATGGCGAGCGGTGAGGTCTCGCGTGGAGGTCAGTAGGAATGCCCCTGGTCCTGACTTTCGGACGGCCGGGAACGGCGCGGTTTGGATCCGTGTGCCGGACCCTGCGTGGGAGGCTTGCGACCCTCCGAGCGACCGTCAAGAGCGCACAGACGGGTCTTGATCAGGTTCCACGCAACACCTCGATGGTTGCCAGACCAGACACGACCGACAGCTCGGAGGACAGCCTCCAGCGTGCTTGCTCGAAATAGGAGGGGTCCAGTTCGAGGCCGCGGCTGTCTCGCCCCCACCGTGCGGCGGCGACGCTCGTGGTCCCGGTACCCACAAAGGGATCCAGCACCGTGTCGCCGACGAAGCTGAACATGCGGATCAGCCGTTCGGCCAGTGCCAGAGGATAGGGAGCTGGGTGCCCCGGGGTGGATGCGCCCGGAAGCCCGGTCCAAATCTGTTGGAACCATCGCCGGTGGTCGGTTGCGGGAATGACGCTCAGCACGCGTTGAGCGGGGCAGGGCGTTCGGTAGCCACCGGGCTTGCGCTGCATCAAAACGAACTCGATGTCGTTCTTGAGGACGGCGTTGGGTTCGTAGGGCTTCCCGAGGCAGCCGGCACCCTTGCCGGCGGCTTCGTGACGGGCGTTGGCGATCTTGTGCCAGATGATGGGTGCCAGGTTGTCGAAGCCGATGGCTCGGCACTGCTCTTGGATCGCGGCGTGCAGGGGCACCACGGTGTGGCGCCCACCGTTGGCGCGACGCGACCGGCAAACATCGCCGACCACGCAGACGAGGCGTCCGCCGGGGACGAGGGCCTCGAAGCAGCGCCGCCACACCGCGTCGAGTTGGTCGAGGAAGGTGTGATAGTCGCTGATGTGGCCCAATTGGCCGGGATGGTCGCGGTAGCGTTTGAGGGTCCAATAGGGTGGGGAGGTCAGAGCGAGATGAACGCTGTGCGGACGGAGCCCGCGAGCCTGCCTGGCATCGCCGCACTCCAGGGTGTGGTGAGTGGGCACCCGCTGCACCGCCGCGGCGATCTGGTCGGTGAGTCCTGGGTCACGGGCTATCCTGGGCAGATCGGTGCGGAGGTGGGTGAGCCGGAGTTCTGCGGGGACAAAGGTCTCAAGCTCCGATCGTGGTCCGGATTCAGCTCGGGCAGTTTTGGCGAGCCGGCGACTGGTCGGTTGGACTGCCCAATCACTGGTGACTGCCCGCATCGCGTTCATCGTGCTTCACCACGACAGTCGGGGAACGTGGCCGACAGCGAACAGAGGGCGTGTTCGCGGGGAGAGCCAAACCCACTCCAGCGCTACAAAGTACCCGGCAGGACGGCGTGGACGATCATGGCTTGGCGTCGAGCGGAGGAGCAGGCGCTGTCTTGCCCTGCGGCGCGGCAGCTCCATTGGTCTGCGGGCGTGACCGTTCCCAGCGGCGGTCCGCCCAGCACACTCACCAAGACCCGCACCACTTACCCTGAACCTGACCGTGAAGTGTTCGCGTTCGGTCCGATGCCCCGACTGAGAGCGGTGCAGGGCGTCACCGGGTCGGTGAACCGGAATCGGCTGCCGCCCCTCGCGAACACCATGAATGGATCGTCACGGTCGCGGCCGGGCCCGGCGCCTCAACGGGACAAGGACCCCGCGGCGAAGCCTCCTCGCGATGCCACCCCGACATCGTTCGCTGGCCGAGCATTTCTCGTCGCGCTCGGACGAGTGGCCAACACCCCAATGGCTGTTTGACGCGCTGAACCAACAGTTCGACTCAACCTCGACCCGTGCGCCACCCACGACAAGGCCAAGTGCGCGCGGTACTTCCCCCGGGCGGAGGACGGCTTGGCTCAAGATTGGGGTGCCGCGACCGTCTTCATGAACCCACCCTACGGCCGTGAAATCCGGCACTGGATGCGCAAGGCGTTCCAGAGTCCGCGCGGGCGGGAGCGACCGTGGTGTGCCTGGTTCCGGCGCGCACGGACACGGACTGGTGGCACCGGTATGCCATCGGCGGGGAGATTCGGTTCCTGAAGGGCCGGCTCACGTTCGGCGATGCGCCCCACGCGGCACCTTTCCCGAGCGCGGTGGTGGTCTTTCGTCCCGAGGCACTGCGCCGCGGTCCTATACCTGTCTGCGGCGCTGCGCTGGACGGTGAGCCTGCCCCACTTTTGGCAGCGGTTCCCAAGGCGCCGCCGGCGGCGCCAACCGGTTGGGCTGGGGCATTGGTCCGGCCCGGAGCCCGCGGGCAATGTGGTTTCGACCTGCTTGCTTACAAGCATGCAGGCACGTGAGAGTGGCCCAGTGGCTATGAGGACGACGCAGAACCCGGTACTGGTGGCGAACCTCGCCCGAAACAACAACAGGCGCGCCAGAGGGGAATGGCGGCTCCGGTTATGGAACGTGCCCGGCCTCATGGATGCCCGGGGCAACGGCATCCCCTGGCATTACGCGGACAAGTCCGTCGAAGCCTGTCGCCGGATGGCTCACCGCGAGACCCGCGAGCTCGGGCTGCGACTTCGGGTCTTCGCTTACGCCCGACTTCGCCGATGCCGATGCGATGCCCGCACTGCGGCGGGCGCGACGATCCAAGCCCCAGGCCAAGGGAAGTCGGCCTGGGGCCGCGAGCAGGAGCAGGAAGGGTGGCACGGGAATCGGCAGAATGGCCACCGGGGTCCGATGACGACGCAGTTCCGATGTCAGGCCCTGAACGCGACGTCGAGGCGGGCTCGCGGGCTGCCGGGTGACCGGCGCCATCCTCCCCGCTGAGCAGATTCGCTGTGGCCGCCAAGCTGAACTGCGCGTTGGCGGCGCGACCCGGGCCGCCAGGGCACGCGGCCAGCGCCGGCTCCCTGGCGGCCGCACCGCCTCGGCAGCGCCTCGCGCGGATCGCCAGTCCCGGCCCCCATGACCCGGGCCCCCATCCAAGACCAGGGCCAGGACAAGAGTGTTGCGGACTGGGACGGTGTCAGCCGAGGACGGTTCAACGCCAAGCCCTACGCCCGGTGCTTGACGTCCCCTTGTCACCCGGTTCTGTCACCCAGCCCCGGAATTTCGGGCCACCGGAGTCGGGTTGAGTCCCACGCCTGACAGCGCAGAACTGATTGAAGGGGAGCGTTCGGTCCCATGCGGTCCAAGCCGTGGAAGCTGGGACCAGATGCCCGGCGATGAATCCGGAGATCTCGGCTCGGTCCGGGCGCCACCAACCGTGAAGGGTAGCCCTTGGTTCACAGGGGGAAGCAGGAACTGGGGAGAAGGGGACAGCGGGAAAGTCCTTGGTGCGCCCAACAGTAGCGGGATACGCGCAAGCCGCTGGCAGCATCCTCTACTGCATGGTTGCCTGGTTCATGCTGCTCTTTCGTTTGGCCGTGGCGACGTTGCGGCGTCGTCGCGACCTGGTCTTCGAGAACCTGGCCCTCCGTCACCAACTCCTGGTGCTTCACCGCACCGCCAAGCTGCCACGCCTGTCGGGTCCAGATCGCGCCCTTTGGGTCTGGCTCGCGCGACGTTAGCGGGCTTGGAAGACCTGTCTACGGATCGTTCGATCGGACACGGTCGTCCGCTGGCATCGAGCCGGCTTTCGCCAGTTCTGGAAATGGAAGAGTCGTCCACGTCGAGGCGGCCGGCGGCCCATCGACCGCGAGGCGGTCAGGTTGATCCGGCAGATGAGCCGCGCCAACCCACTCTGGGGCGCCCCGCGGATCCACGGCGAGTTGCTCAAACTGCGCCTCTCCCTCGCGCAACGCACCGTCGCCAAGTACATGGTCCCTGGCTCGCGTCGTCCTCGTCCCAGACCTGGACCACGTATCTGCGCAACCACCTGGGACAAATGGTGTCCGTGGATTTCTTCACCGTCCCCACCGTCAACTTTCGCCTGCTCCATGTCTTCCTCGTCTTGTCACACCAGCGCCGCAAAGTGCTCCACTTTAACGTCGTGGAGTGCCGTCGGCGGTCTGGCCCGCCCAGCAACTCCGGGAAGCCTTCCCCTTTGCTTCGCCCCCAAAGTACCTGCTTCGTGACCGCGACAGTGTTGACGGGCAGCAATTCCAACGTTGTGCTGAGGCCTTGGGTCTGAAGGAACTCAGCATCGCGCCCCACGCGCCCTGGCAGTCGCCGTATGTGGAACGGTTGATCGGTTCGCTTCGGCGCGAATGCCTGGATCATGTCATCGTCCTTAATCCGGCCCACCTTCGCGGCGTGATCGAGGACTACCTCGGCTACTACCATCGCAGTCGCACGCCCCTGGGACTGGGCAAGGACGCGCCGGAGCCCCGCCCCGTACAGGGTGCCGACGCCGGTGAAATCGTGGCGTTTCCGCAGGTGGGCGGTCTGCATCACCGCTACGAACGGCGGGCCGCCTGATCGCGGGATACGCCCGACCAGTTTTGGCAATCCGGAGCCTGAGTCCAGGTCGGAAGCACCGTCAGACCGTCTCGCCGTTGGATCGCCCGATTGACATCCGACTCCCTCCCCACCGAGTACCGCCCCCTTCGCACGGGGTGTTGGTGCCCGCCCGGAGCTGCCGGATGCGCTTTTGCCAACCACAGGAGCCACGGTTGATGGCTGCCGCGGAACTTACGCCGTCACCGACCGCGCCCTCACGCACGCTTGCCGAAGCAACACACAATAAATCCGTCAGCTCATGCAATGCCTCGAACGGCCGCCGGCGTCCCACCGATCCACGCAAAGACCCGCCGCGCGCGAGTCTTCAAGCGTCTTCAAGAACAAACCATCTTGCCACCATCTCCACGGATTTGCGCGTCACGCCACAGGACTCGCGGTGCCGGCGTCGCTCGCCGTGGGGCGCGGCTGGTCCCGACGTTATTCGTCAGCTCCGGATTTCCCGTCGTTCCTTGCTCTGGTTGCTCAACACGATGGCCTACTCCTGCCGCAGGTCGCGCACCCGCTGCCGAATCTCCGGGCTGGCGAAACACTGCTCCATTTCATCTCAAAGCGGCACCCGTGGCTCGTAGCCCACGCCGATGATGCTCGGCGGCTGCTCCTTGCCCTTGCGGACCTTGAACCAATTTCCAGCGTCGACTTGCGGAGGCCGGCCTTGCAGCCAGTCGTTGAGCCGCTTCATCGCCACTTCGCGATTGCCCACAAGTAGCGCACTTCCTAGTCACACGTAATATTTGAAATTCGGCAGAAAGGCCTTTGTCCCTTGGTTCGCGACGAGGATTTCTCCAACCGCGTCAGAAAAATGCACGGTCACGGGCTGGCTCTCACCGAGCTTGCAGGCGTTGTAGTTCAGCTTCGTCAGTCCGAAAATATCAATGGCGACCTGTCTGATGTCCGCCTCGCCGTGCTGTATCTCAATCCGCAACGGTTCGGGAACATCCCAGCCGTCATAGGTTCGCAGCACCGGCTTGAATCCCGACGCCCAAAGGTAAGCGGCGCGTGGCGACACTTTCCAAAGCGTCCCACGCACAATCGGGCGCGTGCCAGCCCGATAAGCCTTCAATCCCCGGCGATCCTGCGCGACGCGGATTCCCACCAGCTTCACTCCCTTGGGACAGGCCTCCTGATAACCGCGCCATTCTTCAACATCAATGGTGGACCGACAGTGCAGAAACACCTCACGCAGTTTCTTGCCGTGCTGTTCCTCGTAGGTCTTCAGCACACCTTCGAGGAGTTTCTTCGCGGCAGGTCGCGAAAGATGGCACTGCTTCATTTCCGGCGAATACCACGGGCCGTAGTCACCGAGAAACACGATGCCGTCTCCGTCATCCAGAAACATCTGAGCGGCACTGCAAGCCGTTCGGCCATTCTCATCTGTCCGCTTGAATGCGATGCCGACGTAGCAGACTCCGTCCCGTGCACCGGGGAGTTTCCAGGGCTTACGACCGCTCTTGTAATAGAGCGCGGTGGATAGATTCCACGCTCGGTCAGACAATGGAGTCAAAGTACGTTGTCCCCACTGCGGCTTGTCATCCGAAAGATCCAGAGTGGATTCCCGGAGAATCTGAATCGGCATCCTGCATTCCATCGCACGGGCTTTGATCTGGCGGCGGAAGTCCAAGGAATAATCGTATTGCTGCGAGTCGTATCCACCAAAAAGATCGGTCGTCTGCCGGCGAAGCCTGACTTCCTTCGCCGACAGCCGCTTTCCCGTTCCTTCCTTCACCTTGGAGAGTGGACGGCAGTTCTTGTGAACGATCTCCGGGACAATGCAGACGGCAACGTCAATTGCAGTGTCCTTGCGTGCTAGAGCTTTGATCGCGCCGAGGTAAAGGCTGGTGACATCGAATACTCGCTTGTAATCGTCTCCTTGGTTGGCTGCCGCCTCGATAGCTTTCGAGTCAAGCGCTTCAGCCAGTGGAGGGGTCTTCGGAAAGACCGCGTGCATCGCCTCCTCGATGCCGGGAAAAGGCGGCCAGAGCACTTCGCTCATCTCCGGCGGCGGATCAATCGGTGAATTCAAGCGCGCAGCAAACGCCCCAAAGCTCGTGATGCTTTGTGGACTACCGATTACGGCGTAACTGATTCGGCTTGGCTTTTCGATGCCGTTGCTATCCACCGGACCGAACAACGCGAGTCCCGTGGCCGGATGTTCGATCTGCTGTTGCGAGGCAAATTCCAATTCAGGTTCAGGCAAAACCTCGGCGTTGAGGGGCAATTCACTCATCGTTCGCATCCTCCATTTCCTCCGCGCTGACGTGAACGTCATTATGCGCAGAGTCTTCAACTTCGGACACGGGCGTGCCTGCGAGCAACGCCTCGTCCAACGACCGGTCGGTGGAGATTGCGATGAGGCTTCCGAGCTTTAACACCGATTCTTTGTCATCGATTGCGGCTTGGGTGAGCAGCTGCGTGAAAGCCATAAGCCGCTTCCGCCACTTCTCATTGAAATAGGCGCGTGTGACTTTCTTCGTTCGGGGGCCGACCCTTCTTCCGGTGATCAACTTGTGTGCGCCGTCGAACAACACGACTCCGGGGCGAAGTTGAATGACGAAGCTGCCCCAATCATTCTTGCGAATCGCGTAACGGATTGCTGGGTGGTGGATGACTTCTTCCGGTGCGGAATTGGGACGATAGAGACGAATGCTCCCAGCAACCCGGATGTAAGACGAACTGCCGTCCACGTCCTTGAAGCGGTAAATGGATTCAGCCCGAAATGGGGCGGGCAAGTAATAGCCGCTGCGATCCTCGGCCAGAACGCATCCAGCGCGGATGAGCCAGGAGTGAACCGAACGATTCAACAATCGGGAAACGAGATTCTGGGTCGGCGTTTCCTGAATCGTCTCGTAGGAAGGCCAGTGGAGAGCCGCTCTGGTCTCCTTCACGACTTCGGTGAATTGTGCCGGTGGAGGCGAGAACGCACCTGCTCGACCTTGCTCAAGCCGGTAGTGTGGCCAAAGATCGAAGCTGGCCTTTGATGGACCTTCGTCCATGTCCGAAATGTCGATAATGCGAAGGACGTCTGGCACCTGGATGAACGGCAACAGATTCGTCGTGAGCGGTTCGGATTTATGGGCGAGCAGCGAAGCCCCGCGATCCAACGCCGCCTTTGCGATGGCGGAATTGCCGGCGTGAATCCTCGGCGCATTCAACGATTGAAGTTTCTTGAGGAGGCGACGCAATCCATCCGCCCAACTCTCTCGGAATGAAATCCACGAGATGTCCGACAGCGTCCAGTCTGGTTGTGAACCGTCGAGGTTCAAGGTGACGAGAAAATCATCGGTTTTGCGCTGCTTGGCCAATTGCAGTGCGAGTGTGCGCTCCTTCCGGGGGTTCTCTTTGCCGATGGATGTTTTGGAAAGAAGGCCGAGCACGCGGAACGACCGTTCCTTAATTGCGACATCCACCTCCTTTACCCATGACTCGCCGCCGAGGATTTCGATTTGGTCAATCCAGACGCCGTAACCGTAGAGCGCAAGCTTACGCGCCAGCCACTTTGCAAACACCTGATCCTCGTAGGCGTAGCTGATGAACAGCAGCTTACGAAGGTCGGTATTGTCTGCAACGAGTGGATTCATTGTTCGACGGCGCAGTTTAGTTCTGAGGGAATCGCGCCAGGGAGCCTATGATGGGGGCGTCGTCGAGCAGCAGGGGAATCAAGTGGTGCTCCTTGTTCAGCGGGTCGCGAAACCGGAGCGTGCCCGCCTCCAATTGCGCGCAGTCCGACCCGAACCCATGGGCCGACATGCAGAGCACGAGCACGCGCGAGTGCTCCAGGCCTTCCTCGATCTTCGCCGGGATGCTGTTGCCGGGCTTGAGCACCCATTCATCGAACCACACGTTCAGCCCGTCCTGCCGCAGCCGCTCCGCCAGCGGCCGCACCACCGGCTTGTCCTTCGCGCTGTGGCTCAGGAACACGTCGTAGGTGGAGTCGTCGGCCATGGTTGATTGCGTGTTGGATTGAGAATGCCTATGCCCTCGGGGAAAAGCAATCCGCGCCATTCGAGGTGGCGTGCTCGACGGCTGGCGTCCAGCTGGCGGCAGGTGGCTCCACCGAGCGACCACTACGCGCTGCAAGGGTTCGTCGCAGGGTCTGGTGATCCGGCGCTTTCCACACGAGGGCGACCCCGGCAGGATCATGGTCGGCTTCGGCGAGGCCCGGTTGATCCAGCACCTCGACACGCGGGTTGAACTGCTGGGCGGGACCGACGCAGACCGGACGGCCGCCCTGGAATGGCAGCGGCGGTTCTTGCCCGAGGCGGGGCTGGGGTAACGGAAGCCGATGCCGTGGGCGAGGAGGAAGTGACCGCGTGGAATCGGTTGCCCGGCGCGGCCAGCGCCGCCGAACCTGAGTGGAGGCATCAGGGCATCGGCGTCGCCGTGAACCTCACCCGATAGCTCCGGGCTGGGTCGCAGACGGCAGGCTCGGGCACCAGGATGAAATCGTCGGTGACCACAGGTTCCAGGTCCGCGCCCTCCACGACTTGAACGTCCCGCACCCGGTGCGGCAGGTAGGCCAGGAACGGTCGTCCTCCTCGCTGCGACCCGTTCTGGTTGATCGGCTGGAAGCTGTTCGTGCCGCGTCGGGGTTTGATCTCGAATTCATACGTGCCTGCCTCAACGCGGAGGCTCTGTTCGAAAGCCTTGGGCCGGTCCGCCAGGCGGGCCTGCCAGGCGGGATCGCCGTAGAAGACGACCATGTCGCGGTCGAAGAGCAGGCCTCGCGCGTCGTTGAGGCTGAGTCCGGCGGCTTTCGCCCTGGCGCCGATCTTGGGAGTCATCGCCGTGCGGCCGTTCAGGTCAGTTTCCGCGCCCACCAGTTCCGGGAAATACGTCGTCAACCGGTGTACCAAAGCGTGGTGGTTCGCGAGGAATGCCTCGGTGAACGTATAGCGGCCCGGTTGCTCGACGAAGTAATCGAGCACGCCCCAGCCCATGTAGCCGTACCAGGTTGGCCGGAGGTAGCCGAGCATCTGACAGACGCCCGCGCTGTTCATCCACGCCGTCGCCATGCAATCGCGCCGGTCAATGTGCCCCATGAGGCAGTTGCCAACCGGGAGGTAAACCTTGGGGTTCGGCGACTGGACCGGAAACTTGTTCCCCTGCAGGTCCAGGCCGAAAAGCGCACCGTCGGCGTGCTTGAAGGTACCATTCCGATAGCGGAAGCCGATCTGCCAGTCGTGCTCGGTGGCATGGCCCGACGTAACAAACAGATCGGCACGATAATCGTTGAGCGTCCGCACCAGCGGCTCCGTGGTGTCATCCGGGCCGTGGAGTTCGACCGCGGATTTCCCCGGCTCCTTCTTCACCATCTTGTTCTTGTTCAGTTCGCAGTACCAAACGCCCTCCTCAACCATTTCCATCGCCAGTTCAGAGCCGGAAGCCACTCGGCGGATGGTGAGGGACTCGGCCTGCCGGGCGAGGCGCAGCGCGTTGGCCGCGTCGTACCCGGTCAGGATGCCCCAGAAGCAATCGGCGTACGGATCGTCGTCGAACCGGCGCGGCAGGCGCTGGACTTCCATGGCGAATTCGCGGGTGGCTTCCTCGGGCGGTGCGATGAAACAGACGTAGCGCGGGAAGAGCTTCTGCAAGGCGGGCAGCGTCTCACGCACCGAGTCCGAGAACGTGAGCACCTGAGCATGGTGCTTGGCTGTCAGGGCGTCCACGACCACCTGCCAGTCGTCGTCAGCGGCGGTCGGTTTGGAGACAACGATCGCATATGGCGCCGCCGTTTCCGCGGCTTGGCCAGTGACCGTAGTGCTGCAAGCCGCCAGCAAAAGAAGTTGGCTCAGCCAAACCGTCAGGATCGACTTCATCCCAGGAGTCTGCACCGCCGCCTCCGACCTTCCAACGCAAAAGGGTCTGGCAAAAGCGTCTGGTCCGACCGGGATTGTGGGCCAGTTTCCGATACGGCCTCGCCAAACGCGGGTCGTTGTCACCCCCCCGTTGTCACCCAGGAGCAAGCACAGAGAGCGGTTGGGTCCCCTCGGGGCCAGAGCCAATCGAGGAATGGCTCACGGCGACCATGACATCGTCCAGCGCGGTCCGCTCGGCGGGAGGTGGGCGAGAGATCGAACAACGAATCCCGAAAGGCTGTGCTCGACTGAATGGCGCATGAACTGCTTCGCGGAGGAGCGCCCCGGCGAAGATACCAAAGGAAGAAGTTCACGAGATCGGTGTTCGTTTTCCCGTCGCAAGCACGACTGCTGAAAGTGAAGGCGCATCACGAGTGCTGGAATCCCCTGGTCGAGGCGGGGCGACTTCCGCGTGAGCGGGGCTCGACGGGCGTTTCAGACGCCGGAAGCGCCTTCAGAAAACCATGAAAGACGAGCAACATCGGTTCTTGTCGATCAGCGGACGGCTTCCTGCACGGCTCACGGTGGAACAGGTGGCCTGGGTGCTGAACTGCCAGCCTCACGACATCGCGGCGCTGGTCTCTGCGAGGTTGCTCAAGCCGTTGGGAAATCCTCCAGTCAACGGCATCAAGTTCTTCTGCACGGAGGACCTGCTGGAGCAAATCAAGGATCGTTCCTGGCTGACGAAGGTGACCAATGCCACCGTCCTACATTGGCAGCGCCGGAATGGCCGCAGGAAGGACCGCTCCGCGTACGGGTCACCGAACGGCCATTCCTCGGTGCTGGCATTCTCGGACGCTTCCGACAGGCAGTAAGCCGTCAGGCTAGCGACGGAGGTTTGCTGCCGACGTAGCTGCGCGAGAGGGTTCAGCGTTGTCAGGATTGCCGTGCGAGTCCCCCAGTCGCTGGTGGCTCTGCGGCGTGGTCGGGGCTGGGGAAGGACAGGATCGTCGCCGCGTGCGTCTTCTCCTCGAATGACTCGAGCGACGGCAGCACCACCTTCGCCTGGCGCGCGTAGGCTCGGTGCACCGCCTTGCTGTTGTGGCCGAGGGCCTCCTGTGCAAACCGCTCCGGGTAGCCGCACTGCTTGGCGCGCTCGGCCCAGGCGTAGCGGTACGAATGCAGCGTGACGCCGCTGATCCGCAACGGACGGCACCGCCGCTTGAACTCGGTCGCGCGGTCGGAGGCGCGCACCGACCGGAGATTGGGGAACAACGGTCCGGAGGCGGGCAACTGGCGGAACAGGGCGGCGATCTCGTCGCCAAAGTGCAGCAGTGCCATCGTCCGGGTCTTCCTGCGGCGATAGGCGACCACGCGCTTCTCCCAGTCAACGTCTTCCGCGTTGAGACAGGCTACATCGCCTTGGGCTCCGCCCAACCACCAGCACAATTCGTAGAACAAGCGGCGTTCGGGATTGGGCTCCGCCTGGACGATCAACTGGTGTTCCTCCCAGGTGATCGCCCGTTTGGCGCCGTACTCGACTTTGGGCCATTGGCGTTTGGGCAACACCGGCCAGGGCAACCAGCCCACGTCCAAGGCGAAATTGTGCAGCCGCCGCAGGAAGACGTTGGTGGCGACGGTGCCCTGTTCCAGGACGCGGAGGAAATGGTCCGGTTGCGTCTGGAACACCGGCAGGTTGCGGATGACGTCGAAGGCGTGGTCCTTGCCAGCGGTGATCCAGCGGTCCTGGGTCTGGTCGCGTTTGAGTTTGATCACTTCGCCCAGTACGTCCTGCCAGGTTCGGCGGGTGATGCCGGGATCGCTCGCCGCCAAATAGGCCCGGGCGATCTGGCGGTTGATAAGCGGTTGCTGGTGCGCCTCGTTCCGGGCGTGAAGCAGGCGGGCGGCCTCGCCTTCATCCGCGGTCTCAAGGCTTTCGCGTTTTCCGGTCTGGCGATCGAACAGGTAAAACACGCCGCGTTCGCGGCGGTAGATGCGGTATCGCGCCTTCATGATTTGGTTCATGAGCGCAATGATGCCCCGACCCGAAACTGTGCGTTAGCGTGTACTGGGCGAGTACTGCCGAGTAGTCGCGGAGTCGTGGCCGAGTAGTCATTTTGGACACAATTCTGTACACAGTTGGCTCCCAAAATCCTCCTAAACCACTGCGGCACACGCCGTTAGGAATGGAGGCGAGGGTCGGAATCGAACCGACGAATGAGGCTTTTGCAGAGCCCTGCCTTACCACTTGGCTACCCCGCCCGCCTGGACAGACGGAACTTACCGGGCCCCCCGGCCACCGCAAGCCCGAATCCGCTCCCCGGGTAACAGTTACTCTTGGCGCACGGCGACCCGCCGCCGCATTCCGGCTTCCCGTGACCGGATCGTTGCGGTTCAGTAGCGCCGCCATGAAACAGTTCGCCACCGTCACGGTCATCGGACGCGATAAGACCGGCGTCATCGCCCGCGTCACCAGCTTCCTCTTCGCCGAACACGCGAACATCGAAGCGCTCGAGGAACAGGTCACCCGCGGCCAGTTCAGCATGACGCTCCAGGCCTCCTGGCAACCCCGGGATTGGGACGCCGACCGGGTTCGGTCCGGACTCGCGCGCCTGGCCACGGAGCTGGGCATGGAAATCCGCCTGCGCCACACGCCGCCGCGGCGGCGGCAACGCTTCGCCATCTTCGTCACCCGCGAACCGCACTGCCTGGAGTCGCTGCTGGCGGGCGCGCGTTCCGGCGGTCTCGCAGCGGATCCGGTGGTGGTGGTGGGCAACCGCCCGGACCTGGAACCATTGGCTCGCAAGGCGCGCCTGCCCTTCGTTGTCGTGCCCTGGCAGGAGCGCGTCGAGGCGGAGACGCGGGCCCTGGCTGTCCTCGAAGAACACGACGTGGACTTCGTGGTGCTGGCCCGGTTCATGAAGATCCTCTCGCCCAACTTCGTGTGGCGTTACAAGAACAAGATCCTCAACATCCACCCGTCGCTGCTGCCGAGTTTTCCCGGGCCTCAGGCCTATCGGCAGGCCTACGAGCACGGGGTGAAGATCGTCGGCGTGACGGCGCATTTCGTGAGCATGCATCTGGACGAAGGCCCGATCATCGCCCAGGACTCGTTCCGGGTCCGTTCCACGATGACGCTCAAGGACATCGTGGCTGCGGGTCAACGGCTCGAGGCCCGGGTGCTGGTCAAGGCGATCAAGCTCTACCTCGCCAAACGACTGGATGTCTATTGGGGGGTGGTGAAGGAGGTGTGAGGGACGGAAGGGCGAAGGGCGAAGTTGGAGGTTCGAAGTTCGAAGTCCGAAGTTCGAAGTCCGAAGTTCGAAGTCCGAAGTTCGAAGCTGGAAGTTGGAAGTTGGAAGTTGGAAGTTCGAAGTCCGAAGTCCGAAGTTTGAAGTCCGAAGTTCAAGGGTCGGAGGGGGCCGGGGCAGGCTTGACTCCTATCCCGCGGCCCTTAGCGTCGCGGCCCATGTTCATTCGTATTCCTTCGGCCGGCTTCGCTCAGGAGCCTGTCCACGAGGCCACGGGTTCAGCGCGCCGGGTGAGGGGAGCCGGCCTGCCGGACGGACGCGGTCGAGCGTCCTCAGGCGCCGGCACATCGGTCGCTGGGCACAGCCACGCTGTCCCGCACCCGCCCGCCCGCTGCGCCAGCTCCGTGTTCGTTCGGGGGGGTGTTCTTGCGGGGAAGGTTCGGGCGGCCGAGGGGGTGGCGAGGCGTGGCCGTCGTGTCTGGGGGAGTCTGCTGACGCTGGCCGTGCTGGTGGCGGGCCTGCCAGGGGTCCTGGCGGAAGACGGAGCCAAGCCCCGCGCCTACCTGCATTTCCGGGCGGGCGAGATCTCGCCGCAATGGGGGGTGGATGATCATTACGGCCTGAGCCTGGGCTACAACTTCAACCGGATCCTGGGGGTCGAATTCGCCGCGGACTTTTTCGAGCGCGACCTGGATTTCGACGGGCTGGGCGGGATCGGGGAGGAGGCGGTATCGAGCTTCATCCCGCAGTTGCGGGTGCGTTACCCGCTGCTCAAGGACCGGCTGGTGCCTTACGTGGTGATGGGGGCGGGGCCGGCGGTGCTGCAGTTCAACGACCGCAAACCGGATGGCTTCGGTCGCGTGATTGACGCGGACGTGACGCGGGCCGGGTTTGTGGTCGGCGGTGGGCTCGAGTATTTCCTCGCCGACAACATCGCCGTCGGCTTCGAGGGGAAGTACCTCTGGATGGATGAGGTGGACGTGATGGTGGATGGGGTCGCGTATCCGAAGGATCTCTCCTCGTTCATGGGCGCGCTGAGCCTGCGCGTGTATTTCAGCGAGAATTACCCGCGCCCCTTGGTGGAGGAAGCGCCCCCGTCGCCGAGCCGGCTGTACTTCGGGATTCAATACGGCGGCGCGGTGCTCACTGACGACCGGATCACCTCGAACGTCAAGCTGGACCCGGAAGCTTCGGCCTGGGGCGGCTTGTTCAACCAGGTGGGTGGACTTCGGCTCGGCGCCGACCTGGGATCGAACTGGGGCGTGGACTTCGCGCTGGATGTCACCGAAGGCAACGTGGTCGTGGATGACATCGGCACGGTGGGTGAGTACTCGCTGTATCCCGCCTTGATCCAGCTTCGCTTGCGTCAACCCCTCGGCCGGGGGCGCTGGGTGCCTTACTTCCTGGCCGGCGGCGGGATCATGTACGGCGAGTTCAACGACAAGAAAGAGCCCGGTCAGGGACTGAAGCTGGACGCGAAGGGGGTTTATCCGGCGCTGGGCGTTGGCGGGGGTATCGAGTATTTCGTTGCCCGTAACTTCGCCATGAATCTCGAGACGCGCTGGATCTATTCGTGGGACCACGCGTTCACGGTGGGCACCGGGCCGGAGGAGAAGGGGGACCTCTCGGTGTTCCAGGCGCAGCTTGGGTTCCGGCTTTACCTGCTCGAGTTGGGCAAGAACCGCTGGCGTTCGGAAGGGTAGATCGAGGCCCGGAAGCCGGACGGGAGGGGAAGCACATCGGCCCTTCCCGGCGGCGGCCCCTGCTTTTCCCCCAGCCGCTCCTAGCCCCAGTTTCCGACTTATGACGAGGGTTTTGTGGCAAGTGGTTGGAGGTAAGCAGGTTGCCGGTCGTGGCCACTATCCCCTAAAATCACTCACCCTTCGTGAAGCAATTCTCTGCTAAAACACTGAGTATTTCGTTGACATGTCCAGCAACTATGCCCTAAGTATTGTCCGTGCAGCGGCTGGAAGCCAAGCGCGTCAACGGCCACACCTACTACTACCTCTCCGACTGGGGCTGGCGGGAGGGCAAATGCCGTCGCCTCGCACAGCTCTACCTCGGCAAGCTCGAACAGTTCAGCTCCCGACTCACCGGCGCTGGACCGGCGCCCGCCTACGCCGAGGTGTTTGAGTCCGGCCGCCCCCTCGCGTTGTGGGGCGCGGTGCAGCGCGCCGAGTTGATTCCCTTGGCCAACCAGCTATGCCCTAAGCGCCAGCAGGGACTGAGCCCGGGCACCTACCTGGCACTGGCCGCCGTCAACCGGGCCATGCAACCGGTCAGCAAACGCGGCTTCTGGGAGTGGATCTCGGGCACGGCGTTGGTGCGTGCGGTGGCGGAACTCTCTGCCGAGGCGTTGAGTAGCCAGCGCTTCTGGGATCACCTGGTCGGTTGGGAAACCGAGAAGATCCACGCCCTCTGGAAAGGACTCCTGGAACGCGCCGTCCAGCGCGAGGGGATCGACCTTTCTCGGCTCTGCTACGACGGCACCAATTTCTACACCTTCATCGACACGTTCAACGTGCAGAATCACCTGGCTCAGCGGGGCAAGAACAAGCAGGGCCGGGCCAACCTGCGGCAGGTCAGCTACGCCCTGGTGTGCGCCGCCCACGGACAGTGGCCGTTGTACTACGAGGTGTACGAGGGCAATCGCAATGACAGCCGGCAGTTTGGCGAGATGCTCGGACGCTTTGCCACCTTCTATGCGGGGGTGGCTCCGGCCGGAGCGCCGCGGCCGCAAACCACTCTGGTGTTTGACAAGGGGAACAACTCGGCCGCGAACTTCGCGCTGATCGACACGCTGGGCTTGGACTATGTGGGGGCGGTGAAACTGGGGGAGGTGGCCGAGTGGGCGGCGGTGTCCAATACGGGAGACTCCCGCTGGGAAGCCTGCGCGGGGCTGGAAGGGACCAAGGCCTTCCGCGTGGCGGCCGAGGTGTACGGGCGCCCACGCTCCCTGGTAGTGAGTTGGCATGAGGGGCTCTTCGAGGCGCAGTGGGCCACGGTGCAGAGCGAACTGGCGCGGGCGTTGCGCAAGCTGGGCGAAGTGCAGCAGAGCCTGCAACGGCGTCAGCAGGGGGAGGTCAAAGGCGGCAGGACCCCGACGCTGGAGTCGGTGCACAAACAGTGCCGGGAGATCCTGCACCGGGAGCATTTGCATCAGGTCGTGGCCATTGAGATACACCCGCACGACGCGGGCGTGCCGGTGTTGGACTACCGGGTCCAACCGGAGGCGTTGGAGCGTCTGCGCGATACGGTGCTGGGCAAGAACGTGCTGGTGACCAGCCACGGGAGCTGGAGCAACGCGCAGGTCATCGAGGCCTACCGCAGCCAGTTTTTGATCGAGGAGATCTTCCAACAGATGAAGGACCGCGACTTGGGCTGTTGGTGGCCGATGTTCCACTGGACCGACCGGATGATCCAAGTGCACGGGTTGTACTGCACGATCGCCTTGCTGCTCCGGGCGATGGTGAGCCGGCAGGTGCGGGAAGCGGGCGTGGCACTGCCGCTCCCGCGCCTGTGGGCGGAGTTGGAGCAAGTCCGGGAGGTTGTCAACGTCTACCCGGGGCGCGGCGGGCGGCAGGCCCCGGTGCGGCAGACGGTTGGCAACAAGTTGACCGCGTTGCAGGAACGCTTGGTGGAAGCCTTGGGGCTTCGCGGCGAGAAGCGGCCCGTTTAGGGGATAGCGACCGCTTCCACAAGCTGCTTATCCGCAGCCACCTGCGAGGCACCCTTGAACTAAGTCGGAAAGTCGGGCTAGGCCGGTTTGGCGGCCTCCTTCGCCCAGGTGTCCTTGAGCCCGATCGTGCGGTTGAACACGAGCGGGGACGCGGCGCCGGCGCCGGCCGCGTTGGTGTCGGCGTCCCGCGTGAAATAGCCGAGCCGCTCGAACTGGTAGCGCAACTTGGGGCAGGCGTCTTTCAGCGAGGGTTCAAGCCGGGCGGTCAGGGTCTCGAGCGAATGCGGATTGAGATGGGCCTTGAAATCGCCTGCCGCATCCGGTTCGGGCACGGTGAACAGGCGGTCGTACAGCCGCACCTCGGCCGGCACGGCGTGAGCCGCGCTCACCCAATGGAGCGTTCCCTTCACCTTGCGCGTGGCGGTCGGGCCGCCGGTCTTGCTTCCGAGATCCGCGGTGCAGCGGAGTTCCAGGATCTGACCGGAGTCGTCATACACGACCTCGTCGCAGCGGATGATGTAGGCATACTTGAGCCGCACCTCGCCGCCGGGACGCAGGCGGAAGAACTTCGGAGGCGGCTGTTCGGCAAAGTCCTCGCGTTCGATGAACAGCTCGCGTGAGAAGGGGACGCGCCGGGTGCCGGCCGCGGAGTCCTCGGGGTTGTTGACGGCGTCGAGTTCCTCGGTCTGGTCGGCGGGGTAGTTCGTGAGGACAACTTTAAGGGGGCGAAGCACGGCGAGCCGGCGCAGGGCGATGGCGTTGAGATCGTCACGGACGGCCTTCTCGAGGACGGCGACATCGGTGAGGGCATTGTACTTGGTGATGCCGATGTTGTAGGCGAAGTGGCGGAGGGCCTCGGGGCGCACGCCGCGGCGGCGGAGTCCGGACAGCGTGGGGAGTCGGGGGTCATCCCAGCCGGCCACGTCGCCCTCGCGGACCAGTTGCATGAGCTTGCGCTTGCTCATGATGGTGTAGCCGAGGTTGAGGCGGGCGAACTCGTACTGGTGCGGCAGGGGGCGGGGCAGATCGAGATGCTCGAGGATCCAGTCGTACAGCGGGCGGTGGACCTCGAATTCGAGGGTGCAGATGCTGTGCGTGATGCCCTCGAGGTAATCGCTCAGGCAGTGGGCGAAGTCGTACATCGGGTAGATGCACCAGGCATTGCCCGTGTGATGATGCTCGGCGTGGCGGATGCGGTAAAGCACCGGATCCCGCATCCAGACGTTCGGAGAGGCCATGTCGATCTTCGCCCGCAGCGTGCGCGTGCCGTCGGGGAACTCGCCGCGCTTCATCCGCTCGAAGAGGTCGAGGTTCTCGGCGATCGGGCGCTTTCGAAAGGGGCTTTCCTGCCCCGGCCGATCGGGCGCGCCGCGGTAGCGGTCGGTGTCGTCGGCGGACAGGTCGCAGACGTAGGCGAGGCCGCGCTCGATCAACTGGACCGCGTACGCGTAGAGCTGGGGGAAGTAATCCGAGGCGTGGAAGGGTTCAAGGGAGGGAGCCTCCCCTTCGGCCGGGGCGGAATCGGGGGGGAGCGGGGCGGCGCCGAGGTAGAAGTCCGGGCGACCGTTGAGCGTCTGGGCGATGGGGGGCTGGCCTTTGGGCTTGAGCCCGAGGTGGGGATCGGCCCAGCCACCGATGAGCCAGCGCACGTCGGTGAGGATGGACTCGACGTACTCGGTTTCCTCCTTGGTGGGGTTGGTGTCGTCGAAACGGAGGTTGCAGCGACCGCCAAACTCGCGGGCGATGCCGAAGTTGAGGCAGATGGATTTGGCGTGGCCGATGTGCAGATAGCCGTTGGGCTCTGGGGGAAACCGGGTCACGATGGTCTGATGGCGGCCGGCGGCCAGATCCGCGGTGACGACGTCGCGGATGAAATCGGAGGGCGGGCTGGCGGCGGCCGGCGCGGGCGCATTTGTCATGGGCAGGGGTTTACCCGGAGCGTCGCCGGATCACAAGCCGGCGGTGGCGGCGACCGGGGGGCGTTAAGTATTAAATTAAGGGCTGACCCCTGGGGGAAGGGGGCAAATCGCTTGCCGCTGCAGAATACCGCTGCTAGTTTGCGCGTCAGTTTTGGCTGAGACTGCAACCGGAGAATACGCAATGAAACGATACGGAACCTGGATCGGATGGTGCGCGGTGCTGGCAACCCTGCCGACGCTGGCCGCGGCGGAAATCAGCGGCAAAATCACCCTCAAAGGAACCCCGCCACCGGAGCGGAAGGTGGTCTTCGACGCGCTGTGCGGGAAGCTGCATACGAAAGACGCGTTCACGCGTCACTACGTGGTGGGGCCGGACAGTGGCCTGGCCAACGTGTTCGTCTACCTCAAGGAAGGGCCGCCGGGGAAGACCTACCCGGTCCCGGAGAAGATGCCGGTGCTGGATCAGGTGAACTGCTTCTATGAGCCCTACGTCATGGGCGTGCTGGTGGATCAGAAGTTCCAGATCAAGAATTCCGATCCCCTCATGCACAACGTGCACGCCACCCCGAAGGTCGAGGGCAACAAGGAGTTCAACATCGGCCAGCCCGTGCAGGGCATGGTGACCGAGAAGAGCTTCCCCAAACCCGAGGTGCTGGTGCGTTTCAAGTGCGACGTGCACCCGTGGATGTTTGCTTACGTCGGGGTCATGCCGCATCACTACTTCGCCGTCACCGACAAGGAGGGCAAGTTCAAGTTCCCCGCGGATCTGCCAGCCGGGAAGTACACGGTCGTGGCGTACCACCTGAAGGCCGGTGAGCTCACGCAGGAGATCACCGTGGCGGAGGGCGACAAGAAGGAACTGGCGTTCACGCTGGAAGCGAAGTAACCGCTCCGTGCCACCCCGTTGTTGCTTTTCACCGCTGCGGTCTTCGGGCCGCGGCGGTTTTTGCTTCGCGAGGGGCCGCGCAGCTCACCCCGCCTGATGGAGTTGCCACCAACCAACCGCTGG
The DNA here is from genome assembly GCA_015075445.1 of Verrucomicrobiales bacterium. Lineage (GTDB taxonomy): Bacteria > Verrucomicrobiota > Verrucomicrobiia > Limisphaerales > J093 > DSVZ01. The sequence continues at coordinate 81,065 of JABTUJ010000004.1, forward strand.
CTCACCCGGTACACCTGGCTGGTCGTGGCCGCGACCTTCGTGCTGATCTGGCTGGGCGGCCTGGTGACCAGCAGGGGCGCCGGACTGGCGGTGCCGGACTGGCCGAACACTTACGGCTACAACCTGTTCCTGTTCCCCATCTCGCACTGGGTGGGCGGCATCTTCTATGAGCACACCCACCGGTTGTGGGCGGCCCTGGTGGGTTTGCTCACCGCTGTGCTGGCGGGGTGGCTGTGGGCGCGCGAGACCGGCGGTAGGGACCGGTGGCTGGGGCTGGGGGCGATGGCGCTGGCCGTGGGGTTGCTTGGGGTCCGGGCCATGCCGGTTTACGTGGCGCTCGCCGGGCTGGCCTTGCCGGTCGTCGGCTGGGGCCTCTGGCGGTTCGCGAAGCAGCCGACCGGGTTGCGGTGGTTGGGGGTGGCCGCGCTGGCGGCCGTCATTCTGCAGGGTGTTCTGGGCGGGTTGCGGGTGACCTGGCTGAAGGACGAACTGGGCGTGTTTCACGGGCTGCTGGCGCAGTCGTTTCTCTTGTTGCTGACCGTGGTGGCCGTCTTGAGTTCCGCGCGTTGGCGCCGCGGCCTGGCCCAGCCGGGGGAGGTCAGGGCGTTGCGGTTGCCATTCTTGGTGGCCACGGTGCTGATCTTCGGCCAACTCACGCTGGGCGCGACCATGCGGCATCGCCACGCGGGGCTGGCCGTCCCGGATTTCCCCTTGGCTTACGGTCGCGTCTGGCCACGGCTGGATGAGGAGGCGGTCCGGCGTTACAACCAGCAGCGGATCGAGGTGGTGGCGGCGCATCCCATCACAGCAACCGACGTGGTGTTGCACATGACTCATCGGCTCGGTGCCTGCGTGGTGGTGGGGGCGGTGGGCTGGGTCTGGACACGCAGCCGACGCCGGCTCGCGGCAGGGCATCCGGTGCGCGGGTTGGCCGCGGTGTGGCTCGGACTGATCGGGGTGCAGTTCGCGCTGGGGGCGGTCACGGTGTGGACGAACAAGGCGGCGGACATCGCGACCGCGCACGTGGCGGTGGGAGCCCTGGCGCTGCTGATCGGAGGCGTCGTGTGTCTGGCCACCTGGAACGCGGTGTGGATACGACGAGCGATGGGAGGAGGGGCGACGGTATGAGCGTTTCGCGGGCGGAACCGTTGGATCTGGTGGGTGGGGCCGAGAAGTCGGTGTGGATGGTTTTCACCGAACTGGTGAAGGCCAGGCTGACGACGCTGGTGCTGCTGACCGCGGCCGCCGGGTATGCGGTCGGGTCGCGAGGTCACTTTGAAGGATGGCGGTTGTTGCACGTGTTGGTTGGGACGGGCCTGCTGGCGGGCGGGGCGGCGGCGCTGAACCAGTATCTCGAGCGCGATCTGGACAAGCTGATGTCCCGCACTCAGGACCGGCCGCTGCCGTCAGGACGGATCACGCCGAGGTTCGCGCTGGTGTTTGGCGGGGTTGGTGCCCTGGCCGGGATGGCCTGGCTGTGGGGGTTCACGACGCCGACGGCCAGTGCGCTGGGAGCCGCCACGCTGGCACTGTACGTCCTAGTCTACACGCCGCTGAAGCGGGTTTCGACGCTGAACACCGTGGTGGGAGCCGTGCCGGGAGCGATGCCGCCGTTGATTGGGTGGGCGGCGGCGACGGACGGGTTGGCGGCGGGCGGGTGGTCGCTCTTTGCGCTGCAGTTCTTCTGGCAGATCCCGCATTTCATGGCGATTGCCTGGCTGTATCGGGAGGACTACGCGCGGGCGGGCTTGCGGATGTTGCCGGTGGTCGAGCCGGACGGACAACGGACAGGCTTGTCCAGCGTTGGGCATTCGCTTGGGCTGCTGACGGTGAGCTTGAGTCCGGTGGTATTCGGGCTGGCGGGGGCGGTGTACCTGGCCGGGGCGTTGGTGTTGGGCGGAGCGATGGTCGTGCTGGCCGTGCGGTTTGCGCGACGGCTGGATGCGCCGAGCGCGCGGTGGCTGTTCCTGGCGTCGGTCATCTACCTGCCGTTGGTGCTGGGTTTGCTCACGTTTGATGCGCCGGGGTCGGGGATGGGTTCGCGTTGAGGTTTCCGGGAGAGAAGGGAGGGGACCCTTACGGGGGTGGGACGGCGCTGGCGGTGGGCTTGCGGCCGAGGAGGAACCAGGTCGGCAGGGTGCCCTTTCCCTTGATCTCGATGGGGCCGCGGGATTCGAGGAGGTACCGGGAGGCGAGGAGCGCGTGGGTGGCGGGGGCGACCTGGATCCGGCCGGGAAGACCGTGGCTTTCCATGCGGCTGGCGGTGTTGACGGTGTCGCCCCAGAGGTCGTAGCTGAATTTGTGGCGGCCGATGATGCCGGCGATCACGGGTCCGGTGTTGATGCCGACGCGGATTCGGATTGGGGTGGGGGAGTTGGCGAAGCGGCGTTCGACATAACCCACCATGCGGAGGGCCACCTCGGCCACGGCTTCGGCGTGGTCGGGTCGCGGGGTGGGCAGGCCGCCGACGACCATGTAGGCGTCCCCGATGGTTTTGATCTTCTCGAGACCCTGCGCCTCGGCCATGGCATCGAACGCGGAGAAGATCTCGTTGAGCATCTGGACGAGTTCGACGGAGGAGATGGTGGTGGAGAGGGTGGTGAAGCCGGCGAGGTCGGCGAAGAGGACGGTCACGGAGGGGAGGGAATCGACGATGGGACTTTCGCCGCGTTTGAGGCGGTCGGCGATGGGGCCGGGGAGGACGTTGAGGAGGAGGGATTCGGAGCGGTGCCGTTCGGTTTCGAGGGCGTTGAGGTAGGCGGCTTCCTGGTGGCGGAGGCGGCTTTTTTCGAGGCAGGCGTCGATGCGGGCGCGGAGGAGGACGGCGTTGAGGGGTTTGGCGAGATAGTCTTCGGCGCCCATGAGGATGCAGCGGACCACGCTGTCGAGTTCGTCGAGGGCGGAGAGCATGATGACGGGGAGATGCCGTCGTGCGTGGTCGGCCTTGAGCTTGGCGAGGACCTGGTCGCCGGAGAGGCCGGGCATGAGGAGGTCGAGGAGGACGAGATCGAACTCCTGCGCGCGGAGCAGGCGGAGGGCGGCGGCGCCGTCCACGGCTTCGGTGACGGTGTAGCCTTGTTGCTGGAGCCGGCGGGCGAGGAGGTCGCGATGGCCGGGATCGTCATCGACGACGAGGATGCGGCCGCCACCCAGGGGCGGGGCGGGGGGTGTCGGTGGGAGGAGGGGGGGGCACAAGGCGAGGGCTTCGGGTTGGGCGGTCGAGGTGAACTCGGGTTTGGCGGCGGCGGCGGATTCGAGGCTTTCGGGGGTGAGCTCGCGGTCGATCAGCCGGAGGAACGTGTGGGCGGCGGTCTGGATCTTGTGCAGGTCCGGGGCGAGTTCGGCCAGGGCGGGGGTTTCGGCTTGTTCGAGGAGGAGTTCGCTGTAGCCGAGGGCGTGGTTGAGGGGGGTGCGCAGTTCGGCGTGGAGGTGACGGAGGTTGAGGGTGCCGCCGGCGAGTTTGTCGGGTGAAAGCTCCTCGCGGATGAGGTCGACGAGCTGTCGTCCGGCGGTGGCGATGCGGTCGAGATCCGGGAGGAGCTGGGGTCGGTGGAGGGCGGCGGCCTGCTCGCGGAGCAGTTCGGCATAACCCAGGATGTGGGAAGCGGGGGTGCGCAGGTCGTGGCGGAGCCGGGCCCAACGGTCCACGGAGCCGGCGAGGTCCGCGGGTTCGGCGGGCAGCGGTGAGGCGCGATCCAGCGGGCTCGGTTGGGGTGCGTGTGTCATGGCTTGAACGGGCGTAACTTGGCACGGAACGGTTGGGATGGCGAGCTCACGGTCCCAACTGCCGGGCGGTTTCCTGGATGCGTTGCCAGGCGGCGGCGACGTGGCGGGTTTCGGTGTGGGTCTGGCCCACGCACAGGCGGAGGGTGTACCGGCCGGCGAGGACGGTGTGGGTGAGGTAGATCGCCCCGCTGCGGTTGAGGGCCTCGAGCAACCGGCGGTTGAAATCATCGCCGGCGCGGTGCCGGAAGCAGACGAGGTTGAGCGGGGCGGGGGCGGCGAGTTCGAAGTCAGGGGAGGCGGCGATCCATTGGGCGAGGTCCTGGGCGAGGGCGACGTGACGGCGGATGTGGTGGCGAAGCCCTTCGACCCCGTAGTGTCGGATGACGAACCAGAGTTTGAGGGCGCGGAAACGCCGGCCGAGGGGCACTTGCCAGTCGCGATAGTCAAAGACGGCGCCGCTTTCGGTGGCCTGATTCCGGAGGTACTCGGGCAGGATGCTGAGCGTCCGGATCAACGTGGCGCGGTCGGCGACGAAGAAGCAGTCGCAATCGAAGTTGGTGAACATCCACTTGTGCGGGTTGAAGCAGTAGCTGTCGGCGAATTCGAGGCCATCCTGGAAGTGGCGGAACTCGGGGCAGAGGGCGGCGGTGCCGCTCATGGCGGCGTCCACGTGGAACCAGAGGTGGTGTTCGCGGGCGAGGCGGCCGAGGGCGGGGAGCGGGTCCATGGCGTTCGAGGAAGTGGTGCCGACGGTGGCGCAGACGAAGCACGGCTGTTTGCCGGCCTGGCGGTCGGCTTCGATTTGGCGGGCCAGGTGGTCGGGGCGCATCGCGAAGCGGTCATCGACCTCGATGGGGCGAAGGTTGGCGCGGCCAAGGCCGGCGATCTTGATGGCCTTCTCGATGGAAGAATGGGCCTGGGTTGAGGCGTAGGCGGTGAGGTGGCCAGCGGTACCGGATTCGTTGGTGGCGAACCCGGTGGCGCGCTCACGGGCGGCGAGGACGGCGCAGAGGGCGGCACTTGAGGCACTGTCCTGGAGGACGCCTCCGCCGGCGCCGCTGGACTTGAAGGCGGGCGGCAGACCGAGGAGTTCGGCGAGCCAATCGAGGACGTGGGTTTCGAGCTCGGTGCAGGCGGGGCTGGTGGCCCAGAGCATGCCTTGGACACCGAGTCCGGCGGCGAGGAGGTCGCCGAGGATGGCGGGGCCGGAGGTGTTGGCGGGAAAGAAGGCGAAGAAGTTGGGGGACTGCCAGTGAGTCAGCCCGGGCAGGATGAGTTGGTCGAGATCGGCCAGCAGCGTCGAGAAGGGTTCGCCGTGCGTGGGCGGGGAGGCGGGGAGGCGGGCGCGGATCTGGCCGGGAGCGACCTGGGCCAGCACGGGGAGGGATTCGACGCGTTGTTGGTAACTGGCGATCCAGTCAATGACGGCGTAGCCCCAGCGCTGGAACTCGGCGGGGGACATGTGGGAAGGTGCGTGGGGCGAGTCGGGAACCGTGTTCACGGGGTGGATTGGAGCAGAAGGAAGGCCAATTGACGAGCCGCGGGTTGGGTTGGGTTCGGTATCGCCAGCGGGTTGGGGGTTGGCTGAGAGTGGGGTCCCGATGAGTGTGCGAGTGAAGATCTGCGGGGTGACCCGACTTGAGGATGCGCAGGCTGCCGTGGCGGCGGGTGCGGACGCGCTGGGTTTCATGTTCTATGAGCGGAGCGCACGGCGCGTGTCGGTGGGGGCGGCGGCGGCAATTTGCCGGCAGTTACCGCCGTTCGTGAGCAAGGTCGGGGTGTTTGTGGATGCAGGGATCGAGACGATCGAGGAGACGGTGGCGCAGTGCGGGTTGGACGTGGTGCAGCTTCATGGTGCGGAGTCGCCGGCGTTTTGCGGGCGGCTGACCCGGCCGGTGATCAAGGCGGTTCGGGTGCGTGGGCCGGAGACGTTGGCGGAGTTGGAGGGGTACGCGACGGCGGCCTGGCTGCTGGACGCCTACGTGCCCGGGCAGCCGGGGGGGACGGGGGCGACGTTTGACTGGGGGTTGGCGACGCAGGCGGTGGCCGTGGGGCGGCCGGTGATTCTGGCGGGGGGATTGACGACGGCGAACGTGGCGGCGGCGGTGCGGCAGGTGCGGCCTTACGCGGTGGATGTTTCGAGCGGGGTCGAGAGCGAGCCGGGACGCAAAGATGCGGCAGCCCTCCGGGCGTTTGTCGAGGCTGCGAAATCGTCTTAGCCCGGAAACGTCCGCACGAAGCCGCGACCGCCTGTAGGCGCCGACGGAGGAGGCGTTGGGGCCAGGGGCACGCTACTTGCCTCCTCACGTCGGCGCCAGGCGGTTAATACTGCGGTTTGGCGAGACCGAGGCGGGTGCGCATCTCGAGGCTGGGTGGAGCGCCCGAGGCGGGCGACGGTGTCGCGGAGGTTGGCGGCGCTTTGGGACGCGGTGCGGCCGGGGAGGGAGGGCTGGGTGCGGAGGCGCTCGCGTTGGTCGAGGTAGTGCTGGAGGGTGTTGGCGTAGGCGCTGGCGAGGTCTTTGACCTGGGGAGGGAGGGAGGTGGCGAGCTGGCGCAGTTGCCGGACGCGGATGGGCAGGAGGCGATTCTGGAGGGGGGCACTCCAGTCGATGAGGACGGAGATGAGAGGGACAAAGCGGCGTTGGCGCGGGATCTCGGCGGTCTCCTGGATGTCCACGAGGAAGCCGAGGAGATCTTCGAGCCAGAGGAGGCCGGTGGGGGCCGTGAGCACCGACGAGCCGACGGCGGCGCGGAGTTCCTGCGCGCCCAGGGCCCACCACTTCTCGACGTCGAGAAGGCGGCCGAAGTGGGGGTGGAAGGCGATGAGGAAGGCGGTCTGCCAGTTCAGGTGCTGGGGCAGTTGGCTGAGGAACTGGGCATAGGCTTGGGGACCCCCCGGCAATTGGCGGAGGGAGACGAAGAAGACCTGGGCGCAAGCGCGGTAATGCTCGAGGGCCTCGCCGTGGAGAAGGTCGGCGGTGGGCAAGCTGAGTTCTTCGAAGGTCAGGAGGGGGCGGGAATGGAGGGTGCGGAGGAGTTGGCGGTTCTCCTCGGCGATGGCGCGGTCGGTGAGCGCGGCCTGGAGCTGACCGATGCCCACGCCGTAGCGACTGGTCACGCGGTTGGGACGGGCGAGCGGGTCGGGGCCGACCCGGCCGAGGATCTGGCCGGTCAGGGCTTCGACCAGCCAGATGGGGATCTCGGGGGCGGCGGGGCCGGGCGTGCGGTTGGCGATCTCGCTGAGGAGGGCGTGGACGATGCCGCGAATGAGGGCGGGGCCTTCGAGTTCGCGGGGCAGGCGGAGGGCGTAATGCCAGCCGTCGCCGTAGCGGAGACCGACGGCCGTGGGGAAGGGCACGGGCCGTCCTCGAGGGTCGATCGAGACGTGGATCTTGCCGCGCCAGCGGTCGGGACGGCCGAGCTCGGCCAGCAGGGCGGATTTGATGCGTTCGCACGAGACGGCGACGGGATCCGGGTAGAGGGTGACGAGGGTATTGGTGCCGCCGGGTCCGATCTGGCTCAGGCTGGGGGGCGTGGAGCGGTCACTGTGGACGATGAACTGGCCGGAGCGGCTGTGGACCGTGACCGCCGCCCGACTCTCCGGCCCGGCCGTCAAGAGGAGCAGACCGACGGCGGCGACCGGGAGGAGCCGCGACCGTCGGCACACCGGGCTGGTGGCTAGGCCGGCAGGTGGGGGCACGCGGATCAGGTCTTGGCGGGTTTGGGGGTGGAGGCGGGGGTGGAGGTGGGTGTCTTGGTGGGTTTGGCGTCGGATTTCGGGCTGGCGTCGCTCTTGGCGGGGGCGGCGGCGTCGGACTCCTTCTTGGCGGCCTGTTTGTAGCCTTCGCTGCGGTAGTCGGTGATGTAGAAGCCGCTGCCCTTGAAGAGCAGGCCGGCGCCGCCGCTCAACTGCCGGTCCACGCGGCCTTTGGCCCAGGGGCTGCGCGCGCAACGTTCCTTGGGGCAGGTCTTGAGCGGTTCGTCTTTGATGGACTGGAAGTACTCGAAATCGTGGCCGCACTTGCGGCAGACGTAATGGTAAGTCGGCATAGTGATGTCGCGATCGTGGGGTTGGTTTAGCACGGTGCAGGGCTTTTGCAATCCTGGGCCCGAGCCCGAGCCACGGGCTCGAGCGGCGACGCACACGAGCCGCGTACGAGCAGCGCTTGCAATTGGCAGGGGGGGGCGGCATCCTCGCGCCCGTGACGCAACCTTCCCCGGGCGATCGCCCCGGAGATGGCCTTTGAACGCGATGAACAACGAACCGGAGTTCGAACTCGATCTCGATTTGCAGATGCTGCCGGCGTGGGCGCGCCAGCCGTCCGCGGCCAATCGGTACGCCCAGTACGAAGGGGGCGGTGAAGGTCCGCGGGAACGGGGCCGTGGCGGTCCACCGTTCCGCCGGGACCGGGGTCCCGGGGGGGAGCGCCGGGGGCGGGGCGGACCTGGCGAAGGACGGCCGCGGCGGGAAGGGCCGCGGGAAGGGCCGCGGGGCGGGATGCGCGGGGGACCGGGCCGCGAGCGTCGGGACGAGGGGCGTCGGGAGGAGCCGCGTGAGTCGGAGCCTTTGCCGGAGGTGCTGGTCAATCTGGTGCCGGAACGGAAGGGGATCGAGTTGCTGGCGCGGCAGATCAAGCTGACCGGCCGGGCGTATCCGTTGTTCCAGGTGGCGTCGCTGGTGCTGCACAAGCCCGAGCGGTTCGAAGTGCAGTTCACCACCAAGAAGGGGCCGGAGGGGAACATCTTGCAGGCGCTGTTCGTGTGTGCGTTGGACGACACGCTGTGGCTGTCCGAGGAGGAAGTGGCGCAGCACGCCCTGCGGCATCACTTCGACACGTTTTATCAGACCGAGAAGGTGGCGACGGATCCGCCGAAGGGCACGTATACCCTGGTGGCGCAGTGCGGGATGAGCGGCACGCTGTTGGGCCCGCCGAACTACCACGATTACCAGACCAAGCTGCGCAAGCTGCATGCCGACCGGTTCGCACGGATGCCGTTCGAGGCTTACAAGGCGAAGGTGAAGTTCGTCAAGGACGAGGCGGTGGTGAAGCAATGGCTCGACGAACAGAGCTTCAAGGCGGAGTACGTGGGCTTGAACCTGCCGGAGCCGCTGCGGTTCCTGAGCCGGGACGACGCCGAGAAGCACTTTCGTGAGGTGCATCTGCCGAACCTGGTCAAGTCGGTCGAGTCCTTCACGCTCGCCGGGGTGGAGAACCAGCGGTTCATGTCGCGCGGGCTGCGGTCATTGCTGCGGCACACGCTGGAGGAGCAGCGGCGGTTCCCGCTCAAGGTGGCCACGGTACTGAGCCAGCAGTTGGCGGGTCAGGGGCTGCACTTCTTCAAAGTCAACCGCACGGTCACCCACGTTTGTGTGGCCCGGCCGCACTATCTGGATCTGACCACGACGTCGGTGTCCGAGAGCGTCCGGAAGATCGTCGAGTACATCGACTCGCATCCCAATTGCACGCGCCGGAGGCTGCTCGATGCCCTCGCGCCCAGTCCGCCGACCCCGGCTCAGCCGGCGGCGCCCGCTCCGGCCCCGGCCGCTCCGTCGGAAGGGGGCGTGGGCACGGAGCAGACGGCGGCCACGGCGGCCGCGCAGGCGCCGGCCACACCTGCGCCGACACCTGAGCAGACGGCGGTGGTGACGGATCTGCACTGGCTCATTCACCAGGGGCACGTGATCGAGTTCACCGACGGTAGGATGGAGACGGCGAAACCGCCGAAACCCAAGCCGCCAACGCCGCCGCGGGCGCCTGCGAAGGACCCAGGACCAGAGACCAAGGACCACGGACCACGGACCACGGAGCAGGGACCTGAGACTACGGACCAAGGACCACAGGCTGCGGAGGAAGGGATGCCGGCAGCTTCAGCAGAGACTCCGGCAGAAGCTCCGGCGGGGGCCGTGGAGGCGGCTTCAGCCCCGGCCCCCGCGGTGGAACCTGCCCCTGCTGGACCGGAAGTTGCGGTGGAACCACCACCGGCTGCGCCGGCGGCGGAGCCGGGGCCAGTTGCGGGCGAGGCCGAGCCGACGGAAGAGCCGCCGCGGCCGGTTTGAGCGACGGGGTGTGTCGGGTTGCCACCAGGCTGGCCTAGGCCGTGGGGGGCGAGTGGGCCAGGCGGAACAGGTAGTCGAAGGTGAACAGCCCGGTGTTGTGGCCGTCGGCCCAGACGGGCTGGACGGCGTAGCTTCCGACGGGTCGGAGCTCGCGCAACTGGTAGGAAGCGGGCGTGAGCGGGCGGGCGGGCCCCCGGTGGAGCTGGCCGAGCACGTCCCGTTCCCCCTGGCATTCCGCGCAGGGGCAGGATCGCCGCAGGGTATCGAGGCGGAGATAGCTTTCGCTGCCATCCTCCCACTGGATGGCCAGTTCCTCGCCGATGGGCTGGAGGTCTTTCGGGCGCACGGCGGCAGGATAGGGGAAGGAAGCGGACATACAAGAACGGGTCCGGCGGTGTCTCAAGGGGAAAGCGAGTGAACGATGGCCGGCCATGCGGTTGGGTGGAGCGCCTGTACGATGCGCGGGCGGCGGCGATGCTGCTGTACGGTCGGGCGCTGGGGTTGAGCCATGCCGAGGCGGAGGACGTTTTGCAGGAGACTTTTGTGGCGCTGCTGGCCCTGGAACAACCGCCCGCCCAGCCGGTTGGCTATCTCGTGCGCAGCTTCCGCAACCGGGCCCTGAACCATCGACGTTCGTGGTGGCGGCGCCTGACGCGGGAGCTTGAAGCCCGTCGCTGGTTTGATCCCGCGGACCCGGTGGATCCGCGGGAGGAGCGACTGGGGCGGGCGTTGAGCCAACTGCCGGCGGACCAGCGGGAGGTCATTGTGCTGAAGGTGTGGCACAGGATGACCTTTGCGGCGCTGGGCCAGTTGCTGGGGCTTTCGCCGAACACGGTGGCCGGCCGGTATCGGTATGGTCTGGAACGGCTGCGACGCTCGCTGGAGGACGCCTGTGATGAACTCGATGGAAATGCTAACGACGCAGCTTCGTTCGCTGAGGCCGCGACCGCCTTCCCCCGCGGTTAGGCGGCGGGTGTTCGGCGCGGTGGATCGCCCCGTGGCGGAACGGCCGCGCTGGCGGGTGGGGCTCCCGTTGAGCGCCACGGCGGTGGCCAGTCTGATGTTGGCCTTGTTGACCGTCCGTGACTGGCCCGTGGCGGAGGGTGGGCCGCGGGAGCAGTTCGACCCGCCGGGGACGACCAGCCTGACTTTCGTGGCGTCACTTCCGGCGGGATGGCACAGCGTGAGGAACCCGGCGCCGGCCAGATTGGATTGGACAAACGCGGGGCCGTTCCTCTCAAGTATGCGGTCTTTGGCGGAACGGGAAACGAACCGCTGGCGGTGAGCAGCCGATGAGCAACGAGAAGCAAAAGGCCGGCAAGTCCGGTGGCGGTGGCAGCAGTGGGGCGGGTGGCGGAGCCAGGGGTGGGACGGCCCGATCGGCGCCGATCCGGGTGGCGGCACCGCCGCCGGTGGAACGTGGTCCGCTGTTTCGCCCGGTGGACTGGGTGACGTTCGGGGCGACGACGCTCCTGACGCTGGTGATCTATCTGATCACGCTGGCACCGGATCTGACATTGGAGGACTGCGGCGAGCTGGCGGTGGCGTCGTATTACCTGGGGGTACCGCATGCGCCGGGCTATCCGATCTGGACGCTGTACACGTGGTTCTTCACGGTGATCCTGCCGTTCTCGAACGTGGCCTGGCGGGTGGCGGTGTCATCGGCGGTGGCGGCGGCCCTGGCGAGCGGGATGCTGGGGCTGATGGTGTCGCGGGCGAGCAGCCTGATGCTCGAGGGGATTGACTGGTTCAAGGGGCTGGACCGGCGGTGGGAAGAGGCGCTGTGCCTGGTGAGCGGGGTGGTGGCGGCGATGCTGCTGGGTTTCAACGGCTTCATGTGGAGCCAGGCGGTGATCGTCGAGGTGTACACGCTGAGCGTACTCTCGCTGATGGGGGTGCTGGTCTGTCTGCTGCATTGGACCTGCCGGCCGCAGCAGAAGTACTACCTGTACATTGCGTCGTTCCTCTTTGGGATCTGCTTCAACAACCACCAGACGCTGATCGTGGCGGCGATGGGGTTGCAGGTGGCGATTGCGATGGTGGACGAGAAGCTGGGGCGGGACGCGCTGTTCGTGAACGTGGTGTTCTACTTCGGCGGGCTGGTGCTGCGGATGGCGGGGGTGCTGACCATGTTCAACGAGAACTGGCCGCTCTTCATCATCTACAACCTGGTGGGGCTGGGTTCGCTCGGGGGGTTGATCTGGCTGACGGCACGGACGCAGGGGCTGCTGAGCGAGTGGCGGGTGGTGCTGATCGCGCTGGGGGCCTGGGTTCTCGGGGCGTCGTTCTACCTGCTGATGCCGCTGTTCTCGATGACCAACCCGCCCATGAACTGGGCGTACCCGCGGACGTTCGACGGGTTCATCCACGCCTTCACGCGCGGGCAGTACGAGAAGACGAACCCGACGGATTTCCTGTCGGACCCGCTGCGGCTGTTCCGGCAGTTGATCATGTACGGGGAGGGGGCGGCGGATGAGTTCAACCTGGCGTTCCTGGCGCTGGCGCTGGTGCCCTTTGCGTTCTTCGCCTTCATGAAGCGCCGGGAGCGGGCGTGGATCGTGGGCAACGCAGCGATCGGGCTGTGTTTGTCCGTGCTGCTGCTCATGCTGCTGAACCCGCAGATCGACCGGCAGAGCCGCGATTTGACACGCGTGTTCTTCACGGCGTCGCACGTGACGATCGCGATGTTCATCGGGCTGGGGCTGACGATGCTGGGGGCGGCGTTGATCCTGCGGTATCAGGAAGCGCGGACCTATGCGTTGTACGGGGGGGCGACGCTGGCAGCGCTGGCGTTGTACTCGCTGGCCCGGCGGCTGCAGGATGTGTACAGCGATCCGCATGCCGGGGTGGTGGGATTGGGAGCGCTGTTCTCGGGGCTGGGCCAGGCGCTGTTCCATCCGACGTTTACGCCGCCGGTGTTCGCCGTGCTGGCGCGGTTGCTGGTGCTGGTGCTGGTGCTCGGGTTCCTTGGGCTGATCCTGCTCAGCCGGCAGCGGCTGCAACCCTGGGGGCTCATCGGCTTGTTCGCGGGGATCCCGTTGTTCTCGGTGGTTTCGCACTGGCCCGAGAACGAGCAGCGCGGGCATCTGTTCGGGTACTGGTTCGGGCACGACATGTTCGAGCCGCCGTTCGGGCAGTACCCCTCGATGACGCGGGACGCGGTGCTGTTCGGGGGGACCGACCCGGGGCGATTCAACCCGACGTACATGATTTTTGCCGAGAGCTTCATCAAGCCGCGGCACCGGCGGAATCCGGACTTTGACCGGCGGGACGTGTACATCATCACGCAGAACGCGCTGGCGGACGGGACCTATCTGAACTACATCCGGGCGCACTACCACCGGAGCGCACAGGTGGACCCGCCGTTTCTGCGCGACTTCGTGATCACCCTCGAGAACGCCTTTCTGAGCCGGGAGGCGGTGAACCTGCGGGCGGTGGGTCAGCCGTTCCGGTCGAACCCGATGTCCCGGTTTGTGGGCAGCTTCACCAACGTGGTGCGACCCTTCGACAACCTCTTGTTGCGGTGGGGCGAGCGGGTCGAGAACCGGCGCCGCGAGAGGGGGGTTTACCCGCCGAAGGAGATCCGGATTCCGTCGCCGCTGGACCTGAACTGGGCGTTCACGAATTACATCAACGACGTCCAGATGCGGTACTTCTACGATCACCAATCCGCACGAGCCTGCAAGTAGGCGGGTGAGGTGGTGAACATCGCCGATGGCCGTGCGCAGGTGGCGGGACAGACGGCGGTCATGGCGATCAACGGGCTGCTGACGAAGGTCATCTTCGACGCGAACCCCGAGCACGAGTTCTTCGTCGAGGAGAGCTTCCCGCTGGACTGGATGTACCCGTACCTGACGCCGTTCGGGATCATCATGAAGATCAACCGGGAGAAGGTGCCGGAGATCACGGAGGAGATGGTGCGCACGGATCACGCCTTCTGGACGCAGTACGCGGACCGGCTCTGCGGCAACTGGATTACCTATGAGACGCCGGTGGGGGACATCTGCGAATCTGTCGAGCGGGTGTACCTGCGGGGCAACCTGCGGGGCTACAACGGGAGCCGGATGTTCGTGCGCGACAACGACGGGCAGAAGGCGTTCTCGAAGCTGCGCAACTCGATTGCGGGGCTGTACTACTGGCGCTATCTGGATTCGAGGATCCCCGAGGAGCGGACGCGGCTGGCTCAGGAGGCGGACTTCGCCTTCAAACAAGCGTTTGCCTTCTGTCCCTACAGCCCGGAGACGGCCACACGATACATCCAGTTGCTGGCGGTGCTGAACTGCGGACGACGCGCTGCTGATCGCGCAGACGTTGCGCAAGTTTGATCCGGACAGCGACTTCGCGCAGAGCATCGTGGACCAGGTGCGGAGTTGGCAGAGCGCGGTGTCGTTGCAGAGCAAGGCGCAGGATCAGTTGGGCCAGTTGAGCAGAACTACCGACGAACCCGGCAATCAGGCGGCCTTTGACCTGGTGGCCGCCTATACCCAGACGCAGCAGACCAACGAGGCCTATGCCATCCTGGATGCGTGGGTTGGGCGACCCGAGGCCGACGCGGGCTCGCTGCTTCGGTGGCAAACGCGTCGTCCAGATCGGTCTTACCCTGGCTGAGCCTGCGCTGCAGCGCTTGCCTGCCGCCGGACAGCCCTGAGATCTGGCATGACCTGCCGCAGGCGGCGCAGAACAAGCAGGCCGAGGCCCTCCAGTCGCTGGGGGTCGCGATCGAACTCAGCCGGCAACGCCTGCGCGCGGATCCGAAGAGCGCGAATCTCGCGACGATTGCAGCCACGGATCCCCGGTTCCTGGGGTTGCAGAACCTGCCGGAATTTCAGCGTCTGATCGCCGCCCCTTAAGGCGGGTATCTCTCTTCCACTGCAGGCGCCGACGTGAGGAGGCGTTACGGGTCAGGGGCGACGCCACCCGGCCTCCTCACGTCGGCTCCTACGCGGCCCGGCCTCCGCACGTCGGCTCCTACAGTCTGGCCACGTCAGGGCGTGGGGTGGCGGTGGGCGGGTGTGCGCTGAAACAACCGCCCCCCGGGCACGCCGCCCTCCTTGGCAGGCGGGTTCAACAGTGGTATTGCTCTCCAAGCGAGCATGTTTGGGTTACGCCACAAGGTTGGTCTGGATGCCGAGGGTCGTCGCCTGCCCGGGGCCTTCGGCTCGTACTATCTCCACGAACTCATCAACAGCGGCGGGATGGCGGATTTGTGGCTGGCCACCGACGAGCACCGCGCCACCTGTGCCGTGCGTTGCCTCCGCGAGACCAGCCGCTTTGACTTCGCCAATCGGAAGCGGTTCGTCCGCGGGTGCGAGATCCTGGCCGCGACCCACGACCACGAGTTTGTCATCGGCTACCGCGGCCACGGCAAGACCGACGGCACCTTCTACCTGGCCATGGACTATGTCGAAGGGTCGAACCTGAAGCTGCTGATGGCCCAGGGCGATCCTTCGCTCGAGGAGTACGCGGGCAATGTGCTGATTGAATCTGCCATGGCCCTCGAGCACGTGCATGAAAAGGGGTACATGCACCTGGACTTCAAGCCCGAGAACCTGGTGGTCACCCGCAACGGCAGCGTGCGGCTCGTTGATTTCGACCTGGCGCGGCCGCGCCCCGAGTTCGCCGAGAAGCTGGGTGCCAACCCCGGCACGCCCGCGTACATGTCCCCGGAACAGCTCCTGCGTGAGCCGGTGGATCACCGGGCCGACATCTTCGCCTTCGGGGTCACCGCGTACGAACTCCTGACGTTCCGCAAGCCGTTCCCGGGCGAGACGGCGGACGAGATCCTGGCCCGGGAACTGGATCGCGAGATCGATTTCCTCGCGCCGCGGGAGGTTAACGGGGATCTGCCACTGGTGCTCGAACGCATTGTGATGAAGTGCCTCGAGCGGGAGCCCGACAAGCGGTATCCCTTCATGAGCGTGGTGGTGCGCGATCTGCAGGCGGCACTGTACGTGTGAGGTTCACTCAAGAACCTCGCGTCCCGTCTCCGGGCCGGGGCGACTCGCCGGACAGAGCCTACAGAAGGCAACGAAGGCAACGAAGCGTCAGGCCACAAGCCCATGAGCATTGCCGCCGCTGCCGCGTTCCAGGAGCATTCTGTCATGCGGCCATTCCTGGCCGCCGGCATGATCGCGGCTTGAAGTTTTCGTCGACCCGGCTGATTCTGAGACCCATGCAATCCGAGATCCACGAGGCGCGCGTCCGCCCATCCGGGATGCGGCGGGGACCCAACGGTTCAGCGGAAGAGGCACAGGTTGCAGGCCGTTGGCGCATCGTGCCGGGGCGGCCGGCCCGGGTGCGGGCGAGGCGGGGTTTCACCCTGATCGAGTTGCTGGTGGTCATCGCGATCATCGCAATTCTGGCAGGGATGCTGTTGCCGGCTCTGTCGCGGGCAAAGGCGAAGGCGCATCAGACCCAGTGCGCGAGCAACCAGCGCCAGATCGGGCTGGCCTACCACATGTACGCGGAGGAGAACCGCGATTACTACCCGAGCCAGCGCGGTTGGGCCGCGGGCGGCGGGCAGACGGGCAAGTACCGGCTGGATGCGGGGGTGGCGGACAGCTTCGGGGTGAACGTGCCGAGTACGAACCGGCCGCTGAACCGCTATGCGGGGGCGGTCGAGATCTTCCGCTGTCCGGCAGACAAAGGGGATGCCCTGTACGGGGCCACGCATTGTTACACGGACTACGGCAACAGCTACCTGGTGCAGTTCCAGCACGATTCGTTTCGTGTGCGCCACGTGGCCGGGGACGAACGGCAGCCGCGGGGTTCGTATGAGTTCACCCCGATCCGCGGCGCGGAGGTGGCGCGGAGTCCGGTGAACAAGATCATCCAGGGCGACTGGCACTGGCACCGGAACCGGGACGTGATGGACAAGCGGAGCGTGTGGCACAACTACAAGGGGCAGCCGCGGTTCAACATGCTCTTCGGCGATGGGCACGTGGAGTTCTTCCGGTTCCCCGAGGAAACCCCGAACTGGATCTGGGATCCCAAGCCGGATCCGGCCTTCCGGTGGTGGTGAGCGGCGGGGGAGGCCGTGAGAGAGCGGCGGGTGGAGCAGGGGAGTGGCGGGCGGGGGATGGCAGTCGGAGGGGTGGCGGGCGCGGTCCCCAACACGGGGGTGGGTTTCCTTTTGCCATAGGCAGGGGCGGCTGGCACAGTGCGCCCCGCATAGCCGCACAGCCCGAACGTGATACACAGAGGGTTACTTGGTGGGCCCAGCCCGAAGCGGGGTTGGCCGTGGGGGTGGATGCTGGGGACGATGCTGACCTTGACGGGCGGGGCCGGTCAATGGCCGGCCGCGCGGCCCGTGAGCGCACTGGAGCGTTTGGGGTATTCTCCCGCGATCTGGTCCGAGGCCCAAGGGTTGCCGGAAAGGCGCGTCGAGGCGCTGGCACAGACGCGTGACGGTTACCTGTGGGTGGGGACCCGCCAGGGGTTGGCGCGGTTTGACGGGTTGCGGTTCACGACGTTCACGGTGGTGAACACGCCGGCGTTTCTGAGTGACCACTGCACGGCCTTGGCCGAAGACCGGGACGGGACGCTCTGGGTGGGCACAATGCGGGGGGTGGTGGCACGGCGCGTGGCGGGGTGGACGCGGTACGGGAAGGAGGAGGGACTGCTCGAGGAGGAAGTCCGCCTGCTGGTGGCGTCGCGGGATGGGGGTGTCTGGGTGGCCGGGCGGAGCGGTTTGAACCGCTGGCAGGAGGGGCGGATGAAAGCCTGGACATCGCAGGAAGGACTCACCCATGACCGCGTGTACAGCCTGGACGAGGCGCCGGATGGCACGCTGTGGGTCGGGACTGAGCGGGGCTTGCAGACGTGGGACCCGGCCACGGGCCAGTTCAGTGAGGACTTCGGGGGAGCGGACCGAACCTGGCGGTACGGCGTGCACGGGGTGCGCGCGGAGTCGCGGGATCGGGCCTGGGTGTACTGGCGGCAGGCGGACGTGCAGGAACTGCGGCGCTACGACGGGGGGACCTGGACCACGAACCGCCTCGAAGGGAAGGTCGAGTTGGCGGGTCGGGTGGCCTGGATCGTGCCGGACCGTGGGGGGCGGCTGTGGATGTCGGCGGGTCGCCATGGTTTGGACTGCTTCGATGCGGGAGTGGTGAACCGGTTTACGATGGCCGAGGGGTTGTCGGACGACTGGGTGCTGAGCCTCCTCGAGGATCGGGAGGGGAATCTGTGGATCGGCACGGAGGTCGGGCTGAACTGTTGGCGGCCTTGGCGGGTGCGACGGGTGACGGAAAGGGACGGGATTTCGGACCGCAATTGCTGGGCGGTGCTCCAGACGCGTGACGGGGCGGTTTGGGCGGGCACTGATCGGGGGGTGACGCGGCTGGCTGGGGGGGAAGCCACGAGCTTCGGCCTGGAGAACGGGTTGGTGCGCGAGACGGTGCGGGCGTTGCTCGAAGATGGGGAGGGGGCGCTGTGGATCGGCACAGGCGGGGGTGGGGTGAGCGTGTTGCGGGGAAGCGAATTCGAGCAGCGGCCTCTGCCGGGGGGGCTTTCGGCCAACAAGGTGCGGGTGTTGCTGCAGCGGGCGGATGGCAGCGTGTGGGCGGGGACAGAGGGAGGCTTGCATCGATACGACGGCGAGCGGTGGGAGTTGCGGGTGTTGGGACCGGCGGGTGAGCCGGAGGACATCCGGGCATTGCTCGAAGACCGGCAGGGGAATCTGTGGGTGGGCACGCATGGCGGGGGATTGGTACGGCGGTCGAAGGAGGGGGATGATGTGCGGTACACGCAGGCGGACGGGCTTTCCTCGGACGTGGTGTGGGCGCTTTACGAAGGTGGGGATAGGACGTTGTGGATTGGCACGCGGGACGGGTTGAACTGGCGGAGCGGGATGCGGTTCCACGCGGTGAGGGTGGCGAACGGTTTGCTCGAGGCGGCCGTGAACAGCGTGATGGAGGACCTCCTGGGCCAGGTGTGGTGGAGCGGGGACCGGGGGGTGTATCGGCTGGCCAGGGACGACCTGGTGGCGTTTGGGGCCGGGAAGACCACACGACTCTGGCCGGCGGTCTTCGGGGTGGCCGACGGGATGGTGACGGCGGAGACCAACGGACAGAAGAGCCAGCCGGCGGTCTGGCGAACCCAGGGGGGCAGGTTGGTGTATCCGACCCCGGCGGGTCTGGCGGTGTTTGACCCCGAGCGATTGCGGAGCGAGGCGATTGCCCCCCGGGTGGTGCTGGAGCAGTTGCGGGTCGGCGGGGGCGACCTGTTACCGGTGGATGAGTGGCAGGAGCCGGACCGGGAGGGGAGGCAGGTGCTGTGGTTGCCGCCGGGCAGTGGCCGGTTGCTCGAGTTCCACTACACCGCCTGCAGTCTCCGGGCGCCCGAGGGCACACGGTTCCGGTACCGCCTGGCGGGGTGGGAGGAGGACTGGACCGATGCGGGCACGCGCCGCGTGGCCTACTACACGAGGTTGCGACCGGGCCGCTACCGGTTCGAGGTCGAGGCCTGCAGCGCCCAGGGGATGTGGAGCGAAGGGGCGGCGTCGTTGGGATTTGTGCTGGCGCCGCGGTTGTACGAATCCCCGTTGTTCCGTGGGCTGGTGGTGGCGGGCCTTGGGGGCCTGGGCTGGCTGTGGCAGCGGACGCGGGCGCGGACGCGCCGATGTCTGCAGCGCCTGGAGCGGGAAGGCGCGGTGGCCACGGAGCGGGCGCGCATTGCGCGGGATCTGCATGACGAAGCCGGGGCGAGCCTCACGGCCGCGACCACGCGACTCGAGTTGGCGAAGCGATCGTCGAGCGACGCCGTGGCGGCGCAGCTTGCGCTGGCGCAGGCCGCGCTGATGGAGGCGCAGTGGACCATGGGAGAGATCATCTGGTCGGCCGATCCGCGCCACGACACGCTGAGCGCGACGTGGGAGTACGTGGGCCGGCTGGCGGACGAGTTGCTCGAACCGGCGGGAGTTCGCTGCCGGCTGGTCCAGCCCGAGCGGGTGCCGCGGCTGACGTTGTCCGCGACATTGCGCCACGATCTGGTGCTGACGCTCAAGGAGGCGCTGCACAACGTCGTGCGCCATGCGGGCGCCACGACCGTGCACATGTTGCTGCGTGTCGAGGCGGGGCTGCTGGTGCTGACGGTGGAGGACGATGGGCGGGGTTTACCGGTCGAGTCGGCGAGCGGCGGCAACGGACTTGCGAACATGCGGCGACGGGTCGAGACTCACGACGGCCGCTTCGCGGTGACCCGGATGGGAGAACGGGGGACGCGGGTGTGCTTGGAGATTCCGTTGCCGGGTTGGCCACGGGGAGGGGCCGAACAACAAGGAGAGGGACGATGAGCTTTGGGGCAGAGGCGATTCGGGTCTGTGTGGTGGAGGACCACGCGGGATTGCGGCAGAGCCTGGAGGGTTTGCTCAACGGCACGGCGGGGTATGCGTGCGCCGGATGCTTCGCGAATGCCGAGGCAGCGCTTGCCGGCATCCCCCCGCTGCGGCCCGAGGTGGTATTGATGGATCTCCACCTGCCGCGGCGCAGCGGCGTCGAGTGCACGCAAGGGTTGAAGGCGCGGCTGCCGCGGACCCAGGTGCTGATGCTGACGGTCGAGGAGGACGCGACCCAGGTGTATGCGGCGCTGGAGGCGGGCGCCAGCGGCTACCTGCTCAAGCGTATGTCGCCCGGGCGGTTGCTCGAGGCCATCCGGGAGGTCCAGCAGGGCGGGGCGCCGATGTCGCCGCAGGTGGCGCGGTTGGTGGTGCAGAGCTTTCGGGAGCGCGCGCGGCACCGGCAGGAGCAGGCGAGTCTCACGCCTCGGGAGCGCGAGGTGCTGGAGTGGCTGACGCAAGGGGCGCGGACGCGGGAGATTGCGCGGCAATTGGGGGTCTCGCAGGAGACGGTCCACACCCATCTCGGTCACATCTACGAGAAGCTCCACGTCCGCAGTCGGGCCGGGGCGGTGGCGAAGTACCTCGGGGCCTGAACGGGAGATTTCCCCTCAAAATCACCCATTTGGGGGATTGTCAGCGGGCGGCGGGTCTGGATGATCCGACCCCGGTACAAGGTGGTTTGGATTAAGCACCACTTCCGATGAAGACTAATGCATTTCTTTGGGTGCGGCGGAGCCTGTGGGCGAGTGCGTGGGTGGCCGTGTTGCTCGGGGTTTCCCTTCCGGCAATGAGCGAGGGTTTGGTTTTGGGGGATCGGGTCTTCCGCGATGCCGACGGGGATGGGCGGTTCGAGCCGGAGGCGGGCGAGGCTGGTCTGGGCGACGTGACGCTTCATCTCTGGCTGGATGTCAACGCGAACAACCTGCTGGACGTGGACGACCCGCAGGTCAGTACGACCGCGACCGACAGCCAGGGGTACTACCGTTTCGAAGGTCTGGCGGAGGGGGATTACATCGTGCAGGTGGACTGGCACAATTTCCATGCCGATCGGGCGCTGGCGGGCCTGGCCAGCAGTGGGGTGGACGAAGCGGACCCGGACGCCGACACAGACGACAACGACAACGGGGTGCCGGTCAACGGCCTGAACAACGGGGCGACGCTGGCCAGCCGTGCCGTGTCCCTGCGCCTTGGAGCGGAACCCACAACCGAGGACGGCGACGCGGACACGAATCTGACGGTGGATTTCGGTTTCCAGAGCGCCCGGTCGCTCACGTTGGGGAATCTGGTGTTCGCCGATGACAACGCCAACGGCTGGTTCGACCCGGAGCAGGGCGAAGCGGGGGTTCCCGGCGTGACGGTGAAGCTGTATCGGGATGCCAATCTGGATGGGAACATCCAACCCGAGGAATGGGTGGCGAACGCGGTCACCGACCTGGGGGGCGGCTACGAGTTTGGTGGGCTGGTGGAGGGGGAGCGGTACCGGTTGGAGATTGCGCGCGACAACTTCCTGCCCGGCGGACCGCTGGCGCGGCGGGTGCCGAGCACGCCGGTGGGTTGGTTGTCCGGTGGGTGGGATGGCGACCAAAACGGGGTGTTCCTGAATCCGCCGCTTGGGGTGGGATCCACCGAGGTGCGGGAGATGGTTGCGGGGACGTTGCCTCTGGGTGAGGACGGTGATCCGAACACCGACCTGACGGTGGACTTTGGTTTTCGCCCTTCCCCGTCGCTGACGGTGGGTGACCGGGTCTTTGCGGATGCCGATGGAGATGGGAGGTTCGAGCCGGAGGCGGGCGAGGGTGGGGTGGATGGGGTGGTGGTGCATCTGTACCGGGACGCGGACGGCACCAAAGGGCGGAGTGCCGGTGATGTGTGGGTGGCCACGACCTCAACGGCCGGGGGCGGCGTGTACACGTTCGCCGACCTGACCCCGGACGATTATGTCGTCGAGATTGCGGCGGTGAACTTTGCGCCCGGAGCGGCGTTGGCCGGGATGACGGCCTCGCCCTTGAGCTCCTGGGATCCCGACGACGATCCGGCCGATGGCGACAACAATGGTTACTACGTCTGGGGGTTCAGCGTTTGCGCGAACGCGACGCGTCTGGACTTCGGGCTCGAACCGGGCGAGGAGGACAGCGAGTTGAACACGAACCTGACGGTGGACTTCGGGTTCTGGCGGCCACCGGGGCTGGGGCTTGGGGACATGGTGTGGCGGGACATCGACGGGAACGGTCAGCGGGACGAGGGCGAACCGGGGATCGCCGGGGTGTACGTGCGGTTGTTGCAGGACCAAGGGGATGGTGTGTTCGATGGGGGCGAGGCGGAGGTGGCCAATGGGCAGACGGACGCGGAGGGGCGGTATCGATTCTTCGGTTTGGAGGCGGGGACCTACCTGGTGCGGTTCGAGCCGTGGCTGTTCAGTCAGGGCCAACCGCTGTTCGGGCTGCACAGCAGCGCTGGCGCGGTTCAAGGCGACGCGGATACGGGCGATCGGGACCACGGGGTGGATGCGCTGGTGCCGGTGGCTTCCGGGATTTCGAGCACGCCCATCACTTTGGAAAGCGGGACCGAACCGGAGGATGACGGGGACGATGCGGACGGCAACCTGACCTTCGACTTCGGCTTCACGCCCACGGCGGATCCGCCGGTGCTGGCCTTGGGTGGGCGGGTGTGGCTGGACGATGGCAACGGAGAAGCGGGGACGGGCGAACCGGGGATTGCCAACGTGGCGCTGTTTATTACCCGCGACGGCGGCGACGGTGTGCCCTCGGGAGACGACCTGGGCCTGTTCCATGTTTGGACGGATGCCGAGGGATGGTACACCGTGACGGGTCTGCCGGCGGGTGGTTATTGGGCGCGGGTTGGAAGCTGGAATTTCAACCGGGACGGCGCGTTGCATGGGTTGATGAGCAGCCCGGGGGTGGCAGATCCGGAGCTTGACCGCGCCGGGGATGACAACGGTGAAGACAGCTCGATGCCGGTGAACTGGGGGGTCTCGAGCGGGTTGCTCACCCTCAGCCACGGCGGTGAACCCACCGACGACGGCGACGATGCGAACGGGAATCAGACGCTGGACTTCGGGTTCTGGAGCCCGCCCGAGCCGCCGATCCTGGTGTTGGGCGGCCGCGTCTGGCGGGATTTGAACGCGGACGGACGGCTCGACCTGGGCGAGCCCGGGGTGGCGGGGGTGGGGCTGTCCATCATCCAGGTTTTCGAGGACGGCTCGGAAATCCACCAGGGAGGCGCCGGCACGGATGCGGAGGGGAACTACCGGTTCTACGGGCGTCCGGCGGGGCGCTACCTCGTGCAGGTGGACAATTGGAACTTCGCGGAGGGGTCGATGCTCGCCAACTTGGTGAGCTCGCCGGGCGTGGCGGATGCGGACAACGACGTGGTGGGGGATGACAACGGACGCGATACACCCCTTCCCATCCACGTGGGATTGCGCTCGCACGTGCTCGCCCTCAGTCACGGTGACGAACCCGCCGCCGGTGTCGACGGTGACGATGCCAACGGGAATCTGACGGTGGACTTTGGGATGATCCCCGCGCTGACCCTGGGGGACCGCGTGTTTCTAGATGCGGACGAGGACGGGAGCTTTGGCGCCGCAGATGCCGGGTTGGACGGGGTGAGGCTGCACCTGTTCAGTGACCAGAACCAGAGCGGGTATTTGGATGATGGCGACTGGCATCTGGCCACGACCACTTCGGCTGGCGACGGAAGGTACGTGTTCGAGGGCCTGGCACCGGGGGATTACCTGGTCTGGATGGGCAACGAGAACTTCGCGGTGGAGGGCGCCCTCTTCGGCTTGGCCACGTGTCCGGTGGATGAGTTGGATCCCAACGCGGACGGTGACCACAACGACAACGGGCTGGTGCGGTATCCGCACGGGATCACGTCGGCCGCGCTCACCCTCGAGCCTGGGGGCGAACCCGTGAGTGAGGATGGCGATCCCAACACGAACCTCACGCTTGATTTCGGGTTTCAGGCGGCGCGATCGCTGACGTTGGGCAACCAGGTCTTTGCGGATCTGAACAACAACGGGAGGTTCGAGCCTGAGTTCGGCGAGGCCGGCATCGCGGGCGTCGAGGTGCGGCTTTACCGCGACACGGACGGAAGTAACTCGGTGTCCGCGGGAGACGAAGGGATGGGGAGTGTGGTGACCGACGCGGAGGGACGGTTCGAGCTCACGGGGCTTGAGCCCACCGCGGGGCAGTCGCCGTATCTGCTGGCGATCGCGGCCGTCAACTTCCAGTCCGGCGGGTCGCTCGAGGGCTGGATCACCAGCGAACCGGCGTTCGGTCAGGGCCACGATGGGTGGCGGGACGGCTACGACCACGGGTGGAACAACGGGACCGAGTGGGGGATCAGCACCTGGCATCTGCACGTGAACCCGAGCGCCCTCCCGGTGAATGACGACGGGGATCCGAACACGGACCTGACGATCGATTTCGGGTTCACGCCGGAACTGCGGATCGGCAACCGCGTGTGGGCGGACCTGGACCGGGATGGGCAGCGTGACGCGGGTGAACCGGGGATCCCCGGGGTGGAAGTCCATCTGGTGCGTGACAACGGCGATGGGGTGCTGGGTGACGAAGACAGCGTGATTCAGGGCACCGGAACCGACGCTGGAGGCCAGTACGACTTTCGCGGGCTGACTCTGGGCAACTACTTCGTCGTGATCCCACCGGGGAACTTCGAGGCGGGGCGCGCCTTGTCCAATCGGCAGTTCCGCTCGGGGCATGCCGGGCCGGATCCGGTCGATGACATCGACGACGATGACAACGGGATTCTGTGGACGGTGTTCGGCGACGAGCGGGTGGTCAGCGGCTTGGTCGAACTCACGGTCAGCGGTGAACCGACCTCCGAGGACGGGAACCCGAACACGAACCTGACGGTCGACTTTGGCTTTGTGCAAGGCCCGTTGCCCTCGATCGGGAATCTGGTCTGGAACGACGTGGACAACGACGGGCGCTATGAACCGCTCGGGGAAGACGGAGTGGCGGGGACAGCGGACGACGAGAAGGGCATCGGAGGGGTGGGGGTATCCTTGTACCGGGATGACGGCGACTTGATTCCGAACTCGGGTCCGGATGAGGGCGTGATGTGGGCCGTGACCGGGCCGGATGGGTTGTATCAGTTCACGGGCGTGGCGCCGGGTCGGTACTTCATCCGCATCGAGTATGGCAGCTTCGCGCTGGGGCAGCCGCTCTTCGGCTTCGTGAGCAGTGCGGGCGTGGCCGAGCCGGGCAACCGGATGGACCACGACGACAATGGGACGGATGAGGAGTTCCCGCTCCATCGGGCGGTGCATTCACCGGTGTTCACCGTGCCGGAGAACGGCATGCCGACGGACGACGGCGACGACGAGTTTGGGGATCAGACGTTGGACTTTGGCTTTCACGCTCCGGCGGCCGCCCCGGTGCTTTCCCTGGGCGGGTTCCTGTGGCGCGATGTGGATGGTGATGGTCAACGGGGGCTGGAAGAGCCCGCGTTGGCTTCGGTGGGGCTGACCTTGATGCGGATCCAGCCGGACGGATCGGACTATTGGGTGCAGGGCGGTGGGACGGACGAGCAGGGGAACTATCGCTTCTCGGGGTTGCCCGCGGGGACCTACCGGGTGGTTGTTTGGAACTGGAACTTCGCTGCGGGCGGGCCGCTCGAGGGGCTGTTCAGTTCGCCGGGCGCCACTGATGCGGACGCGAACGTGGTGGGAGACGACAACGGTGTGGACGCGGTGGATCCGGCCAACCAGAGCCTCTACAGCCGGCGCCTGACACTGGCGCACGGGAATGAGCCGGATGTGTCGGTGGCGGGCGAGCCAGGAAACGGCAATCACACGCTGGACTTCGGCTTCATCGAGCTGCCCGGCGGCGCGAACTTGAGCCTGGGCGGGACGGTGTTTCGGGATGTCAACAATGACGGCTGGATGGAGGGTCCGGACACGGGGATTGAGAATGCCTTTGTGGCGCTGTGGATTGACAACGGCGATGGCGTGTTTGGGACGGGCGATGTTCACGTGGGGTCGGTGCCCAACACGGATGCCAACGGCGCCTACCGGTTCGATCACCTGCTGCCGGCGGATTATCTGATCCAATTGTACAGCGGACAGTTCTTCCCGGGCGGACCCCTGGCTGGGCTGCGCTCGAGCCTCAGCGACCAGGTGCCCGAACCGGTGGTGGACCCGGATGACGATGTGGCCGGGGACGACAACGGGTTCGAGAGCGCGGGATTCGGCCAGTCCTTCATGGTGATCACCCGGGCGGTGTCCTTGCGCGGCGAGACCGAGCCCATCGGCGAGGACGGGAATCCGAACACCAACCTGACCGTGGACATCGGTTTCTACGAAGGGCCGACGCTGGAGCTGTCAGGCACCGTGTTCCGCGATGAGAACGCGAATGGTCAACAGGACACGGGAGAGACCGGGTTCGAGGGGGTAGGCGTCGAGCTTTGGCAGGACCACAACGGCGACGGCGTGCCCAGCGAAGGGGACGGTCATTTTCTCAACGCCTACACGGAAGCGGGTGGCACGTACCGGATGGGGCCGCTGGTCCCTGGCGATTACCTGGTGGTCCTCCGCTACCACAATTTCATGCCGGGTCGTCCGCTCAATGGCTGGCGATCGAGTCTCAGCGATCAAGCCCCGGAACCGCGGGTGGACCCGAACACAGATGTGGATGGCGACGACAACGGCTTTGAGTTCGGCGGCTGGGGGCGGGCGTTCTTCGGAGTTGGCACCGGGCGAGTGACCCTGGCTTACGGTGCGGAACCGGATGTGGCAGTGGATGGGGACGGTCCCCATGCGAATGCGACCGTGGACTTCGGGTTAGTGGCCGGCCCGACGGCGACCGTGGGGAACCTGGTCTTCCGGGACGCGAACAACAACGGGGTGCGGGATGAAGGGGAGGCTGGCCTCGAGCACGTGCACGTGAAGCTGTTTTACGACAATGGGGACGGCGAGCTGGGGGACGGTGACGAGGATTTGGGGGTGGATGTGTACACGGACGGGGCGGGCGCCTACACGCTGCCGGGGTTGCCGGAGGGCCGATACCTGGTGGTGCTGCCGTGGGACAACTGGTGGCCGGGTCGCGCCTTGAACGGGCTGCGCTCGAGCCGTAGCGATGCCTCACCCGAGCCGGCGGTGGATCTCGAAGCGGATCAGTCGGAGGACGACGACAACGGACAGGAGCGGACGCTGTCGTGGTGGCCGTCGGTGCAGGTGGCGAGTCGCGCCTTCACGGTCGCGCCTGGGGAGGTTCGCGCGGATGTCGATTTCGGGTTCTATACGGGACCGACCCTCGAGCTGGCCGGGACGGTGTTCCGCGACGAGGACAACAGCGGGACGCGTGACCAAGGCGAGGCCGCCGTTCCAGGAGTTACCGTACAGTTCTACCAGGACAACGGCGACGGAGTGCTGCACCACGGCGACTGGCACCTCGGGGACGCGACGACTGACGCCACAGGCAACTACCGGTTCGCCGACCTGATGCCGGGGCATTACGCCGTGGCGATCCGTCCTGACAACCACTT
This sequence comes from Verrucomicrobiales bacterium, assembly GCA_015075445.1. GTDB lineage: Bacteria > Verrucomicrobiota > Verrucomicrobiia > Limisphaerales > J093 > DSVZ01. The sequence continues at coordinate 108,715 of JABTUJ010000004.1, forward strand.
CTATGGGCGCGCGCTGACCAACCTGCGCACCAGCACGGGCAACGATCCGGCGCCGGATCCCGACGATGATGTGGACGGTGACGACAACGGTGCGGAAGTGACGGCGTTCGACGATCCGCAGTTCGGGGTGGCGTCCTTGCCGATCACCCTCGAGTTCGGGCTCGAGCCTGCGCTGGCGGAGGACGGCGACGACGCCGACAGCAATGCGACGCTGGACTTCGGCTTTCGACCGGTCGCGGGCACGACGTATGTAGTGACGGACGCGGGTGACGGCGACGACGGTGTATGCGATGGGCATTGCACGATGCGCGAGGCCGTCAACGCGGCCAACGCCCACCCGGGCACGGATACCATTACCTTCGCCATCGGAGGTGGCGGGTTGCAGACGATCGTCGTCGGATCCGCCCTGCCGGCGCTGATCGAGCCGGTCGTGCTGGATGCCACCACCCAACCCGGCTACGTGGGGATGCCCTTGATCGAGTTGCGCGGCGACTCGGCCGGGCCGGGGGCGGCGGGATTGCTGATCGATGCCGGCTCGAGCGTCGTGCGCGGGTTCGTCATCAGTGGCTTCGACCACGGCGGCATCCACCTGCGCGGCGGGTCGGGGAACGTGGTTCAAGGCAACTTCATCGGAACCGACCCATCGGGCACCACGGTCACTGGCGGGGCTTTTTCCGAGTACGGTGGGATCTACGTCGCCAACTCGCACGAGAATCAGCTTGGTGGCCCAACGGCGACGACTCGCAACCTGATTTCCGGGCTGGACATCGGCATCCGGGTCGAGAATGGCCAACACAACGTGATCGAAGGCAACCGGGTGGGAACGGACGTCACGGGGACCCGTGTCCTCGGGAACTCCGGCCGGGCGGGCATCTGGCTGCTGGGAGGTGGGCCGAACCGGATCGGGGGTGTGGCCCCGGGCGCGGGCAATCTCATCTCCGGGAACAACACAGGTGTCGATGTGTGGTACGGCGCGGGGGTGCTCATCGAGTGGAGTGAAGGCACGGTGGTCGAGGGGAACTTGATCGGTACGGACGTCACGGGCGAAGTCGCCTTGGGCAACGCGATTGGTCTGATCACGAGCGGACCCGGGGTACGGGTGGGCGGGTTCGAGGAAGGCAGCGGGAACGTGATTTCGGGCAATCGCTTTCACGGGGTGAACCTGGGCGGCGAATGCTCGTTGATCGGCAATCTCATCGGGACCGACCGCACCGGTACGCAAGCGTTGGGCAACGCGAGTGTCGGGGTCGGCCTTTGGGGTGTTCACAACGTCGTGGGCGGGCTCACGCCGGCCGAGCGGAATGTGATTTCCGCGAATGGTGGCGACGGGGTCGTGATCTGGGGCGGCCCGGGGAACGGCGGGCACGTGATCCAAGGCAACTTCATCGGAACCGACATCACCGGGACCGCCGCCCTCGGCAACGGCGCCCACGGTTGGGGGCCGGGGATTCGCACTGGTGGCGAGAACGGCTTTAACGTCATCGGCGGCCTCGAGCCCGGCGCGGGCAATCTGATTGCGGGCAACAATGGCAGTCAGGTGGACCTGCGGTCGTCCGACAACCAGGTGTTGGGGAACCGCATCGGGACCGATGTCACCGGCACGCGATCGCTTCTACTGGCGAGCGGAGGGGTCGGTGTGTTTGAAACGGCGGAGCGCAACCTCATTGCTGGCAACCTCATCTCTGGCGTGGACCGGGCGATCTATCTGGCCGGGCCCGGGGTGCGCGCGACCCGGGTGCTGGGGAATCGGATTGGCACCAACGCCGACGGCACCGGGCCGCTGGCGAATGTGGTGGGGGTGGACGTGAACGAATCGTCGGACAACGTGATCGGCGGCACGAATCTGGGCGAGGCGAACATCATCGCCTTCAGCCAGGCCTACGGCGTCGGCGTGAGCGGGGCCGCGGCGGTGAACAACGCGATTCGCGGAAACGCTATCCACGACAGCGGCAGTCTGCCGGGCGATTGGCTGGGCCTGGACCTGCTGTGGGGGGCGTTGGTGGCGCCCAACGACGCCGGGGATGCGGATGAGGGACCGAACCACCTGCAGAACCACCCCGTCTTGCTCGATGCCGCAGCGTCGGCGACGACGCTGGCCGTGGGTGGCCGGTTGTCGAGCGCCCCCAACACGCGGTTTGCGGTCGATTTCTATGCGAACGCGGCGTGCGACCCCGTCGGATACGGCGAGGGCGGACGGTACCTCGGCACGATCGAAGTGCTCACCGATGCCGCCGGGGATGGTCATTTCCACGTGAACCTGCCGGTCGCCGTCTTACCCGGAGCGTCCATCACCGCGACGGCTACCGATCCGGCGGGCAACACGTCGGAGTTCTCGGCCTGCCGTGCGGTGGAGGTGGAGGGGGCGCCCGTGGTTCGGCAGGTGGCGACCCAGGGCGCGCCGGATCAGCTCGCGGTGTTCTTCTCCGAAGCCGTGAGCGAAGCGACCGCAACGGCCGCGGCGAACTACTCATTGACTTGCGGCTTGAGTGTCGTGACCGCCACGCTGCTCGACGATGGACGGACCGTCCGCTTGCAGTTGAATGGTGCGGTGCCGGCGACCGGTTGTGCGCTGACGGTTAACGGGGTCCAGGACCTGGCCGAACCGGCGAACACCATCGCCGCGGACACCCAGGCCGCTATCTTCCAGGCGCTTGGAGTGATCACCCGGCGCGAGTACCGGCACGTCCCCTACGGCCAGGTGGTCGATCTCGTCAACCACCCCCGTTTCCCGAACCAGCCGTCTGCGGTGGACTACGCCACGGCCTTCGAATCACCCGCGGATCAGGGCGACAACTACGGCGTCCAGATGCTGGGCTATGTCCACCCGCCCGTGAGCGGCGAGTACGTCTTCTATCTCTGCGCGGATGAGACGGCGGAGCTTTACTTGAGCACCGACGAGACCCCGGCGAACAAGCAGCGGATCGCTGTCGAGGTGGGCCCGAACCCGCCGTATCAATGGACGGATGGGAATCGTGCCGCTGGCGCCGCGCCCGAGTCGGTCCTGGCCAACGCTGCGTTCTTCATCGAAGCCGAGGACTTCAACTTCGGCGGGGGCGGGTATGTGACGGACACGCCCATCGGCATGGACGGACCTTACGCCGGCGGTGCGTACGCCGCGCTGGGGGGTGCCGGGGACGCGGAGATCGACTGGCACGATGCCGAGCTGGACAACCCGGCGGCGCATTATGGATACCGGGCCGCCACGGGGGTGGAGTGCTATCTGCCGGGCGATCGCGGGGATCGGCTGGCACGCGGCTCATTTGAAGTGACGGTCAGTTACAGTCTGGGCTGGCAGGCGGTCGGGGACTGGCAGAACTACACCCGCGACTTCGGCACCGGCGGGGACTACTACGTTCTTGCCCGCGTGGCCTCGGGCGGCGAACCGATCGCGCTCCAATTGGACGAGGTGGTGGGAGGCGCCACGACAAGCTCGCATACCACGGTGAAGCTGGGCGAGTTCCGCAGCGGCCCGACGGGCGTGTGGGACATGTACAGCCTGGTGCCGTTGACGGGCGACGAAGGTGCCTTCCAGATCGTCACGCTGGCGGGGACGCGGACTTTGCGGACGACAACCCTCGCGGGCAACAACGACTTCGACTACCTGGTCTTCCTGCCGGCGACGGGAACGCCGCCGCCGCTCCTCCGTCCCGCCAATACCTCCGCGCCAGTCTGGCTCGAGGCGGGACGGCGGTATTACATCGAGGCGTTGATGAAGGAGGGCGGAGGGAGCGATCACCTGGCGGTGACGTGGCAGGCGCCGGGTGAACCGGTCCCGGCCAATGGCAGTGCCCCGCTGGCCGGCGCCTTTCTCGAGGCGTGGGTGGAACCGGACGTCATCAAGGCCCCGTTCGTTGGGCTCGGTGGTCTGGTCTTCCGCGATGCGGACAACAATGGTCGGTACGATCCCTCGGCGGACATGGCGATCCCGGGCGTGACCGTTGAGGTGTGGATGGACCAGAACCGAGATAACGTCCTGCATCACGGCGACTGGCATGTCACCCAGACCATGACCGACGCGGACGGTCGCTATCGCTTTGAAGGCCTTCACCCGGGCGCTTACTTCGCTGTCATCAACCAGGGCGAACACTTCCACGGACGACCGTTGACCGGGCTGCGCACGAGCACCGGCAACGATCCAGCGCCCGATCCCGACAACGACCTGACCGGCGAGGATCACGGCTACGAAGACGCGTTCTTCGACGGGCAAGTTGGCGAACGCATCGCGACCCGGGCGCTGACTTTGACGGCGGGCGGCGAGCCGGACGTCGCCGTGGATGGCGACGGCCCCAGCAGCAATCAGACCTTGGACTTCGGTTTCCGGCCGGTGGGCGGCACGACCTTCATCGTGAACACCGTGGACGACGCGGACGACGGCGCGTGCGACCTCAATCACTGCAGCCTGCGCGAGGCGATTCGCGCAGCCAACACGCATCCCGGCAAGGACACCATCGCCTTCGCCATCGGCGGGACCGGACCGCACACGATCCAGCCGCAGAGCTGGCTGCCGGACCTGTACGAAGCGGTAACGATCGATGCCACCACCCAACCGGGATACGCCGGCGCACCGTTAATCGTCCTGGACGGTCAGTTGGCTGGCGACGGCGTCATTGGCCTGCGGCTGTACGGTGGCTTCAGCGAGGCGCGCGGTTTGTGCGTGCAAAGCTTCAAGGGCGGTGCTTTGCACCTGGCCTACGGCAGCCAGAACGTCGTTGCGGCCTGCTACATTGGCACGGACGCGACGGGGACCCACGCCACTCTGCCATTCCAGGGCGGATACTACTTCGCCGGCATCACGCTGGATTCCCCGCAGAGCCTCATCGGTGGCATGCAGGCCGTGGATCGCAACCTCATCTCGGGCTACGACACCGGGGTCTGGGTCCGCAGCTCGGACAACCGCATCGCGGGCAACTTCATCGGCACGGACGCCCTGGGAACGTCGGCCATCGGCAACGTCATGGGCGTGTACCTGGAATCAGGCGATCGCAACGACGTCGGTGGCTTCGACCCCGCAGCAAGGAACGTCCTTTCCGGGAATCAAGCGGGTCTCCAGTTCGGCAACGGCACCCAGAACCGGATCCTGAGCAACTTCATCGGGACGGATCACCTGGGTGCGGTGGCGTTGCCGAACGACACCGGCATCGCGGCGTATGGCGGTGGCGGCGGTAATGTCATCGGCGCACCCGGTGCTGGCAACCTCGTTGCCGGCAATCGGAACACCAACCTCGACCTCCGCTGCAGCGACAACCGGATCCAGGCGAACTTCATTGGCACGGACCTCACCGGCACCCAGCCGTTGGGCGCGACGCAGGGAGGCATCTATTTCGCGGACAACGCGAGCGGCAACCTCGTCGGCGGCGCGGCCGCGGGTGAGGGCAACCTTGTCTCGGGCCACCTGGGCGCCGCGATCCAGGTCGCGGGTCCCCACGGCGGTCACCGCTTCCTGGGCAACCGTGTCGGGAGCGATCTTACCGGCACCCAGCCAGTGCCCAATGGCGCGGGGATCGTCCTGAACGAATCGCCCGGCAACCGCATCGGTGGCGCGGACGCCGGCGAAGGCAACCTCATCGCCTTCAACCTCGGCTCCGGCGTCATCGTCGGCGGTGACCTCGCCGTCGGGAACGTGATTCGGGGCAACTCGATTCACGCCAACGGGGATCCCGACGCGGGCCTGCCCGGCATCGATCTGGCCTATGGCCCGTTGCTCACGCCGAACGATCTCGGCGACGGCGACGAAGGGCCGAACCGGGTCCAGAACTACCCGGACCTCCTCTTCGCCTCCGCGTCGGAAACGGACCTGGTTGTCGAGGGCACCTTGAACAGCCTGGCGGGAACGACATTCACCCTCGACTTCTACGCCAGCCCCACCTGCGACCCGTCCGGGTACGGCGAAGGCAAGCGTTACCTGGGCTCGACCGAGGTGACGATGGACGGAAGCGGGAATGCCTGGTTCCTGGTGAACCTGGCGGTGGTCGTGCCGCCCGGCCACTTCCTCACGGCCACCGCCACCGATCCAGCGGGGAACACCTCCGAGTTCTCGCGGTGCGCGGCCGTCCTCGACGAAGCCCCGCCCGCCGTGGTGGTCGCCACCACCCAGGGATCAGCGGATCAGCTTACGGTGACCTTCTCCGAATCGCTCGATCCGACCACCGCCAACGACCCCGCTCGCTACCAACTCTCGTGCGGGACCGTGACTGCCGCCCACCTCGGTGCGGACCGGCGAACCGTCACCCTGTCGTATACCGGCATCCTGATGCCTGGTTGTACCCTGACCGTGAACGGCGTGACAGACCTGGCGGGCGTTCCGGTCGCGTCGGACCCACCCGCGTTGGTCCTCAACGCCCAAGGCGTCATCAGCCGCTATGTCTACGAGGACGTCGAGGGCTGGCGGATTGCGGATCTCAAAGCGGCGCCGCATTTCCCGGACACGCCCGACACTACGACCTACGAGCCAGCGTTCGAAGCCCCCACGGACTTCGCGGACAACTACGGCCAGATGCTGGCAGGGTACGTCACCGCCCCGGTCACAGGTGAGTACGTCTTCCACCTGGCCAGCGACGATGGCGGTGAGCTCTACCTGAGCTCGGATGCCGACCCAGCCCACAAGGAACGGGTTGCGCAGGTGAGCTATTGGATCCTCCAACCGCGCGCCTGGAACGACGGGGTCATCCACGTGCCGGCGGAGCAGGTCCTCGCGGATGGGACCCTGTTCATCGAGGCTGAGGACTTCGACTTCGACGGCGGAGAGTATGTTACGGACCAAGCCATCGGCATCGGCATGTCCGGCGAATATTCCGGCGGTGCCTACGCGGGGCGGGGGTCCTCGGCCGACGAAGGCATCGACTGGCACGACACCAGCGCTGACGTTTCCGATGCCCAGAACTACCGCCCGTCCACCGGTGTGGAGACCCTGCTGATCTCCCGGCCCGAAGACCTGGACCGCGGCACCTTCACCGTGAGCGTCAACCACAAGCTTGGCTGGAACGATGCCGGCGAGTGGTACAACTACACCCGCAACTTCGGTGACGTTGCCCGCGATTTCTGGGTGGTGGCCCGGCTTAGCTCGGGCGCCGGCCCCATCGCCGCGGAGCTTGCCCAAGTCACGGCAGGGCAGGGCACGGCCGAGCAGTCCACGGTGAAGCTCGGCGAGTTTCGCAGCCCGCCGCCCGGCAACCCGAACAGTTGGGACAACTTCGTGTTCGTTCCGTTGACCGGCGAGGACGGCCAACCGGTCCGCGTCAACCTCGGGGGCGTCACGACCCTGCGGTTCACCACGCTGCCAGGGAACCACGACTTCGACTACCTCGCCCTGGTGCCGGCGGGTACGGAGACCTGGGTGGCCCGGCCCGAGAACCAGTCCGCGCCGATCCCGCTCGTCGCCGGCCAGCGCTACTACGTCGAGGCGCTTATGAAGGAGGGCAGCGGCGGGGATCACCTGGCCGTGACCTGGCAGATGCCCGGTGCGCCGGCGCCGCGCAATGGCGACCCGCCCATCCCCGGTGCCTACCTGTCCTCGGAAGCGGCGGCGGTCATCACGCGCCAGCCGATGGATCAGACCGTGCTGGAAGGTGAATCGGCCACGTTCTCGGTGGAAGTGCGCGGCGAACCACCGCTTTCAATGCAGTGGTATCGGGATGGCGAGCCCATCGACGGTGCCACCGGATCGAGCTACACGCTGCCCGCGGTTTCCTTGCTCGACGACGACGGTGCTCGCTTCCAGGTCTGGGTGTCGAACGGCTTCGGCACTGAGATCAGCGAGGAGGTCATGCTCACGGTCATGTCGTTGACGCCGGTGCTCGAGGAACTCGTTCCTCAGCAAGCCGCGGCCAACGGACCCAGCTTCACGCTGCGCGTGTCCGGTCAGGGATTCTCGAACGGTTCGGTCGTTAACTGGAACGGCGCACCTCGGAGCACCACCTACCGATCGCCCTTCGAGCTTGAGGCGGTGATTGCGATCGAGGATTTGGCCACCGCCGCCAGCCTCTGGACCGTGCCGGTGACCGTCGTGGGTCCGAACGGCGCGGCTTCCCAACCGTTGCCCTTCACTATCCTCAACGACGAGCAAGTGACCGAGGCGGTCAGCGCGATCGCGATGCCCGGTGGAGTCGCCCAGACCGGCATCGTGCCGCAAGCGGCGGGCGAGGCCGGCGTGGCGGCCGCGGTGGCCAACAACGACGCGCTCAGTGACCTGCTCATCGTCACGGTCGGCACCTACGAATCCAATCCCACCGGGACACTCACGTTCGATGTGGGCGGGGGGTTCGTGGACCTCCAGGTGACGGGGGCCGATCCCAGTGATCGAGTACGGGCGTACTTCTATTACCCGACCACCCTCACGGGGCGGACCGAGGAGAAGCTGCGGCTGCTGTACTTCGATGGCACCCGCTGGGCGCATGTGCGCAGCGACGGTCCGTCCCTTCCCGTGAAGTTCACGGCCGACGGGCTGACCTACGGCGGGTACTTTGACGTGACGTTCAGCGATACCAGCGTTCCGCGGGTGACCGAGCTGTCCGGCACGGTCTTCACGTTCACCGACAGCGAGCCGGAGATCACGGCGTTGGCCGGGCCGACGGGTCCGCTGTCGCTGGGTTCCCCAGCCACGTTGGCGGTCGAGTTCGTCGCGGTTGGCAGTCCCGGGACCCACACCGTGCGTTTCGATTGGGATGATGGCACGGTCACCACGTTGAACCCGGTCGAGGATGGCTTCGCGTCGGCCACCCACGTTTACGCCGTGGCCGGCGTGTTCACCGCGCGGGTGCGGGTGGCGGATGCGGAGGGGGACGCGGCCGAAGCGCCCTTCGAGTACGTGGTGGTGTATGACCCGGTGGGTGGGTTTGTCACCGGCGGTGGCTGGATCCTGTCGCCGCCCGGCGCCTATCGGCCGCTTCCGACCGCGAGCGGCAAGGCCACGTTCGGGTTCGTTTCCAAGTACAAGAAAGGGGCCCAGGTCCCGAGCGGCAACACCGAGTTCCAGTTCGTTGCGGCGGGCCTCCGCTTCACGAGCACCGCCTATGAATGGTTGGTCGTGTCTGGCCCGAAGGCGCAGTACAAGGGCGTGGGGGTCATCAACGAACAGGGCGACTACGGGTTCCTGCTCACCGCGGTGGACGGTCAGCTCAACGGGGGAGGGGGCGCGGACCGGTTGCGGCTCAAGATCTGGGAGCGCGCCACGGGCGTGGTGGTGTATGACAACGCGCCGTCGGTCTCGGATGACCTGGACCGATCCGCCTCACAGACGCTGGGCGCCGGCAGCATCGTGATCCACAGGTGATGGACCGGGCGACCCGGACGTCGCTACGGCGGAAGCGATCCTGGGATCAGCATCCCCCAAGTTTCCGGTTCCCGACCGGCGGCTTGGGGGATAGGCTGGCGGCCGTGAAAGCTCGTTCGTTGCTGACCGCCACCCTCTGGTTCGCTGTCACCATGAGTGCTGCCCTCGCCCAACCTGCCTGGCAAGTCCGGCTCAAGGAGCAACTCCCGCTCCTCGGCCATCGGAACTGGATCGTGATTGCCGACGCCGCCTACCCGCTCCAGACGGCGCCCGGGATCGACACCGTGTTCGCGGACGCGGATCCACTGCTGGTGCTCAAGACCGTCCTGGATGAGCTCGCGCGGGCGCGCCATGTCCGACCCGCGATTCACACGGACGCCGAACTGCCGTTCGTGGCGGAGAAGCACGCGCCGGGCATCACGGCTTATCGTGAGGGGCTCGGCCGGGTGCTGGACGCGATGCCGGTGCAGTCGCTGCCGCACGAGGAGATCATTGCCAAGCTGGACGAGGCGGGGAAGACGTTCCGGGTACTGCTCATCAAGACGCCGCTCACGCTGCCGTACACCTCGGTGTTCTGCCAGTTGGAGTGCGGCTATTGGACGGCCGGCGCGGAGGAGGATCTGCGCGAGGCCTTGCGGCAGGCGCCGGCGCCGGTCAAGGCGAAGGAACGCTAGCGAGGCGCGGGGCGGGAGGGAGAATGCCGTTGCCCCGTGGGGCGACGATCCCTAGCCTCGCGCGGTGGGCCACGAAGTCACTTCAACCGCGCCGGCGACCTCCCCGGGCCGACGCGCCGGCGACCGGGGCGCAGGTGAGCTGCGACCGCTCCGTTTCGAGTGCGGGATCGCGCCTTATGCGGCGGGTTCGACACTGATTGTGTGGGGGAACACGCGGGTGATTTGCGGCGTCACGGTTGAGGACGTCGTGCCGCGTTGGATGAAGGAGCAGGGCGTGGCCGGGGGGTGGTTGACGGCGGAGTACGCGATGCTGCCCTATTCGACGCTGGGCCGGAAAGCGCGGGACATCTCGAAGGGCCGGCTGGACGGGCGTTCGCAGGAGATCCAGCGGCTCATCGGCCGGGCGATGCGAGCGGCGGTGGATCTGGAGGCGCTGGGGCCGCGGACCTTGTGGGTGGATTGTGACGTGCTGCAGGCCGACGGCGGTACGCGGACCGCGGCGATCACGGGCAGCTACGTGGCGCTGGCGCTGGCGATTCGGAGGCTGCTGGCGGAGGGCCGGCTGAGTCGCAGCCCGCTGGTCACCCCCGTGGCGGCGGTCAGTGTGGGGATCGTGGGCGGCGTCCCGCTGGTGGACCTGGATTACGCCGAGGATGCGGGTGCGGAGGTGGACCTGAACCTTGTGATGACCGGCACGGGCGCCTTCGTGGAGGTGCAGGGAACCGGGGAGCAAGGGACCTTCACGCAGGCGCAACTGGATGAGTTGCTCGCCCTCGGACGCGCGGGCATCGAACAACTGCTGGTCGCCCAGCAAACGGTGCTCGCGCCCTCATGAACACCACCCGCCCCACGCGGCTGTATTTCCTGCGCCACGGCGAAGTCGAGGTGCCCTATCAGCGGGTGTTCGGCGGCCGCCTGGACATCGGCCTGTCGGCGGAAGGGCTGCGACAGGCGGAGGAGCTGGCGGCCTCGCTGCAGGGCATCCACTTTGCCGGGGTGTACGCGAGCCCGATGAAGCGCGTGCAGCAAACGCTCGCGCCGCTGCTGGCCTCCAACGGGTATCGCCCGGTGTGGCTCGACGGACTGCGCGAGGTGGACTTCGGGCAGTGGACCGGCCACACGTGGGAGGAGGTGCGGGAGCGGTTTGCCCGGAGCGCCTTTGACTGGCTCACCGAACTGGACCGTGGCGGGATCCCCGGGGCCGAGACGGTGCCCGAGTTCCGGCAGCGCGTGGCGGGATGTCTCGAGGAGATCCGTGTGCGGCATCGGGGCGAAACCGTGGTGGTGGCGTGTCACGGAGGCGTGGTCCGCATGGCGCTGGCGCATCTGCTCGATCTGCCCCTGCCGAAGATGGCGCACTTCGAGATCGATTACGCGAGCCTCACGGTGGTCGATGACCGGCCGCACCGGACGGAGGTTCAACTGCTCAATTTTGCGCCCTGGCGCGGGCGGCCGTGAACCCGGGCGACCTGCTGAAGGTGAGCGTGACCGTGCCGCTCGAGACCGAGGAGGCCGTGGCCGGTTGCGTCGAGCGGGTGTTCCGCCAAGCCCCCGCCCTGTACACGGATGAAGAGACACTGTGGACCGAGGTCAGCGTGTTTCTGCCGGCGGAGCGCGGATTCACCCCCCGTTCCCGGGCGCGGCTTGAGGCGGGGCTGCACCGCATGCGCGGGCAGGGGGTGCCGATCGGACGCGGCGCAATCCGCGTGCGCGCGGTGCCCCGGCGGAACTGGGCGGAGGCGTGGAAACGTCACTTCAAGCCGCTCGACATCGGCGGGCAGTTGCTGGTGAAGCCGAGCTGGAGTCGACGCGTGCCGCAGCCGGGCCAGGTGGTCCTGGAATTGGATCCCGGCCTGAGCTTTGGCACCGGCCAGCATCCCACGACGGCTTTCTGTCTGGAACAGATCGTCGCCGAGCGACCGCGGCGCGGGGCGAAGTCCCTGCTGGATGTGGGGACGGGGTCCGGGATTCTGGCGATTGCGGCGGCGAAGCTCGGGTACGGGCCGGTCGAGGCGCTGGACCTGGATCCCGAGGCGGTGAAGGTGGCGCGGGCGAATGCCCGGTTGAACGGCGTGGGGCGGCAGATCCGATTTCAGCGGGCGGACGTCCGGCGTTTGCCGGCCCGGCCGGCGCGGCGGTATGCCGTGGTGTGTGCGAATCTGCTCGCCGACCTCCTCACCACCGAGGTGGATCGCCTGACGCGGCGGGTGGCGGCGGCTGGGACGCTGGTATTGGCCGGCATCCTGGCCACGGAATTCGCGGCGGTGTGCGAGGTGTACGCCCAGGCGGGGTGGCGGCGGGTGGCGGACCGGCGGTTGAGGGAGTGGCAGTCGGGTTCCTTCCGACGAGGGAACGGGCCGTGAGAAGACGGCGGGCAGGGCTGGGTCGGTTCGTGTGGCGCCGGTTGCTGCCGGCACTCGTGCTGGCGGGGGTGACGCTGCTCAGTGCCGGGCTGGTGGCCAGGGTGGTGTTTTTCCAGGGGCCCTACGGACCGGTGATGGAGTTGCCGGCGGATCCGTTGGTGGACCTACACTGCCACGTCGCGGGATTGGGCCACGGCGACAGCGGGTGTTTCGTGTCCGAGGCGCTGCGCGACAACTGGCGGTTCGGCTTCTACCTGCGCAGCTTTGGCGTGAGCCGACGCGAACTCGAGTTGCGCGGCGACGGGCTGATGCTGGAGCGGTTGTCGGCGCTGCTGGCCGGCAGCCGGCATGTCGGCGCGGCGGTGGTGTTGGCGATGGACGGCGTGGTGGATGAGCACGGCGAGTTGGACCGGAGGCGCACGGAGTTCTACGTGCCGAACGAGTTCGTCGCCGCCGCCTGCCGGCGGCACCCGAACCTCCGGTTTGGGGCGAGCATCAATCCCTATCGCCACGACGCGTTACGGCGTCTGGAATGGGCGGCCACGAACGGGGCGGTGCTGGTGAAGTGGCTGCCACCGATCCAGATGATCGATCCGGCCGATGCCCGGCTGGACGGGTTCTACCGGCGGCTGGCGGAACGGGGTCTGCCGCTGCTGACGCACACGGGCAAGGAAGGCTCGTTCACGCACAGCGCGGACGCGTTTTCAGATCCAGCTCGGCTCGAACGGGCGCTGGCGCTGGGCGTGACGGTGATCGCGGCGCACGCGGCGACGCCCGGGGAGCATGGCGGGGAGCGGGACCTCGAACGGCTGGCACGGCTGATGACGCGGTTCACCAACCTGTTCGCCGACCTCTCGTCGCTTACCCAGATCAACAAGCCTGGCGCGTTGGGCGAGGTCCTGCGCCGGCCGGAGTTCCGGGGACGGCTGGTGTACGGGACGGATTTTCCATTGATCAACATGGCCTTGGTGTCCCCGTGGTACTTCCCGCTGAACCTCGAGTGGCAAACCATGCGGCGGTTGGCCAGCCTGGCGAACCCCTGGGATCGCGACGTCGAACTGAAGCGGGCCCTGGGCGTGCCGGCGGAAGTGTTTGGGGCCGGGGCCGCGCTGTTGCGGCCGCGGGCCGCGCCGGTGGGCGAGTCGGGCACGGCTGATTTTGACCTTCCCCGGGGGTCGGGGCCTGACTAGGTTCGCGCGCGTTTTCGCTATGGCCCTGCGACTGTTCAACACTCTGAGCCGTTCGATCGAGCCGTTCGTTCCCTGGGATCCCGCGGGGCGCGCGGTCGGCATGTACGTGTGCGGGCCGACAGTCTATGACTTCGGACACATCGGGAATTTCCGGACGTTCGTGTTTGCCGACCTCGTGCGGCGACACCTCGAGTTCCGGGGGTACGCGGTGACGCACGTGATGAACGTGACCGATGTCGAGGACAAGATCATCCGGCGGGTGCGGGAGACGGGTTTGGCGCTGGCGGAGTACACGGCGCAGTACGAGCAGGCGTTTCTCGAGGACGCCCGGACCCTGAACCTGCTGGCGCCGCACCATCGCCCCCGTGCCACGGAGCACATCGGCGACATCGTGGACCTGATCGCGAAGCTGATGGCCCAGGGCTTCGCTTACCAGGCCGCGGACGGGTCGGTGTATTTCAGCATCGCCAAGTACCGGAGCGCGGGCCGCCGCTACGGGGTGCTCAAGACGCTGGATCTCGAGGCCATGCGCGTCGGGGAACGGGTGGCTGCCGACGAGTACGACAAAGAATCTGTGGCGGACTTCGCGTTGTGGAAGGCGCGCGTGCCGGAGGACGGGGCGGTGTTCTGGCCCAGCCCGTGGGGGGAAGGGCGGCCCGGCTGGCACATCGAGTGCAGTGCCATGAGCATGCGGTTGCTCGGTCCCAGTTTCGATCTGCACCTCGGCGGCGAAGACTTGATCTTCCCGCATCACGAGGACGAGATCGCCCAGAGCGAAGGCGCCGCCGTGCAGGAGGCGGGGCGGCCGTTCGTGAGACACTGGCTGCACGGGGCTCACCTGCTGGTCGAAGGCCGGAAGATGAGCAAGTCCCTGGGGAACTTCTTCACGATTCGCGACCTGCTGGCGAAGGGGGCGACCGGGCGGGAGATCCGGTACCTGTTGCTCACGGCCCATTACCGCGAGCCCTTCAACTTCACCCTGGAAGGCCTGGCCGGCGCACGCGCGGCGCTGGGACGAATCGACGAGTGCTTGGGCAAGCTGCGGGCGTTGGGAGGCGACGCCCGCGCCGAACACGAACCGGCCTTGGTCGGGCGGTTTGCGGAGGCGCTGGACGACGATCTGAACATCTCGGCGGCTTGGGCGGCGGTCTTCGAGTGGGTGCGCGACACCAACCGGGCGCTGGCCGAGGGCAGCTTGACTCCCGCCCAGGCGGCTGCGGGACGGGCGGCGTGGGTGCGTGTGGAACAGGTGCTCGGGGTGGGGGGACCGGTCGAGGAACAGGTTCCGGCGGACCTGGTCGCCCTGGCCGAGGAACGGCAGGCGGCCCGGAAGGCGAAGGACTTCGCGCGGGCCGACGCGCTTCGATTGACGCTCAAGACCCGAGGATGGGCGGTCGAGGACACCCCCAAGGGGCCCAAGCTGAAGCGGCTGTGAATTTCGGCTGTGAATTTCGGCTCGCCAGGGGGTGCGGAAAACGCTACCTTGCGCCGCCATGATCAAGGCGTATCGATGCCGTTGGCCTCATGTCGTGGGGGTGCTCTGCGCGTTGACCGGTGCGTTGGGTTGGGCCGCCGAGCCGGGGGACGCTGGAGCCCCCGCTGCGCCACCGGCAAACCCGCCGGCGCTGGTTCCTCCGTTGCCACCTGATCCCGCCGCCGCGAGCCCTGCCGCCCGGTTCGGGGTGGCCCCGCTGAGGACGCCGGTGCAGGTCATCACAAACCGTTTGCCGACCTCAGTGGTGGTTTCGGGAACCCCCTCGAGCCGTCCGCCGCCGGCACTGGCCCGTCCCCCCGAGACCCGCTATGCCGTGCCCACCACCGATCCCACCTACGTGCCCGGCCTGGTGCCCGGCCCGGTGAACCGCGGGACGGTCGGCCCCTCCCCGGTGGTTCGCCCGGGAATGCCGGCGGCGCTGGGACAATCGCTCGGACCGGGGGGTGCAGGGTTTACGACGTCTCCCCGGACGCAGGACACGGTGCTGGCCTGGGATGGACTGGTGAAGGAAGTCACACTAAGACCGGGAGAAACGAAGGCTTACTTCACGTTCTCCTTCACCAATACCTCGCCGGACGAGGTGATCATGACCGCGGTGCGGAGCTCGTGTGGTTGCACGACGGCCAAGGTGCCGCGTCACAGGCGGTTGCCAGGCGGGACCACCGCATCGTTTGACGTCGTGGTGGATGTGGCGGGCAAGAGCGGTGTGGTCACCAAGACCGTCACCACCGAGACCTCTGCCGGCTATCGGTACCTGACGACCCGGGTTACGGTGCCGGCTGGCGGGGTCGGGGCGATGGCGGCAGACGAGCGCACCCGCAACATCCAGGTGGCCCTGGCGGACCGGCAAGCGGTCTTGAAGGGGGAGTGCGCCATCTGCCACGTGACGCCCGGCGTGGGCAAGCACGGCCACGAACTCTACGACGCGGTCTGCGGCGTCTGCCACGACGCGGAGCACCGCGCTTCGATGGTCCCGAACCTGCGGGCGATGAACAAACCGTTTCGTGCGGAGGATTGGCGGCAGATCATCCGGGAGGGTCGCAAGGACAGCCTCATGCCGGCCTTCGCCATCGAGCAGGACGGGGTCCTGAGCGACGCCCAGATCGAATCACTGGTGACTTATCTGACGGGTCCCTTCAAGGCCGGGAACCCGGCGGTGACCCAGCGCGCCCCCGCCCCGGCGCGCACATCACCGGTCCCCTCGCCGCCGGTGACGACGCCCGGTCGGCCGACCCGCTAAGATGAAGTCCGAGGACCGGTTCGAGCCCGGCCCGTATGGGGGTCGGGAGGAGGTGCGAGTGGGGAGCCTGGCGGAGGCTCCGATCGCCGTGGCCCTTCCGCCCACGCCGGTCGCAGCCGCCCGCCCAAAGCCGCACAACTTGTGGCTAAACCTGGGCTTCAATGCGGTGGCGCCGGCGCTCGTCCTGTCCTTTCTCAGCGATTCGAGTCGGCTGGGTCCGACGCGTGCGCTCGTTCTGGCCTTGTTGTTCCCGCTGGGGTACGGCGCATGGGACTTGGTGACGCGGCGGAGTTGGAATCTCTTCTCGGTGATTGGGATCGTCGGGACGCTGCTGACCGGCGGCTTGGGCCTTTTGAAGATGAGCGGTTTCTGGTTTGCCGTGAAGGAGGCGGCGGTGCCGACCGTTCTGGCGGCGGCCGTCCCGCTATCGTTGCGGACGCGCCAGCCGTTGGTGAAGACGTTGCTTTACAACGACCAGGTGCTGAACACGAGCCGGATCCGGGAGGCGCTCGAAGCGCGCGGGACCGGGGCCGAGTTCGACCGCGTGCTGGCCTGGATTTCGTGGGTGCTGGGATTCACGCTCCTGGCCAGTGCGCTGGTGAATTTCGCGCTGGCGTGGTGGCTGTTGCCGGATCAGTCCGGCACCGACCAATTCAACCGGCAACTGGCCAAGCTGCAGTTCTGGAGCTGGCCGGGCACGTTCATCCCGGTGTCCGTGGGCATGTTTCTGGCCCTGATGCGGCTCATGCGCGGTCTTGAAACCCTGACCGGGCTCGAGCGTTCAGACTTGTTCCACCCCGCGGATTCGCGGCCCTGACTCGGCTTCACCGGGACTTCACGCCGGTGAGGCAAAGGGCCAGGAACCGGCCGAGACGACGGAGGCGCGAAGCGGGTTCGAGGCGCGGTTGGAGGTCGGGGACCGCCGGGCCGTGGGGTTGGGGAAAAGCGATGCGCGAGCGGACGAGGAGCGTGCCCAGGCACCAGTCGGCCAGCGGCAGCACCACGTTGAAGTTCTTGTGCATGTACCGGTGGTGCAGGATGTGGTGACCGTTGAGGCGAAAGAAGACCCCCGAGCGCTCAACGGCGCGGCGGCGCGGCAGGTGCATGCACCAGTGCAGGTACTCGTAGGTCGCAAAGTAGCTCGCAAAAGCCAGCAGCGAGCCGGCTGCCAGTCCCCAGCAGTGCGTGGCCCATGCGACCACTAGAAACGGGAGTTCGCAAAGCAACACCAGCACCGGGCCGTTCCACCAGGCCATGGGGATCGTGTGTTTGTCCTCCTCCCGCAGCAGATGGTAGGTCTCATCGGCGCGGAAGATCCGATGATGCACCAGGGCGTGAGCTTGGAAGGGATACCGGAATCCCAGGAACGGCCGGTGCATGACGTAGCGATGGAGCACCCACTCAAAAAAGGAGGCCAGGATCACCGCGCCCACGAAACCCAGGGCACTCCAGAACATGAAATCACGCATGCAGCCGCGCGACCCGGGGGCTCAAGTCCGCCCACCCCGGGAGCTTGGCTCCCAAGCCCCGGCAGCGGGGTCAAGAGTCTTCGAACTTGGCGGCCAAGCCAGGTTGCGGGGGTGATCACGGCGACGCCCGTGCTGCGAGCGCCCTCAGGTCAGGCGCCGAAGTTATGCCGTGCTTTAGCCGGAAGCGCAAGTCGGGAAACGAAGTTGACAGCAGTTCTCATTTTGGCATGAACGGCTCAGCACGCCGGGGTTGGGAAGGCAACTGGGCGAGGGCGAGGGCGAGGGGCGATGGTGTTGGCAGGGCTACCGCGGCGTACGGCGCAACCGGAGTCGCGGCTGGAAGCCTGGGGGGATCGGTCCGGCGGCCTCGGGGAGGTTCTTGGGACCCTCCCTGCCCCCGATCGCCGGGTGTGGGCACACCTCGCCTGGGCGGGCCGGTTGGCTCAGGTTGGCTTGGCGTAGGGGCCGATCTCCAGTCCGCGCATCATGAACCGCAGGAGGGCCTGCCAACTGGGGAAGTGCAGGTAGCGGGTGAGGGCTCGCAGATCGTCGAAGAAGGTCTGGCGCGAGGGCAGCGTGGCCCGGATGAGGCGGTAGTGCTCGTCGGTGAAACCCAGGACGGTGTGGAAGAGGAAGGCCAGGAGGTTCAAGGCCAGCAGGAAGGCGGCGAGGTGTTTGTGGCCGTGACCGAAGTTGTGCTCCAGATGATAGCCCTTGGTCTTGAGGGTGTTGTTGTTCTCGTTCTCGATCTTCCAACGGGCGCGGCCCGAGGCGACGACGGCTGCCACGTTCGACTCGCTCAGCGGCCAGTCGGTGATCCAGGCGTTATGGTAGAGGACCTGACCCTGCGGATCGGTCACGGTGAGTTCACACCAGTTGACGCGCAGGGCGTCCTCCCCGTCGGCCAGCGGGACCCGGTTGGCCCAGCGGTAGGTGTAAGTGTGCCACTGGCCGCCGACCTTGACGCGGAGGCAGAGGGTTCCCAGCTCCGGCCTCTGGAGCAGGTTCACCCAGCGGTAGAGGGTGGTATGGGAGTCGGGCTGGCAGGTGAAGATAAAGTGGAAGCCGTGGAGGAGGGCGCGCCGGCAGAAGGGTTGGTGGGCGTAGAGATCGTCGCCCAAGAGAGTGACGGGGCCCTGGCCATAGCGGGCGGCGTTCTGCTCCAGCCAGCGTTTGGCCGCGGCCAACTCGCAATCCTGCTTGGTGTGGCCGTCCTGCGGGGTGATGAACTCAGGCCGCAAGGCAATGACCTCCGCGCGCCCCGGGGCGACGAGGACCGGGGTCAGGGCGCTGTGATAGAAGGTGGTCTGGCCGTTGGCGTGCTGGAGCGAGGAACAACACGGGCAGTGGATCTTCTGGGAGCTGTAGTACCACGTGCCGTCCAGCGCCAGGAGGGTGGAGTCGTGGAACCCCCGGAAGTGCCGGAGAAGGCCCTGCTCGCCGAGCGCCTCGTAGATCTGGTCGTAGACCGGGAAGAGCGCGGCCGGCGACACGGGATCGAGCATGCCGCGGATCTGGTTGTCGGAGGGGAAGCTCTGGATGCCAAAGAGACTCAGGGCGTTGTTGACCCCCCGGGCCCGCTGCATCGCTTTCTGGTGGGCCAGAAAGGAGGGCGATTGGGTGAAGAAGACGGCGAAGGCGGCCAGGCCGAAGTCCGCCATCGCATAGGAGCGGTTGCGGCCCCTGCGCCGGTCCGTCAACCCGGCCAGGGTGCGCCGCAAGCCGTCCACCAGGGTGGCGAAAGCCAGGCGGCTCATGCGCCGAGGCGCTCCCGGAAGTCCGCGCCGAGCGGGCACAGCCAGACCTCCTTGATCGGGCGCTGGGGGGCGGCCCCGTTGCGACCGCGGCCGGTGGTGGCGCCGACCCGGATCCAGCCGGCGGCCTGGTAACTGGTGCCGGCAAAGCGTTCGGGCTCGACGAAGGTTTCCACCAGGTGGATCGGATGCCCGTAGCGCGCCTGCCAGTCGGCGCTCAGGCGGCGGGTCAGGCAGCCCAGCAGGTGGCTGGCCAGATGCGGCACCCGCACCCCGCGCAGGATCAGGAAGCGGGTGTTGTTGGTGATCAGCCCCAGGTGGCGGCGCCGGGCGGGCGGGCTCCAGCCGATGAACCCGTCGCGGGCCTGGCACTGCCAGGCGGCTGAACCAAACAGCGCGCACGCCAGCGGGCGATCCTGGCGATCGCGCACCAGGTACTGGAGGTTCTCGCCCACACAGTTGCGGTGACCCAGGTAATGGTGCTCCTGGAGCAGGGCCCCGAACTCCCGGGCCTCCGCCGTGCCCGGAGCGACCCGCCTCAGGTGCAGCGGGTGCAAGCTGGCCAGGGAGGCCTGGATCCCCACCGCCGCCCCCGCCGGCGCGAGGGCCCGATGGTTGCGGCGGCCGTTGACCGAGGGGCCCTGGCGGGGGGGCAACGTGATCCAGCCGCGGGCTTCCAGTTTGAGCAGCAGCGAGCGGGCGGCCATGTCCTTGAGCTGCCCCACCCCGTTGCGCCACCCCCACCGGGCACAGAGTTCGCGCGCCAGGCGGGTCCGGTGCCAGGTGGGATGGGCGGCCCGCCAGGCCCGAATCTGGGCCAGGTCCTCCGCACTCAGGGTGCGGCCCTGCACGATCCACTCGCTCGCCATCCGCGGGAGGTATAGCGAGAAGGGGAAGGTGAGTCCCGCAAAAAGTGCAAAAATCTTTCAGGCCCTGCCGCCGGAAGTCTCCGTCACCCCCGCCGCCGCCTTGTCGGTCTCAGCCCTCAGCTCCCAAAATGAGAACTGCTGCGAAGTTGAGCCTGATCTTTCATGGGGACGTAGGAACGGCTGCCGTGGCGCCTGAGGGCGCGAATCTTTCGCTTGCGGGCGTCGAGGACTTTCGGGAAACTCGCGACGTGGTTTGTGCCACTGACCTCCGGGGCATGGCTGGCTGAGCGGTTGCGTGGTGTAGCCGGGCGATTCGTGGTGTTGCGCGAGTACAAGCTTTGGCCCAGCAGCAGGTTTCGGGTGTCATTGGCGCCGGCAGTTTTTTCTGACGGACAGTGCGCGCGTGGCGGAATTGGCAGACGCGCTAGATTCAGGTTCTAGTGGGTAAAACCGTGCAGGTTCAAGTCCTGCCGCGCGCACCAAATGCTTAGGCATTCAGGAGTTGATGAAGATCGAGCTTCGAGCCCTCCCTCATCTTCGAACCCCAGTTGGAGCCGCCGCAGGTTGACGAGATCTCCTGTCACCCGTCCAGGTTGTGACGTCGGATGCCTTGGTCACGTTGCTGATCCGGAACCCGCAACCGGACGCGAGTTGAGGGCGCGGCACCGGGCAAGGACTTTCCGTCCGGGCTGAATGCCACGTAACCCGCATCAGATGTCTGAATCGCCCAGCCTTGGCCGTGCCCCACCGCGTGGTCAACGGACCGATTCACATCGCGCCCTTCCCACTGCCCGCGCCGGCGCGATCTCCTCTCAGGGCGCCCGATGGGCTTTGCGGCCGCCGCGCTCGACCTTGCGCGGACCCGGGCCGGCGGCGATCAGGTCGGCGGCCATCCCCACACAGCGATCTGCCAAAGCCCGGGCGCCGTCGTGCAATGCCTTGCTGGTGCGGACCTGGGCGACGTTTCGCTCCATGTCCTCGGCGGTCCAGCCCCGGCTGTGGGCGACGAAGGGGAATTGTGGAAAGACAAAGCCAAGCTCGCCGAAGAACAGCAGCATCTGCCCGGCGACCGCCTGGACGTTGTCCTGCCCACCGGTGATGAGAAAGCCGGCGACTTTGTTCCGGATGAGCACGCGATCGTGGATGGTGATCTGGTTCTGAATACAGTTCATGCGCTCGATCATCTTGGAATAGAGCGCGGCCGGGGCACCCCACCGAATGGAAGTGGACACGAGCACCACGTCCGCCCAGAACACGAGGGCCTCATAGACGGCCGTCAGTTGGTCAGTCTCGTCCATCTGGGTGATCGTGCATGGCCAGGTACAGGCGTGGGCGCTGACCGAGTAATACCCTTCACAAGCACGGAAGCTGAGGTCCTTGAGGCGGATGAGTTGGGTGTGGTGGCCCGCCGCGGCGGCCTGGTCGAGGGCGGTTTGCAGGAGCGCTTCGGAAGTGGAATAGCGGGGGAACTCCCGGTTCATCGCGGCGGTGGAGATGCCGAGGACGCGAACCGGCCCCGGCTCGCGGGTGAGGGGCCGGGTCAGGGGATGCGCCGGATGCGGTGCGTTCCGACGTTCGGTGGCCGGGACGAGGTTGACCAGGAGGTCGCCGTTTTCGATCTTCAGGTCATAGCGGGGCGCGGCGGCAGGAATGCCGGGGCGGGCCAGTCCGGTGAGCCGATGGAAATGCCAATGATGCCAGGGACAGACGACGTAGCCCTCGGCACTGAGTTGGCCCTCGCCGAGCGGGCCACCGACATGGTTGCAGACGCCGGAGATGGCTCCGAACTCGCCGTCACGGTAGGAGAGCGCGAGAACCACTTTGCCTGCTTTGATTTGTTGCAGGGGCCGGGTCTTCAGGTCGTCGACGCGGCCGAGGCAGTGCCATTGAGGTTCGTTCATGCTGGTTCTCCTGGAATACCGGCCGGAAGTGTAGCCTGGCCGGCGGTCGGCAGCAAACGGCGGCCTGGTCTGACCCGGGCAGACGCCGCAAGAAGCGCGGCGTTGCAGAGGACTCTGGTGATCCCAGCCCGCGCTCGCGCCAAATCCCCGATTGGTTTGTCTCGTCTCCGGCGGCAGATCGACGGCCAGGCGGTGCAGTCACCTGCCTTCTCGGGGATTGCCTTTTCCGGCGTGGCGTGGCTTAACAACTGCCCATGAACCGCCGCGCCTTTCTGCAGACCAGCACGCGTGTCGCCGCCTTGGCCGCCGCCGCCCAGTACCTCCCGGCCACTTTCGCCGCTGAACGCCCCCTTCGCGTCGCCCTCATCGGGACCGGCTGGTACGGCAAGAGCAGCCTGTTCCGCCTCCTCCAGGTCGCTCCGGCCGAGGTGGTGTCGCTGTGCGACGTGGACGAGCGGATGCTGGCGGACGCCGCGGAGCGGGTGGCGGAACGGCAGGCGTCGAAGCAGAAGCCGCGACTTTACCGTGATTTTCGGAAGTTGATCGCCGAGCGCGACGTGGACGTGGTGATGGTCTCGACGCCCGACCACTGGCACGCGGTCCCGGCGATCGCGGCGATGCAGGC
This sequence comes from Verrucomicrobiales bacterium, assembly GCA_015075445.1. Lineage (GTDB taxonomy): Bacteria > Verrucomicrobiota > Verrucomicrobiia > Limisphaerales > J093 > DSVZ01. The sequence continues at coordinate 131,563 of JABTUJ010000004.1, forward strand.
GGGGGCGGATGTGTACGTGGAGAAGCCGACCGGCGTGGACGTGGTCGAGAGCCAGGCCATGGTCGCGGCGGCCCGGAAATACGGCCGGATCGTGCAGGTCAACACGCAGCGCCGCAGCACGCCGCATCTGCTCGAGGCCCGCGAAGAGATCATCCAGGCAGGGCGGCTGGGCAAGATTCAGCGGGTCGAGATCGGCTGTTACTGGCACATGCGAAACCGGGATACGGTGGCGTCGGCCCCGGACATCACGCCGCCGGCGCATCTGGACTACGAACTGTGGACCGGCCCGGCGCCGTGGCGGCCGTTCACCAAGGTGCAGCATCCGCGGGGTTGGCGGGCGTTCATGGAGTACGGCAACGGCATCGTGGGCGACATGTGCGTCCACATGTTCGATATGGTCCGGTGGCTGCTGGATCTGGGGTGGCCGAAACGGATTACGTCGTGGGGCGGCATCCTGAACGACCGGGCCAGCCGCGCGAACATCAGCGACACGCAGACGGCCCTGTTCGAGTACGACGATTTCAACGTGACCTGGAACCACCGCACGTGGGGACGGTCGCCCGAGCCGGATCCTGACTTCCAGTGGTTTGGCACGATCTACGGCGAGAAAGGCACGCTCAAGGCCAGCGTGTTTCGCTACGACTTCATCCCGGTGGGGACGGACAAACCGGAGCGCACCCGCAAGGCCCTGCTCGAGTACGACCAGTATCCGGAAGATCGCACGGAGAAGGACCTCGAACGCCACGTGGCCTCGGCCATGCGGGGGCATTGGCGCAATTTCCTGGCGGCGCGCGAGCAGCGGGGGCAGAAGCTGCCCGTGGCGGACATCGAGCAGGCGCACATTTCGAGCAGTGCTTGTTTCCTGGCGAACAACTCGCTCGAGTTGGGCCGGACGCTGACGTGGGATGCCGCAACGCACACCTGCGTCGGGGACGAAGTGGCCAACGAACGGCTGCGGCGGCCTTATCGCACGCCTTGGGTACACCCCGACCCGGCGCAGGTCTGAGCGGACAGGCGCGCGCGGCCGGCTGGGTCGCGGGGTGGAGGACGGGCGGTTGATGCGCGTCCCGTCGGGCGTGCCGTGGGGTGCGCTCAGGCGGAGGCGGTCGCGGAGGCGACCGGCGACCGGCTGTGGGCCACTTCGCTCAGAGCCCGGAGGGTTTCCTCGGCCATGCGACGGGCGCTGTAGCGCTCGTGAGCGGCCTGACGACCGGCGTTGCCCAGGGCCTGGAGCCGGGTCGGATCGAGCAGGAGCGACTCGAGGGCGTCGGCGAGAGACTCGGGGTCGTTCGGTTCGCACAGCAGGCCGCCACCGGTCGCCTCGATGATCTCCGGGAAGGCCGCGGTGCGGGGTTGAACGACGGGAACGCCCGCGGCGAGGGCCTCAATCAGGTAGAGCCCGAACGCTTCGCCGTAGGAAGCCGGGACCGAGAAGACGGTCAGCGACTTGAGGAAGGCGATCTTGGCAGCGCGGTCGAGGTTGGCATGGAACTCGACGTCGCCGAGCACACCGGCAGTGCGCAGGCGCCGGTGGAGTTCGCGGACAAAGGGGCGATCGGCCGGGCCGCAGTAACCGCCGATCTTGAGACGCAGGTTGGGGACGCGGTTGCGCTGCTTGAGGAGGAGGAACGCTTCCACGAGCAGGGCGAGACCTTTTTCGCGGCAGAGGCGGGCGAAGTAACCCACCACCGGAGGCGCCGAAGGCGAAGGTGTTGCTGGGCGGCGGGCGGGTGGCGATTCGAAGCCGGCCAGGTTGATGCCGGGGGGCACGACGCGGAGGCGCTGGGGGGCGAGGCGGAGGCGCTCGGCCATGCGCTCGGCGAAGTAGCGGCTGGGACTGAGGTAGAGGTCGGCGTCACAGGTGCGGTCGCTCAGGATCTTCCAGGCCTCGGCGCGCTGGGGGCCGGGGAGGGCATCGAGGAAGCTGTCTTCGCCGGCGAGGAGGCAGACCACGGGGGAACCGATGGCCTGGCGGAGACGGCGGGCCAGGCCGAGGAGGAGGATGTTGGACAGGCAGACGACGTCGGGTCGGGTCTGGCCCTTGAGCCAGCGGACGAGTTCATCGAGTTCGCGGGATTGGTTGCCGTGTTCTCCCTGGAGCATGGAGATGGTGAGGTCACCGACCTCGGCGGGGCGGGTTTTGGCGGCGAACTTGCCGACGAGGCGGAGGAGCCAGGGCTGGGCAAGGAAGCGGTGCAGGCCGGGGGGCAGGGCGCGGAAGAGGGCGCCCCGCTGTTCGAGGTAGACGTTGATGCCGCTGAAGAAGATGGGCACGCCAGTGCTGGTATTGGCGTCGTCCAGCGTCAGCGGGAGGTACATCGGCAACATCAAGGTCGAGTGGCCGAGCCGGCGCAGCTCGGTGACGAGGGTGTTATCGCGGATGCAATTGCCGCAATACATGCCCCCCGTGCCAGGAGTGATTTGAACGATGTTCACAGTTTGACAAGGACGTTGTGCGCCGCCCGGACCCGGTCCGCCGGTCCGTGGGGTGAAGGGCGGCCGACGGTGTTGAGGCGGTCTAACACGGTGGGCAAGAGTAATGCAAACTCGAAGTGCTGTCCAAGTTGGGCGGCGGAGGTCGGCGGCTGGTGCGTCCCGAGGGTGTTGGAGCTGCCGACCAGACGTTGGAATGGTATTTGCTGATGACCGGAGTCTGCCCGGAGACGGAATCCGGCCGGTACCCCGCGTAGGCTGCGCCGGGCTGGGTGGAAAGGGAATCAGATGGGAGTCATCAGGCGGGTTGACAATTGCGGTGCCGGGGCGTTCAATCCCCGGTGCCATCGGTGACGGCGGCGTCAGGCACTGACTCGCCAAGCGCTCTCGAAGAAACCGCGTACGTCAATTGTGCATCGGGAGCTTGAGGTGCGTCGCGCCTGTACCCCATTTTCTCCGCGGGGGGGGGCGAAACGGGTTGAACCGCTTTGGCGCCGTCGGTCACCGATTTCCTTTCCGCTACACTTCGCCTCCTCACGTCGGCGCCTACGTCGGCGCCTACGAGGGGACGACCCCCACCGGGCAAGGGTGGTGGGGAATCCTCCGCGTGAACTTCGGGGAATCATCCCCGGACGGGTTCACCAATCACGGAGCGTTTGCACTTTTTCCCTGGGGGTGGTGGGTGATGCGGATTCGGAGTCGGATAGCACCGGTTGGAGGTGGACGGCGAGGCGCAACCGGGTGGTGTCGGGCAGGTGGATGGCGAGTTTGCGGATGCCGGTGTTGGGGTTCTGGCGGTCCGGTTGGGGGCTGGTGGGGAGGGGGCGGGCTTCGCGGACGGTGAACCGGGCCTGAGCCGGTTCGAGCAGGAGGCGCGGAGGGCGTTCCCGCCGCGCTGGAGGGGTGGCGACGCGTCCGTCTGAGCTCAGTTCGACTTCTGCCGGGGTGTGCAGAAACCACCACAAGTCGACGGGTTCGGCGGATTCCATTTCGTCCTGGACGACGACATGGGCGGCGGGCGAATCGCGTTCCCGGAGGGCGACGCCGCGGTGGACTGAGCGGGCGCGACCGGCATAAGCCGCGGTGAGGTCCACCACGGCGGAGGCATGGCGGGGAGTGGCGCTGAACCGGGTGACAGCGGCTTTCGCAGCCGGCGCCTGATCCGGTTCGGCACCGGGGTTGAGGACCAGCGTGTTGTGACCTTCGGCGCGGAGCCGGTAGTAAGTCCAGCGCTGCTTGCCGAAGTAGCCAGGCAGGTTGTAGTCGTCCGCCCCGAGATCCACGACCCACCGTTCGCCCAGGGCGTCCAGCACGAAAGTGCCGAGGTCCAGGTTGCTGTGGTTCGCCTGGTTGTCGCCGCCCTTGAAGCCGACGAAGACCGCTTCGCGTTGATCCCAGGCGCTGCGCAGGGTGACGACCTCGGCGCCGCGGAAGTAGCGGTCCAGCGGCAGGGGCGAGCCGGCACCGGGCAGCGGTGTGGGGGGGAACCAGACGAGGTCGAGGGCTTGAGGCGAAGCCACACGCACCTGGTAATCCGCGTAGGCCGGGGCCGAGAAGCGCTGCGCGAGCCAGAAGAGTTCCGGGGACCGGATCGTGCCATCGCCGCCGTCGGCATAGTTGAAGGTACGTTCCAGGGGACCGGTGAGGTGGAGCGGGAATAGGCCCGCCTCGCGGAAGCCGGGGGTCTCGCCGAGGCCGAAGTCCGTCCCGAGCGCGGTCTGGAGTGCGGCGAGGAAGACGACGTTGTACTGGGTGGCGTAACGCCAGTAGCCCGGCCCCTCGGCCCAGGCGCCGTCGGGACCGTATTCGCGCATGGCCAGATGGATGGAGGGGACGGCCGCGGCGAGGAACTCGGCGGCCAGGGTGGGTTCGACGTCGGCGAGGGCGAGGGCGCCCATGCCGATGCCGCCGTTGCAGACCTGGTTCCAGTTATGGCGTACGCGGTGCCAACCGGAACTGCGCGCGTGCACTTCGAGGGCAGGCTTCAGGCCCTTCTCAACCATGGCGCGGCGGAGCTGACCTCGCTGGTCGGGGGTCCATTGGTGGTACAGCCAGTCGTAGCCAATCGCGAAGGCGTGCGTCATCTCGGCCGTGTCCAGGAAGTGGCGCGGGTTCCAGTCGGGGAACGCGGCGGCGGCGGCCAGTTCCTCCCCGGCGCGCGTGGCGTAACGCGGGTCGCCTTCGAGATGAAACAGCAGCGCGAGGGTGTAGACGCGATCCACAACCCGGCGGCTGGTGCTGAGCAGGCGGAGGCCGTCGGGGATCTCGTAGCGGGAGGGGGGCTCGTTGAGGATGCGCTGGGCGCGGTCGCGCAGCTTGCCCTGCCATTCGCGGAGCTGGGGGACGGCGGCGACCCGCTGGCGCAGGGAATCGATGGCTTCCGGCGAAAGCAAGAGGCGAGGGTGCTGGGAGCGGAGCGTGGCGAGAATCTCCGTGGCGGCCGGCACGTTGAGCGCGACGGGGGCTTCGGCAGCCGGCAGGAGGGCGGCTCCACCGCCGGAGGCGACGAGCACGAACCAGAGTGAGGGCCAGGCAGCGGCACGTGGTTTCATGGACGCAGGGCTACCATGCGTTCCCGGCCGCGGCAAGACGACAGGAGGGGAAGGGCGAAGGGCGAAGGGCGAAGGGCGAAGTTGGAAGTTGAAGGGGCGTTGCCTAAGTGCCTGACGGCGCCGGTGCCGCGCCGCGGCGGTAGTGCAGCGCGATCAACAGGGCCGCAGTGAGTCCGTAGCCGATCACGAACTGCGGTGCGGCGCACCAGCCGAAACGGTTCTCCACGCCGCGGGCCGTGAGATCGTAGGCATGGATGAGTCCGACCGCGGAGAGCAGCATGCCCGCCAGCGACCAGAGGCCGGCTTCGAGAAAGCGACGGTCCAGGACGTGCGCAAGCACCGCCGCCAGGATCATCGCCGTCAGGATGAACCCCTGGCTCAACGCGATCAGGCCGTGCAGGTATAGGTCCGCACCGAAAGCCGGCGCGACCGCAAAGAGGCTGGAGCCGGCCTTGCGAGCGGTCGTCTCGACCAGGACCAGCGCCCAGGCCGCCAGAGCGGGGATCAGGCCCAGCGCCACCGCGAGCGCATGGGGTTTGGGCGTCTCTTGAAAGGCCTGGGCGGTCATCACCAGCCCGATCCACAGCAGAATCCCCAGCGCGGCTTCCATCGGCACCACCTTCAACACCAGGGTCACGCCGCCCACCAGGCACAGCGCCGTGATGATCACGCCGTTCAGGATGGAGTAGCCCGATCTGGCGCCCATGGCTTTCCAGCCCGGGTGGCCGATGTAGAGCGTCGTGGGAAACGCGCTGCCGAAGCCCGCCGCCACCAGACTGCCGAGCCCATTGGCGAGGAGCGATGGACGCGTCTCAAACCGGTCGCCGGCCGCCTCGGCGCTGGTGAGGTTCTGCAGAGACCCGATTACCGTGAACAGGCTCATGGGCAGAATGACGGCCAGGTACTGCCACCCCAGCGGCGAGGTGAGCATCGCCAGGAGATCTCCGAGAACCGGTTGGGGCAGGTGGAATTGGGCCTGGTAAACCTCCTCCAGCGGTTGGAACCAGGGCCAGCCCAGCCAGCGGAATCCCCAGCCGAGTGCGGTGCCAAGGACCACCGCTACCAGACCGCCTGGCAGGCCAAGGGGAAGACGGAGGCGCGCGGCGTAGGTCACCAGTATGAGCATCATCGGCAGGAACGCCACGGCCGGCGTGGCGAACACCTGGAAGACAAAGCCCATCGCGATGAACGTGATGGCGATGCCCGCCAGGGCGCTGAGGAGGGCGGCGCGAGGCGTGTGGCGTCGGAGCCAGTCACCGACGAACGCGCCGGCCACCTCTACCACGCCGCTGACCAGGCACGCGAACAGCCCTGCTTGCCAGGCCCGCGTGGCGTCGCCGGTTTCCTGAAAGACCGGACCCATGATGAGGAAGATGTAGGCCAGCACCGTGGGGGTGTTGATGCCGTAGGGGAGGGCGGTCACGTCATCGCGGCCGGTCTGGCGGGCGAGGCGGCGCGCCTGCCAGGCGTAGAAGAGGTTCCCGACCAGGACCGACAATGCGGCACCGGGCAGGATGCGGCCGTGGATGAGTTCGGCGGGGAAACCGCACACCGTGCGGCACAGGACGGCGATGACCATCAACTGCAGCAGGTTGTCCAGGAACAGCCCGAAGAAGCCGTCCACGTCGCCGCGCACGAACCACCGCGTCTTCACGTGCGGACGGTGCCCGGGGCGGGGCGGGCGGTCGAGCGGGATTCGGGCCTTGACGACCCATGCCTACGGGTGTAGTCAGTTCTGTGCTGACAGTTGTAGGCAAACCGGCATATGGAATCTGTACCGCGCATCAGTGAGACCGAGTGGGAAGTCATGCGGGTGGTGTGGGAACGTCACCCGACCACCGCGGCCGAGGTCATCGCGCGCCTCACGCGGCAGGACCCGTCCTGGCATCCCAAGACGATCCGCACGTTCCTGGCGCGCCTGGTGCGCAAAGGCGTGCTGGACTATGAACCGCGGGGGAGGCGTTACGCCTACGAGCCGCGCCTCACGGAGGAGCAGTGTGCCTCGGCGGCCACCGAGTCCTTCCTCGACCGCGTCTTCGGCGGTTCGCTGCGCCCGATGCTGGCGCACCTCGTCCGGCAGCGGCGGCCGTCGCGCCGCGAGATCGAAGAACTGAAGCGGATTCTGGATGGGGAGGAGGGACGTTCATGAGCTTCTGGGACTCGTTGCCGACGGCGGGCCAGTGGCTGCTGAAGAGCAGTGCGCAGGCGTCTGTGCTCGTCCTGGTGGTGCTGGCGGTGCAGGGGCTGTGCGGCCGGCGCCTCCCGGCGCGATGGCGGCATGCGCTGTGGTGGCTGGTGGTAATCCGGTTGGTTTTGCCCCTGGCGCCTGCGAGCGGGTTGAGCCTGTTCAACTGGGCGGGCTGGCGGCCGGCAGCGCCGGCCAGACCAGCGCAAGATCCAGCGGTCCGGGAAGCGATCCTGCCCGCTATGTCTTCGGGACCCGCGGCGCCGCGCATCGAGTTCTCGACGTCGGATCTGCCGCGGTCGCCTGTTGCTGGTCCGGCCGAGTTCGGGCCCGGTGTTCAGGGATCCGGCGCGGGTGAACGAGCTGCTGAGGTCGCGGTGGGGGATCGTCCTTCGCCGACGCGGCCGACGACCGGCCCGGGCTGGCCGACGTGGCTTGGCTGGTTGTGGGGGGCGGGTGTGGTGGCGCTGGCGGGCCGCCTGGGTTACACCATGATTCGGCTCCGGCGGGCGTTGGCGGAAGCGCGGCCGCTGGTGGACGGTGAAGCGTTGTGCGTGCTGGAAGAAAGCCGTGCCTTGCTGGGCGTGCGGCGGAGGCCGCCCGTGCTGGAGACGCCGGCGGTATCGAGTCCGGCCCTCTGCGGGTTGTGGCGGCCACGGCTTCTGCTCCCACCGGGTTTGGTCGGGAAGTTCACGTCTGCGGAGTTGCGCCTCGTGTTTCTGCATGAACTGGCCCACCTCCAGCGCCGTGATATCGCTGTGAACTGGCTCACGACGCTGCTCCAGCTCGCGCACTGGTTCAATCCGCTGGTCTGGCTCGCGTTCCAGCGAATGCGAGCGGACAGCGAGCTGGCTTGTGATGCCGTCGTGCTCGGCGTGACCGAGGCGGGTGCGCAGCGCGCGTACGGTCAGACGATCATCAAACTCCTGGAGGGTGTGGCCCGTCCGGCGGTGACCCCGGGCATGGTGGGGATTCTCGAGGATCCGAACCAAATGCAGTTGCGCATCCGGCGGATTGCGCGGTTCCGCCCCACGCGGAGGCGGGCGGGTTTCGCTGGCCTTACGGCGGTGATGCTTGGCTGGGTCTGTCTCACGGACGCCCCGGCGCCCAAGCCCGCGGAAGCTCCGGCGGAGGCTCCGAGTCCGGCGACGACTCAAACCCGCTCAGACGCGCCGGAGGAAGCCGGCTCCGAAGTGCGCGTGGGCGCCGATCCCGAGGTTCGTGCGGAAGACGCGCCGCACGGGACAAGGTCGTTAACCGTGCGCGTGGTGAACACGGTGACCGGGGAGGCGCTCCCGGGCGCCGAAATCCTGGCGCCTTATCTGGGACGTTGGGGTGAACGGCCGCCAAAGCGGCTCACGGATGACCGGGGGGAATTTCGGCTCGTGTTTGCGGTGCCGCCGGCGGAGGGGCGCCGGGAGATGAGCAACTTCAGTGTCAGCGCCCACCACCCGGATTTCGCTCCGCGCTCCGTGATGTGGACTTCCTCGGCGGGTGACGTGTACGACGGGCTCCCTGCGACGGTCTCGATCGGCCTGGAGTCCGGGGTAACGGTCGGCGGCCGGGTGGTGGACGAATGGGGGACGCCGTTGGCCGGGGTGCGGGTGCTGTTGTCGGGTTCAGGGTTTACCGGCTTCACGCTCGGCAACGAGCAGCGCCTGAGCCACGAGTACCCGGAACTCCGGCGCACCGACCTGGCCACGCCGGCCGCCGTGACCGATGCGAACGGCCGTTGGACATACCCGCACTTCCCGGCGGACCTCGTGTTTGTGGAAGTCACGCTCGCGCGGCCGGACGGTTCGCGGACGACGTACAGCACGGTGCCGGAGCACATGAACGTGAACCGGTATCCGCCGGTGTCAGTCGCGGAACTGCGGGCGGCCGAAGCGGTCCTCACGCTGCCCGACGGTCTGACGGTCCGCGGGTTGGCGGTGGATGAGGCGGGCCAGCCGTTGGCGGGGGTCACGGTGCTGGAGGGTTACGGACATGGGAACATCGTGCGGGTGTCCGAGTTCACGACGGGGTCGGACGGACGCTTCGAGCGGCCTCACCGTGTACCGCGCCAGTGGATCTACACGGCTTCGCGAGCCGACCGGGCGACGGTTTCGGTGGTGGCCCAGGTTGAGCCGGGCATGGGCGAGGTTCGTTTGGTGTTGCCGCCGGCGCAACCGCTGCGCTTCCGGGTCGTTGATGAAGCGGGGCAGCCACTTTCGGGCGTCCAGTTGAACATCGACACGCATCGAAGCGAGGCGCAGATCCTTGATTGGACGGCGACAACGGATGCCAGCGGATCGGCCGTGTGGACCAACGCGCCGACGGTGCCGGTGACCTTCTACGCGTTGGCGAAGGATCCGCCCGTCAGCCGGAAGTTCCGGACGACGCCGGGCGAAGCGGAAAAGCGGATCGTGCTGAAAGTCGGCGGCACGGAAAGCGTGACCGTGCGCGTTCAGGCGGTGGACGCGGCCAGCGGCGAACCCGTGAAGGTCACGCGGGTGGCCACGGACTTTGCGGGTGGCGGATCGGCGTTCCGAACGCTGGCGGAGCCGCGTGCGGGCGAGTTCACGGTGCTGCTGGACCGGCGCGAGGTGCAGGTGGGCATGTACCCCAGCTATCGCCTCCGGTTCGAGGCGGACGGGTACGAGACGCTGACGCCCGGTTCCTATGACTTCGACGAGGGCGATCAGGAGCTGCAGTTGCAGCTGACGCGTTCCGGCGCTGCGTCGGAGTGGCGGGTGCGGCAGCCCAATGGCCAGCCAGCGGACGGCGCCCGGGCCTGGGTGGACACGACGCCTGATGGTTCGTCCCTGTTCATCAATGGTCCGACCAGCTTCTATGGGGATCGCCTAGCCAGGGCGACGGCCGATACCCAGGGTCGGCTCGCGTTGCCATCCGCGCCCGCGGATGCGCCGGTGGTGGTGGCGCATGCCACCGGGTTCCTGGCCACGACGGTCGCCGAGCTGCAGGTTCGCCCGGAGGTTCAGCTCGTGTCGTATGGCGTGGTCGAAGGCCGGCTGTTGGTCGCCGGCCGGCCCAAGGGCGGAGTGAACCTGTCGCTCAGCACCCTGGCCTGGTCGCCGAAGATGGGCTACCACCTCAGCTACACGACGACCAGCGCGCCGGATGGGGGCTTCCGGTTCGAAAAGGTCCCGCCCGGTGACTACAAGCTCTACCGCTGGCAACTGCCGTCACGGCGCAACACAGGCGGCTTCGCGATCACGGAGACCTGCCAGTGGCCGTTGACCGTCCGGCCCGGCGAAACGAACCGCGTCGAGTACGCCTTCCGGGGCCGGCCGGTGGTTGGTCAGGCAGTGGCGGACCCTGCCGAGGTCGCCGTGGACTGGCAGAACGATGTCCATGTCCTCGCGCTCAAGCTGCCGCCCACCGCGAGCCCTCCGGCGGTCAACCGCGAGGATTTCGCGACGTTCGAGGCCTTCCGCCAGGCGCACGGGGCGTCGTTCCGTTCCAACGCCCGGGTGGCCGAAGCTCGCCGGGCCCGTACATTCCAACTCACGTTCGAGGCGGACGGAGCGTTCCGGGTCGAGGATGTACCGCCCGGAACGTATGAGCTGCGCGTGCGGGTGACCAAGCCTGGCGAAGGTACGCGTCCCAGCCCCCTCCCGCGGCCGGAGGATGAACTCGGGTCGTTGACCCGCGAAGTGGTCGTTCCGGAAGGCACCGATCCCCTCGATCTCGGGACGCTGATGGTCGCCGTCCGCGCCGAGGCGGCCGGCAGCAAGGCGGTGCCTCTGGACTTCGCGATGGAGACGCTGGACGGCCGGGCGATGCGGTTGGCGGAGGTGAAGGGCGCGCGTTTGGTAGTGCTCTGGGCGGCGTGGTCGGAGCGGAGTCGTGAGGCGCTCGAGCATCTGCAGAAGATGCGCGAGAGCCTCGGAACGCAGGCGGGCCTGACCATCGTCGGGGTCAGCCTGGATGACGACCTCGACTCGGTGGCCAAGTTCGTCCGGGAAGGCGACTACGACTGGCTCCAGACACGGCTGGCCAAGGACGAGCGGGCGCGGGTGGTCGCGGCCTTTGACCTGACGCAGTTGCCCACGATCTTCCTGGTGGACGCCCGCGGCCGGGTCGTGAACCGCGATCTCGAGGGCGAACGGTTGCGGGCGGCCGTCCAACGATGGCTCGCGAGACCTTGAGGAAACGACCGATGGCGACTTGGCTTTGAAGTCCACCCCCTTCGATTCCGAACACGATGAACACCCTGCTCAGTTCTTCCCAGGCCATTGCCTTCCTGCTGGCCGTCCCGCCACTCGGCGCCGTCGGCGATGCTCGCCCCGACTTGGTGGGCCGTGTGGTTCGCGGAGACCAGGTGCCGGTGCCCAACGCCACCGTGTTCATCTACACTGCCGGACCCCGCACGGGCACCGGAGTGGTCTGCCCCTCGTGCTATCCGGACTGCGGCAAGCGGGCCCGGACGGACACGAACGGCACCTTCCGCATCCCGTCGCTCGATCCCGGACTCCTGTTCCGGCTGCTGGTCGTCGCGGAGGGATACGAGAGCATCTACGTGCCGAAGACCGATCCGGCGGCCGGCGAACAGACAGTCGTGATCGCGCCTCTGGACGCAGCGAAGTTGAAGGCGCCCACGCGAATCTGCGGTCTGGTGCTGAACCCGGAAGGCGAGGCGGTGCCGGGCGCGACCGTGAGTCCGGAGGGAGTGGCCCGCGGCGGCGGCACCCAGTGGGGAGGGACCGACGCGTTTGTGGATCCCTTGGGGGTGACGGATGAGCACGGCCGCTTCTGGCTGTACTGCACGAACGGGGTGGACTTGGTCCACGCGCTCGTCGAGGGACGGGGCTTGGCCAAGCGGTGGGTGGAACTCAGGCCGGGGCGGGACCACCTGATTCGGATGGAGGAAGGCGTCCTGGTCACGGGCATGGTCGAGTCAGGCGGTCAGCCGTTGGCGGATGTGCTCGTGGGGGTGGTCACGGCCGACCGCACCTGCGGCAACTTCTTTCGGGGCGACGAACTGGCCACGGACAAGGACGGTTTCTTCGCGCTGCCGAACGTCCCGGCCGGCCGCGAGTGGGTGCTGTACACCACGATGAACTCCTTGCGTGGGCGGGGCGCGATGGCACCGCGGACTTTTCGCACGGGCAAGGACGGGGAGGTGGTCAAGCTGGGCGAGTTGGCGGTGACACCGGGCCATCGTCTGGCGGGGCGGGTCGTCCTCTCCGATGGCCAACCGATCCCGCCCGAGACCCGGATGTTTCTGGGTCGCGAGCAGGCGTGGGACCATACGGAGGTGGTGCTGGGCGCCGACGGACGTTTCGCGTTCACCGATGTGCCGGCGGAGTCGGTGGGGTTGAGCGTGCGGATCAAGGGTTACCAATTCTCGAAGCGCAACCCGAGTTTGGACTGGCTGAACGGCGGCATCGTGGGGCGGATCGCGCAGGACGTGACGGACCTCACCTTGCTGATGGAGCCGGGCGAGTGGCGGTACGACCGGGGGGAAGACGGCCCGTCGGGCGAAGACCGCCAGCCGCGGGAGAAGCCCCTGCGCAGTGTGAAGCTCGACTAGACCTTTTGGGGTCAGATCTCAACATTTAACATTTGGCACTGCCAGGCGGCGAACCTGGCAGGGAGACGTTCCCCGCGGCGTGTCGGGAGGAAGCGCGAGGCGCGTCGGGTTCGTTAAGTATTAAATTAAGGGCTGACCCCTGGGGAGTTTCGGCGTTTCGATCCGTCCTTTTCTTCCGGCCGCGTCGGTGGCAGCCTCCGCCCGTCCAACAGGCACGAAACAACGATTCGAACTTCCCCACGCCCTATGGCCGAGAAACCGACGTCCACCCGGAAGCGCTCCGACAAAAGCACCAAACAGGAGTTGCTCGACACCTACCAAACCCTCACCAAGGAGTTGGCGGAGAAGCGCGCGGCCGAGCTGAACCCCGAGCGCCAGCTCCAGGAGAGGAAGGCCGAGGAGGCGCTCAAGACCGCCAGCGCCTTGGCTCCGGAGGGAATTGACCGCGAGATCGGCAGCCTCAAGTCCGACATCGGGCGGATGTTGGCCGAGCTGTCGGAGAAACTGGCCGCCGAGGCCGCCCGCTTCAAGAACCTTCAGCAGGCCGTCGAGGCCAAGGAGCGGGAGCTGCAGGAGCTCTACGGAATCGAGAAGACCGCCGCAACCCTGGCGGCGCTCATCGAGACTCAGAACCAGAAGCGGGCCGAGTTCGAGATCGAGATGACGAAGGACCGCGAGGAACTGACCGCCGAGATCCAAGACGCCCGGATCGAGTGGGACAAGGAACGGAAGGCACATGAGGCGGAGCTCCGCGAGCGGGATGCCGCCGAGAAGAAGGCGCGCGACCGCGAGAAGGAGCAGTTCGACTACGCCTTCAAGCGGGATCAGCAGGCGGTGCGGGACAAGCTTGCCGACGAAAAGGCCACGCTCGAGAAGGAGCTCAAGCTCAGGAAGGAGACCGCCGAGAAGGACTTCGCCGAGCGGGAACGGGTGCTGGTCGAGAGGGAAACGGAGCTGGCCACGCTCCGCACCCGCGCGGCGGCCTTTCCCCAGGAACTCGAGGCGGCGGTGGCGAAGGCGGTGCAGGCGACCACCGAGCGGCTGCAACTCGAAGCCAAGAACCGCGAGGGCTTGTTGATGAAGCAATTCGAGGGGGAACGGAACGTCCTGCTGACGCGCAACGAGGCCCTCGAGAAGGGGACCAAGGAGCTGGCAGACCAGAACGCGCGGCTCAGCAAACAGATCGACGCGGCCTACCTGAAGCTCCAGGAGATCGCGGAGAAGACCATTGAAGGCGCCAGCCAGTCGAAGTTGACGGCCGAGTTACAGAAGCTCCTCGCGGAACAAGGGCGTCGTCCGATGACAGAGAAATAGTCCGTTGGCTTGTGACCCCATGAACACACCGCCCCTTCGCCTCGGCCTGTTTGGCATTGGCCTGGACACGTACTGGCCCCAGTTCCCCGGCTTGAAGCGCCGGCTCGAGGGCTATCAACAAGGGATTCGCGAACGGCTGGCGGCGCTGGGCGCGACGGTCGTGGACGCAGGCCTGGTGGATTCGCCCACGCAGGCCCGGGTGGCGGCCGAGATGTTCCGTCGCGAGGGCGTCGAGCTGCTGCTGCTCTACGTCTCGACGTATGCGCTGAGTTCGACGGTCCTGCCGGTCGTCCAGCAGGCCCGCGTGCCGGTGGTGGTCCTGAATCTCCAGCCGGTGGCCGCGATTGACTACGACGCCTTCAACAAGCTGGGGGATCGGGGCGTCATGACCGGCGAATGGCTGGCGCACTGCCAGGCGTGTGCGGCGCCGGAGATCGCCTGCGTTTTCAACCGCGCCGGGCTGGATTATCACCTGGTGACGGGGACCCTGGATGACCCGGAAGCGTGGCAGGAAATCCGCGCCTGGGTCGAGGCCGCCCGGGTGGCGGCAGTCATGCGGCAGAACCGGCTCGGTGTGCTCGGCCACTACTACTGCGGGATGTTGGATGTCTACAGCGACATGACCCAGCACGCCGCGGTGTTTGGCACGCATTTCGAGCTGCTCGAGATGTGCGAGCTGCGACGGTATCGGGAGGAGACTACGGAGGCCCAGATCGAGGCCAAGCTGGAGGAATTCCGGCGCCAGTTCGACGTCACGCCCGAGTGCAGCGCGGCGGAGCTGCGGCGCGCCGCCCAAACCTCCTGCGCGCTGGACCGGTTGGTGGCGGCGCATCAATTGGGCGCGATGGCCTATTACTACGAAGGTCAGCCCGGCAATGAGTATGAGAACATCGTCACGTCGGTCATCGCCGGGAACTCGCTCCTGACGGCGCGCGGCGTGCCCGTGGCCGGCGAATGCGAGGTGAAGAACGCCCAGGCGATGAAGATCATGGATGCGCTGGGGACGGGCGGGTCGTTCTCGGAGTTCTATGCGCTTGACTTCAACGAGGACGTGGTGTTGCTGGGTCATGACGGGCCCGGCCACATGGCGATTGCCGAGGGGCAGGTGAAGCTCGTGCCGTTGCCGGTGTACCACGGCAAGCCCGGGGTGGGGTTGTCCATCGAGATGCGGGTCAAACACGGGCCGGTGACGCTGCTGTCGGTGGTGCAGAACCGGCAGGGCCAGCTCAAGCTGCTGGTGGCGGAAGGGGAGGCAGTGCCGGGTCCCATCCTGCACATTGGCAACACGAACAGCCGTTACCGGTTCGCGCTGGGGGCGAAGGCATTTGTGAACGCCTGGTCGCAGGCCGGTCCGGCGCACCATTGCGCCATCGGCCTGGGGCATGTCGCCCCCACGCTGCAGAAGCTCGCCGCGCTGGTCGGGATCGAGTGCCAGGTGGTGGGTTGAGGGGCGGACTTCTGTGCGATGATACGTGCTTACGTCGCCGACACCGCCCCGGGGTTGGCTTCGCCGCCCCATCCGCACCCCTGGGTGTCCGAGCGTGATGGACAGAGTCGGATCGCCCAACTCGTGGCAGAGCATCGGGACACGATTCGCCTGCTTGTGTGACCCTCCAATCTGCATGGCCTCCCCCACAACCCTCTACGATCTCCTGCCGCGCGACGGCGATTGCCGCAGCGATCATCTGCTGGGGCGGTTTCTGGATTACGTGGCCGATCGGCACCTCACGCTTTACCCGGCGCAGGAGGAGGCGGTGCTCGAGCTCTACGAAGGCCGCAACGTCATCCTGAACACCCCGACCGGCTCCGGCAAATCGCTCGTCGCCGCGGCCCTCCATTTCGCGTCGCTCGCCCGCGGCCGGCGGTCCGTCTACACCTGTCCCATCAAGGCGCTGGTGAACGAGAAGTGGCTGGCGCTCTGCCGCGAGTTCGGGCCGGACAACGTCGGGCTTTCCACCGGCGACGCCACGGTGAACCGCGATGCTCCCATCCTCTGCTGTACGGCCGAGATCCTCGCCAACCTGGCGCTGCGCGAGGGGCCGGACGCCGACGTGGACGATGTCGTGATGGACGAGTTCCACTGGTACGCCGATCGCGACCGCGGCGTGGCGTGGCAGGTGCCGCTGTTGACCCTGCCCCAGGCGCGGTTTCTCCTGATGTCGGCAACGCTGGGCGACACGACGTTTTTCGAGGAGTCGCTGACCCGGCTGACCGGGCGGACGACCGTCGCGGTGAAGTCGGAGACCCGGCCGGTGCCCCTCGAGTACGCGTACGCGGAGCTCACCCTGGCCCAGACACTGGAGCGGTTGGTGGGCGAGGGCAAGGCGCCGGTCTATGTTGTGCACTTTACGCAACTGGAGGCGGCCCAGAGCGCGCAGGACTTCACCAGCCTGAACGTCTGCACGCGCGACGAGAAGCAGGCCCTGGCGCAGGCGGTCGAGGGGTTCCGGTTCAGCAGTCCGTACGGCCCGAACATCCGGACGTGGCTAAAGCAGGGGATCGGTTTGCACCATGCCGGGCTGCTGCCCAAGTACCGGGTGCTGGTCGAGCAACTGGCCCAGCGGGGCTTGCTCAAGATCATTTGTGGCACCGACACGCTCGGCGTGGGCATCAACGTGCCGATCCGGACCGTGCTGTTCACCCGGCTGTGCAAGTTCGATGGGCAGAAGACGGTGATCCTGAGCGCCCGCGATTTTCACCAGATCAGCGGTCGGGCCGGCCGGAAAGGGTTCGACGATCGTGGGTGGGTGGTGGTCCAGGCCCCCGAGCACGTGATCGAGAACCTCGCCCTCGAGAAAAAGGCGGTCGAGAAAGGGAAGAAGTTCGTGCGGCGGCGCCCGCCCGAGCACAACTTCGTGGCGTGGGACCGGCAGACGTTCACCCGGCTGATCCACGCGCCGCCCGAACGGCTGACGTCCCGGTTCCAGGTCCTGCACGGATGCTGCTGAATGTCCTGAGCCGCGAGGGGATGGGTGCCGCGCGATGCAACGGTTGCTGCGCTGATTGTCATGAGTCGTGGTCAAGCGCTGGGTGGTTTCAATGACGGCGGCCTGGCAGTTCCGGTCGCTGGTCGAGCGGAAGATCATCGATTTGCCGGGGCACGCGGGGGTAGGGACGAAGCTGCGGGAATGTCGAGCTGCAGGATGACTTCTCGATGGACCAAACGCTGTCGCTGTACCTCCTCGAGACGATCCCGCTGGTGGACCCGGAACAGCCCGATTACGCGCTCGTGGTGCTCTCGCTGGTGGAGTCCATCCTCGAAGATCCCGAGATCATCCTGCGCAAGCAGTTGGACCGGCTCAAAGGGGAGGCGGTGGCGGCCATGAAGCTCGAGGGTCTGGATTACGATCAGCGGATGGAGGAGCTCGAGAAGCTCGAACACCCGAAACCCAACCGGGACTTCATCTACTCGACCTTTAACGCCTTCGCCGACAAGCACCCCTGGGTGGGGCAGGAGAACATCCGCCCGAAGAGCATCGCGCGGGAGATGTTCGAGTCGTTCCGGTCGTTTGCCGATTACGTGCGGGATTACGACTTGCAGCGCAGCGAGGGCCTGCTGCTGCGGCACCTGAACAGCGTTTTCAAGGTGTTGACCCAGACCGTCCCCGACACCGCCAAGAACGACACGCTCCGGGACATGGAACTGTACTTGAGCACCCTGATCCGCCAGGTCGATTCGAGCCTGCTGGATGAGTGGGAGAAGCTGCGGGACCCGGCGTATGAGCGTCGGGAATCCACGGAGGTGCGGCCTCCCGGGGCGGCGGAGGCCGAGGCCGAGGCGGCCGCCGACATCACCCGCGACACCCGGGCCTTCACGGCGGCGATTCGGCAGCGGATCTTCATGTTCCTGCGCGGGCTGGTGATCGGCGACTATGCGGCGGCGTTCGAGACCCTGACGGCAGAACCGGTGGGCGGGCCAGCGGCTGGCCCGGAGCCGGGGGGGGCGCTCACGGAACCCGGGGTGCCTGCAGTGAGGGAAGCGGAGGCGGCCGAAGGGACCTGGAACGTGGAGCGGTTGCGCGTGGCGTTCGAGGCCTATCTCGGGGGGCACGAACAACTCCGGCTTGATCCGGAGGCGCGGAACCTTCGCCACACCTATGTGCTTCCGGCGGAGGACCGGCGGACGTGGCGGGTCCAACAGATGCTGGTGGATCCGGCAGACCACAACGACTGGGTGGCCGAGTTCGAGGTGGATCTGGCGAAGTCGCGGGTCGCCCGCGAGCCTTGGGTGCGGCTGATCCGGCTGGGCGGGCTGACGTGAGCGGCGGTCGAGGGCAGCAGAAACTGAGATTGAGAAGAAGATTCTTGTTGCCTTTGGGCGTTGGTGGGCTTAGATGAGCGGCGTCTTAGGTCTGACTGCCCGTCCCTGTCCGTTGGTGGATGACACTCTTCAGGCGGCAGTTCTCCCGGTTTCATGCTTCGCCACGTCTCAGCAGCCGGGGTTCCGGGCCAACGACCACCTATCACCTTGAAGACAAGACAACCCATGGGCGGTTCCGGGGTGCCGGAGATCGGCGCCGGCTACCTCGAGATTTCGGAGAAAGGATTCGGATTCCTTCGCACTCCGGACAATCACTTTCATCCCAAGCCGACCGATGTGTTCGTGACGCCGGACACGATCAAGCGCCATTTCCTGCGGGAAGGCTGCCACGTGAAGGGGGGCCTCCAGCCGCCGCACCGGGGCAGCAGCCCGCAGATGCGCGAGGTGATCGAGGTCAACGGGATGGTGTTCCACGACTATACCAAGTCGCTGCGGTTCGAGAACCTCACGACCATCGATCCAATCGAGAAGTTCCGGCTCGAGACCTCTCCGGAGGCGATCGAGACCCGGATCATCGACCTGGTCACCCCCATCGGAAAGGGGACCCGCGGCCTGATCGTCGCGCCGCCGCGCACGGGCAAGACGACCATCCTCAAGCAGTTGGCGAATGCCGTGGCGGCGAATCACCCCGAGGTCCATGTGCTCGTCCTGCTGATCGACGAGCGGCCCGAGGAAGTCACCGACTTCCAGCGGTCGGTGAACGCCGAGGTGGTGGCCTCCTCGAACGACCAGGACCTCGAAACCCACGTCCGGCTGTCGCGCTTCATCATCGAGCGTTGCCGGCGCATGGTCGAATCCAAGAAGGACGTGTTCGTGCTGCTGGACTCCATCACCCGCGTGGCCCGCGCTTACAACAGCGTCCACGGCGGGTCAGGACGCACCATGACCGGCGGCGTGGACGCCCGCGCCCTCGAGATTCCCCGCAAGATCTTCGCCGCCGCCCGCAAGATCGAGGAGGGCGGTTCGCTGACGATCATTGCGACCGCGCTTATCGACACCGGGTCGCGGATGGACGAACTGATCTTCCAGGAGTTCAAAGGCACGGGCAACATGGAGCTGGTGCTGGATCGCAAGCTGTCCGATCGCCGCCTGTTCCCCTCGATTGACATCCCCAAGAGCGGCACGCGGAAGGAGGAGAAGCTCTTCCCCAAACACCAGATTGACGCCGTGCGCAAGCTGCGCCGGATGATGGTGGACCTGAATCCCATCGAGGCGATGGAGACCCTCCAGGCCGCGCTGAAGAAGTACCGGACCAACGACGAGCTGCTGCTCAAGCTGCTCTAGCCTGGGAATCGCCTATTCGCTGTAGGCGCCGACGTGAGGAGGCGTCGTGGGCCAGGGGCGATCCCCTTCGCCTCCTCACGTCGGCGCCTACCATCGCCAGGGGTGGGGCCGGACCTCTGGTTCCGTATGAACGTCCCTTCCCACGCCGGGCTCCAACGGCGCGCCCGTCCGCCTCTCCGGCGGATGATGGAGATCCATCAGTGCTTGGGCGCCGGCGGCTATCCGAACGCCAGCCAACTGGCGCGCGCACTTGAGGTCAGCCGGAAGTCGATCCTGCGCGACCTTGAATTCATGCGGGATCAGCTTGGCCTGCCACTCGCGTACGACGAATACCGCTACGGCTATCATTACACGCAGCCGGTGCGGGACTTCCCGATGGTCAAGATCACTGAGGGCGAGCTGTTCGCGCTCGTGGTGGCGGAGAAGGCCGTGCAGCAATACCGGGGCACCAACTTTGAGAAGCCGCTCCTGAGCGCCCTCGAGAAGCTCGCGGCTGCGTTGCCCGAGACATTTTCCCTGCACCTGGCGGATTGGGACCGGACGATCTCCTTCCGGACCAGTGCGGAGCCGCTCTTGAACCTCGAGGTTTTCGATGCGCTAGCGCGGGCCACCGCCCAGCGGCGTCAACTGGAGATCACCTATCGCAAACCGGGTCGGGCGGCCGCCGAGACGCGGGTCATCGACCCTTACCACCTCGCCAACGTCAACGGTGAATGGTACCTCTTCGCCTTCGATCACCTGCGGCAGGACGTCCGGACCTTTGTGCCGGCGCGGATTCGCGCGTTGCGGCTGACGGGGCAGGGCTTTGAGCGGCCGACCGGGTTTTCGCTCGACGAACGGCTGCGGGGGAGCTTCGGGGTGCACTCGGCCGAGGGGCGGTTCGAGGTCGTGCTGCGCTTCTCCGCGAAGGTGGCGGACTTCATCCGGGAGAAGCGATGGCATCCGTCCCAGGGACTGCGCGAACTGCGGGCGGGCGGGGTCGAGTTACGGTTGAGGCTCTCGAGCCTGGTGGAGATTCAGCGCTGGGTGCTGGGCTGGGGAGGGGAGGTTCAGGTCTTGCGCCCGCCCGAGTTGGTCCGCGGGGTGCGCGCGGCGGCGGAGGCGATTCTCGCAACTTCTCCGCGGGGCTGGTGTAGGAAGGGCGTGGGTCGGTGATGCGGGGGACGGGCGCAGACGTTGACAAGGCGCGGCGTGGTGCCGTAAGACAGCCTCGTCACTGCCCGGGTCCCGGTCCTCCGGCCGTGGACGTGACGGGCAGCAGGATGGCAGCAACGAAAAGGCACAATATGCGAGTGAAACCCGGCCCCGGTTCTGGCTTTACGCTGATCGAGATCATGATCGTGGTGGCCATCATCGGCCTGCTCGCGGCCATCGCGATTCCCAACTTTGCCAAGATGCGGACCAACGCGCAGCGTCAGGCCTGCATCATGAACCTCAAGGCCATTGACAGCGCGAAGGAGGCCTGGGCGACCGAGCATCGCAAGGGCAACGGCGATGCCGTGGATGAGGCCGAGGTCAACTCGAACCTCAAAGACGGTCGCGCGCCCGAATGTCCCGGCGGCGGGACCTACACCTACAATGCGGTCGGCTCGCCGCCCACCTGCAGCCAGAGCGCGGCGGGACACACGCTGGACAGCGGGGCTGGCGGGCTGCGCTAGCCTGGAGCTTCCCTGCCCGCCGTAGGCGCCGACGTGAGGAGGCGCGTCTTGAGCCAGGAGGCGGAGGCCTATCCCGACAGCCTTCTAGCGGGGCAGGAGCTCGGCCACCAGCGCCTTCTCCTCCTTCAACTCGGCCTCGGTGGCGGCGATCTTGGCCTGGCTGAAGGGATTCACGGGCAGATCCTGCACGATCTCCCATTTCCGGCCGTCGCTGCGGACCGGATAGCTGAACATCAGGCCTTTTTCGATGCCGTAGCTGCCATCGGAGCACACGGCCACGCTGAACCAATCCCCCGTGGGGGTGGGGGTGGTGAGTTTGCGGACCGTATCCACGACCGCGTTGGCGGCAGACGCGGCGGAGCTGAGGCCGCGGGCTTCGATGATGGCTGCGCCGCGCTTCTGCACGGTGGTGAGGAAGTCCTTCTCGAGCCATTCGCGGTGCCCGATGATGTCCGGGACGGGCCGGCCGTTGATCTTGGCGTTGAAGAAATCGGGGAACATCGTGGTGCTGTGGTTGCCCCAGACGGCGAGGTTGGTGACGCCCGTGACGTCGGTGCTGGCCTTCTTGGCGAGCTGGGTCTTGGCGCGGTTCTCGTCCAGCATGGTCATGGCAAAGAACTGGTCGCGGGGAACGCCGGGGGCGTTGCTGAGGGCGATGAGGGCGTTCGTGTTGCAGGGGTTGCCGACCACGAGGGTGCGCACGTCGGAGGCGGCGTGTTGGGCGATGGCCTGGCCCTGGCTGGTGAAGATCTTGCCGTTGATGCCCAGGAGGTCTTTCCGCTCCATGCCCGCCTTGCGCGGGACGGCCCCGACGAGCAGGGCCCAGTTGACGCCCTGGAAACCGGCATTCAGGTCGGACGTGGCGACCGTGCCTTTGAGCAGCGGGAAGGCGCAATCCTCCAGTTCCATGCACACGCCCTGGAGGGCCCGGAGGGCCTTCTCGTCCGGGATCTCGATCAGGTGCAGGATGACCGGCTGTGTCGGGCCGAACATCGCGCCGGAAGCGATGCGGAAGAGGAGGGAATACCCGATCTGGCCGGCGGCGCCGGTGACCGCAACGCGGAGGGGTGAGGTGCTGCTCATGTGCGTGATCCAGTTGGAGCGCGCACTATAGGTCGAGTTAGGGACCTCGCAAGTCCGAACGGGCGATCCGAAAGTGGCGGCCGGGTCGGACCATAGCATGTGATTGCTCTGCAAGGACTAAAAGCCGTGAGGTCGGTGGCTCTGGGGCCTTGCGAGTTGATTTGCCCGCGCTTTTTGGCTCTTAACGGTCGGGGCGATGACGCCTCTCGCAGACAGTGTGTTCCGGAGAGCGCCTCGTGGCAGGAGGTGGACATGGCCATGGGTGATACCGTCGGTGAGGACACAGATCCCCCGGCGGGTTTTCGTTCCCCAAGGGATGCGCCGAGAGGCATTCCGTTCGCGGGCGATGTGAACGAGGAATCCCCGAGAGAGGTCAAGGTGGGTCAGGTGACATGCCGCGCCGGGGAGGAGATACCGCTTGGCTTTGGGCAAGGGCGGATTCGTGGGCGAGCGCCGTGGCTCTTGCATTGAGAAAACCGGACGCAAAAAGGCGTGCAAGCGGCTCAGAGAGTGGTCACAACCAGGCAAACCATACGGGCGCAATCAATTGGCGTGGTCCGACCCCGCGGGCAATGACCCTGGATTTCCGGGCTGACGCGGGCAGTGTTTCCGATAGGCTCGGCGCCGTGATTCCGGTGGCGATTCATTCCCGCACAGGCCGGGCCACTGCGGGATAGTCCCATGGTGCCCCTGCCCATCTCGGTGTGCATGGTCTCCGGTGCGGAGGCGCATCGGATCGGCCCAGCCCTGGCCAGCGTGGCGGGGTGGACCCGGGAGTTGATCGTGGTGTTGAATGCCGACACCCAGGACGGCACCGAGCGGATGGTGCACGAGCAGGGCGGAAACGTGTTTCGTGAGCCTTGGAAGGGTTTCATCGGCCAGAAGAACTCGGCCGCCGCCAAGGCCACTGAACCGTGGGTGCTCAATGTGGATGCCGACGAGGTGGTGTCGGGTCCGCTCCGGGCGGGGATCGAAACGTTGTTTGCCGCGGCAGGCCGGAAGCCGCCGCACGCTGCGTACGAGTTTCCGCGTTGCACGCTGTACCATGGACGGTGGATCCGGCACGGCGACTGGTATCCCGACCGGGTCCGGCGTTTGTGGCGGAAGGACGCGGGACTGTGGGCGGGTGTGGACCCGCACGCGCGGCTGGAGGTGCGGGGGACGATCGGCCGGCTGCGGGGTGATTTGCTGCATTATTCGATGGAGACCTACGAGCACCAGATTGCCAAGACGATCGCCTATGCGGAGGATTTTGTGCGGCATTGCGCGGCCACCGGGCAGCGGGTCGGCAGCGCGGATTTGTGGATCCGGCCCGCCTGGCGGTTTGTGCGCAGCTATGTGTTCCGGCTGGGGTTTCTGGACGGTTGGCAGGGCTACAGCATCGCGTGGATGACCGCCTTCTACACCTTCTTGCGCTATGCCAAGGCGCGGGCGGCCCAGGCAGGTGACGGCGGGAAACCGTCCACACCGGCGCCCGGAGGCAAGCACGCATGAACCCGGGCCAGTCAGCCATCGTGACCCGGCAGGATCCCAGCTCCGCGGGAGCTGGGCTACCCCGCCATCTGTTGATGTACGAGCCGCGGGTGGAGGGGCACCATCCGGCCTGGTTGCGTTTTCTGACCGAAGATCTGCTGTCGGGAGGGTACCGCCTGACGTTGGCGGTGGACCGGCGCGAGCGGGCCCGGGAGATTCTGGAAGACAACCTGGGCGGACGGCTGTCGCAGGTGGGGCTCGTGTCGGCGCTGGACGATGCGGGGCGGCGGCGCGGGGGAAATTCGCTGCGGGCGGTGGCGATTTGCCTGGAGGAATCGGGCGCCGACCAGGTGTTCCTTCCGGAGTTCGACGAGATCGCGTCGGCCCTGCTTCGCCGGGCCGCGGTGGGTGGGCGGCCTGCGGCGGCGTTGCGGGGTCGGATCGGCGGGATCTACCACCGGCCACGGTTCCTGGCGGCGCCGCGCTGGTCGCCGAACCGCTGGCTGAAGCAGCGCGGCTTCGAGCGGTTGCTTACCGAGAGCTGGCTGAAGCCCCTGCTGTTCCTGGACGAGTATCTCCTGCGGGAGCTCAGCGTCCGGCATCCGGGAGCCTCGCTGGCTTTTCTGCCGAATCCGTGTCCGGCGGGCTTCCCGGGCGAGCGAGCCGGGGCGCGGCGTGAGTTGGGGTTGCCGGCGGGGCGGCACGTGTTCCTGTTCTATGGCGGCGGTTACCGGCGGAAGGGGTTGCACCTGGCGGTGGAAGCGTTCCGCGGCTTGCGCGCGGAGGAGCCGGCGTTTCTCCTCTGTGCCGGACGGCAGGATCCCGATGCGCGGACGGCGCGGGGGCTGGGGGAACTGACGCGTCAGGGTCGGGCGCGAAGCCTCAACCGCTACGTTGCGAGCGCCGAGGAAGCGGCGTGTTTCGTGGCGTGTGACTTCGTCCTGTTGCCGTACATCAACCACTTCGGGATCAGCGCGGTGCTGGCGCAGGCGGCGGCGGCCCGCAAGCCCGTCATCGCTTCTGCGGAACAACTGCTGGGTCGCGAGACGCAGGAATACGGTTTGGGGCTTCTGTTTCCGTCTGGTGACGCCGCGGCCTTGCGTGCGTGCGTGCGGGAGGCTTGGAGCCTGCCGGAGGCGCGGCGCGCCGGGCTGGTGAACGCGCTCGAGAGCTATGCGCGGAGTCACTCGCGGGCGGCCTATCGCGCGGCCGTGCTCGCCGCTCTCGCGCGACCGTGAAGGTGTGGAACGGATGCCTGACACCCCCCGCAGCGGCCCCGGTGCCGAGGTGAAGGCCTCGCTCCGGGTTTTGCATCTGAACTCGCTGCTGACCGGTGGGGGCACCGATGATCAGTGTGTGAAGCTCTGCGCGCATCTTGCGGCCCTCGGGGTGCGGGTGGGGTTGGCGGGTCCGGAGGGGCGGGAATACACGCGGGTGGCCCGGGCAGCGGGTGTTCCCGTGCAGGCGACGCCGTCCGAGGGCCCGGCCAAACTGCGGTTCATTCTGAGCGCGGCACGAGCGCTTCGCGAGGAGCGCTGCGACGTGGTGCATGGTCATCACGGCCGGGATCTGTGGCCCACTGTGCTGGCGGCGCGGCTCTCAGGGGTGCGGCCGCGGGTGGTGATCACACGGCATCTGGCCAAGAGCCCGGCTTCGGGGGTCAGCCGACGGTTCCTGCTGGGCCAGGTGGACTCGATCATCGCGGTTTCCGCCTTTGTGGCGCGGGTCTTGCGGGAGGGGCACTACGAACCGAACTCGCCGGTCGCGGAACGCCGGGCGCGTCCGCCGCTGTGCGGGGATCACGGGAAGATCTGCGTGATTCACGGCGGCGTGGAAATGAGCCGGTTCCGACCGCGGCCGGCCGGTGCGCCGGAGGTGGATGCGTTGCGGAGCACATGGGGGTTGCGGCCAGGGGATTTCGCGTTTGGGGTCGTGGGTGGCTACGACCCGCCGCGGGGGAAGGGGCAACGCGAGTTTTTGCGGGCGGCGGCGCGGGTGTGTCGGGAGGTGCCGGCGGCGCGATTCCTGATCATCGGACGCGGCCACCTGAAGGAGCGGTTGGAGCAGGACATCGAGGAGCTCGGCCTCGCAGGGGTCGCGTGGCTGACGCCGTATTGTCGCGACATGCCGATGGCGATGAACGCGCTGGACTGTCTGGTGCACCCTCAGATCGGCACCGAAGCCTTTCCGGGGGTTGTCCTCGAAGCCCTGGCTTGCGGGCGGCGGGTCATCGCAACGGATTTGGATGGGATCCCCGAGGCGTTTGCTGCCTGTCCGGCCGGGCGCCTGATCGAGCCGGAGTCGGTCGAGGCGCTCGCGACTGGATTGCTTGAGGTGTGGCGAGAGACGCCGCCGGACCCCGCGGCTCGCGAAGCGATGCATGCCCGGGTGGCGCGGGGGTTTGACCTGCCCGTGGTAGCAGCACGCGTGTTGGCGCATTACGAGGCGTTGCTGGCCGGAGGCGGGACGAGGCGTGTCGGCTCGGTGCCTGACGGGGGGACGCACTGAGCTGATTCCTGGGCACGCTGATTCCGACTTCGCAGGGGTGGAGCGAGGGCCGGGCGCAGTGGGGAAACGACTTGCGACCCCCGGACGGCGGCTCTAGGTTCGCGCCCTGACGCCCTGGTTGCGTCACCGCCCCGCATGAAGCAGAACACGGTCCTTGGCTACGATTCCAAGATCGAAGGTGACCTGGTGGTCAGCCGCCTGGACGCCGTGATCAACTGGTTTCGGAAGCACTCCATCTGGCCGATGCCGATGGGGCTGGCGTGCTGTGCCATCGAGCTCATGGGCACGGGCGCGAGCCGCTTTGACATCTCGCGGTTTGGCATGGAGGTGATGCGGTTTTCGCCGCGCCAGTCCGACGTCATGATTGTGGCTGGGACGGTCACGTACAAGATGGCGCTGGTCGTGAAGCGCCTCTATGAGCAGATGGCGGAGCCCAAGTGGGTGATTGCCATGGGAGCGTGCGCTTCGACCGGCGGGATGTACCGGAGCTATGCCGTGTTGCAGGGCGTGGATCGCATCCTGCCCGTGGACCTGTACGTGGCGGGGTGCCCGCCGCGTCCGGAGGCGTTGCTGGATGCCCTGCTGAAATTGCAGGCGAAGGTCAGCCGCGAGCCGGTGGTTTCCGCCTGGAAGCGGGTGGCAGAACCGACGCGCGCATGAGCCCCCGCGACCTGGTTCAGCGCCTGCGGAGCCGGTTCGGCGAGCTCGTGTCCGAGCCGGTCGAGTTTCGGGGCGAACTGACGGTGACGCTGGCCAACGCCGAGCGGATCGTCGAGGTATGCGAGTTCGCCAAAGCTTCTCTGGGTTTTGAGATGCTCCTGGATCTGTCGAGCGTGGACAACCTCGGCGAAGACCCGCGCTGGACGCTGGTGTACGAGCTTTACAGCCTCGCACAACGCGTTCATCTGCGTCTCAAGACGTCGGTCAGCGAGGAGCGATCGGAACTTCCGACGGTCAGCGGTGTCTGGCGGACGGCCGACTGGCACGAGCGGGAGATCTACGACATGATGGGCATCCGGTTCCGGGGCCATCCGGATCTGCGACGCATTCTGATGTGGGAAGGGTACCCGTATTTTCCGTTGCGCAAGGACTTCCCCCTTGCCGGCAAACCCACGGAGTTGCCCGACGTGGCCTTCACCCAGCCGGCGCCCCTGGAAGGGGGCCCGTTCGTCACGAGGCCCGGCGGCAAGGACACCATCGAGCGCGAGCCGCGGGTGCGGACGCCGGAGGATTGACCATGCCCGAAACGCGCGCACTTGGGGTTCCCGATGCCGTCGCTCGAGCGGCCGCGGCGGAGGGGGGGGCGGGCAGGGGTCGGCCCGACGAGGATGCCGAGCTGCAAGGCGAGCGGATGGTCTTGAACATGGGGCCGTCCCATCCCGCGACGCACGGGGTGTTGCGGCTGGTGCTCGAGCTGGACGGGGAGGTCATCACGCGGGCCCAACCGGACGTGGGGTACCTGCATCGCGGCGACGAGAAGATCGCCGAGAGCATGACCTACACCCAGTTCATCCCGTACACGGATCGACTGGATTACCTGGCGCCGCTGGCCAACAACGTGGCCTATGCGCTCGCGGTGGAGAAGCTGCTGGGCATCCAGAACCAGCTCCCGTTGCGCTGCCAGTACATCCGGGTCATCTGCTGCGAATTGGCGCGGGTGTCGTCGCATCTGCTCGGCGTCGGCTGCTTCGCCATGGACGTGGGGGCGATGACCGTGTTCCTCCACACGTTCACCGAGCGCGAGAAGGTCTACAATTTGTGCGAAGCGCTGACCGGCGCGCGCTTCACCACGAACTACACCCGCATTGGTGGCCTGGCCCGGGATCTGCCGCCGGGGTGGGTAGAGGATTGCCGGCGGTTCTGCAAGGAGGTCGTGGTCACGCTCCGGGAGGTCGAGACCTTCCTGACCCGCAATCGCATCTGGGTGGACCGCACCCGGGATCTGGGGGTGATCTCGCGGGCCGACGCCCTCGACTACGGACTGACCGGCCCGAATCTGCGCGGCAGCGGGGTGGACTACGACGTGCGCCGCGCCCATCCCTATCTGGTCTATGACCGGCTGAAGTTCGACGTGCCGGTGGGTTCGGTCGGCGACTGTTACGATCGGTACCTGGTCCGGATGGAGGAAATGCGCCAGAGCGTGCGCATCCTGCACCAATGCCTGGACCAGTTGCCCGGCGGCCCCATCAACGTGGACGATGGCAAGATCGTGCTGCCGCCCAAGGAGCAGGTGCTGACGCGGATGGAGGAGCTCATTCACCAGTTCATCCTCGTCACCCAGGGCGTGAACGCGCCGCCCGGCGAAGTGTATTTCGGCGCCGAGAACCCGAAGGGAGAGCTTGGCTTCTACCTCTGCAGCCGCGGAGGTGGCACGCCGCATCGGCTCAAGATCCGCGCGCCCTCTTTTGTGAATCTCAGCATCCTGTCGCACCTGCTGCCGGGCCACCAGATCGGCGACGTGGTCGCCATCCTGGGCTCGTTCGATTTCGTGATGGGAGAGTGTGATCGCTGACCCGCCCATGGAGCATTCCCCGAACCACTCCGCACCGGCGCTCGAGGTGCCGCCCGCGTTGGCGGTGGAGATTGATGAGCTGGTATCGCACTACCCGCAGCCGCGCAGCGCCAGCGTCATGGTGTTGCACGCGCTGCAGGATCACTTCGGGTTTCTCTCCCCCGAGACGATCGAGTGGACGGCGGCCCGGCTCGGCCTCCAGCCCATCAACATTCTGGAGCTGGTGACGTTCTACCCGATGTTCCGGCAGCGGCCGGTGGGGAAATTCCATCTCAAGGTCTGCCGCACGTTGAGCTGCGCGCTCGGCGGCTCGCACGCGCTGCATCGGCATCTGTGCGAGCGACTCGGGTTGGATGCTCGTGCGCACGGACCGCAGACCACCGCGGACGGGCGGTTCACGGTCGAGTTTGTCGAGTGCCTGGCTGGTTGCGGGACGGCCCCCGTGATGATGTGCAACGACGCGTGTCACGAGGCGGTCACCCCCGGGCGGGCTGACGAACTGCTGGCGGAGTGCGCTCGCGCCGGCGCCAGGGCGGCCTCAGCACGGTAATCGCGAAGTGCCTGGGTGACGAAGAGCGCCGCTGGAAGTCGCCGCACTCCAAACGCGTTGCGCCTGCCGTGGGGTGGCGAGGTCGTGAAGCGTCGGGACCTACCTTGGGTTCTCGAGGCGACCGGAAGATAGGCATGGAAACCGGCCGGCTGATGCGGTACTGGTGGAAGGCGCATGCCAATCCGTTGACCCGTGTATGAAAGCTGACCTGTTTGCCCGGCCGGATCGGACTCAGTTCCCAATCGCTGCGACCGCCACAGAGCGTGTCACGACCCAACTCATCCTGGCAGGGGGAGGCCACCGCCAAGTGCCGGCTCAGGAGGACCTTCGCTCCTCCGACTCCCGGCCCGGCCGCGGCCTTGCCCCGTCCGGTTCATGGTCCCTGACCGGGTTCACGCTGATCGAGCTTCTGGTGGTGATCGCCATCATCGCCATCCTGGCGGGCATCCTCCTGCCCACGCTGGCCCGCTCGAAGTACACCGGCCAGCGCACCGTGTGCGTTAACAACATCCGCCAGCAGTACCTCAGCCAGCTCCTGTACGCGGATGACAACCACGGGCGCTTCCCCTACCACGAGGACACCAGCCCGGATTACCACCGCACCACCACCACCGGCGCCCGGAGCATCGTCAACTCGCTGCGCGGGACTTACCTCGTCGAAACCAAGGTGCTCATCTGCCCGATCACGCGTAAGACGTTCGGCCGTATCTGGCTCAACTACGAGAGCATGACCAACTTCGCGAGCAAGGACACCCGCGACTACGGCGGCTGGGACACCACCGCTTCGATGGTCTACACGCCGTACATGTGGTTCGCCAACTTCACCGCGAACCCGGCCATGCGTTTTCTCGCACCCGACGGCAAGGTCAGTCCGAACCCGGCGGACAACGAGCCCGCGTGGCCCATCACCTCGAGCGAGTGCGACAGCCGGCGCGCGTTCATCACCCACCGCATCAGCGACACGCCGGGCACGAAGTTGTGGGATGTCGGGCATCTCGGTCAGTTCGATGCCGGGAGCCAGAGCCGGCCGCTCTGGGCCTTCTCGATCACCCCGGACCAGCCCGTGGGCCATGCCGACGGCAGCATCAAGGTCCGGCCCAAAGCCCCGATCGGCTTTACTATGCCCGCGGCGGGCCCAGCTCCGACACCACCCATTACTGAGTCGGGCCACGATCGAACCCAGCCCCGCGCGGCGGCGCCCACCACCCCGGCGTCGTTGCCCAGTTGGGCGCGCGCGATGCTGACGGCGGCGCGGGTGAACTGGGTCGCCGGGGCCAGCCGCCGGTTCATCGCCGCCGCGAAGCGGTCGTAATGGTCCGCCATCATGCCGCCGCCCAGCAGGAGTCGCTGGGGCAGGAAAGTGTGAAACAGGGTCCAGGCCGCCAGCGCAGCAGCCTTGAGGGAGCGGTCCACGATTTCCTGCGCCGCCGCCGCGCCGCCATCCGCCGCCGCAAAGACCGCGCGGGCATCTTCCCAACCGTGCGGCCGCCCCGCGTCGGACAGGGCCGTGCCCGAGGCGAGGGACTCGAGGCAGCCCCGGTGCCCGCAATAACACGCCGGGCCCTCGGGAAGCACGGGGATGTGGCCCAGTTCGGGATGTTCCCCGTTGGCCCCGCGATAGAGTGCTCCCCGCACCATCGCGGCGCCACCGATGCCGGTGCCGAAAGTCAGCAGCACCACCGGGTCCAGGCCGCGGCCCGCGCCGGCAAAACACTCGCCCAGCAGGGCGGCGTCGGCGTCGTTCTCGAGCCAGACCGGGACCCCGAACCGGCCGCGGAGCGGAGACACGATGTCGCACCGGTCCCAGCCGGTGAGCGTGTAGGGATTGTTGATCAGCCCATGCGCCGGATCGACCGGCCCGGCGCAACCGATGCCGATGCCGCGCAGGTCGTCGGGCGAACCGCCGGCCTGGGCGGCGACGGCGCAGATGGCCTCGATCAGGCGGCTGACGGCCCGGTCGAAACCGAGCGATGCCTCGGTGGGCAGGGTGGTTTGGGCGAGGCGGGTGCCCTGACGATCGACGGCCGCGACGGCCATTTTCGTGCCGCCGATGTCCACCCCGATGGCGGGTGGGGCTTTCAGACTCGTGCTCACGTCTGGTTGTTAGGAGGGGGCGCGGCCGGGACGCCGGGTCCCCATTCAGCGTTGGCGTGCATTGTCCTGCCGTGGGCGAGGCTGTCGAGTCGACAATTGGTGCGGGGGTGCTCCCTGCTCCCTTCGGCCCGGCTGGGGCGGGCGGAAACCGAGCTGGCGGAAGCTCTGGGCCGCGGTCCCGTTTGACAGGTGGCGACGTGTGCGGGCATCTTCCGAACGTCATGAGCATCACAGTCGAGGTCGATTTGCCAGAGGAAGTGATCCGGGAGGCGCGCACCCTCGGTCTGTTGGAGAGCAAGCGGATGACCGCTATGCTCGCCGAGGAACTGAGCCGCCGTCGCGCGGGGCGGGAGCTGCGGCGGATGCTGGATCAAGTCCGGTCTGCCTCCGGCGCGGAGATGTCGATGGAAGAGGTCAACGCCGAGGTCAAGGCGGCGCGGGCCGAGCGGCGCTTGCGTTGCGCGACCCGGACGATGTCCAGGTCCTCGCCAGTGCCGTGGCTGCGGCTGCCGATGCGATCGTGACGGGCGACCACGACCTGCTCGCCTTGGGGCAGTTCGAGGGCATCCCGATCATTGAGGTGAAGGAGGCCTTGCGTCAGCTCGGGGTGGAGACGAGGTGAACTCCGGCGGGTAGGGTGGCAATCGCGTGAGGTCCTCCTTCGCGGGCGGCGCCTCGCGGTTGATGACTGCGACGGCCATCTTCGTGCCGCCGATGTCCACCCCGATGGCGGGTGGGGTTTTCAGGCTTGTGCTCACGTCCGGGGGTTCGGTGGGGCGCGGCCGGGACGCCGGGTCCCCATCCAGCATTCGCCTTGCATTCTCCTGCGGTGGGCGATGCTGTCGAGTCGACAATTCGCGGTTGCAGGCTTGCCGCGTCCGGCCCGAGGGCCCACCATTCCGGCGCAGGAATGAAGACCATTTTGTTCGTTTGCACTGGCAACATCTGCCGGAGTCCGATGGCCGAAGGCCTGTTCCGCCACCTGACGCGGGAGCGCGGCGGCTACCAGGTGTGGTCCGCCGGGGTGGGTGCGGTGAACGGCCAACGCCCGAGCCCCGAAGCCATCCTGGCGCTCCAGGAACTGGGCGTGGACATCTCGAACCAGCGCAGCCGGGCGTTGACCGCCGACCTGGTCGAGCGCGCCGACTACGTGTTCGGCATGACCCAGGGCCACGTGGACACTGTCACGCTGCTGCACCCCGGCGCGGCCGAGAAGACCTTCCTGCTCCGGGAATTCGACGACACCCTCGAAGGCTACGAGAAGGACATCCCCGACCCGATCGGCGAAGGGCTCGACGTCTATCGGGAGTGTCGCGACAAGATCGAACAGGGGATTTACTCGATGCTGCGCTATCTCGAGCGGACCGGGCCCGCGCCGGAACGGCCGCTCACGGTGGCGGTGGGGGCCGACCACGCCGGCTTCGAGCTGAAGGAAGCGCTGCGGCGGCACCTGACGGACAGCGGGGTGGTCGTGCACGACTTGGGGACTGGCTCGGCGGAATCCACGGATTATCCGGACTACGCCCAGGCGGTGGCGTCGGAAGTGGCCGGGGGGAAGGCGCATTTCGGGGTGTTGATGTGCTCGACGGGCATCGGCATGAGCGTGGCGGCGAACAAGGTGCCGGGCATCCGGGCGGCGCTGGTGGTGAACGAGAGCGGGGCCGAACTCAGCCGCAGTCACAACGACGCCAACGTGCTGTGCCTGGGCGCGCAGTTCACCCCGCCGGACCAGGCCCGGCGCCTGGTGGACCTGTTCCTGGACAGCCGTTTCGAAGGGGGTCGCCATGCGCGACGGGTGCTCAAGCTCGAGCCGCGCAACTCGGCCTCGCTGCGACTGGCGGCGGTGGATCCGGAGATCGCCAAGGTCATTGAGCACGAACGGCAGCGTCAGCAGCAGAACATCGAGCTGATCGCCAGCGAGAACTTCACCAGCCCGGCCGTGATGCAGGCGCAGGGATCGGTGCTCACGAACAAGTACGCGGAAGGTTACCCGCGCAAGCGCTGGTACGGCGGGTGCGAGAACGTCGATGTGAGCGAGCAGATCGCCATCGACCGGGCGAAACAGTTGTTTGGGGCCGAGCACGCCAACGTGCAGCCGCACTCGGGATCGGGCGCGAACATGGCGGTGTACTTCGCGTTCCTCAAGCCGGGCGAAACGCTACTGACCATGGACCTCAGCCATGGCGGGCACTTGACCCACGGCAACCGGGTGAACTTCTCCGGCCGCTTCTTCTCGATCGTGCACTATGGCGTGCGACGAGAGGACGAGCGCATTGACTACGACCATCTGGCCGCGCTCGCCCGGGAACACCGGCCCCGCATGATCACCGTGGGCGCCAGTGCGTACCCGCGGATCATCGACTTCGAACGCCTGAGCGGCATCGCCAAAGAGGTGGGCGCCCTGCTGCTGGCCGACATCGCCCATATCGCGGGGTTGGTCGCCACGGGTTTGCATCCGAGCCCGGTCCCGTTCGCGGACTTTGTAACGACCACCACGCACAAGACCCTGCGCGGGCCGCGCGGGGGACTGATCCTGTGTCGCGAGAGTTATGCGAAGGAGATCGATTCGCAGACGTTCCCGGGCATCCAGGGCGGACCGCTGGAGCATGTCATTGCGGCGAAGGCGGTGTGTTTCCGCGAGGCGCTGCAGCCGGGGTTCAAGAAGTACCAGGAGCAGGTGCTGCGGAACGCGCGGGCCCTGGCGGAGGGGCTTCAGCGCAACGGATTCCGGCTGGTGAGCGGCGGCACGGACAACCACCTCATGCTCGTGGACGTGGGGGCCCGCGGGTTGACTGGCAAAGACGGCCAGATCGCGCTCGACGCCGCGGGCATCACGGCCAACAAGAACACGATCCCGTTCGAGACCCGCTCGCCCTTCCTGGCCAGCGGGCTTCGCCTCGGCACGCCGGCCGTGACGACGCGGGGGATGAAGGAGACGGAGATGGCCGCCATTGCGGACATGATCAGCGAGGTGCTGCTGGACGTGAAGGATCCGGGGGCGGCCCAGACGGTTCGCCGGCGCGTGCTGGAGTTGACGGCGCGGTTTCCGTTGCCGTACTAAGGCCGAAACCTTGCGGCGCCTGGCGCCGCCAGCCCTTCAGATTTATGCCTGATGCATCCGCCGGCAAAGGTCGCGGCTGTTTCTTCTACGGCTGCCTGACGCTGCTCGTCCTGTTCCTGGTGTGCGCGGTGGCGCTGTACTTCGGCCTCCGGTATGCCGTGAGCCGGATGATCGCCCAGTACACGGCGGCGACGCCCGTGGCGGTGCCCCGGGTTGAGGGCACGCCCGAGGAGGTGCAGGCTGTTCAGGCGCGGTTCCTGCGCTTCAGCGACGCCATTCGGGCCGGCCAACCCACTGACCCGCTGGTGCTCTCGGAGAAGGACCTCAATCTGCTGATCCAGCACACCCGCGAGTTGGAGCAGCACAAGGACCATCTTCACGTGGCGATCGAGGGGCGCCGGTTGCGGGGCACGGTGAGTCTCCCGCTCGAGCAACTGGGCTGGTCACGGCTCAAGGGGCGTTACTTCAACGGCGTTGCCGAGCTGAAGGCCTCCCTCGAGAACGGGGTATTGCTCGTGACGCTGGACGCGCTCGAGGTGAACGGGAAGCCCGTGCCCGAGCAGATGATGCTGGGGATTCGTGGGCAGAATCTGGCCCGGGACGTGTACAAGGACGCCCGCAGCATGGAGCTCTTGAAGCGGCTCGAACGGATCGAGGTGGACGACGGCCGCGTCCTGGTCCGGGCGCGCGAGCCGGCCGCGGAAGGAGTTCCCTGAGGGGGCTGCGCAGACCGCTCCGCGCCCCCGACGGGGATCCCCGGTTCAGGCCAGGGCGGCGAGCTTGGTGGCCAGGCGGGATTTCTTGCGACTGGCCGTGGCGGAATGCAGAACGCCCGTTTTGGCGGCCTTGTCCAACGCTGAGGACACGGCCCGCAGCGCCTGTCCCGCCTCTTCCCTTTGCTTGTCAGCCAGGGCCTTCAGGTAACCCTTCTCGAGGGTCTTGATCCGGGAAGTGACGCTGTGATTGCGCTGGGCGCGGCGCACGTTGCTGCGGGCGCGCCGCTCGGCGGATGCGGTGTTCGGCATATCGTCTCGTTTTAAGAGCCGCAAACCGTAGCCAACAGGGCGGGGCTGTCAACGCGTTGTTTGACGGTCGCCCGACAGCGGCGGGGGGGCCTTCAGCCGGCCGTACAACCAGGTTTCGAGCGGACGCAACGGTTGGAGCAGCCAGCGGAAGGGCGAGTACACCAGGCGCAGCCGCACCACCGACAGGAACATCACCAGGGACGAACGCAGCAGGTTGCGGGTCACGGTCGACCCCATCTTGTCGGTCCACTCGATGGGCACCTCGAGCACCTGGAACCCGTGGTGTTTCAGGGCGTAGAGCAGGTTCACATCGAAGGCCAGGTCGGCGATCTGGAGAGCGTCATGGACCGCCATGACCGCGGTCCGGTGGATCACCTTGGCCGGGCATTGCGTGTCCGCGAGGTTCATCCAGAACAGTGCTTCGACCACGGCATGAAACACCCGGCTGAACCGCCGCCGCACCCAGGTCTGGCTCTCGTGCAGCACCGACCCCGGCAACCAGCGCGAGCCGATCACGCAGTCCGCCTCGTCCGCCCGGCTTACCAGCGACAGGAAGGCCGCCGGTCCTGTGGCACCGTCGGCATCCACGTAACCAATCAGGTCGGCTTCGGGTGCGAGTTTGAGTCCTTCGATCAGGGCACCACCCTTGCCGATTCGGCCGGGGAAGTCGAGCCAGGAGATCTCCGGGAATTCGCGGGCGACCTGCTGCACGACGCCCAGCGTGCCGTCGCGGCAGCCGTTGAGGACGACCACGAGACGGAACGGGCCCGCATAGTGGGCGCGGAAGTGCGTGGCGTACTCGCGCAGCATCGGCCCGATCCGCTCCTCCTCATTGTAAGCCGGGACGAGCAGCAGGACGCTGTGCGGAGCCTGGGATGGAGTCGACGGCATGGGGGAGTTCTAGTCTGCCGGCCGCGGATTGGCAAACCTGTCAGGACAGAGAGTCTCTCCGCCGATTGGCTCAGCGGCGTTTGTGTCTGCGGGGGTGTTGGGAGGCGGCCTTGGCGGGGGCGCTGCCTGGCGAGGCGTGTGGAGCAGGCGGGGGGAAAGTCCCGCCGGCCGAGGCGAGGTACAAGAGCCAGACGGCGGCGGCCAGCAGCACCAGGTTGCGGACGAAGGCAAAGCCCGGGCTCTCGAGGAAGTGCACCGTGCCAGCCGCCGTCGGGGGAAAGCCAAGGATCGTCAGGTCGAAGCAGCCGCAGGCGATGTCGAGACCACGACTGGCGGCTTGGGCGGTGGCGACGACGAACACACCGAAGAGGCCGGCCACGAACAGGAGGGTGGTTTGTGGCCAGGCCTGGGCCAGGAGCATCAAACCGCACAGCAGCTCAAGCCACGGCAACACCACCGCGACGACCTTGAGGAACCCGGCCGGCAGCGGCAGATCATAGGCGTAGAGGGACCCGAGAAACGCCGTCGGGTTCGCCAGCTTCGAGACCGCCGCCCAGAGCAAGAGGCCCCCCAGCAGATAGCGGGTGGCGAGGGCGAGCAGGGGCCGCGAGGCAGGGGAATTCACGGCGTCAGCGGGCTCGTGGTGGGGCCGGGCAGAGGTGTCTGTTCGACGGCGCTGGGAGTCGGCGC
The DNA here is from genome assembly GCA_015075445.1 of Verrucomicrobiales bacterium. Classification (GTDB taxonomy): domain Bacteria; phylum Verrucomicrobiota; class Verrucomicrobiia; order Limisphaerales; family J093; genus DSVZ01. The sequence goes on from JABTUJ010000004.1 coordinate 168,733, forward strand.
AGGCGACCGGTTCGCGGGGGGCGCCCCGACGCCGGCGGCAAGGGCGGTTTCACGCTGGTACTCGACGTAACCGCCGGTCATGTAATCGACCTTGGCGAAGCCGTAGTCTCTGACCAGCTTCTGGGCGAGCCGGTAGGAAAGCGAACAACTGGTGCTCGAGCAGTAGGCGACGAGGTACTGGTTGGTGCCGTGCCTGGCGCGGAAGGCCCCGATCTGTTCGGGCGTGCTGTTCTCGGCGAGGTGAACGGCGCCCGGGATATGGCCGGCGTCGTAGGCTGGCTTGATGCGGACATCCACCAACAGGGCGGTGCCGGCCTCCGTCAGCGGTTTGATTTCGTTCCAGTGCACGGAGACTGGTGCACGAAACGCCGGAAGCGACACGGGCGAGGGACCGGGTGGAGGCGAGGGCCGGCCGGCGGCGGGAGCGGCGGCGGCCAGCGCGGGTGCCGAACTGGTGGTGCGGCGGGGCGGGGGCAGGGGCGGGAACGGCGGCAACGCTGGGTCGACGCGGCTCGTGGCGGGCGGAACGGAGGTTGTCAGGGTAGGTTCCAGAGCGGGCGCGGCAGGCGTGCTGGGTGCGCGCTGCAGGGCGGTTGGGGTTGGCGTGGCCGGGGGGGCCTTCGTCCAGCGCACGCCGAGCGGATTGGAGGCGTTGAAGGTCAGGCCCAGCAGGGAGCTCAAGCCCAGCAGGACGCCCGCCTGTCCGAGCCGCGTGGGCCACGGGCCCAGCCGAGCGACCCAGCCGATGCTCATCGTGTCCGGGGGTGGTCGAGACTTCCGGGCGGCTGAGCCATGGTCCCTGGGCGCAGGCGGCGGGGTTCAGTCGATCCAGCGGTACGTGGCCGGGCCAAGTTTCTGGATCTCGGGGACACTTTTGGCGGTGCCATTGAACCAGACGTAGACGCGTTGCGGGCTCAGGGCCAGTTCGCTGGCGATCTCGCGGACGGTGACGCCGGATTGTCCGGCGGCTTTGACCAACTGAATGATCGAGTCCTTCAACTGTCCTGGCTTGGCATCCCGGGCGCGGGGTGTTGCGGAGCGGCGATTTCCTGGCGCGGACGGGTGGGGCGGGGCTCGCCGGGGGGGCGCCGCCGCGCGGGGGGGCGGGGGGGCGGTGCCCATCCAGGCATAGTGGGCTTCCCCGATCTTCTGGAGATCCCTGACGTGTTTGCCGGTCGCGTAGAACCAGTTGAAGACCCGGTTCTGGCTCAGGCCCAGTTTGGCGGCGAGTTCCTTGACGGTGACCCCGGCGTTGCCGGCCTGCTGGGCCAGCCGCAGGATGGTGGCGGTCAAGGCCCCGCGTTTCGCGCGGCGACGTTTCGCCGGCTGGGCAGGGCGCGGGCGGGGCGCCGCGAGCGAGACCGGGCGGGGTCGGCTGGACGAACCTGGTTCAAAAGCGGCGAGTTGCCGGTCGAGGCGCGCGACCTGGGCTTCGAGCTCTTCCCGCGTTTCCAGGAGACGGACCATAAGAGTCAGGTCGGCGGATCTCATCTGCGAAAGATTCATGGCGGGGAAGGTACTCGTCGGGCAAGAGAGAGCAAGGCGGAGTTGGAGGACGTTTGGGAATTCGGTTGACGCTCGGGGGGCCTCGGCGAAACATCGAGACGCAATCCGGAAGGCATGAATCGGCCGAGACCTATCCACCGGAAACACCGGAACGTGCAGCGGGGAGTGTCCCTGCACGGGAAGGGCGGCGCAATCCCCAGGAGATGTTATGAATCATAGGCGACAACCGAACCGATGGCTGACAGCGCTGCTGGTCCTGCTTGGGTGTGCCGGAATGGGGTCGGCCAGCGCGCGCGTGCTGGATGATTTCAACGACAACAGCAAGACCGGATGGACGGACTTCACGTTTGTACCGGGCTTTGGGCTGCCGACGGAGAGCGGGGGGCAGTTCCGCTTTGACCTCCCGCCCGCCGGGCAGGACATCTTCACGGCCAGCCAGAAGACGAGCGAGACCTTTGAGCTGAAGGAGGGCCGGACGATCGAGTTCCGGGTGGACCTGGTGGACGGGAGCGGCGCCGATGCGTTTGCGGTGCTGGCGTTCATCCCCAACACCGGCGGGAACACGCCGGGGACGCTGGCGGGTTATGGTCTGGCGAAGGACCCGGACGACGTGCTGATCACCAAGGGGGTGCAGAAGTACTTCGTTGCGGACGACGGACCGACGGCGGAGCTCAAGCACCAGAATGTGACGCTGTCGCTGACCCTGACGGTGAAACAGGGCAATGTGATCATCACGGGGCGGGTGCTGGACAAGGACGCGAACAACGCGGTGCTGTGGGAGCGGACGGTGGTGGACACGCCGCAGGCGGACATTCTCGAGGACGGGACGGACAGTCCGGCGGCGCCTTACATCACGACGGGGTACTTCACGCTGTACTGCTACCAGCAGTACAACGCCGCCATCTCCGAATACTGGCACGGCGACAATCGCCGAGGTCTCTTTCGCGACGAGGTGCTGCTGGACGATTTCAATGACAATAACAAGACGGGCTGGACCGACTTCACGTTTGTGCCGGGCTTTGGGCTGCCGACGGAGAGCGGCGGGCAGTTCCGGTTCGACCTCCCGCCCGCCGGTGACATCTTCACGGCCAGCCAGAAGACCACGCAGCAGTTCGGAGCCTGCTGAGGGGAGCGTCACGAGTTCCGGGTGGACCTGGTGGACGGAGCGGCGCGGGATGCGTTTGCGCTGGCGTTCATCCCCAACACGGCGGGAATAATACTGGGACGCTGGCGGGCTACGCCGCTAGCTGACCCGGACGACGTTGACTGCCCGCTGGGTGCAGAAGTACTTCGTTGCGGACGACGGACCGACGGCGGAGCTCAAGCACCAGAATGTGACGCTGTCGCTGACGCTGACGGTGAGGCAGGGCCATGTGATGATCACGGGCGGGTGCTGGACAAGGACGCCAACGGCGCGGTGCCATGCTGGACGGTGGTGGACACGCCGCAGGCGGACATCCTCGAGGACGGGACGGACAGCCCGGCGGCCCCGTACATCACGACGGGGTACTTCACGCTGTACTGCTACCAGCAGTACAACGCCGCCATCGCCGAATACTGGGTGGTCTACGACAATGCCATCGTCCTGGCCCCGCCCGCGGCGGAGAATGTAGCCCCGGTTCTCACCGAGGTGCAGCCGGCGGATTTTGCGGCCTTCCTGCCGGTGTCGACGCAGATCGGCTTTCAGGTCACCGATGACAAGGACCTGGTGAACGAGAAGATCCAGGTGGTGCTCAACGGCGAGGCCTTTACGACCGCGAACGGATTGACGGTGACGGGCACTGGGACCACGCGCACGGTCCGGTTGGGCGGGCTCAAGGCCAACGTGGACTACACCGCCGAGTTGCGGGCCGAGGACGCGGAGGGCCTCGTGACCAGCCGGACGCTGCACTTTGACACTTTCGCCAGCAGCAGCTTCGTGGTCGAGATCGAGGACTACAACTTCGACGGCGGCGCCTACTTCAACCTGCCGGTCCGAACCGCCGAGGGCTGGGGGCAGGCGGACAATTCCTATGTGGACCGGGTCGGGATCGAGGGCACGGATTTCCACGACACGCGGACCGCTCCGGCCGGGGCCAACACACCCTACCGGACTTTCGACCCGGTCCGGATGGCGCGCACGCGGGATCAGCAGCGTCCGCAGTTCAACGCGGACAACTATGTCTATGATTACGATGTGGGCGACATCGCCGCGGGTGAATGGCTGCAGTACACGCGGCAGTTCACCGCGGGGAACTACGAGGTGTATCTGCGTCAGGCCCTGGCCAACATGCTCAGCGGCGAGAGCGTGCTCGAGCGGGTGACCGGTGATCCGGGAACGCCCGACGCGCCGGCCCAGGCGCTGGGGTCGTTCCTGGGCGAACGCACCGGTTTCCAATACCGCAACTTCGCCCTCACCGACGGCACCGGACAGAACAAGGTGGTGTTACGGCTCGAGGGGCTGACCACGTTGCGGTTGCGGCAGGTGACCCCCGATCCCGGCGATGGCGCCCGGTTGCAGAACTACCTGATCTTCATTCCGGTGGCGGATCCCGGGAAACAACGGGCGACGATCAGCGCGGTGTCGCCCGCCAATGGGGCGGAGGTTCATGGCGTGGCGCCGCAGGTGACGGCCGCGATCCAGAACCGGGACACGAGCGTGCAGGTCGCGACGGTGGTGCTGGCGGTGAACGGCGCACCGGTGGGCGCGACGGTGACGTCGACTGCGGAGGGCGCGGCGGTCGCGTGGGCGCTGAGTCCCCTGCCCGCGAGCGGTTCGACCGTCACGTGCCGGCTCGCGTTCCGGGACAGCGAAGATGTCGAACTGGCCACCGAATGGAGTTTCAAGCTGGTGTACACGGCCCTGGATCCGGCCAACCGTCGGTCGGGGCCGGGTCAGGACCGCGGGTTCGCCGTCCGGGTGGTGCAGGCGCCGCCCGGGTCCAACCTGGCCAACAGCCTGGATCGGGCGGAAGCCCAACTGGCGCCCAACTCGACGATTCCGAAGGAGGTGGACGTCGAGGCCGTCGCCGACGTGATCAACCAGACCCAGTCCGCGGGGGCAGGGGCGGGTTACTTCCAGGCACCCGAGTACCCGGAGACCGTGGTGCCGGGTCTGGAGGAAGGCCTGTCCGGGACGGATGATTTCGCCGTCGAGATCGGTGCCTGGCTTGACCTGGCGGCGGGGTCGTATCGGTTTGGGGTGGTTACCGATGACGGCTACAAGGTCACCTCGGGGACGCACCCGAAGGACACGGGCGGCACCGTGGTGGGATTCCACAATGGCGGGCCGGCGAACGAGACGTTTGACTTCATCGTGCTGCAGGGAGGCTTCTATCCCTTCCGCATGGTGTGGTACGAGCGGGGTGGGAGCGCGCATGCCGAGTGGTTTGCGGTCAACCTGACCACCGGGCAGCGGGTGTTGATCAACGACCCGGCGGTCGCCCGCAGGGACGGCCATGGCCGCCGGCCACCTTTTTTCGGGTGGCCGCCATTTTTTCGTTTTCATCGGCCGAGAACCTCGCATGATTTCTGCCCCGACCACGCCGATGGCCAACGACAACCTGCTCATCTTCGCCGACAGCGCGCAATGCGCCGACCTGCGCTACGCGGTGGGGGTGGCGGTGACGGAGCCGTTCATTTACCTGCGGGTGAAGGGTCGGGCGTACGCGTTGTTGGGGGATTCGGATCTTGTGCGTGCCCGGCAGCAGGCGCGCAATTGCCGGGTGCTGTCTCTGGCGCGTTACCAGGGTCGGGCGGCGGTCTCCGAGGGCGGGCGCACCGCCCTGGCCGAGGTGATTCGGCGGTTGGCGGCCGAGAAGCAAGCACGACGGCTTTGGGTGCCGGCCGGTTTTCCGCTGGGCCTGGCGCGGGAACTACGGAGGTTGAAGGTGCGAGTGAAACCACGTCGAGACGAGCTGTTCTTCCCGGAGCGCGAGCTGAAATCGGCCGCGGAAATCGAGATGATCCGCGCGGCGCTCGTGATGGCCGAGGTGGGGATGGCGGAGGCGGTGCAGGCGCTGAGGAACTCGAAGCCCGGTCCGCGGGGCCGGTTGCTCTACCGGGGGGCGCCGCTGACAGCCGAGCGGCTGCGGGCCATCATCCAGGTGGCGGTGCTGCAGGCCGGCGGTCATGCCTGTGAAGCCGGCGTGGCTGGGGGACGACAGGCGTTCAGCCCGCAGGAGCCCGGATCTGGGCCGTTGGCGGCGCGCCAGCCCATTGTCATCCGCATCGCTCCGCGCTCGGACAAGACCGGGTACCACGGGGATCTGACGCGGACGGTGGTGCGCGGGCAGGCGAGCGAGGGGATGCGGCGCCTGAATGCGGTGGTGGAACAGGCGCAGGACACGGCGGTGGGATTGAGTCGGGAAGGGGTGAAAGCGGCGGCGATCCACCGGGCGGTGCAAGCCCAGTTCAGCCAGGCGGGTTATCGCACGCTGCGGGGGCCAGGGGCTCCGCGGGGCTGCCTGCACGGCACGGGGCACGGCATCGGCCTGGAGCGGGATGAGCCACCCTGGCTTACCGCCACCAGCCCGGCCGTGTTGCGCTCGGGGCATGTGCTCGCGATCGGTCCCGGGCTCTACTATCCCGAGCTGGGAGGGGTTTGTATCAAGGACCTGGTCGTGGTCACGCGCAACGGCGCACGGAATCTGACGCGGTTTGAAAAGGTGCTCGAGGTATGACACTATTCCGGCCATGATGTTTGGACTCTTTTTCGGACCTTGGGACTGGCTGATGATCCCCGGCCTGTTGCTCGGTGCGTGGGCACAGATGAAGCTGATGTCCACTTACCGGCGCTACGTTCGGCAGCCCGTCGAAACCGGCATGTCGGGAGCGGAAGCGGCGCGTGAGATCCTGGATCGCGCCGGCTTGCGGAATATGCCCGTGAACATGGTGCCTGGGCACCTCACGGACCACTATGACCCGACGAAACGCGCGCTCTTCCTGTCGGAGGAGAACTACCACGGGCGTTCGATCGCCGCCGTGGGGGTGGCGGCCCACGAGGCCGGGCATGCCCTCCAGCACAAGGCGGCCTACGCGCCGCTGCAGTGGCGCATGATGATGGTCCCGGCCACGAACGTCTGCAGCAAGGCGGTGTGGTTGATCCTGTTCGGCGGCATGATCCTGATGATGCTCCGGGTCATCACCCCCGCCCTTTTCGGCGTGCTCCTGCCCTATGCCATCGGGGCGTTCGCTGTGGTGACGCTCTTCCAGCTCATCACGCTGCCCGTCGAGTACGACGCCAGCCGGCGGGCGAAGCAGGAGCTTTCGGCCATCGGCATCGTGCGGGGCCACGAGGCGGGCGCCGTCAGCCGGGTGTTGAACGCGGCGGCGCTGACCTATGTGGCGGCGCTGGTTACGTCGATGCTCGAACTGCTCCGGCTGGTGATGATCGCGCGCTCGTTCGGCAGCAGCGACGATTCCTGACCTGAAGACCTTCTCACTTGTCGGCCTGGCGGTCGGCCTGGGCCTGGGCCTGGGCGCGGGCCGGCTGGGCGCCAGCGAGCGGTTGGTGGTGATCTCTCCCCACAACCGCTCGATCACTTACGAGTTCGGTCGCGGCTTCGCCCGCTGGCACGAGCAGCAGTTCGCCATCCCGGTGACGGTCGAGTGGCGGAACCTCGGCGGCTCCGCGGATGCGCTCAAATTTGTCCAGTCCGAGTTCGCCGCCAAGCCGGCGGGCATCGGGCTGGACTGTTTCTTTGGCGGCGGGCCGGAACCGTACCTGCTGCTGGCGGATCTCGGCTTGCTCGAGGTGTGCCCCCTGCCGGAAGCGGTTCAGGCGGGGATTCCGACGCACGCGAACGGGGTCGAGTTGTATGACCCGGATGGGCGCTGGTACGGGGCGGCCCTTTCGAGTTTTGGCATTCTGCAGAACCGGCGGGTGCAGCAGTGGGTGGGCCTGCCACTGGTCCGGCGCTGGGAGGAGCTGGCGGCACCGGCCTTGTTCGGGTGGGTAGGAGTCGGGGACCCGCGCAACAGTGGCACGATGAACAACATGTTCGAAGCCATTCTCCAGGCGTATGGCTGGGAGCAGGGCTGGGAGTTGCTGACCGCCATCGCCGGCAACACCGCCCGCTTCGACCGGCTGTCCTCGTCCACCGCCAAGGAAGTCACCCTCGGTGAGACGGCCTACGGCTTCGCCATCGACTTCTACGGGTTCAGCCAGGTGGCGTGGGCGGGGCGCACCAACCTCACGTTCGTCCTGCCCGAGGACTTCACGGCCATCAGCCCGGACGGCATCGCGGTGCTCAAAGGCGCGCCCAACCGGTTGGCGGCGCAACGGTTCCTCGAGTTTGTGCTGGGCGAGCCCGGACAGAAGCTCTGGCATTTGCCTCGCGGGCATCCCGAAGGCGCGGAGCGTTACGCCATCGAGCGCATGCCCGTGCGGCCGGACCTGTATCGGCGGTATCGTGAAGTGAGCAACATCGCCTTCTCGCCGTTTGATCTCGTGCAGTCGTTCCGGTACGACGCCGGCCTGGCGCGGGGCCGACGCGAGGTGGTGGCCGCGTTGGCGGGGGCGCTGTTGGTGGATACCCACGCCGAGTTGCGGGGCGCGTGGCGCGCGGTGATTCGCCGAGGCGCGGCGCCGGCGGAAAGGACCACGCTGGGGCGGATGCCTTTGACCGCGGACGAAGCGCTCGATCTGGCCCGGGGCGCGTGGCGTGACCCGGCTTTCCGCAACCAGAAGAAGATCGAGTGGCAGGCCTGGGCGCAGGAGAAATACCGTCGGCAGGCGGCAGGGCCAGTGGAGGCGCAGGCCACCGCGGAGCACCGTGACCTGACCCCGACGCGGCCGGGCGGCGAGAACTTCGGCGGGTGACCGGCCATGCGTGTCTCGATCCGAAACGTCTCGAAGCGGTTCGACCGCACGCCGGTGCTGCGGGACATCTCGCTCGAGATTGAGGATCGGGAGCTTTTCTTCCTGCTCGGACCCTCCGGCTGCGGCAAAACGACGCTGCTGCGGTTGCTGGCGGGGTTCTATCCGCCTGACGCCGGGGAGCTTTGGTTCGGGGAGCAGCGCATGAATGACGTGCCGCCCCACCGGCGCAACACGGGCATGGTGTTTCAGAACTACGCTCTCTGGCCGCATCTGACGGTAGCCCAGAACGTCGCCTACGGCCTCGAGGTGCGCCGCTGCAGCGCGGCCGAGCGACGCCGGCGCGTGGCCGAGGCGCTGGCGGTTGTGCAAATGGAGGCCTTCGCGGAACGTTCGCCCAACCAGCTTTCCGGCGGTCAGCAACAGCGCGTGGCCCTGGCGCGTGCCCTGGTGGTGCGGCCGGATGTGCTGTTGCTGGACGAGCCGCTGTCGAACCTCGATGCCCGGCTGCGGCTCGAGATGCGAGAGGAGATCCGGCGGATCCACGATGAGACGCGCATCACGACGGTGTACGTGACGCACGACCAGAAGGAGGCGTTGTCGATGGCCGATCGCGTGGCGGTGCTGCGGGAAGGCGGCGTCGAGCAGATCGGCGAACCGCGCCGCATCTACGCGCGGCCGGCGACGCGGTTCGTGGCGGAGTTTGTGGGCGAGACCAACTGGCTCGAGGGCCGCGTGGTGGGCGCCGCCGGCGAACACGGCGAGGTTGAAACGCGCGCCGGCCGACTGCAGACGGCCAGCCCGGGCGCCCTGACGCCGGGCCAACCCGTCTGGGTGGGGTTCCGGCCGGAAGCGGTGCGGATGGGCCCCGGCCTGCCGAACGCGCTGACGGCCAGAGTGCGGCAGGTGACGTATCTCGGAGAGATCGAGCAATACCGCCTCGAACTCGCGGACGGAACGCCGGTCAAGGCGTTCGAGCAGAATCCCCAGGCGCTGCGCCGTGCCGGCGATGCCCTCGCGGTGCACGTGCGCCCGGAGGACTTGTTTGTCCTGGCGGTGACCCCCACGTCGGGCCGGTAGGAGTCGAGGTAACGAGACTCAAGCAAGAGCCTCCTGACGTCGGCTCCTACGGGAGGGGGGCCGGTAGGAGTCGAGGTGACGAGACTCAAGCCAGAGCCTCCTGACGTCGGCTCCTACGGGGGGAGGGACGGTCCTCTCAGGTTTCGTTGATCGGCATCAAAGCCTCGCCTGCGCCGGCGTGTCAGGCTCCGGCCATGAACAATGCGCTTACGGAAACCATGAGCGAAACCCTTCCCACATCTGACGCCGCGCCGCGCGCGCAGGATCCCGGTGCCCTGACCCTGGACGTGCGCCTGCTCCTGGCCCGGGGCGAGTCGCCCTGCGGCGCCATCGAGGACGCCGCCGCCCAGGTTGACGTGGGCCAGTCCCTGGTGCTGCTCGTGCCCTTCGAGCCGGTGCCCCTCTACGCGAAGCTGGGTCAACAAGGCTTCGAAGCGCAGCCCGAGCTCCTCGACGACGGCACCTGGCGGGTGACCTTCGAGCGGGTGACTGCACCCACGACCGACGCCCCCGCCAACTTGTCCGGCTGCGGGTGCAATCACGGTTGAACCCACGCTTGCGTGCGGAGTAAGACGCGGGGCAAAACGGCTTGCCCCGCCCCGCCGCGGCGCCCCAGGATGCGCCGGCGACAGTGCGGTGGCAGGCCGGCCGCCGCCGGCCGGTCATGATGAGAGTACTTCATTTGCTGGGCGCGACGGAGGATAGCGGGGGCATTCTGACGGTCCTGCGGAACCTGCAGACCGTGACGGCGGGCCAGGGGTACGAGCACCGGGTGCTGGTCAACCGGGCGTACCGCGAGCTGCGGAAACCACCCCTCCACTACGTCGTCAGCGAGCATCTGATTCAGGACTCGCCGAGTCACCTGGCGCTGGCGTGGGGGGCAATCCGCGCGTTGCCCGAACTGCGGGCCGTGCTGCGTCGCGAGCCCTTCGACGTGCTGCACGCCCACACCCGGGGGTCCTTCGTCATGACGCAGTTCCTCACGACTCTCGGGCGACGGCGCATGGTCTTCACCAACCACGGGTTTGCCCGGCGCCGCGGCATGTATCGCTGGGGGGCGCGTCGCCGGCGCCTGATCACCTGTGTGCTGACGCCGAACATGGCGCGGCATTACGGGTTGGATCTCCACGACCCGAACCTCCGGGTGGTGTCGGAGTGCTGTGGCGATCAGTTCTTCGAGTTACCGCCGGCGGCGCGGCGGCCGGCGGAAGCTGACGGTCGGTTGCGGCTGGTGGGGTTGGGTAACCTGGTCGAGTGGAAGAAGTGGCATGTGTTGCTCGAGGCGATGGGGCGGCTGCCGGCGGCGGAGCGCGCGCGCCTCGAGTTTCACCATTGGGGAACGGCGCCGCACACGCCGGACTGCCAGCTTTACGAGCGGCAGCTTCAGGCGCTCGTGGTGCGGCATCAACTCGAGGGGACCTGTGTGTTCCATGGGTTGTCGCTGGCGGTCGAGGAGACGCTGGGGGCGGCGGCGTGGTTTGTGTTGCCGTCGTTGAACGAGCCCTGTTCCGTGGCCTTGATCGAGGCTTTGGCCATGGGTTTGCCGGCGGTCGTCACGGCGAGCGGGGGGAACGTGGACATCGTGCGGAACGGGGAGACGGGGCTGTTTTTCGAGCCGGATGATGTGGCGGGGCTGGCGCGGTGTCTCGGGCGGATTGCCCGGGGGGAGGCGCCGATGGCCCTGGCGGCCGAGATTCGGGAGAGCGTGCGGCGACGGAGTGCGACGGCGGTGGCCCGGGATTACACGGCCATCTATTGCTCGCTGTGCCGGTAGCGATAGGGCGGAGGCGCCGGCAACTGACGGGGTTCGAGCCACTGGTAGACGGAGGCCACATCGGTCACCTCGCGTTGAAGGATGGCGAGGATCAAGTCGTGGGTAATGACGGTGTTGAGGATGCCCGCGAAGCTCTGACCGGCGTGGTCACCCGGAGGGCAAACGAGGAAGGGGACGCGGTGGTCCAGGCGGCCGTCGTGCACCTCGGCCTCGCGCCACCAATGATCGGAGCTGACGATGAGCCACGTGCGCGAGTCGAGGCCGGCCTGCCGGATCGCGGCGCGGGTGCGCCCGACGATGCGGTCGACCAGGACCAGGCTCTGGAAATAACCCGGGACCTTGGGGACCCCCCAGGGCGTGAAGCGGTCTTCGGCGGCCAGGTACACGGCGGGTTTATGGGGCGGGCCGAGGTGGAGCAGCATGACCTGGTAGGTCGGATCGCCGGCCAACGCCTCGGCCTGGGCAGCGCCGGACCGGCAGATGTCGATGAACAACCGGCGAAGGTGAACAGGTTGGAGGAGGTTCTGCAGTTGCCGGGCCAAAGCGACGGAGAACTGATCGGCGCCCACCGGGTCGAAGGACGGCAGCGGCTGCCAGTCGCAGTGGCTCACGGCGGGAGCCAGGAGGCGCGAGTACGGATGATACCAGCCGACCAGGGCGGTGTTCGCACCGAGGGCGCGGGCTTGGGAGAAGACGGAGGACTGACGACTCCAAGGCACGATTGCGTCGTCGGCTTCGCGGGTCAGGTCCAGCTCTGAGTGACCCGCGACCTTCACGGTGGCGAGGGGGATGCCGGTGATCAGGGCGGGCAGCGAAATCACCGTGGCGTCGCCGGGCGGGTAGGCATTGGTGGCGACCAGGGCCTGGCGGCTAAGTTCCGCCAGCGCGGGGAGAGACACGGAGTCGGGTCGCCGCTCGAATGTCAGACGCTGATCCAGTTCGTCGAACACGAGCCACACGACGCGGGGGAGGTCCGGCCGAACGGGGAGGAGCGGCGCGCGGGCCGGGTCTTCGGTGTGTTGTCGGAGGTGAGTGACCCCGAGGAGGAGCAGGAGGACGCGGGCGAGGGTGAAGAGGGCGAGGGGCGAGAGCAGGCCGACGCCGACCGCGAGGAGTCGGGCCACGCGGACGTGTTGCCAGCACGCCAGGCCCACAACGAGTGCGGCGGCCGCCCAGCCCAGCGGCGACTTGGCCCAGGCAACGATCCGGAAATCCGGTATGCCCAGGAGATTGGACCGGGCGAAGTCGATGGGGATCAGCAGGACAAGGAAGAACGCCAGGTGCCCGACCAAGCGCAGCGCGGTCTTAGGGGTGCGGTTCAGGAAGGACGCGGCTCCCCAAAACAGGAGGGTCATCCAGGCGGTGTTGGCGAGCAGCGCCGCCAGCGAGGGGCCATCCACCCGCGTCTTGTTGAAATACCCGTAGTCGGCATCGGACAGGAGCGGGAACCAGGAACCGGCGAGCACGAGGTTCGCCAGCGAGAGCGCGAACAGGAAGGTCTTGGCACCGCGACGGCGCACGTCGTGGACCCTCTCAGGGGCAGGGGCCACGGCCTCTTCGGCAACAACGGCGGCGAGGTCCTTCACACGGTGGCGGTCGGTTTCCGGAGCAGGTAAAGTCGCCGCCGCGACCCCGGGACGTCCGCGGCATCGGCGATGACGCAATGGCGCTGGCAACTGGCCTCGAACCCGGCGGGCGTGAGCGCGGCGTGGAGGTGGTCACGTCCCCGGGTCAGTTGACGGAACATTTCGTCGGCCGGATCAACGAACTCCAGGACCACCGCATCAGTGGTGAGCTCGGCGGCGAGGTCGATGACCTCGTCGAGCGGGATGCGCTCGGTGACCAGCAGGTGATGGAGCACCGCGAGCATCAGCAGGCAATCGAACGCGCCGCGGGCCCGTTCCAGGAAGGCCGGCCATTCCCGGTTGCGCCAGCCGACCGCCGGGCTGGGGCGGGCGAGATTCACGACGAGGGGCAGGAGGTTGAGCCGTTCGGCTTGGGTTCGCTGCCAGATGGCGCCCACGCAGACCGGGTCGAGGTCAAGCGCGACCACCGCCGCCCCGGCCTTCGCCGCGAGCGCGCTGAAATGGCCGGTGTTGGCGCCGATGTCCAGGACCCGCCGGGCCTGGACCGTTTTCAAGGCTCGCTCGACGAAGCTCTCCTTGGCGCCAAACGCTTCGCCGCGATAGCTGTGCGTCTGCATGTAGTCCGACCAGGCGGTGCGGCCGTGGCGAACTGGCTTGAGCCGTTCCAGGGAGCGCGTCAGCCGCCCGAGCAACGACTCGACGATGAAGCGGGCCTTGTCGGGCGCAGTGGGGCGGGGTTCGTAAAGCGTGGTCGCGGATTTGCGGGAGCCACGACTCAGCCAGGTCGGGACCGAGACCAGGTTCAGGACCGACGGCCGCAGCCGCGTCAGGTAGCCGCAATGGGCATAGACCTCCTCCGGCTCGAGCCCGTCGCGCCGGTTCAGGAAAACGTCGGCGAGGGGCACGCTCCAGAGGCGATGGGCCAGGAGGGGCAGCAGGAAGGTGCGGACGAACTGGGCGTAGGGGCGCCACACGGCATCGGCGGGCGCCCGTCGTTCGAAGGAGGGCAGGTCGATCAGCACGGCCTGACCGGCCTGGAACATGACGTTGAGCGGGGTGGCGTCCTTGAGTCCCCAGCCTTCGGCCAGCGCGAGGCGGGCGATCTCGAGCGTGAGGCGGCCGGCTTCCCAGAGCATCTCGGGCGGCCACTCGTGGGGATAGCTGGGGAAGGGAATGCGGGGGTGTTCGAAGAGCGCGGCTGCCGGATCGGCCGGGAGCCAGCCGGGCGGGATCGACGGGTCGGTCGTCAGGGCCTGGCGCTCGTCCGACGTCAGACGGCGGGTCGCGAGAATCAGGGAGCGCTGCTCGAGCGCGGCGGCCGTCGGGGAACCGAGGAAGGCTTCGAACGCATCCCGGGCCGTGGCGGACACCCAGCGGAGGACCCGGTTCGGGAGAACGCAACAGGTGCCGGCCGGGTCGCGAAACGAGACCACGGGCCGGGTCATCTTCCGTGGGGCTCAGGGGGCAGGGGGCCAGGCTTCGCCGCGGCATCCGAATGGCTCTTTCCTCGGAACAGTTTGCGGAAGAGCCCGAAGAGCCATTCCCGGGTCTGTTTGAGGTAGAACACCAATCCGACGAAGAAGGCGACCACCGCCTGCCAGATCAGCAGGCCGGAGCCGGGATCGATGTAAGCCCACACGTTCATTCGGCCGTCACCTTAACGTAACCAAGGCACTCGGAAGCAAGCCCGAATTCCCCCGCGAGGAGGCCGCATCCCGCCCGGTTTGGCCGGTTTGGCCTTTGCAGGCCGCGCGAGGTTTCTACACTCGCCGCATGAATGCTGGAGCTCTGGGGCCGTTTCCGATTTACCGGCCCCGACGGTTGCGACAATCGGCGGTACTGCGGCGGATGGTGGCGGAGACGCGGCTGAGTGTGGACCAACTGGTGCTGCCGCTGTTCGTCCGCGCCGGCCGCAAGCTCCGCCGCCCCGTTGCCTCGATGCCGGGCGTCTTCCAGTTGTCGCCGGACGAACTGGTGGAGGACGCGCGGCGGGCGCACGAGGTGGGCGTGCCGGCGGTGCTCCTGTTCGGAATCCCGGAGCGGAAGGACGCGAAGGCCTCGGGGGCGTATGCCGCCAACGGGATCGTGCAAGAGGCCGTGCGGCAGTTGAAGCGGGAGTTGCCCTCGCTGGTGGTGATCACCGACGTCTGCCTCTGCGAGTACATGAGTCACGGCCACTGCGGCGTGGTCGCGAAAGGACCGAAGGGCGCGCGGATTCTCAACGACCCCACCCTCGATCTGCTGGCGCGGTCGGCGGTGAGCCACGCCGAGGCGGGGGCGGATCTGGTGGCTCCGAGCGACATGATGGACGGGCGGGTGGGCGCGATTCGGGCGGCGCTGGACCGGGCCGGGTTCAGCGACACGCCGATCATGGCTTACGCCGCCAAGTTCGCCTCGGCGTTCTACGGGCCGTTCCGGGAGGCGGCGGAATCCGCGCCGCAGTTCGGCGACCGGAGGAGCTATCAGATGGCGGGGACGAACCCGGAGGAAGCCCTGCGGGAGGTGGCGCTCGACCTGCGGGAGGGGGCGGACATTGTGATGGTGAAGCCGGCGCTCGCGTACCTGGACGTGTTGTGGCGGGTGAAGGCGGAGTTTGGCTGCCCGACGGCGGCCTACGCGGTGAGCGGCGAGTACTCGATGGTGAAGGCCGCCGCGGCGCGAGGGTGGTTGGATGAACGGGCCGTCACGCTGGAGTGCCTGCTGGCGATTGCCCGGGCGGGCGCGGACTTGCTGATCACGTACGCGGCGCCGGACGTCGCGCGGTGGCTGAAGGAACCGCCGGGCGGCTGATCCACCTCAGACGCGGAAGATCGAGTAGAGGATCAAGCCGATGATGATCACGCCCAGGACCAGGAAGCCGATCAACATCATCTTGTTCAGCTTGTCGCTCTTCTTGGCGAACGCCGTGCCCACGGGCTTGCCCGGGTTCTCCAGTTCGTCGAGCTTCACCCCGCCGATGGGCATGGTGTGGGCCTGCTGTTTCTTGGCGGCAGGCGCCGGGGCGGCAGCGGCGGCAGCGGCGGGAGGGGTCCCGTTTTCGAGGCGCAGTTCGATCTGACCCAGGCGCAGCGTTTCGCCCGGCTTGAGGATCGCCTCTTTGATCTGCTGGTTGTTGACGAAGGTGCCGTTGGTCGAGTTGAGGTCCTTGACGTGGACCTGGCCACTGTCCAGCCACACCTCGCAATGGTGTCCCGAAATCGAGGCCTCGGCGAGCCGGAAGGCATTGTCTTCCAGTCGCCCCACAGTGGTTCGCTCGGCCTTCAGTTCGAGAACGGCACCGGCGAACCCTTCAGTCAGGACTACAAGCTTGGCCATCGGGCAGGACGCGTGGGGGCGATTATTGATGCAGGCGGCGCCAAGTCAAACGGTTTTGCTTTCAACGTTTTGCCGTCACTTGAGTTCCGGGAGACCCAGGACGTCCAGCACCGCGTCGAGCCGGAAGTCGGTTCCCTGCTCGCGGTTCTGCCGGTCCAGGTAATGGACTTGCGTCTTCATCCACTCGACAAGTTTGGGTCGGAGCCCCGGATCCTGGGCGGCTTCCCGGGGTGACTTGCCCCCGAGGGCCGGGACCGCGGTCTCCAGCAGGCTTTGGCATTTCCGCTCGTGCGCCTCCCGCAAGGCCTCGAGCGGCGCCGGCTCATTTCCACCCCCGCTGGCCGGAGCCGGGGTCTGTTCCGGTGGTGCGGGAGGTGTGGCCTCCGGGAAGAGAGCCTGCTGGGCAAGGCCCACGGTGGCTTCCTGTCGGCGACGGTCGGCGACCACCTCCGTGAGGTTGACCACGCTTTCTTCTTCGAAACCGATCCGGCCTTCCAGATACCGCTCGAGCTGGCGCCGGGCAAAGGCATGCTTGGCCTTCGAGAGGGTCTCGACCACCAGCCTTTCGGGGTAGAAACGCAGTTTGCCCACGGTCCCAACCCCTTCGACCTGCTTGTCCAGGTGAACCGAGCCGCGCAGATCTTCCTCGAGCGCCGCGGACTCGCCGAGACGCAGCCACTGGTAGGCCGCCAGCGGCTGGGCGAAGGCCCCCTCGGCCTGGGGCGTCTCGGCACGGAACTCCGGTTTTCCGCGCAGCACCGTTTCGATCTCCTCCCGCGGTGCCCGGTAGCTGTACGCGGCCAGGCACTCGTGCATGTCCATCTGGTGGATCAACCGCTCGTTGTAAGCCTGCCGCGCAGCCAGGAGCAGTTCGACAGCATGCGCGAACGACCGGCTGAGGAAGTCCTTCAGCGTCCGGCCGGGCATCGTGGTGGCCGCGGCGGCGTGCTCCGCACGCACCCGGCCTTCCCAGTCGGACCAGAGATGGTGGGGCACCTCGAAGGTTGGCACGCCCAGCCGCGAGAAGTGCGGGTAGTGCGTCAGGTAGGTCAGCAGGCGGGCGAACCGGGCGGTTTCACGACTGAAGCCCGGGTTGAACACGACGAAGGGTGGCCGGTCCGGCTCGAACAGATCGCGGACGAGAAAGGAGCGGGCATCCAGGCGGCGATCCAGCTCGACCACCGTGGCCCGGGCGTGGCGCCGGTGCGCAGTCATCACCCGTTCGTCGTTGTTCAGGCCAGGAAAGCCCGCCGCTTCCCAGGCCTCGACCACGGGGCGCCCCTCGGCGTCCCGTTCGAGCATCAGGTGCACCATCACCAGTTGGAGCACGGCACCCTCCACCTTGGTCACCTGGTCCTGGACGGGAGGCTCGCACTCGCGCAAGCGGGCCTGCAGGGCGTCGCGCCCGAGCCGGTCATTGAGGAACCGAAGCGCTTTCGTGACCCACTCGAGCTCGAGCCGGGTCCAGATTTCGGGCGGCGCGGCCGTGCCGAAGGGGAAGTGCGGACAGTGGGCGGGGCAGGCGAGCTGGCTGCCGCGTTGCCGGCCGCAGTCCGCTGCGCTGATGAACGTCTGCAATGCCGGACAATCGCGTCGCTTCTTGCCCGGCATTTTCACGGGGTCGGTGGTCATGATCGGCGCCGCGCAGCATGGCGGGGGACGTTCGCCAGGCAAAGCGATTTCTCGGGCGGAGCGGCGGAGCTTCGGGCTTGGCACCGCGCGGCCTTCCCATTAGGAAAGGCGCGTGCCTGCCCCGAACCGACCGACGATCTCCCGCCGCGACCGGGTGTTGTCCCTCGCGCGGCGGCGCGGGACGCGGCCGGGTTCGAAGGCGGGCGCCCCTCGCCTATGCATGTCACACTGACCGACTGGATCATCGTCGCGGCCTCGCTGGCCGTGTGTTTCATCCCTGCCCTGATGTTCGCGCGGCGGGCCGGTCAGAGCGTGTCCGAGTTCTTCGCGTCGGGTCAGAGCGCCCCGTGGTGGCTGGTGGGGGTATCGATGGTGGCGACGACGTTCAGCGCGGACACGCCGAATCTGGTGACGGACATCGTGCGGGACAAGGGGGGGGTGGCCGGCAACTGGATGTGGTGGGCGTTTGTGCTGACCGGGATGGCCACGGTCTTCTTCTACGCCCGGCTGTGGCGACGGTCCGGGGTGCTCACCGACCTCGAGTTCTACGAGCTGCGCTACGCCGGCAAGGCGGCGAGCGCGGTCCGGGGCTTCCGCGCCGTGTATCTCGGGCTGTTCTTCAACTGCGTGATCATGGCCACCGTGAACCTCGCGGCGGCGAAGATCGCCGGCGTCGTGCTGGGCTGGCCGCGGACCCAGACGCTGGTGGTGTGCGCCGTGTTCAACATCGTGTTCGCGGCCAGCTCCGGTTTGTGGGGCGTGCTGGTGATTGACATGATTCAGTTCGGCATCGCGATGACCGGTGCGTTCGCGCTGGCGTGGTTCGCCCTGCAACAGCCGGAGATCGGCGGGCTGGGTGGCCTGGTCGAAAAGCTGGAAACCCGGATGCCAGAGGTGCTCCACCTGGTGCCGGACTTCGGCAACTGGGAACTGGCCTTGATGATCTTCATCATCCCGCTGGCGGTGCAGTGGTGGTCGGTGTGGTACCCGGGGGCGGAGCCGGGCGGGGGCAGTTACATCGCCCAGCGCATGCTGGCGTCGAAGTCCGAACGGGACGCGCTGGCCGGCACGCTGTTCTTCAACTTCGCGCATTACGTGCTGCGACCCTGGCCGTGGATCCTGGTGGCGCTGTGCTCGCTGTTGATCTACCCGGAACTGAGCTCGATCCGGGAGACGTTCCCGCGGCTGGACCCCTCGTTGCTGGGTCATGACATCGCCTATCCGGCCATGATGAAGTTCCTGCCCACCGGCTGGCTGGGCCTCATGATCGCCGGGCTGCTGGCGGCGTACGTCTCGACGATGATCACGCATCTGAACTGGGGGACCTCCTATCTCGTGCATGATTTCTACCAGCGCTTTCTGGTGCCGGGCGCAAGCGAGCGCCACTACGTGGCGGTGGGACGCCTGACGACGGTGCTGCTCATGGTGGTGGCGAGCGCGATGACGTGGTTCATCGAGAGCTCCAAGGAAGGGTTTGGCCTGCTCTTGCAGGTGGGGGCCGGCACCGGGCTGATCTACCTGCTGCGCTGGTTCTGGTGGCGCATCAATGCCTGGACCGAGATCGCGGCCATGATCGGGTCCTTCGTTGTGTCGGTCGGGCTGTTCGTGCTCAAGAAGACCGGGTACGGACTGGCCGACCCCTGGCCGCTGGTGGTCACGGTGGGGGCCACGACGGTCGTCTGGCTGATCGCCGCTTACACGACCGAGCCGACCGACCGCGCCACGCTGGTCCGCTTTGTGAAGCTCGTGCGGCCGCCCATCGCGGGGTGGCGAGGCTATCATCAGGAGGCCGGGGTCACCGAATCGGCGGACAGCATCCCGCGAGCCATGCTGGGCTGGGTGCTCGGCTGTGTGGCGGTGTGGTCGGGCTTGTTCTGTACCGGCAGCTTCCTGTTCGGCCGCACGGGGCAGGGATTCATCCTGTTGCTCGTGTTTAGCGGCTGCTCCGCGGGCCTGGTGCGATTGGTGGGTCGGCTCTGGGCCGGCGCGCGCTGAGCCGGTGTTTGGCACGGATACCTTTCGCCGGGGTGCATCGGGCGCGCCTGGACCGAAGCGCCTATAGCCTGTCGGGCCTTGCCGAGAGGCTCTGCTGGCTGCGTGTCGAACCCTCGAACTTCGCCACGCCGATGGGGTTCAAGAGATAAAAGAGGGCCAACGACAACGAACTCGGGTGTTTGTTCAATTTCTTGTCTAATAAAAAAGTTAGTCAGTTTTTTGACGATTTGGATTCTGCGTACACTTTCGGGTGGCGCCGCCTTGGTGGGCGGTGTGAAACGAAACCGAGTTTGAAACCGAAACCTGAGAAAGCAGAAACCATGAAGAACATCCGAAATCTCACTGTGGCGTTGGTGGCGGCCGCGACCGCGCTGAGCACTCCGCTCCTCGCAGGCACCTGCAGTGCCGACAAAGCCGCCGGCGCGGCCGAGTGCACGTCGTCGAAGAACATCGTGGCGTTGGCCAGCGGTTCCGAGCAGTTCAAGACCCTGGTCGCGGCGGTCAAGGCGGCTGGGTTGGTGGAGACCCTGTCGGGCGAAGGTCCGTTCACGGTGTTTGCGCCGACGGACGAGGCGTTTGCCAAGCTGCCCGCCGGGACCGTGGAGAACCTGCTCAAGCCCGAGAACCGGGAAAAACTCGTGGCCGTGCTCAAGTACCATGTGGTGCCGGGCAAGGTGATGGCCGCGGACGTGAAACCAGGCCAGGCCAAGACGGCCCAGGGTCAGAAGGTCGAGATCAAGGTCAAGGAAGGGGCGGTGATGGTTGACAACGCCCGGGTCACCAAGACCGACCTGGTGGCCAATAACGGGGTCATCCACGTCATCGACGCGGTGATACTGCCCCGGTCCTGATCCGGACCGTCTCCGTTCCAGAGCCGGGCCCTTTGGCGGGCTGGAGGCAAGTGCGGCGGGCTTACGAGCCCGCCGCTTTATGTTGGACAGCCCTTCACGGCGCCCATCCCAAGCTGCCGCGCACCCCTGCATCGCCCGGTTCGACGGAGATTCCATTGGCGGGGGCTCTGAATCGGTGGGAGGAAAGGCCCGGGGAGTGGTCCCGCAGATTCAGAGCGACCGCAGATGGGGCAGGAGGGTGGGCTGTTCCGGGGACGGGTTCGAGGGAGATTCCATCGGCGGGGGCTCTGAATCGGCGGGATGAAAGGTCCGGGGAGCGGTCCCGCAGATTCAGAGCGACCGCAGATTGGGTAAGAGGGTGGACTGTACCGGGGACGGATTCGGCGCAGGTTCCATCGGCGGGGGCTCTGAATCGGTGGGATGAAAGGTCCGGGGAGGGGTCCCGCAGATTCAGAGCGACCGCAGATTGGGTAAGAGGGTGGACTGTACCGGGGACGGGTTCGGCGCAGGTTCCATCGGCGGGGGCTCTGAATCGGTGGGATGAAAGGTCCGGGGAGCGGTCCCGCAGATTCAGAGCGACCGCAGAGGGGGCAGGAGGGTGGACTGTTCCGGGGACGGGTTCGACGGAGGTTCCATCGGCGGGGGCTCTGAATCGGTGGGATGAAAGGTCCGGGGAGGGGTCCCGCAGATTCAGAGCGACCGCAGATTGGGTAAGAGGGTGGACTGTACCGGGGACGGGTTCGAGGGAGGTTCCATCGGCGGGGGCTCTGAATCGGTGGGATGAAAGGCCCGGGAGTGGTCCCGCAGATTCAGAGCGACCGCAGAGGGGGAAAGAGGGTGGGCTGTACCGGGGACGGGTGCGAGGGAGGTTCCATCGGCGGGGGCTCTGAATCGGTGGGATGAAGGTCCGGGGAGTGGTCCCGCAGATTCAGAGCGACCGCAGATGGGGCAGGAGGGTGGGCTGTTCCGGGACAGGTTCGAGGGAAATTCCATCGGCGGGCTCTGAATCAGTGGATGAAAGTCGGGGAGGCCCGCAGATTCAAACGACCACCAGATTGGGTAGGAGGGTGGACAGTACTGGGACACGGGTTCTGAAGGAGGTTCCATCGGCGGGGCTCCTGGAATCAGTGGGATGAAAGGCCCGGAGTGGTCCCGCAGATTCAGAGCGACCGCAGATGGGGCAGGAGGGTGGGCTGTTCCGGGGACGGACCTGACGCAGGTTCCATCGGCGAGGGCTCTGAATCAGTAGGATGAAAGGCGCTCGGGAGTGGTCCGCAGATTCAGAGCGAAGGTGGATGCCGCAACGGGCGGAGATGATTTGGACTTCAGACTGGCGCCTCACGTGGCAGAAGCTACTGTCCGCCGCCATGAAGGAGGTCGAGATTGGCTGAGATTACGGAGCCATTGGTTTGGCGATGGAGTGTCACCGGGAATGGGTCCGGGTCTGGACGAGATCCTGTACCATGACTGATGACCAGCGAAGTTTGGGAAGGCCGGTGTGCCACATCGCTTTAAGCCAAGGGTCACGACGCCACCACAGGATTCTAGCGGACAACTTCGAAGGCAGGACCTGCTTAGCGACGAGCTGGTCCTCGAACTGGAAGGTTCTTTGGGATGACTCGCACCCGAGCATCTGCTCCAAACCATGTTCATCAGTTCTGCGCCTGCGCGCAAGTTTGCGTACTGATTCATTCGGCAAGGAAAGCCTCTGTCACATCGACGACGTGGTGTTCACCCACCTGTGCATACGTTCGATCAGGCTGGTGGGTTCAGTCCAGCGGCGTGGATCCCATCGCTCGCCCTCGTCGATGCGCAGCAGCGGTTGAGAATGTGGTGCGAGAGCATAGTCTGGCCATCGAAACGACCTATCGCAGCGCCACCGTAGCTGAGCTGGCTGCAAGGGATAAACACTGAACAGGATCCCATGGTCCCCATTCGGCAGCAACGGTCTGCGCGCAAGAGTCCAGAGCCCAATGTCCTAGTCGTCAGCGGTCGATGCAGCTTCGGTGAACGCCTATGAAAGCGGCAGCCACTCAACGCGCGGCACGCAAACCTATTGCGACATCTGACCTCGCATGGGTGTGACCAAACTGGCAAGCGAGAATTGGAGACTCGCCTGTGACTCCACCAGAAACGCCGGGACGATCCAGTCCCCACAGATTGGCGACCGCAGAGGGAGCAGGAGTGGGCTGTACCAGGGACGCGGGTGCGAGTTCCATCGCGGGCTCTAATCGGTGGGATGAAAGGCCCGAGGAGTGGTCGCCGATTCAAACGACCGAATTAGGTAAGAAATAGACTGTGCCAGGGACAGGTCGACAAATTCCATCGGCGGGGCTCTGAATCGTGGGATAGAAAGGCCCGGGGAGTAGGCCCGCAGATTCAAGCGACCTGCATGGGGCAGGCGTTCAAGAGGCCGGTGCGAGGAGGTTCCATCAGCGGGGCTCTGAATCAGTGGGAGAAAGCCGGGAGTGAGGGTCCCGCAGATTCAGAGCGACCGCAGATTGGCAGGAGGTGAGGCTGTACCGGGACGGATTCGACGCAGGTTCCATCGGCGGGAACTCTGAATCAGGAGGAAAGGCAGGGATGATTCCGATCCAATCTTAACACCGCAGGGAAGAAATTGGGCGTACCGGACAGTCCGAGAGTTCCATCCGGCAGACTCTAATCAATTCAGGATGAACCGCGGCGCCAGATTCAAACGTCCACCGAGAGTGATGGGTAGGCTGTTCGAGACGGAATTCCAAAGATTTCCATCGGCAGGGAAAGCTCTGAATCAGTGGGATAAAGGCCAGGTAATCCCGATTAAACGACAACCACAGAGAGGCAGGAGAGACTGTCCGAGACGAGTCCGAAGATTCCATCAGCAGAGCCCTGAATCATGGGAAAAGCACAAACGCCAAACACGATCGCTCGCTCAAGATGCCCATGACCCGTGCGCCAAGAGTAACCGTTACCGGGGGGGGGGAGGGCAGGGAGGGAGTTCGGGGCTCGACGATCCGCAGGAAGAGGGGGAAGCTGGGCGCTGCCTGCCATGGCCCGCATCCGACTCGACTGTGTACGGAAGACCTTCCGGGAGCGAAGGAGAGGAGAGGTGGCGGCGGTAGCGGGGGTTTCGTTGGAGGTGGCGGAAGGGGAGTATCTGGCGGTGCTGGGGCCTTCCGGGAGCGGGAAGACCACGCTCTTGCGGCTGATCGCCGGTCTGGATCGTCCGTCGGCGGGCCGGGTTTTCATCGATGATCGCGACTGCACGGAGGAACCGCCGGAGGCGCGGGAGGTGGGCCTGGTGTTTCAGGGAGGCGCTCTGTTTCCGCATCTGGACGTGTTCGAGAACCTGGCGTTGCCCCTGCGGCTGCGGCGGACGCCCCGAGCCGAGCTCGAACGGCGGGTGGACGAGATGAGCGCGTGGCTGGGGCTCGACCGGTTGCAGCGGCGGCGGCCGGGGGAGTTGTCGGGTGGGGAACGCCAGCGGGTGGCGCTGGGACGCGCGCTGATCCGGCATCCGTCGGTCCTGTTGCTGGACGAACCGCTGGCGGCGTTGGACGGGCCGATGCGACGCCAACTCCGGCGGGACTTGCTCGGTCTGCACCGGCAACTGCGGCTGACGGTGATTCATGTCACGCATGATCAGGGGGAGGCGTTTGGCCTGGGGCAGCGGCTGGCGGTGTTGCGGGAAGGCGAGTTGCAGCAGGTGGGACCGCCGCGGGAGCTGTACGAGCGGCCCGCCAACGTGTTCGTGGCGCGGTTCCTGGGGAACATGCCCATGAATCTCATTCCCGGTCGGCTGTGCTTGGAGGAGGGCTCGACGGTTTTCGCGGCGGGGGATGGCGGGCCCGGGACGCTGAGCCTCCGGCTGCCAGAGGAGATTGCGCGAAGGCTGGGCGGACCGGGCCGAGGGGCCGTCACGCTGGGGGCGCGGCCGGAAGACCTCGAATTGGCGGAAGCGGTCGAGACGACGACCTTGCCCGGGGTGCGGGCCGAGGTGGAGGAGTGGGAGGAGACGGCGGGGGGGGAGGTGTGGGTGCATCTGCGGTTGGGGGTGCACCGGTTGGTGGCGCGGGTGGGATCGGGTCTTGATTTGAAGGCGGGCGATGGAATGTTGGTGCGCCTGCCGCTGGGTCGGGTTCACTGGTTTGACGGGGAGACGGGGAAAACGCTCCGCGGACAGGCCCTTGGAGGTACGACTCGATGACGGTCAAGCGAAACGACTGGCACAACGCGCTGGTGGTGGGCGGGACGTTCCTGGGGGTGTTGGTGGTGGTGGCGTTGGCCGCGAGGTTTATTCCGGGCTTGCGGGATTGGGGGATCCGGCCGCGAACGGCGTGGGGGCTGGTGGGGGTGCTCTTCAGCCCGCTGCTGCATGCGAACTTGGCGCACCTGATGGCGAACGCGATACCGTGCTTCGTCCTGCTGGTGCTGTTGTTTTCGGACCGGCACTACCGGCCGTCGGCCAGTCTGGCCATGATCTGGGCGCTGGCTGGTTTGGGGACGTGGCTGATCGGGCGGGGTGGCGCGGTGCACATCGGCGCCAGCTCGTTGATCTATGGGATGGTGGCGTACCTGGTGGCGGCAGGCTGGCTGCGGCGAAGCTGGCGCGCGGCGGGCGTGGCGCTGCTGGTGTTGGCGCTGTATGGCGGGCTGGTGTACGGCGTGTTGCCGCGGCGCGGTCCGGTGTCGTGGGAAGGGCATCTGTGCGGGGCCATCGCGGGCGTCCTGGCGGCGCGGTGGCGCGAGCATCGGATGCGGTGAGCTCTGCCCGACGGGCGACGCGGGCCCGGCGATCGGCAATTGGCGCGGGACAGATTTCCCTTCGCCTGTGTTCTCGGCCTGTGGTATCGGTCGCGGCATGTCTGACTCGACTTGCCGCCGCCCGGTGGGCGGGTGGGCGCGACTCTGGACGGCGGGGGTGGTGGTGGGCGGGTTGTTGCTCCTGCCCGGCTGCTCGCTGCGCAAGTTCGCGGTCAACCAGGTCGGCAACGCGCTGGCGAGTGGCGGCACCACGTTTGCGAGCGACGACGATCCCGAGCTGATCCGGGCGGCCGTGCCTTTCAGCCTGAAGCTCATGGAGAGTCTGCTGGCGGAGAGTCCGCGCCATGCGGGGCTGCTGTTCGCCACCGCCAGCGGGTTTACGCAGTACGCCTATGCGTTCGTGCAACTGGATGCCGACGAGCTCGAAGACCAGGATTTCGCCGGGGCGGAGGTGATGCGGGCCAGGGCCCGGCGCCTGTACTTGCGGGCGCGGGATTACGGGCTGCGGGGGCTCGAGGTGCGGCACAAGGGATTCGAGGAGGAGTTGCGCTCGCAACCGGCCGCCGGGGCGGCCCTGGCGAAGCGCCGCGATGTGCCGCTGCTTTACTGGACCGCGGTGTCCTGGGGCGCGGCGATCGCGCTGGCGAAGGACGATCCGGACCTGATCAAGGACGTGCCGCAGGTGGAGGCGTTGATTGACCGGGCGTTGGCGCTGGATCCGGACTGGGGCGAAGGCGCGATCCACAGCTTCCTGATCACCTACGAGATGGCGCGGCAGGGGGCGGAGGGCGATCCGGTGGCGCGGGCGGGGCAGCACTTCGCGCGGGCTTTGGTGCTGGGGCGGGGTGCCCAGGCGGGGGCTTATGTGTCGTATGCCGAGGCGGTATGTGTGGCGCGGCAGGACCTGGTGGAGTTTGATGCGATGCTCGAGCGGGCGTTGGCGGTCGATGCTGACGCGGTGCCGGAGCAGCGGCTGTTGAATCTGGTGATGCAGCGGCGGGCGCGGTGGCTCCAGTCCAAGCGCGAAGATTTGTTCCTGATTCCTGAACCTCCTGGGGCGAACTGACGTCAGAGAGACATGCGTGTTGTGAAGCAGATCAGGTGGTGGCGGCCGTGGTGGACCGTGGCGTTGGCGTTGGTGGTGGGCGGCCTGGTGGCGCAAGCCCAGCGGATCAAGCTGGCCACGCTGGCGCCGACGGGCAGCACGTATCACAAGAGCCTGCTGGCCATGCGCGACGCCTGGCGCAAGGCCTCCAACGGCAAGCTCGATCTCGTGGTGTACGCCGACGGCAAGCTCGGCGGCGAAAGCGAGACCGTCGGCCTGATGGGCGTCAACTCGATCCAGGCGGCGATGCTCACGGCCATCGGCTTGTCCGAGATCGAGCGGGATGTCGCCGGGCTGCAGAACATCCCCATGGGCTTCCATGACTTCGTCGAGGTGGATTATGTGGGACAGAAGCTCCAGCCGATGCTCGAGGAGCGGCTCGCGCGGAAGGGATTCGTGGTGCTGTTCTGGTCCGACGCCGGCTGGGTGCGGTTCTTCAGCAAGAAACCGGTCACGCGTCCCGATGATCTGAAGAAGCTCAAACTGTTCACCTGGGCAGGCGACCCCGAGATGCTCGACATCTACAAATCCTCCGGTTTCCAGCCGATCCCGCTGGAGACGGCGGACATCCTGCCCAGCCTCCAGACGGGCTTGATCGAGGCGGCGCCCATGCCGCCGGTGTTCGCGCTTGCCACCCAGGCCGACACACGCGCCCCCCACATGCTCGACCTCAACTGGGCGCCGCTGGTGGGTGCGTGCATCATCCGAAAGGACGTCTGGGAGAAGCTCCCGGCCGCCCAGCGGACGCCGATGCTCGAGGCCGCCGCCCAGGCGGGTCGCGAGATCAAGGCCAACAGCCGCAAGGAGGCCGCCGAGGCCGTGGCGGCGATGCAGAAGCGGGGTCTGCAAGTGACGCCGGTCACGCCGGCGCTCGAAGCCGAGTGGCGGATCGCGGCCGAGGAAGCGTACCCGAAGATCCGCGGCAAGATCGTACCGGCCGAGATTTTCGACGAGGTGTTGCGCCTGTTGAAGGAGTACCGGGCGACCGCGC
Organism: Verrucomicrobiales bacterium; assembly: GCA_015075445.1. Classification (GTDB taxonomy): domain Bacteria; phylum Verrucomicrobiota; class Verrucomicrobiia; order Limisphaerales; family J093; genus DSVZ01. The sequence goes on from JABTUJ010000004.1 coordinate 196,113, forward strand.
CGGCGGCGGGGCAGTGAGGCACGACGCAAGTAAGGACGGTGAGTTTTCTGCGACCTACGGCAGGAGGGCCACGCGGTAGAATCGCCGTGCCAGGTCACCGCTCGCGGGATCGGTCAGGGTGGCGCGAAGCCCGGTTGCGGTGACCTGACCCACCGCCTGCCAGGTCGCTTCGGCAAGGTCGGTCTTGGCCTCCACCCGGTAGGTCCGACCCGCGAGGGTGGTCCACGTGAGTGCGAACTGGCCGGTGGGGTCCACCGCCAGTTCCTCGATGACCGGTGCCGCAGGCGGGGCACCGGGGTTGGGTGCTCCTGGCGAGGGCGCGGGCAGGATCACGGGGTTGGGGTTGGCGGCGTCGGGATCGGCGTACCCGAAGGCCTGGTCGGCGTTGAGGCCGGTGTATTCGAGGGAATCGACGACGGCCACTTGGCCGAGTTGGCGGCGGGCGAGCACCACGACCCCGCTGGTGGCCGGCAGCCGGAAGTTGGTGTGCCATTCGGTGGCATTGGACTCGCCGGGTTCAGCGTCGGCCCAGACCACCTGGTAGGCGCCGGCGGGGAGCGCGGCCCCGGGCGGAAAGGACCAGCGGTCAAGCTGCGTGAAGCGGTCGGACAGGTACCATCCGTCCAGGGACACGGCGGCCGCACCGGCATTGCGCAGCTCGATCCAGGGATCCCGATCCCCCATCCGGTCGCGCAGGCCGGTCATGTTGTTCGCAAGCACCTCGTTCAGGCGGACGGCGGGGAACGGCTCGAGCGTGGCGCGCACGGAGTTGGCGTAGCCGGGGGTGCTGGATTCGCGTTTCACTTCGAGGACATCGACGCTCAGGCCGAACACGATGTCCGAGCTGCCGGGGTTGGTCTGGTGGACGGCGACGGCCAGGACGTTCTCGCCGGTGACCAGGTTGTCCACGGGGATGACGAACGGCCCCTCGAGGACGGCGTCGGCCACGGTGCGGCTGGCGGGGGTGTCGCGCTCGAGCGCCACGCCGTCGGGAAGGCCAAGGCGGAAGCCGACTTCGCGCCCGTTCAGGTAGAAGGCGGCGCCGTCGTCGATCACGGCGTGGAGCTGGAGCGAAGCGCCGTCGGGGTTGCCATCGAACTGGAAACGAGTACGGAAGAGGTAGCTCATCGGCCCGAGGGTGAGCGGGGTGTTCTTGGGCCCGGGCAGGGGGGCGTTTTCGACGTAGAGCAGGGCGGCGCCGCTGGGCCACTTGGCGTCGTCGTAGGTGACCTCCGTCCAGCCGGGCGCCGGATCACCGGCTTCCTGCCAGTACCGCCAGGTGGCGTCGAGGGGAAGGACGTTGCGGGGGGCGTTGGTGGTGGTGCCGGTCACGGCCGCCCAGTTGGCGACGCGACGCGTGTCTTGTCGGGCATCAATCAACTGCAACGAGGGGCCGGTTCCGTTCGCCGCCACCGGCCAGGGAGCGCGCGTGCGGAACGCGACCTGACTGACGATCTCCTCGCCGCCGCCAATCAGGAGGCGTCGCAACTCGATCGTCCCGCCGTCCGCGCCGAGCTGGTCGGTGTAGTTGCCGAGAACCGGCGCAGGTGACGTTGGGTAGGCGGCCAGGAACGCGGTGCGGTTGCGGGCCACGACCAGGAATCCCGCCGGTGCCAGCGTCGTGCCGGTGGGGAAGGTGAAGGCGGTGCCGGTCAGTCGCCAGCCGGCCAGGGACCACGCCGTGTTCGTGGACGGGTTGTAGAGCTCGACAAACTCCGCGCCTCCCGCGGCGGCGCGATAGTGGATTTCGTTGAGCACGATGCGCGGTTGGGCGATGACGGTCACGCGGAACGTCCGGGAGGCACTTTTGGGCTCGAGGGCGTCGTCGGTGACGCGCAGCGTGAGCTGGTTCGTGCTTGCGCCGGCGTCGTCGCCGATGCGCCAGGTGAACACGCCGGTGTCCGGATCCACGCTGGGCCCGGGCGGGGCGGCGCCCTCGAGGCTGAAGGTGAGGCGCTGCGGGGGCAGATCGGTGTCGGTCGCCACGCTGGTGAAGGTGACGGTGGTTCCCTCGGCCACGGTGAAGTCCGGTACGGCGGCGAGGGCGGGGGCTTCGTTGCGTTCGCTGACCACGATGGAGAAGGTCAGCGTGCTGGACCGGCCGGTGGCTCCGGCCTCGGTGGCGCGCACGACGACGTTATACGAGTTCGGGCCCTGCGCCTCGGTCGGCGTCCAGGTGATCAACCCCGTGGCGGGGTTGATCTGCATTCCGCCCGGCCCGGAGAGCAGGACGAAGGTGAGTGTTTGCGGTGGCGTGTCGGGATCACGGGCCACCAGCGCGAGCGAGAAAGGCGTCAGTTCTTCGACGCTTTGCAGGCTGACGGGCTCGAACACCGGGGGGTTGTCGATTTCATGGACGGTGACGCGGAAGCTGCGGCTGGCGGCGCGCGGCGGGTTGCCGCTGTCGGTGACGGTCACCGTGAGCACATAGCTGCCCGGGCCCTGGTCCTCGGTGGGGGTCCAGGTGAACTCGCCGGTGGTGTCGGCGATGGTGGCGCCGGCGGGGGCTCCCGGTTCGAGTCGGAAGCGCAAGGTTTGCGGCGGCAGATCCGGGTCGGTAGCGACGGCGGAGAACGCCAGGGTGTCGCCCTCGTCGATGGTGCGGTCGGGGAGGGGGCTGAGGGTGGGCGGTTCGTTCACTTCGCGCACGGTGATGGAGACGCTCTCGGAGTCCGAGCGCGGCGGGATGCCGTTGTCGGTGACGCGCACGATGAAGGTGGATTCGCCCGGGCCGTCGGCTTCGGTGGTGGTCCAAGTGAAGGCGCCGGTGACGGGGTGGATTTGGGCGGCGGCGGGGGCACCGAGGAGGGAGAAGGTCAACTGCTGGCCGGCATCGGGATCGGTGGCGATGGCGGTGAAGGTCACCGTTTGACCTTCATCGACGGTGCGCGGGCCGATGGGTCCGAGCACGGGCGGTTGGTTCAGCGTCGCGAACACGTTGGCCGCGCCTGGGGTGGGCAGATCGAGGAAGAGGAAGGGCTCGGCGTAACCGTCCGGGAAACGGCCCTGGCTGACGTTCTCCGTCTGGGCGGGAAAGGTGAGGACGTCCACGGGTTGGCCGTCCGGGGTATAGAGGCCGAGGCTCTCGCCGCCCGCGGCGAGGCGGAAGTTGACGTGCAGTTGGCCGGGCGCGGTCTGGTTCGGCTCTTCGTCGGCCCACACGAGGAGGAAGCCGCCGGCGGGGAGGAGGGTGCCGTTGGGGATGACGAACTTGGCCGGGTTCGCCAGGTCGTCGGTGAGGGTGTAAGCCGAGAGGTTCACGGCTGCGGGACCGGCGTTGTACAGCTCGAACCAGTCGTCCGGGTCGCCATCGGCGGGGTCGAGGACGATGCCGCTGTTGCTTGCCATCCACTCATTGACAAACACCGTCACCGGCGGTGCGCCCGGGTCGTTGGCGGCGCCGGGCGTGGGGAGGTGGAACAGGCGCCGGTCGCGTGCCTGACCGTCGGGGTACGAGCCGATGGAGAGGCCGTCGGGCTGCTCGCGGTAGCTGAGGTAATCCACGACCGCGGGCGCCCCGGCCTGGAGGCGGACGAGGGCGATTGTGCCGTTCGTTGGCGTTAACCGGAAGCTCGTGTGCAGTTCGCCCGGGGTGGATTCTCCCGGCTCGCCATCGATCCAGACCAGCCGGAATTCTTTCGGCCCGAGGGTGGTGCCGGCCGGGAAGGCCCAGGCGGTCGGATGCGCGAGGTCGGCGGTCAGGTAGAGCCCGGAGAGGTCGAGCGCGGTGGTGCCGGCGTTGTACAACTCGACCCAGGGATCGCGGTCGCCTGCCTGATCGCGCGGCCCGGTGAGGTTCACGGGCTGGACTTCGTTGAGGAACAACGGGGGGAAGGGGGGGAGGGACTGGGCTACGGAATTGGCCCGGCCCGGCGTGGAGCGCACGGTGTCGGTGACCGCGGCGGCGGCCCAGTTGCCGACGCGCCAGTTGTCGCGCAACGGATCGACGAGCTGGAGGGAGGGTCCCAGCCCATGGGCTTGCGGCGGCCAGGGCAGGTCGTTCTCGTAGCGCACTTCCGCGATGACCAGGTCTTCCGCCGGAGTGGCGCCAGGGCGGATCAGGCTCAGCCGTTCCCCGTTATTCTGCAGGGTGCCGGGGAACTCGCCCAACGGCAGGACACTGAAGCCATAGGCGGCCGCGAAGGCGTCGCGGTTCTGGGTGATGACCACGAAGGCGCCGGGGCCGAGGAGCGTGCCGGGCGGGAAGGTGTATCCGACGCCGTTGAGTCGCCAGTTCGAGAGGTCATAGCTGGTGGTCGTGGGGTTGTGCAGTTCGATGAACTCTGCCTGGGGCACGAGCGGGTTGTACATGATCTCGTTGATCACGATCTTCCCGACGGGCGGCGGGAGATCCGGCCCGGTGTACTGGATGGTGATAGTGTCGCTCATGCCGTCGAGCGGGCGGCCACGTGTGTCGCGCGCGCCGAGCACGAACCGGTTTTCGCGTCCGGCCAGCGGCACGGTCAGGGTCCACTGGGTGGCGCTGGTCCAGGTGACGGCGACCGGCGCCCCGTTGAGCGTAAGGGTGGCGGCTAGGAGCGGCGCAGCGCCGGTGAGCGACACGAACGCCTGGTCGGTGGCGAAGCCGTTGCCGTTGTTCGAGGTGATGACGAACTCCGGCGTGTCGAAGGTGGCGATCCGATTGGCGAGGTAGTTGCGCCGCTGAGTGACCCAGTTCTTGATGGGCCGGGGGTTGGCCACGCTGATCCCGTTGGCGGCGAGCGCGGCGAACCGGCCGTCCACGACCGGGTCAAAACGCGCGCTCTGCAACGGTCCGGCGACGGCTTCGAGGAAGGCGCGCAGGTAGGCCCGGCGGAACGGTGCGGTGTTCCAGAGCTTCGAGATGACCGGATCGTTCGAGCCGAAGATGTCGGTGGTGGGACCGTCGCTGCCGGAGCCGAGGACGAAATCGATGTCCCAGGGGATCATCTGGAAGCGGCCGTTGACGGGCTTGTAGATGTAGGCGTTCTTGCCGCGGTTGTAGCCGTAGGCGTCCCAGTTGCCCACGAGGTGCTGGAGCGCGAAGTTGCGCATCCAGATCTCGACGTCCACGAGGTTTTCAACCTGCGGCACCAGCGTCCCGCCGGCGGCGTTCACGGCGCGGACGAGGTTGAAGAAGTGGGTGTAGTTGTTGGCGGAATCCACGACGGCGCGCTTGCGCCAGGCCCAGCGGTAGCGGGCCAGCTTGTACTCGCCCCCGGTGGTCGTGAAGCTCTCGAGCGTGGCGTCCCGGCTGAAGGTGAAGCTCCCGCCGCTGTCGTCGAACTCGAACCAGTCCTCGATCTTGTAGAGGTCGCCGTCCTGACCGTCTGGCCAGCGGCGATCGGCGTAGAAGCCGTTGGGTTCTTCGGTGTCTTCGTACACCGTCTGTTTCCGGGCGCCGTTCTCGAAGAAGTAAACGTGCCGGCGATGCAGGGTGGGGATCCCGAGCTGACGTCCGATCCAGAACGCCGCCTGTTCGCGCTGCGCGCTGTCGTCGTTGCCCAGGTTGCCCACGGTGACGAGCGCCACGTCGCGGGCGCCGAGAAACCGGTCGTCGTCCGGGAACGCAAAGAGGTAATCGGCGCCGACGCTGCCGCCGTGCCACGGGCTGCCCTTCGCGCGCATGGCGGCGTTGTAGATCACGCGGCCGTCGTTGTAGACGAAGGTGCAGTCGAGGTTGTCATTGGCCAACGACTCGCGGCTGCGCAGGGTGTTGAAATCCGCCTGCCGTTGCCAGAGCCGGTACACGCCCAGGTTGCCCACCGGTTGGGTCTCGCCCCAGCGCACCAGACACTCACGGGCCGCGTCCGCCGGAAACCGGCTGGTGGCCGCACCGCTGGCCGGCGCATCCGTGGCTTCGAGGTAGAACGCCACCAACCGTCCCGCCGACTGTGCGGGCAAACGCCCCGAGTAGACGCCGTCGCCGGCCACTTCATCGCCGCCCGTCCCGTCGTCGCGCATGACCACCAGCGTGGTGCTCGCGTTCGGGTCCAGCCGATGCCGCAAGCGGACGGCGGCAATCCCTTGGGGATCGCTCACCCGGGCCGTGACGAGCACCGTCTGGCCGGCACTGGGCAACACCGGTGCATGCGTCACGTCGAAGATCGCCGGACCGGCGTTGGCCACCGCCCGGCTGTTGCGTGCGCCGGGCGTGCCGAGGTTGGTCGGCAGCGCCATGCGGCCGGCCGCTTCAAGGTAGCTGCCGCGCGTGCGCAGCAGGAGCTCGGGCCAGCCCTTCACCCAGCGGACCCGGGCGCGCAGCGTCGCAAATGAGTTGGCGGCCAACGAAGGCGTGATGGGGGCGAAGATGCGGTTGCAGGCCGTGTCGCCGCGACCCGTGGCCCGCACCTGCAAGGCCACCGAACCGCCGGTGCCGGCCCCCGGCTCGAGGGTGCTTCGTCGATGGTTCCCCTGGATGGTCCACCCGCTCAGGCCGGATTCGAAGCCCGGGTTGGACAAGCGGTTGGCGCCGCCGCTGGGCAACACTTCGACGTCGTCCACCAGGCACTCGCCCGGGCCCTGCAACATGAGCTGGAGGCGGTTGGCCGGGCCCCCATCGCCATGATCAAGCCGGCCGGTGAATTCGATCGTGCTCCACGGCGCCTTGGCACTCTCGTCGGAGTCCGCCCAGTTCGCGGCGCGCCGGTGGTCGCTGTTTGGGTCGATCAACTCGAGGCTGCTCCCCAGCCCGTCGCTCCATTCGCCCCACCGCCCTCCGGTCCCGTAAGTGACTTCGTCCACGTCGATGTAGATCCGGTTGGTGATCACGAGCCCGAATTCATTGGTGGCCAGGATCGTGTCGGGCTTGGCGAGGGCCAGGCGTTCGCCGCCATTGGCCAGCGCGCCGTCGAAGTCCCCAAACACCACTGCCGGGCTCACCGCGGGATGGTTGGCCAGGAGCCGTTGCCGGTCTTTCGCGACCACCCCATAGCCGCCGGCCGGCAGCACGACGTTGGGCGGGAAACGGAAGTCAATGCCATCCGTAAACCGCCACCCGGAGAGATCCACCGGCTTGGCGGTACGGTTGTGGACCTCGACAAACTCGTCGCGCGGGTCGCCCGAAATGGGGTTGTACATGATCTCGTTGATCACCACCTCACTCACCCGGAACGGCTCGTTCTCCGCGCCCGGTGACGGGCTGACCAGCCGGCCGAAGTCCGGCGCCCCGTCCGGGTAGCGACCGCTCGACACGCCGTTTTCCTGGGCCCCGAAGGCCACCGCGTCCAGCACCCGGGTCCCATCCGGGTCAAACAGGAACAGCGCTTCCCCCGCGGCGCTGAGCCGGAAGCCAAGCTGGTTCTCGTCAAACGCCACGAAGCCCCGCGGAGTCAGCACCGTGCCCGCCGGGATCCGGAACCGGTTGGTCTTTGGATCGTCGGTGAGCACGCACCCGGCGAGGTCCACCGCCGCGTTGCTGTGGTTGTACAACTCGACGAAGTCCAGCGCCGGCAAGTCGGTGTGCGCCAGCCACTCGTTCAGCCGCACCGCGGCCCACGGGTTTGCCCACACCTGCTCCGCGCGCCCTGGCGAGCCACCGATCGCCTCGCTCGCCGCCCACGCCCGCGGATCGCCCTCGCCGAAGGAAGGACGCGCCAGCACCAGCGACGCTCCGCCACCGTCCGCCGCCACGGGCCACGGAGCCCGGCTGCCGTAGTTCACCTCGAGCAGCACCGCTCCTTCCGGGTTGCGCAATCGCACCGTGCCGACGTCGTTCGGCAGGTTGTTGGTGTTGGCAAACGGCCCCAGCAACGCTGCCCCACCCGCCAGCCGCGGCAGGCCGTCGACGCCAGGAGTCGTGACCCATCCCCGGGCCGGATCGCGCGCGATCACCGCCCATCCTCCCGCCGGCAGGGCGAATCCCTCCGGAAACGCATAGTCCACGCTCCCCGAGATCCGGTGACCCGTCAGGTCCTGGGCAATCAGATCGGCGTTGTACAGCTCGATGAATTCCCCGCCCCGCCCTGCGGCCGGGTGATACATGATCTCGCTGATCACCAGGGGTGTCATCCGGCTCGACGGTCCCAACGTTTCCCCGCGGCCCACATACGGAACCACGGTCGCCCCGCTTGCCGGCCCCATATCCCGAAACGCCACCGTCGCCACGTTCGCGCTGTCCCGACTCGACGCGGCCAGCCCGAGATACACCGTCGCTGGCAGGCTCAACGTCGTACTGCCCAGCTCCGTCCAGGCCGCGCCGTCGTAGCCGGCATAGGCCGTGAAGCTGTTCCCCGCTCGCCGCAGCCGCAGCCACGTCGCCGGATAATTCGCCGGGAAGTACCCCGCGCGCGTCGCGGCCGCATTCGGCGTGCTCCGTGTCATCAGGAAACACCCCACCGTCGCGGGGGTCGCCAGGGCCGCCACAAACCGGCTGCCCGGCTCGAGGCTCTCGCGCGCCATCCAGCCCGCCTTCGCAAACGGATCCGTCGGCGTGAACGCGGCCAGCCGCACCCGCTCGTCGAAGTCGCCCGTGCGCTGTTGCCACGCGAAGAGGAACGCATCCGCGGTCCCGCCCACATCGCCGCTGCCCGTCGCGTCCACACCCCCCGTCACCGGCGTGGCGGTGCCCGCCAGGGGCGAACTGCCCACGTCGCTGGGGGTGTACTCGACGACTGTCAGGCTCGCTTGCGAGTTCGCGGCGATGAGGTTGGCCGCCTGCGCCTGGTCCCGCACGTTGTTCACCGTCAGCGTGTACGTCACGCCCAGGCCCAAGGTCGACGTCGTCAGCAAGACCGTGTCCGGTCCCGACCCCACCCCCGCCGCGCTCACCGTCGCGCCCTGGTCCAGCCGGTAGTTCGACGCCGTCGTGGCCGAGGCCGCCGCCACCGCTTCCGAGAAGCGCACCTCAATGCGGTTCACCCCGAGGTTTCGCGCGCCCAGCAGTTGCGGCGGCGTGGTGTCCGGTGTCACGGTCAGCACTTCGTCGTTGTTTCTCGTAGCCGAGCCCCTGATCGTTGCTGACGACACAGCGGTACTGCGCTCCGTGATCGCTCATGCGGGCGGGGACACGTCAGCTCGACGCTCGTCGTGCCTGCCAGATCGGCGCTGTCTGCTGCCATTGATAGCGGAAGACCCTCACTGACTGCGTCTGACCCGAACTGCAAGACGCTGCCCGACTATTGCCTGTGTTTCGCAGGGTGCTGCGCAATGACCGGTGCCGAGAAACTCACGCCGTACGGCAGGCAGTTCGTCAGGACGATGGGCGCCTGGTCGGTGCCGTCGGGCACCAGCCAGCGCACTGCCAGGCTGTCGCCGCCTCCGTGTTCCTTCATCAGCGCTGGAGATCGTACGCGGCCGGCTGGCTTCCGGGCCGGACCGGGTCCGACTGTTGGCCTCCTTCCCGATCCCACACGCGCGGCGGGGTCCAACCTTCCACGGCCGCGATCAGCCGGGCGTTGGCGGGCTGTTCATCGGCAGCCTGTGGTACAGCGCCCCTCTGTCGTCGGTCGCGACCAGAAGGTGTAGTTGGCCTGATTGGGGCGGGATGAGCAGCCGTGCATCCGTTGGTCCGTAGAACTGAGTTATCGTGGTCGGCGACCGAACACAGATCGGTCACGCAGTTCGTGCTCGTCGGCCGGTCGGGGTAGTCGGCGAACTGGTCAGGTCGGACACGGAGGTGTTTCGATGCCTTCCCACACTTCGCGCAGCAAGGCACCTCCGGCCGGGATTTGCGCCTGGCCCGCCCCCGGCCCGCCCGCCACCCAGGCGAGCAAAGCGGCGGTCAGCAGGCATTGGCTCCAGTCCCTCGCACGAGCTTCTTCCGTTCGCCCTCCCAGGAACCTGTGGGCAGGTGTCTCGCCCGCCCTTCTGCGGTTCATTTGGTCCACGGTACGCCGCGGAGGCCCTGGGGTCTTTCCCCCCACCCAATGCCTTGGCCACCGTTGGGGTTTCCCCTCCACATCGCGTCTTGATGTCCATGACGATATCGCGCCCGTTACAAAGCAATTCGTGAGCCAGCCAGCCTGATCGCCGAAACCGACCGGGGTCGTGGGGTCAGCCTCGCCGCTTCTTGGCCAACGAGGCCCCTTCCCCTCCTGTTACGCAAAGCGGCGGTCAACCGCACGCACTCCAAACGCTTCGCGACGTCCACACCACCCGGCCGGCGCAACGGGGCGTTTGAGGCGCTGACTTCAGCGGCGCTTTTGTGCCGTTGTCCGCTCTTCCACGTTTACGACCCCACGCAAAGCGGCGTTGGCAAACTTCACTTCACAAAGCCCTTCGCCTGCAGCCAGAACTGGCGTCGCTGGCCCACGGATGGGTCCGCTCGAAGGGCGGTTTCGCCGCCAACCCGATCCCGTGTTGCCCCCGCTCATACACGTGCAGGTCAAAGCGCACCCCCGCCCGGCGCAGCGCGGCCGCGAACTGAAGGCTGTTCTCGACCGGCACCGCCCGATCCTCCCATGTGTGCCAGACAAAACAGGGAGGCGTCTCCGGCGTGACCTGCTTCTCGTTCGACAGCAACTCCACCAGCTCCGCTGGAGGCTGGTCGCCCAGCAGATTCCGCTTCGACCCTTCGTGCGTGTATTCACCCAGCGTGATGACCGCGTAGCACAAAATGCCCAGGTCCGGACGCGAACTTTCCCGCTCGACCGGATCGGCCGCGTCCGGTTGTCCCGCGTCGAAATGGGTCAGGAGCGTCGAAGCCAGGTGGCCGCCGGCCGATGATCCCATGATCCCGATCCGCCGGGGATCAACCTGCCAATAGGCGCCGCGCGCCCGCACCCACCGCACCGCTCGCGCGGCGTCCCCGAGCATGGTCGGGTGCCGGTAGCCATGGGACCCGAGCCGGTACTTCAACACAAACGCAGTCACACCCTGCTGGTTCAACCAGAGGGCATAGTCGTGCCCTTCGTGGGCTGCCAGTCCGCCGTAGCCGCCTCCTGGACATACGACGATCGCTGCCCCACTCGCTGTGCCCGACTCGGGGACGTAAGGAGTCAGCGTGGGGATATCGTGGTCGTTCGTCCCGCGAGCGCCGGGCGCGCCTTCTGGCCAGAGCGGGATCGGGGATTGCGGTCCGGCCCAAGCCGCGCTGACAAAGAGGGACACGGCCATGAACGCAGGGAGACTTCTCCGGTTGGCAAATAGGTTCACCGGCGCACCGTCGGCGAATCCACGGACCGCGGCAAGCCGACATTCGATCGGCCGAGAATTGATCGGCAACGCATCGCCGACATTGAATGCATCCCCCGGTCGTGCTAGCCCTCGCGGCATGCAACACCGCTCCCGCCCCGGCTCCTCCCCGGCAGCCGCCCCGTCCGCGGACCTCAACCGCCGGCGCTTCCTGCAAACCGCCACCGCCGCCACCGCTGCGTCCCTCGTCTTCCCCTGGCTGGCTTCGCCCCGGGTGTGGGGAGCCAACAACCGGCTGAACCTCGCCGCCATTGGCGCCGGCGGCCGCGGTGCCGACGATCTGGAGGGCGTCCAGACCGAGAACATCGTCGCGCTCTGTGACGCCGACTGGCGCCATGCCGCGGGCACCTTCGCCAAGTTCCCGCAGGCGGCCCGCCACAAGGACTTCCGCCAGATGCTCGATCGCGAGCGCGGCATCGATGCCGTGGTGGTCGCCACGCCCGACCACACCCACGCCGTCGCCGCGATGGCCGCCCTCAAACGGCGGCAACACGTCTATTGCGAGAAACCGCTCACGCGCACGGTGTACGAGGCGCGCGCCCTCACCCGCGCCGCCCGCGAGGCGAAGGTCGCCACCCAGATGGGCAATCAGGGCATGGCCTTCGAGGGCAACCGGCTCATCAAGGAGTGGCTGGCCGATGGCGCGATCGGGCCGGTGCGCGAGGTCCATGCCTGGAGCGACCGCCCCACCCATCGTGGCAAGTTGCCCTTCTGGTGGCCGCAAGGCATCGAGCGCCCCACCGACACGCCGGCCGTGCCGGACACCCTCGACTGGGACACGTGGCTCGGCCCGGCTCCCTGGAGACCTTATCACCCTGCCTACGTCCCGTTCCGCTGGCGCGGTTGGTGGGATTTTGGCTCGGGTGGCCTGGGCGACATGGGCATCCACAATCTCGCCCCCGTGTTCGACGCCCTGAAGCTGGGCCCGCCCACGTCGGTCCACGCCAGTTCGACTCCGGTCTTTCCCGAAACCGTGCCGCTGGCCTGCATCGTGCACTACGAGTTCGCGGCCCGCGGCGACCACCCCCCGGTGAAGCTCCACTGGTATGACGGCGGCTTGCTACCTGCCCGTCCCGACGCCCTCGAACCAGACCGCGACCTCGATCCCGAGGACGGCATCCTGTTCGTCGGCGATCGCGGACAGATGCTCGTCGAAGGGTGGGGCGGCGAACGGCCGCGTCTCCTCCCCGAATCGCGCAACCGTGCCTACGTGCGCCCGGCCAAATCGCTGCCGCGCTCGCTCGGCCATTACGCGGAGTGGATCCGCGCCTGCAAGGAAGGCACCCCCACCGCGTCGGACTTTGCCTTCGCCGGGCCGCTCACCGAGGCCGTGTTGCTCGGCATGGTGTCGGTGCGTCTGCACGGCGCCCGCCTCGCCTGGGACGCCGCCAACTTCAAGGTCACCAACGAACCGGACGCGAACGCGCTGCTGCATTACACCTACCGGGCGGGGTGGGAACTCTAGCCGAAGGGGTCAGTTCTTGACTTTGTCATGTCCGGATCTGACTCGTCCTGGCGGTGATTGGGGTCAGGGGGAGGAGCCCTACATCCTCCGGCTACCGTCTGGGACGCCTCCGGCGTTGCTTCCTGGGGGTAATACGGGGTTGTCGCCGCGGTCGACCTCGGATTAGCCTGCCCGGCATCACATGAACACTTCGACCCTGAGAACCAATGTTGGACGGCGGTTCGGCGCGCTGGCGGCCCTCGTGGCGTTCGTCTGGCTTGGCGTGGCGCCCGCCGGCGCCGAGACCCCCGCTGAACGCGATGCCCGCATGGCGTGGTTCCGCGAGGCCCGTTTCGGGCTCTTCATTCACTGGGGCGTCTATGCCGTCCCGGCCGGCGAGTGGGACGGCAAGACCAACTACGGCGAGTGGTTCATGGAGGAAACCAAGATGCCGGTGTCGCAGTACGAGCAGTTCGCCGCCCAGTTCAACCCCGTCCGCTTCAACGCGCGCGAGTGGGTGCGGATGGCGAAGGATGCCGGCATGAAGTACATCGTGATCACCAGCAAACATCACGACGGCTTTGCGCTCTGGAACTCGCAGGTCTCGGACTGGGACATCAGCGCCACACCGTGGAAACGGGACCCGCTCAAGGAGCTCGCCGACGCCTGCGCCGCCGAAGGCATCCGCTTCTGCTTCTACCACTCGATCATGGACTGGCATCACCCGGATTGGGGCACGCGGCGGGCCTGGAACGACCGCGCGCCGTCCACGCCCCCGGACATGAACCGGTACCTGCCTTATCTGAAGGCCCAGCTCAAGGAGCTCCTCACCGGCTACGGTCCGCTCGGGATCCTGTGGTTCGACGGTGAATGGGAATCGCCCTGGACACACGAGCTCGGTCTGGACCTCTACCACTATGTACGGGGCTTCCAGCCGAACATCATCATCAACAACCGGGTGGGCAAGGGGCGCGCCGGCATGGGCGGCATGGACCAGGGTCAGGGCGTCGGCGATTACGGAACCCCGGAGCAGGAGATCCCGCCGACCGGGTTTGGCCCCGGCGTGGATTGGGAGTCGTGCATGACCATGAACAACCACTGGGGCTACAACCGGCACGACCAGAACTGGAAATCCACGACCGTGCTGGTCCGCAACTTGATCGACTGCGCCAGCAAGGGCGGCAATTACCTGCTCAACGTCGGACCCACCGCCGAGGGGCTGTTCCCGGAGCCGTCCGTGGTCCGGTTGCGTGAGATTGGCGAGTGGATGCGGGTCAATCACGAGGCCATCTACGGCACCACCGCCAGTCCTTTCCGTCGGTTGGCCTGGGGGCGGGCGACCCAGAAACCGGGACGACTCTACCTGCACGTGTTCGACTGGCCGGCGACGGGCCGGCTCGAAGTCCCGCTCGCCTCGGCCGTCCAACGCGCCTACCTCCTGGCCGCACCGGATCGCGCACTGACCGTGGAGGTCGGCAAGGACGGCCAAACCGTGCGGGTGCCAGCGACGTCGCCGACGCCCCATGCGGGGGTGGTGGTCCTCGAGATCGGTGGACCACCCCGGCCGGTCGAGCCGCGCGTGCGCCCGGCAACCGACGGCACGGTGACGCTGAAGGCGGAGGAGGCTGAGATCATCGGCCACACGCTGCGCCTCGAGCATCGGGATGGCCGGGCCAACCTGGGTTTCTGGACCGACGCCCGGGATCACGTGCAATGGCCGGTGACGTTCGGACGCGCCGGGACCTTCGACGTCGAGGTGAACTACGCCTGCGACCCGGCGTCGGGCGGCAGCGAGTGCGTGCTGGTGCTGGGCGAACGGGAACTCCGGGCGACCGTCGAGCCTACGGACGGTTGGGGGGATTACCGCACGGTGGTGGTGGGTCAGATCACCGTGCCAGCGCCTGGGGATTACACCGGGGTGGTGAAAGCCTTGAGCAAGCCCGGCGCGGGGGTGGTGAACCTCCGTCAGATCCGGTTCCGTTGATCTGGCCGGTCGCCGTCCGCTGCGAGTGGCGTCCTGCATGAGGTCCTCTGCGGACACAACGGTCTGGAGCGTGCGCGCCCTGCTCGTGCTGGGGCGCGTTTCGAATCTGCCGACCATCTTCTCGAACTGCCTGGCCGCCTGGGTGCTGGGCGGGGGCGGCAGTGTGGGGCATTTCCTGCTTCTGAATCTCGGCGCGGCCCTCCTCTACACCGGGGGGCTTTACCTGAACGACGCGTTTGACGCTGATTTCGACCGGCAACGACGCCGCGAGCGACCGATTCCGTCCGGGCAGATCAGTCTGGCGCTGGTGTGGCGGCTTGGCTGGCTCTGGCTCGGTTTGGGGATGGCGGTTTTCCTGTGGGTGGGCTGGGGCAGCTTCGCTGTGGCGGTGCTGTTGGCGCTCGTCACGGTCTTGTACAACGCGATCCACAAGCGCACGGCACTGGCCGTGGTGCTGATGGGTTTGTGTCGATTCCTGCTCTACCTGCTGGGAGCGGCGTCGGCGACGGAGATCAGCGGGTTAGCCATCTGGAGTGGCCTGGCCTTGGGGCTGTATGTCGGCGGGCTCAGCTATCTGGCGCGCAAGGAGAGCATCCTGGGCCCGGTGCAGGTCTGGCCGATCCTCACGCTGGCGGCGCCGGTGGGACTGGCGCTGCTGGTCAACGGGCCTGGGTACCGCGAGCGGGCGTTTTATCTGAGCCTGCTGCTGGTGATCTGGATCCTGCCCAGCCTGCGGTATGTGTTCCGGAAGGAGCCCCGGCAGATCGGGTTTGCGGTGTCGAACCTGCTGGCGGGGATCGTGTTGGTGGATTTGCTGGCGACGGCGGGCGAACCATGGGGTGTGGTGCCGGCGTTCGTGCTGTTGTTCATCGCGGCGGTGGGCCTGCAGCGGTTTGTACCCGCGACCTGACGCGGCGGCGAGGAGGGCAGGCGCTTGAACTTCGGGGGTTTTGGCGGCATGTTGCGCTCCGAATAACGCAGAACGCAGAAGCCCTCCCCGGACGGAACGAGACGAGAGAGGGCCAAGCAGGCAGGGGCGGAGACCATCGGGAGCCGGTTAGTGTCCTGCGTTCACCAGGCGGACAGGTCAGGACAAACGCGACGCGGAAACGGACGGCGGTGCAAAAGGAACCTCAACGCGGATCGTCGTCCCTCACGGGGCGGGGAGAATCCCCTGGATCTCTGCGATCGTGCCGTGGGACCCGGAACGCGATGTCCTGGCTGGGCTGGCTTGGACTTGCCTGCTGGCTTGCGGCGGGCGGGGCGGGCGCGGCGGAGTCTGCACCCACCGTGCAACTGGCCTGGGATCCCAACTCCGAACCCGACATCGGTGGCTATCGCATCCACTTTGGGCTGGGATCTCGTTACTACACGTTCCGCGAAGACGTGGGCAACGTGACCAACGCCACGATCCGCCTCCCGGCCATTCCAGGGATGACGTTCTTCTTCGCCGCCACGGCCTACACCGTCGACGGAATCGAGAGCGACTATTCGAACGAGGTGACCTACGACCTTCCGGTCCAGCCCGACGACCCACCGCCGCGGGGCATGTCGGTGGTCAAGCAGATCCCCGAGGACACCCAGGCGATTCTGCCGCTCGAAACCGGGACACTCGAAGCGGCTTCCACGACCCTGCTCGTCCGCATCCCGCCCGCGCACGGGTCGATGACCGGCGATTACCCCGAGATCACCTACGTGCCCCGGCCGGACTTCCACGGGGAGGAGAACTGGGAAGTGGTGATGTACGACGCCCGGGCGCAGGTCGTTCGGGCCACATTGCGGGTGGTGGTCACGCCGGTCAATGACCGCCCCCGCGCTGAGGGAGCCTCGCTCGAACTCTCGCCCAACACCTCCGTTTCGGTGCTACTCCGTGGCAGCGATGTGGACGGGGACGCGCTCGTGTACCAGGTGGTGCGCCCTCCCGCGCACGGCCTGCTGAGCGGCGATCCGCCCAACCTCATCTACACGCCGAACCCGGGTTTCGAGGGGGAGGACTCACTGACGTTCACCGTGCAGGATGGGGCGCTGGAATCCGCGGCGGCCCTGGTCCGCTTCGTGGTCGCGGATCAGCCGCCCGTGGCGTGGGATGATTTCGTGGTGACCACCATGGCCACGCCGGTGGCCATCCGCCTCAGCGCACACGACGCCGAGGACCCGTCTCTGGCGTTTGTGGTCACCGAAGCTCCGTCAGGCGGCCGACTCGAGGGCCAGCCGCCCGAGCTCACGTATGTTCCCAACCCAACGTTCGAAGGCGAGGACGGCTTCACGTTCTCCGCCCGCGATTCACGGGGACAAACCGCCTTCGCGCGAGTCTGGATCGCGGTGGTGCCGCCCAACCACGCACCGGTGGCGCAGGATCAGAGCCACACGATCCGCGCCAACGAGTCGCTCGAATTGCAGCTCGTCGCGTGGGACGAGGACGATGACTGGCTGACCTACCTCATCGTTGAGCCACCGGTCCACGGCCAGTTGCTCGGGGAACCGCCGGACCTGATCTACCACCCCACGCCGGGCTACGACGGCTCCGACCGCTTCCGGTTTCGCGCGAGCGATGGCCGGGCCGAGTCGGAGGCGGCTGCGGTGGAGATTCTCATCCTGCCCTCCGAGGAGCCCACCCCGGAACTGGTGGGGATCCGCCTCGACGGCAACCTGGTCGAGCTCACCTGGCTGGCACAAGCGGGAGCCACCTATCGCGTCTGGTACAAAGCCGCGCTGGAAGACCCCGCCTGGCAGCCGCTGAGCGAACCGATCGTCGCGACCGAATCCCCCATCACGTGGCGCGGCGCGCTTCCCAGCCCGGTCGTCCGCGGGTTCCTCACCGTCAGCGTGGAGGACTAGCGAGGCGCGCCTCGCCAGACGAAGTCGCCGCGGTGCGCCGGCCTGGCCTCGCTGCCGGGGCAGGCTCAGAACCCCACCGACGCGCCACCATCCACCGGGAACACCACCCCGTTGACAAACCTCGCGGCCGCCGACGCCAGATAGACCGCCGCCCACCCGATGTCGTCCGGCTCCCCAAACCGGCCCATCGGGGTGCGTGCGAGGATCTTCGCCCGCCGGTCCGGGTCCCCTCGCAGGGCCCGTTCGAGCATATCGGACGCAATCCAGCCGGGAGCGATGGCATTGACCCGGACGCCGTGAGGGCCCCACTCGACGGCCAGCGCTCGCACCAGGCCGACGTAGGCGCTCTTGGCGGCCGTGTAAGCTGCGACCTGCGGGATTCCGAGGAAGGAAGCCATCGAGGCCGTGAACAGCACGCAGCCCGATCCGCGGGCCAGCATCCTTCGCCCCGCCTCCCGGGTGAGGGCGAACGCCCCGAAAAGGTGGGTCTGCAACACCGCGCCGAAGTCAGCGTCTCCCGTGTCGAGTGCCGGACGTTTCAAATGCACCCCCGCGTTGTTGACAAGCAGCGTGAGCGGACCGGCGAGGCGTTCGGCCTGCTCGATGAGTTCCGGCGCGGTCTCGAGGCGGGTCACATCACCCGGCAGCGCCAGCGCCTGCGCGCCCAGGGCGGCACAGGCCCGTTGCAGCTCGCCTTCCCGGCGTCCCACCAGCACGACTCGCGCCCCGGCCGCGACCAGGCAGCGCGCCATCCCGAGGCCCAAGCCCGTCGCGCCGCCCGTCACGAGGGCCACCTGGCCGGTCAGGTCGAAGGGGGACGAGACCGCCGGCGGGTTCATGCGCGGCACCCCGCGGCCAGGGACGGCGTGTCCTGGTGCTTGTACATGATGAAGTACTCGCGGTGCCCCAACTGTTCGGGTTTGCTGAGCTGGCCGGCCGCCACCGCGGCCACGAGGGCCCCCAGCTCGTGCCCCGCCTGTTCGAGGGTCAGTTCGCCGCTCAGCACACGGCCGGCATCGAAATCCATGTCGTCGGCCAGGGCGCGGTAGGTGGCCTGGTTGCCGGTGACCTTGATGAGCGGGGCGAGGGCGCTGCCGATCACGCTGCCGCGGCCGGTGACGAACAGCAGCACCTGGGCGCCGGCGCTGATCAAGTCCATCAGCCCCTCGGTGTCGTTCGGGTTCGTGTAGCCGAACTGCATGAAATGCTCGTCCGGCACGCTGTCGAGCACCCAAAGCCCGGGACCTCGCGGCGGCTCGGCCACACGAATCACGCCCTGGATCGGCCGTGAACCGCTCTTGGCAAACGCCCCCAGGCTCTTCTCCTCGATGGTCGTCAGGCCGCCCGCAAAGTTCCCCGGCGCCACCGAGTACTGCCGAACCTCGCGGCAATAGCGCACCGCCTTGTCGTAGGCGGCGGCCAGCTCGTTCGCGGCCTGTGCCGACGCCGCCCGGGCCACCAGGTGGTCACGCAGCCCGATCATCTCGATCGTCTCCTCGATTACCGCTTTCCCTCCCGCATCGACCAGCAGGTCGAAAAAGGCGCCGACGGTGGGATTGCCCGCCAGGCCCGACGTGGCATCCGAACCGCCGCACTCACAGCCCACGGTGAGGTCCCCCAGCGCCATCGGGACACGCGGGGTTTCCGCGGCAATCTGCGTGCGCAACTGGGCGACGATCGCCTTGCCCCGCGCCACGGACGCGCGGGTGCCGCCGCTCTGCTGGATGAAGAACCAGTCCGCCGGGCGGCCGGAGGCGCGGACCACTTCCGCGATCTTCTCCGGCTGGGTGTATTCGCAACCCAGGCCCACCGCGAGCACGGCGCCGATGTTCGGATGCCGCGCCAGCGAGAGCATCAGGCGGATGGCGTACACGTTGTCGTAACAGCCGGGAAAGCCGAGCACGTGCGTGTCGGGTTCCTCGGCGGCAATCGCGTGGGCCACGTGTTTGGCGCACTCGACGGTGTAGATCACCAGCACGAGATTGCGGACCCCTTTCCGACCGTCGGGTCGCAGGTAGCCGGTCCACGTGGGGAACGTCGGTTCAGACATAAGCGGCAGCGGTGTCGGTGGGGGCGCCGGTGTGGTGGTCGAGGCTCGAGGAACGCTCATCGAGGCTGCTGGCGACATTGTGCAGGTGCACCCAGGCCCCGGCGCGGATGCGTTCGGTGGCAACGCCGATGGGCACGCCGTACTTGATCACCCGCTCGCCCTCCGCCAGGGCGCGCAAGGCGACCTTGTGGTCCCGGGGGATCTTCTCCACCGCCGCGATCGCGACGGGTTCCGTCGCGGTTCCGAGCACTTGGAGGGGGCCGGGTTCGGCGTCCTCGAGCAGCGTGGCCACATTGTCGGCAGCGTGGATCTGGAAAGCGCGGGGCTTCATCGGTCAACCGTCGTTTGATTTGCGGGATCAGGCTGGCAGATCCTGCGCGGCAAGGCGACGCAAAAACAGGCTCCCGCTTGTGGGCTTGCTTGTGGGCCTCGTAGGGGGGTGATAGCGTCGCTGGCATGACGACGAAGAACCCGTTTCCCGGCATGAACCCGTTCTTCGAGCAGCAGTGGCGGGATGCCCATGCCCGACTGATCACCTACCTGAGTGACGCGTTGCAGCCACAACTCCCCCCGGATCTCATGGTTCGAACCGAAACGGAAGTTGTCGCCGTCGGGGCCGGTGGGGCAGCGGTCGTTTATCGGCCGGATGAGCTTGCACGCTGGCTGGAGATCCGCGACACCGGCGGTCGCCTGGTCACCGTCCTCGAACTGCTGAGCCCGACCAACAAGATGGAGGGCGAGGAAAGGGACCGGTACCGGCGCAAACGCCGCGCCTTCCTCGGCGGCGGCGCCAATCTGGTGGAGATCGACCTGGTGCGAGCGGGTGCTTCGCTCTTTCCGGAGGGCGTGCGCCAGGTGCTCGTCGGCGCAGGGGCCTGTTATGCGGTCGGGGTCGTCCGCGCGGGCCGGCCCTCCGAGCACGAAGTGTATCCCGTCCGGCTGCGGGATCGCCTGCCGGTCATCCGGGTGCCGCTGCGGCCGGGTGAACCCGACGTCGTGGTGGATCTCCAGGCCTTGATCGACTTGAGTCACGAGCGGGGCCGATACCACCTGTTGGACTACCGCCGGGAACTCGATCCGCGGCTGTCTCCGGAAGACGAGGCTTGGGTGGACCAGGTGCTGCGCGAACACGCGTTGCGCTGAACGGCGGCCACGCTGAACACCGACCCTCAGGAAGTGGGCACGTGCTCAAGTCCGGCGACGACTTCGCGCACGAGGTGGTGGAGGATGCCGCGCTCGTTCGCGTGGCCCACGGTGAACATCACCAAGATGAACCGCCGCCCGTTGGGCAGTTCCACGAGGATCGCGTCGTGGCGCGTCGCGCTGGTCCAGCCGGCCTTGGACCACAGCTTCGCCCCCGCCGGCAACCCTGGACCGCTGAACCGGGCCTGATCATCCGGATCGCTGGGGGTGACGGTGAGATCGCGGCGCAGAAGTTCGAGCATAGCGGTGGAGCGTGCCGGGGTGACGGCCTGGCCGGTGGCGATTTCGAACAGGAGACGGGCGGTGGCGTCGGTGGTGAGCTGGTTGCGCTTGGGTTCGAAGGCGCGGATGGCCTGGGTCTCGCGGCCGTAAGGGCCTTCGCACCACGGTTTCTTGTTGGCGTTGATGCCCACATAGCCGAGCGAGGCGAAGTAACGGTTCACGGCGTTGCGCCGGTCGAACCAACGTTCGAGGTCGGCCTCGGACAATTCCGGCCCGCTGGTGGTGTCGGTGAGGAGGTCCACGACGTAGTGCGTCGCCTCGTTGTAGGAGAGCACAATCATGTCGCTCAAAGCGCGGTGCAGTTCGGCGGTGTCCGCGAGACGTCCGTCCTCGAGCCAGCGATGGGCGGCCACCAGGTAGAAGAGCTTCACCACGCTGGCCGGGTAGATGGGCACCTCTCCCCGGTGACTGCCGCGTCCGGCGCGGTCGGGACGGGCGAGGTCCACGAGCGTGACGGCCAGGGCTTCCGTGTGGAGCGAGCGCTCGGCGAACCGCGCCACGGTCGAACGCACCGCGTTGTCCACCACGGCTTGGATGGCCGGCACGGCCGGCACCGGCGGCGGCGAGGCGAGGGCGGAGGTTCCGGAGCTCATGAGGACGCAGAGGAACAGGGAAAGCAGGCTGGAAGCCTGCACCACAAATCTAAGAAGAGCAGCCATGCGGGGGAGGGGAGGGGGGTGGGGGGCCGAGCGCAGGGCTGTCGTGGGTACTTCAGACCTGCTGCCGTAGGCGCCGACGTGAGGAGGCGCCGGGCAAGGGCGTCGCCACTGCGCCGCCACACGTCGGCGCCGACGAGATCGCCTCCTGACGTCGGCGCTCACCGGGCTGCCGGTGCCTACGGTCGGCAGCGGCTTTGCGCGGAGCATGCGAGGTCGGGCCAGAGCGGGGCTAATCGAGGCCGCGGGCTTCGAGGTCGATTTCGTCGAGGCCGAGGTAGTGACCCAGTTCGTGGAGGTAGGTGGTGCGGACCTCTTCACGGTAAATGTCCTCATCCTCCTCCGCGAAGTCCCAGAGGTTCTCGAGGAACAGGAGTATCTGGGAAGGCACGTCCGCGTACCCCGATTCCTCCTCGCCGTACGCTTTGCCGACAAACAGACCGAGCAGATCGGGTTCCCAGCCGTCGGCGAGGATGGCGTGGTTGGGACGAGGCTCGTAGCACACGGGCAGCGCCTCGGCGTGCGGACGGAGGGCGCGTGGGAGGCGGCGGTTGGTCCCGCGCACCTCTTCCTGGGCCACACGCAGGAGCTGACTCCACGAGGGTTTCATCGGGCGGGGCAGGGCGGCCCCGAGCAGGTCAAGGCAACGGCCGGTTCAGCAACTGCGCGAGGTTGTAGTGGGTGTAGCGGCAATGGCTGGCCACGTTCTGGCTGTCGGCGTTCGCGACCCAGAAGTCGAGCGTCTCGGGCGCGAAGAGGACCGAGTGGATGTTCGAGTTCATCGCCACGGGCCGGTCCATCAGCCGCTGCGCCTCCTCGACCCCGAGTTGGCCGTGCTGCTGCTGGACGCGTCCGGCCAGGGTCTCGTAACGGTCGCCGGCGCTCAACAGAACCGCATCGGGTACCGCGTGCGGCAGCCGCGGGTGCGCCTCGCCTGGCCGGACGACTTCGAAGGTGTCCGGGGTCGCGGCGATCCCCACCGCCTGCCGCGAGTTGCCGTCGGCGATCACGTAGTAGTACTCGCAGGTGCGGGGGCCGCGACGCATGATTTCGACGGCTTCCTCCAGGGTGGCGGCCTTCTCCATGACTTCGCGGACGAGCTGGGCCATGGGTTTGCCGTCCCAATTGCCCTCGCCGCGTCCGCCCATCTCGCCTATCGAGATCCGGCGCTCGTTCATGGCGGTGACCGAGCCGACGAAGCCGCCATAGCTCACGTTCGCCCACGCGTAGCCCTGGTCGGGCTGGTGGACGATCACCACGGCGTTCGGCTCGAGCCCCACGCCCCGCAGGTAATCGAGGACGCGCCCGTGGTAGAGGCGCCCGTCGACCGTGGCGCGGCCGAAGACGGCGAAGCCGCTGCAATGAAAGAGCTCGGGGAAGAAGTTGGCGAGCCGCACCTCCTCGCGGTCGAGCCCCGCGGCAACGGCCAGGGCATCCATCTCGCGCAGGTAACGTTCGTCGACGAAGGGCGCGATCCGGCTCTGCGCCTCCTCGATCTCGCCGAAGAACCAGCGGCCTTTCTCGAACGAGCTGCCGACCCCGACGCCGTAGAGGATCTTGCTGACCAGGTCACGCACCTCGCGCCGCATCAACACCCCGTGCTGGTGGCCCATGGCCTCGGGCGAACCGGCGAGGAACAGCACCTTCGTGCCGTCGTGGTCCTCGAGCCGGCCGGCGCCTTCAACGGCAAGCACGCGGCGTTCGCCGGTCGCCGGCCCCAGCGTGGGGATTCGGAGTTGGAGCAGCGACAAGGCGGCCGGGAGGAAGCGTTCGAGGTGGGCGCGGGCCACGGTTTCGATGTTGAACGCCCCGGCCGACTGCAAGCGCCAGGCATGCGCCGGCCACGGGTTCATGAGCCGGAGATCTGGCCATTCGACCATGAGCCGTCGACCACCGGGATCCTCGAGGCGCAAGCGCACGGGCAGGGAATCGGCCTGGCGGACCCAGAGCGTGAACGCGCCCTGGGGCAGCTTGAGCGCCTCGATGGCTTGCGGTTGCGGCCGTCCCCGCAACACCCAGCAGGCGGCATCGCCCACGCTTTCGACGGGGAGGGATTCGAGCTGGAGCATCAGCGGCAGCAGCAGCCGTTGCTCAGTGCTGAGGGGCAGCTTGAAGGGGGGCAACACCGATCGGTCCACGCTGTCGGGTCGGGTGCGAAAGCGGGGCACCTCCGGCGAACCGATCACGCCAAACTTCTTGCCGGGCGCAAAGAGCCACAGTTGCTGGCCATCGCGGCCCAACTGCAGCTCCCGTCCCTCGATGGTGGTGGTGAGGGTCAGGCGATCCGGGGCCTGGAACGCGAGTTGCGCCTGGTGACCGGACAGACCTTTGCCGAGACCCTCGGCTTCGACGATGCGCAGTGTGGCCGTGAGCGTTTGGGGCGACGCGGCCGCAGCCGGTTCGATGATAGCGGCCAGCCTGGCCACCGTGGCACCCAGGATCTCCTGGGGCGTGCGCGCCGCCTCCTGGGCGGTGAGGGGAAGGAGGTGCGCGACGACGGCCGCGAACGCAGCCAGGGTCCAGCGAGAGAGATGAGGTCCGGCGCTCATGGCGGCGAAAGTAGCGTGGGCCTCCCGGCTTGGCCAGTGCTCACCCCGCGGGCGGGATTGGCTGACCCAGGGCCCAGAGAATGCCGTTCAACAGGAGTCGGCGAAACGCGGGTTCGGCGAAGTCCTCCACGTGGCCGAATGAGGTGTAGAACACCCGGGCGGCGCGCGGTCCGTAGGCGCGGGTCCAGGCCACGGGCTCGGCGGGCTGACCGGGAATCGAGCCCAGGAGCAGAGGGTGGCAGCCGGGGCGCAGGGGACCCGAACGGTAGAGACTCGCATGTCCCAGCCACCCGGTCGGGTCGAGGCCGGTGAGCACCGGATGACCGGCCGCGCCCTCCGCGATAGCCAGCGTCGTGACCGGTCCCACGCCGTAGTGACCGCGATAGTTGCCGCCGAGCACCTCGGCGTCGAACTCCGGCCATTCCACGAGGCCCCGTTGCGCCAGGGCGCTGCGTTCTTCGCCCCGGACGGCGAAACCGTGGGAGGCGGTACGGATCGCCACCAGCGGCTTGCCCTGCCCGAGGTGGGCGCGCAGGGCCTTGAGGGCCGGGGGTGTGAGGGCTCGACGCCGGGTGCTTACCACCAGCAGGTCGGCTGCGGGCAGGGCCTCGGCGAGGCCGGGGAACGCGTGTTTGTCCTGGGCGTCCGCGAGCAGAACGCGCACGTCGAAGCCGCGCCAGGCCAGGTCGTCGTGGGCGAACACGGGGAGCGTCTCCCAGGTGTGGTATTCGTCCTCGCCGATCAGGAACAGGACGCGGGGCCGCACATCGGCCTGGAAGCGGAATGGTTCACCGCCGAGGAGGTCAGCGCTGGTGACGCTGGGGCACCAGTACCGCTCGATGTGGGCGACGACGAGGTCGGTGCCCGCGAAGTGGCTGACGTAAGGGCGGCGGCGGGCATTGTACATCGTGTCGGTCAAGTCGCGCATGAGCACGACGTTCTTGCCCTGACCGACGAGGGCCCGGATCGAGAAGGGGCGGCCCAGCACGCACATGTTCGTGTGCACGCCCAGGACGATCACATTACGGATGCCGCGGCTTTCGAGCACGCGATGGATTTCCTCGCCGCTGTCGCTGATGAGATCGGCATCGGCGATTTCGAGCGTGGCGATCTGGCTTTTCCAGGCGCGTCCCTGGGGGCAGGGCGGGTCTTCGTTGCAGCCGCCGTCGGAGTCGTCGATGGGCAGGGGGGGTTCCTTGTCGCGATCGAGGGACTTCCACTGGTTGATGCCGGCGGGGGCGGTGACCTTGGGGGCCTGCTGGGCGCTGAGTCGCTGCGGCCAGCCTTCGTAGAAGGACATGGTGTCGCTGGGCGCGTGGATGATGAGGACGCCGCGGGCCCGGGCGGCCTGGATCAGCGCGTTCATGCGCGGGGCCATTTCGGCGACGCGTTCGGTGGCGCCGCGGCACCAATGGCGGTCCCACATGTCACAGATGATCACCGCGGTCTGCTTTGGCTCCCAACGCAGCACCTCCTCGACGGCGACGTCGCGTTGCTGGCCCGGCGGGGGAGCGACGCGGTGGCGGGCATGGAGGAGGAGGGGTTTGGGGTCACCGGCCAGGATCGATGGGCCGGCGGCGGCACAGAATGCGAGGAGCAGGAGGGGGAGGGCCTGTGGGCGTTGCCGGGGTGTGGATTCCCGGATGATTGGGGTCGCGGAGGCGACAGGTGTTGGCAGCGACGTGGGCGAGGACATGGGGCTATTGATTGACCGGGTGCGGGCGGAAGGCGAGCACTTCCTGGGGTCAGCCCTTAAGAATTAAGTTTCCGCCCTGGGCTTCGAGGAGGCGACGCCAGATCAGGGGCACTGCGCCGGCGAACTCGTGGGGTTTCTCTGCCAGCCAGCGGCTGATGGCGTCGGGCGAGAACCAGCCGCCGTCCGCGATTTCTTCGGGATGCAGCGTAAACGGCCCCTCGGCTTCGGCGCGGTAAACCCAGACGAACTCCATCCCGGTCTCCGGGCAGGCCGCGAGCTTGAAGAGCGGCTGGGGGGGCTGGGCGAGCCGACAGCCCAGTTCCTCCTCGAGCTCACGCACGGCACACGCGTCGTAAGTCTCGCCGGGTGCGAGGTGGCCGGAGGCGGAGGAATCCCAGGTGCCGGGGAAGCAGTCCTTGGTGAGCGACCGCTTCTGCAGGAACAGCTCCCCGCGGCGGTTGAACACGAGCACGTGGACGGCGCGGTGCTTGAGCCCGCGGCGATGCACCTCGCTGCGCGGGCGCCGGGCAATGACCTCGTCGCGGTCGTCCACCACGTCGAACAGTTCCTCACTCATGGGCGGCTCTGAGCATCCACCGGGGCGAGCCGGCGGGCGAGTTCGATGTATTGCGCGCGGGTTACCCGCTCGGCGCGCAGATCCTCGGCGAGTTCGAGGTCGCTCCAAGCCCCGGTGACGACCTCGGTAGGCCAGTCGAAGCGCAGCAACTTGAGCGCCTTTTTCCGGCGCTCGGAGAACGCCCGCTTGACGATGCGCCGGAACACCCGCGCCTCGGAGGACGACAGCTCGGGTGACGGGCGCCGGCGCAGGGCCAGACCGCCCGAGTCGACGTCGGGCTCGGGGAAGAAGCAGGAGCGCGAGATCTTGAACGAGCCCGTGGGTTCGTAGCCGAGTTGGACCAGTAGGGTGAGGATGCCGTAATCCTTGCTGCCCGGCGCGGCTGTGAGGCGGTGGATCACTTCGAGCTGAAGCGTCACGACGATTTGGTCCGGTCCGGTTTCCGGCTGAGTGAGGTCCACGAGCAGGGGGGAAGCGACGGAGTAAGGCAGGTTGGCGACCAGTTTCCATCCCCGCCAATCCCGGTTTTCCCGGCGGAGCCACGCCAGGGCATCGGCTTCGACGAGCGAGAGGCGACTCGTCGACCCGTTGTCGGGCGGCGCGGAGGTCTCGCCGGTGTCGCGCGGGACGGTGGCGGCATCCGGGAACCGTTCGCGCAGCACGCTCACCAGCCGGGCGTCTTTCTCGATGGCCAGCACACGCGCCCCGGCGGCCAGAAGATGCTCGGTCAACGGGCCGAGGCCCGGGCCGATCTCGAGGACGCGGTCGCCGGGCCGGATGTCCGCCAGGGCGATCAGCCGGTCAAGCTGATGGGCGTCGTGGAGGAAGTTCTGCCCGAGCGAGCGCGTGAGCTGGATGCCGCGCTCGGCGAGCAGTTGGCGCATGGCGGAGAGTTTCATCTGCGGTCCGGCGGTGGGGGGTAGACGCCCGGGGGCATGGCGGGAGACTATGGCGGGGAGGCAGGGGGTTCAAGGCATTGGCGGCTTCACTTCGGGCTGGCCTCGCGGCGCGGGGACCGGTACCAAAGGGGCAACTTATTCCATACGGCGCACCGATGATGAACACAGGGACTGACAACACCACGGGCCGGTCGCTGGCTCCGACCCTCCGTTTTGCCGCTCGCACCTGCCTGGTGGCGTTGGGAATAGCGTGGAGCGGCCACGTGGGCGGCGCCGAACCCTCGGCCGTGACACCTCCGACTGCGGCCGGCGCGCAGGCCGTGGAGGCACTGCCCGCCGTGGCGCAGGAGCATCCCCTCCTGTTCGTCGTCCGGCACCAGTACGCGCCGGACCATCACAACACCGCGACGTTCTTTCCCAAGGCCCGCACCGAGTACAACGACGGGGCGTTCGTGGGGGGCAGCGCGCTGAAGGTGATCGACCTCAAGTCGGGTGGCGCCGTGCGCACCTTGTTCGCCACCGCCACCGGCGTTGTGCGCGATCCCGAGGTCGATTTCGAGGGCCGACGGATCATTTTCTCGCTGCGGCAAGGCCCCGCGGACAGCTATCACCTCTACGAGATTCACGCCGACGGCACTGGTCTGCGGCAGCTCACGTTTGCCGAGGATGTGGACGATTTCGACCCGCTTTATCTGCCGGACGGCCGGATCGTGTTCAGCTCAACTCGCGAGCCGAAATACTGCATGTGCAACCGCCATCTGATGGCGAATCTGTACCGGATGGAAGCCGACGGCGCCAATATCCATCAGATCGGCAAGAGCACGCTCTTCGAAGGCCACGCCTCGCTCCTCCCCGACGGCCGCGTCCTGTATGACCGCTGGGAGTACGTCGACCGCAACTTTGGCGACGCCCAGGCCCTCTGGACCGTGAACCCCGACGGCACCGGCCACGCCGTCTATTGGGGGAACAACACCGCTTCTCCCGGTGCGGTTCTCGACGGGCGGAGCGTCCCCGGCACCGAGGAAGTCGTGTGCGTGTTCAGTTCCTGCCATGACCGGCCCTGGGGCGCCGTGGCCATCGTGGACCGGCGGCTGGGACTGGATGGGAAGAAACCGGTCGTGCGGATCTGGCCGGAGGATGCCATCCGGTTGGTCGAGGAAACCGGCTGGGAACGCTTCGACGCCTTCACCGCCGTGCCGCTCAAGTACGAGGACCCGTATCCGCTCGATCATCAGTTCTTCCTCGCCGCCCGCCAAACCAACCCCGGCGGGCCCACGGGCATCTTCCTGCTCGACCGCCATGGCCCGGACCGCTTGCTCCACGCCGAAGCGCCCGGCTGTTTCGACCCGATGCCGCTGGCTCCCCGGCCACGCCCACCGGTGTTGCCGGAACGCCGGGACTACGCCAACGGGGAAGGCACCGTGTTTGTCGCGGACGTGTACGAGGGACGGGGCATGCGGGGTGTGCCGCGCGGCACCGTCAAGTCCCTCCGGGTGATCGAGTCCCCGGAGAAACGGCAGTGGACGCGCCCGGCGTGGAACGGCCAGGGCCAGGCGGCGCCCGCGATGAACTGGCACGACTTCAACAACAAGCGGATTCTCGGCACCGTGCCCGTGGCCGAGGACGGGTCGGCCTACTTCCGGCTGCCCGCCGACACCTTCGTGTACTTCCAGTTGCTCGACGAGCGGGGCCTGATGGTCCAGACCATGCGCAGCGGAACGCTGGTGCAATCGGGCGAAGCCTTGAGCTGCACCGGGTGCCATGAGGACCGGCGCTCGACCCCGCCCGCCACCCTGGCTAAGCGGCCGCTCGCCCTGGGTCAAACCCCGAGCGCCCTGGAAGGCTGGCATGGCCCGCCCCGGCTCTTCAACTACCTCACCGAGGTCCAGCCCGTGTTCGACCGGCATTGCGTGCGGTGTCACGACTTCGGCCAGGAGAAGGAGGCGAAGGTTGTGCTGGCGGGAGATCGGGACCTGACCTTCAACGCGGCCTACAACGAGCTCTGGCGCCGGCAGTTGGTCAAAGCCGTCGGGGCGGGGCCCGCCGACCTGCTGCCGCCCTACGCCTGGGGCGCGCACGCCAGTCCGTTGCTGCGGTTCCTGGGGCCGGAGCATTACGAGGTCCGGTTGTCCCCCGAGGAGTTCGACCGCGTGGTGACCTGGGTGGACCTCAACGCGCCATACTACCCGACCTACGCCAGCGCTTACCCGTCCAACCTGGCCGGACGTTCCCCGTTGGACGATGCCGAGGTCGCCCGTCTCGAAGCGTTGACCGGCGTGCGGTTCCGCGCGCTCGCGTCGTTCCGGGACAACCAGGGACCGCAGATCAGCTTCGACCGCCCCGAGCGCAGTCCCGCCTTGGCACGCATGGCGGACCACACCTCGGCAGGCTACGCGGAAGCCCTGGCGATCATCCGCCGGGGACAACAGCGGCTGGCGGAACGGCCGGAGGCGGATCAACCGGAGTTCGTCGCCTGCGATCTGGACCAGTGGCGGGACGAGTTCTACCGGGACCGCCAAGCCCTCGAACTCCGCAACCGAACGGCCTTGCGCGAGGGGCGCAAGGTCTACGACCGCTGAGGCTGGGTTTTTTCGCCCCTCCGTCGCGATGAAATACCTCTGGTGTCTTGGAGGTGCCACGCTTGTTCTGGCCACCGCTGAGACACGATGAACGCACCGCGGCAGGGGCGCAGTCGAAGCTTAGCCCTCCGCAATCGTCCGCGTCCGGCGAGTCGTCCAGGTGCCAGCGCGGAGCACTTGGAACCCCCTGGACTTGGTGCATACTTGCGCCATGCAATCGTCCGAAGCACACACGACGTCCGGCGCCGCCTTCCACCTTAGCCGCCGGCGCTTCCTCCGGACCGCCTCCGCCGCCCTCGCCGTATCGGCCCTCGGGGCCGAGGGACTCGACATCGTCCAGGGCAAACCCAAACGGGTCGGCCTGATCGGCACCGGTTGGTACGGCAAGAGCGATCTGTGGCGGCTCATCCAGGTGGCCCCCGTCGAGGTGGTGGCCTTGTGCGACCCCGACCGCCAGCTCCTCGCCGGCGCCGTCGAGATCGCCAGCCAGCGGCAGAAGTCCGGGAAGCGACCCCGGACGTACACCGATTACCGCGAGATGCTTCGCGAGAAAGACCTGGACATCGTTTTGGTGGGTTCGCCCGACCACTGGCACGCGCTGCACACGATCGCGGCCATCGAGGCGGGCGCCGACGTGTACGCGCAGAAGCCGATCAGCGTCGATGTGCTCGAGGGCGAGGCCATGCTTGCCGCCGCCCGGAAACACGGTCGCGTGGTGCAGATTGGCACCCAGCGCAAGAGCACCCCGCACCTCATCGAGGCCAAACGCCAGGTCGTGGACGCCGGGTTGCTGGGAAAGATCGGGCACGTGGACATGTGCTGCTACTACCACATGCGCGCCAATGGCAACCCGCCTCTTGAACCGGTGCCTGACCATCTCGACTACGAGCTCTGGACTGGCCCGGCGCCCCTCCGGCCCTATGACGGTCTGCCGCACGTCCGCTGGTGGCGCACCTTCATGGAGTATGGCAACGGCATCATGGGCGACATGTGCGTGCACATGTTCGATACGGTCCGTTGGATGCTGGGCCTGGGCTGGCCCAAGCGCATCAGCTCGACCGGCGGGATCTACGTGCAGAAGGAGGGCAAGTCGAACATCGCGGACACCCAAACCGCCACGTTTGAGTACGACGGCTTTGATGCCGTCTGGCAACACCGCACCTGGGGCACGCCGCCCGACCCGGACTATCCGTGGGCGCTCTTCATCTACGGTGAAAAGGGCACGCTCAAGGCCAGCACGATGCGGGCGGACTTCCTCCCGCAGGGCAACCAGGCCAAGCCTCTCCACTTCGAGTGTCTTTACGAGCGCGAGAAGTACCCGGAAGATGTCACCGAGAAGGATATTGAACTGAACGCCGCCCCCGCGACCCGCCGCCACATGTTGGACTTCCTGGCGGCCATCGAGCGCCGCAGCCGGCCGGTGGCCGACATCGAGGACGGCCACATCTCGACCGCGAGCTGCATCCTGGCCAACCTGGCCATGGAGGTGCGCCGGCCGCTCGTCTACGACCCCGCCCAGCGGGTGGTCGTGGGAGATGCCGAAGCCACGCGGCGTCTCCGCCGGCCGTACCGCGCGCCCTGGCGTCATCCGGAACCGGCGTGAGCGGGGCGTCTTGTCGGCCAGACCCCTGGCCAGCGTGGGGACGCGGCGTCGGGACAAAGTGGTTCCAGCGAGCCTGCCTCCGCGGGTTGCCCTGCCTCTTCGCGGCGGTGGTTGCGCTCGCACAACCGCCGCAGTGGATCTGGCATCCGGCCCTCACCAACCGCGCCAGCGATGCACCGGTGCTGTTCCGGCACGTGTTCCGGACCCCGCCCCTGATGTGGAACGCGCGGCTCACGGCTTCGGCCGACGACACCGCCGAGTTCTACCTGAACGGCCGGTGGGTGGCCTCGTGCGAGCGCTGGGACCGTCCCGTGCGGGCCGAGGTCAGCGTCAACCTCAACCAGGGCGAGAACGTGCTCGCGGTGAAGGCCTGGAACCGCACCGGCCCCGGCGGTCTGCTCGTCCACCTGAACCTCGGCGGCGAACGCGGCGCGGTCGTCGTCAGCGACCCGAGCTGGTTGACTTCGACCAACGAGACGCCCGGCTGGAATGCCCTGGGCTTCCGCGCCACAGACTGGATCACGCCCGCCCTCCTGGGCCCACACGGCGTTGCGCCCTGGGGCGAGATCTTCTTCCGGGCCGCCGCGACCCCGGCCGAGTCGCTCAAGGTCCCCGCCGGCTATGCGGTGGAGTTGTTGCGTTCTGCCGAGCCGGGAGAAGGCTCGTGGATCTGCCTCGCCTTCGACGATCGTGGCCGGTTGTACCTCTCCGCCGAGAACCCGGAGGTGCCCCTGCTGCGGGTGACCTTCAACGACCGGGGCGAGGTGGGACGGATCGAGCCTTCGCGGGCGCCGATCGGCCAGGCCATGGGCTTGCTGCATGCCCATGGCAGCCTCTACGTCAACGGGCGCGGCCCCGATGGCCTCGGCTTGTACCGGCTCACCGACGCGGATGGGAACGACCAGTTCGATCCCGGAGAGGTCCGGTTGCTCAAACGCTTCTCCGTTGGCGGCGAACATGGCTACCACGCCCTCGCGCTCGGTCCGGAAGGCTGGATCTACGTACTGAACGGCAACATGACCCGGCCACCCGAAGACCTCGCCCCGACGAGTCCCTTCCGCCATGCCGGGGAGGACGTGTTGTCCCTGAACCCGGACGAGATGGGTGACGTGTCTGGCATCAAGCCCCCTGCCGGCTATGTCGCCCGCACCGATCCGGACGGCCAATGCTGGGAAGTGATCGTCGGGGGCCTGCGCAACGCTTACGGCTTCGATTTCAACCCGGACGGCGAGCTGTTCACGTTCGACAGCGACAACGAATGGAACTGGGGCACGCCCTGGTATGTCCCCACCCGGGTCCTGCACTGCGTTTCTGGTGCGGACTTCGGCTGGCGGGACGGCCTCCGCATCTGGCCGGACTACTACCCGGACACCTTGCCGCCGGTCGTAGACGTCGGGATCGGCTCGCCCTGTGGCGTCCGGTTCGGCACTCGCAGCCGTTTTGCCCCCCGCCATCGCGCAGCGCTCTTCCTGCAGGACTGGTCCTACGGCCGGATCCTGGCCGTGCACCTCACCGCTGAAGGGGCTTCGTACCGCGGCCGGGTCGAGAACTTCCTCAGCGGGCGCCCGCTGAACCACACCGCGATGGACTTCGGCGCGGATGGCGCGCTGTACTTCATCACCGGCGGCCGCGGCACCCAATCGGGCCTGTATCGCGTGCGCTACCTCGGACCGGAGGCTGCGGTCGCGGCCCCGTCGACGCCGGTTCCAACCGCGCCAGAAGCGGCGGCCGAAGCGGCGTCCCGTCAAGCGCGAGCCCTTCGCCATCAGCTTGAGCGGTTTCATGGTCGGATGGACGCCGCGGCGGTGAACACGGCGTGGCCCCATCTCGGCAGCGTCGATCCGTTTCTCCGGCACGCCGCGCGGGTGGCCCTCGAGGCGCAGCCGGCCGAACTTTGGCGGGGTCGGGCGTTGGCGGAGACGAATGCCACTGCCGGCCTCATCGCCCTGCTGGCCTGGGCGCGAGTCAGTCCGCAAGCCGCGCCTGACGCGCTGTGGGCGGGGTTGGGTCGGTTTGCATTCGCCAGGCTGGGTCCCGAGCAGCGAAGACTCAAAGCGCGGGTACTGCAGGTGGCGTTGGTGCGCGGCGGGCGACCGGCGGGGGCGGTGAGCGACGCCCTGATCGCGGAGCTTGAACCGCATTATCCGGGCGAAGACTGGCCCTTGAACCGTGAGCTGGCACGGCTGCTCCTCTTCCTTGAAGCCCCGCATGCCGTGTCCCGAACGCTCGACCTCCTGGAGAGCCTGCCCTTCCCCGAGCAGCAGATGTTTCTCGTCGCGCAGCTCCGCCATGCCCGCACGGGCTGGACCCTGGCGGATCGGCGGCGCCTGCTCGGGTGGTGGCACGAGCCTCGTGGGGACACGCGGCATCCCCCTGAACTGCTGCGCTGGTTCGCGGACGTCGAGCGGCGCTACGTGGACGGGGCTTCGGTGGACCGGTATCTCACCGGGATGCATCGCGACACCGTGGCGGGGCTGAGCGAGGAGGAACGGGCAGCGTTGGCGGATGTCCTCGAGCGACCCATCGCCCAGGCGCATCTCGTGCCCCCCACCCCACGCGCGTTCGTGCGGGAATGGACCGTGGAGGATCTGCTGCCTTTCCTTGACGAGACCCGCACGGTGCGCGATGAGGCCCGGGTTCGCCAGGCGATCGCCGATGTGCAATGTCTTGCCTGTCACCGCCTCGGCCACGAAGGGGGCGCCAGCGGACCCGAACTCACGGGAGTCGGGAGCAAGTACAGCCCCCGCGACATCCTCGAGTCCATCCTGGAGCCGTCCAAGGTCGTCTCCGAGCAGTATCAGAACTGGACCGTCGAGCTTCTGGACGGGGACGAAGTGAGCGGCCGGCTGATCAGCGAAACGGCCGAGCGCATCATCCTCGAAACCGACTGGCGCACCGGTGCTCAGGCGCGCGTCCGCCGCGACGAGGTCCAGGCCTTCCGTCCGGCGCGGCTTTCCCCGATGCCCGAGGGTCTCGTGAACGTGCTCTCGCGGGAGGAGATCCTCGACCTGATCGCCTATCTCGCTGCGGGCGCAGGGAACTGAGGTGGATTCCCTTGGACAGACATCGGGGATAGGCGATAACGCGGGTCGCGCATCCTTGAGGAGCCGTGCACCAGCATGTTTCACCTGGGGCCATTCAGCGGGCGGCAGCGCTGGAGGTGGTACGCCGCCTCCGCGGCGGGCTGCTTGCTCGGACACGCCAGCCCGGGACTGGCCTCGGACTTCCAAATACGTCGGTGGACCAGCGAGGAAGGCCTGCCGCAAAACCGGATCGAATGTCTCCTCCAAGTTCGAGACGGCTACCTCCTGGTCGGCGCCCGCGGGGGCTTCTTGCGGTTCGACGGCCTCGAATTCACGCCGGCCGCTCCGCCGCCGATGGCGGATTGGCTGGAGGATTCGGTCTGCACCGCACTCCTGGAGGACGACGAAGGACGACTCTGGGTGGGCACCAAGAAGGGGTTGGGATTCTGGGGAGACGGTGCCTTCCACCTCTTCCGCCGAGCGCAGGGTCTCCCCGCCGATGGCATCCATTGCCTGGCCGCAGCGAGACGCGGTGGACTGTGGGTGGGGACCACCGGGGGCCTGGCGCACTGGGACGGCGAGCAGTTTCAGGCCTATCCCCCTCCGCTCCCCGCCGCGGCCTTCGTCCACGCCGTGGCGGAGGACGGTCAAGGCACGGTCTGGGTGGGCTCTTCCGCAGGTCTGCACCGCCTCGATCCGGACACGGGTTTGTTTGTCGAGGTCTGGGCCGACTCGCGGAAACGGGCAGGAGAGATGGGGCACGGTGCGGAATCGCTCGCGATTGACGACCACGGACAGTTGTGGTTCGGCACCCGGGCCGGGGTCGGGTGGGTCGATCCCGTCCGCGAAAGCGCCGTCGCGCCCGGGGATCCTGTGGGCTCGGCTCCGCCCGCTGCCCGGGGGCTGCTCCTGGCATCCTCCCTGGGCGTCTGGACCTTCGGCCCAGGAGGGGTGGCCTGTGCGCCCAGGGGTCAATGGGTGGTTCCCCCCGTTGCCGGGGAACTTGAAGGCGTCACTGTCCGCTGCGCGCTCGAGGATCGCGAGGGCAACCTGTGGTTGGGCACGGCCAGTGACGGCTTGTGGCGGCTCCGCCCCAGGACAGTCCGAACGCCCAACCTCGTCGCGACCCTTGAGCACGTCCCCGCCTGGTCCCTCTGCCCAGCGCCGGAAGGGGGCCTGTGGGTGGCCACCGAGCGCGGACTCCTGCGGGTGTTCGAGGACGGTTCCGAATGTGTCTCCCTCGGTCCAGGCAGGTCGGACATCAGTCTCCGTTGCGTGCTGGAAAGTCGTGCGGGTGATTTGTGGATCGGCTCGACCGAGGAGGGCCTCTTCCACTTCCGCCGCGACGCGGGCGCCTTCGTGCCGGTTCCCAAACCGGCGAAGCCGCACCAAATCCGGGCGCTCTACGAGGATCGCGCGGGTAGCGTGTGGGTCGGCACGAAGGACGGCCTCCTGCGGTTTGAGCCGCATCCTCCGGCTCGGGTGCCGGCCGCTGCAGAGAGCGAGTCGGAGACCCGGGAGGCGTGGTGGCACTTCCGGCCGGGCAGCATGGATTACCACCGGGGTGACGAAGCGTGGTCCGAACAAGACGGGATCTGGCGACTGGCTTCGGCGGTGCCGACCCCGGGCGTGTCGTTGGCCGAGTTGCGTGCGGGGCCCGCAGCGGCTGGGGCCCGCGAGCTGCCGGAAGGCCGCCTGACAGACGGCGAGATCCATGCCCTTCTGGAAGACCGGCAGGGGAGGCTGTGGATTGGCACAGGAAAGGGAGGTCTGAACCGGTTGGCCGGAGGACGGTTCGAGGCGTGGGGAGTGGGCGACGGGCTCGGCAGCCAGACCGTCTATGCCCTGCACGAAGACGCGGAGGGGGTGCTGTGGATCGGGACCCTGGCGGGGCTGACGCGGTGGCGGGAGGGACGTTTCTTCGCGTTCACCGAGGCGCATGGGCTGGTGGAGCCGCTGGTCAACCAGATCGTGGACGACGGACGTGGCGCCCTCTGGCTCGGCGGGCATCGGGGGCTGACGCGCGTTGGGCGCCAGGACTTGAACGCTGTGGCCGCGGGCCAACGCCAACGCGTGCGCTGCGTCGTGCTCACGCGCGCGGAGGGGATGCCAGCCAGTGAGACCAACGGCGAGGTGCAGCCCGCGGGTACTCGTACTCCGGATGGCCGGCTCTGGTTCCCCACCACCCACGGTCTCGCGGTGGTCGATCCCGTCACCGTCGCGGACCCCCTGTCACCAGCGCCGGTGTTGATTGAGTCCGTCCGTGCGACCGATCGCCTCCTGGTCCGCCCTTTCGTCAGCGACCCGGAACCGCCGGCGAGGAGTGCGTCGTCACGTCCTTCCGCCGGATCGCAGGTTGGTCGACGCTCCCGCCCGGTCGCCCTGCCCGCCGGCTCCGGGCGATTCATGGAGTTCCACTATGCTTCGGTGAACCTCACGGCCCCCGAGAAGACCCGCTACCGCTACCAACTGCAGGGGCATGACAACCGCTGGATCGAGGCAGGCCGGCAGCGCGCTGTGAGCTATGCCAACCTGCGGCCGGGCTGCTACCACTTTCGCGTGCTGGCCGTCGACCGCCACGGCATCTGGAGCGATGAACCCGCCGTGTTCTCCTTTGTCCTCCTGTCGCACTGGTATCAGACCTCCTGGCTCCAGCTTGCGGTTCTCCTGTTGCTGGCCGCGGGCATCCTGGGCATTCACCACCGTCGGGTCCATGCCCGTGTGCGTCTCGAACGCCTGGCCGCGGAGAACAGCCTGGCCCGCGAACGCGCCCGCATCAGCCGCGATTTGCACGACGACCTCGGAGCCTGGCTCGCCCGCGCCCTGTTGTTGCTCGGACGATTGCGTCGCGACGCCGCCGGCTCCCGCGAGTGGCCGCGACGGTTGGGCGAGGTCGAGGCGTCGGTTCGGGCGGGCTCGCAGACCATGCGGGAGGTCATCTGGGCCACCGACCCCGACTACGACACGCTGGCCGAGTTGGGCACGCGTCTGGCCGTGTTCGCCCAGGAATACCTCGGCCCGCTGGAGGTGCGTTGCCGGCTGGATTTCCCCGCGACCTGGCCGCCCGCGACCGTGCGCGCCGAGCTTCGTCAGGGCCTGTTTCTGGCCGTCAAAGAGGCGCTTCACAACGCCGTCGAGCACGGCGAAGCCTCCGAGATCCACCTCGCGCTCCGGCTCACGGGCGGTTGGCTCCACCTGGCGGTTGCCGACAACGGCCGGGGCATGGCCGTCGGCCCGCCGGCCCACGAGCCACGTGGCGCGGAAGAACAACCCACCGCCGGGGTATCCAGCCGCGACCGTGGGGAAGGTCTGGCGAACCTCCGGCGTCGCGTGGAATCGGTGGGAGGGCGCCTCACCATCACTTCGAACCCCGGGAACGGCACCACCCTCGACCTGGAGGTCCCGCTGTGACGCCGATCCGGGTGGCCCTGGTGGAGGATCACGCGGCCTTTCGGGAGTCGCTGGCCGAACTGCTGCGCGAGACGCCCGGGTTCACCTGCGTGGGAGCTTGCGCCGAGGCGCGAACAGCCCTGGACCGCCTGCCCGTGATCCGTCCGGACGTGATCCTGATGGACCTCCATCTGCCCGGGGAGAACGGACTGGAGTGCATCCGCGGCCTGCGGGAGCGGCTGCCGGAGACTCCCATCCTCATGCTCACCGTGGAGGAGCACAGCGGCCTCGTGTTCGCGGCTTTGCGGGCGGGCGCCAGCGGCTACCTCGTCAAGGCGGGCGATTCGGCGGTCGTCCTCGATGCCATCCGGGAGGCCCGGGCGGGCGGGGCGCCCATGTCCGCTCCCATCGCGCGGCTGGTCGTGCAGTCCTTTCACGAACGCGCGCCCGGGGCGCCGGAGCTTGCCGATCTGACCCGCCGGGAAGCCGAGATTCTCGAGCTGGTGGCCCAAGGTTGGACCTCGAAAGAAACCGCGGCCCACCTCGACGTGAGCATCTTCACCGTGCAGACGCATCTCCGGCACATCTACGAGAAGCTGCACGTGCGTTCCCGCACGGCGGCGGCGGCGAAGTGGCGGGCGGGTTGAGGCGTGGGAGGTCTGCGGCTGGGGTGTTTGGTTGAGCGTCGGAGGCGTGAGTCCAGCACATGCATCACTTCACGTGGCATCATATCACTGAATCTCGCGATAGACGCCGGACGTGTGCTTCGACTATGCGATGGGCCACTGGCTATGAACAGAGATCACAAGTATCTCGCCTGCTTCGCGGCGCTGGCTCTGGCGCCATTCGCTGCCCTCCCGATGAGGGCGCAGAGTGACCTCATCATCAACACATTCGCCGTCGGCACTGAAATCAGCCCGTGGTACCATCGCGGCGGCGTGCCCGGACGGTTGGCGTGGGATTCGGCATCCGATGCCGGCGGCGAGAGCCGTAGTGGTTCGCTCGTGATCCGGAACGAGTTTGCCGTCCACTCCGGCTGGCAGCAATGCGCCACGACGCGGAATCTGAACGGTGCCGTGGACACGTCGCGTTACGCCACGTTCTCGGTGGACGTACGGGCGCTGGGTAGTACCGTGCCAACGCACTGGAGGTACCACTGCGACCTACGGCTCGCCGTCGAAGACGGGCAGGGCAACTCCATCGAACTCGGCGAGGTGCAAGTCATCGGCACCAACTGGAGCCGCATCGAGATGCCTCTGAATCTGCCGCCAGCCGAAAAGCTCATCCGTGCGGTGACGGTGATCGCCGCGGGGTCCGGTTTGGCGGGCCCAGTCGATCTCTGGATTGACAACGTTGCCTTGCGAGCACCACCGCAACCTCCGCCGCCGCTGGCCATCCGCCCGGCAGGCTCGGGCGTCGAGTTCTTCGCGAGCGCTCCGGCCCACACCAATCGAGGGGTTTGGCAGCGTCAGGAGATTCGCACTGTGGGTGGGGCCTACTCGTGGGTTGGCCGGTCTCAACCGGTAAGCTACTCCATGACTGTCGTTGACTATCCGAATACGAGCCACGAACTATTTGACTTGCACATGTACCTGGTAGGTAATTCCGCCGACCCGAGGGCTAACGCGGATTGGGATGAGCCGAATGTGATCTACCTGCAGGTGGCCTGCGTGGCGTCCGGCTACTACATGCAAGTGGTTTCCAAGGTCAATGCACCCAACTCCTCCGTGTGGAATTCGCCGCTGCGCGTTGGTCACGCGGACAGCAATCGGCCGCTGGGTTCGTTCCGCTTGATGTTGCAGGACACGTTCCAGGGGACCTTTGTCGCCATCGCGTGGCCGGGAGGGGAGTCGGCGTTGTCGCAACTGCCGAACGAGACGAGTGCCTACTTCAGCCGCACCGTGCACCTGTTTCTTGGCATTATGCCGGGCAAGGTGGACAACATCGGGCAATCGGCCACGATTGAGCGGGTCCAAGTCAGCGGCGCCGCGGCCTCCCTTGATGACAGTTTTCGCAATCTCAATGGCTGGCAGAATCTGGCTCAGGATCCAGCCGGAATCGTGGTGCACCCGTCGGCGACCATTGCCAAGGTGGGTTGGTTGCCCCCGCCGGGCGTATGGCGCCTCACACAGAGTCCCGATCTCACTCCAGGCTCGTGGGTTGAGTCCCCGCTTGCGGTTCTCACAGTGGGCACTCGGAAGCTGGCCTTCGTCTCGGCCATGCCGGAGGCTGAAGGGCAATTCTACCGGCTACAGCACCCTTAGCGCGAAGAGGATGCCTCCGGGCGAACTGCATGGGTCTCCCCGTACAAACCCGCCTGGAAATCCCTTCCAGCAACTGGTGCTTCAGAAAACGGGGGTTCTCTCCTTTGCAGGAAGTCGCTCCCCCTGGTCGGACCTGCGCTCCGGCTAAGGGGTGTGATTACTCTGCCTCACATCGCAAGTTCTGGCGATGGACGGCATCCCTTCCTTGCTTTACGAAAGCGGACGTGGAAGCGAGCTTGGGAACAGCATCAGTGCGCTGCGCGAGTCTGTTGCTCGTTGGGACGGTCTTCCTTGCGTCCTGCGCCAGCAGACCCTTGGTCGTGGCCACTGCCTCGCCGTGCGCCACCCCGGACTTGCGTTCGGTTGGGACCGTCCTTCTGCTGGAGCCGCAACGGCGGATCGTTGATCTGCGCGGCCGGGAGACCTCGCAAGCCTATCAGAGCGCCAGTCTCACCCAGGAGTTGTTGCTGACCGCGGCTGCGGAAAGCCTGCTCGCGCGCCAGCCGGCGGTCCCAACGGTGGGTCCGCAGGCCGAGCAATGGCCCTTGGAAGAGGCGGCACAGCTTCGAAGTTGGTCGGACCGTTCGCTGCAGGTGACCCGGGGCGGTCGGCTGGACCCGGGAGAGATCGGTGCGCTGCTGGATGGTCTGGGCCTCCCAGGGAACACCGCCGTGCTCTTCAGCTCGCTGGACGCGCGCCTGGGCGACGATGGTTATGATGTGGTCCCGCTCATGTGGTCGGGGCAAGCGCAGACCCACATGACCGTGCTCCGGACGGCACTGTTCTTCCGCGATTCCGCGGTTCCGGCATGGACAAATACGCTACTCTTGCGCGCCAGCCCGGCCGCCGACAGTCCGGAACTCCGGCAGGCGGTGCGTCAGTTGTTCCTGCCTCTTCAGAGATGAGACGCATGAAAGCCCCAATGCCTGATCGCGTGCTATTCACCCTCGTGGTGGTCCTCTGGTGTGGTTGCGTGGCCCCTTCGAAACCTGAGCCCAGCTATGTCAGCGCCGACTTTCCTCTTGCGAACATCCGACAACTCGCGGTCCTGCCTCTGATCGACGCTCGCGTGGACCGCAGCCAAAAGATCAACGAGCGGAAGATGTCCGCGGGGATCAAGAAGTTCACTCGCAGCCCGCTGCGGAAGCGGGGCTACGAACCCATCTACCTCCGCGATCTCGAGGTGCCGACCGTGCCTTCAGGCCTCTTGGAGCATCCCGACCCGGAGCTTCTGAAGGCGATCTGCCCACCCGACCATCGCTACTCTCTGCTCTTTCTCATCGAAGACATGAGCCAGAGAAATCACTTCTTCAGCGCCGAAACCGGCACCATCGTGGCCATGGGCATCGTGGATGGCACCACGGGAACGGTTCTCTACCATGACATGGACGTGAAACGGCAGACCGGAAGCGGCACCGTCGGACTCGTGATGAAGGGGACCACCCAATACAACTCCGTGATGTTCTCGGTGGAGGCGCTGGTCAAGAAACTGCCGAAGCGCGGCGGCCAGGTGCCGGAAATGCCACGGCGGTAGCCTCCTTTGCGACACATGTGTCCCACATTTCCAGCAGCGTGCTCCCAAGTGCTTTCCGTCCAACGGACAAAGACGGACCCATCGGTCGCGGACGCCTCTGGCCACTCGTTGAAATCGGGTCCACGACTGCTTCGACTTGTCGCCTCCCTCGCAGCCCTTCTGGCAGAGTCACTGCCGGTTCATGCTGAACCATGGAAGACCTGCGTAGATGATGACTATTCAGGCATTCGCCTGCTAATGCCCGCTGAGGCAACCACGCTGTCGCTCTCCGATGTCGCGAGTCGCATATCCTGGAACGGCGCCAATCGGATTGGAGGGGACATGCACTTTGCTCTGAAAGGGTACCAGATGCTTGGTGGCATCTACCTTGGAGGATACGCGAAGTCCGCGGGCTTTAGCGAGGCGTTTAACCTCCGCTACAAAGCACATCTCCTTGCCTTTCCCGCGACCGGTAAGACCATGAATCCGGAGGCCCTGCTCGTGCTGATTCGTAATGTGTTTGGGGAGAAGGGAGGGGGACGTTATTGCGGCCGAATAGGGAACGCCCGCCTCGGGGTGGTTGACGGTTGGAGTTTTTCGGAGGACTACGGCCGCGGAACGACAACCTACGCAGCCTGGAAATCACGGCAGTACGTGTTCCTGGCCGTTACGACGACCAAGACGGACGCCCACGGTACCCTCCCGCGACTGGTGAAGGGCGAGCGCTCCGAACTGGCCACAGGGCCTGCACCGCAATCGCTGAGGAGGCGGAGCAACGTATCGCCGGAGCAGGCCACGGCTCCCAACAAGCAGGGCGGTACGGAGTGGCGT
The DNA here is from genome assembly GCA_015075445.1 of Verrucomicrobiales bacterium. GTDB lineage: Bacteria > Verrucomicrobiota > Verrucomicrobiia > Limisphaerales > J093 > DSVZ01. Next base: position 238,606 of record JABTUJ010000004.1, read on the forward strand.
CACTATCTCATCGGCGGTGTAGTGGCATGGGGTGTGTATCTTCTTCTCAAGCGCAAGTCACAGTAGATTCAGGACAGCCTGAGAATTGAAGCCGAGACTCGGCTTGGGTCCTCGGGCATCCCACCGACGACACAGTTCGAAGTGGGGTCCCGGGTTGTCTGACCATTTAGGGCACACCGTCCCTTCAACCAAGAGGAAGGGCCCTGGGGTCAAACATGGACATGTGACAATCCTCGAGGCGTCGGGGGAGCGTCCCCCGGCCAAGCCGCGAACGCCGGGCTGAATGGGGCCGGCGTGAAGGGGCCGCGTGCGGGGGGCCCGCGGCTACGTCCGACCGAAACGGTCGGCCACGATGGCCTGGGCTTCGGCCAGGGAGAGGCGGGGCAGGGTGTGGTAGACCGAGACGTAGGTCTTGCCGCGGGCGGTGTGGGCGCTGAGGCCGAAGATGTTGCCCTCGAGATGTCGGAACACCTGGTAGGTGAGCGCGTAGATCAGACCGTCTCCCGGCTGGGTGCTCTCGAGTCGCAGGCAGTACAGGCCGGGCCGCCATTCGCCGAGCGAGATGTTTCCGCTCGGGCGCGGCAGGTCGGTGGCATCGGCTTCCCCGATGTAGCGCTGTTCGCGGATGGCGGCCTCCAGAGCGCGGGTCAGGTGGGAGCCGAGGGGTTGGCCGGTGGGGCCGACGTGGAAGAAATCCAGGGCCAGGCCGTGGCGGGCGGCCGAGAAGAGGTGGGCCTGACGCAGCGCGACCTTTTCGTGCCAGAAGGCGCCGCTCAGAGTCGCTGCGAGGCCGCGGTAGTCGTGGGCCGCCACCGCCACGATCACGCATTCGCCATCGCGCAGGACGTCGGCCCGCGGTCCGGTGTTTCCGGCCGGATCGGCGAGGCGGAGCAGATGGGAGCCGAAGCGGTTGGCATGCTGGCGGTAGACGCCGCCGAAGAACGCCTCGCCGAAATCTTTGAGGATGAGGAGCTGGTCGGGGGAATACCCCGCAGCTTCGAGCGCAGCGAACGGATCCAGGCCGGGCCGGAAGCGTCGCATCGCTTTGAGGTAGAGCTCGCGGATGTTGAACCAGCGGGCGGGTTCGCGGGCGGGGGATTCCCATTCGGCGTGGTCGGCGCGGGTGAACACGAAGAGCATGCGGAGGCTGGCCTCATCGTCGAACAGCCGCACGAAATCTCCGACGTGCTGGTCATCGTTGAGACCGGCTTCGGCCCGGGCCTTGAACGCGCGGCGATGGGTGAGGAGGAAGTGCACCAGCCGCACCGTGGCGGGGGTGAAGTCGCACTCCTCCCGGTAGGGCTGGTAGTACTGGTCGAGCGGGATTTCGGACACGCCGGTGGCGTAGCGTTCGTGGAGCGGGCGGGTGGCATCGCCGCGCACCTCCTGGTCCTCCGGAGTGAAGGGCAGGCGTTTGGTCTTGAGGGCCAGGCGCACGGCCGCGAGGTGATCGGCATCGAGCCACGCGGCTTCGACCGCGACGAGGTCCTCGAGCGGGAGTTCGTTGAGGGGGGTGCGGCCGATGGCACGTCCAAGCCGGGCGCGGCCTTCGGTGACGTAACGCTCGAGGGCGCGGAGTTTCTCGCGCTCGAGGGCGCCCCGCAACGATCGGCGTTCCGCCATGACCCGGGCGTCCAGGGAGACCTCGAACTTGGCATAGCCGGGGAAGAGCCGGTCCTCGGCGCCTTCGAACTGGGCGAGGAAGGCGAACGTATCGGCGAGGCTGCCCCGGGGTTCGTAAAACAGCGCGGACAATTCCGGCACGCGGACGAGCCAGTCGCCGGCGTTGCGGAAGGTGCGCTGGGTTTCGGCGGGATCAACGGGCACCCCGTACTTCTGCGAGGCGAGTAGCAGGGCGAGGGCGGCCCGGCTGCGCTCGCGGGGCGTCGGGCTGCCGGGGGCGGTCGCGTGGTACAGGCCGCCGGGGCCGTAGATGATGGGATTGCCGGGGCCGACGGGGCGTCCCTGTTTGAGTTCCTGCTCGATGATGCCCTTGGCGAAGCGGGCCACGCGGCGTCGTGCCGCCAGGAGGCGGGCCCGCACGTCGTTGGCATATTCGAACCGGGCCCGCTCGTCGGCCTCGGGACCGAGGAGGTCGCCGAAGGCGGTGAAGTCATCGAAGCCCAGGACGTCCTCGGCATGGTTGCCGCCGCCCAGCGGGCGATGCCGTCCCCGCTGGCGCAGGTGGATGAAGGCACGAATGCGCAACAGGAAGTTGTAAGCCGCGAGGTCCTGCGGGTCTTCGAGGGCGGCGTAGACCTCGTGGCTGTGGCGAAAGCGTTGGCCGGCGAGGGTCCAGATTCCGGCCAGGAAGACGCGCAGCCCGTCGTTCTTAATATCGAACCGGTCGAGCCGCTCGCACTCGCGCGATGCCTTTTCCCACTGGTCCCGCCAGAAGCCGCGAACATGGAGGAAGTGGAGGAACGGATCGAACGTGGTGCGGATGCGTTCGCGGAAGACGGCGGTCAGGTCGTGCGGGTCGTAGACCGGGCGCACATCGAGGAAGGCGTTGAGCTGCTTGCCTTCGAGGGTGGGCACATCATCGAGCTGGAAGGGGAGGGCCTGGCAGACGAAGCCGCAGCGTTCGACGAAGGTCTGGGCGTGCATCACCTGGCCCTGCAACGCCAGCAGGAAGGCGTTTCCCTCGAGCGCCTCCTCGAAGAGGAAGGCGAAGTCGTTGTCCGAGCAGGGGGCCATCTCGGCCCGGCCGGTGCCGCCGAGGGCCACGACGGCGAAGGGGCGGTCATAGCCGAAGGCGAGGTGTTGTTCCGCTGCCCAGTCGGCCACCAACTCCGTGTAGATGGCGGTGCGCGCGATGGCCAGGAGGCGGCCGTTGTCGAGGGCCGGCCCGCGGATCAGCGCATCGTTTTCGGCCGTCAGTCGTTCGAAGGCGGCCCGCGGCCCGATGGCGCGGAGGACGTCACGGACCGCCTGCCGGGCGTGGGCTTCGGCGGCACCCAGGCCAGGGGGGGCGGTGGGACCGGGCGAGGGGTCCGTCACGGGACCGGTTCCCACCGGGCGTAATCGAGGCCGAACATGTAGCTCTTCACGGCCTGGTCGTTGGCGCCGACGAGGGTCACGGTGAGTTTGTGCTCGCCGGCGGTGAGTTCATGGATGCCCCAGGGGCGTTCGCCGGTGGGGATGACGCCGTGGTGGTAGAGGTCGACGACGCCCAGTTCGCGGCCGTCGAGGGCCAGGCGCACGATCCCGTAGTCGACGGCCCGGGTGAGGGCGAGCAGCAGCCGGTAACGGCCCGGTTCGGCCACGGGCAGGGCGAGTTCGAGCTGGTCGCCGGGCTTGGCCTGGATCCACCAGAGGTGGGCGTCGCCGCTCCAGCGGCCCTCGAACTGGCTGAGGTCCTGCTCGTGCGGGTGGCCGCCGGTGTGGGCGAGGATCTTGAGGCGCTCGCCTTCGAGGGCGCCTTGGACCTTGTAGGTTTGCAGCTCGGCGTCATTCCAGTAGCCGGTGCGTTCGGCGAGGGGCTGGGGTGCGTAGGGGTCCATGCCGCCCGGGGCGAGGTACCAGTAGACCGTGCTGGCGTAGAGCGTGGGGCGGCTGTTGGGATAGTACTTCTCGATGGCGGCCTCGAAGGACTTCTGGAAGGGGATGGCATCGGCGATATGCCAGCGGTTCACGGCGATGTGCCCCTTGTTGTTCATCGAGATCGTCTGGTTGTGGTAGGCGTTCTCGAACAGCGTCGGGTTGCACCAGGCGTAGCCGAAGTAGTCTTCCGAGCCGGTGCCGATGGTCGAGGGGAACTTCTCGCCGTCCACCCAGAACTTCTCGTCGCCCTCGCCCCACCAGCCGCCGCGGGGGTTCCAGACATGGAGGAGGACGCCGAGGAATCGGCCCCGGCCCTCGGTCTTGAGGAGGGTCCAGTCAATGGCGCGGCGTTCCGGCGCTTCGGGCAGGAGGGCGTCCCGATGCCACTTGGCATGGAAGCGGCCGTAGCGCGAGGGGGCGTCGGCCAACGGGACGGTGACGAGCTCGAGCTGGATCGTGCGGCTTTGCGGGCCGTCGTTGACGAGCGTGAGTTCGGCGCCGTGGGCGAAGGGCATGAACCAGTGGGAATACCACCAGCCGTCCGGGGTCAAACCACTGGGCCACGAGCGGTAGGCATTGGCGCCGGCGGCGGTCCCGAAGAAGTCGGCGAAGGGGGCCCAGACGCTGGGCTCTTCCTCACCGTCGAAGCGGACCTGGAGGGTCCACTCCCGCACGGCGACGCGGTCTTCGGGAAGGAAGGGCGGATCCACCCGGGCGCGGAGCGTCTTGATCGCACGGGGGCCGGCCACACTGAACACGCAGGTGCCGCCGCCGTTGGCCGAGAGGGTGTGGCGCTTGACTTCTTCGCCGGGTGAAGGCGGCAGGACGGGACCCGGTTCAGCCAGCCGCGCGTTGGCGGCGTCGAGCGCGGCGTTTTCCTCCGCCGACAGTTGGCGGCGGAAGGTGGGGACCTGGGTGCCGGGAGGGAAGGTGCTGTAGACGAACTGGTAGTAGGCGCCCCAGTCTTTCTCGGCGACGATCTTGCAGGATTTCTGGTAGGGGATGGGGGTGTAGTTGTTCCAGCCCAAGGCCACGGTGTGAACCAGCGCACTGCGGGTGAAGGGCTCGTGTTTCCCGTCGAAGTAACCGAGGAACGGCAGGTCCACCGCCGGTTCGCTGGCGCCGTCCAGGTAGATACGGACGCGGCCCTGTTTGGGAGCGGCGGACCAGATGCGCCAGAGGCAGCCGGGGCCTTCCATCTCGGCGAAGACGAACTGGTCACCCTCCTTGCGGATGTAGCCGTCGCCGTCGCCGTTGGCATCCCAGCCGAGGTACTTGCCCGAGGCCGCGTCGTAACGGCTGGCGCGGTCGTAGCTGGACCACTGGGCGCAGGCTTCGCCGGGGAGGGGCAGGTGGGCCAGGGATTCGAGGTCGGTCAGGCGCTTGACCAGGTCCACGTAGGAGAGGGTGTCGGCGAGGGCGACCGCCAGTCCTCCGGCGAGGGCGAGCGGGAAGAGGCACGTGTAACGTTTCATAGGCGATCGAGACTGAGTGTTCCGGCCGGCATCCAAGCGCAACGGGGGAGAAGTTTCAAACTCTTGGTGGCGGCTTGGCGAGCCGCTTTTTTCGCTTGCCGTCGGGCAGGGCGGGGCTACGTTGCCCACCGTTACCCAAGCTACGTACAACCATCAACCAATCCTGTCCTGCAACACTATGAAAAGCCACTGCATGCTCCGTTTCCCGCGCCGGTGGGCGGCGCGGACCCTCGGGTCGCTGGCCTTGGCGGCTGGTCTGGGGGTGGGAAGCCCCAGCGGTTGGTCCGCGGAAGTTCTGCTTGAGGAAGGCTTCAACACCGACGGCGAGGCCGCCAATCCGAAACGCTACACCACGACCGGTCGGGAGGTGTACGAGGTGGCCCGCCAGGTGGCCGAGTTGGGCCTGACCACCCAGAACGGTCCCATTTATTGGGCGCACAACTTCGAGGTTTCGTACGCCGGCGTGCCGGCTCCCACGGCGGCGCGGCGGGCGCTCATGGCGTGGTACCACACCATCCCGACCGAGGCCGTGACCGCGAACGCGTTGACGCTGTTCGAGTCCACGATCAAGTGGCTGGTCAACAACAAAGCCGGCGCGACGATCTGTTTCTCGCCCGCCCCGGCTGGCACCGGGGACCAGGTCCTGTACGACCACCTGATCCTGAAGGGCTACAACGTGATCGACGACACAGACAGCGCCTCGGATCCGCCGGTGGCCGACGCCTATGTGAAATCGTCTTCGAGCGAATTCGGCAACCCGAGTCGCTTTGCCACCACCGCCAAGCCCGTGCTCACCTATCGGGGTCCGGACCACGACGATCTGCTCGTCAGCAGCATTGGGTCAACGGTCACCGTTCAAGTGGGTCCGGCGACGATCCGCACCCCGGCCCATCCGGCGGCGGGTGGGTTGACCGGCACGTTTGATCTGCTCGCGGCCGGCACTTCCACGACCTTGGATCTGCTGGGGGCGGCGCTGCCGGAACAGGCGACGACGATTGCGGAGTTCACGCAGATCATCCCGGCGACGGTGGCGAACCTCGCGGATGTCGATGCCCTGGTGGCCGGCACCAAACCCAGCGCCCAGTCTACCGGGACCGCCACGTCGGCGGACTTCGCGTTGAGTTCGGCGGGCGACTGGTTTGACGACCATCCGTTCCCGGGAGATCCCACCGGAGCATTCGGCTTCGTCGGCAAGGGCAAGCTCACGGTGAGCCAGGCCGGGACCTACAGCTTTGCGATGGGCGTGGATGACGGCGGGCGCCTGCGGATCGATCGGGATCGCAACGGCTTCACCGATGCCGACAATGTGATCGTCGAGAATGCCGCCGGAGCGCACCGGGCGGTGTACGGGGACGCCGCGTTCCCGAGCGCGGGGACGTACGACTTCGAGTGGACGGTGTTCAACAGCGGGGGGAGTTCGAGTGCGGAGCTTTCCGTGAGCGTCCTCCCCGGGGGCAACGTCCGGACGCCGGTGCTGTCGGGGGACTGGGACCATCTCGGCACGACCTTTGCCACGTCGCCCGTGACGCTGCAGGGGGCCATCAGCGTGACGGTCTATGTCCCCACGGGCGCGCCAGAACAGGTCGTCACGCCGTTCCTGGTGGTGTTGAACGGGCCGAATGACACGCCGCCCGGAAGCGTGTTTGGCGGCGGGCCGTTCAACGGGTTTGAGGGGACGGGGTTTTTCGGGGCGTCGGGCATCAACAAGTGGCCGTATCCGGACGGTCAGGATTACCGCAGCCTGACGCTCCGGCCGGTGAACGTGACGGGCAAAGAGAATCTGAAGCTAACCGTCGCCCTCGCGGCCACGTTTCTGGATTTTGAGACCTCGGACTTCCTGAAGATCCTGGCCTACCCGAACGGCGCGGCGAGCCAGCCGGTGTTGGTGGCGCACTACGCGGCGCCGAACGACGCCAGCAAGTACTTCGTGGACATCCTGCACGGCAACCAGCACCAACTCGGTCTCCGGTTCCAGGATGTCACCTACGACCTGCCGGCGGGTGCGACCGAGCTCATCCTCGAGTTCCAGGCCGCGACGACGTGGTGGAATGAGATCGTGGCGTTCGACCACGTGCGTGTGACGGCCGGCGCGACGGAGCCGCCGGTCATCACGGCGATCACGCGGGACGGGCAGGAGGTCACCCTGACGTGGACTGGGACAGGGACGGTCACCGTCCAGGGGACCGAGGCGCTGGGCGCCGTCTGGGCGGATGTCACGACCACCAGCGAGAAGACGATCAAGCTGCCGCTCACGGGATTGCAGCGCTTCTTCCGGCTCAAGCAGTAGGTCCGGCCGCGGCGTGGGGCCGGAGGTTCGGCTGCGCGCTGAAGGCGCCGACGTGAGGAGGCGTTGTGGGCCAGGGGCGATGCGCACTTCGCCTCCTCACGTCGGCGCCTACAGGCACATCCGGGCGATGCGCACTTCGCCTCCTCACTTCGCCTCCTCACGTCGGCGCCTACAGGCACATCCCGGGGAAGAACGACAACACGCGACGTGGGTGGGGGCACCCACGCCGCGTGCCGGCGTCAGCCCGGGGCGATGGCCCCTGCGTTCCTCAAACGGCCGAGGGCTTACACGTCGTAGTAGAGGAAGAACTCATAGGGATGCGGGCGCAGCCGGATGCCGTCCGCTTCCTTGCGTTTGGTGCTGATCCACATCTCGAGGAAGTCGCGGGAGAACACGTCGCCCTTCAGGAGGAACTCGTGGTCGCGTTCGAGGTACTCGAGGGCTTCGGGCAGGCTGCCGGGCACCTGGGGGACTTTGGCCAGCTCGGCGGGAGCGAGCTCGTACAGGTTCTTGTCCATGGGCTCGCCTGGGTCCAGCTTGTTCAGGATCCCGTCCACGGCGGCCATCATGAGCGCGGTGTAGGCCAGGTACGGATTCGCGCTCGGGTCGGGCGGGCGGTACTCGATGCGTTTGGCCTTTGGGCTTTCGGAGAAGGTGGGGATGCGGATGGCGGCGGACCGGTTGCGGGCGCTGTAGGCAAGGTTTACGGGCGCTTCATAACCCGGCACGAGCCGCTTGTAGCTGTTGGTGGTGGGGTTGCAGATGGCGCAGAGGGCCTTGGCGTGTTTGAGGATGCCGCCGATGGCGTAGAGCGCCATGGGGGAGAGCCCGGCGTACTCGTTGCCGGCGAACAGGGGTTTGCCCTTCTTCCAGAGGCTCAGGTGGGTGTGCATGCCCGAGCCGTTGTCACCGAACAGGGGTTTGGGCATGAAGGTGACGGTCTTGCCGTGTTTCCGGGCGACATTCTTGATGATGTACTTGTAGAGCATCATCGTGTCGGCGGTCTTCACGAGGGTGTCGAAGCGGAAATCGATTTCCGCCTGGCCGGCGGTGGCGACTTCGTGGTGCTGCCGTTCGACCTTGATGCCGAGCTGTTCCATGAGGAGGACCATCTCGGTGCGGATGTCCTGCTGGGTGTCGGCGGGGGCGACCGGGAAATAGCCTTCCTTGTGGCGGATCTTGTAGCCGAGGTTAGGGGCTTCGTCCCGGCCCGTGTTCCAGACCGCCTCCTCGCTGTCGATGTGGTAGTAACAGCCGTTGCTCTTCAGGTCGAACTGGACGTTGTCGAAGATGAAGAACTCGGCTTCGGGACCGAACACGGCGGCGTCGGCCACACCCGTCGAGGCGAGGTACTTTTCGCCCTTCTGAGCCATGCCACGCGGGTCGCGGCTGTAGGCTTCCTTGGTGCCGGTTTCGGCGATGGTGCAGGTGAGGGAGAGGGTGGGGGCGGCGCAGAAGGGATCGACGAAGGCGCTGGCGGGGTCGGGCATGGCCAGCATGTCGGAGGCTTCGATGGATTTCCAGCCGCGGATCGAGGACCCGTCGAAGCCGAGGCCTTCGGTGAAGATCTCCTCGGTGAGTTCACCGATGGGGCAGGAGAAGTGCTGCCAGGTGCCGAAGGTGTCCACGAATTTGAAGTCCACCATCTTCGCCCCGGCTTTCTTTGCCAGGTCCATCACGTTCTTGGGGTGCTCATGTATTTCTGTTGTGACTTGTGAGTTGTTTCGCTAGTGATTCGTCCGGTTGGACTTGAGAAGGTCCGGTCCGCCGTGCCGGACCGGGGGCTGGCCTTTCCCAACCGCCCCCGGCTCCGGCTGTTCCGTCCCTCCGGCTCAGGCCAGGTGATAGCCCTCTTCGCCGTGTTCGGTCAGGTCCAGACCGAGCGTCTCGACTTCCTCCGAGGCGCGCAAGCCCACGAGCTTGTCGGCCAGGAACAGGGCCACGGTGGCCACCACGCCGCTCCACACCACGGTGACGATCACGCTCTTGATCTGCGTGATGACCTGTCCGACCATCGTCACACCCTCGGCCAGCCCGGCACCCCCGAGGGCCGCGTCGGCGCACACCCCGGTCAGGACCGCCCCCACGATGCCGCCCACGCCGTGCACGCCGAACACGTCCAGGCTGTCGTCGTACTTCAACTTTGCTTTCAGCAGGGTGGCGGCCAGGTAGCAGCAGACCGCCGAGGCGACCCCGATGAGCAACCCGCCCAGCGGACCCGCCGTGCCCGAGGCCGGCGTGATGGCGACCAGACCGGCCACGGCGCCGGTGGCGACACCCACCGCGGTGGGTTTCCCGCGGACGATCCATTCGATGAACATCCATGACGCCGCCGCCGTGGCCGTGGCGACCTGGGTGACGAGCATCGCCATGCCGGCGGTGGCGTTGGCCGCCAACGCGCTCCCGGCATTGAAACCAAACCAGCCCACCCACAGCATCGCCGCTCCCACCACGGTGAGCACCACGCTGTGGGGGCGCATGTTCTCACTGCCGTGCCCCAGGCGCCGCCCCACCATCACGCAGGCCACCAACCCGGCAACGCCGGCGTTGATGTGCACCACCGTGCCGCCGGCGAAGTCGAGCACCCCCCACGCGCCAAACAGCCCGAACGTATCCACCAAGTCGCCCGCCCACGCCATGTGGCAGACCGGGAGATAGGCAAAGGTGAACCACAGCACGCTGAACAGCATCATGGCCGAGAACTTCATGCGTTCGGCGAAGGCGCCCACAATCAGCGCGGGGGTGATGATCGCGAACGTGCACTGGAACATCACGAACACCGGTTCGGGGATCGTGCCGGTGACGGACTTGAGGGTGACCCCGGACAGGAACGCCGTGCCCAGTCCGCCGATGAAGGAATGGAGGTTCACGGTGTCCTTGACCATGCCCTCGCCGTTGAACGCGAGGCTGTAGCCGTAGATCACCCAGAGCACAGTCATGACGCTGGCAATGCCGAAGCATTGCATCAGGACGGACAGGACGTTCTTCGAGCGGACCAGTCCGCCGTAGAACAGCGCCAGCCCCGGCAGGGTCATGAACAGCACCAGCGCCGCGGCGGTGATCATCCAGGCGGTGTCCCCGGAGTCCAGGGCGGGTGGGGCGGCCTCGGTCGCGGCTTCGGTCGCCGCGGCCGCGGCCGCGAGCACGCCCTCGTCCGCTGCGCCGGCCGCGGGTGCGACAGCGAGCAGGAGGGCAACCAACGAAAAGAGCGTGAGGAGTCGGGTTTTCATGGGAATCAACGAAAGCGGTCTCAGGCGGGCGTTTGGGGGTGGGGGAGTTGAATCAGACGGCGTGTTCGCCCTTTTCCTCGGTGCGGATCCGGATGGCTTCCTCGACGGGGGACACGAACACCTTCCCGTCGCCGATCTTGCCGGTCTTGGCGGTCTTGACGATGGCGGCGATGGCGGCCTGGACACGTTCCTCGCTCAGGACGAGCTCGATCTTGATCTTCGGGAGAAAGTCCACGGTGTACTCGCTGCCCCGGTAGATCTCGGTGTGCCCTTTCTGGCGTCCGAACCCCTTAACCTCGCTGACGGTCATGCCCTCGATCCCGACTTCGCTCAGGGCATCTTTGACCTCCTCGAGTTTGAATGGCTTGATGATGGCTTCGATCTTCTTCATCGCTTGGTTCCTTGCTCACACAGCCCGGCTGTCTCCGGGAGGTCGGCACCTCCGGTTCGGCCTGGGCGATTCCGCGCCGTGGTTTGTTCTGGCTGTGATCCAGCGCACGCGGCCGGGGTAGCAGCGGCCATGCCAAGCACTCCGGGTTGTTCGGAACGCCTGTACAAGCCACTTTCCGAAAGCTAGTTAGACGCGGAATGAAATCGCAACCGGCTATCCAGCGCGGGGAATCGCGGGGCCAACGCTGGCGATGTTTGTACACCCTGAAGGGAGCGAGACACCTCGGCAGGCCGACCGCTGGGACACAGAGGGCCGTGAAAGGGAGAGGCGGAGGGGCGAAGGCGCGAGGGCCGGCGGGCCGTCTCGTTCCTCTGTGTCCCTCGTGTCTCTGTGGTGCATCGCCGGCTTTCGGTCGGGTGCGGTGGGGAGGTTTCCGGGGAAGGCACCACCGAGGCGCGAAAGACCCAGAGGGTTGGGAAGCGGAGGAGGCGGCGGCGCGAGGGCCGGTTGAGGCGTCCTGACCCAGGACCGCCCCCGGCGGCCGGGTTCCGTTCAGCCGAGGATCTCGCGGCGGTCCCGCAGAGCGAGCTCGGTCTCGGTCCGCTTTTCCTCGATCAAGCCGGCATCGAAAGCCCGGATTGTGGCTACAAACTCGTTCGCCGCGAGCACGCGCGGCAGGAGCACCAGATCGGCGCCCGCCGCGCGCAGGAGCGCGTCGTCCGCGATGGTATCGCCCACGGCCACGATGCGGGCGGTGGGGTTCAAGGCACGCAGGTTGCGGAGCAGGCGATCGGGCGTGGTGCCTTTCAACACCCAGCCGCTGAGGGTCAGCAGGATCAGCCGGGCCTGCGGAAGGCCGGCGCGTTCGAGCGTCGCGCGCTGGCAGAGATCGCCATAGAGCGTGCGCACGCCCCGGGCCCGGAGCTGGGGATGGGTCACGGGGTTGAAGTCCACGACCGTCAACCGCGTCAGGACCGTCGGGTCCTTCCGCTGGAGTTCTTCGATCAGCGAGCTGGCCAGCCGATAGAAGCCCAGCACGAAGATGTCGGTGGCCGCGTCCCGGGCCGCGCTTCCGGTCTCCGCCGCCCCTTCCTGCAGCCCCCAGCGTTGGAGCCAAGGCCGCACCCGGCGATACAACGCGTCCGAGTAGTTGATGGCGTACGTGCCGGCGAAGGCCGTAATCGCGAAGGCCACGACCACCGTGCCGGATGATCCGGGGCGCAGGTGGCCGAAGCCTTCGCCCAGCGTCATCAGAACGAGCGAGAGTTCACAGACGGGAAGGAGATTGAGGGTGGCCAGGAACCCTGCCCGCGCGCCTCCCCCCGCCCGGTAGACCGGGACGAAGACGGTGAGAAACCGCGTGACCACGACCACGGCACAGAGCAGCAGACCGTTGAGCAGCATCGCCCCGTCCGGCAGGCGGAGCGTCAGGCCCACGGTCACGAAGAACAACGTGACAAACACATCGCGCAGGCTGGCCACCTTCGCCTCGATGTCCAGGGCGTAGGGGAAGGTGGAAATGGCCATGCCCGCCGTGATCGCCCCGAGCGCGCCCGAGAGGTGCAGCGTCTCGGCACAGGCCACGAGGATGAAGCACCAGGCCAGCGCGCCGAGCACAACGAGTTCGGGACGGACGGCGGCCTGGGCAAAGACCCGGGGCAGAACGTAACGGCTGACCAGCAAGGCCAGGCCCGCGAGCAAGGCCACTTTGCCCAGGGTGACCGCCACCACCGGCAGACTGGGATGCAGCAGTGTCGGCTGCAGGCCGAAGAAGAGGATGGCCGCGAGGTCCTGGAACACGAGGACCCCGAGCGTGATCTGGCCCGCCAGCGTGCCCAGCTCGTGCTTTTCGTGCAGCAGCTTGATGCCGATGATCGTGCTGCTGAGGGCGGTGGCGATGGCGAGGTAGAAGGCGTCGAGCGGGGAGCCGCCCCGCCAGTGCGCCAGCAGATAGAAGGCACCCCAGGCGAGCAGCGTGCTGCCAATGACCTGCGTCAGGGCGGTCGTCAAGACCAGCCGGCCCAGCCGGCGGAGCTGCTTGAGGTCCATCTCCAACCCGAGGAGAAACAGCAGCAGCACGAGCCCCAGCTCGGCGATGTGGCCAATGCTGGCCGGGTCGCTCACCAGCCCCAGCGCACTGGGGCCGACGAGAAAGCCGGCGAGCAGGTAACCCAGGAGCACCGGCTGCCGGAGACCGTGGGCCGCCAGGCCAAACACCCAGCCGGCCCCGACGCAGATGGCGAGGTCCAAGAGTCCGTGAACGGACATGCGCGGCCATTCCTGCCAGCCGCGTTGGCCCCGGTCAACCAGCGGATGGCCGGGGAGGCAGCCCAGTCCGAGCTTGGCAGCCCGGCAGCGCAGTGTAATGTCCCCACCATGTCTAACGAGACATGTAAGCGGACATGTTCGTGGGAGGTCGGGGGCGATGCCCGGAGGCGCGTGCCAGGATTCCTGGTGGCCGCCTCGCTGCTGTTCGGGGCGGGCCCTGCTCCCCCGGCTGTGGCAGACGCCGTGACGGACTGGCACGCGCTGATGTTGGACGCCATCCGGACGGACAACTCCGGCCCGACGCTTTCGACTCGGAATCTGGCGATGCTGGGGCTGGCGCTGTACGACACGGTCAACGCGTACGTCCCGGCCCATCAACCCTACCTCGTCCATGCCGCGCCGCCGGTGGGGACACGGGCGGACGTGGCGGCCGCAGCCGCCGGCCACTTCATGCTCACCCAGTTGTATCCGAGCTTCCGCGCCCGTGCCGACGTGTTGTTTGCTGCGGCGATGGCCGGGGTACCGAAGGGGCTGGACCGGGATGACGCCCTGCTGTTTGGCACGGATGTGGCCATGGAGATCCTGGAGTTTCGTCGGGCCGAAGGCGCGAACACGTCGGTTCCCTACATTCCGAGCAGTGTCGCCGGCCAGTGGCGCCGTACCCCGCCCTACTTTCGTCCGCCGCTCACGCCGCACTGGCGCCATGTGACCCCCTTTGCCCTTCCGGACCCGGTCCGCTTCCGGCCGCCCCCGCCCCCCGCGCTGGACAGCCCGGAATACGCCGAAGCGTTCAACGAGGTGAAGGCGCTCGGGGCCTGGGACAGCGCCATCCGGACGGCGGAGCAGACCGAGATTGCGGTGTTCTGGTCGGACTTCAGTTACACGGCCATGCCGCCGGGCCATTTCCATGAGATCGCGATTGCCATCGCGGGGAATGAGGGGCTCGATCTGGTGGCGAACGCCCGGCTGTTCGGGCTCCTGGGCATGGCGCAGGCGGACGCGGCCATTGTTTGCTGGGACACGAAGTACCACTACAACCTGTGGCGGCCCGTGACGGCGATTCAACGGGCGGATGAAGACGGGAACCCGGACACGGAAGCGGACCCGGCGTGGGAGGCGCGGCTCGCGGCCCCGCCGTTTCCGGAATACACCTCGGGCCACAGCACGTTCAGCATGGCCGCGGCGACGTTGCTTGGGTGGTTCCTCGGGCGCGATGAGGTCCACTTCACGGCGCAGTCGGATTCGCTGCCGGGGGTTTACCGGAGCTTCACCAGTCTGCGGGACTGTGCGCGGGAGATTGGTCGGAGCCGGATCTACGGGGGCATTCACTTTCAATTCGCCAATCGCGAAGGCAGTCGTTGCGGCGAGGCCGTGGCTGACTATGTCGCGCAGCATTATCTATTGCCGCTGAGCGATCTGCCGCGGCTGGTGTGTGAGCGCGCGGAGGTGGGCAAGCTGCGGTTGATCCTCCATGGTCGGCCCGGGTTCCGCTATGCCCTCGAGGCGGCCGCGGCCGTTGGTGCCTGGGCCCCGTTGGGTGAAGGAGACGCCCGGTCGGGCGGGTTGATCTTCACGATCGACCTGCCGTCCGGTCCGGCGATGCAGCTCTTCCGGGCAGTCGAGCTGGGGCCGGGCAACGGAGGATTCTGAGGCGTGGGCCGCTCGGGGTCGGACCACAGGAAGTGGTTCCGGGTCAACGTCCAGGGTGGTCATCTTCGCTCACGGGTGACCCTTGGGACTCATTTCCGGCCCGGTTCTTGGCGTCGAAGCCCGCCCGCGCTGGCTCGCACGGCGATCGGGTTGTATCTGGCCCGTCTCCAAGAGCCCAGATCCCCGGCCCCGCTGCGTTTGGATCGACCGTCGTTCCGCCGAGGCGCTTGCGTGGGAGAACCTGGGCGAAAAAGGGCCCGCAAGCCCTCGGAATGGCTCCTCAGCGCCGTCAAGTAGCAGTTGATCAGCACCTTCGCGTGGTCCGACCCCGACCTAGCCAAGGGGGCGTTGCCCCGGCAGACTGGCCGCGTGGCGATTCGTTTCGTTCAGCCGGTGACCTCGCTCGAGCTGCCCGAGTTGGCCCCGTACCGTACGCTGCGACAGCACGAGGAGCATCGGCGGGAGGGCATCTTCGTGGCGGAAGGCGAGACGGTGGTGCGGCGCCTGCTGGAGAGCGACCTAACGGTGCTGTCGACGCTGCTTCCCGAGAAGTGGTTTCGCGAGCTGGAACCGGTGCTGCGGGTGCGGGCCGAGCCGATTGCGGTTTACACGGCCCCGAAGCCGGTGCTCGAGGCGCTGACCGGGTTCACGATGTACCAGGGGGTGCTGGCCGTGGGGCGTTGCCGGCCGGCATGGTCACTCGAGGAGGTCGTCGAGCGCACGGCGGCTCCCCGGTTGTTGGTGGCGGTGGACGGCCTGAGCAGCGCAGAAAATCTCGGTGCGCTGGTGCGGAACTGCGCAGCGTTCCGGGTGCAAGCCCTGCTGGTGGGGGAGACGTCAAGCAGTCCCTGGCTCCGTCGCGCCGTGCGCGCCGGCATGGGGACGATCTTCCATCTGCCCACGGCCGAACCGCCTGATCTGGCCCAGGCGCTGTATCAGCTTCGCGAGGCGGGCGTGCGGTGTGTGGCTGCCCATCCGCATGTGCAGGGCAGGACGCTCGCGCAGGCTGGGTTCACGGGGGATTGCTGCGTGGTTTTCGGCAGTGAAGGGCACGGTCTCGCGCCCTGGGTGCTCAAGGCCTGCGACGAAGCCGTGGCCCTGCCCATGCCGCCGGAGATCGACTCGTTGAATGTGGCCAGCGCCGCGGCCGTGTTTCTCTACGAAGTGAACCGGCAGCGGGGACGAAGCTGAGACGGCGAATCCCCTGCCGACCGAAAGCCCATCACGGGGTTGTCGGCGCCGGCCTGCTAGCCGCGCGTTCCACCGAGCAGACGTTCGATCTGCGGGCGGGTGGGCGCCGAGGGTTGGGCCCCGAGGCGCGTGACGGAAAGGGCGGCGGCGGCGTTGGCGAAACGCACGCATTCGAGCAAGGGCCGACCTTCACTGAACGCCACCGCCAGCGCACCGTTGAAGACGTCGCCGGCCGCGGTGGTGTCGACCGGCTTCACGCGGAAGGTGGGGACACGGCGGCTAAGTTCTGGGGTGGTCACCCAGGCGCCGCGCGCGCCCAGGGTGAGGATCACGCCGCGGACGCCGCGCGCCAGGAGTTGGCGGGCCGCCCGGGCGGCACTCGCGTCGTCGGTCACCTTCACGCCGGTGAGCGTTTCCGCCTCGGTTTCGTTCGGGGTGAGCAGGTGGACGGCCTGGAGGAGGGTGTCGGGGAGGGCTTGGGCCGGGGCAGGATTCAGGATGACCGGCACACCGGCGCGGGCGGCGAGTTGGGCGGCGGCCTGGACAGTGGCCAGGGGTGTCTCGAGCTGGAGGACGAGGGCCGCGGCGCGGGTGATCGCCGGCTTTGCCTTCCGGACATCGGCGGGGGACAAGCGCGCGTTGGCGCCGCCGGCGACGGCGATGCTGTTCGAGCCATCGCGGGCCACGAAGATGAGGGCCACGCCGGACGGGGCGGTGGGGTCGCGGAAGACATAGTCGGTGTTCAGGCGATCGCGTTGGAAGCCGGCGAGGGCCTGGTCGCCGAAGATGTCCCGGCCGATGCGGGCGACGAAGGTGACGGCGCCGCCGGCGCGGGCGGCGGCCACAGCCTGGTTCGCCCCCTTGCCGCCGGCAGCGGTGGTGAAGTTCCCGCCGAGCAGGGTCTCGCCCGGTCGCGGCAGGCGCTCGAGCTGGATGATCATGTCGGTGTTGGAGCTGCCGAGGACGACGAGGGAGGAGGGCATGGTTGAGGGGGGCGACGGAGGAGTCAGGGGCCGTGAACGTGGTGGGCGCAGGAAGAACGCCGCAAATTCAAAATTCAAAATTCAAGATTCAAAGTTCAAAGTTCAAAGTTCAAAGTTCAAGGGGAGTTCCAGGGTGTAAGGGGGCAAATCCGGGCCAACGATGGTCGGCTTGCCAGGCGGTGCGGAGGCCAGAACCGTGGGTGGGGGGCGCAGCGTAGGGAGCGTGCGGACTTCCAGCGGTGTCTGGCGGGACACCTGCACCACATGAATCCGCTTGTTCCTTTCGGGCCTGCGCAGGAGCCCTGGACCGATCGGGAGGATGCCCTTTCTGCGTTCTTCATTCTCCCTTCTGCACTCCGGTTCACAGAGAGCGCCGGGCATTCAGCCGGTGGCGGTACTGATCGAGGATGACGGCGGCGACGATGACGGCGCCGGTGACCAGCCGTTTGGTCTCGTCCTTGGCGCCGATGGCGGCAAGCCCCGAGTTGAGCACCGCGATGATCAGGACGCCGAGGAAGGTGCCGAGGACCGAGCCGCGTCCGCCCATGAGGCTGGTGCCGCCGATGACCGCCGCGGCGATGGCCTGGAGTTCGAAGCCCGTGCCGGCATTCGGGTTGGCTGACTGGAACCGTGAGGTGTCAATGATCGCGGCCGTGGCGACCAGCAGTCCGGCCACTAGGAAGACAACGAGCTTGCGGGGGCGCGGGTCGATGCCGCTGAGACGCACGGCTTCTTCGTTGGTGCCGATGGCGACCAAGTGGCGGCCGAACACGGTCCGCGTGAGGACGAGTTGCGCGAGGATGACCACGGCGAGAGCCAGGAGGAACGGCAGGGAGAGTCCGACGAGATGGGTTTCAGCGATGCTGCCGATGGTGGTGCCGATGTACTGGGTTTGGGATTGGGTGACGGCGTGGGCGCCGCCCCGGGCCATCTCGAGCATGCCCAGCGTGACGATGAAGGAAGGAAGGCGCCAGCGGAGCGCGACGGCCCCATTGAAGGCGCCACAGGCCAGGCCGGTCAGCAGCGCGGCCAGGAGCCCGAGGGGGAGCGGCCATTGCCACTGGGTGAGCACGACGCCCAGCACGCAACTGCAGAGGCCCAGGACCGAGCCGACGGACAAGTCGATCTCGGCGATGACCAGCACATAGGTCATCGCGGTGGCGATGAGCAGCGCCGCGGGGATCTGGTTGGCGATGGTGAGAAACGTGGTGCGGCTGAAGAAATGCTGCGTGCTGAGACTGAAGACCAGCACCAGCACCCCCAACGCCGCCACCAGCCCCAGATACTCCCCGGCCCAGACGCGCCAGGCCGGACGCCGTTCGCTTGCACTCTGTGTTGCGGTCATTGCGGATGGACGACGAAACCCGTGCTCCGCCCGTGGGCACGCTGTTTCGGCCCGGTCGGGTGAGCGGTGCCGTTTGTCTACCGGTCGCGCGGGGCGATGACGATAGGAAAACGTGCCTGGCTCGAACGGCGGACCCCATTTCCAGACGCCCGGCGCTCGTCCCCCGCGTGCGAGGTCGCGAAGGGGATGAAGTGCGGCGTCTACACGATGCGCGATGCGCAGGGCGAGGTGATCCAGGTCGGCAAGGCCGGGAACCTGCGGCATTCGCCCGAGGAACTCGAGTCCTTCACCGCCCGGGTCGCCGCTCGACACCAGCCGCCCTGAAATCAGGTCGCGCCTTCGGCCGACTCCGGCGATGGCGTCAGCTCGGGCGATTGCAGCGCGCGCGTCCGCTTCTCGATGGGCTCGAGGGGGGCGATTTCCTTTTCGGAAGCCGTGCCCAGTTCACGGAACCGGCGCGCCGAGACGAGCACGCGCCCCTCGAGCGAAGCCACTGCCCGGTTATAGGCGTCGACCGCGTTGTCCAGATTGCCCCCGACCCGCAGGAAATGCTCGGCCAGGACCCGCAGGCGGTCGTGGAGTTCGCGGCCCAGATCGCTGATGGCCTGGGCATTCTCGGCCACCTGTTCCTGCCGCCAGCCATACGACACCGCCCGCAGCAGGGCGATGAGCGTCGTGGGCGTGGCGAGCAGGACCTTCTGGTCCACCCCCAGCTCGATCAGGCCCGGATCCTGTTCCAGCGCGGCGCTGAAGAAGATCTCGCCCGGCAGAAACAGCACCACGAACTCGGGGGCGGGTCGGAACTGCTCCCAATAGCCTTTGGCACCCAGCTTGCGCACGTGCTCGGCCACCTGCCCCGCGTGACGTTTCAGCAGGGTGAGCCGGGTTGGTTCGTCGGGCGCGGACAAGGCTTCGAGGTAGGCCTGCAGCGGGCACTTCGCATCCACGACCACGTTCTTCCCGCCCGGGAGTTTCACGACCAGATCCGGGCGCAGACGGCCATCCTCCGTGCTGACGGATTCCTGGGTGAAGAAGTCGCAATGGTCGAGCATGCCGGCCATCTCGACCACCCGCTGGAGCTGGATTTCGCCCCAGCGCCCGCGAACCTGCGGCGCGCGCAGCGCCTTCACGAGATTGGCGGTCTCGCTCTGGAGCTGGCTCTGGGTGAGCGCCAGGGACCGGACCTGCTCGGTGAGGCCCGCGTAGGCGGCCGTCCGCTCCTTCTCGATCTGGGCCATCTTGCCGTCGACCTTCTCGAGCGAATCGCGGAGCGGCTTGACCAGCTCGGCGATGGCCTTCTCGCGCTGCGACAGGTCGGTTTGGGCGCCCTGTTGGAAGCGCTCGAGCGAGGCTTGGGCGAGCTGGAGGAAGGACTGGTTGTTCCGCTGCAGGGCCTCGGCGGACAAGGCCTTGAAGGCGTCCGAGAGCTTCTGCTGCGCTTCGTTCAGCAGCTCGAGCTTCTCGGCCGCGCGCTTGCGCTCCTCGGCGAGGGTCGTCTGCAGTTCGGACTGCCGCTCGCGAAGTGCGGTCAGTTCACGACGCACACCGGCGAGTTCGGCGTCCCGGTGATCCAGCTCAGCCTCGAGGGCGGGCAGTCGGGCGTTGCGGGCTTCGGCGGCGGCCCGGGCCTCGCTCTGCGCGCGGAGTTCCGCTTCGAGCCGGGTGTTCTCGGACGCCCGTTCCTCGACGGCGCGGCGGAGTTCGGCGAGTTCCCGCTCCCGGCCGTCCAGGCGCTCCTTGAGAATGCCGGCTTGAGCGTCGGCCGCCGTCTGGGCCATCTGGGCGGTCTGGCGGAAGCGACTCTTGAGCAGCCACCAAGCCCCCAGCGCCCCGATGACGACGCCAGCGAACCCGGTCAACCAGGGCAGGAGTTCGTTCATGTTCGCGCTGCCGAGCTCAGGCGTCAGGCGTGTTCCGCCCGGCCGTGTCCTCCTGCTTGGCAACGGTCGAGGCCAGGCCGGTCATGGTCAGCAGGGGCAGGACGAAGAACCGCTCTTCATCATCGTAGACGGTGACGAACGTGCCTTTGGGGGAGAGCGAGATGTAATCCGGATGCGGAACATGGTACTCGCGCCCATCAGCCATCCGCAGCGTGAAGGGCACCCCGCTGTGGATCGCCGACTCGATTTGCATTCTGGTCACGGCCTACCGTTAAGCTCCGCCCTCAGGGGGTGCAAGCGGATTGACAGCGACGAAAGCCCATCCCCGGCCCGAAACGCCCCAAGCGAGGCCGAGCGCGCCGGCTGTGGGCAGCCGGCCTACAGGGCCTTGTAGGCCGCGTGCCCCGACGCGGCGTGGGTCCTGTAGGCCGCGTGCCCCGACGCGGCTACGCCAACCCAGGCTCCGAACGAGCGGCTTCGGCGCCGGAAGGCGCGGTGGTTTCAGTGCCGGCAACGGCTTTCTGCCCGCGGGGAGCCACGAGCAGGTAGACCACCGGCACGATGACCAGCGTGAGGAACGTCGAGACCACCATGCCGGCCACCACGGCGATGCCGAGCGGCCGCCGCGCCCCGGCACTCTCGCCCAGACCGATGGCGATGGGCAGGATGCCGATGATGGTCGCGAAGGCGGTCATGAGGATGGGGCGCAGGCGGATCCGACCCGCCTCGAGCATGGCGGCCGTGGCGCTCAAGCCCTGGGCCACGCGTTGGTTGGCGAACTCGACGAGCAGGATCGAGTTCTTGGTCACCAACCCGAGCAGGAGGACGATGCCGATGAGGCTGTACACGTTCAGCGTCATGGCGGGGACCTCGGGCAGATGGGTCGTCAGCCAGGCCAGCCAACCCGGCAACTGGTCCAGGGGCGCATAGCTCTTGATCACCGCCAATCCGTTGATCAGCCCGCCGGCCCAGAGCCCCCCCAACGCTCCCAGCAACGCGAGCGGCAGGGCCAGCATGATCACGAACGGATGCCGCAGGCTCTCGAACTGCGCCGCCAGCACCATGTAAACCACCAGCACGGCGAGCAGCAGCACCTTCGCCGACTCGGTCGCCCCCTCCCGGATCTCGTCCGCTTCGCCCGTCCAGCGGTGGGTCACCCCCGCCGGCAGCAACCGCGGGAGCATCGCCTCCGTCTGTTCGATGGCCGTCCCGAGCGGGACGCGCTGAAGCTGGCCGGACACCGTCACGGCCCGTTGGCGCGCGAAACGGTTGATCGCGTTCGGAGAACCTTGTTCGGCGGCCACCAGGACGCTGGCGGCCGGCACCAACGGGCCGCCCGCCGTGCGCAGATAGATGTCGTCCAGGCTGCCGGGGACGAGGCGGTTCTCGCGATCCAGTTGGGCGATGACGTCGTATTCCTTCCCCTTCACGTTGTAGCGCGCGACCTCGAGGCCGCCCCACAGCAACTGGAGGGCCTCCGAGGCCTCGCGCACGCTGATTCCCAGCCCGGCTGCCAGGTCACGATCCACGCGCAACGTGAGCTGGGGCTGCTCGAAGTTCAGGTTCATTCGCGCCTGCGGAATGAGACCCGAGGCGGCCAACTCGGCGCGCACGCGATTGCCGGTCGCTTCCAGCACCTCGAGGTCGGGACCCAGCAACACCAACTGGTATTGCTCCCCGATGTCGGCGGACTTCGGCAGCACGGCGATGGCCTGGGCCCCATGAATCTCGTTCAGCATGCGCATGAACATCGACGCCGGCGCCCCTGGCCGGGCCAGTTCCAGCGCCGAACGGCGCTCGCCGTCCTTGAGCTGGATGAACATCACGCCGAAATCCGCCTCGCCCGGAGCGCCCCGCGCCAGGGCCACGGCGGAGAAGAAGGCCCCGGTGTCCGGGTAGGAGCGGGCGATCGCCTCGGCCTGGCGCACCACCTGGTCGGTGTACTCGCTCGTCGAACCTTCGGGCGCGAAGATCAGCATCAGGACGTAGCCTTTGTCCTCCTCCGGCAGGAACTCGCGGGGCAAAGCCCGGTAGAAACCGTAGGTGAGTCCGAGGGACAGGAGGCCCAGGACCACGATGACGGCCGGGTGCCGGACGGCCCACGCCAGCGTGCGCGCATAACGCTCCTCGAGGCCGTTGAAGAACCGCTCCAGGGCCCGGTACACGCGCCCATGCTGCTCGGGTTCGTGACGCAGCATCCGGGCGCAGAGCGTCGGCGTGAGCGTCAGGGCCACGAAGGCCGAGATGATCACCGCCCCCGCGGTCGCCACGGCAAACTCGCGGAACAGAATGCCGGTGGTGCCGGACTGGAAGGCGATGGGCAGGAAGACGGCCACCAGGGTAATGGTGATGGCGATCACCGCCGACGTGATCTCCTTCACCCCGCGCAGGGCGGCCTCGAACGGAGGCATCCCGTCCTCGATGTGCCGGAAGATGTTCTCGAGCACCACGATGGCGTCGTCCACCACCACGCCCACCGCCAGCACCATCGCCAGCAGCGTCAGGATGTTGATGCTGTAGCCCAGCACGTTGAGCACCAGAAACGTGCCCACCAGCGAGACCGGCACCGCGATCAGCGGAATGAGCGTCGCGCGGAAGTTGCGCAGGAACGCGAGCATGATCAGCAGCACGAGCGCGAAGGCGATGCCAATGGTCTCGGCCACCTCGTTGACGGCCCGGCGCACAAAGGTCGAGGAGTCGTAGGCGATGCTGACCTGGACGTCCGGCGGGATCAGGGGTTGGATCCGCGCCACCTCCTCCTTCACGCGCTCGGCCACCTCGAGGGCGTTCGCCTCGGACTGCTTCACAATGCCCAGCCCGACCGCCGGCCGGCCGTTGTAGCGCGCCACCGTGCTCTCCTCCTCCACCCCCAGCTCGACCGTGGCCAGCTCCCGCAACCGCACGGGCGCGTCGTTGCGCCAGGCGATCGCCAGGTCCTCGAACTCTTCCGGCCGGCTCAGCTTGCCCAGGGTGCGCACGCTGATCTCGCGGTCGCGATTCTCGAGCCGTCCCGACGGCAGCTCGATGCTGTTCTCCCGGAAGGCGCGGATCACGTCCCCCGCGGTGATCTGGTGCGCGGCCATGCGGACGGCGTCGAGGCGGACCCGGATGGCCTGGCGCTTCTCGCCGCCCAGGTTCACCCCGCCCACGCCGGGGATGGTCTGCAGGCGATCCTTGAACTGCCGCTCGGCCAGGTCCGTGAGCTCGAGCGTCGAGTAGCGGTCGCTGTAGAGCGCGATCCACATCACCTCCTGGGCGTTGGCGTCCTGCTTGGCCACGATCGGTTCCTCGATGTCCGGGGGCAGGAACTGCCGCGCCCGGGCGAGCCGATCGCGCACGTCCTGGGCCGCCACATCCACCCGCCGATCCAGGTTGAAGCGCACCGTGATGAGGCTGACCGCTTCCCGCGAAATCGAGGTGAGCGTCCGGATGCCGGGAATCGTGTTCACCTCTTGCTCGATCCGCTCGGTCACCTCGGTCTCGATCACCTCGGTACTCGCGCCGCGATACACCGTGGTGATGGTCACGATCGGCGGGTCCACATCCGGCAATTCGCGCACCGGCAGACGGAAGTAGCCGACCACGCCGAACAGCACGATCAGCAGGTTCAGCATGATCGCGAAGACCGGCCGGCGGACGCAGAATTCAGGCAGGGACATGCGAGGAAAGGCCGGGTCAGCTCGAGGTCTCTGCCGGCCGCGGTTGCTCCGCCGGCAGAGTGGGACCCGCCGCCACGGGCGGCGCGTTGGTGACCTGGATGCCGTCCACCAGTTTCTGCAAACCGCTGACGACGATCCGGGTATCCGCGGTCAACCCGCCGCGCACCTCCACCAGCCCGGGCAGGCGCACGCCAAGCTGGATGGGCCGCAGGTGCGCGCGTCCGTCCTGGACCTGGTACACCGAGAACTGCTCCAGCGAAGGCACCAGCGCGGCTTCCGGGATCACCAGCGATTCAGGGCGGCTTTGCACCACCAGCTCCACCCGCGCGAACATGCCGGCCTTCAAGCGAAAGTCCGGGTTCGGCGCCAGCACCCGTACGGCCAGGGTGCGCGTCGCCGGGTCCACCACTGCATCAAGCAAGTCCACGCGACCGGTGAAGGTCGTGTCGGGCCAGGCCGCCAACCGGAGGCGTGCCGGTTGACCCAGGCGCACCAGCGCCGACTGCCGCTCCGGAAGGCGACAGCTCACCTTGACCTGCGCGTCGTCCACCAGCGTGACCAGAGGCGTGCCGGCCCCCACATACTGGCCGGCGCTGACGAGGCGGGGCCCCACGATGCCGGTGAACGGTGCCGTGAGCGTGCGCTTGGCCAACCGCTCTTCCTCCGTCTTCAGCAGGGCGGTCTTGACGTCCAACAAACTCTCGAGCTGGTCCAGTTCCTGGGCCGACACCGCCAGTGATCCGACCAGGGTCCGGGCCCGTTCGAGGTTCGAGCGCGCCAGGCGCAACTCGGCCTGCGCCTGCAACACCGCCGCCGCTTCGGTCCGCGATTCCATCCGGAACAGCGTCTGTCCCTGCTCGACCCGCTCGCCCTCCGCGAATCGGATCGCCTCGATCAACCCGGGCACCTCCGGCTGGATCGTCACGCGTTCGTTGGCCTCGACCGTACCCACGGCACTGAGGGTGTCCTCCACCGACTGCCGCACCGGTTGGGCAATCACCACTTCCATGATCGGGTCGGCCGGCGGTCCACCGCCCCCACCGGGCTGGCAGCCGTTCGACACGAGCGCGGCCAAAGCCAGCAGGCCGCCGGACAGGGCCGGTGTCCAGGCACGGGATACAAGAGAACAGCAGAGCTTCATGGGCATCTCGTCGACGACTATTGCGAAAGGACAGCGGCCACCGCCCCCGGCTGCGATGGCGTGGACTCCTCCCAACCGCCGCCCAGCGCCTTGAGCAACCGCACCAGGGCCAGGCGCTGCTCAGTCGCCGAACGTACGCGGCTCAGCTCCGTCTGCAGCCGCGCGGTCTCCGAATCGACCACCTCGATGAAGTTGATCGAGCCCGCGCGATAACGCTCAAACGAGATGGCGGCGGATCGTCGCGCCGCCGTCGCGGCCTCCTGCAGCGCGGAGTGTTCCAGGGCCAGGAAGCGCAGGGCCGCCAGGCTGTCTTCCACCTCCCGGAACGCCACCAACACCTGCTGCCGATACCGCGCCACCGCCTCTTCGTACGCCGCCTGTGCCGCCTCGAGCTTGGCCCGGTTGCGCCCCCCCGCGAACACCGGCCAGGACACACTCGGGTTCAGCCCCCACGTGCGGCTGTCCCACAGGAGCAGGTCCGCAGCCTCGCCGCTCAGATAACCGCCGGCCGCCGTCAGTCGTACCACGGGGAAGAACGCCGCCTTGGCCACACCAATCTCCGCGTTCCGGGCGGCCAGCTCGCGCTCGGCGCGCGCCACGTCCGGTCGCCGCTCGAGCAACGTCGAGGGCAGATCCGGTGCGACCGGGGGAAGCGGTGGTAGCGTCGCCCCGACAGGCGCCTCGAAGTCGGCCGGTGCCTGACCGCAAAGCACGGCCAGCGCATTGGCCAGTTCGGCGCGCCGCCGTTCCGCCGCGTGCAACACAGCTTCCGCGCTCGCCACTTCGACCCGCGCCCGTTGCACTTCAAACTCCGTCCCGAAACCGGCGCGGACCCGCTGCTCGATGGCCGCGAAGGCATTGGTGCGGACCGCCATCGTTTCGCGCAGGACCTCAAGCTGCTGGTCGGTGCCCCGCAGGGAAAGGTAGGTGGCCGCCACGTCGGCCTGCAACGCCAGCAACACGGCCTGGTACGCCGCATCCGCACTCATCGCGAGATACCGTGCCGACTCGAACGAGCGCCGCACCCGGCCCCAGAGATCGACTTCGTAGCTCAGGTCCAGACCCACCCGCCACTGCTCCTGCGTGAAGCTCGGGATGGGGAAGGGCACCGGGCTGGGCGAGTTCCCCGAGGTGCGGTACTTGGTCCAATCACCCGCCGCGTTCAGGCTCGGCCAGAATTCGGCGCGGCTGACCCGGGCCAGGGCCCGGGCCTGGTCCACCCGATGAAAGGCCGCCTGCAGGTCGAGGTTACCCTGCTGGGCCGCCGCCTGGAGGTCATCCAGGGTTGGGTCCTCGAAAACCGTCCACCACGCGCCGCGCGGGACATGGTCACGCGGTGCGGCCGGCTGCCAGCGCCAATCGGTCGGCACCGCCACCGTGGGCCGCTGGTAATCTGGACCCACGGCGCAGCCGGCCAGGGTCAACGCGCCGAGCAGGAGCGGCAGGATAAGCCACCCGGGTTGACCCCGGCTTGCCGAAAGGAACCCTTCCCCCGCAGTGACCGCGGGGAGGAGCACCGCGCGTGTCCTGCGTGTTCCCAACATAAAGGGCGCCGAAAATGAACGCTCCGTGCCCGGCCGTCAACCGCGACGCGGCGACACGGCGCGCGCTCAGGAGTGCTTTCACCTCGTCCTCACGGTCCCCAGACCGTCCAGACGTGACTCGGCTACTCTAGTGCCTCCTCCGCCAGTATCTGTTCAAACAACTCGTAGATGAATGACCGCCGCTCCGCGAACAAGCACTGGAAGGTGCGAACCCCCTCCTTTACCACATCGGCGTAGATGACTCGGTAGCCGCCGACCCGCAGTCGGCCGTAGCCGGAGAGTCGACCTTCCAGAGCCTTGGTGTCACCGGCGGGGAGCCTTTTGATGGCTTGTGCCAAGCGACGGCGAGGCTCGGGAGCCAAGCCTCGTACAAACGCCTCGGCCTGCGGGTGAACGACGATCTTACTCTTCAAGGCAGGAGATGTCCTTGCCGCGAGAGTGCCCCGCCTCGAACGCCTGGATCGCCTTCATCGCCTCGGGATTCGCCAGGATCTCCATCGTCTCGATGATGGCCTCCATGCGGTCCTTGGAAACGAGGAATCCTGCAATCCGGCCATGACTCGTGATGGTCAGCGACTTCTTCGCCGGAAGCTGCCGGAGCAGTCGCGGCAGGTTGGCCTGCGCTTCCGTTGTCGTCACCGTGTTCTTCACAGAAACCTAGGTAACACCCCCACTTACGCTCGTAAAGCGATTCCCTCGCGCAGTTCTTCCTCCCGTCCGCGCCACGTCCTGTGGCAGACTCGCGGCGTCATGAACTTCCCGCGGATCTGCTTCCTGACCCTCTTGTCGCTGGGCACCCTGCACCCCGCCTGGCCCGCACCCGCCGCCCCCGCTCCCGGCACTTCCGGCGGTGAACTGCTCGCCGGCGATCCTCCGGGCGCGATTCTGGCCTGGGCACGCTGTCCGAACTCGCCCCAAACCCACGCCGGCCGGCCGTACTGGTGGCTGGGTGAAGTCCAGCTCCGCGGCCTCATCGAACTGCCCCCCCGGGCCGGCCTGCAACTGGCACTGCTCTGGGGCAGCAAGAACGATCCGCGCACCGCTCGCCTGATCGTCAACGGCCAGGAAATCCCCCTTCGCGCCGGCGGTTATGACGGCTTTCGCTGGCTGTGTGTGCCCGTCCCCTCCCACCCGACGCGCCCAGACATCGAGCTCACCCTCAGCGTCGCGGCCGGCAGCGGGGCCCGGGAGGCGTTCCTCGCCGAATTGCGCTTGCTGGATCCCACAGCCGCAACGACCGGATCCGCAGCCCCCGAGACCGCCGCTCACCGTTTCCGCGTGCAGACCACGCCGGTGCCGGCACCCGGTCAGCCAGGGCACGAAGCCTTCCCGTCCATGCGCGCCCTCTGGGATCGCGAACCTCCCGCCACCGCCGCACCCGCGACCCCCACCGCGGCGGCTTTTCGCCGGGCCGAGCACAACGCCCGCCTCGCCGCCGAGGCCTTCTACCGCTGCCGCCGCTACGTGGACGGCTGGCTCGCCCACGCCGATCCCGTCACCGGCCTCATCCCCCGCAACCTCGGCGAGCATCGCGACCTCTGGAACGGCCGCGACGCCGGGGCGGACAACTACCCCTTCATGGTGCTCACCTGCGCCCTGACCGACCGCCCGCTGTTCGAAGGCCGCCTGCTCGACCTGCTCCGCACCGAGGAACGCGTCACCCGCCGCCTCGACCGGTTG
>JABTUJ010000040.1 GCA_015075445.1 Verrucomicrobiales bacterium
CCGCCGCCCCCACCCCACGACGCCTCCTCACGTCGGCGCCTACAGGGGGTATGCACGTCGGCGCCTACGGAGGCTACAGACTCCGGCCGGGCGGTTATCCCCGCGCGGCGGCCGTGGCCCAGGGCGCCTGCTTGAGAGCGGCTTCCTTCTCCGGCAGCTTGAATAGGCGCCGGGCGTTCTCGTGCATGATCGGGTCCACCAGCCCCAGGGCTTCGTTCAGGCTGAGCCAGCCTTCCTCGACGAGTTCGGCCAGGGCCAGCGCGATCCCGCGGCGTGCCAGGGCGGCGTGGCCGACCACGGGCTCGACGGGGATGTAGTCGCCGCCGAAGGTGAGGAGCTTGTTGGCGGGGGCGGTGACGAGGAACTTCTTGAGAAAATCCTTCGAGGCGATGGGATTGATGATCCAGGCCCAGCAGAGGTCCACGCAGGCATTCGCGTGCTGTTTGGCGGCGGCGATGATGTCTTCGTAGTAGGGATAGCAGATGTGCATGAAGACGAACGTCACCTGCGGGGCGAGCCGGCAGAGGTCAGTGGCCGAGCCGGGGTTGCGGGCGAGCCGGTGCAGGGGCATCGAGTTGTGTCCCGCGTAGTAGCCGGTGTGGAGTTTCACGGGCAGCCCCGCCTTGCCGGCCTCGTCCACCGCCTGCCAGAAGAGGTGGTCCTCGAGCAGCCTGCGATCCTCGGCGGAGATGCGTTCCCGGGCGAGGACGCGGCGGAAGACGGGCTCGGCCTGTTCGGGTGGGACACGCGCGTAGTCGATGTCGCGGCTGTACGCGTGCTGCGACTTGGCGGCGACGGCGTAGCGGCCGTAGCGGTCGAACCACCAGGTGATGACGCGGTGCCAGTCGGCGAGGGACTGGACGTTGATGCCGGCAGGCTCGGCGTAGGTCTTGAAGTTCGGGCCGGCGAACATGCCGACGATGCTGAGGTCCTGCATGAGGAGGGTGGGCAGGCCGGATTCCTTGAAGGGCTCGCCGGTGAGGCAGTTGACCTGACAGGACTCGAGGTTGGCCACGCCGCGCAGGACGCGCTCGTAGAAGCCGGGGCGGCGCAGGCGCTCGTAACCCTCCTGCGCCTGGCGCACTGTGGCAGCGGAGAGGTCCACCACGCCATAGAGCTGTTCGAGGGCAATGCGCACCGCCTGGGCATAGCCGGTGTGCTTGACGGCCGGCCACCAGGGTTCGAGCAGCCGCCATTTCTCCGCGGGCTCGATCCCGGGCGAGAGGAAGCGCTTGAGGTCGGCGGCGGGCATACCAGCGGTGGCGAGGTCCGAGTCCAGGTAATGGCTGAAGAGGAGCGCGAAGTCATCGCACGGCACCCGGGGATGGGCAGTGCCTTGGAGCCGGTCGGTCTCCTCGATCAGATGTTCGTGGGTGTCGATGAAAGTCGTGGCCTGGACCTTGTCAAAGAGGGCGCGGCG
The DNA here is from genome assembly GCA_015075445.1 of Verrucomicrobiales bacterium. Taxonomy (GTDB): domain Bacteria; phylum Verrucomicrobiota; class Verrucomicrobiia; order Limisphaerales; family J093; genus DSVZ01. The sequence goes on from JABTUJ010000040.1 coordinate 1,421, forward strand.
GGCGGCAGCAGCGGACCGGGCGTTGCGCGGTCGGGGCGGCGTGGGGCGCGGCGGTGCCGCGGGGGGCGCGGAGTCGGCGGCGGCCGCGGACGAAGGGCCGAGCGCGGCGAGGGCGCCGGTGGCACCCAGGCCTTTGAGAAGGTCGCGGCGGGTGACGGGGAGGGAGGGTTTCATGGGTGGGAGCGGGCGGAGGTTGAGGCAGGGGATTGCTGGCAGGCCGTGGGCTCAGGGCCGGGCGGCGCGGCGGCCGCGCGGGGGGCCGATGATCTGGACGAGCGCCTGCTGCAGGACCAGGTCGTCGTCCAGGCCGCTGCCGACGAGGCGCTGGTTGCAGGCGAGGAGGGTTTCCATGGCGGCGACCAGTTCGGCGGCGGTGTAGTTCGCGGTTTGCGGGAGGGCCTTGGACACCACAAAGGGATGCATGGCGGCGGGGTTGTAGCGTTTGTCGGCGGGCAGGAGGTCGGCGGGCAGTCGGGCGAGCTGGCCTTTGAGGCGGGCGTACTCGGGGCGGGCGGGGAGCTGGCCGTTGCGCACGAGTTCCTGGAGCAGCAGGAGGGTGCGCATCTTGGAGATGAGCCCGTAGAGGAGGCCGACGTGACTCTTGTTGCGGTCCACCTTGAGCCGGATCTCCCACAGGTCGTCGTCGAGGGCGCGGAGGGCCCGGACGAGGTCGCGGTCGCCGAGCGCTTCGCCGAGACCGAAGGCCTGGGCGTGCTTGTTGGGAGCGACGAGGCGCGTAACGGCGTCGAGGGTGATGTCTGGGCGGTCCCCGACGAAGAGGGTGAGCTTCTCGACCTCGTTGCTCAACTGGCGGAGCTGCGGTCCGACGGCGGCCACCAGACGGCCGAGGGCGTCGGCGGTGATGCGTTTGCCGCGGGCGGCCACTTCCTGCTGCACGAACCGCTCGGCCTGTTCCGCCCAGTCCTTGTCCTCGAACGACAAGCCGGCGTATTCCTCGACCTGCCCCAGCGCGTCGAGAGTCTTGAAGAAGGTCCGGCGCTTGTCGACTTTTCCGGCGCTGAGCAGGAGCTGGACGCCCTCCCAGCGAAAGGCCTTCAGTTCCCCGGCGAGATCGGTGAGGTGGGCGGTCACCGCGGCGGTGCTGGCGGTGCGTTCGTCGCCGAGGAAGGTGCAGCTCTGGAACCAGATGACCTTGCGCGAGCCGAAGAAGGGGAGGGTCTGGAGGGCTTCGCGGAGTTTGGCCAGGGCGCGCAGGGCCTGGTCGCTGTTGGCGGCCGCGGCGTCGATGATCTCGTGGTCCATGCCGCCCGCCTGCTCGCACCATTGACGGTAGAGCTGGCGGGCCCGCTGCTGCACCGCGAAGTCATCGTCGCCGCAGACGAGCACCAGCGGGGCGGCAGGATTCCGGGCGGCAGGAGGCACGGGGGAAGCGGGCCGGACGACGCCGTTCAGGTGGATTCGGTGTCGTCGTTGTTCTCGTTCATTTTGGCCAGCATCTCGGACATGTCCTCGACCTGGTCAAAGAGACGGCGGGCGACGTAGATGGGGCGCTTGCGGGCGGTGGCCAGGGCGAGGCAGTCGCTCGGACGGGCGTCGACCTCGACGATCTTCTTCCCGAGCTCGTTTTCCTGCTTGAGGATCAGGCGGGCGAAGTAGGTCGAGTTGCGGAGCTCGGTGATGACGACGCGTTCGATCGTGATCCCGAAACCCTCGAAGATGAGCGCGATGAGGTCGTGGGTGAGCGGCCGTTCCTTCGGGGCGTCGCGCAGGAACATGCTGATCACCATGCCCATGTTGTTCTCGACCTGGATCACGAACACTTTCTCGTCGTTGCCCACGAAAATCGCGCAGCCGGTGGGGGCCGGCAGGATGCCGCGAATGTCCACTGGCACGACGTCATTCTTCATGGGGGGAAACTAGGAGCGCGGACGGGAAAAGACAAGCCTCGGTCCCGAAGCCAATGGGGTCAAACATTGACATTTGACAATTAGCGCTCGGGGAAGCGGCCTGCTCCTTTCGGACCTGCTGAGGGGTCCTGAACCGGGGAGGTGCAGGCTGGAAGCCCGCACCACAAGTTCAGAGGAGGGTGCAGGCTGGAAGCCCGCACCACAGGTTCAGAGGAGGGTGCAGGCTGGAAGCCCGCACCACAGGTTCAGAGGAGGGTGCAGGCTGGAAGCCCGCACCACAGGTTCACCGGACAGGGGGGCGGGCGGGCGGGGGCATCAGCCCTTGCGCAGCGCTTTCTCGAATGCGGCGAGGGTCTCCGGGCTGACGTGGTGCTCGATGCCTTCCGCATCCCTCTGCGCCACCGGTTCGGGGATGCCGAGGGAACGGAGGAACTCGACGACGGTCTGGTGACGATTCTTGCACTGGGTCGCCAGTTCGAGGCCGGTGGGGGTGAGGAAGATGGCGCGGTACGGTTGCGACGTCACGTAGCCGGCTTCCTGCAGCCGGCGGATGGTGCGATTGACGGTGACATGCGTCACGCCCAACCGCCTGGCCAGATCCACGACGCGCGCTTCGCCGGTCTCCGCCATCAGATCGGCGATCGCCTCCACGTAATCCTCGGCGGTCTCGTGCGCGTGTTCCTGGCGCGTTTGGGTCAGATGGTCTGCCTGGGAGGTTCCGCCGCCGCCGCGCGTGTGTCGTGCTGTCGGTTTCATGGTTGCCGCCATCGGATTTCGGGCCGAGGCAAGCTGATCAAAGAGCCGGTTGACCGTCGAGAAGACAGATTGTAGTCTGAGCTACATGTTATTCTCAACATCACAATCAATCATCTCTATGACCCCCGGCCGCCGCGCGTCCTCCGTCCGGCGGCGCGTCCTGGCCGTCACGGCGGCCGGCGCCTTCGCCTCCCACGCGCCCAGCGCCGCCCAGGACACGACCCGCTCAGACGACGCCCGGCCGGAGGCGTCGCGTCACCACCTCTTCCATCCCACGCCGCGCCCGTGGCTGCGCGCGCTCAGCGCCGACCGGCCCGATCAGACCGAGTCGCCCTACACGGTGGATCCCGGGCGTTTCCAGGTGGAGATGGATCTCGTCAAGGCGGTGTGGGACTCCGACAGGTCCGGCGGCGACGAGGTGCGCACGACGGGTTGGGGGACGTCGTTGAACCTGAAGGCGGGACTGTTGGATCGCGTGGACCTCCAGTTCGTGCTTGACCCCTATGTGAGCGAGCGTGTCGAGAGGCGCTCGACCGGCGCGGTGACCGAGGCTTCGGGCCTGGGGGACTTGCAGACGCGGCTCAAGATCAATCTGTGGGGGAATGACGGTGGGAGGACGGCGTTTGCGGTCATGCCGTTCGTCAAATGGCCGCTCTCTGCGTCGGGCCTGCGCAATGGCGAGACCGAGGGCGGCCTGATTCTGCCGTTCAGTGTGGAACTGCCGGCAGGCTGGGGGATGGGCATGATGACGGAGGTCGGCTTTGTCAGCTATGGGACCGACGGCCACCACCCGGAGTATTTCAACACCCTGACCTTCGGCCACGATCTGGTCGGGGAGCTAGCGGGCTACGTGGAATTCGCGGCGTTGGTCGCCCCGAAGAGCGGGGCGGAGTGGCAGGGGCAGTTGGGCGTGGGCTTCACGTACGGTCTGGGCGCGAACACCCAACTGGATCTCGGCTGCAACTTCGGGGTCACCGAGTCCGCGCCGGACTTCAACCCGTTCCTCGGTGTGACTTTCCGGTTCTAGCGTGAGTCTCGTGACCTCGACTCCTACCGCTCCCTCCGTAGGCGCCGACGTGAGGAGGCTCAGACTGGCGTGAGTCTCGTCACCTCGACTCCTACCGTCCCACGGTAGGCGCCGACGTGAGGAGGCTCAGCCTGGCGTGAGTCTCGTGACCTCGACTCCTACGGTCGGGCGCGGCTTCGTGCCGAGTCGGAAAGATCCGGGTCAAGAAGGGGATTGCTGGAGACCTTGACACGGCGTTTGCGGGTCGCGGACACTGCGCGCCATTACACCGTGATCAGCGAACCAGCATTCTGACCCGAGCCGCGCATGGGACCTGTCTCCTCTTCCTCACCGTCGGCGATGTCCGACAAGGGCATTCTGGCCGGCGTGACCGCCTACCACTGGCTGGTCGTGATCATCGCGTCCGCCGGCTGGCTGTTCGACTGCATGGATCAGCGGCTGTTCATCCTGTGCCGCGAGGCGGCGCTGACCGAGCTCATGGGGAGCGAGACGGCACGGGCGACGGTCAAGAAGTTCGGCGGGTACGCGACGACGGTCATGATGCTGGGCTGGGCCACGGGCGGCATCATTTTCGGGATCATGAGCGACCGGGCGGGGCGGGTGAAGACGATGATCGCCACCCTGCTGGTGTATTCGGGCTTCACGGGCTTGTCCGGCTGTGCGCAGGGCTGGGGTGATTTCATCGCGTACCGCTTTCTGGTGGGGCTCGGAGTGGGGGGGATGTTTGGAGCGGCCACCACGCTGGTGGCGGAGAGTGTGCCGGGGAGCTTCCGGGCGGTGGCGCTGGGGTCGCTGCAGGCGTTGTCGGCCACGGGCAACATCACGGGATCGCTGATCAGCTATCTGATTCCGCCGGGCCAGGCGGAGTTCCTCTTCGGCTTCTCCGGCTGGCGCGTGTTGTTTTTCGTGGGGATTCTGCCGTCGCTCCTGGTGATCCCGATGATTGTCGTCCTGAAGGAACCGGAGCCGTGGAAGCGGGCGCGGGAGGCAGCGCGGTCCGGCGTGCCTGGGAAGCAGGCGGGTTCGCTGGTCGAGTTGTTGAGTCACCCGGTGTGGCGGCGTCACGCGATTGTGGGCCTGCTGATTGGGCTGTCCGGCATGGCGGGGTTGTGGGGCATCGCGTTCTTCTCGCCGGAGCTGATCTCGACGGCGCTGGCCAACGAGGCGGCGGCGGAAGTAGACCGCGTGAAGAGTGTGGGGACGGCGCTGCAGGATGTGGGGGCGTTTCTGGGCATGGTCGCGTTCACGTTTGTGGCGTCCCGGCTATCGCGTCGGCTGGCCTTTCTGGGCTCGCTGCTGTTCTGCTGGGTGGTGGTGTCGTACGTGTTCTTCTCGCTGCATTCGAAGACGGACGCCTACTGGATGTTGCCGCTGATGGGGTTTGCGACGCTGTCGGTGTTCGCGGGGTACTCGATCTACTTTCCCGAACTGTTCCCGACACGGCTGCGGGGGACGGGGGTGGGCTTCTGCTACAACACAGTGCGCTATGTTGCGGCGCCGGTGCCGGCGCTGCTGGGCCATCTGGCGGATTGGATGGGCTCGTTCCGGTATGCGGCCATTGCCATGGCGAGCGTGTATTTGATCGGGGTGGTGGCGTTGATCTGGGCGCCGGAGACCAAAGACAAGCCGCTGCCGGAGGATTGAAGCGCGAAACACGCGGAACGCGCGAAAAAGGCGACCGGAATCGGGTTCCCGAGGCTCGGCGTGGTCTCAGTCTTCCGGCAGGCCCTTGCCCTTGGTTTCCGGGGCGAAGGGCAGGGCGGCCAGGCCGATGAGAAACACGGCGCACAGGGAGATGCCGGCGTAGCGCAAGGGGAGGAGTCCGGGCAGGTGCCCGAACACCTTGCTGGTCAGCAAGCCCAGCGTGAGCGGTCCCGCGGCGGCCACAAAGCGGCCCACGTTGTAGCAGAATGAAACGCCGGTGCTCCGCAAGCGTGTGGGGAACAGTTCGGGGAAGTAGATGGCGTAGCCGGCGAACAGCCCGAACTGGCCGAACGCCATGAGGGGGACCAGCCAGAACAAGTCGCTCTGTTGCCGGATCAACGCGAAACCCAAGGCGGTGCAGATCAGGGCCAGGACGAACGCGAGGCCGAAGGACGGGCGCCGGCCGATCCGCTCGTTGAGGATGCTGAACGTCCACATCCCGGCAAAGGCGCCGACGTTGATCATGATGCTGGCGATGCCGGCCCAGAGGTTCAGCTTGCCCGCCACGACCGCTGGCGCCAGCCCCTGCGCTTCAAACGTCTGCCGCAGCACCGCCCGAATCAGGTCGATGCTGAAGAACAGGATGCCCCACAGCCCCACCACGCCGGCAAACGCCAGTAGAAAGCCGATCAACGCGTGCCGGCGCCAGCGTGGATGGCCGAACAGCTCCGCGTAGGACCCAGCGCGGTGCGGCTTCGCAGCCGGCGTCGCCATGGCCTGTTGCCAGCGTTCAGGTTCCTTGAGTCGTCGCCGGATGAACACCACCAGGAAGGGCCGGAGGGCGCCGATCAGAACATCACGCGCCAGGCATCCCACGTCCCCAGGTGACCGGCCTGCTCGAGCCAGCCCATGCTCATGCTGATCAACGCCGCGGTGACGTTCCCCACCGTCGAGAGCGTCTGCAGCAGTCCCAGCGCGTAAGGCCGCGCCGGTCGGGCATCGTCTCCGCCACTAACGCCACCCCACCGCCCATTCGCCCCCACCCCCAGCCCGGTCAGGAAGCGGTAGAAGGCAAAATCCCAGAACCCCACCGAGGCCGCGCTGAGCCCCGTGCAAATCGAGTAGATCAGGATCGTGATCAGCATCGTCTTGGCCCGCCCGATCCGGTCACCGAGGATGCCGAAACCCAGCCCGCCGGCGGCCCAACCCACGAGGAAGATGGCCGTCGCGTAGCCGCCGTACTCCGTCACGACGCGCATGTCGGCAGTCCCCAGCAAGTCCTTCATCGCCGGGACGCGGGCGATGTTGAAGAGCTGTTGGTCCAGGCAGTCGAAGAGCCACCCCAGGGCGGCGACGACCAGGACGAACCAATGATAGCGGTTGAGGGAACGCCACCACGCGGGGTGACGCGAGGTATCCGGCGACGCCGGGCGGTTCGCAGGCGACATGTTCAAGCCCGCCAGCGTAGCCGGGACCGGGCCTGAGTCAAAAAAGCGGCGCCGGCCGCGCCGGCGTCGGCTCAGATCTTGCCGAGGGCGCTTTCCACGACCCGTTTGAAGAGGTTCTCGCCCACGTTGACGATGCGCATCTCGCGGCGGGCGTTCTCGACCGAGTCACTGGCGTGCGCCGCGTTCACCATGATGTTCGAGCCGAACTCCCGCCGGATCGAGCCCGGCGGCGCCTTGGTCGGATCGGTCGGGCCGAGGACGTCGCGGATTTTGGCCACGGCATTGACGCCTTCGTAGATGAGGGCGATGCACTTCTCGGTGCCGGCCGAGGTCATGAGCGAGGGATCGCACTCGCTCGGGCTGCGGCCGGCCATGAAGCGGACGATGTTCTCGAACTGGTTCTCGCCGAACACCGGCCCGAGCACCTCGCCCAGCTTCTTCTGCTCGGAAAGCGGGATGCGGAAGCCCAGTTCTTTTTCCAGGATGTCCCGGGCCCGGTTGGCGACGACGTCCTGGAGCTTGGTGCGGAGGATCTCGCGGACGGGGCCATAAAACTCCATGGCCTGGGCCACGCTCATCTGGTGCAGCTTGATGCCGACGATGAACAGCCCTGTGCGCGAGAAGAAATCGATCATGTTGCCCGGACGCCCCGAGGCGAACCGGAAGTTGTCGGGCTTCAGCAGCACCAACGTCCGCTCGGGTTTTTCCTCGGGCTCGTAGTGGACGACCTCCTCAAGCACGCCGCCGTCGGCGTCAGCATACTTGGCCCAGATGCGGAGCTTGGCGACGGCTTCGTCCGGCGTGGGGGCGGCGAGGACGGCGGGTTCGAAGTACCGGACGTTGTCCTGTTCGTCCAAGATGAGGTCGCCGTAGGTCTCGCGGATGGTCTGACCTCCGCGGCGGTGCAGGCTGAAGCTGCCCACGACGCTGCGGACCTGCCGGACGGCATCCTCACCCTTGAACAGGAGCAGCATGACGCGCCGCCGGCGGCCGGACTTTGGATCCGGGCTGAACTGCGCGAGGACGTAATCGCGGATGAGCTCTTGAATCCGGCGGTCCTGGGGGTCGTGGGTCGAGACGACCTGCTCGGCGTACTCGCGCACGAGCTCCGGGCTGGGGGCAAACATCCGGGCGGCCACCAGGTCGACATTCGTCCGGGCAATCAGCCGGGCAATGATCCCGCCCGTCCGGGATTTGTGGAGGGAGTGGGGCGTGATGAGGGCGTAGGCGAGCTGTTCGGGCATAGGCAGAGGGAAGGTTAAGGGTTCGTCGGGGGGGCCGGAGGCGGTGTTTCGCTGGCAGGTGAGGAGGGTTCAGAGGGGGGCGGAGCAGGTGGAGGTGGGGGCTCGGAGGCGGGGGCGGCAGCCGCCGAGTCCGGGGCGGCGGGCGTGGGCGGCAGAGACGCTTTGCCACCCAGGATCTTGAACATCACCACCCCGCAGGTGGGACATCGACCCTTGATCGCCTTGCGGCCGTTCTTCATAACCTCCTCGACAGCATCGGCGATCTCCTTCTTGGCTTTGCATTTTACGCAGTAACCTTCAGGCATAAGAAAGCGCCAAAGAGGCCGCTTCTGGCGGCCTCTCTGTAACCGGTTCGGAGGTTACGGGGGGGGTCCGCGGAGCGTCAACAGCGAAAGCGACCGCCCCTCCCAGGGATGTGTCAATATGGCGCAGCGAGGCTCGGCGCCTCCGGCTGCCCATCCTGCGCCGAACCGGGTGCCGACCGCGAAGGCCGTGCCTGGCTCCTCTTCAGCGTTGCATCCCGGCGTGAAGGCGGTTCAATCATGGCACCGCGCGACCATGAAAACCCATTACCTTGCCTGCGACCTCGGTGCCGAGAGCGGCCGTCTCATGCTCGGGACCCTTGAGGACGGCCGGCTGACGCTGACCGAACTCCACCGGTTTCCGAACACCCCCATCGACGAAGGTGACCGGTTGCTCTGGAACCTGCCGGCCTTGCTCGACGAGGTGACCGAGGGCCTCAAGAAAGCTGCGGCTCTGCGGGTGCCGATCGCGAGCATCAGCACGGACTCGTGGGGGGTGGACTACGTGCTCTACGACGAGGCCGGGGCGCGGCTGGACCCGGTGTATCACTATCGTGACGCCCGAACCGCCCAAGGGGTGGAGGGTGTCCTGGCCAGGCTGAGCTGGCCCCGGATCTTCGCCGAGACCGGCCTTCAGTTCCTGCCGTTCAACACGCTCTTTCAGCTTGCGGCCGAATCCCCGGACCGACTGGCCAGTGCCGACCGGATCCTGGGGGTGGGCGATGCCTTCAACCACTGGCTGGGGGGGCGGCCCTGTTACGAGGAGTCGCTGGCCAGCACCACGCAGCTCTATGACCCGCGGATCCGGGCCTGGTCCCGGACGTTGCTCGACGCCTTGGGCCTGCGGGCCGACTTATTCCCGGCCATTGTTCCCTCGGGAACGCGGTTGGGTCCGTTGCGCGCCGATCTGGCGGCCGAGACGGGCTTGCAGGGCGTCGAGGTGGTGGCCAGTTGTTCGCATGACACGGGGGCGGCGGTTGCCGCTGTGCCGGCCCAGGGCGACGACTGGGCCTACCTGAGCTCGGGCACGTGGTCCCTCATGGGGGTTGAACTGTCCCGACCGGTGCTGGACGACCGGGTGCGCGAGCTGAACTTCACGAACGAAATCGGGTTCGGCGGCTCCGTCCGGTTCCTCAAGAACATCATCGGCCTCTGGATGGTCCAGGAATGTCGCCGGGAATGGGCCCGGCAGGGTCAGGACTACGACTACGCCGCCCTGGCGCAGCGCGCGGCCGAGGCCCCCGCCTTCGCGGCCCTGGTGAACCCCGCGGACCCGCGGTTTGTGAGTCCGGGCGACATGCCGGGCAAGATCGCGGCGTTCTGCCGGGAACACGGCCAGCCGGAGCCCGCCACCCCGGGAGCCTTCATCCGCTGCATTCTCGAAAGCCTGGCGCTGCTCTACCGAAAGACGCTCCGCGAGCTCGCGGACGTGACCGGGCGGAAGCTGGGGCGACTCCACATCGTCGGGGGAGGCAGCCGCAATGCCCTGCTGAACCAGTTCGCCGCGAATGCGTGCCAGGTCCCGGTCGTCACGGGCCCGGTGGAGGCGACCGCCGCCGGGAATGTGTTGGTGCAGGCCATCGGGCTGGGACATCTGTCCTCCCTGGCCGCGGCGCGGGAGGTGGTGCGGAGCTCCTTCGACACCGGTATCGTCGAGCCGGCGGATGCGGCGGTTTGGGACGCGGCCAATGCGCGTTTCGAGCCGTTGCTCGCAGCCCGCGACTGACCTGCGTGCCGCCCGCCGCCCCTTGACTCCCCATGGGCTTTGCCGACCTCCACCCGCTTCCGCCCGGGATTGCCCTGTTCCAGCGCAGCCTCGAGCGCGGCCGGCTGGGACATGCCTATCTGCTGACGGGCGACGCCATGGCCGAGCTCGAACCCGCGGCGTTGATGCTGGCCAAGACGCTCAACTGCCAGTCGCCCCCCCGCCGGGCCTCCCACGGCGTGGGGCTGGATTACTGTGACGCCTGCCCGGCCTGCCGGAAGATCGGCCAGGAGGTACACGCGGACGTGCGCTGGCTCCGACCCGAGTCGAAGCTGCGGGTGATCCTGGTCGATCAGATCCGGGCGTTGCTCGAGGCGGTCTATCTCAAGCCGACCGAGGGACGCTACAAGGTGGCGATCCTCGTGGGTGCCGACCGGCTGAACACGCAGGCGGCCAACGCGTTCCTCAAGACGCTTGAGGAACCACCGGACCGCTGTGTCATGCTGCTGTTGACCACCGACTCCCAGCGGGTCATCGAGACCGTCCGCTCCCGCTGTCTGCGTCTGCCCCTGGGCGGCGGCGAACGGGCGGTCGCCTCCGGCCCCGTGCTGGCCTGGGTGCAGGCTTTCGCCGAACAAGCCGCGGCGGCTCCGGGCAGTCTGCTCGCCCGCTACCGGCTGTTGGGTCGTTTGCTGGCCGAGCTGGAGCAACGGCGCGCGGCGACCACCCAGGCCTTGACCGCCCGTTCGCCCCTCGAACGGCAGGAGGACGCCGAGCCCGGCCTACGCGAGCGATGGGAGACCGAACTGGCGGCGGCCATCGAGGCCGAGAACCGGCGTCAGCGCGCCGAATTGCTCAGCGCCCTGCAATGGTGGCTGCGAGACGTCTGGCTGCGCGCGCAGGGTCTGGGGGCCGAACGACTCAGTCTGCCCGAGCTGGCGGTCAGTACCGAGACCGTGGCGCGAAGGGTCTCCCCGGCGGCGGCGGCGGCGAACCTGCAGGGCATCGAACGAACCCAGCGTCTCCTGGCCACCAACGTGCAGGAAGCCCTGGCCCTCGAGGTTGCCCTCCTGACCTTGCGCCTCTGAACCGCCTCAGATCGTGATCACCCGGACCCGGCGACCGTCGTGCACCCCGTCGCCCGGGTAGAGGATCACGTCCATGCCCGCCTCGAGCCCGTTGCGGATCTGCGTTTCTGTGCCGCTCGAACGGCCCGGCTCCACCGGCCGCAGCCGGGCGCGCCCCTCCGACACCACAAAGACCTGCCACTGGTCCCCCCGCCGGAACAACGCCCCGGCGGGAACCTTCAGCACTTCCGGGGCCTCCCACAGGATGATCCGCGCCTCGACCCGGAATTGATCCCCCAGGCCGCGTCGCGCCTCCGGCGGATCGACGAAATCCGCGATCACCCGGACCCGTTGCTCCTCGACGCCGAGGGCCGAGACTTTGGTGAAGGCGGCCGGCTCCACCCGGCGCACCTGCGCGCGCAACGGCCGGTTGTCCCCCCATTGCACCAGTTCGACCGGTGTTCCCGGCGACAGCGTCGCGCCGTCCCTGGACAGCACCTCGATCACCACTTCGAGGTCGGTAGGGTCGCCGATCTCGAGCAGCGGGTGGCCCGCGCTGACGACCCGGGCATTCTCTTCGAACACCCGAAGCACGGCGCCACTGGCCGGAGCCTTCACCTCGACCGGTTGCGGCGGGGCGGTGGAAGCCGGATGGCCGCCCACCACCTCGGAAAGCTCGGCCTCGGCCTGGCGCAAGGCGCTTTCCGCGGCCACAGCTTCACCCTCCGCGGATTCCTGCCGCCAACGGGCCGCCTCGACTTCCTGGATCGAGACCACCTGCTCCGCGAAGAGCTTCTCGAACCGTTCGCGCTCGCTCGTCGCCCACACCAGGGCCCGACGTGCCGTGTCCAGCCGCGCCACCGCCGCGTCCCGGCGCGCATCGGCCGCGGTCCGGCTCCGGACATCCAGCAGCAGGGGAAGCACCGGCTCGATCACCGCCACGACCGTCTCGCCTGCCGTCACGGCGTCGCCCGGATCCAGCGTGATGCGGCGCAACTGGCCGGTGACCGGCGCCGACACGGTGAAGCGCTGGCGAATCCGCGTCTTGCCCTCTTCGTTCACCGTCGCCCGCAGCGGGCCCTTGGCCACCGGCGCCGTTTCGACCGGCACCGGCTTGGGCCAAAGCCCGGCGGCAAGCAGGCCCGCCAGCAATAGTGCGCCCAGCCATGGAATCAGCCGGCTCCACCGGCGTGACACCGGGCGCGGGCGCGCGACGTTCCCCGGCGTGCCGCGAACGGTTGCCTTCGGGGCGGAGTTTTCAGTGCGGATCATTCAGGAGCCTTGAGCACGCCGACGAGGTTCAGCCGGTTCAGCCGGCGGAGCACGACCAGCGCGGAACCGACCGACGCCACGGCCACTGTGGCCACGGCAAACGCATAGTTCGAAGAGGTCAGAATCACCGGCAGCCGGACGGTCTCGGTGTTGACCGCGTTCACGATGGCGGTGGCAAAACCCGTGCCCAGCAACAGCCCGACCGGGACGGAAATCAGCGCCAGAATCACCAGCTCGGTGATCAGCACCGTCCCCACCTCGTGCCGCGAGAAGCCGATGACCCGCAGCGTCGCCAGCTCCCGGGCACGTTCGGCCAGCGAGATGCGGGCGTTATTGTAGACCACGCCGAACGCCACGATCATCGCGAACGCCATGTAGATCTTCTGAAACAGGTTGATGCTCGCCGCCGTCGTCTGCCGGAAGTTGTCACGCAACGTGGCTTTAACCGCCACCCAGCTCACCCGGGGCAGATCCTTCAGCGCCCGTAAGAAATCCGCCCGATGCCGTCCGTCCAGCCGGAAACTGGCGCCGGTGAGCATGTCGCCTTCGCCCAACATCCGGTTCAGCGCCCGCAAGTCCATGTACGCGGCCACCCCCGCCAGGTCCTCGGCCAACCCCACCAGCGGCACCACCCGCGTCATCCGCCGGCCTTCGAGCACCTCGACCACCAGCGGATCGCCCACCCGCGCCTCGAGGACTTCCGCGAGCTTGGCCGAGAGCACCAGCCGGACCGCCGGCAACGGGATCCGCCGGTACCGAGCATCGATCACCCGGTTGTGCCGCGCGTCCGGAACCTGCCCCTGCAACGCCAACTGCCGGCTCCGATGCCCGTGCCGGATCCGCGCGAACGCCGTCCGAAACGGCTCCACCGCCACCACCCCCGGCAGCCGTTCGAACAGGTGCTCGACCGACTCGTGCGCCGGCTCGACCAACCCCACGCTCATGTCCTGGCGCTGCACCACGTCCCACTGGAAATCCAGCACCTGGCTCACCGAATCCCGAAACGCATTGGGCACCACCAGAATCCCCGTCGCCAGCGCCAGCCCCGCCACCGTGAACACCGCCTGCCACGGCTTCCGTTCCAGGTTGCGAATCGCGATCCGGAACGTGTGCGAGAACCAGCGGCTGATTCCCGTACGCTCCACGAACGCCGGGCGGTAGTTGGCCGGCGGCTCGGGACGCATCGCCTCCGCCGGCGGCAGCCGGGCCGCGCGCCGCACCGCGCTGAACACCCCCAACGCCGCCGCACCCGTGCTGATCACCAGCGCCAGCCCCACCGCCGATTGGTCGAGCCGGAACTCGAGCGAGGGGAAGCGGAAGAACACCGTGTAAAGCACGACAATCCGGTGCCCCAGCACCACCCCTCCCACGCCGCCAAGCAGCGTCCCGCCGGCGACCATCACGAACGCGAACTTCAGATAGTGCAGCACGATCTGGTGGTTCGTGAACCCAAACGCCTTCAGAATCGCGATCTGTTCCCGCTGCAACGCCAGCAACCGCGACAACACCGCGTTCGTCATGAACGCCGCCACGCTCAGAAACACCACCGGAAAACCAACCGCCAGTGTGCTCAACACCCGGATCTCGTCCGACACCCGGATGTGGGACGGGTGATCCGCCCGCCCATAGGCACCGCGCCCGCCATAGGGCACCAGCATCCGGTCCAGCGCCGCAATCACCGGCCTTTCGCCCGCCCCCGGATCGAGCCGCAGACTCAGGTGGTTGAACGCCCCATCGAGGTCGAACGCCGCCGCCAGTTCCCGGTACGACATCCAGAAAATCCCGTACGTCCGGTTGTCCGGCAGCGCCGTCCCCGGCCGCGACTCGAAGATGTACTCGGGCGACAGCACGATCCCGGCGAGGTCCAGGGTCTGGCGCCGCCCGTTCAACAGCATCGTGACCGTGTCCCCCGGCCGCAGCCCGTTCGCCTCGGCAAACGCCTCACCCACGAGCACCTCGCCCCGCCGCCCCGGCGTCAGCCAGCGTCCCGCGCGGAGATGCAGGCCGTTGAGGCGCGGTTCTCCGAAGTCAGGCAGCGACAACACCTGTCCGCTGGCGGGTTCGTCCAGGTCGGGAAGGTCCAGCGTGATCTGCGACGCGATGCTGGGCTGCACCACGGCCACGCCGGGCAGTGCCGCCACCTGGTCCGCCACAAACAACGGCGCGCGTTTCAGGTGCACAAACACGTCGGCGAAACGCTTGGCTTGGTAATACTCCTGGCGCGTGCTCTCGAGCGAGTGGATCAGACTCCGCGCCATGATCATCATCGCCAGCCCGCACGCCATCACCAACGCCACCGCCACCGCCTGGCCCTTCATGCGGCTCAGGTCACGCACCAGCTTGCGATCCAGATGGGCGAGCATCACATCACATCGGGACCCGACACCTAGCCAGTTTCCTCCCACCGAGGCAAGCGCGCTCTCAGGGCCAGTCTTTCGTTGCTGTAGGAGCCGACGTCAGGAGGCCTCGTAGTCGCCGACGTCCGGAGGCATGGTAGGGGCCGACGTCCGGAGGCATCGTGGTTCAGCGGCATCGCGGCCTTCGCCTCCTCACGTCGGCGCCTACCCACGGTCGCACCTACCCACTATCGCGCCTACCCACTTGCACCCGGTCGCCCCAGTGGCTAGCCTCCGACGTCTCCCAAGAAACCGTGGCAGCATCTCCAGAATATGAAACGACGCGACTTCCTCCGCTCGGCCGCCGTCACCGGCGCCGGTGTCCTGATCCTTCCCCGCACCCGGCTCTTCGGTGCGGATGCACCCAGCAACAAGCTCAACATCGCCCTGCTGGGCACCTGGGGCCGCGGCGAGGCCCACTTCAACGCCATCGCCAGTGAAAACGTCGTCGCCCTCTGCGACGTCAACGAGGAACACCTCGCGTTCGGCGCCAAGCGGTTCCCCGCCGCCAAGACCTACGTGGACTGGCGCAAATGCCTCGACCAAAAAGACGTCAACGCCGTCGTCTGCTGCACCGCCGACCACACCCACGCCTTCATCGCCAACTGGGCGATGAATCGCGACCAGCACGTGTACATGGAGAAGCCCCTCGCCAACAGCGTCGAGGAAGCCCGCGTCGTCCGCGCCAAGTACCTCCAGAAACGAGCCAAGCTCGCCACCCAGGTCGGCATGCAGCGCCACGCCCACGAGAACTTCAACCGCCTGCGCGAACTCGTGCACGACGGCGCCATCGGCGACCTCGAATCCGCCTGCGCCTGGGGCAACCGTCGGCTGCCCCGACCCGGCTATCTGCCCGCCCAGGGCGAACCCCCGCCGCACCTCCATTATGACCTCTGGATCGGCCCCTCGCCCTTCCACCCCTACAACCCCGGCTATTTCGCCGGCGGCCCCGGCATGAACTGTCTTTCCTGGAACATGTACTGGGACTTCGGCAGCGGGCAGGTGGGGGACATGGGCAGCCACACCATGGACCTCGTGTGGAATGTCATCGATCCCGACCTCCCCGTGTCGGCGGAGGCCAAGGGCGATCCCTACAACGCCGACGTGACGCCCGTGAAGCTCGAAGCCCACTTCGGGCTGCCGGCCAACAACTGGCGCCGCGCTCTCCCCGTGGCCTGGTACCAGGGCGGGGCCATGCCCGAGACCCCGATCAAGTTCATCGACCTCAATCAGATCGACCACGGCGCCCTCTTCGAAGGCAGCCGCGGCTCGATTGTCGCGGACTTCACCAACCGCGTCCTGTTCCCGAGCGGCCGCGACGCCGACCTCACCTACTACCGGCCCCGGGCGAAGGACAAGCTGATCCCGCCGCTGGGCGACTTCCAGAAGCAGTGGATCAACGCCTGCAAGGGCAGCCTCAAGACCTCCTGCGACTTCGATTACGGCGGCACGATGATCGAGACCCTTCTCCTGGGTCTGGTCGCTTACCGGGCTGGCCGCAAGATTACCTACGACGGCGCCGCCGGCCGGGTCACCGACCCTGCGGAAGCCAACGCATTTCTGCGCCGCACCTATCGGCCGGGTTGGACCTTGAACGGCTGAGCCGCTGGGAGCGGGGGCGTGGGAACGAAAAGCGGCGCTGGAAGACGCCGCACTCCAAACGCGTTGCGCCTGTCGGGCCGTGAGGAGGTCGCGAAGCGTTTGATGAGGGTAGGAGGAGCGGATTGAACACTCCCCCTCCCTCCCAAACCGGACAGGCGGATCTCCCGCATCCGGCTTTCCAGTCCGTGGCTGCCGATGGAGGTGGCCAGGCGTGGAGGTCAAGGCGTCAGAATGACTCCAGCCAGCCGCGCAGGCTTGCGCCCCGCTCATCCCGCTCGCGCAGGACGGTCCACTGTCGGGTGGGGATCCGATGCCAAGCCCGGTGTTCCGGCGCATCCGAGCGAACAGCCTTGCGGCACTACCCGGACCCTTGTGGGATGGCACTCGTCTCGCTCCCAACACCACGTTCCTACCCCCCTTCGCTCCACGATCATTACTCGCTTCCGCGCTACTACGGGGGCTCTGACCCCGACCGGTTCCGTTCTCGCCACCGGCCGTGGTTCCCTGATTCACGTCACCAGAACTTCCCACCATTCTGTCTCCAACCATCGACGGCCCTCGATCAGACGCGCTCCACTCCCTCAACGCTGACCGCTCTATTTCGTTCGGGCTTCGCCCCGCACTCGCCGGCTCGCCAGAACCGCCGACCGAATCGAGTTCACACTGCCCGCCCTTACGGACAGACGTTGTTACGGACTGGTGGTTCACTTCCAGTTGCTCTCCACCCGGGGTTCTCGCCCCGATGCAGTTACTTTCAGTTACTGGCCCTACAGTGTCGGCCAGGTCAGGGACTTGCACCCTGCTGTTCCAGTGCGCTCTCAGGCGCACGAGTGCGGCGTCTTCCAGCGCCGCTTTGCTGTGCGGTGCTGCCGTTCGCGGCATTGACCCCGCGGCGGCCAGGCCCTAAGGAAGGCGGATGAAGATCGCGCTGTTCGGTGTTCCACGCCTCCCGCTGGGCCGTCACAACCTCCGGGACCCTCGCCTCGACCAGGCCGACCAACTGGTCGAGGCCAAAAAGAAAACCTACGCCCAGGTCGACGTCGTCGGGGAGGAGGAGACGCTCACCGCCGACGCCATTCTCACCTCGCGCTCGGCCCTGGGCGATCTCCTCACCAAGGACCTGGATTTCGTTGAGGCGCGGCTCGGGCGCGATCCGGGCCCGGCGGAGAAGGCGGTGCTGGAGAAGCTGGCGGAGGCGCTGGTGAGCGAGCTGACGGTGCTGCAGCAGGGGTTGGCGCCCGACGAACTGCAGGCGATTGCGGCCCACAACTTCCACACGAACAAGCCGGTGGTGGTGGCCGAGGAGGCTGAGTTGGACGAACCCGCGACCCTGCTGCTGCGCGCCTACCAGGCCAGCGGTTGGATCAGCTTCTTCACGGTGGGCGGCAAGGAAAACCGCGCCTGGCCGATCCGCGCCGGCACGACGGCCTGGGAGGCGGCCGGCACGATCCACACCGACATCCAGAAAGGCTTCATCCGTGCGGAAGTGATCAGCTTTGCGGACCTGGTCGAGGCCGGCGGCGAGACCGAGGCGAAGCGCGCGGGCAAGCAGCGGCTCGAGCTCAAGACCTACGTGGTCCAGGACTGCGACGTGTTGAACTTCCGGTTCAACAAGTAGCCCGAAGCCGGGTTGAAATCTCGACGACAGCGCGAGGCATCATGATCAAAGAACTCCGGCTGGAACGGTGGAAGAGTTTCCTCACCGCGACTCTTCACTTGGACCCCCTGACGATCCTCATCGGCGCGAACGCGAGCGGCAAGTCCAACGTCTTGGATGCCCTGGACTTCCTCAGCCACGTCGCCCAGGGGAAGGAGTTTTCCACGATCCTGCAAAGCGACTCGAAGCCTGCGGGCTTCCGGGGAGGAGCCGAATGGGCATCCCTCAAGCCGGAGGTGTCCTTCACCGTGTCGGCGCTGGTGGAGACCGACCAGCGAAACGTGGATTACCTCTACAGCATCACGGTCCAAACGGTGCCGAAACCAACCCTGCTCGCCGAATCCCTGCTCCGACTGAAATACCGGCCGCGGTCAAACTCGAAACCCTACACCCTGAAGCTGTTTTGGACGGAGCCTTGCGAGGATGGCGCTCCAGCGATTACGGCCAAACTGTACAACACGACGCGCGGCACACCGCGCCAGGCCCAGCGTTCCGCCTCGGTGCTGGGTCAATTGAAACTCTCGGCGTCCACGTTACGCCGCGAGATCACGGAAGGAGTGCAATGCGTCCTGGAAGCCTTGGGCAAGATCTTCGTGCTCAACCCGATTCCGTCCCACATGCGTTACTTCAGCCCGCTTGCCGAGCGTTTGGCGCATGACGCCTCCAACATCGCGGGCGTGCTAGCGGCGTTGCCGGAGGATCGCAAGCAGGCGGTCGAGGCCACCCTGCAGCACTATGTCAAGGATCTGCCGGAGAAGGACATTCAGAGGGTTTGGACCGAAAAAGTGGGCCCGTTCCAGACGGACGCCGTGTTGCTCTGTGAAGAGGCTTGGCGCCAGGGTGCACTCCCGACGAAGGTGGACGCACGGGCGATGTCGGATGGTACGCTACGCTTCCTAGCGATCTTGACGGCTTTGCTGACGCTGCCCGAAAAGTCGCAGTTGATCATCGAGGAGGTGGATAACGGCCTCCATCCCGCCCGGTCGGACGTGCTGCTGCGGATGTTGCGGACGGTCGGGGGCGACCGACGGGTGGACGTGCTGGTCTCGACCCACAACCCGGCGCTCCTCAACCGACTGGGCCCGGACATGGTCCCGTTCGTTATGGTGACGCATCGGGATCCCCAAAGCGGGCTGAGCCAGTTAACCGTCTTGGAGGACCTGTCCGGCCTGCCGAAGCTCATGGCGCTGGGGCCGCTCGGCGAGGTCGCGGCGAGCGGTGCACTCGAACGTTGCCTTGAGGCCAATGGAGGTCGGCATGCCCAGTAAGCATGTGATGATTCTCGACACGTCGGTCCTCTGCGTTTGGCTCAAGGTGCCTGGCAAGGAGACCTGCGGCTCCGGCCCATCGAGTCTGGACTTCGACAGGGTCGACAAGGAGATACAGACGGCCATCCAGATGGAGTACACGCTGGTGCTGCCGCTTGCATCCATCATCGAAACGGGCAACCACATCGCCCAAGCGCCCCAGTGGCGCTACGAACGAGCGTCGGCCCTGGCCGAGTTGATGGCGCAGGCGGCCGACCAAACCACGCCATGGGCGGCCTTCAGTGACCAGCAGCTCCAATGGTCTCCGGGAGGTCTGAAAGCCCTGGCCGCCGGCTGGCCAAACCTCGCCGCACAGAAGCTCTCCTTGGGTGACGCCACCATCGCCTTAGTGGCCGACTACTACGCTCAAATGGGCTGCGAAGTCGAGCTGTACACGGGTGACAAGGGTCTCCAGCGGCATCAGGCTGTCACGGCTCCCGTGCGACCCAGACGGCGAAGGTGACTTTGGGCTGAAGAAGCCCGCTGCGCCGTTGGCGAAGCCCCTCATCATGGACGAGCTGTTCCACAAATTCCCCCACACCCCGCACCTACTCTGGTTGGGCCCCGGGCAGCCGCGCGAGGACAAGGTGCTGTCCCCGTCCGAAGTGGACGAGTTCCTCGCCGGCGAGCTGGTCATCGAGGAGAAGGTCGACGGGGCCAACCTGGGGCTGTCGCTCGGCCCGGATGGACGTCTGCGCGCCCAGAGCCGGGGCAACTACCTCGCGCCCGGCCGGAGCCATGCTCAATGGAATCCGCTCTGGGCTTGGTTGGCAGAGCGACGCGGCGTCCTCGAGCCCGCCCTGCGCGACGGCCTGATGCTCTACGGCGAATGGTGTTACGCCCGACACACGGTGCCCTACGATGGCTTGCCGGACTGGTTTCTTGGCTTCGACGTTCTCGAGTTGGCGACCGGGCGGTTCTGGTCGGTCGACCGTCGCAACGCCTGGCTGGCCGAGGTGAACGTGGTGCCCGTGCCGGAGGTCGCGCGTGGCCGGTTCCAGTTGAAGCAGCTTGGCTCGCTTCTCGGGTGGTCCGCGGTGGGAGCGGTCCCAAGAGAGGGGCTCTACCTCCGCCGTGAAGCAGGCGGGTTCCTGATCGGCCGCGCGAAGGTTGTGAGCGCCGTGTTCAAGCAAGCGATTGAAACCCATTGGACCCGGCGGCCGGTCGTCCCCAACTCACTGGCCCTGGCCCGGGTTTGAAGCCGCGTAGCAGGGCTTGACACGCCCCGGCAGGGGCGAACACTGAGCCGCACCCAGCCCCCGGGCGGTTTCCGTGAGCCAATGGAGTTCTGACTTATGAGGCGTTCCTCCTGTGCCCCTCTCGCAACCCTCGGTTTGGTACTGGCCCTGACCGGTACGGCACAGGACGCGGGCGAGTTGGATCCGAGTTTCATTCCCGCTCTCGACCCCACGCAGACGTCTGGCGTTTGGCGGCTGGCGGTCACACCGGGTGGGAAGATCCTCGTCCACGGGTCCTCTCGCGACAACGAGGGGTGGCCCCGCGAATGGCTCACACGGCTCAATGACGATGGATCGGTTGACACCGCGTTTGGCGGTCCCGTCGGGTTCGACGTCGGCCTGGCAGCCGTCGTCGCGCTCCCGGAGGAGCGTGTGCTCGTGGCCGGTCCTTTCACCCGGGTCAACGGCAGCCCGGCCACTCCGGTGGTCCGTTTGAACCCGGATGGAAGTCTGGATAAGAGCTATACCGGGGGTGACGGAGCGTTGCGGGCGGTGTTCGCCGGGGCGCTGCAACCCGACGACCGGCTGTTGTGCGCCGGTAACCTCAACAGCCCGCAAGGCATCCTGTGGAATCGCTTGGTGCGACTCCTGCCCGACGGCCGCCTCGATCCCGACTTCAAGCCGCCCGCGGCGCCGTCGGGATCCGTCCGCGCGCTGGCCGTTCAATCGGATGAAAAGATCCTGGTGGGCGGAGACTTCCCGGCGCTTGGCAGCGGCTTGCTGAAGTACCTGGCCCGCCTGAACCCGAACGGGTCCGTGGACCCGGGCTTCAGCACGGCGCTTGGCCTCAACGGTACCGTCACGGACATCCAGGTGCAGGCGGATGGCCAGTTCTTCATCGCCGGCACGTTCTCCCGGGTGGAAGGCAAGTGGGTTCGACCCTTGGTCCGTCTGACGCCGGACGGCACCCTGGACACGCCGTTTGCGACCGACGTCGCTTTCACTTACCCGGAGACGATCCCGCTGTTGCAGGACGACGGCAAGGTGCTATGTGCCGGCACATTCCGCGTCACCAACAGTCTCGGCCAAGTTGTGGCCAAGCGCCTGATTCGCCTGGCGAGTGACGGACGCTATGACCGTGATTTCACGGACCGCGTCGAGGTGAACGACACCATCTACTCCCTGGTGCGGCAACCGGATGGCAAGCTTCTGATCGCCGGAAGGTTCACTCAGGTGAACGGCCAACCTCGACCCGGCCTCGCTCGACTTTGGCTGGGGCCGCGGGACGCGGTTGCAGATCTCGCCCTGGCCTGGGAGACACCCGCGGGGGCGTGGACGCTCGGAGAACCCGGCGAGATCCGACTCCGCCTATCCGCGCCGGGAACCACGCCGGCCGCCGACGTTCGGATCGAGGTCTCCCCTCCCATCGGGGCCGAGATCCTGGCCGCCGACTGCCCCGGGGGCATGTTCCAATGCGTGCTTGAGGGCGGGGGCGTCCGGTGTCAGGCCCTGGAGGAGGTCGCCGCTGCGGAGATCGTGCTTACCCTGCGGGCGGACACCTGGGACCGGTTCCGACTCGAGGCGACCGTGGCGGCGTCGACGCCGGATCCGTTCGACGCCAACAACGCGGCCAGGATCGAGGTTCCGACGCGGCTAGAAGACGACTTCTGGGTGTACGAACATGACTTCGAGGTCGCGCCCGTTGGACCGGAGTGGTCCACCAACCGCCTCTACAGCACGCCCGTCGGGGGGCGACGGTTTCTGGGCCTGTTCGGCCCGCAGGAAGTGGTCCTGACGCTCCCGGGACTCGGCTCCCACACCGCGGTCAGCGTCGCCTTCGACCTCTACCTCGCGAGGTCTTGGGATGGGAACAGCACCAGCGAGGGGCCGGACGTGTGGAGTCTGCGGGTCGCCGACGGACCGTTGCTGTTCCAGACCACGTTCAACACCCAGCCGCACTCGATGGCAGACGCCTGGGCGGCGGGTCAGGCTTTTCCCGACTTCTTTCCGGGCGGCTATCACTTGCCGTTCAGCGGCGCCGCAGAGACGAACCGTCTCGGGTTCACCCTGAACGCCTACGACAGTGCTTCGGCTCCGGCCGATGCCGTTTATCACCTCGAGGCGAGCTTCGCCCACGCCGCGGAGACGCTGCCGTTGGTCTTCGACGCGCGCCTTGCGGCCGCCCATCCTGGTGCATCATGGATCTACGACGAGGCTTGGGGGCTGGATAACGTCCGCGTCCGTGCCGTGGACTGTCCGGCGGGTCTGCTCGCGTTCGCGGCCCGCCGTGTGCAGGTCAACCGGAGCGAAAGTGAGGCGGTCCTGGAAGTCCGGCGGATCGGTGGGACTACGGGTGAAGTGCAGGTCGAGTATGTCACGGCCGACGGCACGGCGTTCGCCGGAACTGATTACGTGGCCCAGGGCGGGGTGTTGTCATTCGGGGAGGGTGTGGCGTGGCAGACGGTGCGCGTCCCGCTCCTGGCGGACCCAGGCGCCACCACTGCGCGCGAGTTCACCGTTCGACTCCACACCCCCACCGGAGGCGCGGCGCTGGGCTCGACACAGGTCGCGTTCGTCCGGCTGCATCCGGTGGTCGGTTCCCTCGCCTTCGCGAAGGAGAACTACGCCGTTCCCGAGCTGGATGGCGCGGTGCCTCTGACCTTCACGCGAAGCGGCGATCCCAGCGTGCCCGCCAGTCTCGAATTCGTGACGCGAGAGCATTCGGCCATTCCCGGGAAGGACTACCAGCCGCAAACGAACATGGTGGCGTTTCCGCCAGGCGTGATTCACCAGGTCGCGACGCTTCGCGGGTTCGCGGATAATGCGTCGGCGGAACCCGACAAGGAAATCGGCCTCCAGATCGTACGGGTCAGCGGCGACGGCATGATCGCGGGGCAGCCTGCCCTCGCCGTCATCACGCTCCTGGATGATGACAGCCCTTGGGGTCCGGGTATCGGCACGGACGGCACCGTCAGATTGCTTGCCGCGGGGCCGGACGGAACCCTGCTCGCGGCCGGTGCATTCACCACTGCCAACGGAACGCCGTACAGCCGGCTCGTGCGCTACCGCTCCGATGGCAAGGTGGACCCGGGATTCGTGTTGGCGGCTGCCATCCCGGAGCCCGTGACCTGTCTGGCGGTCCAGCCCGATGGCGGCGTTCTGGTGGGCGGCGCGACGGTGGCCGGAGCGCAGGGCGAGACGCGGCTCGTGCGGGTGTTGTCCAACGGCCGTTCCGACCCAGCCTTCGCAACCGTCGAATTGACGGGTGGACATCCGTTGGGGGTGGCAGTCGACAGCGCGGGCCGCATTGTCGTGGTCGGGGACTTCCTGGCCGTGAACGGCATTCCCCGACGCAGGCTGATTCGGCTACTGGCCGACGGTACCCCTGATCCCGACTTCAACGTGGGAACGGGTGCGGATGCAAGTGTGGCGCGGGTGGCCATGGCGTCGGGAGACCGGATCTACGTCGTCGGCGATTTCTGGAGCCTGAACGAGTTTCCCGGTAGCAGCAGGGTCGCACGGCTGCTGCCGGACGGGGCTCTCGATCCCGGTTTTTTCAGCCGGCCTCCCATCACCTCGAGCCGGGGCGTGACGAGCGTGTTACTGGTGGACGAAGAGCGACTCCTGATCACTACCCAGTCCTGGGAGGGCCAGACCGAGCTGACTCAGCTCCTTGACAACGGCATGCTCGATCCAGACTTCCTCCGCGGCACCGTCTCGAATGGCACCATCTCGGCGATGGTCACGCTCCCGACGGGCCAGGTTCTGATCGCGGGCGATTTCCGCGGCTATGGTGACCGGCCGTACAATCGAATCGCCCGGCTGAATCCGGAGGGCACTTTCGACGCGACGTTCCCCGGCACCGGTGGTCCCGATGGTCCGATCCACGCGCTGGTGGTGTTGAGCGATGGGCGGGTTGTTGCCGGCGGCGACTTTACCCGCTACGACGGCTTCACGCGCCACCGGCTGGCCTGGCTCGACCGGACGGGTCGCCTGGAAACCACGTCGCCAGGGTTTGTCCGCGCCTCACTCGACCCGCAAGGGTTTCCGTCGCTCACCTTCCAGTGCGAGCCCAACCGTCCCACGACCGTCCTGCGTTCGACGGATCTGCGGGTCTGGTCGGAGATTCGCCTCGGCGCCGTCGCCCGCCGCTTCGTGACGTGGAGCGACATCGAGGAGCACTCGGCGCGGTTCTATCGCGTCCGCCAGGAATGGTGAGGACAATGGGGTCAGATCCGTACTATTTACGAACACTGCTCGCCCGTCGCCCCCTGACGCCACGGTGGGCAGCGCGTGCGATCCGTACTCTTGACGGATGAGCGAACGCGCCTCCACAGCCAACATCACGGTTTCTCCCGGCGCTCCCCGAGCCTCCGCCTCATCTCTTCCACAAACCGGATCCTCGCCGCGTCCAGGGGCATTCCAGCCGTAAACCGCCGCACCGCCTGCGCTGCGGCGCCATACGTCAGCCCGCCCACCGCCCTCACCACCTCCGCCAACCGATGCCTGCCGTGCCGCACCGCCACGTAGATTGTCCCGTCGCGTCCCCAATCGCCCCAATCCTCCGCCATCTCGGGCCAACGCCGCCCACGCAACCGTTCCGCTATCGCCACAATCTCCGCCCACGCGATCCGATCCGCTCGCGCGATCTGGCGCGCGGCCGTCTGTGCCTCTGGATCCACGCTTCCCGACGCCAATCCCTTCAGCAACGCCTGCGCGTACTCCTTGCCGCCAAGAACCAAGCCGCCGACCAGCCCTGACCACGGGCTGTCCAGCCGCCCCTCGCGCACGGGGGCCTCGGTGTACTCGCGCAGGGCCTGGCGCTGCTGTTCCCGGCTGCGCCCGCCACAGCCCGCCCCGATCACTCCGGTTTCCAGCCACCCAGGCGCCGGCTCTGCCCCACCGTACACTCGCCACGAACTCCAGGGGTACTCGTTCAGTTCGTGCAATCGCTGCTGGACCAACGCCGCTCCCGGGTCAACGCCTCCGCCCGCTCGGGACTGACGTTGCTGCGTCTTGCCCAGCCCCAAGCGGCCCACCCGCACTGGATTCAGATGGACGTAGCGCGCGACCGCCGCCACCCCGCCTGGATCTTCGATGAGGACCGCCTTGTACCGCCCCTGAAAGAGGTGCCCGCACTGCCGATGCGCCCAATTGAAACGACTGGTGTAACTGACGTGCAACCAGTGCATCGCCTCGCCCAAGTTGGGCTCCGGCGTCCGGACCACCAGATGATAATGGTTGTCCATCAGCACGAACGCGTGCACCTCCAGGCCAGACCGTTCCGGCAACTCGGCCACCAGCCCCAGAAATCGCCGCCGATCCGTGTCCGTCCGGTAGATCGCTTCGCGCCGGTTGCCCCGGCTGGTCACATGATACCACCCGCCTGCCACCTGGATTCTCAACGGTCTGGCCATGGCGCGAGCCTGTGCGCCAACACCGCATTCGTCAACAATACGGATCTGACCCCATTGACCCCATTCGCCAGCGCTTTCGAGCATGAACAGATGGATGAAGCCCGCAGGCTGCTGGAGTAGGACTTGTGTCGGCGGCGCGATTGGGAGCCCCAGGCCGTTTCTCGCGATTCAAGACCGCCGTCGTGGCGCGGCGTGCTCGGAGCAATCGCCCGCCCGAGCCCCGGCCTGCCGGAGAACGCTTTGGTGGCTCAGGCGGAACGAGCGCACGGAGTCCTGCGTTATCAGGCCAGTGGTGTGGCGTTGTGCCGCTCAGCGGAAGCCTGACCTGCCGCATCGGTCCGGCTGCGGGCCAACGCGTACTCCGCGGGCGTGTCGATGTCCTCAAGGACGGCCGGATCGTCGGTGCCCCATTCTGTGGTCTCGGCGGCATGGGCGTGCAGCAGCCCGCGCAGGCCCACCCCGTCGTGGGTGCGGAGCAGTTCCTCGCGATAGCGGGCCGCCAGGATTACCGGGTGCCCGCGGCGACCCCGGTGCACTGGAACGAGGATCCCAGCCTGGCCGGCGCGGAAGTCCGTGAGCATCCGGCACACTAGAGCCGGCTCCAACGAAGGCAGGTCCCCCGGCGTGACAATGAGGCTCTCCACCGTCGCGGGCAGCGCCCGCAAACCGCAGCGCAAGGAGGCGAGCATGTCGGCGGTCGGGTCCGGGTTCTCCACCCAGGTCACCGGTCGGTTGCCCAACGCCTCACGCAGCGGTGCGAGCGGCGGCCGCCCGACCACGAGGACCGGGTCTGCCGGAGCGCCCCGGCAAGCATCCACCACCCGAGCCAGCACCGACGACCCCGCGAACGGCAGAAGCAGCTTGTTCGTCCCCATCCGCTGGGAACGGCCGGCAGCCAGCACGATCGCGGCTGTCATCGGCGTGCCGTGTGTCATGACCGCTCCACGCTAAGCCTCCTGCGTGTCCCGTAACCGGATGGGCATGGCACGCACGCGCCGGCCGGTGGCGTGGAAGACGGCGTTGGCGATGGCGGGCGCGATGGCGATGATGGGAGTCCCCGCGCCGCTTACGCTCTCGCGAGGTCGGGGCGGTCTAACAGGTGGACGTCGAGTTCGGGGACATCGGCGAAGCGCGGCACGAGGTAACGGCCTGAAGGCGGCGTTGCGCATCTGGCCGCCCGCGAATCGCATCTCCTCGCGGAGGGCCGGGCCCAGCCCATCAGGATGCAGCCCCGCACCTGCTGATCAGGGTTGTCGGGCTGACCACTGCGCCGCACCTTCGAAGACCTGACAGACACGCCGCACCGTGAGCCGGTCCGCGGCATCCACGGCCACCTCGACGCACGCCGCCACGTAGGAGCCTTTCTCGGTGCCGCAGGCCAGTCCGATGCCGACCCCGGCCTCCTTCTGCCGGACCCGCTCCCGCCAGCCGAAGCGCCGCGCCGCCTCCTCGAGCACCGTTCTGGTGGCGCGCGTTGTCGAGGTGGGCCAGGCGGAACCTCGAGCGGATCGGCGCCGCCGCCGCGGCCAGCTCATCCATGAACGCCTCGCGCGCGAAGTTGTTATAGCCGCCAGGGTGCGATAGGACCCCTGGCGGAGCGGCGCGAAGTCGACGCGAGGTAACGGCTCCGCGTCCGCTGGCCCGGTAGGGCGTGTCCACGGCTGAACCGCCGGAGTTGATGTTATACCGCCACGAGGTCAGCCGGTTGCCGGCGACTGGCGGCTTCCACGTCATCGAGCGCGGCCGGACGGTGCAGTCTAGGTGAACCTCCCTGCGTCCAGTGCACCCAACCGGGCAGCTGGCCGCCTGGCGGAGTCGCGCCGCTTCGATGGCCGCCTCCGCCGTGCGTTGCCGCCAAAGCCGCCGCCAAATCCGGCACCGCGACCGTCCCTGTCCGCCAGGCGGAAGGTTCGCGCGAGTTCGCGATGGTACCCGAAGGGCGCCTGCGTCCCGGTCCAGACGCAGAGCTTGCTGGTCCGCCATTCCGCAAGGGCCGTGCGGGTTTCCATCGGGGCGTGTTGGACGTACGTTTCCAGACGTCGCCCGGCAGGGTCTCTGCATGCCCGCGCGAGCCCTCGTCAAAGGGATTCGCCGGCACGCCCCCCTGGACGCCGCGGCGGAGGTGGTCAGACCTCGCGGCTCGAGGGGTGCGCTGAGGGTTCCCACTCGGCGGTTTCGGCCACGGCTTTCAAGGCCTGCTCAGCCCGCCACGTGGTCGGCGCCGCGACCCCCACGAATCCGTCGGCTTGCACCGCCACGACGCCCGACATCGCCCGTGCCGGCGCCAGGTCCACCGCGATCAGTCGCGCCCCGTACGAGGGCGGGCGCAGGACCTTGCCGTAGAGCATCCCGGGTCGCCGGTAGTCGGAAGGGTACGGGTGCGCCCCGGTGACCAGCGCGCGCTGGTTGACCCGCGGAGCCGAGTTGCCCATGACGCGCCACTGCGCCACGGCGGTCACGCGGATGTCGTCCGGGATGTCCTGCCAGCGGCCCGGCAACGTCGCTCCGCCAGTCGCGTACGTCAGGGTGCGCGAGCTCGCGGCCTCGCGGATCCGGCCGTCGGCCACGGTCAGTTCCGCCGGCGCCACGCCCCAGCGTCGGGCGGCCAACTCGATCAGAAGCTGGCGCCGCGGCGGGCGCCTCCTGACGGACGGCGGCACGGTTTGGGTGGTCCGCTGCCGGCGGTGATGCCGTCGTCGTAAGCACCTGGTTCCGTATCGCCCATCATCACCAGGCGGACCTGGTCGAGCGACGCACCCTCGGCCGCGGCCCGGGTGAGCTGCGTGCGGGCACCCTGCCCCATCTCGATCTTGCCCGTGAGCACCGTGATCGTGCCGTCCTGACCGATGTGAAGGCGGGTCGATACGGGGCGGGTCCCGCCCCGTCCGCCGCGGCTCTGACCGAACGCGGTTGCCAGGCTGACGGCGATGACCCATCCCGCGCCCAGCACCTGGACGAAGGAACGCCGGTTCATTGGGGTGCCGATCTCGCCGGGGTCAGTCGTGTGCGCGGCGTGGACTTTGAGGGTTTCGTCGGTGGTGGGATGGGGGCGCATGGCTTCACCTCCGGGCTTCGGCGACGGCACGGCGGACGGCTTTGAGGATGCGGGGATAGCCGCAGCACCGGCAGATCTGGGCGTTCATCCACGTCAGGACCTCGTCGTCGCTGGGGCGCGGCTGGTGGTTCAGCAACGCGACGGTGGCCAGGATCATGCCGGGGGTGCAATAGCCGCATTGCATCGCGCCTTCCTCGAGAAAGGCCCGCTGGACGGGGTGCAACGGGTCGCCCGTGCTCAAGCCCTCGATGGTGGTGACGGACTTGCCGGCAGCGTCCCGGACCGGGAGAAGGCACGCGTGTTCGCGCCGGCCCTCGAGCAGGACGGTGCAGGCGCCGCACTGGCCTTCGCCGCACCCGTATTTGGTTCCGGTGAGTCCGAGGTCCTCGCGCAACACGTGGAGCAACGGCCGTTGCGGGTCGGTGGTCACCGTGTGGCGTTGGCCGTTGATGGTGAGCGTGAGGGTGCTGTCCATAATCCGGCGGCTTTCTATGGAGGTCTAAACCCGATCCAGGCTCGACGCAAGCCGCCGCTCGACCGGCAATGGGGTCAAACATTGACATTTGACATTTTGCCAGGCCGGCGACGGCCGGACCTGAACCCGACCGCGACGACGCCGCAAGCCAGCCCGGGGGTCGCCGCCGGTCGGTTGCCGCGGGAGGCCGATTGTCAAATGTCAATGTTTGACCCCATTGCCCTACGGGGCCGGCCCCTGTTGCTTGCCGGCGCTCAGCTTCTGGAAGCGTTCGTCGCCTTCCCAACTCACGGAACTCTCGAACAGCTCTCCGCCATACGAGATGTTGAGAACCCGATCGTGATGGGTGCAGCGGATCAGCGGAACCGCGTCGCCATAGAGCTTTCGCTGACGGTTCTTCCAGTCCTTCATGGTCGCCCGCGATCCGCCCCAGACCGTATTCGGAACCTCCCGGGCGCAGAAGTCATAGGTGTACGAAGTCCTGATCCGCGGGTCCTCCAGCCCCGGGTAGCTGGCGATCGTGTCGGTTTGAGTCGGACAGACGAAGACGTTGGTTGCCGGGATGTGTTGCGGCACCAGGTCCGAAAGCCAGTTGGGGATGTCCCCGTGCGCCTTCCTATACGCCTGGATGCCCGCATACAGCTCGCGCAGATTCTGCTGACATTGCGTCTTGCGCGGGTCGGACGGCGGGCCTGCGTCCTGAACCAAAGTCTCCGCGGTCGGAACGGGCACCGGGTCTTCCGGCCCGTCCAGAACGGTCGGAAGAAATACCACGACAGTTGCGTCCTGCTGCCGACTCCCAGGGGGAGCCTGGGACCTTGCCCTCTGCCGGTGCCACGCTGCCTCAGCGGCGGCTCGCACCCGTTCATCCGGGTCCTCCAAAGCTGCGGCGAGGGCAGTGACCGCGCGCGGTTCACCGAGCCGGCCCAGCGCGTTCGCGGCAAACACGCGCATTCGCGGTTGCGGGTCTGCGAGTGTGTCGACCAGCGGATCGAGGGCGGGCGGGCCAAGACTCACCAACGCTTCCATCCCCCTTGCCATGTCCCATTCGAGATTCTCGATGTTCCCCGTGCGCTCGGTTGGCGCCGACGCATCGGGGACATCTTCTCCCGGGACGGCGGGCTTGGCGGCATCCCCCGGCGGGGCGCCGCCGCCCGGCTTTGCCTGCCCGGCTGGCATTGGGGCAGCCAACGTCTCTTGAAGGCTTGGCCGGCCCAGTTCGTCCGCCGCGTGCGTGACGGATTCCAAGAGCGGGCCGGTGCCGCGCGAGTCTTTCAAACGGACCAGTGCCTGCGCCACGACGAGCTGATCCGAACCCGGCCTGGCCAGAAGTGCGAAAACCCGGTCGGCGGCCTGCGTCACCCCCAGTCGCCCGGAGAGCCAGACCGCAATCTCCTGCCGGCCGGGCTGGGACTCGTCGTCCAGACACCGCAGCAAGGTCGCCGCCTTGATCGCGTCGGTCGCGCTCGTCGGGTCCGCGGCGCCTCCCCGTTGAACCTGCGGACTCATCCGATCTTGGAGCAGCGCGGCCAACGGCGCCGCGGCGCGGGGATCATCAAGAAGGACGAGGCCCCTGGCGGCGCACTGGACCACCTCGGACTCGGTGTCCTGAAGGGCGCCCATCAGCGGCACGACCAGGCGGGGATCGGGAATCCTGCTCAACAAGCCAGCCGCGAGGCAGCGGCGCTTCGGATCGTCGTGCGTGAGCAGCGGGAGGAGCGGTTCAACCGCCGCCGAGCCCATCTGCATGAGCGCTCCCACGACACCCATGCCCGTCCATTCACTGTCCGGGTTCTCGAGGGCCGCGATCAGCGGCGCGACGGCACTCGCGTCCTTGAGTTCAGCGAGGGCGCAAGCGACGGCGAAGTTGCCGCTGTCATCGTGGTTCTTCAGCGCCGCCCGCAGGGGTTCAACCGCCCGTGGGTCCCCCAACTGAGCCAGGGCGGAGGCGACGGCGCCACGCGTTTCCTTGTCTTCAACGCGCAACGCCGCGAGGAGCGGTCCGACCGCCGCGGTGTCGCGCTGCCGGCCCAAACCGATGGCCGCCGAGGATCGGACTTGTTCGTCCGGGTCCTGCAGCCGGCCAATCAGCGCCGGCACGGCGCGCGAGTCGTGCAGCGAACCCAAGGTGGCGACCGCCGTGCGGCGCACGTGCACACCCGGATCGTCATGGAGCTCGAGGGAAGCCTCGATCGCGCGCGCATCCCTCATCCTCGCCAGCACCTCGGCCACAACCGCCCTGGTGAGGGTATCGCTGTCCCCCAACCGGTTGGCCATCGGCTCGACCGATCCTTGCGCCTTCAATCGTTGCAGCGCATAGCCGGCCGACCACCGAACGTCCGGGTCTTGATCTTTCAGGGTCTCGATGAGGGGAGCGATGGCGCGCGGATCGCCTTGGTTCCCGAGCGCGTCCGCGGCCTGGCGCCGCGTCCCGGCGTCCCGGTCCTTGAGGGCCGCGGTCAGGGGGTCAAGGCCACGTGGATCCCGCAAGGCACCCAACGCCCCAACCGCGGCCGCCCGGGTCGTGGCGTCCGGATCATTGAGCGCTTGGACCAACGCTGTGACGACCCGCCCATCGTCCTGGAACGTGCCGAGCATCCGGACGGCCGATTGCCGGATTCCTCGGTTCGGTGACTGGAGCGCGGCGCCCAAGGGCGAGATTGCGGCATTGCCCATGGACTTTAGAGCCTCCACAGCCGACTGGTACCCGGCTTGCTTTGCGGAAGCAGACGGTCGGCCGGTACTCAGATCCAACGAGAAGGCCGGACTGGACATCTCGAGCAACAGAGGTTCCACGGCGACCTCGGCCCCGAGCGCCGCCACCTCCGGACCACGTCCGAGCGCCGCCAGGTAGTACGCGCGCTGGGAGTCGTCCTCAGGCTGCCACCCCATCTTCGTAAGCGCCCCGGCCGCTTCCCGCCGGTCAAGGCCGGAGGTGGATTTGAGAGCGGCCAGAAGGGGGCCCCCCGCCGCCGGGCCGAGTTTTGCGGCCTGGTCGTACCGAGAGAACGCCACCAGGATCAGGGCGCGCAGCCGATCCGTGGTCGGCTTCCAGCCGAGCTTCTGGAGCGCGGAGGCTGCCTCACGCCGGAACATTGGGTCGGCATCCTCCATGGCGGCGAGGAGTGGCTCAACGGCGCGGAGGTCGCCAAGCGGACCGAGCGCCGTGGCGGCTGAACGCCGGACGGCGTCGTCATGGTGCTTGAGCAACCCGACCAGCAAATCGAAAGCCTGCGGGTCACGCATCTGGCCCACAGCCATCGCCGCCAACGACCGGACTAGGCGCTCAGGATCGTCCAGCAGCACGATCAACGCCTGGCGTGCTTGCGCCCCGGGCAATCCAGCAAGCGCGTGGGCAACCGCTCCCCGGACGGAGGAACTCGGATCGTTGGTGAGCGCGAGGAAATGACCCAGAGCCCGCGGGTCGTGGAGCTTCCCCAGGTAATAGGCCGCGTCGGCACGCACGGACTCGTCGTTCAACGCGGCGACGAGCGCGTCGTACGCGGCGGGGCCCAGTTGTTCGAGGGACTGCTGATCACGCTGCTGGAGCGCCCGTGCCACCGCTTCGGCTGTAACCTGGGGTGCGGTCTCACGGGAGAGGTCTGGCGGGTCGTTCAGTCCGGCAGGTCCGAGTATGAAGGCTGAATGGGCGCCGCCGCTCTGGCTTGACGCCCAGATTGCCAAAACCAGCGGGATCACTCTCTTCATAGCACACCTTTCTGCAATGCAGCGGAATCCGCCGGGGATTCCCGAACGCGGTCTGGGTCTGTGAAACGGAATGAGCTTACACCCCTCAGCGCCAGAGGCCAAGGTCTTTGCCTCACGGCGCCAGTCTGTCTGTCCGATTCGCCCACCTGAGCGAGGCAATGGGGTCAAACATTGACATTTGACATTTCGACCTCATGACGACGCGCGAACCTGGCTCCTCTGCTGCGGCCTCCGGGACCCAACCCGGCGACGGCCGCCAGTTGGTATCGGTGTGGTGAAGGGGCCGGGCACCGTTGTCCCGGCGCGTCCCCCGTCGCCAACCGTCCGCCTTGGGGATCCGACCGCGGCTGGCCAGGGGCCTGGGGGTGGCGTGCCCTCGCCAATTGTCAAATGTCAATGTTTGACCCCATTGCTTTGGGGTGGCGGTTTTCGGCGGGCGCGCTACCCTGCCCCGACCGATGGCGCTGCGCACGGGGAGGGGGTTCCACCCAGATCAACGCCACGGGAACGAACGATGCAACGGCAACGACACGTCATTCCGGAAGGCCGGCTGCGGGCGAACGCGGGCTCCATCACCCGATGAGCGCCACGGCGGAGTTCCTGGTTTTCGCGGCGCTGAAAGCGCTCCTGGCGGTGGTGGTGCTGCTCACCATCGTGGCGTACACCGTCCTGGCCGAGCGGAAAATCTGCGCGGCCATCCAGGGCCGCATTGGGCCGAACCGGGCGGGGCCGTTCGGGGTGTGGCAGCCGCTGGCCGATGCGGTGAAGGCCTTTCTGAAGGAGGACTTCGTGCCGGCCCACGTGCGGAAGGTCTATTTCTGGCTGGCCCCGGCGCTGACGATGGCCCCGGCACTGCTGACGGTGGCGGTCATTCCGTTCGGCTCACAACTGGGCGCCCAGCGGATGGTGTTGGCCGACCTCGACGTGGGGATCCTGTACACGTTCGGGATCGTCTCGCTGGGCGTCTATGGCCTGGTCCTGGCCGGCTACGCGGCGCGCTCGAAATACCCGTTCGTCGGCGGGATCCGGTCCAGCGCCCAGATGATCTCGTACGAGATCGCGATGGGCCTGTCGGTCATCCCGCTGTTCCTGTTGGTGGGCCACCTCAACCTGGGCCGGGTGATCGAGTACCAGGCGCACAGCCTGTTCGACTGGCTCGTGTTCAAGCAGCCGCTCGCGTTTGCCATCTTCCTGGCGGCCGCCTTTGCCGAGACGAACCGGCTGCCCTTCGACCTGCCGGAAGCCGAGCAGGAGCTGGCGGGCGGCTACAACGTCGAGTACAGCTCGATTAAGTTCGCGATGTTCTTCCTGGGTGAG
Source organism: Verrucomicrobiales bacterium (assembly GCA_015075445.1). Lineage (GTDB taxonomy): Bacteria > Verrucomicrobiota > Verrucomicrobiia > Limisphaerales > J093 > DSVZ01. Next base: position 35,866 of record JABTUJ010000040.1, read on the forward strand.
TACGCGAACATGGTGGCGGCCTCGGCGATGATGGTGACGCTGTTCCTGGGTGGCTGGACGCTGCCCTTCCTTGGGTTGGACCAGCCGGCCACCACCGTGCTGGGCGGGCTGCTGCACATCGGCATCTTCCTGGGCAAGGTGCTGGCCCTGGTGCTGCTCTTCATCTGGGTGCGCTGGATGTGGCCGCGGTTCCGCTACGACCAGCTCATGGATCTGGGCTGGAAACGGTTCGTCCCGCTCGCCCTGGCGAACATCCTGGTGACCGCAACGCTGCTCTGGCTCTGGGCGTAACCCCCATGATCGTCTCCCGCAAACCCCTGTCGTTTTGGGAACGCCTCTATCTGCCCGCGATCTGGGGCGGGTTCAAGGTGACCCTGCGCCATTTCTTCCGGAAGAAGGTCACGATGCAGTACCCGGAGGAACGCTGGGTGGTTCCGCCGGGATACCGCGGCGCCCCGTACCTCGTGCGGGATCAGGCCGGCCGGACCAAGTGCGTGTCCTGCCAGCTCTGCGAGTTCATCTGCCCGCCCAAGGCGATCAAGATCGTCCCGCCCGGCCCCGCCCCGGACCCCAGCACCGGCAACGTCGAGAAGCGCCCGCGCGAGTTCGAGATCAACATGCTCCGTTGCATCTTCTGCGGCTTCTGCCAGGAGGTCTGTCCGGAGGAGGCGATCTTCCTCATGCAGGACTACTCGCTCGTGGGCAGGAACCGCACGGAGATGGTGTACGACCTCGACCGATTGCTTGCGCTAGGTGGCGTCCACCAGGACTCCATCCGCAAGTGGCAGCAGAAGGGCCGGGAAGCCGCGGCACAGGAGGCTTTCCCGACCCAGCCTTGATTTCTGAGCCACCCGCGGCTTGTTCCCTTCGGTTCTGCGCAGTCGCCATGCACCGCGGAAGGTGCAGGCTGGAAGCCCGCACCACCGGTTGAGGGCGGGTCGGCGGGTCAGATCGTGAACGGGTGCTGGGCTTCGAATGTCGGGTTGGGCTTGCCCACGACATAGTAGTTGGGCGTCTGCGCGGCCGGCATCAACGCGGCGACCTGGTCGCGAAGCGACCGATAGGTGCCCTTGAATCGCCCCCCGCGCCACACCTGCTTGAGCGTGCCGGTGAAGAGCCCGTTCCGGTCCCCGTCCATCGAAAACTGGTTGTCCTGACAGCCGGAGAGGAGCAGGACCGACGCCTTGACCTTGGACTGTTCGGCCGTGGGGTTGGCCGTCTGGAGATCGGTGTACAGGTCGCAGTGCGCCGCGAACGTGCGGTCGGCGACGCGGACGGGCATGCGGCGGATGCGGGTTCCGGGGGGCACGCCCATGAGGGCTGGGGGGACGGCGCGGACGACCGTCCCGCTGTGGCAACTGTCGGACACCACCACGATGCGCACCCCCGCCTTGAACTTCGCCCACAGCGTGTAGAGCTCGTCATCAATGAACTGGCGATCGTACAGGACCCAGGTCTCGTCCATGCGATCGCGTTGGCCGGTCGGCAACACGTCCTCGTCGTGGTTGGTGTCCGGCACCTGGCCGCCGTGACCCGCGTAAGTGAGGAGAAAGAGATCGCCCGCCTCGAGCCGCTGCGCGGCCTCCAGGATCGCCTGGATGACAGCGTCCGCCGTCGCCTGCGCGGTGAGCAACCGGTGGCGCACCTTGAATCTGCGCTTCTTGGCCAGCGCCTCCATGTCGCGCGCGTCGGTCTCGCAAGCGTTTAGCGCCCCATCCCAGGGCTGGCCGTCACCATCCACGTAATGGCGGGGATCCACCCGGTTGAGGCCGATGTGAAGGGAGAGTCCTTGAGGCATAGTCAGTGAGGGGATACGGGGAGAAACCGCGCTCCCGGGCACCGCTCCAGCGGTCGGAGGAGGGCACCGGTCAGCACGGGTTTCACAGCCATGGCGGGGACCCTACGGGCTCCCGGGACCCGGGTACAAGCAGAAACTTGCTTGATGGCTCAGAGAAGTGAATCGGCTAACAGGAGGCGCCGGCGACAGGTCGCCAGGCTCAGGGGAGCTCCCGCAACTGGCGGCGGAGCCAGTCCAGCACGGGCGTGACGAGCGCAGCGCGGTCGCTCGCGTCGGTCCCCCGCAGCGTCAGGCGGTGCGTGAGCCAGCGGTCGCCGGCGTGGAGCGTCAGGCGGACGGGTCCCCGGCCGCCCTCGGCTTCGCCCTCGCCGATCACCAGCGACCAGGTGGCCTGGGCCGCCTTGCCGGCGGCCTCCGCCCACGCGCGGTCTTGCGCTTCGGGCGAGAGGGCCGCAGGCGGCTCCGTCCGGGCGTGGGGCCACAGGGAGGTGAGGTGGGCGGTGCCAGGCACGGCCAATGCCCCGGCCAGCACTTCCCGGGCCTCGGTGCATCCGTGCAGGCTGGCGGCCAGGGCCCCGCCGGTCGCGATCTCGGTCAACACCAGCCGGACGCCCCGGGCGCGAAGCGCGCGCAGGACCACTGCTTCGAGGCTGCTGCCGTCGTCAGCATAGAAGTACGGTTCGAGCCGGCGCCGCAACTCGGCCTCGAGGCGCACGAGGCGGGCGCGGTCTTCCGGTGAGTCATGGCGAGCGGTGAAGGTGAAGTCCACGCGGCTGCCCTCGAAGAGCGAAGTCACCACGACGTCTTCCGGCACCCCCATTTCGTCCTGGAGCGTCTGGGCGATCTGGGACTGGCCCACGCCGACAAAGCGAAGGGTCAGCGAGGCGCCGAGCGGGCGGATGCCGAAGCGGGTTTGCAGATGCGGGACAAACTCCTCGCGCACCATGGCCTGCAGCTCGCGCGGGGGACCGGGGAGTGCGACCAGCGTCTGCGCGCCGTGTTCGAAGATCAGGCCGACGGCGGTGCCGGCGGGATTGCGGAGGAAGCCGCCGCGTTCAGGGACGAGGCACTGGCGGCGCAGGTTGGCGCGCAGTTGGTCGCGTGACTGGCCGAAGCGACGTTCGAGTTCCGCGAGGGCGGCTTCGTCCTCGCGCAGCGGGATGCCGGTGAATTCGCTGAGGGTTTCCCGAGTGATGTCGTTCGGCGTGGGGCCCAGTCCGCCCGTGACCAGCACCAGGGGGGCGCGGTTGGTCGCGAAGTGGAGGGCGGCGAGCAGGTCGGCGCGCACGTCATCGACCACCAGGGACCCGACGCATCGCACGCCCAGCGGTCGCAGCGTGCGGGTCAGGAAGTGGGTGTGTCCGTCGGGGTAGGCCCCTTCGAGGAGTTCGCCGCCGGTGACGACGACAAAGCACTCCAGGACGCCGGGGGCCGGTGGGGTTTCGGCACCCCAAGTCCGTGGTTCGCCGCAACCGGCCCAGAGGGCTGCCAGGCAACAGACTGCCTTCAACATGCCGTTGTGATACCGATTACGCCCGGCGTTCTCAAGTCCGCGCCTCGGCCTCGCCTCGGGGTCGGACCACGGGAACCTCTTGGTTCGCGGCAGGATGAGTCCATTCCCAGGGCCATCCAAGCGGGTTGGGAGGCGTTTTTCGCCGTGAATTACAGCCCTAACGAAGCGCAGGCCGGTCTGGCCACACGACCGAACTCTTGGAAGTGAATTCCGACCGGGAAAGTTGGTCCTAAGGCCCGCTGGCGGCCTCCTGGTTTACGTAAATAACTGTGCCCGAGGAATGTCGCGTGGTCCGACCCCTCTTCTCAAGGGGGGACCAAGCGCCGGGGACCATGCCCCGGGCGGGCAAGCGCGCCCCGCGTTTGATAGGGGTAGGGATGGCGGGGTTAGCGCCACCCCTCCCTCCGAACCGTACGGGCGGATTTCCCGCATACGGCTCTCCGGTCAGTGGGGTCTCTGCGAGACTAACCGTAAGCGCATGAGCCATGTTCCAGACTAAACAGGCCCTGCGCCGCAAACCATCGGTTCGGCCAGCGTCGGCTGTCGGCTTCACTCAGCCCGTATCCGGGCCGCTTTTCCCGCTTGCGCAGCAGGGCCCGCAAGCGGCGGCGCAGCCAGCCGTCCGGTCCGCGCAGGCCCGTCCAGTGACTGTTCCCGAAGTAACCGTGCCAACCCCGCAGGATCGGGTTCACCTGCGCGATGATCTCGCCCAGACTTTGCCCGTGGGTCCGCCGCGTCAGCGGTCGCAACCGTTCCTGCAGCTTCTGGAGGCTCTTCTTCCGCGGCCACTTCTTCCCGCCGCGAAAGTGCCAGCCCAGGAAGTCGAAGCCGACCTCGGTCGCGTTCACGATCCGCGTCTTGGTCGGGTGCAGGGTCAGCCCCGCCCCCGTGGTCCAGGCCCGCAGAAAGCTCAGCACCGCCTCGGCTTCCTCCCCGCTCTGGCACAGCACGACCAGGTCGTCCGCATAGCGCACCATCGCCCAGCCCCGCCGTCCCATCTCGTGGTCCAACGGGTTGAGGTAGAGGTTCGCCAGCATCGGACTAATCACCGCCCCCTGCGGGGTCCCGCGTTCGGTCGGCTGCCAGCCCTTGAGCTCCTCCAACACGCCGGCTTTGAGACATTGTTCCACCAGCGTCAGGACGCTGCCGTCCACGATACGCGCTTGGACCAACGCCATCAGCCCCTCGTGCGGAATCGTATCGAAGTAGCTCTTGAGGTCCGCGTCCACGCACCAGACGTAGCCTCGGCGCAAGAGCTCCTCCACCTGTCCCACCGCTTCCCGACAGCCGCGCCCCGGTCGAAACCCATAGCTGCACTCGGCAAAGTCCTGTTCGAAGATCGGTTCCAGAACGTTGCGCAAGGCCGCTTCCACGGTCCGATCCCGCACCGCCGGGATCCCCAGCGGCCGTTGCTCGGTCGTGCCCATCTTTTCGATCCAGACGCGTCGTGCCGGTTGACGGCGGTAACGCTGGGTGCGCAGTTCTTCCTCCAGTCGGGCCAGTTCAGACGCCGCCTCTCGGTCAAACTCCTGCACCGTTTGCTCATCCACTCCGGGTGCTCCCCGATTCCGCCATACCGCTTGGAAGGCGGCCTGCAGATTTCGAGGCACACGCACTTTGTCCCAGAGTCCGAACCATACCGTTGTCGGCCCGCTTTGGGCGAGCCGCGTTAGCATCCGGTCCGTCCACACCGAACGTTCGATCCACCCTCGGAGGTCGCGGACCTCTCCGGCTTGTTTAGGCTGAGTCGCCCCAGTCACTATCGCCGGTCGTTCTTTCCGTTCGTCGTTCGTCATGGTCGTTCCGTCTCCACTTTCCTGCGTCCCTTCGCTCCCCGGGCATTACCCCGCTTCGACGCTACTACGGACGCTCTGACTCCCCTCGGGCGGCTCTTCGGGCCTCCGCGGCCATGAACACCGTTCTGTACCCCGACGGGTCTCCCTGCTTACTTCGCCCATGCTTCCCTCCGTTCCGTCCCCAACCACCCCGCCGCCCCAGCCCCGGCATTTGCGTCCATCCACCTTTTCGTCTGCCGGTAACCGCCAGCCAGCGGACCCGATCTCCGGGGGGAGACCGAGGGAGCGTTTCCCACGCGGGTCATGGCTTGGGCTTCGCACAGCACTCGCAGGCTCGCCGGTCGGCGTGGCCGAATCGGGTTCACGTTGCGGGTTCAATACTTCGCATTGTTACGGACCGGTGGTTCACCTCCGGCAGCTTCCCACCCCGTGTTGCCACGACGCAGTAGCCTTCGGTCACAGGCGGGTGAATGTGCCGCCTGACGGGGACTTCCACCCCGCAGTATGGGCGCCCTCACAGGCGCACGAGTGCGCCGACTTGCAGCGGCGCTTTTCGTTAGGAGGATCCGGGATCCGGTGTGACCGGCAGCAGGCTGCAGTGCACCCGGAACGGGCGAGGAGGTGCGCGTCGCGAGCGTGATGAAATGTCAAAAGTCAATGTTTGACCCCATTGCCTCAGCGCGTTCGGCGGACGCGGTAGAACCGCTGGGACCATGGCTCGTTGGTCAGCCCGGCGATCGTCAGTTCTCTGACCGAGCCGTCGCCGAGCACCAGCGGCCAGCAGGGCGTCCACAGCGGCGCGCGCAACGAGTGGGTCGCTTCGAGCAGATACACCGCCCCAGGATCCGTCGGGATCCGCGCGATGAGTTGGCCGGCGCGCAGCAACGTGCCCACGATCCGGATGGGAGATCCGCCCGGCGGCGGCGGGGGGCTCCGCCCGACGATCGCTAGGAACTGGTAGCCTCCTGTGGCGATCGCCTCGACGTTGGTCAGCCCCACCGGGAGCGACGGCAGCGGGTTCAGGAGCCCCGCCCCGCCCCACCGGACCACCGTGCCGTCTGGCTTGAGCGCGAGGCAAACATCCTGCGCGACCGCGATCTGGACGGCGTTCGTAAGTTCCGAAGGAACGTCCAATTGCCCGCCATCGTTCCTTCCGCGAGCCCTCACCTGACCGGCGGAATCCAGGGCGAGCAGGTGCGCCCTGCCGAGGGCGAAGGCCACCACGTTGGTGAGGTCGGCAATCTGCTCCCCGACCGACAGCGCCGCACGTCCCCACAAGGCGAGCCGTCCCTCGCCCGTCAACGCCGCCCCCCCTTTTTCACTGGCGGCGATGGCGATCGCGCCCCCCAGGTCGACCGGGACATTGGTGTAGGCGGGCCACCCCCAACTCACCACCCGGCCGTCGGCGAGCAGGGCGACATCAAGCTCGTCCTTGACCGCGATGGCGACCACGTTGGAGAGCGCGGGCGGCTGGTGCATTTGATTCCAGCCCAGGTCTCCCCAGGCAGCCAGCGTGCCATCGGCTTTCAGCGCGAGGCTGTGGTACCCCCCCGCGGCGACCGCCACGACGTTCGACAGGCCGGCGGGAACCAGCGTCGCGCCGCTCGCACCACAGCCTTCCTCGTAGCCCGAGGCCACCACGGTGCCGTCCGCCCGCAGGGCGAGCGTGTGATAATAGCCGCCTGCCGCGGCCACAACCTCCGTCAAGCCGGGCGGAGGATGCGCCGCCTGACCGCCGCAGTGCGGATACGGATCCTGCCATGCTCCCCACACCACGAGGGGATCGAGCCGCAACTCCGCCTCCGCGCTCTGCGTCGTCCCAAACGCATTCGCTGCCAGAACCTGGTAGCGTCCGGCGTCCGCGAAGTCGAGGGGCCCGACGCGCAGCTCGGCGTTGGTGGCGCCGGGAATCCCGACCCCGTTGAAGAGCCATTGAAACACCAGCGGCTGCGAGCCTTCGGCGCGCGCTTCGAAAACGACATTCCCGCCCGGATACCCGCTGGCGCTCCCGGGCTGCTGCACCAGCACGGGGGCGCCGTCCGCGACCCGGAGCGTGGTGTTCGTGAAGGTGACGGTCCCGAGTGGATTGGCGACCACGACCGTGTAAGTGCCGGAGTCCGCGAGCCCAGCCGCGCCAAGCTCGAGGAACGCATGGGTCTCGCCGGGAAGTTCGATCCCGTCTCGAAACCACGCGTATCGAAGCGGCGGTGTGCCAACCACCCGCGCATTGAGCAGGACCCGGTTTCCAGACAGAGCCGTGCGACTCAGCTCCGGCCCCGCCGGCGTCGGGCGGCCATCCCCCAGCAGCACGAGCGCGTGATAGCGGCCTCCGGCAATGCCGACGACCTGGCTCAGCGCCGCAGACGGCAGCCGATAGTCCTCGGAGAGCAGGGTGCCGTCCGCACGCAAACCGAGGTACCGATTCTCCCCCGTGGCAACCGCCACGACATTCGTCCAGCCGGGCAATGCCGTCGGCGGTCCGTATTCCCAACGCACCACGCTGCCATCTCCCAGCAACGCCACGCTGCCGATGCCCGCGGCGATGGCGACGACGTTCGAGAGGGTGTCCGGCGCCCTCGTAGAACCCCACGCCGCGACCGAACCGTCCTGCCGAAGCGCCAGGCCATGTCCCGCGCCGGCGGCGATGGCGACGACGTTCGACCATCCGGCAGGAACGGCGTTCTGCTCCAGACCGCCCGCACCCAACCAGACCACGCGTCCATCCGACTTCAGCGCGAGCCCATGCACGCCTCCGGCGGCAATGGCCACCACATCCACGAGGTCATCCGGCACGTCGGTCTGTCCATAGTCCACGGGGACATAGCGCGGGTCGTCCACGGCCCCCCAAGCCACCACGGTGCCGTCACGTCTCAGCGCGAGGCTGTGCACTCCCCCCGCGGCGATCGCCACCACGTCTGAAAGGCCCGCCGGCAGGCTGCTCTGCCCAAAAGTGTCCGATCCCCAGGCCACAACCGTGCCGTCCGCGCGCAACGCCAGGCTGTGCCAGTCGCCGGCGGCCAGCCCGACGATGTTGGTCAGACCGGGCGGGACGTTCGTCTGGTCATATTCCCGGTACCCGAGCGACACCACGAGACCAACCGAAACTGCGGCCTTCATGCTTGCGACTGAGCCGAACTCGTTCTCGACTCGCACCGAATAGGCCCCCGAGTCGGTGAGCGGGACCTGGGACAGCGCCAACACCGGATTCGTGGCGCCGGGGATGGGTGCCTCCTCGCGATGCCATTGATAGCGGAAGGGCGGCGAGCCGTCGGCCTCCACGCTCAGCGAGATCGTCGCTCCGGGGTAAGTCGTCTGGCCGGCGGGCTGCTTGGTCAGGATGGGCGGCTGGTCCCAGACGTGGAGGACGGTATGGGTCACCGCGATCGCACCCAACGGGTTCGTGACGGCGACCTCGTAGACCCCCGAGTCCGCCGGCCGCGCGTCGGCGAGGACGAAGAACGCGTTCGTCGCGTCAGGCAGGTCCGTTCCGTTGAGGCGCCACTGATAGGTAGCCGGCGGTGCGGCTACGATCCCGGCGTTCAACCCGACTTCCTGGCCAGTGAACGCGAGCCGCCTGACCGGAGCCCGGAGTGCGGTGGGGGCTCCGTCTCCGAGAAGCGCCAGGCCGTGTTCCCCTCCGCTGTCCCAGCCACCGGCCGACACGGCGATCACGTTGCGAAGCGCCTCGGTCGCGGCTTCAGCGGGCCACGCGGCGACCGTGCCGTCCGTTCGCAAGGCGTACACGCGCTCGGACCCCACCGAGATGCTGGCGGCGTTGGTTAGCGGTTCCGGCCAGACGTCCTCGCCGCCGATCAGCCGCACACGTCCGTCATATTCCAGGACGGCACCCCAGGAGGGTCCGCTCGCGATCGCAACGGCCTTCGAAAGGGCCACCGCTGGCGAGCCCAGGGCTTCGGGCGGCCATCCCGTGACTTTGCCGTTGCCCTGCAGCGCCAGGCTGTACCAGCGCCCGGCCGCCACCCCCACCACGTTCGACAACTGCTCCGGCACGGCGCTTTGGGACCAACCGTTGTTGCCCCACGCAACGACCGAGCCATCCCCGAGCCGCGCGAGCGAGTGGAAACCGCCCGCCGCCAATTCAACGACGTTCGTCAGCCCGTTCGGGACCGCGGTCTGGCCGGACTCGGTCGAACCCCATGCGGCCACCGTGCCGTCAGATCTCAACGCGAGCGAATGGAACCCCCCCGCGGCGATCGCGATGGCGTTCGTCAGGCGCGGAGGAGGCTGGTTCTGTCCCCATCCCCTATCCCCCCATACCACGACCCTCCCGTCAGCCTTCAACGCCAGGGAATGCAGACCGCCCGCGGCGATCGCCGTCACGTTGGTCAACCTCCCAGGAACATCGGTCTGGCCATACGAGTTGCGTCCCCAGGCCACCACCGAAGTCGCGGCACGAGCAGACAGACACATGCCAAGAGCCGCGAGAACCGCAGCACCCCGGAGCCGCGCCGCACCCCTTCGGCAGCAGCAGGTCCCCACCGCCACGCGGCCCCCAGCTCCAGACTGACACCGGCAAACGCGCATCACCATGGCCCGGACAACGCTCTGTCCTGCGCCGTCCAGATTGGGTCACCCTACGCGGGGCGAGGCTTGGGTCAAGTAGGTGTGCAGCGCGACGCAGGTCGCCCGTGTGGGCGGGGTCGGACCACGAGAACCTGTTCGTATGGGGCTGATCGGCCGGATCTTGAAGCCGCAGGACTCGCTTGCAGCCGCGTTTTCGTGCCGGTCCTTGACGCCAACGGGACCGCCAGCCATCCAAACCCCGGTGGAGCGGGCGCAGCATGCGAATCCGGCGCCAAGAGCCCCCTCCGAGGCGCTCGTGCCGAGGTCGGCTCGTTTCCACTCCTCGACTGATCAAGCCTTTCGCGTGGTCCGGTCCTTCTCCGCCCAACCCACCGCCGGACCGCGGCATCGGCAGAGGCGTCAAACCCAACTCCTGGAATCTCGGACGCCACAAGGTCCCTTCCCCCACCAGGCAGGGCGTGCGTCGGCGACCGGCGAGACCCGAAATGGGCACCGCCGTCATGTCCGGGGAAAGTGGATGGACTTTTTCGTTCTTTTTTTCGCACTTCCCGCTCCCGACTCCGTAATCCCCTTCCAGAGCTACGGACCCGTTCCGTGGACCTGGCCGAAAACCGAAACGCTGAAAGAAGAGTATGAAGAAGACCTTGCTCACCGTGGCGGCGCTGATCGCCGTCCTCACTGCGATCCTGGGCATCAAGGCGGTGCGCAGCCACGCGACCACCGTCCGGGACGGCATCCGCACCACTGTCCGGGGCGCCACCCCGGCCGACTACGAAACCAAGCGCATCAAGGCGCTCCTCTCTGACATGTCCCGTGACGTGCTGGCCTTCTCCGACAAGATCGCCGAGATCGAACAGACCGCGGCCGCCCAACGGGAGGATGCCCAACGCTTGGAGGTCCGCATCGCCGCCGACCGCACTGACCTGCTCACCGAACGCAACCTGCTCGCGGGCGAGGGCCAGGTGTTTACCATCCGCGGAGCGACCTACTCCCGCGCCCAGGTGGAGGCCAGCGCCTCCGCTCGACTGGCCCAAATCCAGCGCGATCAGGCGACACTCGAGACCAAGCGGCAGGTGATCGAGCGGCTCAAGACCGCCGCCCAGGACGGCCAGGCCCGCTTGCGGGAAGCCGTCGCCGTCCGCGACGCCAAAGTCCAGGAGCTCGAGATCCTGGCCGCCGACCTGGCCAACGCCGAACTCCAGCGCGACCTCCAGGCCCTGGCTGCGCCGCTGCAGGATGGCGTCCTGTCCCGTTCCCAGAACGAGTTGGCCGAGTCCCTGAAGGCGTTCTCCAACCGGGTGCGGGATGCGAAGCGCGAAGTCGAAGCGAACACTCTTGGTTCCTCGACGCCGGCGATCATCCCTCACCAGCCCAGCGCCGCGCAGTCCGGCCTGCTCGAGCAGATTGACCAAGTGTTCCTGCCGCCGGCGACCACGCCGAACCAAGGGAAGTAACCGGACTGGCCTCGGGTCCGGGCGGCGTGTCAAAGCCGGCGCCCGGTCCCTGCCGTCGGGGCCGATGGCTCCGCATGCGAATCAGCAACCCTGAACCTGCTCGCCGAAGCCCGAAATCCGCTTGTCACCGAAGCCGGCCTTCCTCAACCCTCTCCCCCATCAGCATGGCCACCCAGCAGACCATCGTGAAGCCCGACTTCCCCGAGGCGCTGCTCCGGATGGAGGACGGCGGGGCGCTGCAACCGCCGATTCTCTTCGGCCGGTTCGAGCTCCGCCAACTGGTGCGCCGCTCGCACATGAGCCTGCTGTGCCGGGGCACGCGGGGGGACACCGGTGAAGCGATGGCCGTGAAGATCTGCCTGAAAACCGCCGACCGGGCACGTTTCGAGCGCGAGATTAAACACACCCATAGCATCCGCTTCGCCGCGGTCATCAAGATTCAGCCGGGAGACGTGGGGGTGACCAAGGACGGCTGTCCCTTCTACGCCATGCCCTGGATTGAGGGACCAACCCTCGGTGCATTTCTTGAAGACAAACGGCGGTCGGCCGACGAGAAGCTGCGTGCCGTGGAGGAACTGGCGCGGATCGTCGCTGTGCTGCACGAGAAGGGTGTGTGCCATCGCGATCTGAAGCCCTCGAACGTCATGGTCGAAGGGGGCCGCTGCGAAAGCATCAAGTTGCTGGACTTGGGGTTGGCGCGTTCGGAGGCGGACGATCTGACCCTAACCGGGGTTCACGTTGGCGGCACACCAGGGTACTATCCGCCGTGGAGCGTGGAGCGACCCGGGCTGATCAAGACCTTCGAGAGGCAGTGGGACGTGTATTCTCTTGCGGTGATCTTGGTTGGAGCACTCACCGGAGTGCGCCCCGCTGGGGAAAGTGACCCCAACTTCACTCCGGAGGGCGTCAAGGAACTGTTGAGGAAGCACTTGCCCGGCGACCGCCGCTTTGACGCCTTGCTGGCTCGTTGCCTGGCCGCCGATCCCAATCAGTGTCCGCCCTCCGCCGACGATTTCTACACCGCCTTCCGCGCCTGCCGCGGACTGCGCCACCGCCCCGCGAGAACCCTGCCGTACGCCATGGCGGGCGTGCTGGGATTGGCGCTGCTCGCCGGGGCCCACGAGGGTCTTCGCCGCCTTGCGCCAGAGCGCTACGAAATCGCCCGGGCCTGGCTTCTCGGTGCGGGAACCCTCCCGCCTCCCAATGAACCGATCGTCGCCCCGCCCGACCCGCGTATCCTTTCCTACTCCAACGCCACTGTCCGGCTTTCGGTGTCGCCGCCGGGGTCGGGCGTGCACGTTATCAACCACCGCGCCAACGGCGTGGTGCTGACGAATCTCACCGTGACCGCCTCCGGAGAGGTGGATCTCCTGCTCCCGGAAGACCCGGCGGCCGACTACGGTCTGCTCGTCTTCAAGGCCGGTTATCATGAATACCGGCAGTCACTCAAGCCCGGGAGCGGCCCGATCGAAGTCCGGCTGGAACGGTTGCGCAGCGAACTGGAGTTCCGGTCCACTCCGGGTGCCCTGATCGAACTGCGCCACGCCGATGGCGAGACCCGCATGGCCGGACCCGTTCCCGCCGGCGGTCAACTCCTGGTCCAATCCCTGGACGAAGGCGACTGGACCTGGCGGATCACGCGTGCGGACTACGAGACAACCACGGGCAAGGTCACCGGCTTGGCCTGGGGCAAGAAGCAGGTCGTTGACCGTCCGCTCCAACCCCTGCCCGGCCGGTTATCCGTGGTTGGCCACCCCACGATGGAGGTATGGAGGGGCAACACCCGTCTGCAGCCCACCGACGGGTGGATTCCTCTCGCGGCAGGGGCGCAGGATTTGGAGTTGCGACGCCGAGGTTTCCGGAGCCAAGCCCTGCGGGTGGAGATCCTGCCGAACCGCGACCTCTCGCGAGTGGCGGAGCCGTTTGTTCCCGAGGCCGGTACCTTGCGAGTGAGTCTGGACCTGCCGGCGGCGGCGGCGGAGTGGTTCGCCCAGGCGACCAAGCGGCTCAGCCTGGATGGCGTTCCGTTGAATCCTGGGTCCTTTCCGCACACCGAGGAAGATGTGGGTGCCGGGTCGCACACAGTCCGCCTCGAGGTGGACGGGTTCACGTCCGAGGAACGCCTCGTGGAAATCCGCGACGGCGAGGTCAGCGAGGTGCGGTTCGCGCTGCAGCTCCTACCGGCCCGGTTGACGGTCGTGTCGGAACCGGCCGACGCGGAGGTCTTTCGCGGCGAGAGCCGGCTGGGACGGACCGGTGCGGAGTTGTCCATTCCCCCTCTCGAACGGCTCGAACTGGAAGTCCGTGCAGCCGGTTGGCGGACGGCGCGTCTCCTGGTCCCCGCGGTGTCGCCCGGCGGCGCGCACCGTCAAGAGGTGAAGCTGGAAGATCGCGACGACTTGTACCGTCGTGCCCTCAACGACCTGCGCACGCGGTCCCTGCTGCAGGCCACCCGCGAAAGCCCGTGGACGAACAGCCTCGGCCTGAAGTTCGTCCCCGTCGCTGGGACGGGAGTCCTATTCTGCATTTGGGAGACGCGCGTGCAGGACTTTGAGGCCTTCGTCCAGGCCACCGGCCATGACGCCACCCAGGGCATGTCCTCGCTACGGAAGGACGGTTGGAAGCATCACGGCGACACCTGGAAGTCGCCGGGGTTCCGGCAAGGGCCGACGCATCCGGTCGTAGGGGTGAGCTATGACGATGCCGCGGCGTTCTGCGCCTGGCTCACGGCGAAGGAACAGCGCGAAGGGCGATTGCCCGCAGGCTGGACGTATCGCCTGCCCACCGACAGCGAATGGAGTGCAGCCGCGGGCAACACCTCGTACCCATGGGGTGACGCCTGGCCTCCCCCCAAGGATGCCGGCAACTATGCCGGTGAGGAGGCGAAAGACGAGAACTGGCCGGACAACTGCATCGTGCCCCCGAACTGGCGGGACCGCTTCCCGCGCACCGCCCCGGTCGGGAACTTCGCGCCTAATCCGTTCGGCCTCTATGACCTCGGCGGCAACGTGATGGAATGGTGTTCGGACTGGTATGGCAAGGCGATGAACACGGACGAAGTGAGGAGGTTGATGCCTGAGCTCGACCAGGATCATCTGAACACCGCTCGCGTGTTGCGTGGGGCTTCGTGGCTCAACGGCTCCCACGCCGCCTTTCTGGCTTCCGGGAGTCGCGGCATCGGCGGTCCCGAGGATCGCATTGACATCCTTGGCTTTCGGGTGGTGGTAGGTGGTGGGTCGCGCTGAGGCCGTTCCTCCTTCTTTCCCTTTATGTGAACCTCTTACCCTTTTCCCCTGCGCGCGAAGCGCGCCGGAAATTTCTTGATGATTTCGGCCCGGCGAAGACCGGGCTGGAAGTGGAAGACCGGACCAAACCGCTCGCGTGTTGCGTGGGGCTTCGTGGAACAACAACCACGCGGCCAACCTGGCTTCCGGGTATCGCAATCACAACACGCCCGAGAATCGTAACGACAACAACGGCTTTCGGGTGGTGGTGGGCGGGTCGTTGCGGAAGGCATTCGGCAGAAGCTGGCGAGGTGCGCCGCGGGCTTCCGGCCTGCGTCGCGAGAGCCGAGAGGAATCGCCTAACCCGGTCCTCCACGCCCCTGCGGGGGAAAAGACGCGGCGACGGGCCGTGGCCGGTAGGCCACCCGGCCGAAAGTCACGGCCCGCCATCTCCTGCCTCAGGGGACCGTTGGCGTCGGGTCTCCAGCGACTTCAACCAGCCACCGATCATGCGCCCGACTTCATCCAATTGGCCGGCCACGAACCGGAGCTGCTGCTGGCTGATCCAGCCGCGTTCGGCGATCAGACGCCAAAAGACCCGCAGCTTCTCGAGCGTGACGTTGATCTTCCGCAGCGGCGTCGCTTTGACCGATGCCGGGGCATATATCGCCTCTATGGTGAACTCCAGGCAGTCAAGTGTCAGCCGGTCGGCCCGCTCCCCGAAGGTGAAGCGGTGGCTGCGGGGCAGCCCGGCAGTGCGGTCGAGTGACCAGCCGGTGAGATCCACCAGCAGGGTGTAAACAGGAGGGCGGTTCATGGGGTTGTTCATCAGACGATTGACAAACTGGAGCATGGCCGATGTGGCGGCCTGGGCCAACCTGCGCGCCGCCAGCCGCCAAGCGGCCCGCGGCAAGCGCCGCCGCCCGGACGTCGAGACCTGGCTGCTGCGGGAGGAGACCGAACTGCGACAGCTACGCGAAGAACTGCGACAAGGCTCCTACAAGCCCGGCCGCTACCAGTTCTTCGTGATCCACGAACCGAAACGGCGGGAAATCGCCGCCGCTCCGTTCCGCGACCGGGTGGTGCATCATGCGCTGTGCCGCTGGATGGCGCCCGTGCTGCAGAGTCGCTTCATTGCCCGGAGCTTCTCCTGCCAGGTGGGCAAAGGCACCACCGCGGCACGGGAGTGCTGCCGACGCCTGACCAATCAGTTCCCGTACGTGCTCAAGTGTGATGTGCGGAAGTTCTACCCCAGCATGGATCACGCCCTCCTGCTGGGGCAACTCGAGGGCGTGAGCCGCTGTCCCCAGGTGAGTGCACTCACGCGGAGCATCGTAGACAGCTACCACAGCGGCCCGGACGCACCGGTGGAGCTGTTTCCCGGAGACGACTGGGTGACAGCGTTCGCCCGCCCCCGCGGCTTGCCCATCGGCAACCTCACCAGCCAGCTCTGGGGGAACTTCTATCTGGACGCTCTGGATCACTGGATCACCGAGGCGCAGCGGCACGGCGCCTATCTGCGGTACACGGACGATTTCCTGCTCTTCGGCGAGGACAAGGAACGGTTGTGGGACTTGCGGTCGGGGATCGTCACGGGCTTGACCGCACTCCGGCTGAAACTCGCCGAGCCCAAGAGCCGGCTCCTGGCCACACGGGAGGGTGTCCCCTTCTGCGGTTTCCGGTTCCTACCCGGCGCACGCCCCCGGATCATGGGCGCCACCAAGCGTCGCTTCGAGCGTCGCCGCCGTGAATTGGCCCGCTCGAGAAAACTGTCACGGCTGACCCAGAGCGTGTTTGCGTGGTACCAGTTCAGCCGCGAAGCCAACAGCGAGGGCTTACGCCGGGCTTACGCCCGCCGGGCGGTTGGGGTGAGGCGGGTTGGGCAAGCACAGCCCTCGGGCAGGCGCACTGGCAGGGCCGAACAGGAACCTATGTTGGCGCATCCCTTATGAGTTCCTCATCGACACTCACGCTCCTCTCACGGATGCGGCATGGCGATAATGACGCCTATAGCGCGTTCTGCCGGAAGTACACCCCTCGGGTTCTGGGCTTCTTGCGCCACAAGTTGCGTCTGGCCGAGCAAGACGCGGAGGATGTATGGCAGGAAGGCCTGTTGAAACTGAGTCAGAGCAGCCTGCAGCACTACGAAGCGGACAAGAGAGACTTCTTCTCTTGGCTGATGCTTCTTCTGAAGTGCATGGTGTGTGACCGATGGCGAAGGGAAGGTACCCAGAAACGCGGCGGGCATTGTATCACCGTGTCGGGCGATCAGCCATTGTGGGCAGACGCCCCAGAGGGTGCGACCATCTTCGAGGCGCTGGAGGACGAAACCCAAGTGGATTTCGCGCGGACGAGGGAAGCGGTGGCCGAATCACTGGAGGCAATGCTGCGCGATTACCCTGGTGAAGAGGCCAAGCTTTACCTCCACTGGTTCTGGGCTCAGGACGTCTTGGACCAAAAGGAATTCGCCGCCTCGGTCGGTAAGACGCCTAATCAATGGAGGTACATCAAGGAATGCGTGGAGGCCCACCTCCGCAAGCGTTGGGACAAGGACCTATGACCGTGATCGCCCGCCTTTCATGAACACGCCCACAGATCAGACGACGTCCCGCCCGACGTCCGCCGAAATCGAACTCCTCCAGACGCGATTGCTGGACAGCAAACCGCTGCTCGATGCCTTCCCCGGCCCGTTGCCGGCTCCGTGCTTGTTGCGACGGGTGCTGGATACGGGTGGCGGGGATGTGGAAGCCCTTCCGCTGCTGGGTGTGGTGGTCATCGGCCGCCAGAGTGATCCACCGTTTGGATTTCCTGACGACGGTTCCCTGAGTGGCCGCCACTTCCGCATCCTGGTGGGCCCCCGCGGTCGGTGCTATGCGGAGGATCTGAATTCCACGAACGGGCTTTGGGTCAACGGCCGCCGGGTCAAGCAGCGGTTGCTCGTGCACGGCGATGCCATCCACGCTGGGAACCAGGACTGGGTGTTCCACGATGGCGGCCCCTTGGACCCGGAAGACATCGCGGAATAGGATCGCGCGCGCGAAGAATCCCACGAAGGCTTGTGATAGAGGCTCTCGATACGTCATTCGTCGAGGTCAACGAGGCTCGGAGGGTCCAACACGACATGGGGCCTCCAACGGCGCAGGGCACCGGCCCGGAAATTCACCGTGTCCTCGAAGATCACCTTCCGGCGATGTTCGACTGCGATTACCCCCGACCCCATGTACTCGGCCTCTTCCTGAGACCTTCTTCGAGCTGGCCTGCCGCTCTCCGCTGTCGTCGTCATCGAATCCTCACGTTGGAAACAGTCCGATCCCCGTTGTGTAGCCCGGATACTTCGCCCCAGGCCCATGCCTCCGACAGTTGTGGAGAAACCGATGCCGTTGCACCAGGATAACCGCGGCGCCCCGGCAAACGTCGGGACACGACACTTGCCCTTCACACGAACGCATCCGACACTCCGCTCCCATGCAAGCCTGGCGTTCCGCTTTCGCAGCTTCCTTGCTGCTTGCCCTGACGGCGTACCCCGCCGCCGAGCCCACCGCCGCCGACCGCGCACTTGCCGCGTACTTCGCCGCCGAAGTCCGGCAGATCGCCGACCCCTGCCTGGCCGACGTCTCGACGCTCGCCGATTGGCAGGCGCAACGGGAAGAGCGGCGCCGCCAGCTCTTCGACATGCTCGGCCTGTGGCCCTTGCCTTCCCGCACCCCGCTCCAGCCCGTCGTCACCGGCACCGTCGAGCACGAATCGTTCACGGTCGAGAAGCTCCATTTCCAGTCGCTTCCCCGCCTTTACGTCACCGCCAACTTCTACCTGCCCAGGGAACGCTCCGGCCCGGTGCCCGCCATCCTCTACGTGTGCGGCCACGCGATGGTGAAGACGAACAACGTCAGTTGCGGCAACAAGACCGCCTACCAGCATCACGGCGCCTGGTTCGCCCGTCACGGGTACGCCTGTCTCATGCTCGATACCCTTCAGCTCGGCGAAATCGAGGGCGACCACCACGGCACCCATCGGCTCGGTCAATGGTGGTGGAACAGCCGCGGCTACACGCCCGCCGGCGTCGAGGCCTGGAACTGCGTCCGCGCCCTCGATTACCTGGAGACCCGCCCTGAGGTGGACGCCGCCCGGTTCGGCATGACCGGGCGCAGCGGCGGTGGCAGCTACACCTGGACCACCGCGGCCCTCGATGAACGCATCAAGGCCGCCGCGCCCGTGGCCGGCATCACCGACCTCCACAACCACGTCGTGGATGGCGCGGTCGAGGGACACTGCGACTGCATGTTCTTCCTCAATGCCTATCGTTGGGATTTCGCCCTCAACGCTGCCCTCATCGCGCCCCGTCCCCTCCTGCTAGCGAACACCGACACCGATTCCATCTTCCCGCTCGACGGCGTGCTGCGCGTCCATGCTCAGACGCGTCGGATCTACCGGCTGTACGACGCGGACGCGAAGCTCGGCCTGGTGATCGGCCCCGGTGGGCATCGGGATACCCAGGACCTGCAAGTGCCCGTGTTCCGCTGGTTCAACCAGCATCTCAAAGGCGAAGACCCGCTCATCACCCAGGCGGCCGGCAAGTGGTCCGATCCCCTCCCGCTGCGGGTTTTCAACTCGTTGCCGTCTGACCAGCGCAACACCCGGATCCAGCAGGAGTTCGTGCCCGTGGCATCGCCGCCGCCGCTGGCCAGCGAAGCCGAACGCGATGCCGTCCGCCAGCAGCTCCGGGAGCGCGTCTTTGGTGGCTGGCCGCAGGAACCGGCGACACCCACCTCGGCGCCAGCGACACCGCCCGCCGTCCAGGCCGCCGCGACGCACGACGGTCTCGAGCTCCAGGTCATCACCTTCGAGAGCCAGCCGCATGTGCCGCTAACCCTCTACGCCCTGTCCGCCGCCCCGCATCGGGAGGGGCCGACGGAGCTGCGCGTCGTGGACACGGCCGGTTGGTTGAACGCCGCGCTCGTGTTCGCGGCCGGTTTTGGCGAAGCCGTGCCCGCTGGTGTCCCCGTCGCCGAACCGGATGCCGAGGCGCGCGAGGAGTTCGCGGCCTTGAAGACCCGCTTGCTCGAGCAGGGTGGAAGCGTGGTCTGGTTCGCGCCGCGCGGACTGGGCCCGGGGGTGTGGTCGGGCGACGAACGGAAACAGACACACATCCGTCGCCGGTTCATGCTGCTGGGTCAGACGCTCGACGGCATGCGGGTGTGGGACATCCATCAAGCGCTGGCGGCCTGGCGCCGCGTTGCCCCGAGCTCCGCGGGGGCGCCGCTGCTTTCGGGCCAGGGCGGCATGGCTGTCAACACGCTGTATGCCGCGCTGTTCGAGCCGCGCGATTCCGTGCGGCAATCTGCGCGACCTGCGGCTCACCTGAGCCGGTGGGGCGAGCCTCGAGAACGCCGTATCTGCGGCCGGGTCCGGGCAGCAGCGCCCTCCACGCGGTGCAGGTGCCCGGACTATCTCAATGTGCTCCGCGTGCTCGACGTCCCTCAGGCCCTCGCCTGGGCGCGCACGCATTGCTCCGTCACCGTGCGGTAGGATTGGCCGAGCCACCGCGTTCGAAAGGGAGCGCGGCCGCCCCGGCCGCTCCGACCCGCGCCCCCGCGGGTCGGTGTCGGATCGTCGTGGGGCCTCCACCCGAGTGGACCCACGCTCCGACCCGCCCCGCGGGTCGGCGTTGGAAGATCGTCGTGGGCCTCCGCCCGGTGGACCCGCAAAGGGGTTCACGAGGGCGCCAGACCCAGCGCCAGACGGGCGCGGTCCGATCGGATCTACGCTGCGCGGGGCGGCGGCAGCCAGGTACCCCGAGAAGGGGCGCGGCCGCCCGGCCGCATCCAGGCCGCGCCCGCGGTCGGCGTTGGAGGATCGTCGTGGGGCCTCCACCCGGTGGACCCACGCAAAAGGGTTCGGCGAGGGCAGCGAACCCAGCGCCCGAGGCGGGCGCGGTCCCGATCGGGAGTCTGCGCTGCGCGGGGCAGTCGTGGACGGGAGCGCCGATGAAATTGCCTACCGCAGCCGCGTGTAGGGTTCCTCTTCCCAGTTGTTGGCGGGCCAGAGGAAGCTGTTCACCGCGCCGTCCTGGCGCAGGCAAAGGTCTTTGATGTTGGTCTTCTTCGCGAAGCTCTTGGCCAGGTCGCACGTGTTGCCAGTCCAGCCGCTGAAAAGGTGGCGATGCCACGGGCGAAGCAGCCACGATGAAGCGCGTGCTCCAACGCGCCAGTTGGTCCCTCGAGCCGCTCTTGCCTTCCGCCGTCGTCTGCGCAGGGGCCGAGGGATGGCTAGCCCTGGTGGTGAACTCGCCGAAATACTCCCAGCCCAGGTCAATCGTGATGCGTCCCCGCGTCCGGTCTGACAGGCAGACGAACGAGTTGGTGTTCTCCACGTAACCCTTCTCGAGGTAGGGCTGGTTGCCGCCGGGATATCCGTAGGTTTTGTTCGTCGGATTCACCAGGTACAGCGGCGGGCGATCGCGATGGTCGTCCCGATACATCATGATGCCCAGCCCGATCTGGCGGAGGTTGTTGGTGCAGTGCATCCGCCGGGCGTTCTCCTTTGAGCGACCCAACAGCGGCAGGAGCATCCCGGCCAGGATCGCGATGATGGCAATCACGACCAGGAGCTCGATGAGCGTGAAGGCCCAGGGGCCGCCGCCGCGGACCCGTCGGCCGGTGCGTTGCCACGCCGGGTGCCCCACGGACTGCCCGTCGGCGTTCGGACTGCTATCGTTCTTCATGCCGTTCTTCGGGCGGCGTGTCAGGCCTCGACAGCCCGACACGCTGCGATAACCGGCCGCCCGTTTACTGGACGAGCCGGAAGTACTGGGTGCCTGCGCCGATGGGCAGGGTGACCACGTTCTGACCTTCGATGACCTCGACCGTGGCATTGATGACCGCCCACTGCGGGTTGCTGAGGTCGGCGGTGCCCTGCACCTGGAAGTTGCCCGCGGCCGGCCAGCTCAACTGGACATTGTTCCCGCTGCGGGCAATGGCCAGGGAGACGTCGGTGAGAGGCTTGCACTCCGCCAGCAGGTTCTCCCCGGCGTTCGGTCCGCAGGGACGGATGACGGCATAGCGGACGCGGGTCACGGCGATCTTCCCCTGGATGTCACCCGCGTCGCCCGTGATGAAACGCGCCGCCGCCTGCGGACCCTGGTTCACGCCGCTGAACTTGATGGCCGGGATCTCCCAATACGCGGTCCGCCATTGGTCGGTGCCCTCGAGGGCCACCGCCCACGCGCCTGGAGCGAAGCCGAACTGCTCCACCCCGTTGACTTCCACCCGGTAAGCCTCCGGCCGGATGGTGGTGCCGATCAGGGCCGGGTCGTCGTAGTAGGTGATGCAGATCGCCAGATGCGCATTGGGCTGGGAGTTGGGGCCCAGGGCTTCGTCGGTGATGGCAAAGTTGAGGAACTGATGGCCGAAGCCGGGGGTGCCGTCGTCGTGCGCGGCCCGCACGGCCTGGCGTCGGTCGCCGGCCGGGCCGGCTTCCTCGACGATCATCTCCTGGTCGCCACCGCTGCTCCCCGTGTTGAGGCCGTTCCGGATGTCCTGGCCCAGATCCAACTCCGCGTACCGGCCGTAGGCGTCGGTGCAAACGTTCGGGTCTTCGTAGCAGTTGGCGAGGGGATCCTGACCGGCCAGGGGATGCTCGCCGGTGCGCAGGACAGCCAGCTCAAAGCGCGATACCGCCACCTGTCCGTTCTCGGAGATGAACCGTGGGCCTGCGGTGAGCGTACCGGCGTTCACACCCTTGAGGTTCACGGCGGCAACGGTCCAGGAGCGTCGCACCCAGGTGCCCGTGCCCTGCATCACGTGCCGTCGGGCGGGAGCCACAAAGTCGACGCCGCTGAGAGCATCCGTAGCGAACGCTTCCGGGCCAAAGCGCACGTCCAGGCCGGCAAAGGCCGGGTCATCATAGAAATCCACGCACACCTTGACGGCGCGGGGGTCGTTGCACGGTTTGCCGAGGTGGTTGTCGGTGATGCCGAAGTTGAGGTAAAGCGCGCTGGGGATGACCACACGACGCTGGTCGCCCGCGGGGCCCACATTGTCCGCGAAGGTGACCGTCTGGTCCCCATTGTTGATAACCTCCATGTGATTGGCGCTGCCCGCGGCGATGTCGATACCTGCCAGGTTGGTCTCGGGCTCCGGATCGCAGGCTTCCGGAGGGAGGAACTGGTTGATGTCCTCGGGCGTGCCAAACGCTCCTTCCTCGCCGAAGGCCACCAGGCGCACAATCAAGTTGGGAACCCCTTCAAACCGGATCGTGCCGCCGTTCACACCACCATTCTGGGACGCGCCCTGGGCGTTGGGCGGGATCGAGCCGATGTACCGCAGGCCGTCGCTGGGCCGGATGGCGTTAGGGATGCGGAACAGGACCCAGTTCCAGCGACCGTTCTTTGCCTCGACCGGGATCTGCCCGCCCACCGGGAAATTCAGATCGGGCAGCACGCCCGTGAGGAAGTTGAAGTTGCGGGGTTGCCCCTGGGCGTTCAACAAGGCGGCATCCCCGTAAACCTGGACCAGGATGTCGATGGTCTCCGTCTCGGCCCATTCCGTGTACATGGGATCGGCCACGTTCAGGTAGTTGCCAATCACCTTCTTGCCCGTGTGCCCGCCGATGTTGAAGTCGGCGGTGTCGTGATCCCCGCCGGCCAGGATCGTCATCGGCGGCTCGTACCAGAATCCGCCGGGCGAGGTGAACTCCCCGTCCGTGGAGACGAAATGAACCACCTTGTTAAGGTCGATGGTGGGTGGCCACGCTTCCGGATTGTAGGGGCCCGTCTGGGCAAAGGTCAGAAAGGCGGCGCTGCCGAAGAGCACCGCACAACAGGGAATGAATGAGGCTTTCATAGGGCTTGATGTACGCGGTCTAAGTACCCACCAGTCCAACGTCTTGTAAAGCAAAATGACCGCCCGCGGAATGACGGTGGAAAGGGGCTGTCCCCCGCCGCGCTCCGTGGCATCCTCCCGACCATGAAACGTCGCCCGCTCCGCGCCTGCCGTTCTCTCCTCCGCCCGCACCCCCGCCGTTGGCTCCCGCTCCTGGCTGCTTCCGCGCTCGGACTCGCCCCCCTGGCTACCGCGGCCCCCATCAACCCGCCCCTCGGTCCCTACGTGAATCCCGGGCCCGACGACTTCGCGGCCGCCACCTCCTTCACCGCCCGGGACCGTGTGGTGCTCACCTCCTACTTCTACTGGTACGACGTGTACAGCGGCGCCCACCTCACCAACGCCGACGGCAGCGATGCCCTGACGGACCACCCACCCACCCTCACCGGGTTCTCCTACAAGTCCACGGCCTGGCATCGCCAGCAGCTCCTCGACATGATGGCAGCCGGCATTGACGTGCTCCTGCCGGTCTATTGGGGGGAACCCTCGCAACGCCTTCCCGGCGTCCCCGTCGCCGGCCAGCCCTGGAGCTTCGCCGGCCTTCCCCCGCTCGTCGCCGCCCGCGCCGAGTTGCTGGCTCAAGGCAAGCAACCCCCGCGCATCGGGCTCTTCTATGACACCTCGACGCTCGAATACAACGCCGCGGGCCGCCGTATCGATCTCACCACCGACCACGGCCGGCGCTGGTTCTACGAGAGCATCCGCGACTTCTTCTCGCTCATCCCGCCGCGCGACTGGGCTATGATCCAGGACCGCCCCATCGTGTTCCTCTACGCCGCCGGCTTTGCCGCCGCCCACGACCAGACTTGCATCGACTACGTCCGGCAGGAGTTTGCCCGCGACTTCGGCGGTCGGGACCCCTATATCGTCCGGGAGATCTCCTGGAATGTCCGCGCCGACAACACCTACGCCTGGGGCGGTGCCATCTCACTCAAGAACCCCGGCGTGGGCGCGCTGGGCCCGGGCTACGACCACTCGGCTGTGCCGGGCCGCGAGCCGCTGATCGTCCCGCGCGAAAACGGCGCGTTCTTCGAGCGCAACTGGATTCGCTTCCTCCGCCGCCCCTCGAACCTCATCCACATCGAGACCTGGAACGAGTACCACGAAGGCACGGACATCGCCGCCTCGCGCGAGTACGGCCGCCAATACATCGAGCTGAACCGGAAGTTCGTCGACCTCTTCAAGGCTGGCATCAAACCGCCGCGCCCCACCGGCCCGTTCTCCGAGGCCCGCTCGGTCAGTGTCCAGCTCGGCCCCACCAACGAAGGGGGCGGCCTCACCCAGTTCGAGTTCGCCGATGGCGCGACCCGACCGGCCGAGGCCGCCGGTTCCCCGTGCCGCGAGACGGCCCCCACGGTGCACGCCGGCCGCTACGTCTATTTCCAGATCGACGATTCCTTCAAGTGGGCCGACGACATGCTCGTGGACGTCGAGGTCGAGTACTTCGACGCCGGCAGCGGCACCTTCCGCCTCGAGTACGACGGGCCGGACCCGAACGCCCCCTTCAACGGCGCCTACACCGCGAGTCGCACCCAGGTGACCCTGGGCCAGTCGGGAGAGTGGAAGACGGCGAAGTTCCGTCTGCTCGAAGCGCGGTTCCTCAACAGCCAGAACGGCGGCGCGGATTTCAGGATCGCCGTGCAGGCCCCCAGTCTGAAGGTGCGGCGCGTGACCGTGTCGCGGATGGGCGTGCCCGCCGAAGCCGGCCAGCAACGTCAGGGTTGGCAACAGGACTTCGACGTAGCCCTCGACCCGACGTGGGCGCGCGCGGGAGCGAACGGCGACTTCTTCCGTGTGGCGGACGGCCTGCTGCGCGTCGAGCCGTCGCCCGCCGGCACCGCATGGCTGACGGCCGCCGTTCCTGCTGGTGGCCTGCTCGAAGCCGAAGTCCTCGCCCGTCTGCGCGTCGTCGCCCCGCCCGAGACGGCGGGCTCCTTGGGCGGCGTGGCCCTGGGCATCGACAGCACCGCGGGCACGGGGTTCATCTGCCGTTTCCGCAGCGGCGACGCGGGGCAGCACGGCATCGAGTTGGTGGGGCTTGACGGGACCCCCGGGCCCGGGGCGACGTTCGCCTGGCAGGCCAACAGGTGGTACTGGCTGCGGGTCCGGCACGAACCGCGCCCGCTGGCGGGCGGCGCGGATCTGCTCGCCCGGCTTTGGCCGGCCGACGGCGAGACACCGGAACCCGCCGCGTGGCTGGTCTGGTGGGACTATTACCCGGCGGCCCCCGCGCGCCATGGCTTCGCCGGCCTTGCGACCGGACCAGCCTTGCCCGCGGTGGAGTGCGACTACTGGCTGTTGCAGGCCGATGGTCTCCCGGAGATCACGGTGCGGCTGCCTGCCGCGAAACCGGCCCGGCCGCAACTCGAGACTGTCGGATGGTCATGGGCGACGGGCTTGACCCTGCGGTTGCACGGCACCGCGGACACCAGCTACGCCATCGACCGTTCCGTCGATCTGACGCACTGGGACGAACAAGTGGTGGTCACCGATGCCGCCGGTCACGCCACGTTCGTGGACTTGACCACGCCGCACACCCCGCATCGCTTCTACCGCGGCCGGGTCCTGGCCGCCTTCCCGCGCTCCCCGTCCCCCAAGGGCCAGACCGAGCGGTCAGCCTGACGACAGGCTCAGGAGGTCGGCTGCGAAAGGGTTGTCCGGGCCGATCGACTCGACCTCGACCCCGTATGCATCGCGAAACGCCCGACCCGCGACGCGGCGGCTCGACCACTTGATCTCGAACGCGCGCAGGCGCGGCCCTTGCTTCACGACCAGGTCCACCTCCGACTGCGCCCGCGTGCGCCAGAAACGAAGTTCCGCCGGCGAACCCAGCAGCGCGTTGTGCTTGGCCACCTCCGCGATGACCCAGTTTTCCCAGAGCGCGCCGATGTCGGGTCGGAATTCGTCCGTCGAAAGAGCGTTGAGCAGGGCGTTGCGAATGCCGGTATCCCAGAAAAAGACCTTCTGGCTCTTCGCGATTTCCTTGCGCGGATTGGTGCTGAAGGCCGGCAGCCGGAAGATGACGAACGTCTGCTCCAGGAGGTCGAGATAACGTTCGACGGTGGGCCGCGCCATCGCGAGTTGGGTCGCCAGTTCGTTGACCGAGACCTCGCCGCCCGCCTGATGCGCGAGCAACAACAGCAGCCGCTTGATGAGGTCCGGCGTCTTCACCAGGCCGGTCTGGAGCACGTCCTTCCAGAGGTAGTCGGAACTGAGCTCGCGCAGGAGTCCTTCGGGCTCGCCGCTGGTGACCACCTCGGGGTAACTGCCCAGGCCCAGCCGCTGCAGGAGGAATGCCCGGAGCTGGGGCGCGAAGTGCCGGCACACGTGCTCGGGGGCGGGGTCCGGTCCGGCCCAAGTCTGCGTCCGCAGCGCCTCGGCCAGCACCAGCGGCGGTAACACGAGCTTGCGACTGCGACCCGTCAGGCTTTCCGCCGCCTGGTCGAGCAGGTTCAGCGAGGAGGAACCCAGCAGCAGGAACTTCACTGGCAGCCGCACGTCGTGCCAGCCTTTGACGATACGAGCGGCTTGCGGCAACCGCTGGGCCTCATCGATCACGAGCACCGGCGGGTTCCCCAGGGATCGCAACCCGTCCGCCGGGGCCAACACGCTGGCGGCGAGGAATCGCGCCTTGTCCACTTCGACATCGAAGTTCAGGAAGAGCGCTGGCTGACCGGTGAGCACCTGCTCAACCAGCGTGGTCTTGCCGACCTGGCGAGCCCCGAGGACCACCCCGACCTTGTTGCCGAGGAGCAGTTGTTTCAGCACTTGTTCTGCGACCCTTTTGATATACACAGATAGCAGGATAATATGCGATTCTGTATACTCAAGTTGTCAGATTCGTCTGTCCCCATTCGCCTGTCCGTGCTCCGGCTCCTCCGTCTGTCATGCCGAACCACCCCATCCGTACCCCTTCCCGTTGGCCCCTTCCCGCTTGCCCAGCGGGGCCGGTCCGGCCAACACTCTCCCTGCGTGAAGTTGCCCGAGGCGGCCAATCTGGCGTACGTCGAGCAGGTGTACGCCGACTATCAGCGCCAGCCGGACTCCGTCCCGGAGGACTGGCGACGTTACTTCGACAGCCTCAAGAACGGTGAGACTGCCTCCTCCGGCTTCCGTCCCGGCCCCTCCTTCCGGCCCCGCAGCCTCTTCCATCCCGCCGGCGGTCCCCGGGGAACGGCAACCGCGTCCGCGCCCGGCGAGGATCTCGAGTCCATGATGCTGCTCCAGCATCGCGTGGATCGCATGGTCCGGGCCTACCGCGTGCGCGGCCACATGATCGCGCAGTTCGACCCGCTCAGCACCTTCACCCCCGCCATCCCGCAACTCGATCCCCAGTACTACGGATTCACCAGCGGCGACATGAACCGCCTGTTCTACGTCGAGACGCTTCGCCCCGACGGTCGCCTGCCCCTCCGCGAAATCCTCGAGCGGCTGCGCCAGATCTACTGCGGCGCCATCGGCGCCCAGTACATGCACATCGACAACCTGCGGATCCGCCACTGGCTGCAGGCCCGCTTCGAGAGCATGCCGTTCCGCGCCGACCTCAGCCGCGACCTCCAACTGCGCATCTTCACCCGCCTCACCGACGCCATCGTCTTCGAGCAGTTTGTCCGCAAGAAATTCGTCGGCGCCAAGAGCTTCTCCCTCGAAGGCGGCGAAAGCCTCATCCCGCTCCTCGACCTCGCCATCGGCAAGGCCAGCGAACTGGGCGTGGACGAGATCGTCGTCGGCATGGCCCACCGCGGCCGCCTGAACGTGCTCGCCAACATCATCGGCAAGAGCCCGCGCGAGATCTTCCGCGAGTTCGAGGACAAGGACCCCGACCTCTTTCTCGGCGGCGGCGACGTCAAGTACCACATGGGTTACAGCAGCGACTACCTCACCGCCGCGGGCCGTCGCGTCCACCTCTCGCTCTGCTTCAACCCCAGTCACCTCGAGTTCGTCAACCCCGTCGCCCTCGGCCGTGTCCGCGCCAAGCAAGACCGGGCGCGAGACCAGGACCGTTCGCGGGTCCTGACCTGCCTGATCCACGGGGACGCTGCCTTCATTGGCGAGGGCGTGGTGCAGGAAACGTTGAACCTGAGCCGGCTGCCGGGCTACAGCACGGGTGGCACCGTCCACATCATCGTCAACAACCAGATCGGCTTCACCACCACGCCCGGTGAAGGGCGCTCGACGCTCTACTCGACGAGCATTGCCCGGATGCTCCCGGTCCCGTTGTTCCACGTGAACGGCGAGGACCCCGAGGCTGTCGCGCGCTGCATCCAGTTGGCCCTGGATTTTCGCCAGGAATTCAAGCTGGACGTCGTCATCGACATGTACTGCTACCGGCGGCTTGGCCACAACGAAGGCGACGAACCCTCCTTCACCCAGCCCGCCCTCTACCGGCTCATCGAGAAGCGGCCCTCCGTCCGCGATGCCTACCTCGAACGCCTCCTCCGCCTGGGCGGCATCGCCCGCGAGGAGGCCGACGAGATCGCCCGCAAACGCTACGACTGGCTCGAGCAACACCTCGGCGAAGCCCGCAGCTCCTACTGCGGCCTGCCCCCCAGCAGCCTCGCCGGCGTCTGGCGCGGTTATCAGGGCGGACCCGAACCCGCCGACACCGGCCCTGGCACCGGCGTCGCCGCCGACCGCGTCAGCCATTACCTCGAACGTCTCATCGCCGTCCCTGACGACTTCACCGTCCATCCCAAGCTCCAACGCGTCCTTGAGCAACGCCGCGAAATGGCCGCCGGCCGCCGTCCCCTCGACTGGGCCGCCGCCGAGGCCCTCGCCCTCGCCAGCCTCGCCGACACTGGCTGTCGCCTCCGCCTCAGCGGCCAGGACTCGGAACGCGGCACCTTCAGCCATCGCCACGCCGTCTGGCACGATTACGAAACCAGCGTCAAGTACTGCCCCCTCCAGCATCTCGGCGAACACCAGGCCCCGGTCGAGATCTACAACAGCCCCCTCTCCGAGGTCGGCGTCCTCGGCTTCGAGTACGGTTACAGCCTCGACATGCCCGACGCCCTCGTCCTCTGGGAAGCCCAGTTCGGCGATTTCGTCAATGTCGCCCAGGTCATCATCGACCAGTTCATCGCCAGCGGTGAAGACAAGTGGCGCCGCCTCACCGGCCTCGTCCTGCTCCTCCCCCACGGCTTCGAAGGCGCCGGCCCCGAGCACTCCAGCGCCC
This sequence comes from Verrucomicrobiales bacterium, assembly GCA_015075445.1. Lineage (GTDB taxonomy): Bacteria > Verrucomicrobiota > Verrucomicrobiia > Limisphaerales > J093 > DSVZ01. Next base: position 65,250 of record JABTUJ010000040.1, read on the forward strand.
GCCCCGAACGCTTTCTCGCCCTGGCCGCCGAGGACAATCTCCAGGTCGCCCAGCCCAGCAACCCGGCCCAGTTCTTCCACCTCCTCCGCCGCCAGGCCCTGCGCAAGTGGCGCAAACCGCTCATCGTTCTCACCCCGAAAAGCATGCTCCGCCATCCCGAGGTCGTCTCGCCCCTCGAGGACTTCACCCGCGGTCACTTCCGCCGCGTCATCCCCGACCCGCGCGGCGTCGACATGGCCAGCGTCCACCGCGTTCTCCTCTGCAGCGGCAAGCTCTACTACGACCTCGAAGCCCACCGACGCTCCCTCGGCCGCGACGACCTCGCCATCATCCGCCTCGAACAGCTTTATCCCTTCCCCCAAGCCGAACTCGAAGACCTCCTCGCGCCCTGCCCCGCCGGCACCCACGTCATCTGGGTGCAGGAGGAACCGGAGAACATGGGCGCCTGGCGCTTCCTCCGCGTCACCGTCAGCATGACCTTCCTGGGCCGCCTCCCCTTCTCCGGCGTGTGCCGCCCCGCCTCCGCCAGCCCCGCCACCGGCTCGCCGGGCGCCCACCAGATCGAACACCAGCAGATCCTCGCCAGCGCGTTCGGCGGTGCCGACGACGCCCCGCGGCGCCGCACCGAGACCATCGTCAGCACCAAAGACATGACCCCAACCCCCGCCTGACATGCCCCTCGAACTCACCGTCCCCTCCGTCGGTGAGTCCGTCACCGAAGTCGAAGTCGGCGACTGGCTCAAACAGGAAGGCGACCCCGTCCGCAAAGACGAAGCCGTCGTCGTGCTCGAAACCGACAAGGCGACCATGGAACTGTTCGCCCCCGACCACGGCACCCAGCCGTATCACCAAACCCAGTGCTCCAAGGTCGCTATCGGCGACGTCGTCGGCCTCAACCGGGTGCTGCCCCGCCGAGTCTTCCCGCGCCAGCCCGGCCGTCTGCCCCGCCGTCACCCCAACGCGCCGCCGCTCCCGCCACTCCCGCACCCAAGCAAGCCGAGGCCGCCGCCCCCGCTGAGACCTCCCGCGTCATGCCTTCCGCGGCGCGCATCCTCGCCACCCACGATGTCCCTGCCACCCGCGCCACCCCCACCGGACCCGGCGGCCGCGTGCTCAAGGAAGACGCCGAACGTGCGGTGCAGTCGCCACCTCCCGATTCCCCATCGGCGTCGCCCACCCCGGCCCAGCCCGCTGCCGCCCCGGCGGCTGCCCCATCCGCCGGCGAGGGCCGGGAAGAGGAAGTCGTGCCCATGAGCCTGATCCGGCGCAAGATCGCCGAGCGCCTCCTCGCCGCCCAGAACACCATGGCCCTGCTCACCACCTTCAACGAGGTGGACATGTCCGCGGTGATCGCCCTTCGCGCCCAGTTCCAGGAACAGTTCCAGGAACGCTACCAGATCAAGCTGGGCTTCATGTCCTTCTTCGCCAAGGCCGTCATCGAGGGCCTCAAGGAAGTCCCCGCCCTGAACGCCGAGATCCGCGACCAGAGCATCGTCTATCGCAATTACTTCGACCTCGGCATCGCCATCGGCGGCGGCCGCGGCCTCGTCGTCCCCGTCCTCCGCAACGCCGAACGCCTCAGCTTCGCCGAGACCGAACGGGCCATCGCCGATTTCGGGAAGCGCGCCCGCGAAAACCAGTTGAAGCCGGACGAACTCGCCGGCGGCACCTTCACCATCACCAACGGCGGCGTCTACGGCTCGCTCCTCTCCACCCCCCTCATCAACGCCCCCCAAAGCGGCGTCCTCGGCATGCACGCCATCCAGGAACGCCCCGTCGGGCGCGACGGCCAGGTCGTCCTCCGCCCGATGATGTACGTCGCCCTCACCTACGACCATCGCGTCGTTGACGGCCGCGAAGCCGTCACGTTCCTCCGCCGCGTCAAAGATCTCGTCGAACAACCCGCCCGTCTCCTGCTCGAAGTGTGACCACCGACCAACTCCAGTTCGCCCTCGCCTTCACTCCGTCCGCGCGCCGCCCCAAGCCGTGCCTCCGCCCGTGTCTCCCAGTCGACGCACCTGGCTCAGCACCGCGCCGTTCGGCCGCGATCAACACCCTGCAAACCGAGGACCGGCCGGTGCACGAGTGGTACCGGTTCGTGCTCTCTTTCCCGCCGCATCTCGTGCGCCAATGCCTCGAAGCCTGCGCGCCCGCGCCCGGCGGCTGGGTGCTCGACCCCTTCTGCGGCACCGGCACCACCCTCGTCGAATGCAAGAAGCAAGGCATTCCCAGCCTGGGCTGCGATGCCCACCCCTTCGCCGCGCTGGTCTCCCGCGTGAAGACCGATTGGAGCCTCGACACCTCGGACTTGGGCCACGCGCTTCGCCGCATCCTCCGACGCAGTGACCTCGCCCGTCGCCCCGCCAGCCGCAAACCCTTCACCTGGCCGCCTCACCGCCCCGAGACCGAAGATCGGCCCGAACCGCTCGCCGACACGCCCGCCAGCCTCGACGCCTGGCTCTCCGAAGCGGAAGCGAAGCTCCTCCCCGAAGGTTTTCTCAGCCCGCGCCCCCTCGAACGGCTCGTCCGGTTGCGCGACCTCATCCTCGAAGAAACCGCCGCCGAACCCGTCGCCCTGCGCGAGTTCTTCCTCGTCGCCCTCGCCCATGTCATCGCCAACGGCGCCGGCAACTTCGCGTTCGGCCCGGAGATCTTCCGTACCCGACCCAAGCCGGACTACGACGTCTGCGGCCACTTCGCCCGGCAGGCGGACGCGATGATGACCGATCTCGCCGCCATCCACGCCGCGGGCCTCGAAACCACGCCGAGCCGCGTCCTGCACACCGACGCCCGCACCTTGCAGGACGTCCCGGACGACCTCGCCGCCGTCATCACGTCTCCGCCTTACCCGAACGAAAAGGACTACACCCGCACGACGCGCGTCGAGTCCATCCTGCTCCGGTTGGTCTCGGACCGCGCCACCCTCCGCCACGTCAAGCAGTCGTTGCTCCGGTCCAACACCCGCAACGTCTTTTCCCAGGATCGCGACGAAGAAGAGGTCCAGGAATTCGCCTCGATCCGCGCCGTCTGTGAGGCCATCGAGCGGCGCCGCGTCGAACTGGGGAAGACCAGCGGGTTCGAGAAGCTCTATCCCCGTGTGGTTGGCCACTACTTCGGGGGCCTGCGCCGGCATCTCCGCGCGTTGCGTCCGAAGCTCCGGCCCCGCGCGCGCCTGGCCTATGTCGTGGGCGACCAACTCTCCTTTCTCCAGGTCCCCGTCGCCACGGGCTGTCTCCTGGAGGAAGTGGCCGCCGCCGAAGGTTACCGCACCCTCCGTCGGGATCTCTGGCGCGAGCGCGTCGGGACCAAGGCCCGCCACGCGACGGCGACGGGACAGAGCCTGCGCATTCGCGAGGAGATTCTGCTGCTCGAAAAGACCTGAGACGCTGGCGCGAATCCCCCAATCCCCTATGTTCGTAATCGGCCGAGACCCCCCCGTCCCTGGACCCTCCGCAGATTGCGAACATCGGGAATTGGGAGGAGGGAGTTTTGACCTCGGGGTCGGACCACGGGAAGTCGTTTGCTTCCAGTGAGGTGTCCCGTCTGCCGGGCGCTCGGGCGCGCTTGCCGGCCGTTTTCCGCCCAGTTTCTCGCAGGCAAGGGCGGCATCGTGGGCTCGAAGGCGACCTCCACGGTAGGCCCCGCACCCTCCAATTCCCATAGCAGGCCGGGTGTTTGCCGGGCACAGGACGAGCCTGGGCGCGCAGGCTTGGACGCATAAACCGGGACCGAAAACCGGTTCGAAGAGCCGATACCGTCCGTGGATCAGCTCCTCCAGCCTTCGTATGGAACGACTTCGCGTGGTCCGACCCCGACTTCGATGGGCCTTGCCTCGCGCCGGCCAACCCAGTTTGATGCCGGCCATGCATTCCCTACCGCGTCATCCTCGGCGTGCCCGCGCGGCCGCCCTCTTCGCCAGCCTCGCCACCCTCGGCTTGTCCATCGCCTGCCTCGCCCCCGCCCACGCGGCCGGCCCCGATGCCGGGCATTTCACGGTCTATGTGGGCACTTACACCGGCCCGAAAAGCCAGGGCATCTATGCCTTCCACTTCGACGCCGCCACCGGAACGGTCACCGAACTCGGGTGCGTGGCCAAGGTCACCCATCCAGCCTTTCTCGCCCTGCATCCGCGGAAGCCCTGCCTCTACGCCGTCAACGAGGTCAACGAGGCGTCGGGCCGGAAGACGGGTGCGGTCACGGCGTTTGCGCTGGATCGCGAGACGGGCCGGCTCACGTTGATCAACCAGCAGTCCTCCGGCGGGGCCGGTCCCTGTCATCTGACGGTGGACGCCACCGGACGCGCCGTGCTGGTGGCGAATTACGGCGGCGGCAGTGTGGCCGTGCTGCCCCTTCAGCCGGACGGCGCGCTCGCCGAGCCGAGTGCCGTGGTCCAACACACCGGCAGCAGCGTGAATCCTTCGCGGCAGCGCCAACCGCACGCCCACTCCGTCAACCTGTCGCCCGACAACCGTTTCGCATTCGTCGCCGACTTGGGCATTGACCAGGTGCGGGTGTATCGGTTCGACCCCACCCGGGGCACCCTGGAAGCCCACGACCCGCCCGCCGCGACGCTCGCACCGGGAGCCGGTCCGCGGCACTTCGCCTTTCATCCCTCCGGCCGCTGGGCCTACGTCATCAACGAGCTCCAGAGCACCGTGACCGCGTTCGCCTACAACGCCTTTGGCGGACGGCTGACGGCGGTCCAGTCGATTCCGACGCTGCCCGCGGACTTCACCGGCGCGAGCACGACGGCCGAGATCGTGGTGCATCCCTCCGGGCGGTTCGCCTACGGCTCGAACCGCGGCCACGACAGCCTGGTGGTGTTCGCGATCAGTCCCGCCGACGGCACGCTCCGGGTCATCGAGCACGTGCCCACGCAGGGCCGGACGCCGCGGAACTTCGCCATCGACCCGACCGGCCGCACCCTGTGGGTGGCCAACCAGGGCTCGGACAACCTCGTCTTGTTCCGCGTCGATCCCGACACCGGCAGGCTCACGCCCACGGGGCAGCGTTTCGAAGTCGGGTCCCCCGTCTGCGTCCGCTTCAGCCCGCGTCCTTGAACGCGCGGCGTGTCGCCGCGGTTTCCATGATGTCCCCGGGGAGCGCAGGCGCCTCGCCTGCGGCCGTCGGCGCCCCCGCCGACGGCTCCGAGCGGGACGCGGGGGCGCGTCTCGCGACACCGGAAGGCCGCCGGGAAGGGGGGACGGCAGTCAACGACCGCCTCCCCCCAACCCGGCCCTCCAGTTCACTTCCCCTTCGGGAGAACCAAGGTCCCTTCAAACGATCCGCTCGTAATACCTGTGCTCTGCTCGAGGGCGCGCGTCAGGGTGAAGCCGCCGCTCGCGCCGGTGAACCGACCGTCCCCATCGGTGAGAGTGTAGATCTCAACGATGCTGAGATAACCTGGCTCGACCACCGTGGCTTGACCCGTCACCTCTGCATAAAGCCGATCGCCATTGGCCGCGACCAATGCCGCGGTCCCGGAGCCGGAGATCGTCAGCAGGTCCACCACAAATTCATAGTGCAGGGTGAATCGCCCCAAATGCGAAGCGGTGCCTCCAACGTCCCCGAAGATGTAGCGCGTGGGGAACTCCGTGATGCCCGTTTCCGACCCCTCGAATGCACCCGTGAACGGCACGGTTACCTCCGCCGCCGCCGACGGGGTGTGGACCAGCAGCAGAGGGAGCAGTTGTCCGATCAGGATGAGGTTGCGAAGACTTTTCATGCGTCGTTTCCGTCTTGTGGCTGGTGATTCATGAGACTCCGGAACGGCCGCTGCCAGCCCGATCCCAGGCCCGTTCCGCGAAGGGAAACGCCCCTTCATCGATACCTGCGACGTAACGCCGCGAGTCCACTCACGGAAGTTGAGATGAAGTTGGAGGTCCGCGATCCCCTGCCCGACGCGCCTCCGTCAGGGCGTCTCGGGGGACAAGGTAATCCGAAGCCCGGGCACCGCCTGACCGTCGGCGTCGGTGACGCAGACCGAACCGAGCCAGTCCTCGGTCTCGTTCACCACCTTGAACACCAGCGCATTCACGCCGGCGGGCAGCTCCAACCGATCCACGCGGTCGGTGTGGGGTTCCCACGCTCGCCCCTCGGTCTGCCGGTAGAGCTCCTTTCCATTCAGGAAGACTTGAGCCTGATCATCACTGCCCACGTGCAGCACCACGGCGTGGCAGTCGACCTCCGCCACGAGGTAACAGACCGCGTACGCCGCGCAGTGCTCTGCCTCCGTCTCCCTGAAGAGGCGCGCGAAATCCAGCCGCAGATCCTCCGAATAGACGGCCCGCCAGACGAGCTCTTGCCCGCCGCAGGGGACCCGCTGGTCTGCCCGCGGGCGTTGCAGCGCTTCCGGCGGTACGAGGTCCTGGTCCAAGGCCGTCGCGCCGTCCTCCCCGGCGCAGGGCAGCGGTCCAAACACCAGCCATTCCCGGATGCCCAAGGCCTGGATGCGCCGCCCCGCAGTCAGGCGTTCGCGTCGTTCCGCCTCGATGCGCTCGCGGGCCAACCGCTCTTCTTCACCCCATGCCGCCACCTCCTCGTCGGAGGCGATGCCGATCACCCGGGCGGGAGGCGGCCCGGCAATGACGAGGCTGCGTCCGTCCGGGGCGAGCGCCAGCGCGAATCCGCCCGTGATGGTCAGGAGCTCCTGCCCGTCAACGGCGTCCCAGACCCGGGTCGTGAAATCGAATGAACTGGTGACAATGCGTCTCCCGTCTGGCGTGAAGGCGGCAAACACGGCCCGGTCGGTGTGTCCTTCCAGCTTGAGTTCCTCTCGACCCGTCAAGGCATCCCAGACCCGGGGCGTGCCATCAAAACCGAAGGTGACGATCCGCCGGCTGTCAGCGGAGAAGGCCGCGGTGTCAATGCTGGCGGTGTGACCGACCAGCGGAAACCGGCGTTGCGCGGTGGCGACGTCCCAGACATGGGCGGACCCTTCAGAACGAGCTTGCATCACGCCATCCGGGCTAGCCCGCAAGATGCGGTGGCCGCCTGCGCCCTCGCTTGCGGGAGAGCTTACCGTCACGATCCACCGGCCGTCTGGAGAAGCCGCAGCCCTCACCAACGGGTGGTCTTCCTCGAGCCGATGCTCGACCTGGCCGGTGATGGCATCCCACACGAGCGCTTCCGCACCCCCGCCCCCCGTGAGGATGCGCCGGGGGTCGAGAAAGCAGGCCGTGGCGACGCTTGCCTGGTGTTCGGGAAGCGTGAGGATGTCCTCGCCCGTGGCGAGTTCCCAGACTCTCGGAATGCGATCGTCACCGCCCGTGATGACCCTTCGGCCGTCCGGCGAGAAGCTCACCGACCAGATGCGGTCGGTGCCCGGCCCGAGGCTGCGCACAAAGCCCCCGGTGGTCGCAGACCATACCTTGGCCGTTCCGTCCCAACTCCCGGTCACGATGCGCTGGCTATCCGGCGAGTAGGCCACTCTCACAACGCTCTGAGTATGGCGCTCCGGAGGGGTGCGGCCCTCCAGAGTTATGAACTCCCGGCGCCGGGTGATATCCCAGAGCTTGGCGGTATGATCGTAGCTGCCGGTCAGAATCCGTTGTCCGTCCGGCGAGACCGCCACGGCCGCCACCTCCGCGTCGTGACCTCGCAACGTGAACAGATTCGTGCGGCCCGCCAGCGACCACACGGGTGCCGTCCGATCCAGCCCGCCCGTCACCAGCCACTGACCGTGGGAATCAGCGGCGAGAGAGAAGGGAAAATCCACCTTCGTGGGCGGCCACCACCGCGGTCTCCCCTGGAGAGGCGGGCCCAGTTCCTCCCCGGTGGCCCGATCCCAAACCCGCGCCACATGGTCCCGGCCGCCCGTCAGAATCCGGCGCTCGTCGGATGAGAAGATAGCTGTGAACGGGAACGTCCCTGAACCCTTCTCGCCGCGCGAGGCAATCCGCGTACTGGGAGCACGGAACACGGTGGGTGGAGTTCGGGTGGCCACCTCCCAGACCCTGGCCGACTCATCGCCACTGGCGGTGAGCAGCCATCGGCTGTCACGGGAAAAGGTCACGCTCCAGACCCGACCCGTGTGGTCGAAGGTGCGGAGCCACTGGCCGGTCTCTGCATCCCAAAGCCGCGCGGTGTGATCGTAGCTGCCCGTCGCGATCAACCGCCCGTCGGGCGAGAAGGCAGCGGAGGTGAGCCAGCCGTCGTGTCCCACCAGCCGAAGCGACTCCGTCCCGGTCGCCGTTTCCCAGAGGCGAGCGGTCTTGTCCGCGCTGGCGGTGAGCACGTGCCGCCCGCCCGGTGCGAAGCAGGCGGCCCGGACCTCGCGGGAGTGGCCATGCAAGACCATCAACTGTGTGCCTTGCTCCGTGTCCCACACCCGGGCCGTGGTATCATAACTGCCCGTCACCGCCCGGCGTCCGTCGGACGAAAACGCCACGGCGATGACGGGGGCCAGGTGCCCGCGCAGGGTCTTCAGGTCGAGGTGCGCCTGCCGCTGCCAGTACCACCACTCGAAGTGACGGTCCGGATGGTTCCGCGTTGCTGCAAGGATCTGGCGCAGGCGGGCGAAGTTGTTGTCTTCCCAAGCCAGACGGGCCTCCCGCAGGCTGGACACGTACACTTGGTGCTCGGCGTCGTGGCGGGCGCTCGTGGCGTTGTCACGCTCACGGCGGGCCTCGACCGTGCTCCTCAAGCTCACCGCCAGTCCGACCAGGAGTGACGTCACCACGACCAGGCCGGTGGCGAAGGCCAGCTTGTGCCGGCGCAGCGCCTTCTGGAGGCGGTAGACGGTCGAAGGCGGACGCGCGAATACCGGTTCATTCTCGAGGTAGCGCATCAGATCCGCCGCCAGCCCGCTCGCCGTCTCATACCGCCGCGTCCGGTCCTTCTCGAGACACTTCATCACGATCCAGTCCAGATCGCCGCGAACCAGCTTGATCTGCTCCCGCAAACGCGATCGTGCCAACTCCTGCGTCAGCCGCGTACTCGGTCGCATCGGCTCCTTCTCCCGGATCGTCTGTCGCATCGCGTCGATCCCTGGGACGCCATCCCTGGCGTCGAACGGCGTCGTCCCGGTGAGCAACTCGTAGAGCAGTACCCCCAGGCTGTAGATGTCCGAGCGCGTATCGATATCCAGCCCGCTCATCTCCGCCTGCTCCGGGCTCATGTACGCCGGCGTGCCAAGGAACTGCTCGAACGCGGTGAACACCGTCTTGTCCGTCAGCGGTTCGCCGGTCGTTGCCTTGGCAATCCCGAAGTCGATGATCTTCGGCACCGGCATGCCGTCCCGGAGGGTGACCAGCACATTCGAAGGTTTGAGGTCGCGGTGAATGATCCCCTTCTGGTGCGCGTGCTGGACCGCCAGGCAGACCTGGATGAACAGGCGCAGGCGCTCCGCCACCCCCAGTCGGGCCAGGTCACAGAAGCTGGTGATCCTGGTCCCCGGCACCCATTCCATGACGAAGTAAGGACGACCGCAGGCCCGCGGGAAGTCCGAAGGTCGAAGGTCGAAGTCCGAAGGTCGAAGGGCGAAGTCCGAAGGTCGAAGGTCGAGGTCCGAAGGTCGAGGTCCCCCCTTCGAACTTCGCCCTTCGCCCTTCGAACTTCGTCTTTCGTCCTTCCCCCTTCGCCCTTCTTCCTTCACCTCTCCTTCGGACTTCGACACTCGAACTTCGGACTTCCCACCGTCCGTCGTGCCCGCATCAAACACCTTGGCGATATGGGGATGGTCCATCATCGCCAGCGCCTGCCGTTCCGCCTCGAACCGGGCGATCACCTGTTTGGTGTCCATTCCGGCCTTGAGGATCTTCAACGCCACCCGACGGCGGACCGGGGTCTCCTGCTCGGCGAGATACACCATGCCAAAGCCCCCCTCGCCAATCGGCCCGAGAATGCGGTACGGGCCGATGCGGGTGCCAACGCCCTCGTCGGCTTGCGGCGGGCCCTCGCCCAGAAGCGGCCGCTCCAGGAAATCCCCGGCCTCGACCTGCGCCGCAAGCATGGCTTCCACTTCGCTGCGGAGGGCGGGTTCGCCCGCGCACGCCTCATCCAGGTACCGGGCCCGCACCTCGTCGGAAGCCAGCCCGGCGGCCTCGCTGAAAATGGTCTTGATCCGTTCCCAATCCATGGTGCTTCACACCCCCGTCCTTGACGCAGGCGACCATCCGAGGGCACGCGCCTCCAGGAGCGAGGGCCAAGTTCAATCCGCAGCGTCCAGCTTCCGGACCTTCCGGAACAACCAGACCCGGCTGAAGGCCCAGGACCGTCCAACGGTGGCCAGCGACACGCCCAGACACTCGGCGATCTGCGCTTGGGTCAGGCCGCCAAAAAAACGCAGTTGCACGATCTTCGCCCCGACGGGATCCACGCCTTCCAACTCGGTCAAGGCCTCATCCAGCGCCAGCAATTCCTCGGCGGGCATCCCGCCCGCGATCTCCACCTCCTCGAGTTCCACCCGCTCGAGACCGCCGCCGTGTTTGACCCGCTGCTTGCGCCGGGCGTTCTCGATGAGGATGCGGCGCATCGCTTCGGCCGCCGCCGCGAAGAAGTGCGTGCGGCCCCCCCAGCCCGGATCCTCGCGACCGACCAGGCGCACCCAGGCCTCGTGGACCAGCGCCGTGGCCTGCAAGGTCTGCCCGGGGCGTTCCGAGGCGAGCTTGCGGGCGGCGAGGCGGCGAAGCTCGTCATAGACCAGGGGGAGCAGTTCAGCAGCGGCCTTCCGCTCGCCGCGCTCGATGGCGGCCAGTGTTTGGGTGAAATCGCCCATGAGGGTTTTGCAGGATCCTGATTAGCATGCTTTCCAGGAGATGCAAACCCCGGGTTCGTGGCGGCCGCGGCACCCTCTCCCGTCCATCGGGAGAGGGTGCACGTGAGGGCCGGTGCGTGGGACGGCACGTTGGTGACCCTGGCGGCGCCCATTTCACGCCTCCCCGGGCGGGGACAGACGCGGTCTCCGTTCTTCCTCCGCTTCACTGCGGCTCGCAGTCCACGCGTACCACCCGATAGAACCTCCGCGGTTCGCCCGGGGCCACGGCGTCCTGGACGCACGTCGTGTTCCCGGTGCTGCGCACGCATTCCACCAGTGGCCTCCAGTCGCCCGGCGACACTTCCGAGCGCCATTCCACCCGGTAGGTGGCGTCCGGAACGCTCTCCCAGCACACCTCGACCTGGGAAGTGCGAATGGTGATGGGCAGCGCCGGCGCGAACGAGAGCCGGGTCACCGGCACGCCGAAGAACTGACCGGTCGCCGCCGTGGGTGAACCCGGGGCCGACAGTTGCCGGGCCACGGGGCTCCCATCCATCCCATCAATCCGGGTGGCTGCGCCCGACGATTGGAGGATCTGGACGTCCACGACCAGGTTCCCGGCGGTGGGATCGTAGAGGTAGGGTGTCGTGAAGGGCCAAGCGTAGTCGAACTCTCGCGTGTTGCCCGGACCGGGCAGGTTCTCGGTACGCACGATCAGGGTGCCGTCGAAGACCAGCGTGTTGTCAGGGCCGATGTTATCGTCGAACCGCGTGCTAAACTCGGCCAGCGGGCGGTGCGTGGTCGAGGCATAGATCCTGGCCCGGATCGTGCGCGGCCCCGAGGGACCGGCCACTTGGTCCGGGCGGAGGGTGTATCCGGTCAGGAACGCCGGTTGGGTGAGGGCCGCGAACTGCGAGGCGTCGTAGATGTTCATGAAGCGCAGGCCGTTGACCGTTCCGTCCGGAGTGGTGTTGGCGGACGGGCCGTCGACCTCGGCGAACTCGTTGGGCACGATGATGTCCTGGGCGTGAAGCGCCGGGCTGCCCCAGCCCAGTGTGGCCAACCCAAGGAGCATGCCGGTGGCGATGCGCTGGACGGAATATCCGGGCCGCGGGACGGGTTGGAACCGAGCGGCCATTACGAGTCGGGAGTGATGGTTCATACGGTCTTTCATCGTCGGCTGGTGACGGATCAGGCTGCGAAGCGGACGCTGCCAGCCCATCCACCGCCCGCTCCGTGGGGGGAATCGCCCCTCCGCTCACTCCTGCGACGTTGCGGGGCGGAACCGCTCAGAAAATTCCGGCGGGGGAGGGAGAGCCTGGCCGTACGGGGCCAGCGGACGCCCTACGACCCGAGCGGCAGGCCCGCATCGTCCAGGGCCCGGCGCAGAAGGTCGGTGAGGTTCAGTCGGGCAGCCCAGTCGCGAAGGTAGGCGCGGTCGAGGGCGTCGGCCTGTACCTTGAGAACGCCGAGCACGTCGCGCCACACCACGTACACGTCCACTTTGCGGTCGGTATCATCGGTGGCGTCTCCATACGCCCGGCGTGTCAGTTCCGGTCCGAGCCACAGCTCGATCAGCACCCGCTCCGCATCGGGACTGGCATCCTCAGCCAGGGTCCGCGCAGAGGGACTCTAACCCCGGCAGATCGGGCTTGGGAATCCCTCACTTCTCCTCAGACTTTCACTGGCGCTGCCCCTGCCGCGAGCGCGGTTCCTATGTTGACGTGGCTACATGAGCCATGTATCCGCGTACACATAAAAACGATCGCGCTCACCGACGAGGCGTACGGCCGGCTCGCTGACTGGAAGAGTTCGCCGAAGGAATCCTTCTCGGCGGTGGTGCTGAACATGGTGCCCAAGCGCGGCACGCTGGCGGACTTGGGCAAGGAGATGGACCGCCTGCCACCGCTCACGGAGAATCAGGCAGGACTCTTGGAGGAGACGATCGGCTGGGCCAATGACTGGAAGAACTGGAGGGACCCTTGGACTACCTAAGCGACACGACCTCTGGATCGCAGTTGGCGCGCTCGAGCACGATCTGCCGCTGCTCACCCGGAACGTGGCCGAATTCGCGCGCGTTCCCAAGCTGAGGGTCGTCAACTACACAAGTCCTCCCGCGCCGGCCACCTGAAGACTACGATTGTCGTGCCAAACGCGCGTGCTCTCGCAACCTGAGTCGACGCGTCTTTCCCCCCACTGACGCACGACTCGAGCGGCAGGCCCGCAGTCTGGTGATGCGTTGGGCAGCGGGGTGCAGCCTGGGGCTGCACCCGCGCCGCACAACCGAAGGCGACGACGCTATGGGCAGGTGATGTTCGGATTGAACGGGGAAAAACTCCGTTCGGGTTCTCTTCGTAGAGCCAGACGTGCAAGCTGTAGTGAGGCAGAGGGAGCGGTGTTCCCCCGATGTCAAACGGTTGGCCACCGAATGACGGATGTGCCTGCCCAACATCAAGCACGATGTACTCGATGGCCACCAGCCTGAGTTCCCCGTCGGGCCCCGTGGCATAAAGCACCACCTCCGGCTGCAGCGGATCGTAGAGGTCGTCCACCAGCAGTGGATTCAACCAGTGGTAGCCCATCCCACCGAGCCCCGGAACCGACACACAATGGTCGTCGGGCACGTAACCCGCCTTCACGGCCTGTGTCTTGGAGTGGAAGCGTGCCGTCGCTTGTTTGACGGTCTTGAGCCACTCCGCGGTCTCTTCCTGCCCGGCAATCGCCGGTCCGGGCATCACGGCAGCGGACAAGACGCCAACCGCCAGAAGCAGGCGCAGCTTGCTACCGGGCTTTTTAACACCGCAGAGGCGCACCAGCGCGCCATCTCTCACCGACGACTTTGACTTTGTCTTCATAGGTTCAGCTTGTTGTTGGTTCAATGCTCTGGACGTTCGTTCGACTCGAGGCACGGCCGAGGACCTCCTTCGGCCAGACCGAGGTCGTATCCACGGAGGGGAACTCCCCTCCACTCATCCCTGCGCCTTACGCGGGCAGAATCCCTCATTGCAGTTCCAGCACCAGGTTCCCCGCGGCGGGATCATAGAGGAACGGGGTGGTGAACGGATACGCATAGTCGAACTGCCGGGTGTTGCCAGGACCGGGCAGATTCTCCGAGCTCAACGTCAACGTTCCATCAAAGACCAGGGTGCGATCGGCGCCGATGTTCTCACTGAACCGGGTACTCATCTGGGCGAGCGTGCGGGTCGTCGTGGAGGCATAGACCTGCACAGTGATCGTCTTCGGGCCGGACGCACCGGGTGTGCGATCTGGCCGGCTCGCGAATCCGGTCAGATAAGCCGGGCCTGAAAGCGCCTGGAACTGGGAGGCGTCGAGCAGGTACTGGATCCGGATGCCTGACTGATTGTCGTCACCGGGCGTCGTGCTCGCTGTGTTCCCGTCCTGTTCCGCGAGGGCGTTGGGGACGACGATCTCCTGGCCCCGAAGCACGGCGCAGCCCGAGGTTGCCAGGGCGAGCGCCAGCACGAGGCCGAGGGCGACACGGCGCCCCAAGGCTGGGGCTGGATGGCGGACGGATTGGATCACGGATGTGCCGATGCGGTTCATGCGATGGTTCAACTTTGGCGGGTGGCACGCTGGCTTGCGGGAAGGGCGCCGCCACCAGAGCACCGCCGCTTCCGTCGAGGGAAACGCCCCTCCACTCGGTCCTGCGACATCGCGGGACTGGATCCCTCAACGGTTGTTAACGCACCAACCTTGCCCGTTCGGCAGGACGCAGCCCCGAGAAGACCCTCAACCGCGCGGACAGGGCGAGGGCGCGCTGGAACCGGCTCGCGCCGGGCGTCGGTTGGCGGCCGCGGTGGCTGATCTGCAGGCCGCTCGACGCGGAGATGGCTCCCGAACGGGGCCGTTGGCGGGCGACCTATGGATCGAGCTGGGCCACCTCAAGCGCGAAGGACCGAACACGAGGCAGGTCGAATGGTATCTGTCGGACCTGGAGGGCAGCCTGCGCCGCGGTCCGCAGGATGCAGGCGCCCGGCGGCACATCTTGAACAACCTCAGTCACGAGATCGAACTCGTGCGGCGCCGCGCAGGCAGCGCAAACGCGCCGTAAGCCGCTGCCCGGTCCCTCCTCCGCTAGCCGGATGAGTCCGGGTTCCCAGCTCCTGGGGCGTTATGGGACTGGTCCGGCAGCAGGCGATGCTTCACCTCCCCCGGACCGGCACGCGCCCCGACCCGGCGGCAGCGACGCGAGTCCTAGAGCGGCCGGTACTCGGCCCGCCGAAAGGCGAGGTAACCAACCCCTTGGCCGGGCTCTAACCGGACCAGGACTGCGTATGCATCCGAGGGGCGGACGACGATGTCGGCAATGTGGTCATTGAAGCCGGTTGCCTGGAACTGACGAGGCCAGGCGGCTGAGGAGCGTACCTCGAAAGTGCCCTTAACCCCCGGCCCGGTGACCCCGACAGTCAGGTACAACGACACGAGCGCGGTCGTTCCAGGAACCACGTTCCGAAACCAGAATTCGAGAATGCCACTGCGCGCGTCGGCGGCGCCGAATTCGGCCCACTCCAGACGGTTGGCTTCGCACCAGAGCGACCAACTCCTCCCCCACGCATTGAGATAGGACAGAGGCGCAGCCTGATACGGGGCGCGCGGAGTGAGGCGCCGCTCGGGGAGGGCAAAGATCCCCAGCGAACTGGCCCTGATGGCGACGGCGATGTCCTTGATCGCCGCGTACCTCGATGCCAGTTCAATCGGTCGGTCAAGCTCAGTCGTGTGAACCCTCGCTTTCCGCTCCAGCGCGGCAACGTGATGGACCCATCCGTCCACCTCGCGCCACAGCATCTTGTCGGCATCGGCGGGGCGGCTGAGTTGAGATGTCGTTGGTTTCTTCATGTGGCTATCCTCGGTTCGTACTCACGGGCGGTCGTCATCGAGTGTTCCCGTATCCCGGCTGGCAACTCACAGGTTTGGGACGGGTCAGGCCAGCCAGCGTGCCGACCAATCCGTGGAGGGGAACGACCCTCCACTCATCCCTGCGACGTCCGCGGGCAGAATCCCTCACGCCTTGGAGGTCTGATTGCACACACTCAACCAGCGCCACCTTGAAGACCGTGCGTTCCTGGCGGCCCGGTTGGACGGGTGGCGGCCATGACGGGGCGTGGCCTCGTGGCTCGAGGCGACATGCGGAACCTGCCACGTCACGACCCGAGCGGCAGGCCGGCATCGTCCAGCGCGCGGCGGAGGAGGTCGGTGAGGTTCAGGCGGGCGGCCCAATCGTGAAGATAGGCGCGGTCGAGGGCGTCGGCCTGCACCTTGAGCACGCCGAGCACGTCGCGCCATTGGCGGTCGGAAACCTCGCCGCCTTTGCGGTACCAGTCGAGTTTGGCCAGCACGGTGTCTTCGGGGGACGTCACGAAGAGGTCGAGGCGCTCCGCGGACCCCACCTGCTTGCACCGGCGGCGGTCGAGTTGCGCGCGGCCAAAGTCGGTTCGCCACACCACAAACACGTCCACCTTGGCCATTGTCTCGCGGTGGATGAGGTTGAACGCGCCTTGGTTCATGGCGGCGGCGGCAATCTCCGCCTCGTCGGCATAGAACTCCGCTCCCAACGCGGCGATGATTGCTCCCGCCTGCTTCCCGGCCACGGCGGCAATCAGATCCACGTCGCGGGTGGCGCGGGCCTCACCGTAGAGGCTGCTGGCGAAGGAGCCGCCCAGCGCATACTCGATCCCCAGTGCGTCTAGGGTGGCAATGACCTTGCGCAATGCGCCCAGAAACTCAGCTTCCGTTGGAATCATCCGTGTCCTCTCCGTACACCCGGCCCGCCAACTCCGGTCCGAGCCACCACTCGGCAAAACGACGACGCCGGCGCGCCGGCGAATCGTCTGGATGCCGCTCGCGCAGTCCGGACAGCATGAATTCCTGCACCGACCGCGTGGTGTCGAGGACCACGGAGAACTTCCGTGCCGGCGTCGCCCGCCGCCACAACTCGATCAGCACCCGTTCGGCTTCGGGGCTGGTATCCTCAGCCAGCGTTCGCACGGACGGAGTTTAGCCCCGAGGAATGGGGCTTGGAAAGCACGGGCAAAGTCCCATGTGTCGGTCCCTCACGGCAACCCCAGCACCCGGCGGCGGTATTGGCCTTGCTGGGTGCGGTCCTTGAGCCACATCAGGTCGGCGAGATCGTCCGCGTTCTGCGGCTTGTTCCGCGCGCCCGGCACAGGAACCTTCGGCGTGAACTTCCAGCGATGCGACTCCACATGCCCGTCCAGGAAGCTGAGGTTGGCGCCTCGTCCGTGCCGTTCAGCCGGCTGATGGATCCAGTAGAAGGGTCCCCGCTTCCAGTCGTCGGGGTCCGCGATGCCGAACGCTCCGGCCTGGAGGGTCGCCTCCGAAACGTCCAGGAAACCAAACTGGCCGGTCGGATCGAAGGCCTCCGATGCCCGCCGCAGGTTGCCATGCGGCTCGGCATCGGGATGCACCCCGATGCCGGTGCCGGGCAGGCCCACCAGGTTGAGCGAGCCTTCGAGCGCGTAGCTCCGGAACCGCGGCAGGTCCGGACGTCGAAGGACCGTGGACCGGTCGCCCGGGCAGCGATAGAGCCGCGTGGCGCCGGTGTAGGGCCAGAGCAACCCGTTCCGGAGGTTGTCGTCGGTCGGGTCGCGTTGGGCATTGCCCCAGACCCAGCCGCCCACGTTCTCATCGGCCATCCCCTCGAACCCCAGCACCCAGCGGACCACATTGCCGGCGACGCGACCGCCGTTGTCGTCGGCGTACATCCCCCAGGCCAATTGGAGCTGCTTGAGGTTGCTCTTGCAGGAGGCGGACTGCCCTTGGGCCTTGGCCCCCGCCAGGGCCGGCAGGAGGAGCCCGGCGAGAATCGCAATGACGGCAATGACGACCAGCAGTTCGATCAAGGTGAACCCGGCACGGGCGTCAGCAACGGTTCCGGGTCCAGTGGCTTGGAACCTCCGCCGGCGAGCGGGATGTGAGCCTGTTTCAGCGGCTTCCAGCGTGGGCGAGATCAGTGGCTTGGAGAGCCTCGGGGTCCTCGGGTGCCGGGTCCGGCGCGGGACCCGTGACGTCAGTTGGCGTTTCATTGGCGAACCAACGTGCCGCTGAAGGACCCCGCCGTGACGCCGGTCGCGGTGTTCACCAATCGCTCGACGCGAAAGCTCCCGGTGGCGCCCTCGAATCGGCCGCTCCCGCCAGTGATGGTGTGGTCCTCGACGACCACGAAGACATCCGTGATGTCGGTCGGAATCCCCAAGCCAACGGCTTCCGTGAACAACTCGTCCTGGTTGGCTCCCACGAAGCGGGCGGTGCCTAGGCCTTCCAGGGTCACGAGGTCCACCGTGAACTCCCACTGGACCGTGAACCGTCCGAGATGAGTGGCGTTCCCCGAGCCGGCGGTGTCCACAAACATCAGCGGCGGGTCGTTCTCGAAGTCGAACTGGTAGGACTCCTGGGCTCCGACCGCGCCCTTGAACGGGACGGTGACATCGGCGGTCGCGGCGAGGGTTGGGAGCAGGAACAGGGCGGCGAGTTGAGCGGCCAGGAGGGGCTTGTACGAGCGTTTCATAATGCTGCGGGTTTGCGGCTGACGGCAGTTCTGTTTGCGTAAGGAGCGTCGCCAGCCGCCGCGCCGCTCGATCCGTGGAGGGAATCGCCCCTCCCCAGATTCCTGCGTCGCGCCCGGCGAAATCCCCTCACTGAACCCCGAGAACGTCATGCGAAGGCTTCGCTCCCGCACCGCTCCCCGGGCCCAGCGTAATCCGAAGTCCCGGCACGGACGGGTCACCGGCGTACGGAGATCGGCCCCCAGATCGGCTAAGGTCCCGCCACCGCGTCGCGGAGCCGTTGCGCAGCCTCCCGCCGGTGCTGCCGCTCGGCTTCGATCCGTTCGCGGGCCGCCTGTTCCTCGTGGTTCCAGGCGGCGACCTGTTCCGCGGTGGCGATCTCGATCAATCCGGCAGGCGGATCTCCGCCCGTGGCGAGTTGTCGCCCATCGGGGGACAAAGCCAGTGCCAAACGGCCGGTCAAGGTGAGCAGTTCCTGCTTGCTGGTGGCATCCCAGACGCGGGTCGTGGCGTCGTCAAACCCGCCGGTCACGATGCGCGTCCCGTCAGGCACGAAGGTCGTGAAGATCACTCGATCACTGTGCCCTTCGAGCCTGAGCTCTTCCCGTCCGGTGGCGGCATCCCAGACGCTGACGGTGCGTCCCATGCCGCCGGCGACGATGCGCCGGCTGTCCGGTGAGAACGCCACCGTGCTGATCCCACCGAGCTGTCCGGCGAGAGGAAACAGCCTCCTCCCGCCGGCCGCATCCCAGACCTGCGCTGCGCCCCGGAACAGCGTGCTGATGATCCCGTCCACGCCGGGATGCAGACGGCGGACGCCGTCTCCTCCCACGAACGTGGACTCGCTGACCGTCACAATGCGTTCGCCGTCCGGAGACACGGCGGCATGGACGACGGCTTCCGTCTCGTGCAAGGCGAACAGTGCACGACCGGTGAGAGCATCCCAGATCCGGGCGATCCGATCGTCGTGCCCGGTGAGAATCCGCCGGCCATCGGGAAAGAACGCGGCGCTGGTTACCGAGGCCGTGGCACCGCGGAGCGCCAGGACCTGCGCGCCGGTGGCCCAAGCCCAGACCACCGGCTCCCCATCGTCACCGCCGGTGACCAGCCGCCGGCCATCGGGAGAAAACCCGACAGCCCACAACCGGTTGGTTCCGTGCGGGAGGAGGCGCAGCAATCGGCCGGTCGCCGGCTGCCACACGCGGGCCGTCCCGTCCCAGCTCCCCGTGGCCAGGAACTGGCCGTCCGGGGAGTAGGCCATCGCTGGGACGACCTTGGTATGCCCCGGGAGGAGCAAGGCCTCCCGGCTCCGCGTGGCGTCCCAGATCTTGGCGGTGTGGTCGAAACTGCCGGTCACGATCCGCCGCCCGTCCGGCGAGATCGCCACCGCCGCGATCTCGGCCTCGTGTCCGCGGAGGGTGAAGAGGTTGGTACGCCCAGCGAGCGCCCACACGTCCGCGGTGCGATCCAAGCGGCCGGTGACCAGCCGTTCGCCGTCCCGCGAAACCGCCACCGCCAGGGGCACGTCGGTGTGTAGCGGCGACAGCCAATGGGGTTTGCCCTCGAGGCGGAACAGCTCCCGACCACTGACTCGCTCCCACACCCCAACGGCTTGGTCCCGGCTACCGGTAATAATCAGCCGGCTGTCCGGTGGGAAGACCGCGGTAAACGGCGTGAAGCCCCGCCCGTCGCCGCGCGACTCCATCCTGGCCGTGGGCGCTTCGATCCGTGGAGACATCGCTTCGCCCGTGTTCACGTTCCACACCCTGGCGGTCTCGTCCCCTCCCCCGGTGAGCACCCATTGACCGTCGCCCGAGAACGCCACACTCCAGACCCGCTCACCGTGCGGGAGGGTATGAAGCCATCGACCCGAGTCTGCTTCCCACAAGCGGGCGGTGCCGTCCAGACTCCCCGAGACGATCCGGCGTCCGTCCGGTGAGCAAGCCACGGAAGTCACCCAGTGTTCGTGGCCTTCGAGTGTCGGCCCGCCCTGGCCGGTCACCGCGTCCCAGAGCCGGACGGTCTGGTCGGCGCTGCCGGTCACAATCCGCCGCCCGTCCGGGGAAAACGCCACCGCCTTCACCTCGCGGTCATGCCCGCGCAGGGCAATCAACTCGGCTCCCTGCTCGGCGTCCCAAACCCTGGCGGTGTGGTCGTAGCTGCCTGTCACCACGCGTTGGCCGTCGGGGGAAATCGCGACCGCGACAACCGGGGCCAGGTGACCCCGCAAGGTCTTCAATTCGAGATGGGCCTGCCGCTGCCAGTAATACCACTCGAAACCACGGTTCGGGTCGTCTGCCGTCTCCTTCAGGATCTGGCGCAGGCGGGCGAAGTCGTTCTTCTCAAAGGCGAGCCGCGCCACATGCATGTTGGCGGCGTAGAGCTGACGTTCGGCCGTCGCCTGGGCGCTCTGTGCCTTGATCTTCTCCTGCTCCGCGGTGTAGCGCTGGGTCCGCTCGCTCGCCTCGGCCGCCACCGCCTTCGTGCCCGCGACCAGTGCCTCGCGCTGGGCTCGCGAAGCCCGGACCGCCAGCCACAAGCTCACCGCCATCCCCAGCAGCAGCGACCCCGCCACGGCGCCGGCCGCCGTGAAGGCCACCTTGTGCCGGCGCCACGCTTTCTGGAAGCGATAGGCGGCCGACGGAGGCCGGGCCACGACCGGTTCGTCGTTCAAGTGCCGTTGGAGGTCAGCCGCCAGCCCGTTGGCCGCTTCGTAGCGCCGCGTCCGGTCCTTCTCGAGACACTTCATCACGATCCAGTCCAGGTCGCCTCGAAGCAGCTTGATCTGCTCCCGCAACCGTGACCCTCCTTGTGCCTCGGCGTCGGGGACCGCGGCAGCCGCGGGCGCGCTCCCCCATCCCCGTCGCGCCCATTCCTGTGTGAGCCGCGTGCTGGGCGGCACCGGATCCTTCTCACGGATCAACCGCCGCATCTCGTCAAGCCCGACCCGCTTGAGTTCCCGGGCGTCCAGCGGGGTGACTCCGGTGAGCAGTTCGTAGAGCAGGACGCCCAGGCTGTAGATGTCGCTGCGCGTATCCACGTCCAGCCCGCTCATCTCCGCCTGCTCGGGGCTCATGTAGGCCGGCGTGCCGAGAAACTGCTCGAACGCGGTGAAGACCGTCTGGTCGGTCAGGCGCTGGTTGGTGACGGCCTTGGCAATGCCGAAGTCAATCACCTTGGGAACCGGCACCCCGTCGTGCGAGGTGACCAGGATGTTCGAAGGCTTGAGGTCGCGGTGGATGATGCCCTTTTGGTGCGCGTGCTGGACGGCCTGACAGACCTGGATGAACAGCTCGAGGCGCTCCCGGGTCGAGAGCCCGTTCTGATCGCAGTACTCCGTGATCCTGATCCCCCGGACCAGCTCCATGACGAAGTAAGGGCGAGCGGAGGCGAGGGGAAGGGGGAAGGACGAAGGAGGAAGTCCGAAGTTCGAAGGGCGAAGGCCGAAGGGCGAAGTTCGAGGTCCCGGGGCCAAGGTTCCAAGGCCGAGGTCCGAAGGCGGAGGTTCGCCCACCGGCCTCCGCCCGTCAGACCTCGGACTTGGCGCTTCGAACTTCGAACTTCGCCCTTCGTTCCTCCCCTCTCCTTCGGACTTCGAAACTCGCCCTTCGGACTTTCCACCCTCCCCTTCGGACTTCGAAACTCGCCCTTCGGACTTCGCCCTTCGCCCTTCGCCCTTCCCTTCGTCCGTCGTGCCGGCATCGAGCACCCTGGCGATATTCGGATGGTCCATGAGGGCCAAGGCCTGGCGTTCGGCTTCGAACCGGGCGACCACCGCCTTGGTGTCCATCCCCAGCTTGATCACCTTGAGGGCCACCCGACGGCGCACGGGTTCGGTCTGCTCCGCCAGGTACACGACCCCGCAGCCGCCCTCGCCGATCGGCTCGAGCAGTTGGTAGCGCCCGATCCGGTCGCCAGGTTTCTCGGTCGGGAGCGAAGCCGCGAGGTCCGGCGGGCGGGCCTGCAGGAAATCCCCCACCTCCTCATGCGCCGCGAGCAGGGAACGGATCTGCGCCTCCATGCCGGCGTCGCCCTCGCAGGCGTCGCGCAGGAACGCGTCGCGCTCGACGCCGGCGGGCCGGGTCTTGGCCGCGTGGAACAGCTCGATCAGGCGTTCGGCATTGGCAGCCATCCGAGGGTGGAAAGGGCACGTCCCTTCGTTACTTCCTGCGACGTCCCGGTCGAAGTCCCCTCACGCCGGTCCTTCCTTCCGCACCCCCCGGATCTCCCGGAACAGCCAGGTGCGCGCGAAGGACCAGATCCGCTCGGCCGTGGCCAGCGACACGCCCAACTCCTCGGCGGCCTGTTCCTGCGTGAGCCCCACGAAGAAACACAGCTTCACCATCTGCGCCGCCCGGACGTCGAGGGCTTCCAGTCGGTCCAACGCCTCGTCCAGCGCCAGCAGTTCGTCATCCGGAAGGGGCAGCGGGAGGTCCACCTCCTCGACGTCCACCCGCTCGAGATGGCCGCCGTGTTTGAGGCGCTGCTTGCGCCGGGCTGACTCGACCAGGATCCGGCGCATGGCCTCGGCGGCCGCGGCGAAGAAATGGGTGCGCCCACCCCACCCCGGGTCCTCGCGACCGACCAGGCGCAACCAGGCCTCGTGGACCAGGGCCGTGGCCTGCAAGGTCTGGCCCGGACGTTCCGAGGCGAGTCTGTGGGCAGCGAGGCGGCGCAGCTCGTCATAGACCAGCGGGAGCAGGTCGGCGGCGGCCTTCCGCTCGCCGCGCTCGATGGCGGCCAACATCTGGGTGACATCGCCCATAATGATTTCGAAGCCTCCTGATTAGCATACTTTCCAGCTGATTCAACCCCGACCCAGGGGTTGAATCGGCTGGAGAATGTGCCCACCTGTTTTTCGAGTTGCCGCGTGGTCGAGGGGCGCTCAGGGTCCGACTCGATGCACGGGAGCACGGAAGGGGGACGTCCAAACGCACCGACCCGACCGTGCCCAGCGTCTGAGCCTCGTATCGAGCTGATTGCCTGACTCCATGAAGCCCACCCTCGCGCTCGCTCACGGTCTGGCCCTGGCGGTCCTCTGCGGCCCCGGTTGCCAGACGGCCAAGGTCACGTCGGACGTCGTGCTCGCCCCGCCCACGGCCACCCGACCTCCCATCGTTTACGTCGCGGACTTCGAGCTTGGCGCCCAGACCATCCAACACGAGGACGGCCTGCTGGCGGGTCGCCCCGGACCCGCCGGCCGGATTGGGGCGCGCCTGTCCGGAAGCGGGAGCGACCCGGCGGCCCGCGCGCGGCAACTGGTGGATCTCATGGCCAACTCGCTCGTCAAAGAGCTCAACAAGGCCGACTTCGAGAGTCGGCGGCTCTCACCTGCTGAGCCCCTCGGCAACCAGGGCTGGCTCCTGCGCGGCCTCTTCACCGAGGTCCAGGAAGGCAACCGATTGCGCCGGGTCATGATCGGCTTTGGCGAAGGCCAGACCGATGTCCAGGTCGTGGCGACCGTCCACGACCTCGCGCAAGGCCCGCCCCTGCCGCTGTACGAGATCGCCACCGACTCGAGCAGCGGCACGAAGGCAGGAGCGGCGCCGACGCTGGTTCTGGGTCCGTACGGGGCGGCCGCCCGGTTCGTCATGGCGGGCACGGACCTCGAAAAGAACATCAAACACACCGCCGCCGAGATCGCCGGCCGCCTGGCCAAACGGTTTGAATCAGCGGATTGATCGCGCCGCGATCAGATCCTCTCCTCCTCGAGGTCGTACACATCGAAGAAGACGTACACCGGCCGATGGCGCGGCAGGAACTTCGGGATGTAGTCCTCCAGGTATTCCTGCACGCCGTCGGGCAGTTCGCTGAGTCGTCTTCCGCGCAGCTCGTTGTTCCAGCGGATGATCTCGATACGCGGCCGCGGCCGGGCCGTCTTCTGGATCCAATCGGCGATCTCGGCATCGGTGGCGCCCGTCGCCACGCAGGCCTTGAACTGACGGTACGTGATCCCGGCGAAGTCCAGGAACATCGCGTCCACGGGGCAGCCGGACTCGTACTCGCCGCCCGTTCCTGCCAGGACGGCGCGGCACTTGTCCACCGCGCGGGCGGCGATGACATACCCGGCGAGCGTCTCGCGCGGGCTGCGCGGGAATGCCTGGGTGAGGTCCCTGGCCAGGAGCTTGAGCTTCGCTTTCGCCGTCATGGTCATTCGCATGCCGGGAAGTTGGTCCAGCACCTGCCTCTCCGCCAATCGACGCCCGCAGTTCCCGGCATCGCCAACGAGGGGTTTACTCTCCCGCAGCGGGTCGTGCTTGCCGAGGGACACGCCGACTCTCTACAAAGAGCGCCGTAACGTCACACCAGTCGATCCCAGCCCGAATCCTCGCTTATGGACATCCCCCGACGCGACTTCCTGAAGACCACCCCGGCTCTCGCAGCGCTTGCCGGTCTCCCGCCAGCCGCCGGCGCCGCCGAGACTCCCCGCCTCGGCTCCTATCCCTACCTCGGACGCACCGCGGACTATGCCGAGTTCCGCCTCATCGAGTCCGGCTTGACGATCGCCCGCGTCGAATCCTGGACCGCCGGGTCTTACGGCTTCGTGCGGGTCACCACCCGCGACGGGCGCGAGGGCTGGGGGCAGCTCTCGTCCTTCGAACCGGACATCACGGCCACAGTGTTGCACCGGCAAGTCGCCCGGCAGGTCCTCGGTTCGGATCCCGCCGCCATCGACGCCCTCGTGGACCGGGTCATCGACGCCAACATGAAGTTCCCCTGGTCTTACGTCTGCCGCGCGCTCGCGGGCATCGACACCGCCCTCTGGGATCTCTTCGGCAAGATCAACAACAAGCCGGTCTGTGCCCTCCTGGGTGGCAAGGCGGACCCGTTCCCGGTCTACGGATCGAGCATGCGGCGCGATATCTCGCCCGCGGACGAAGCGGCGCGTCTGGTTCGGCTGCGCGACCAGTTCGGCTACCGGGCTTTCAAGGTGCGGGTGGGCGTTCCTACCGGCCACGACCGCGACGCCGCTCCCGGCCGCACGGAGCAACTCATCCCCACCGTGCGCCGGGCATTGGGCGACGCGATCCTGCTCCTGGTCGACGGCAACAGTTGCTACACCCCGCCCAAGGCCATCGCCGTCGGCCGCCGCATGGAAGACCACGGCTATTTCTGGTTCGAGGAACCGTGCCCTTACTGGGAGCTCGAGTGGACCGCGGAAGTCGCCGCCGCCCTCACCATGCATGTGGCCGGCGGGGAACAAGACAACGACCTCGCGCAGTGGCGCCGCATGATCCGTCTGAATGCCGTCGACATCGTGCAGCCCGACCTGTGCTATGTCGGCGGGTTCACCCGCGCGTGGCGCGTGGCCCGGCTTGCCCAGGAGGCGGGGAAGCGGGTGGTGCCGCACTCGTCGCATCTGGCGCCGATCACGGTCTTCTCGCTCCACCTGATGGCCGCCCTCCCGAACGCCGGGCCGGTGGTCGAGTTCAGCATCGAGGAGGACGCCAATGCGAACGAACGCCTCTACGCCCCCGCCCTCCACGTCGTGGATGGAAAGGTCAAGATCCCTGACGATCCTGGCTGGGGCATCCGCATCAACACCGCGTGGCTCGAGCAGGCCAGTTATCTGAAGTCCGAAAGCACAACCTGAAAGAGCCCCCCTCAGCCCGCGGCGCAGGCCTCCCTCCAGGCCTCCCCGGTGGTACTACTCTCCCACGAGATGCGCGGTGATGCGCCGCGTGTGCGGGTGTCGCCGGTGTTCCCAGAGGTAAAGGCCCTGCCACGTCCCCAGCGCCATCGCGCCCTCGACCACCGGGATACTGAGGTTGACCACCGTGAGCGCCGACCGCACGTGCGCCGGCATGTCGTCGGGTCCCTCCAGGGTGTGCGCGTAGAGCGGATCCCCCTCCGGCACCAACCGGGCGAAGAAGCGCTCGAGGTCCTCGCGCACGTCCGGGTCGGCGTTCTCCTGAATCAGCAACGACGCCGACGTATGCCGGACGTGGAGCGTGAGCAGGCCGGTCCGGAACCCGCTGCGCGCCACCCAGCCCGCCACCTCGTCCGTCACTTCGTAGAGCCGCCGCCCCCGGGTCGCCACCGTGAACTCGTGAATGGCCTGTCGCAGCATGCGTCTTCTCCTGCTCTCTTGCCCGGCCCGCCGGGATCGATCGCGGACTTCCCAACCCGCTCCCGTCGTTCGGCAGGCGACACTCTACGCGCCGCAGCCCGGCCTGCAACGCCCGCGACCCTCACCCCCTCCGCCACCCCCCATTCGCCTGTCCCCATTCGCCTGTTGCCACTCTGTTTCCGCTCATTCGTCTGTTCCGCCCCGGCTTGCGGCGGGCCCCGGAAGCGCTACTTGTCCGCCATGTCGATGACCCTGACACCCCCCGAACAGGAGGCTTTGCTGAGCATCGCGCTCATGGCGGCGTTCGCCGACGGCGGCAAGAGCGATCTCGAGCGCGCCGAGATCAAGCGCAATCTCGAGGGCCTGCCCGGATACGACCTGAATGCGGCCTCGGTCCCTGCAGCGCGTCCTCCTACGCCAGGTCACCTCATCGGCGCGGCGACGCCCCTGACCCGCCCCGAGCTTCGTCACCTGGCTTACGAGATGGCAGTTTGCGTCTGTGAGGCGGACGACCAGTTGAACGAAGCCGAGCAACGTTTTCTGGCCGAGGCGCGGGGTGTCCTCCGCCTGGATGATCCGCGGGTTGCGGACTTTAACGCAGGCGGATACCCTCGTCCAGGCACCTCTCACCCCGTGCGGCTCGCCGGCTCTCCCCCCGGAGCAGGTCCCGAGCACTCAGCCCGCTCCCCTCCCACCCCCGCCCGTCACCGCCGCGGCGGACCCGGAGGCGGACCGCATGATTCTGCACTACGCGATCCTTAACGGCGCGCTCGAGTTGCTGCCTGAATCGCTTGCCACCATGGCCATCGTGCCGCTGCAGATGAAGATGGTGTACCGCCTCGGCAAACGGCACGGCTACGACCTCGACCGGCGTCACATCACCGAGTTGCTGGGGGCGGCCGGTGTGGGTCTCACCTCGCAGGTCGTGGAAGGCTTCGCCCGCAAACTTCTTGGCGGGCTTCTGGGCAAGGTGGCCGGCGGCGTGGGGCGCCACGCCGGACGCCAGCTCGCCAGTTCCGCCCTCTCCTTCGCCAGCACTTATGCGCTGGGTCAGATGGCCCAACGCTACTATGCCGGCGGCCGCCAGCTCTCCGCCCTCCAGCTCAAGGAGCTCTACGCGTCCCTGACCGATCAGGCGCGCGCGCTGCACCAGCGGTACCGTGGCGAGATCCAGCAACGCGCCAGCACCATCGAGCCGCGACAGCTTCTGAGCCTCGTGCGCGAGTCGCCGGCGTGACGCGCCGCGGCGCCCCCGTCTCAGCGCATCCGGTGGCCGCAAACCAACAGCGTGATAAAGGTCGCCCCGACCAAAACGCAGACCTCCGCCACCAGCCACTCGGGACCCGCCCATTGGGTCGCTCCCAACAGCAGGACGCTGGCCCACTGCGGGGTGTCAACCAGGACCCGGCCGAGTCCATCCGTCGCGTACTCGCCTCCTCCGCGGTGCGCCGCGGGGCAGTACGCCAGGAAGGCGCATACCCCCAGAGCGATCCATCCCAGCAACACCAGCCATTTCACCCGCCTGTGCTTGCGTCGCCTCATACTTCGGGTGGCACCGGTTCGCGCGCGCGCGATCGCAACTGACGCAGCGCAAAGCCGAAGCCGACGATCACAAACAAGGCGATGGCGGCGAAGTGGAGGTAGTTCTTGGGACGGGGATGCAGCAACCCGCCGCCGAGCAGCACCAGCGGCGCCGCCTCCGGAATCAGCCCCACCGCCGTGCCCGCCAGATACGCGGTGCGGCTCACGTTCGACAAGGACAGGGCTAGCGTGATCATCATCCCCGGCAGCGGGATGAGCCGGGCAAGGACCACGCCGGCGAACCCCGGGTTGCGACGCAGGAAGGCCAGGCGACGCGGCAGTCTGACCGCGCGCTTTCCAACCCGTCGACCGCGCACCAGGAGGAAGGTCGTGAAGTAACTGGTGGTCGGGCTCACCACACTCAGCGCCAGTCCGCCCCAGAATCCGTACAGCGCCCCCGCAAACGGACAGAACAGGAGCCGCGGGACCCCGAGAAAGATCAGGCCCGTCGAGCCCGCAAAGAAGGTGACCACGCCGATCCAGCCGGTTTCGCGGACCCACGCGGCGACCCGGCCGGCGGGTTCGAGTGCTTCCCGCAGCGGGGTGAAACGGTAGAGCACGGCACCCAAAACGACCGCGGCGAGCAAAGCGCCCGCCTTGAGCAGCGTACGGCGTGTCTCGCGGGACGCACCGGCTGGTTCGGGCACGACCGGGGACCCGTCGGAGGCGGCAGGGGCGGCCTTCATGGTCGCGGCACGGGGGGCGGCGCGCCTTCCGGGTGAAGCCGGTCGGCGCGGATGGCCCGGGCGGCGTACCAGCGCATGGCGAAGCAGTCGCGCAGGCCGCGCCAGAGGCGGTTGCGAACGCCGTACTTCGACACGCCGCGGGTCCGCGAGCGGTGGTGGACGGGCAACTCGAGCACGGTAAAACCCTGGCGGCGCAGGATGGTGGGCAGAAATCGGTGGAGGCCGTTGAAGACGGGCACCTCGCGCAGGGCCTCGCGGCGGACGACCCGGAACGTGCACCCCGCGTCGGTGATGCGGTCGCCCGTGATCCAGTTGCGGTAGGTGTTGGCGAAGCGGCTGGAAAGCTTGCGGACACGACTGTCCTGGCGCTGCTGGCGCACGCCGGTGACGCAGGCGACGTCCGGGCGCAGCGCGGCAAGCAAGGCCGGGATGTCGTGCGGGTCGTTCTGGCCGTCGGCATCCAACATGACGATAACGGCGCCGCGCGCGTGGGCGAAGCCGGCGGCGAAGGCGGCGCTCTGACCGGCGTTGAAGCGGTGGCGCAGGAGGCGCAGTTCGGGGCAGCGGGCCTGAAGCTCTTGCGCCACCGCCACGCTCGCGTCCGTGCTCGCGTCGTCCACGGCGATGATCTCGAACGGGGTGCCGAGCGGGCGGAGGGTGGCCGTGAGCTCAGCGACGAGCGGGGGGAGATTCTCGGCTTCGTTGAAGACCGGCAGGACAACGGTAAGCTGCGGGGCAATCCCGGTCATGGCGGGTCGGAAGAAGAACGCGTGGTTGCTCTACGGAGTGAGTGGGGGGGGCGGGGACGGGGCCGCCGGCGAGGCCGCAAGTGTGGCGAGGGCGGCGGCGATGCTGTTGACGCTCTGAAGGATCTGCTGGGCCGTGGCGGGGTCCGGGATCTTCAGGCCGTAACGCTTGTCGAGGGCGACCACCAGTTGGAGGGCGTCCACAGAGTCGAGCCCGAGGCCGCCCGGGCCGAACAGCGGTTGATGATCCGCGATGTCCACCGCGGCCATGGGCAACATGAGGTTGGTTACGAGAAGGTCCTTGACCTCCGCCTTGAGCGCAGTGCAGCCGTCCATCAATCCATCCGCCATTGAGTGTTCCGGCCAGCCAGCCTGTCCCAGGAGCGCCACCGGGACAAGCTCGAAAAACCGCGCTCGAAAACGCCGCAGGAAGGCGCAGGTGGCGCATTCAAGGAGCCACCGCGACCAGGCGACGTCAGTGGTCTCCCGGTATCTCCACACGCTGCGCGTCCCACCCACCGGTCCGGCCGCCGCGCCGCCATGCCGGCCCGCCCGCTTCCTCAATCCCCGATGTTCGTAATCGGTGGAGGGACTTCCCGTGTTGGATTCTCCGCCGATTACGAACATCGGGGATGGGGCAGAGGAGGGGGCTCCCCGAACCTGTGGTGCGGGCTTCCAGCCTGCACCCTCCGTGGTTCATGGTCCCCGAGCATGCCCGATGGGTCTCGGCCCCCCCGTGGGAGAAGCCGGGCCATCCGC
>JABTUJ010000041.1 GCA_015075445.1 Verrucomicrobiales bacterium
TCGCACGACCGGACCCGAGATCTGGGAACAGACCCACGGGCAAGTCACGGCGTTCGTTTCAGCCGTGGGCACCGGCGGCACCCTCGCGGGCACGACCACGTACCTGAAAGAGCGCAACCCGCAGATCGTATCCGTTTGCGCCGATCCCTACGGGGCGGCGATGTGGTCCTGGTTCACCCAGGGGAACCTCGACACCAACGACGGCGACTCCCATGCCGAGGGCATCGGCCAGATGCGCGTGACGAAGAACCTCGAGGGCCTGAAGGTGGATCAGGCCTATCGCATCGAAGACCAGCTCGCGCTCAGCATCGTCTATCAGCTCTTGCGCGAGGAAGGGCTTTTCCTGGGGCTCTCGTCCGGCATCAACGTCGGCGGGGCCGTCCGCCTGGCGAAGGAGCGCGGCCCGGGGCAGACCATCGTGACAATCCTTTGCGACTCGGGGCACAAGTACCAGTCCAAGCTCTTCAACCCGGACTGGCTGGCCGCCCACGGACTCGACCCGAGTCGGACCATCGAGTCCGTGCTGGACTGACCTTCCGGGAACGCTCGAGCCGGTCGGCTGTCAGTTCACCGTCCCGCCGACTCGCCTGCGCCCCTTGGATTACCAACGCAGGCTGGGTATCCACCACCGTTTCCAACTCCAGTCTCGCCCCGTTCTATCGCTTCCGCCGTCATTGACGCCCGTCCGTCGCGCGGGACTACAGCCGGATCAGCTTCAGCCCCGCCGCCGCCGCGAGCCGCTGCTGCCGTTCGTCGAAGGTGAGGAAGCGTCGGAGCCGCAGCTCGAGGGCGCACGCCACGTGGAGGACGTCCAGTGCCCGGGTACCCAGCGTCGGCGTGTGGCTCCGGCTCAATTCGGTTGCCCGGTTCAAGGCCGCACGCCAGAGGATGTCCGCCTGCTGCAGGCATCCCTGGGTGAAATCCGCGTCGAGATCGCCCAAGGCCTCGGCGAGGCCCGCATCGTCAAGGTGCCCCAGGAACCGGACACGGCAGATCGCATTGGTAATCTCGGTGCGACCGTGATGCGTCACCGGAAGCGCCCCACCAACCCTGGCCCGCCAGGCAGCCATTTCCTTCGATCCAGCGGCGTGGATGTACAGCCGCGCGAGCGCGCTCGGATCCGCGTAGACCTCCTCAGCGGTCACCGCGTTCCTCCTCCCAAAGCCGGCGCGTCTCGGCCTCGGACAACCCGGTGGGCTGGCGCTGCCGCAGGCGGGCGTAGTAGTCGGGCAGTGGGGCGCTGGCGACCGCCCGGCGCGGCAGAGGCTGGAGCATGTAGGCGGGCTCACCGTGGTCGGTGATCACGACGCTCCCGTGTTGTTCGAGCTTTCGCTTGACCGAGCGGAAGTCGGTCCGGAGCTCCCGAATGGTTGCCGTTGGACTTTCCATCTGTGAAACGTGCGTGTTTCACAGTATACAGTCAAGCCATCGTCCCGAGGCAGCGCAGCTCACGGTCTTGCAGTGTTCAACGGCGGATCCAGGGACAGAACCGGCGCCCGCGGTCGCCGACTGCCGCCGCGGGGTCTGGCTCGCCGCCGTCTCGCTGGTTCACCCCAGCGCATGGCCCATGCCTTTGCCCCCATTCCATGATCAGGCCGGGCGGCACTTCGGCGGAATGCGGGGCGCCGCGCCCATCGAGGTCCGCTTTCCGCCGGCAACGGGCCGCGCCAGAAAGCCAGGGAGGCCGCGGCGTCGGTGGTTCATCCCTCGTCAAGAATTCATGGGCAAGCACGCAGACTCGGTGGACCAGCATGTCCTTCGTCG
Source organism: Verrucomicrobiales bacterium (assembly GCA_015075445.1). Lineage (GTDB taxonomy): Bacteria > Verrucomicrobiota > Verrucomicrobiia > Limisphaerales > J093 > DSVZ01. The sequence continues at coordinate 1,765 of JABTUJ010000041.1, forward strand.
GATCGTCGCCAATGGAGAGGGATGGGTCTTCACCCCTTCTGATGTACAGGAACTCGGCTGTAGCACCGCCGTGGACCTCGCCCCGGCGCCTTCACCGATGGCCGTTCTCGCCGCGTCAGATTGGGTCATTCAGGCACTGCGGTGGCTGGGGCGTGGCCACGTGGACGACCAGACCTGCGCGTTGCTCGCCAGAACGGTTGACGGACGAGGACAAACGCCACGCCGCGGATCCGGCGTGCCCGCGCGCGCGGCGTTCGACGAGAACCTGACGCACTACATCGGATCATCCCGCCGACACCCGCGACTTGGCCGACGTGCGCCTGAATCCCTGGTGGTATCCGCACGACTCGCTCCACACCCCCGCCAACGACGGCACCGGCGGCCCTTCACCCTCGGCGGCGTCATCCACAACAGCCGCAGCTTCGGCTTCACGGGCTGGATCGCTGGCGTGGCGGTGTTCAATCCGGCTGACCCACGCGGCTGTTTCCGGGCCCCCACCGAAAAAGAAACGAAAAACCCATGACGCCCGGCAGACACGGTCGTAAATACTACTCACATGATCGCTATTGAGCGTGACGCGGCATTGATCTGGAACCCATAGAACCCTGTTCATATACTGATCGTTGATGATTTGTCGCGCATGGGCTCGATTCACTTTGCCGCTAATCTCTACTAAAGTGGTATTTGTTCATCGGCACGCGAAACTCGCCAGCCACCCCATCCCGACCCATGAGCGCCTGCACCCTGCACCAGCCGGGACCCGGTTCCGAACCTCCCTGCGGGACCTCGTGGATCGAAATCGTCCAGCGTTACGTGTCCTCCCTGCGCTTCGGTGTGGTCGAGATCGTGGTCCACGAAGGACGGGTCACGCAGATTGAGCGGACCGAGCGGTTCCGTCTCGACAACCGGACGTCTCCGCCGGCGAGTGCCGCCGTCACGATCTGCCGCGTCATCCGAGTGACACGTCGGCGGCTGTTCTGACCAGCAGAACCAGGATCATCCCATCCCGCCATGACTCGAACGCTCGACCCTCGCTTCGCGGCCATCCGGTGCGGGCCCGCGCACCGGTCGCTCTCCGGTTCAACGCCCGTTGGACGAACGGCCTGAGTTCGTCCGCCCTCCTAGCGTCGAGCCTCAGGAGCTTCGAGCGGACGGCGAACGCGTGGAACTCCGCCGCTATCTGCACGTAGGTCCGTACGACGGCGACAATCCGATCCGGCTGGGGGTGTTTGCGGGGATTCACGGTGACGAACCGGCCGGGTCATATGCCGTGCGGCGCTTCATCCACCTGCTCGAAGACTATCCCGAGGTGGCGCGCGGTTATTGTCTGTTCTTCTACCCCGTGGTGAATCCGACCGGGTTCGCACGGGGCACGCGCAAGTCGTGGCGCGGGCGCGACCTGAACCGCGAGTTCTGGCGCGGTTCGGCGGAGCCCGAGGTGAAGTTGCTGGAGCAGGAGCTGCGCGAGCAGGCCTTTCACGGGATCATCTCGCTGCACAGCGACGACACCAGCGACGGGCTGTACGGTTTCGTGGCGGGCGCCACCTTGACCGAGCATCTGCTGCGACCGGCCCTGGAGGCGGCCTCGGCCGTCTTGCCACGGAACGAGCGACCGCACATTGACGGCTTTCCTGCCCGGGCGGGGATACTGCACCGGGGGTATGAGGGCGTCCTCGGCGCGCCACCGACGCAGCGGCCGCGCCCGTTCGAACTGGTGTTTGAAACGCCGCAAGCCGCGCCGCAGTTCCTGCAGGAGCAGGCCCTGCTGATCGCACTGGCCGCCATCCTGCGCGAGTACCGCAAGCTGCTTGGCTACGCTCCCAATCTATGATCAGACCACCTCGTCCGCACTCCGCAGAGTTGAACCCGCCCTCGTCAGACTATCCCCGGACGCCAGACTGCTTGGCGATTGTTCGGCAATGGGACTTTCTGCGACTTGCTGGCAAACACTGGAACATGGGAGAAGCGCCCGCGCCCCCCGCACCGGCACAGCACCTTGACACCTCGCATCCGTGGGAAGCGCAACATGCCGGCGAGTGCGAGGTGCCGAATCCCACGGGCGACCGGCAAAGGCTGGGAAGATCCGGGAGGCCTGCCCTCGACGCCGCCCCCGGTCGGGACCTCGAGCGGGACCACCGCCGTGCATCGTCGCCAGTCTCGCCCGGCGGAAATCCCGCCGGCTGGATCCATGCCCCGCCACCTCGAGGACTGCGGCGCCGGTCGTCGTCCACGAGCCTGAGACGGGATTGCGGCCCGTCATGACCCAGAAACCGCCCCCATTGCATGACAGAACATGACGCCAGGGGTTCGGAAAGGTTCGGTTTTGCGCCTTCTCGACCTCCCGTAGTCGCTTCCGGCAAATTGAGATTTCGCCCAATGTTTACGCGGTCAAACCGAACATTTGCGAAAGTCGGTGTTCGCCATCGGGTGGATTCAAATCCCGTCAGTCACCCCAGCCAAAAGCAAGCTGCAACACAAGGGGTGGCAGCGAACCAAGCGCGCAATCGTCAAGGTTTGACGATCTTTGTCGGCAACCGGATTTTCCCTGCATGGCTGCCAAGACGCGCAACATTTCCCTGCCGCCCGAATTGGACCGCTTCATCGAGCAACGAGTCCCGTCCGGCCTCTACGGCAACGCCAGCGACGTGATCCGCGCCGGCTTGCGCGCCCTGTCCCGCGAAGAAATGGGGACCAGCCTCAAACGCTTCAAGGAAGTCATGGCCCGCCTGCCGCAAGACCCCCTGACGCCCGACGAGGCACAGGACACTGAAGCCCGCATCCGCGCCCGTCGCGCGGCGGAAGCCCGTAAGGCCGGGAAGTGATTCCCGCCGTGCTGGACTGCGGCGTGCTGGTGTCAGCCATCGGGTGGGGTGGCCATCCACGCGCCTGCCTGCAACTCGCGGCCAGCGGCCAAGTGCGCCGCTGCGTGACGCCGGACGTGTGGGCGGAGTCCTGGCCCCTGTCCGCCTGACTGCAAGACCCGGAGTGCGCATCGGTGAGCTTTTCCGACATTTGGCCATTCTCGGAGAGAACACCACTTCACCCCCTATTCATGCGACTTTCGGGCTGCTTTCGCGCAGCGTCTCGCAAGGGCCGGACCGGGCCGCGGGAATTGGCTTGCTCGCGCGCGGGGCACCGTCAGGTTGTCGGGGGTGTCGGCTGCACGGCAAGGCATTCTGTGGGCCGTGGGCGCCTATGGTCTGTGGGGCGTCCTGCCGGTTTATTGGAAGGCATTGCAGAGCGTGCCGGCGCCCCAGATTCTGGCCCATCGCATCCTGTGGTCGTTCGTGCTGCTCGGCGCGCTGATGTTCCTGCGCCGGGAATGGCGCGAGCTGCGGAGTACGACGAACGGGCGGACGCTCGGCATTTACGGCATCGCGGCCACCGTGTTGTCGGTGAACTGGCTGACGTACATCTGGGCGGTGAATGCCGGTCGGATCGTCGAGACCAGCCTGGGGTACTTCATCAATCCGCTGGTGAGCGTCCTGCTGGGGGTCGTGTGTCTGCGGGAGCGGTTGCGTCGGGCGCAGTGGCTGGCGGTGGGGGTGGCGGCTCTCGGGGTGAGCTATCTGACGTGGCGCCATGGCACCGTGCCCTGGGTGGCGCTGGTGTTGGCCGGCAGTTTCGCGCTGTACGGGTTTCTCAAGAAACAGGCGCCGTTGGGGGCGCTGCACGGCTTGACGCTCGAGACGGCGATGCTCTGGGTGCCCGCGGTGGCGTTCCTGGGCTGGCAGGAGGCGCAGGGGGTCGGCCGGCTGGGCCACAGCATGCTGGTGACCAATCTGCTGCTCGTGCTGACCGGGTTGGTGACCGCGACGCCGCTGCTCCTGTTCGCGGCGGCCGCCCGGCGGATCAGCCTCTCGACCATTGGCCTGCTGCAATACCTGGCGCCCACGTGCCAGCTCGCCATTGGCGTCTGGGTCTATCGGGAGCCGTTCGACCGGGCCCGTCTCGTCGGGTTCATGCTGATCTGGACCGCCCTGGCCCTGTACACCCTCGAGGGCTTGTGGCGAAGGCGCGGGGCGGGAACCGACACTTCTGGATGAAGAACCACGCACCCGAGCAGGTGTGCACAGAGGCTCACGAAGAGCTGGGCGGGTCTTTGTTACGTTTGTTGCCTTCTGTGACAAGGCCTCCGCTTGGCGATGTCCGCACGCACCGCGGTCAGAGGCGGAAGCAGCGGGCGGCGAGCAGATGGGCGGCCAGGCCAAAGACGGTGAGAATGCCGAGCGGCTGGATCACCGCCCCGAAACCGCTGCCGAAGCTGATGAGTTGGTGCAGCGCTTCCAGAGCCCAGCCGCTGGGCAACAGGTGGGCGATGACCTTGAGCGGGGCGGGCGCGATCTCGAGCGGCCACCAGCAGCCGCCGAGCGCGGCGAGCAGCAACGACACCAGGATGCACACGCCCACCACCTTGTCGTCGGCGCGGATCACCGATGCGAAGAAGACGCCGAGCGAAGCCGCCACCCAGGAGTACACCGCCAGGACGGTGAGGATGGCCGGCAGGTTGGCCCCCAAGGGCACGCCGAACAGCAGACGCCCCGCCGCGAGGAACACGCCCACCTGGACCAGTCCCAGCAGGACCAGACCGTAGATCTTGCCGCCTACGAGTTGCCGCCGCGTGATCGGCAGCGCCGCCAGCCGACGCAGCACGCCGCGGTTCCGCTCAGCGGCGACCGAGGCCCCGCCGAACACGAGCAGGTTCATCATCACGTACATGACGATGTTGCCGGGCAACGAGAAGCTGAAGCCGGTGGGCATGGGCTTGCGCCCGGCGAACCGGGCGTCGAGCACCACGGTTGCCGGGACCGCCTGCGCCTGGCGCAGCAAGGTTTCGTCCAGCGCCCCGCCTGCGCCAGCCCGCGTGGCCGCCGCGACCAGATGCGAGTTCATGGCGAGGACGGCGCGGAGCAGGCGCAACTCAACCAGCGCACCTTGGCCGGAAAGCTGGGTCTCGATGTCGAAGAAGCCGACGCTGGCCGGTTCGCCCGCAACCACCCGGCGGGTGAAATCCGCCGGGATGCGCAGGCCGCGTTCGGCGTCCCCGGCCTGCTCGGGCGCCCGGGTGCGCAGGCCTTGGGCGCCGAGTTCCTCGAGGAACACCGCGCCGACAAAGCCGGGATCCTGATTGTCGAGGAGAACCTCGGGGCGCGGGTTGGCCGGGTCGCCGGGTCCGCGGTTGGCGAAGCCCATGAAGTAGATGAAGAGCAGCGGCATGGCGAAGAGCCAGACATACGCCACCCGGCTGCGCAGCAGGCGCCGGATGTCCTGGTGGCCCACGAAGAGCAGATGCCTCATGCGCCCTGACCTTTCTCGAGCCGGCGTTGCAGCCGCCACGCCGCCAGCCCGGCCAGCCCCGCCCCCAGCACCAGCATGCCGACCGCCACTCCGCCCCATGCCACCGGCGCCGGACTGAAGAGCAGGTCGTGGAGGCTCTTCGTGAACCAGTGGTTGGGAAGCCAAGGCGTGACGTAGTCCCGCAGGAAGCCCGGCAGTTGCTGGGCCGGAAACGCCCCTCCACCCGCCAATCCCACGGCCATCGCGATCACGTTCGCAAAGGCATCCGCCCGTTCCTCGCCCGCCACCAGCGCTCCCAGGAAACACATGAACCCCGCGGCGAACACGCAGTAGCTCGCACTCAGCGCGGCCACCGCCCCGGGATCGCGCCAGGCCACACCGAACAGCAGCCCTCCCCCGCCCAACAGGATGCCGGCACAGATCAGCAGCATCACCACCGAGAAGACCAGCTTCGCCGCCACAAACGGGAACAGCCGCTGACGGACCGTCCGCGTCCGGGCCAGCGTGCCTTGCTGGAATTCCCGCTTCAGGTCGCTGACCGCATTGTTGCCCAGGAAGAGGAGGAACATCGCGGCCAGACCGGGCAGCAGAAAGCCGAACAGGTTGAAGGGCGGCGGGCCGGTCGAGGCCGTCGGCAAGGGAGCCGTTTCCTCCGTGGCAGGTTCCCGCGGTTCCTTCGCGTACGTCACCCGCAACGGATCGAGGTGGCTCTGCGCCGCGGTCCACTGGTCGCCCGCCCGGACAATCAGTTCCGCCACCCGACGGTAATCGCCCTGCCCCTCGAACACCGCCTGCCACGCGGCGAGTTCCGGACCCAAATGGCGCTTGAGGACATCCAGCCCGGTGACCACGACGGCGAGCAGTTCCTCGAGCACGGCGGGGTGCAGGGACTGCGCGGGGTTCTTGACCAACTCGAGTTTGACCGGGTGGTTCCCGGTGAGGTAATCCCGCGTGAAGCCGCGCGGAATGACCAGCAGGGCGCTCAGTTGGTTGTCCTGGACCTGACGCTCCGCGACCGCACGCTCGAGGAAGACCGGTTCAAGGTACTTTCCCGCCTGGGCCTGGCTCGCGGCGCCACGCAAGAGTCCCGTCAGCGGGGAATCGTCCTCGTCCACCACCGCGAAGCGGATGCGGCCCAGACCGGAATCGCCTGTGGCACGCGACCCGAAGGCCGAGCCGATGAGCGCGACGATCACCAGGGGAATGGCGAGGAAGATCAGCCAGGGCAGCGGGTTGCGCCACGCCCGGCGCAGGTCTTTGGCGAGGAGGACGCGGAGCATGGCTCACTCCCGCAGGTCGCGACCGGTGAGCTGCAGGAAGACGTCGTTCAGGGTGGGCCGCTTGAGGGTGACGTTCTCGACCTTGACCGGCAGGGCCAGCAGTTCCTGCAGGCACACCCCGGGATCCCGCGAACCTACGGCGGCGACCACAAGCTGGCTGTCCGATCGCTGGATGACCCGGAACCGGTCGCGGAACCCCGGCCAGCCGGGCGGGTCGGCCTGCCGCAAGTCGCCCTCCAGCACGAACACGCGATCGCCCCCCAGGCGCTCGCGCAGTTCGGCGAGGGTGCCCTCGGCAAGGAGCCGGCCGTGGTCGATGATCCCGATGCGGTGGCAGAGGGACTCGGCCTCCTCGAGGTAGTGCGTGGTGTAGAGGACGGCGCTGCCTGCGGCGGTCAGGCCGCGCACGAATTCGAGGATGTTGGCGCGGGCTTGGGGATCGATGCCCACGGTGGGTTCGTCGAGCAGGATCAGCTTGGGCCGATGCAGCAGCGCACAGCCCAGGTTGACGCGGCGCTTCATCCCGCCGGAATAGGTCTTCAGCCGGTCTCGGGCGCGGTCCGTGAGGGCCAGCGCCTCGAGCAACTCCGCCGCGCGCCGGCCTGCCTCAGCCCGGTGCAGTCCGGCCAGGCGTCCCCAGAACTCGAGGTTCTCGCGACCGCTGAGTTCCTCGTAGAGAGCGATCTCCTGCGGCACCACGCCCATCACGGATTTCGCCCGCTGCGGATCGCTCGAGAAGGCGTGGCCGTCCACGCGGACCTCCCCGGCATCGGGTCGCAGCAAACCACAGATCATCGAGAGGGTGGTGGTCTTGCCCGCCCCGTTCGGGCCGAGCAACCCGTAGATCTCCCCGGGCCGCACCGTGAAGCTGACGTCTTCGACAGCGCGCAAGGGTCCGAACGCCCTGCACAAGCGCTGCACGTCGAGGAGGCTCACGGCAGCGCAGCGTAAAGCGCGGCCGGCGCCCGACAAGTCCATTTCCGAGAGACTGTGCAGTCTTGCCCGGGTTGCCTTCGTCAGTCCGCTCCGCCACGCTCGGCCACCATGAATCCGTTCCTGTCCGGCCGTGCGGTCAGCCGAGCCCTCGGGGTGCTGGCGTGCTCCGGCGTCGGGCTCTTGGCGCAGCCGGTGACGCCGTCGCTCACCGAGGGCGCCACCTTCGAACTGGGCGGAACCACCGCCACCGTCCAGAAGGTCGAAGCTCTGCCCCGCGTCGAGAGCGAGTACACCCGGAGGTTCCGCTTCGACTCCGCCGACAATCCCAAGCTCCGCGAACTGCGTGTTCATCGAAAAGGACGGCCTGCCGCTGAACGCCTGGGAGATTCGCCAGGAGTGGTTCCACCGCGCCGGACGCGACCTCGTGTTCGTGATCGGGAAGGAGCGCCGGCGGTATCGGAAGTCCGACCTGCCGATTTTTCTGGGGCGCTTTGCCGGTTTCGGCGATCTCACGGTGCCGGCGGATGAGTTGGACAAGTACGGGTTCATCGGCTTCATCCCCAACACGGACCTGATGGATTCCGGTCTGGACTACGCCCGCATGTTCATCGTGAAGGACGCCCTCTGCGACGGCACCCGGTGGCACGTGCGAGCCGCACCGGCGAATCCTGCCGTGGATCCGTACTTCCCGATCCACCAGGCCGCCGTCACCTTGACGCCCGCCGAAGATAACCTGGCGGTGCGGTTCCAGACCCTCACCCCGAACTTCCAGAGCTACGAGATCCGACAGGACGGCGGGCCATGGCGGCCGACGGGCGACCGGTACGACTGGCGTATGGATCCGGGGGTGCATCAGCTCGAGGCTCGCGCGGTGAACCGGTTTGGCGTCGCCGGGCCGATCTCCACGATCGTGGTCAACCGCTGAACCCCGCGTTCCGAGGCAGGCAGAACGCGGTGGCCGGGCCTGCGGGCGAAGGGAAACGACGGACGCCTCAGTTGACGACCTGACCGGTCCGTTCCAGGCTCCGGCATGCCATCGACCGTTGTCGCTGCGCGTTGGGACAGGACTAGGCACCGCCAGGCGTCGTGAGCGTGGGCGGGCGGTTTGCCTTCAACGATTGCGGAGAGACCGCCAACACACACCTCACAACAGATCCAGGAGGACCACGGCACCTTCCCAATCCCCGATGTTCGTGATCGGCGGAGAACAACCGCGGAGGGGGGTGCTTACACGACGGACAGAAAGTTGGAGTGGTGCGGGAGGCGGTCGGGGTCCACGATGGCCCGCCGAACGCGGTGCTTCACACCATGAATACCAGCGACTCTAAATCGGTTTCAGTCCCCTCGGATCCGACCGGAGAGACTTCACCCGTCTCTGCCAGCTCCCTCGCGGCGCGACTCTTCAACGTCTATGCGGCGCCGGGCGAGGTGTTCGACGAGCTGCAGACCCGTCCTCCCTCGACCGCAAACTGGGTCGTGCCGATGCTGTTGCTGATGGTCGTGTCTGCGGTGGGAGCCTGGCTGGTGTTCAGCCAGCCGGCGTTCCAGCAGCAGCAGGACGAGGCGCAGGCGAGGTTCATGCAGCGGTTGGTCGAGAAGGGCAAGGTGCCGCCCGAAGCCGCCGCTGCCCAGGACACGGCGGGTCCCCGCAGCACGCTGAAGTACACGTTGGGTCCGACGGCGGGGGCGGTCGTCACGTCGTTGGCGGCGCCGTTCTGGGGGGCGCTGCTCCTCTGGATCATCGGCGCCAAGCTGCTCAAAGGCGGCTTCAGCTATCTCAAGGCGCTCGAGGCAGCGGGGCTGGCATGCATGATCGACGTGCTGGGAGCGCTCGTGAAGACGCTGCTGATCCTGGCCACGGCGAACCTCCATGCGACGGTCAGCCCGGCCCTGGCGTTGCGCGAGGTGGACTGGTTCAACCCGGCGCACCTTGTGCTGGTGTCGCTGGACCTGTTCGCCCTCTGGCTGTACGCCGTGCGCGCGGTAGCGATGGCGCGGCTGGGCAAGCTGAGCCTGGGGGTCTGCCTGGCGTCGATGGTGGCGTGCTACGCCGGTCTGGCGGGCCTCATGATCGGCGTGATGCTGGCGTTCCGCGCGTTCCTCGGCCTGTAACCCCTGCCCGGGCGGGCGGATTCCGCGAAACAAACGGGTTGTCGGTCTGTCTTAACCCTCAAGCGACATGGCCAAGTCAAAGTCCAAAGGACGCAAGCTCCTGGTGTTCACGATCCTCGTCCTCGTCCTCGGCGGGCTGGCCGCCGCGGCGATGCTCCGGAAGCACGAGGTCGTCATCACGGTTCAGACCGAGAAGGTGGCGCGGCGCAATCTCACGGAACTGGTTCCGGCCAACGGCCGCATCCAACCGGTCTTCTATGTGAAGATCAGCCCGGAGGTCAGCGCCGAGATCATCGAACTGCCCGTGCGCGAAGGCCAGTTCGTCAAGCGCGGCGACCTGCTGGTCAAGCTCAAGCCGGACGTCTACCAGGCGCAACGCAACTCCTCCGAGGCCAGCTACAAAGGCTCCCTCTCCAGCCGCACTACCGCCACGGCCAACCTCACCCGCGCCGAGGCCGAGTTCCGGCGCCAGGAAGCCCTCTTCAAGAACAACCTGGTGTCGGAGTCCATCTACGTCGATGCCCGGACCACCTTCGAGATCGCCAAGGCCCAGCTCGAGAGCGCCACCCACCAGGTCGCCATGGCCCGGGCCGCCCTCGATCGCGCCGAGGAGGACCTCAGCAAGACGATCATCCACTCCCCCCTCGACGGCGTCATCATCCGGCTCAACTCCCAACTCGGCGAACGGGTCGTCGGCACCGCGATGATGGCCGGCACCGAGATCATGACAATCGCCGACCTCAACGAAATGGAGGCGCGCGTGGACATTGGCGAGATCGACGTCGTCCTCATGCAGACGGGCCAGACCGCCCGCCTCGAGGTCGACGCCTTCAAGGACCGCAAGTTCACCGGCACGGTCACCGAGATCGCCAACTCCTCCAAGGGTCTGACCCTCGGTTCGGCAGGCGGGATGGGCGGCGGCTCCCAGGACGCCACCAAGTTCGAGGTCAAGATCCGCATCAAGGAGAAGGAGATCTTCCGGCCTGGCATGTCCGTCACCGCCGAGATCGAGACACGCTACCGCACCAACGTCCTCACCGTCCCCATCGCCAGTGTCACCACCCGCGTCCCGAAGCCGGACGCGGCCAAGGGGAAACCGGGGGCCGCCACCCACGGGACCAACACGGTCGCCTCGACCAACGGCCCCGCCTCGACCAACGGCCCCGCCGCGACCGAGCCGGCCGCCGCTGCTTCCCCCGGCACGAACGCCTCCAGCGCGGCCCCCTCGACCGCGGACGCGAACGCCACAAACACCACGAGCACCACGAACGCCGCCAGCGGCGTCGGCCCCAAGAAGCCCGGTGACGCGCCGAAACCGATCGAGGTGGTCTTCGTCAAGGACGGCGACGTGGCCCGCCAAATCCCGGTCAAGCGCGGCATCAGCGACGACAACCACACCGAGATCCTCGAGGGGCTGACCGAGGGCCAGGAGGTCATCTCCGGCGGCTTCAAAGCCATCAGCCGCGAACTCGAGGATGGCAAGAAGATCAAGGTGGGCCCGGCCGCCTTCGAGAAGGGCGGCCCGACGGAGCGCAAGCCGTCATGAACGGGGTCGCAAGTTCGAACTTCGCCCTTCGACCTTCGCCCTTCGCCCTTCCTCCGCCTTCCATGAGCCTGATCCGTCTCGAACAGATCTCGCGCCGCTACGAGATGGGGAGCGAGACCATCCACGCGCTGCGGGAGGTCTCGCTGACGGTCGATCGCGCCGAGTACCTGGCCATCATGGGGCCCTCCGGTTCCGGGAAATCGACCCTGATGAACCTGATCGGTTGTCTGGACTCGCCCACCTCCGGCAAGTACGAGCTCAACGGGGTGGATGTGAGCGACATGGACGACAACGACCTGGCAGAGGTGCGCAACAAGGAGATCGGGTTTGTGTTCCAGACCTTCAACCTGCTGCCGCGTGCCAGCGCGCTGCACAACGTCGAACTGCCCCTCATCTACGCGGGGATACCCGCGGGTGAACGTCGTCAGGTCGCCATCGAGGCGCTCCGCAACGTGGGTTTGGCCGACCGCATGACGCACAAGCCGAACGAGATGTCCGGGGGCCAGCGCCAGCGGGTGGCCGTGGCGCGGGCGCTGGTCAACCGGCCTTCGATCCTCCTGGCCGACGAACCCACGGGCAACCTCGACTCCAAGACGGGGGCCGAGATCATGGAGCTGTTCGAGACGCTGGCGGCCGCCGGTCACACCATCATCGTGGTCACCCACGAGGAGGACGTGGCCAAGCACGCGCGCCGGGTGGTGCGCATCCGCGACGGCCTCATCGCCAGCGACGAACGCGTTTCGCGCTGACCGGTCATGCGATTCCTGAGCGAAGCCCTGGAAAGCCTCTGGATCGCCTGGGACGCCATCCGCGCGAACAAGCTGCGCGCCGGCCTCACGACCCTCGGCATCATCATCGGCATCGTCACCGTGACCCTGATGGGCACGGCCATCCAGGGGCTTCGCCGCAGCTTCACCCAGAGCATCTCAATGCTGGGGACGGACAACCTGTACGTGCAGCGCTTCGACTGGTTCATCAACTCGCGCGAGCAGTGGATGGAGCAGAACCGGCGGCGCAGTATCAACGTGGCGCAGTTCCGCGAGTTCGAGCGCCAGATGGTCGGCGCCCTGGCGGTGGCGCCCGAGGCCGAGACCTTCCAGCCCGTGCGGCGGGAGAAGCGCAACGCGAGCAGCGTCCGGGTCGTCGGCACCACCGAGCAGTTCCTGCTGACCGCCGGATTGACGGTGGCCCAGGGCCGCTTTCTCACCCGCGAGGAGGCCCGGGGCGGGCGGCCGGTGTGCGTGCTGGGGGCGTCCGTGGCGGACAGCCTGTTCCTGCACGGATCGCCGCTGGGCCAGCGGGTGCATCTGGGCGGGCGCCCGTTCGAAGTGGTGGGGGTGCTGGACCGGTTGGGCGAGTTCCTGGGCGCGTTCAACCTGGACAACCAGGTCATGATCCCGCTCGAGCAGTTTCGCACCACGTTCTGGCACGACCCCGACCTCACCATCCAGGTCAAGGCCGGGGCGGTCGAACGACTCGACGAGGTGCGCGAGGAGGTGCGCGGGCTGATGCGCAAGATCCGCCGCGTGCGCCCGGGGCAGCCGGACGACTTCGCGATCAACCAGCAGGACCAGTTCCTCAAGACCTTCAACCGCGTCATCGGGACCATCGCGTCCGTGGGCCTGTTCATCACCGGGCTGTCGCTGTTTGTCGGCGGCATCGGGATTATGAACATCATGTTCGTCTCGGTCGCCGAGCGCACCAAGGAGATCGGCATCCGCAAGGCCATCGGGGCCAAGCGGCGGGCCATTCTGCTCCAGTTCCTGATCGAGGCGGCCGCCATCTGCCTCTTCGGCGGGCTCATCGGGCTGGCCATCGCGTGGCCCGTGACACTGCTGCTGCAGCGGGTGATGCCGGCCACGATGTCGCCGCTCATCGTGAGCGTCGCCATCGGGGTGTCCCTCCTGACCGGCGTCGTGGCGGGCTTCCTGCCGGCGTGGCGCGCGGCGCGCCTCAATCCCGTGGACGCCTTGCGCAATGAATGAGGCTTCCGTCATGGGGACTTCCCGGAGGCGACGCCCCCGCGCCGCGGTCCTGCTGTGGGCGGAGGTGAAGGAGAGCTTCGCCATGGCCATGGCCGCGCTGGCGGCGCACAAACTCCGGTCAGCCCTCACCCTCCTCGGGGTGCTCGTCGGCGTGTTCTCGATCATCGTCGTGATGACTGCCGTGCGGGTGCTGCAGCAGAACATCGAGACCGAGCTGAGCCAGTTGGGCAGCCACACCTTCCAGATCCGCAAGTGGCCCGCCGTCCACTTCGGCGGCCCGGCCGACTTCGAGAAGTACTGGCGGCGGAAGAACATCTCCTACGCCCACGGGCGCGCCGTGATTGACCGCGCCACGCTCGCCGCCACCGTCGGGCTGCAGCGGTACCTCTGGTCCGGCGAGGCCTTGTCGCGCTACGAGAAGACGCCGCCCAACGCCAGTCTCGTGGGCGCCACGCCCGGCGCCTTTCCCGCCCGCAATTGGGTCGTGGCCGAGGGACGCAGTCTCACCGAAGCCGATGTGGACGGTTCCCGCGACGTGTGTGTGCTCGCGGCCGGCCTGGCCAAGACGCTGTTCCCGTTCGGTTCCGCCCTGGGCGAGCGGGTCAAGCTCGACGGACTCGGCTACCTCGTCGTGGGCGTGCTCGAGGCGAAAGGCGCCGCGCTGGGGAGCCAGCAGGAGAACTTCGCGGTCATCCCCCTCACCACCGGCATGAACCGCTATGGGCGGATCTGGCAAAGCCTCGACATCCTGGTCCAGGCCACCAGCCAGCCAGCCTATGATGACACCGTCGAGCAGGTGCGCGGCATCCTGCGGGCTGTGCGCAAGGTGGAGCCGGGGGCCGAGGACGACTTTGAGGTGTTCTCGAACGACTCGCTCATCGCGCAGTTCAAGAGCTTCACCCTGACGGTGCGGATCGGGGTGGCGGTGATCAGCTCGATCGCCCTGCTGGCGGCCGGCATCGGCATCATGAACATCATGCTGGTGTCGGTCACCGAGCGCACCCGCGAGATCGGGATCCGGCGCGCGGTGGGCGCCAAGCGGCGGAACATTATGACCCAGTTCATCTTCGAGGCCATCGTGCTGTGCCAGGTGGGCGGGATCATCGGCGTCGCGCTGGGCGTCGCCGGCGGCAACATCGCCGCCTACCTGCTCGAGGTTCCGCCAGTCATCCCCGTGGACTGGGTCCTCTTCGGCCTGCTCATCTGCTCGGCCGTCGGGGTCCTCTTCGGCACCTACCCCGCCGTCAAGGCCGCCCACCTCGACCCCATCGAGTCGCTGCGCTACGAGTAGCCCCCGCGCGGTTCAACGGTCGACGCGCCGGAACCGGATGATGTCCGCCACCCGCATCCCCGGGCGCAACCCCACCACATCGGCAATCCGCTCGCGATGATCGTAGATCTCACGGCCCTCACGTTCGAAGCGCTCGACCCACTGGCTCGCGTCCAGGTCCGGCTTGAGATACTCCGCGTTGATGCCCGGTTTTCCTGAAACCTGGCGGTGACGCCGCGGGTATTCACGGACATGGGCAGCTTCGGTTGCCCCGCGCAACGAAACCTGAGAGCACGTCAGAACTATGAAATCCCTGTCCGTTGGCATCGGTTGGACCGCGGCGCTCGCTGCGGGCCTCCTGTTCACCCTGAACGCCGACCCGGAGTCCTCCGGGCGGTTCAACTTCGACCGGCTCCCCCTGCCCGCCGGTGGGGGCGAGTGCATCGAGGTGCAGGTCACCAGCAACCTCATCCGCATGGCCGCCCGCCTGGTCGAACGTCATGAGCCCGACATCGCCCAACTCCTCCGCGGCCTGGAGTCGGTCCACGTCAACGTCGTGGGCCTGGACAGCCAGAACCGCAGCCAGGTCCGCGCCCGCTTCGAGGCTCTGCGCACCGACCTCGAGGCCCAGGGCTGGCAGCGCGTCGTCAACGTCCGTCAGGCGCAGGAGGACGTGGGCGTTTACCTCAAGACCCGCGGCGAGGAGGCCGTCGAGGGCGTCGTCGTGACCGTGATCGAAGGGGATCGCGAGGCGGTCCTGGTCAACGTCGTGGGCGATCTGCGTCCCGAGAAGTTCGCGGAGGTGGGCGAACGCCTCAACATCGAGCCGCTGCGGAAGCTGCACCTGAAGGCGGCAACGAAGCCTGACGAAGCGAAGTAGCGGATTCCTGAACCCGCGTCCACCGGCAGCGCTCCCTCCCCTGGTTACCCTCAAACCCTGACCCGCCATGACCACCATCCCTGCCCCCGCCGTGGCCGCGACTTCCGCCGCGAAGCGGCCTTCCCATGATCCTGAATGCAGAAGGCAGAATGGAGATTGCAGAAGGGGCATCCAGCCCGGTCGGTTCCTGGTCCCTGCGCAGATCCAAGAGAACCACGTTACTTCCCTAATCCCCGATGTTCGTAATCGGCGGAGAATCTCAGGCGGGAAGTCCCTCCACCGATTACGAACATCGGGGATTAGGCTGGGGGAGGCGCTCCCTGAGCCTGTGGTGCGGGCGTCCCGCCTGCACTCCCGGGGTTCATGGGCCCGGGGCATGGCTGCGGAGGCCGAGGGAGCTCTCCATGGACTGGAATGCCGAAGCGGGAACGGAGAATGCAGAAGGGGCATCCAGCCCAGTCCGTCCTGGGTGCTGTCGGCGGCGCTTGGTGTGGGTCTGCTGCTGACGGTCGCGGGGTGTTCACGGCCGGCCCGAGATTTCAGCGCTGTGCAGGCGGCGCTGATCGAGCACAGCGGCTGCGAATGGCAGCGGACCATCCGCGTCGGCATCCCCGCCGGCCTCTTCAGCGTGGCCCGCTGGGGCTTGCGCTTTGTCGACATCGAACCCGAGGCCCGCGCCGCCCTCGACACCATGCACGGGGTGCGCGTGGCCATCCACCAACTCGCGCGCGGCAACGCCGACCGCGCCGCCATGCTGGCCGCCGCCGACACCGCCCTCTTGCCGCGCGGTTGGGATCGGGTCGTGGGCGTGCTCGAACAGAAGGAGATGGTGGCCGTGTACCTGCCCGCCCGAATGAAGGCGGGCGACCTCCTGGAACTGTGCGTCGTGGTGTTCGACGGCGAACAGCTCGTGCTGGTCTCGGGCCGGGCCGACCCCGAGCCCTTGGTCGAACTCGCGCTGCGCCACACCGCCGAGCAGCGCGCCCAGTGGTTCGCGCACTCCCGGACCAGCCGGTGAGGGCACCTCGGCGGGGGCATCCCGGAGGGATGCCAGACGCCCAGGCGCCCAGACCCCGGCCCGCTGGCACCCCCTCCGGGGTGCCGTCGATTCGGCCCGCGAGACCGGAGGTCGCCGCCGCGCGGCGACCTCCGGCTACCGTCTGGAACGCCTCCGGCGTTGACTTCCGGACCTGCTCAGGGCCCAGGGAGTGCAGGCGGGACGCCCGCACCACACAAGGTTCATGCCGAGCGCCCAGGAACCGACCAGGCTGGATGCCGCTTCTGCATTCTTCATTCTACCTTCTGCATTTCCGTTCGCGGGGAGCTTCACCGCGCCGGGTCGGGCGTCGCGTCGCCGGCCTGGATCCAAGCCAGGTTGAAGTGGGCGTGTTTGATGGACTTGGCGGCGGGATCCCCATCCACGTCTCGCGGCAGGTTGCGGCGGTTGAGGTGGAAGCTGTAGGTGGCGTGGAGGGTGCCGTCGCGGGCCTCGAGGATGGACGGGTAATGGTACGCGCTGGCTTCCGGTCCTGGCGGGTCCTCCTCAAGGCTGCGCTGCCACTTCCAGGAGCGTCCTTCGTCGTCGGACAAACGCACCACCAGTCGGCGTCGGCCCTGTTCAGTGTCGTTGTTGATGAGCAGCCAATGACCGTTCCGCAGCCTGATGAGCTCGGCGCCGGTCCCGGAGTTGGGGTGCTCGCTGTCGGTCACGGCGCTCCAACTGGCGCCGCGGTCCCGCGACTCGGCCTGGAGGAGGCGTTTGGGGGGCGGACCGTTGTCGCGCATCAGCGTGTAGAGCGAGCCGTCCTGCCGCTGCACCACGCTGGGCTGGATGTTGCCGGCACCGACCAACGGGGCGCTGGTGTGCCAGGTCTGACCCCAGTCGTCGGTGAAGGCCATCAGCGAGAAGCTGAACCCGTCGTGGTACAGGGGTACGATCAGGCGCTGGCCGTCGATCAGCACCGGATGCGCGCGGGTCATCCAGCCCAGGCGCCGATAGAGCTTGTCGGTCGCGTGTTGCCGCATCGCGCCGAGGAACTCGTCGGCCTCACGACGCGGGCGGCCGGTGAGCTCCAGGGCGGCGAGCTGACGTTCGAGATCGGGCAGGCGGCGGTTCACCTCGGCCTCGAACTCGGGTCCGGGCTTCGGATGCAGCACCTCGCTCGTCTCCCAGCGGGGCGGGCCGTCGCCGTCGTAATCGCGGCTGATCCGGTACTTGAGGAGCGCGCTCTCCCAGGTATTGGCGAGGATGGTGGTGTGGAACAGCCAGAGCCGCCCGTCCGGATCCACGAACAGACACGGGTTGCCGTCCGGGAACGCCGGCGTGTCCGCCAGCACAAACGGCGCTGACCACGTCCGTTCCCCCGCCCGGCGCCGGGCGCCGAAGATCTGCACGTCGTCGGCCGTGCGTTCCCCCGTGCCGCGGAACCAGCACACGAGCAGATCGCCCCGCGGGGTCTCGACCACGCACGAGCCATGATTGTGCAGCACTTCGAGGGGGAAGATGAGTTCGGCCTCATGGAACGGCGCTTCCGCCGCGCGCGGAGACACGACCGGGCCCACCGCGCCGAGCAGCGCGACGCCCCCGAGGATCAGCCAGCGGTTGGACATGGCGGCATGGAACGATCCTTGTTCCCCAAAGTAAAGCCGGCGATGCCGGCCGACTCCGTTCAACGGCTGCCCGGCTTCACCGCCGGGAGGGCGACAAGGTCGGCCGGCAGTTGGTCCGGGGCGAAGGTCTCGACCTCGAGGCGGATCAGGCTGTGCAGCGGCACGCCAAAATCGACGGTGCCGTCCGACCGATCCACCAGCACCGCGACGCCCACCACGACCCCGGCGCAACCGCGCACAATCGCCACCGTCTCGGCGACGCGACCGCCCTGGGTGATGACGTCCTCGACCACCAGCAGCCGTTCGCCCGGCGTAATCTTGAAGCCGCGGCGCAACGTCAGCCGCCCTTCCTCCTTCTCCGCGAACAGGAAACGGCAGCCGAGTTGCCGCGCCACTTCCTGTCCGATCACGAGCCCGCCCATGGCGGGGGCGATCACGGTGGCCGGCGCGAGGTGGCGCACCCGCTCGGCCAGCGCGGCGCCGAAACGCTCGACGATGGGCATCTGTTCGAGCGCCAGGGCGCACTGGAAGAACTGGCGGCTGTGCCGGCCGCTGCGCAGGATGAAGTGGCCCTGCAGCAGGGCGCCGGTCTGGCGGAAAAGGTCAAGGGCTTCCGGGTTTGTCATGGCGGGGAGAGCTACCAACCGCCGGTGCGCTGTGCAAGCCCCTTGACGGGCCGTTCGCCGCCGTCCGAAGGAAAGGCTCGAAAGGGCGCCGCGGCTCTTCTATCGTGCGGCTGTGTTCAGTTTGACGGACCGCAACCTGTTCCTGCTGGCCGTCGTGCTCTACGGGGTGGCGACGGTGTACGCCGTGTTTTTGTGGCGCCGCGGTTTCCGGCAGGACAACCGGGTGATTTACATCCTGCTGCTGGCCGGGGCGGGCCTGCACACGCTGGCGATGATCAAGCGGGGATTTTCCTTCCAGCGTTGTCCGGTGACGAACCTCTTCGAGGCCACGCTGTTTGTGGGCTGGACCATTGCGACCAGCTACCTCGTGATCGGCCTGGTCCGGCGGTTCCGGTTCCTGGGCGCCTTCGCCAGCCCCTTGCTCTTCTGCCTGGGCGTGTTTGCGCTGATGCCGGAGCTGGACAAGCACGGACCCGAACCGGCGTTCCGCCCGCCCGCTTCCAGTCTGCACGCGTCCGTGGTCCTGCTGGCCTACGGCGCCTTTGGCCTGGCGGGAGTGGCGGGGCTGATGTTTCTGACCCAGGAACGCGACCTCAAGTTCCACAAGCTCCGCGCGGCGCTGGCCTTGTTGCCGTCGCTGCAGCGGCTGGAGGTGGTGACCTGGCGGCTGCTCCTGGCGGGCTTCGCGCTGCTGACGCTGGGCTTGCTGCTGGGCGCCACGGGTCTGAAGTATGCCCACGGCGTGTTCTTCAAGTCGGATGCCAAGATCCTGTGGTCGGCGTTCGTCTGGCTGATGTACCTCGTGCTGTTGATCGGCCGGGCGTGGTTCCGGCAGGGGGGGCATCGCCTGGCCTGGGGCGCTATTGGCAGCTTCGCGTTCGTCATGCTGACCTTCTGGGGTTTCAATCTCCTGTCCGGCGTGCACCATCCCTGAGCCATGCCGATCGTCGTCGTCGGCGTCAGTCACCGCACCGCCCCGGTGGAAATCCGGGAGCGCCTGGCCTTTCCCGAGGCCGCCATTGCCCCGACGCTGGAACAACTGCGCCGGCGCCAACTGGCCGACGAAGCCGTCATCGTCTCCACGTGCAACCGCGTGGAGGTCTATGCCGCCACCGAGCGTGAGCCGGGCGTCGTCGTTCCCGCCCTGCGCCAGTTCCTGCTCGAGACCCGCGCCTTTGCCGACCCGCTCGAAGACGAGCTGTATGCCCAGGGCGAACCGCAAAGCCTCGAACACCTGTTCCGGGTCGTCAGCGGCCTGGACTCGATGGTCCTCGGCGAGACGGAAATCCTCGGGCAGGTGAAGAAGGCCTATGAGCTCGCGCGCCAATGCCAGGCCACCGGGCGCCACCTGAACAAGGCCTTCCAGCGCGCGTTCCAGGTGGCCAAACACATCCGCACCGAAACCCAGATCCAGCGCGGGAGCGTCTCGGTCGCTTCGGTGGCGGTGGACCTGGCCGAGCGGATCTTCGAGACCCTCACGCGCTGCCGGGTGCTGGTCATCGGCGCGGGCGACACGGGCGAAAAGGCGGCCAAGGCGCTCCGTTCGCGCGGCGCCCGCGAGTTGCTGGTCACCAACCGGTCTGGCGAACGGGCGGCCGCGCTCGCCGCCGAGCTCGAGGGACGTGCCATACCCTTCGCGGATTGGCCGGCGGAATTCGCGACGATCGACATCATTGTCAGCAGCACAGCCGCCCCGGGCTACGTGATCGACCGCTCCCAGCTCGAGGTCTGGCTGCCAGCCCGCCAGGGTCAACCGCTCCTGCTTGTGGACATCGCCGTGCCCCGGGACATCGACCCGGCGGTGAACGTGCTCGAAGGCGTGTTCCTCTACGACATCGACGATCTCCAGGCCATCGCCAATGACGCGCTCCGCCAGCGCCAGGAGGAGATCGCCCGCTGCGAAACCATCATCCGCGAACGGGTCCGCGGTCTGCTGACCGCCCCGACCGCCCCCACTGCGCCGCTCGGTGCCCCACTCCGCCATGCCTGCTGATCGCCCCGTCGTCCTCGCCACCCGCGGCAGCCCGCTCGCCCTCGCCCAGGCCCACAGCGTCGCCGCTGCCTGCCGCCGCGCCTTCCCGACCTGGCGCTTCGAGCTGCTCCTCGTGAAGACCACCGGCGACAAGCTCCAGCGCGCGTCCCTCGCCGCCCCGGGTCAGGCCCTGCCCAAAGGCCTCTTCACCAAGGAACTCGAGGTCGCCCTCGAAGAAGGCACTGCCGACCTCGCCGTCCACAGCCTCAAAGACCTCCCCACCGACCTGCCCGCCGGACTCGAACTCGGCGCTGTCCTCGAGCGCGCCGACCCTCGCGACGTGCTGGTGTGGCGCGATGCCGATCCCCGCCCCAACTCGGCCTCGGGGACGTCCGCAGCCGAGGCCCCCCGCCCCTTGCCCGAGCTCGGGGAAGGCGCCGTCCTTGCCACCAGCAGCACGCGTCGTCGCGAGCAGGTCCGCGCCCTCCGGCCGGACGTCGCCATCGTCGAGATCCGCGGCAATGTCCACACCCGGCTCCGCAAGTTGGCCGAACGGGTTGCCTGCGACGCCACCCTGCTCGCCGCGGCCGGCTTGTTTCGCCTCGGCTTTTCCCTTCAACCCGACGGCCGACTCCTCGGGCCGGGTCCCGACGTCGCCGATCCCGCCTCCTCACCGCCGGTGCCGGAAGGTCTGCGGGCCCGGCCGTTGCCGGTCGAGGTCATGGTCCCCTGCGTGGGCCAGGCGGCCATCGGCCTCGAGCGGCGTTCCGGCGATGATCGACTCGCGGAGGTCTGCGCCCGTCTGAATCACCGGCCGACCTTCCAGTGTGTGACTGCCGAGCGGACCTTCCTGCGCGCGCTGGGGGGAGGTTGTCAGAGCCCCGTCGCCGCGTTGGCTGAAGTGGTGGGTGAGGAACTGCAGATGCGCGGGGTTTCGTTCCGCGACGGGCCGGCGCGCCGGGCGTTGGTGCGCGGACCGCTGGTTGAACCGGTCGCTTTGGGCGAGCAACTGGCCGCCCAATTGCGGTGAGCGGGTCTCTGGCGCTTCCGCTTCCCCGCGACCCGCCTGCTGACGTAGGCTCGCGGCCCTGATCATGATTGCTCCGTCTCACCCTGGTTATCGCCCTCGCCGCCACGGGTTCCGGACCCTGGCGGTTACCGCCGTCCTGGCCGCCAGCCTGAACACCGTCATCGCCCAAGCTCCGGCGCCCATCCCCATGCCCCCACCTCTTGTTGCCGCTGGACTGGTGACCCAGGCGGGTCCGCTGGTCATTGCGCATCGCGGTTTCAGCGGGGAGGGGCCGGAGAACACCCTGCCGGCCTTCCGCCACGCTCTCGCCGCGCGCGCCGACCTGGTCGAACTGGATTACCACCACACCGCGGATGGCGTCCCGGTCGTGCTCCACGACAGCACCCTCGACCGCACCACCGACGCCCGCACCCTGTGGGGTGGCAAGGATTTGCCGGTCCGGGCCCGGAAGGCGAATGAACTGGAGGTCCTCGACGCCGGGAGTTGGTTCGGCCCGGCGTTCGCCGGCACGCGCCTCCCGACGTTGACTGAGGCGCTCGAGACGATCCAGGCGGGCGGCGTGACACTGATCGAGCGCAAAGCGGGTGACGCAGCCACGCTCGTCCGGTTGCTGCGCGACCGGGGCTGGCTCTCGGACGTGGTCGTGCAGTCCTTCGACTGGACCTTCGTGCGGGAGGCGCACGCCCTGGCGCCCGATCTCGTGCTCGGCGCACTCGGCCCGCCTTCGACCTGGAACGGACGCAGGTTGGAGGATCCCGAGAAGGTGTTGTCGCCCGAATTCGTCCAGGCCGTCGAACAACTCGGCGCCCGGTTGGTGGTGTGGAACCGGCAGGTGACCCGCCCGGCCATCGCCCATGCCCACGCCCGCGGACTGCGCGTCTGGGTTTACACCATTAACGAGCCGGACGAAGCGGCGGCGCTGGTGGAACTGGGCGTGGACGGGATCATCACCGACCAACCCCACGCCATCCGCGCCCGACTGCACCCCACGCCGGACGAGTCGAAGCTTCCGCCCGCGACCCGCACGTTGCCCGCGCCCCTCGAGGGTCATCCTGGGAACATCTTCTTGGCTGGTGAACCCGTCGAAGTCCGGCTGTCCGAGTCCTTGCCGGCCGAAGCGGTGGCCTGGAGACTTCTTGATGACCGGCAACGGGTGTTGCGGTCGGGTGAGCTGTCGGCGGCGACGAGCGGTTCGCGGGGGCCGTTGCCGCTCGGCACTCTCGGGGTGGGCTGGTACAGGATCGAGTTTGGCTCCGCAGAGGCCTCCGAACCGGTGGCGTGGACCACGGCGGCCGTGTTGAACCCGCTCCGTGCGCTGGTGCCGGGGGACTCGCCTGTGTGTGTCGATTCGGCCACGGCCTGGTTTGCGCGGAACGACGAGGTTCACCAGAAGAAGCTGGCGAACTTCGCGGCGTTGGCCGGTGTGAACTGGGTGCGTGATCGGCTCCGCTGGGGTGATCTTCAGCCCAGCCCGGGCGCTCTTGTGGCTGGGCCAACGACGTACGACACCGCCGCCGCCATCCAACACGCCGCCGGGCTCAAGGTCCTGCAGGTCTTTCACGACACGCCGGTCTGGGCGCGCGAGGCACCGCAAGCCGGAGGACGTTTCGCCCCGGACCTGCGCCACGTTTACGAGCTGGGTCGCGCCCTGGCGGTTCGTTTCCGGGGGCAGGTGACGGCCTGGGAACCGTGGAACGAGGCCAACGTGCGGACCTTCGGCGGTCACACGGTGGATCAGATGTGTTCGTGGCAGAAGGCAGCGTGGCTGGGGTTCAAGGCGGGCGATCCGGCGGTGATCGTGGGCTGGAATGTCACCACCACCGTGCCGACGCCGGCCCAGACATTCGGCGTCCTGGCCAACGAGACCTGGCCGTACTTCGACACCTACAACCACCACCCGTACGACTGGTCCCATGCTTACGTGGACCTCTGGGGGCCCGCGCGCGAGGCGACCAGCGGACGGCCGCTCTGGATCACGGAGGCGGATCGCGGGACCAAGCATTTGAACCGCGCCCCGTGGTACGATCAGGACCCGGTCCTCGAGCGGCTCAAAGCCGAGTGGATCGCCCAATCGTATGCGAGCAGCCTGTTCGCCGGTGCGCGTCGCCATTTCCACTTCATCCTGGGCCATTACCACGAGCCCAACGGCGTGCAGTTCGGCCTGTTGCGCCTGGACCACACGCCCCGCCCGGCCTATGTCGCCCTGGCCGCCGTCGGTCGTTGTCTGGCCGGGGCGCGCGTGCTCGGCCGCTGGCAGCCCGCCCCCCATGTCAACGTCCATGCCTTTCGGGCGTGGCCGGACGGTGAGGAGCGTGATGTGCTCGTGGTCTGGGCCGAGCGGGAGGTGGACTGGGAGGGACGCGGCCAGACGACTTCGGGTTGGCAACCGCCCGGCCATCTGCAGGTGCTGGGCGTGCTGGATTACCTGGGGCGGGCGCTCTCCGCGGGATTCCCGACACCGCTGGGTTCGGCGCCGGTGTTTGTGATGCTGCCCAAGGGCCAAGCGCTGACGCTGCCCTTGACGGCGCCGCCGCGGCTGGCGTTGCCGCGTCCGGGAACGGCCTGCCCGGTGGTGTTGCAGGTGTCGCTCCCGCGCGCGGCGACGGTGAAGGTCGAAGACCTGCCGTGGTCCGAAGGGTACGCGTATGCCGTCCGTCCGGGCGAGCCGCTGACGGTGCCGCTGCACCTGTACAACCTGGGGTCGACGGTGGCGCAGGTGCGGCTGGAAGTCACGGACCGGCCCAGAGATTGGGAACTGGCGTTGGCCGGGACGGAGTTCGAGCTGGAGGTTGGGGACCGTTCTGCCACCGCGGTGACGCTGCAGTTGCCCGCGGGAGCGGCCACCAAGGACGGTTGGGTGACCTTGCGGGCGAACGCCGGTTCACTGGGGCGCGCGGCGCTGGCCTTTCGGGTGCTGGCGCGGGAAGACCCGGTGGCAGGCCAACGAGCGGTTCCGGTTGGACCGGGTCAAGGGCTATGAACTCGGTGGGGCAAAGCACGAAGGCCGGGAAGCTCAAAGAACAAAGCTCAAAGCTCAAAGCTCAAAGCTCAAGGGAAGTTCCAAGGTTCCGGGAGGCAAGTCCGGCCTCACCAAGGCCGACCTGCGTGGCGGCGCGGAGGCTGGGGCCGTGGGTGGCCCTTTTGGGGTCGTGTCTTAACATTTAACATTCGGACGATCCAATACTCCGGATCTGACCGAGGCCGGGCCGTGGCGGCCGTGCACGGCGGCTGACAAGCCGGGTAGGAAAGGAGTTGGGCCTATGGGTTTGGAGCGATTTTTCTGGCCCTCCCGGCCGGGCTTTGTTCGACTGGACGCATGTCCGTTCACCTCTCCAACGCTTCCCTGGCCGGAAATCCGCCCGAGAGCGCGCTTCTCGAGGCCCTGAGCGTTCGCCTCCTCCACGCCTCGGAACGGGAGCGCTTTGATGAGGAACTGACCCGCAAGCACTATCTGCGCAACGCCGACGCCGTGGGGCGCGTGTTGCGGTATGTCGCCGAATACCGCGGGCAGTGGGTGGCGCTCTTGGTCTTCAGTTCGCCGGCCTGGCACATCAAAGCGCGCGATCAGTGGCTGCAGTGGTCCCCGCGCCAGGTCAAGGAGCGGCGGCATCTGATCGCGCAGCAGGCGCGCTTTCTCGTGCTGGCCGCTCCGGGCCGCTGGCCCAATCTGGCCAGCCGGGTCCTGCAACGGGTGCAGGAGCGCTTGCCGCAGGATTGGCAGGAGCACTTTGGCTACCCGGTCCTGGTGGCCGAGACCTTCGTCGACCCCCAGCGCTTCCGCGGCACCTGTTACCACGCGGCGGGCTGGGAACAGTTGGGGCTCACGCAAGGTTATCAGCGGGACTGGCAGGACTTCTACACCGACACCCAACATCCCAAGCAACTGTGGGTCCGCGCCCTGGGCCCGGCGGCCCTCGAACAGGTCCGGGCCCCGGAACTGCCCCCCGCGCTGCGCGACCCGCAGGGGCCGCTGCCCCCGGCCTGTCCGGTACCCACCGATCACTTGGATTCGCTCTGGGAGTGCTTTTACCGGGGGCTGACCGATCCCCGCGATCCGCGCGGGGTGCGCCACCTCCTGGCCACGCTCCTGACCCTGATCGCGTTGGCGGTGACGGCCGGGGCCCAGGGCGCGCATGCCATCGGCCGATTCGCCCAAAGCCTGAGCCATCCCCAACGGCGCTGGCTGCACTGCCGGCCCCGCCAGGGCCGGCGGCGCGAATATGACGTCCCCTGCGAACGCACCTTCCGCCGCCTGCTCAAGCGGGTGGATCCCGAGGAACTCAAGCAGGCGCTCACCCGCTGGATGGCCGCCGAAGACCCCGAACCCCTGAGCGTCGTCCATGTGGACGGCAAGGTGGTGAAGAATGCGGCCCCGGCGCCGCCCCGTTCCCCCGCGCAACAGGCCGAGGCCGCCGCGCTGGCGCCCTCGGAGATCCCGCCCGAACTCCAGAAACCCAAAGCCGACAAGGCGCTGACCCTGGTGAACTTCCAGACCACCCACCAGCGCCTGGTCGATCAGGTGGCCGTGCCCAGCGACACCAACGAAGAGGCCGCCGTAGCCGCGCACTTGCCCAAGATCGATCTGGCCGGAGTCTGTCTGACCGCCGATGCGGCGCACCTCACCAAGGCCAACTGTCGGCAACTGACCCAGCGCAACGGCGCGGACTTCTTCCTCTTCTTAAAGGGCAACCAGCCCACCGCGCTGGCCAAGGCCGAGCAACTCCTGCCCGGCGCCCTTCCCCCCTCAGGCCAGCACGTTGGAGAAGGCCCACGGACGCATTGACTTGCGCGAACTCTGGTGCACGGCTACCGAGCCGCAGACCCTGGGCCTGGCCGGCGTGGCCCAGGTCGTCCGCGTGCGCTGCTACAGCCAGAGGGTGCGCCAAGGCCGCGTGGTCAAAGAGAGCGACGACGTCCGCTTTGCCGTGACCACCCAGGGCCCCACGGAGGCCGGACCGGAAGCGTTGCTGCAACGGGCACGCGACCATTGGAGCATCGAAAACGGCCAGCACTATCGGCGGGATCGTACCCAAGACGAGGATCGCTGTCCGGTGCACGAGACCCGCGCGGCGCGCAATCTCTCCCTGTTTCGCTCCTTGGCGATCTTCCTCTGCGAGCAACAAGCCCGCGGCCCCGGCGCGAAAATGTCGCTGCCCGACTTTACCGCCTCGGTGCACCGCCGGCCGGGGAGTCTGATCCGTCGCCTGACCCGACGCCGCGCGGAGGAATAGACCCCGGGGCCCACCTCGCCACCGCAGGCGCTGCCCGCCGCAGCGTCGCGGCCTGGGCTTTGTCGCGTGCGCCTCCGGGGGCTTCGCGCAGGGCGGTCCGGAGCCGGCGATGGCCGTTCGGGTGCGGGAGAGGTGCCGGAGCGGGGGCCGCCGGGGATTTCGCCCTCCGCAAGATCTCTTCGGACCCCCAGTCTCGAATCGACTTTGTCACTAGCCCTGGGCGGCCGTGAGAAAGCATGGAGAAACCGCTTGCCACGCGGGGGCTTCGGCGTAGGGTGCCCCGCTGCCTGGGCCCCACGTGTGTGACGGTCCATTGAGGCTGAGAAACGAACAGTAAACCCGTACCTAACCTCAACCTCCGTTGCCGCTGCAACGCTCGGTTCGTTAGGCAATGGAGCCTTCGCCGGGGCCTTCGCCCTGACCAAGTCTCCCGCAGGATCCGTCCCATTCGAAGTATGCTGACCATGGAAGAGGCCCTGAAGCAGACCGCCCAGCGGTTTGTGCCCGGGGAAATCGTAAAAGGCACTGTCATTGAAGTTCGTCCCCGGGAGGTCCTGGTGGACATAGGCTACAAGAGCGAGGGGGTTCTCTCGCGCGGGCAGTTCGAGGACCTGCCGGACCTCAAGGCCGGCGACCAGGTGGATGTGATGATCGAGCGCCTCGAAGACCGCGAGGGCATGGTCGTCCTGTCCCGGGAAAAGGCCGAGTTCAAGAAGAACTGGGAGCGGATCCTGAGCATCTGCAACGAAGGCGGCACGATCGAGGGCAAGGTCAAGGCCATGGTTAAAGGCGGCCTGATCGTGAACATCGGGGTCGAGGCGTTTCTCCCGGCGTCGCAGGTGGACATCGCCCCGCCGCGCAACCTCCAGTCCTTCGTCGGCAACAGCTACCGGTTCAAGGTCGTCAAGCTGAACCAGGAACGGCAGAACATCGTGCTCTCCCGGCGCGAGCTCATCGAGCAGGAGCGCCAGGAGCGCCGCAACAAGCTGCTCACCGAACTGGTCCCGGGCGACGTCATCAAGGGCACCGTCAAGAACCTCACCGACTTCGGTGCGTTCATCGATCTGAACGGGCTCGACGGCCTCCTGCACATCACCGACATGAGCTGGGGCCGCATGAATCATCCCAGCGAACTCCTCCGCGTGGGGCAGGAGCTCGATGTCGTCGTGCTCGATGTCAACCGCGAGAAGGAACGCGTCAGCCTCGGCCTCAAGCAGAAGAGCGCCAACCCGTGGGACAAGATCGAGGAGAAGTTCCCCGTGGGCACGAAGATCAAGGGCAAGGTCGTCAACCTGGTGCCCTACGGCGCGTTCGTCGAACTCGAGCCCGGCGTCGAAGGCCTCGTCCACGTCACCGAGTTGTCCTGGACCAAGCGCATCGCCAAGGCCAGCGATGTCCTCAAGCAGGGCCAGGAGGTCGAGGCGGTCGTGCTCGGCATCAACCGCGAGGAACAGAAGATCTCGCTCGGCACCCGCCAGCTCGAACTCAATCCCTGGGAGCAGGCCCGCGACAAGTACGTCGTCGGCACGCACGTCAAGGGCAAGGTGCGCAACCTCACCAGCTACGGCGCCTTCATCGAGCTCGAGGACGGCCTGGACGGTATGGTCCACGTCTCGGACCTGTCCTGGACCCGCAAGATCAACCACCCGTCCGAGGTGCTCAAGAAGGGCGACGAGGTCGAGGCCGTCGTGCAGGAGGTGGACACCGTCAACCAGCGCATTTCGCTCAGCGTGAAACACCTGGTTGAGGATCCGTGGGAACACATCGACAAGTACTATCGCGTCGGCGACCTGGTCACCGGCAAGGTCACCAAGCTGGCCAGCTTCGGCGCCTTCATCGGCCTCCAGAACGAGATCGACGGGCTCGTCCACATCTCGCAGGTGAGCGAGGAGCGCGTCGAGAAGATCAAGAGCGTCCTCGGCGTCGGCCAGGAGGTCACCGCCCGCGTCATCAAGATCGACCGGGGCGAGCGCCGCATCGGCCTCTCCATCAAGGCCGCCAACTACTCGAACGAACAGCTCAAGGCCGAGCAGGCCCTGCTCGACCAGCTCAAGCCAGGCGAGGATCTCGTCGCGCTCCAGCACGCCTTCGACGCCGCGGAGGAGATCGTCAAGGGCAGCGAGGACGGCCGCTAATCCCGGCCCCAGCCGGCGGCGCGTCCCACCGGACTCGCCTCGATTCCACCGACGGGCGGACCTTCACGGGTCCGCCCATCCGGCTTTTCGGGCCGCGCGCGTCATGTGCGTTTTCGTACCGCAACCCTCTCATGACCGACAGCCTGGCCGAACCGGTCCAGTGGACGGATGTCGGCGTGACCCCCGTGCTTGCCGGAGAGCATGTTCAGGTCTACCTCCCGGCCGAGGCCCGCAACCGTTACTACCGGTTGACCGAACTACCGGCCCTCGAGGCGCTGGGCGAGGGCCGTCTCCGGCGCCTAAGCCGGCACCACCAGAACTACGAAGTCGAGGTCTCCGACGACCTCGAACCCGGGTCCTCGCCCGGCGTGGTCGCCACCGACGAGCACCGGCCGTTGGTGCTTGACCCACCACCGGCACTCACCCGTACCGGTTCCACCGCGCCCAGAGCCAATAGCAGTGCGACCGTAGCAAGCCTTCTCACGGCCACCCCAAGTGCTGCAGCACAGCGGTGCAGCCCGTGGGCGAACGGTGGCAGAGGAAAGGGCAGCTCGTCCTCCCATTTCCTCTCCCCATTCGCCTGTCCCCATTCGCCTGTGACCACTCCCCTGTCCCCATTCGTCTGTGACCACTCGCCTGTAACCGCCGTGGCTGCCCAACCCGGACTTGCCGCCGTGACCGGCTTCTCGCAGCATGCCGCCACTCACATGAGTCCCTACCTGGCTGAATTCATCGGCACCGCGATCCTCGTCATCTTCGGCAACGGCGTCGTGGCCAACGTGGTCCTCGCTCGCACCAAAGGCCACAACGCCGGGTGGATCGTCATCACCACCGGCTGGGGACTCGCCGTCTTTGTCGGGGCCTTCTGCGCCGCCCCGTTCAGTGGGGCGCACCTGAATCCGGCGGTGACCGTCGCGATGGCGGCGGCCGGGAAGCTCGCCGGTGACCGGGTGCTCGGGTATCTGCTGGCCCAGTTGTTGGGTGGCTTTGTCGGGGGCGCGCTGGTGTTTCTGTTCTATCGCGAACACTTCCGCGTCTCCGACAACACCGACGCCAAGCTGGCCTGCTTCTGCACGGGGCCGAACATCCGCCACCTGCCCCAGGCGTTCTTCTGCGAAGTCTTCGGGACATTTCTGCTGATCCTCCCGATCTTCCTGATGACCAGTCCGGTGGTGCAACTCCCCGCGGCGGCCGGGGGGACCGAGGTGCCGGTGGGCCTGGGCACCCTGGGCCTGATCCCGGTGGCACTGCTGGTCTTCGCCATCGGCCTCTCGCTCGGCGGCACCACCGGCTACGCCATCAACCCCGCCCGCGATCTCGGCCCCCGCCTCGCCCACGCCGTCCTGCCGGTCCCTGGCAAGCGCGACAGCGACTGGGCCTACGCCTGGGTGCCGGTGTTGGGCCCGCTGGTGGGCGCCCTGCTCGCCGCCGCCGTGAACGCCGGGCTGCGCTAACCTCCTCGCCCTTCGCCCTTCGCCCTTCGCCCTTCGCTCTTCGCCCGCAACCCCGAAGCGCGCTTCGCTTGCGGAGCCGTTTTGCGCCTCCCCGCGGTCTGGCCGTGGGCGCGGCCGAGCTCACCGCCCGTCCCGGTGGGGACCGGAGCCGCCGACGTTCAGGCGCGCCGTCGCCGTCGCCAGCCGGCCACGACGAGCAGCGCGCTGGCGACCGGCAGCATGGCCGCGGGTTCCGGGATCACGATCCGCCAGATCTTGCCCCCCGCCGGCTGCGACAGGTAGAGGGCGTTATCCGGCCCGAACGTCAGCCGGTTGTGGCCGATAAAGTCCCCGCTCGCGAAGCCCTCGCCGATGACGGTGAGCGAGCTCCCGTCCAAGGCCAGCTCGTAGAGCTGGTCATCGCTGTGGCCCACGGCGAACAAGCGACCGGCCCTGTCGAACGCCAGCCCACTTGTGTAGCCGGGAGCGGCAGCGAGTTCGGCCAGCCAACGGCCGTCTTCCGCATACCGGGTGACGCCTCCCCCCGCCGAGCCGACGAAGATGTCACCCGAATTCGGGTGGACCGCGATCGCGTCCGGCCGGTACAGGGAAAACAGGGGCTGGGGCACGCCTCCCTCCCAACGGAAGACATGGCCGCCTGCGCCCGCCGCCTCGGAGGATCCCACCAACAGGCGACCTTGCCGGTCAAACGCGAGTGCCTGCACGTTTTCGAGCCCTGCTTCTGCCCCGGCCAGCCGGGTCATGGCGTTGTCCGGATGAATTGCCCAAAGCTCGTCCGCTGCCCCCACCAGGACGGAACCCGACCGACCGCTCGCCGTTCCGGCCGCATCAAACGCCACGGCATCGGGGTCTCTCAGCGGCGCAACCCCCAGGGGGCTGGACGTCCGGGTCCTCGCCTCGATCTTCCGCACAAACTGAGGGGCGAGGTTGTCGTCGTGACCGACGTAGAGGTTCCCGGCGGGGTCGAAGGCCAGCTTGGCGGGCTGCTCCAAGACCACGCAGGTCGTGAGCCGGGCCTCGGGAAGCAGCAGCCGCTGCGCTTCCAGCCGCGGGGTTCCTCCGCCGAGTGCCAGCAGGAGCAGCAGGGGGCTGAGGGCGACGGTTCCCTGGGCGGCGTGGCTTCGTACCGACCTGGGCTCTGCGGTCCGTGGGATGCGTTGTGCAGTCATAGGGAGTCCTCATTCTGTGGTGCTCCTCAGAATTTCACGGTTCTACTCCTCGCACACCATCGCCGCGGTGCAAAGCGACACTTTTTCCGTGTTGCCTCAGAGCAACTCCAGGGCCCGGCCCAACTCCGCCGGGGTGTTGTAGTAGTGCGGCGAGAGCCGGAGATAGGCGCGGCCGGCACGGTCCCGGCGCAGTGACGTCACTACGCCGGCTTAGCTGAGCCGGTGATGCAGCGCGGACAGGTCCGTTCCGGGTCGGTGAAGGTGGTGATGCCGCCCGCGTTGGCCGGCGGGGCATCGGCGGCCAACACTTCATACCCGCGCTGCGCGAGTTCGCGCACTAGCCAGAGCCGCTTCTTCTGCAGATCCTCCGTGATCGCCGGGAGCCCGACTTCAGCAACGAGGTCGAGGGCAGCGCGCAGGCCCAGGAGACCCAGGAGATTGGCGCTGCCGGCCTCGTACCGGCGGGCGTCGTTGCGGAAGGTGAGATCCTCCTGGGCGACGAATTCCGGACAGCGCAGATTGTGCCAGCCGTAGACCGAAGGAGCGATCCGGTCCTGCACCGCCTCGCGGACGTACAGGATCCCCGCCGCACACGGGCCGAGCAGCCACTTATGCGCGTCCGCCGCCAGGACGTCCACGTGCTCGACGGTCGTCGGGAAGGCCCCCAGCGTCTGAATGCCGTCCACGCAAAACAGGATCCCCTGCGAACGGAGGGCCTGGCCCAGCCGCGACAGCTCGAGGCGCCAGCCCGAGATGAAGTGGGCCGAAGCCAGCGCGACGAGCCGGGTGTTTTCATCCACCTGCCCGAGGACTTCAGCGGCACGCAACTCACCGAGGCGCCGGACGTTCAGGAAGCGGACCTCGACGCCGCGGTCGGCCAGCGTCATCCAGGGATACACGTTGCTCGGGTAATCATCGAAATAGATCACCGCGTTCGTGTTGCGCCGGAAATCGAGGCCGTTGGCGATGAAGCTGAGCGCCAGCGACGTCGGGCCCACCAACGCGATCTCGCTCGGTTGGGCGCCCAGCAAGCGGGCGGCCGCGACGCGGGTCTCGACCAGGAAATCCCGCGCAACCGCCGTCTCCTGATCGTCGCGTGCACCGGCTTCCGCGCCCTGGGCGACGGCCTCGGCCACGCGTCGGGGCAGGGGACAGACCCCGGCGTGGGCCAGGTAGATGCGCTGGCGGGTGACGGGGAACTCGTGGTTCCGCAGCGTTTCGTCGTTCTGGATTTCGGCGGGGGTCACGGTTGGTGGGCGGTGGGCAGGTTCAGTTGACGACGTTTTGCGGGCGGCCGGCGAGGAACGCGCGGACATTGTCGACGGCCTGCGCGAGGAGGCGTTCGCGAGCGGCGCGGGTTGCCCAGCCCAGGTGCGGGGTGATGAGGCAGTTGCGGGCGGTGAGCAACGGGTTGGTGGCTGGGGGCGGTTCGACGCTCAACACGTCCAGGCCGGCGCCGGCCAGTCGCCCTTCGTTCAGCGCTGCCGCGAGCGCGGTCTCGTCCACGAGCGGGCCACGCCCGGTGTTGAGCAGGAAGGCCGCGGGTTTCATCCAGGCCAGACGTTCGGTGTTGACCAGGTGCCGCGTCGCGTCCGTCAGAGGACAGTGCAGGGAGACGACATCGCTGGTGCGAAAGAGGGTCTCGAGGTCCACGAACTCGATCCCCGCCGGCGAGGGAACCGGCGGCGTCCGCGTATGGACGAGCACGGGGCAACCGAACGCGGAAGCCACGCGGGCGACTCCACGGCCCACGTGACCAAAGCCGACACAACCGAAGGTGCGGCCGGCCAGCTCGAGCAGGGGCGTCTCCCAGTAGCAGAAGTCCGGGCTTCGGCTCCAGCGTCCCGCGCGCACGCCCTCGGCGTGGAGGCCGACGTGGTGGGTCAGTTCGAGGAGGAGCGCAAAGGTGAGTTGGACGACCGACGGGGTGCTGTAGCCGGGGACGTTGGTGACGGGGATGCCGCGGGCGCGGGCGGCGGCCAGGTCCACGACGTTGGTGCCGGTGGCGAGCACCCCGATGTAGCGCAGGTCAGGCAGCGCGGCGAGGCTGGCGGCGTCAAGGACGGTCTTGTTGGTGAGGACGACGGCGGCGTCGCGGGCGCGGGCGACGGTGTCGGCCGGGGCGGTGCGCTCGTAGACCCGGCATGCGCCGAGGGCTTCGAGGGGGGCCCAGCTCAAGTCGCCCGGGTTCAGGGTATGGCCATCGAGGACAGCGATCTTCATCGCAGTTGCGGGCCGAGCCTCGCGGTTGAGTGGTGGTTGTCAATCCAGGAGCCCTTCGGCACGTCGGCTCCCACAGACTGCCTCCTGACGTCGGCTCCTACGGACTGCCTCCTGACGTCGGCTCCTACGGACTGCCTCCTGACGTCGGCTCCTACAGACTGCCTCCTGACGTCGGCTCCTACGGATTGGCATGGTCTTGTGGGTGTCGCTTGGCGTTGCCTGCCGGCCGCGAGCCAGTAAGGTGCGCCCGTGCATAGGCCTCGTATGGCAGGAAAGCAGCAAGGGTCGCGCGGGTGTGTATCCCGGTTCCTGGCGCTGGCCCGGCAAGGGGGATGGTGGGCCGGTCTCGGGCTGGTGACCGCGCGGCTGGTCGGCGGTGACGCCCCGTTGCTGGGCTGGGAGACGTTGACCCGGCCGGATCGACTGGCGGAGTTCAAGCCCGCGCTCGAAGTGGGGTGTGTGTCGAGCTACGACCGCACCGGGGGCAACGACGACGGGTTCTCAGGCAAGTACTCGTTCGTGCGTCGCGAGGGGGACGGTTTGGTGCTGGCGGATCTCCCGGGGCCCGGGGTGATTTACCGGGTGTGGACGCCGACCCCGACCGACGACTGGATGGAGTTCTACTTCGATGGCGAGGCGGCGCCCCGGATCCGGGTGCGGTTTCGCGATTTGTTCCTCGGGGCGACCGCGCCGTTCTTCAAGCCGCTCGTGGGCTACGGCGTTGGCGGGTTCTTCAGTTACGTGCCGCTGCCGTACGCGCAGTCGTGCAAGGTCGTGGTGCGGGCCGACCGGGTGCAGTTCTACCAGATCAACTACGCCCGCTGCGCCCCGGAGGTCGGCCTCCGGAGTTATCAGGTCGAGACCGACGCCTCGGTAGCGGCGGCCGCAGAGCGGGCGGGCGAATTGTTCCGCGCGGCGGGACAGGACCTGACGCGCTGGATCGCGCCGCCGGGGAGTCGGGTCGAGGTCGCGCGTCAACGGGTGCGGGTGACCCGCGGAGAGACGGCGGTGCTGTTCGCGCGGGAAACGCCGGGGCGCATCGTGGGGTTGCGGCTCAGTCCGGTGACGGTGTTGGAAGGCAAGGCGCGGGACCTGGTGTTGCGGATCACGTTCGATGGCGACGCCCCGTCGGTGCTTTGCCCGGTTGGGGATTTCTTTGGCGGCGCGTGGGGCGAACCGGCGATGCGTGGGTTGTTCGTCGGGACGAATGCGCGCGAGGCTTACTGTTACTACCCGATGCCGTTTGACCGGTCGGCGAAGGTGGAGCTGGTGTCGGAACGGGCGGGCGGGCCGGCGGTCGAAGTCGAGGTTGAGGCGGCGTACACGGACGTGCCGCGGCGGGCGAACGAGGGGCGGTTTGGGACGGTGTGGCGGCGCGAGAACCCGACGCGGGTGGGGGTGCCGTTTACGTTCCTCGAGGCGCAGGGGCGCGGGCACCTGGTGGGGTTCGTGCTCCAGTCGCAGGGCTTCGAGTCGGGTAAGACCCTGTTCTTCGAGGGGGACGATGTGACGCGGCTGGACGGGCGGTTGGCGGTGCATGGCACAGGTTCGGAAGACTTCTTCAACGGCGGCTGGTACGACGTGCCGGATCGTTGGGAAAAGCGGCTGAGCTTCCCGCTGAGCGGTTGTCTCGGCTACCAGAAGCATTTGGGCCGGACGGGCGGGTACCGGCTGCTCCTGGGGGATGCCTACAGCTTCCGCGAGAGCGTGCTCCAGACCATCGAGCATGGCGGAACGGGCAACGACATCCCGACCGATTACGCCGGGGTGACGTACTTCTACGAGGAAGCCCCCGGGGCAGCCTCGTTGCCCCCCGTGGCCGAGCGGGCCGTGGTGGACCTGGACGAAGTCATCTTCCCGGCGTGGTGGCAGATTCCCATCCGCGCGTTCCCGTTCGAGGGCACCACGCTGACGCGCAAGCCGACCCGGTTGGGGAGCGACGAAGTGCGATTCCTTTCGGTGCGAGGCGGGGCGCCGGACTGGGTGGGACCCCCGTACCTCTACGTCACCTGCCATGTGCCGGTAGCGGGGCGCTATGCGATCGTGATCGAAGCCTTGCGGGGGCCGGAACAGGGTCGGGTGCAGTTGTTCCAGGACGAGGTACCGGCGGGTGAAGCGGTGGACCTGTACGCGGAAACCCCGACCCGAAGCGGCCGGATCCCGCTTGGCACCGTGGCGCTGGAGGCTGGCGACAATCCCGTCATGCTGAAGCTCGTGGGGAAACACGAGCGGTCTGGCGGGCACGGCCTGGATCTGATCCAGCTCATCTGCCGGCGGACGGAATAGCCGGGCGCTCCGATGTTCACCGTAGGCGCCGACGTCAGGAGGCGAGGTCGCGTCGCCCCCGCCACGCAACGCCTCCTGACGTCGGCGCCTACAGACCGCCTCCTGACGTGGGCGCCTACGGTCGGTCGCGGCCCCGGCCGATCGGCCAGGAAGTGGTTGAAAGCCGGGGCGGCCCGCGGAATGCTCTCGCCAACCGCGGGCCTTCCCGCGGGTTCGCATCATGTCCGACAACCGACTCCGGGACCATCCGACACCGGCTCATCCCTTGGTGTGCCTGGCGGGTGCTGCCATCGCCAGGTGCGCCGGCCGTCCCCGCCAGGCCTGGCTTGCCGCTGCGGTGCTTCTGCTCCTGATGCTGTCCGGCGCGGGTTGTTCCGGCCCGCGACTGATGCCGACGCCCAATGTGTATCGCGGGAGGGCGGAGGACCCGTTTGCGTCCGTGCCCGCGGTCTTTCAGACCAACGTGGTGGACCTGCTCTATGTCACCGACCGTCGGCTCGAGCGGGCGGTGGATGCGCGGCCAGCCTACACCCACGGCCGGTCGCCGCAGTTGGCCTATGGCACGGGGCAGGTGCGGTTCGGGGGTGAGGTGACTTGGGAACGCCTGGTGGCGGAGAGCCGGAGCACCTCTCGCACCACGCGGTTGCCGATCCGGGTGGTATGGGTGCAGGAACTCGGGCAGTTCCCTCCTCTGCCGCCCGCGCCGGAGCCGACGCCCCTCGGACTGCGACCGACCCCCGGGAGCCTTGAGCGGAGTCAACGGGCGGTCAGCGGGTTCCAGCGCGAGGTTGAACGGCGGCTGGCGTTGACGCCGCGCAAGGAGGCGTTTGTTTACGTGCACGGTTTCAACAACGATTTCGAGTGGGCGCTGGGGGTGGCGGCGCAGCTCTGGCACTTCCTGCCCCGGGCCGGCGTGCCCATTGTCTATAGCTGGCCGGCGGGCCACGGCGGGATCCGCGGCTACACCTACGACCGCGAATCGAGCGAGATCACCGTGTATCATCTCAAACAGATGCTGCGCGCCCTGGCCGCCTGCCCGAACCTCGAACGGGTCCACCTCATCGCGCACAGCCGGGGGACCGATGTCGCCTCGAGCGCCGTGCGGGAGTTGTTGATCGAGGCCCGGGGTTCAGGGGCGGGCCTGACGCGGGTGGCGAAGCTCGAGAACCTCGTGTTGATCGCCCCTGACCTGGACCTGGAGGTCGCGGCGCAACGCATCGCTGCCGAGGGCGTGCCGCTGGCCGTGGGCCGGTTGACGGTGTACGTCCGCGAGAAGGACCGGGCCATCGGTCTGGCCAACTGGCTCTTCGAAGGCATCCGGCGCCTCGGCCAGGTGCGCGTGCAGGACTTCACCGAAGCCCAGCGTTACTACATGCGGCGCGCCCGTTCGGTGCAGTTCGTGGATGCCCGGGTGAAGGCGGATTTCCTTGGGCACGGCTACTTCCACAGCAACCCGGCCGTCAGCTCCGACCTGCTCCAGTTGCTGCGCGAGAACTGTGACGCCGGCAGCGACTG
Source organism: Verrucomicrobiales bacterium (assembly GCA_015075445.1). Taxonomy (GTDB): domain Bacteria; phylum Verrucomicrobiota; class Verrucomicrobiia; order Limisphaerales; family J093; genus DSVZ01. The sequence continues at coordinate 39,323 of JABTUJ010000041.1, forward strand.
CCGTCCGCTGGTCCGCGCTGAAGATCTGCTCTGGAAGATCAAGGACGACTACCTCGCGCCGCTTCCCCGCTGAGGGGGGTGGACGTGCGGGCGGCGCGTTTCGGGTCCGGGTTCCGATTCTTCGACTTCTCCACCGGGCCGTGTTTCTGCGCTTGCCTGAATGGCGGGCTCGGCGAACACTTCCGCTCACATTCCTCCGCAAACGATTCAAAGCATGCCATGAAAGCCGATGCGAAAACCACCCGCCGCGAGTTCCTCAAGACCTCCGCCACCGCCGTCTCCGCCGTACCACTCGCCGGCCTGAGCCTTAGCCGGTTCGCTCATGCCGCCGGCAGCGATGTCCTGCGGGTCGGGCTGATCGGCGCGGGCGGCCGCAATACCGGCGCCGGTGCCCAGGCGTTGAAGGCCGACCCGGGCACCCGGTTGGTGGCCATCTCGGACATCTTCGTCGACCGCGTGCGGAACGCCCGCGACTACATCCGGAACGAGTTGACCCGGAGCGGTCGGGCGGACGCCGTCCAAGTGCCGGACGCGAACTGCTTCACCGGCTTTCATGCCTACAAGCAGGTCATCGAAGCCTCGGACGTGGTGTGCATCGCGAATGCGGCGAAGTTCCATCCGCTGCAAAGCCTGGCGGCCATCGAGGCAGGCCGGCATGTATTCGTCGAGAAACCGCACGGCATCGATCCTTACGGCGTCAAGATGATGCAGCGGGCCTGTGACCTGGCGAAGGAGAAGAAGCTCGGCATCGTGTCCGGCCTCCACAGCCGCTACCACCCCGGCTACGCGGAGACCGTCCAGCGCGTGCAGGACGGCGCCATCGGCGACATCGTCACCATCGAGGAGAACTTCCTGCGCGCCCCGTACGGCGTCACCGAGCGGAAGCCCGGCCTCTCCGAGCTCCAATGGCAATGCAGCACTCAGTACCATTTCCGCTGGTTGTCCGGCGACGATGTGCCGCAGTCGCTGGTGCACAACATGGACCGGGCGAGCTGGGCCATGCGCAACGCCGTGCCGATCAAGTGCCACGGGCTGGGTGGACGTTCCTCGATGGTCGAGCCCATCTACGGCGACGTCTTCGACCACCATTCTGTCGTGTACGAGTTCCCGAACGGCGTCCGGGTCTATGCGTTCTGCCGCACTACCACCGGCTGTTACGACGAGGATTCGAGCCTGATCTTCGGCACCAAGGGCCAGGCCAACGTGAAGGCCTGCCGCATCCAGGGCGAGACGCGCTGGCGCTGGCAGCCGGCCAGCAACGATCCCCATCAGGTCGATCCCTACCAGATCGAACACGACCGCCTCTTCGCCGGGATCCGGTCGGGCCAGCCCGTCAACAACGGCGATTACCTGGCGCGCAGCACGATGATCACCGTCATGGGCCAGATCTCGTGTTACACCGGCAAGGAAGTCGCCTGGGAGCAGATCAACGCCTCCGACTTCTGCTACGCCCCCAAACCCGAGGACTGCCACGACGGCATGGAGCCGCCCACCAAGCCGGGTCCCGACGGCAGCTACCCCGTCCCGGTGCCCGGCCGGACGCGGATGATCTGAGCGGTTTTTCAGGTCGTCGCGGTCGGGGGCGCGTGGGCTTTCTTCAGGGCGCCCTGAAGAATGTGCTGGTTGGTCCATGCGTTGGCTTCGTCAAAAGTGCCGAACCGAAAGACGCCTTTGGGAAAAGGCAGCCGCGGCATGATCGCGGCGGCGTTGCGCACCAGGCGGCTGTAATCGGCCGCCTGCACGGCACGACGCCCGACGACCTTGTCCGGTTGCTCGTCGAGGTTCACGAAGGCCTGCATGACGCAAGCAGGGTAGGGGTGTTGGTTCCGGACCGCAAGCGCGCTCGGATGAAGCGGGGCCGTCGCCAGGCCGCTCGCCGCGCGCAACGGCTCGCCCTGAACCTCGACGTCGCTGCCCGGATCGAACGCAGCGCACTCGATGCGGAGCTTGGGCGCCCCGCGCCGGTCCATGCTCAAACAGCGGAGATGTGTCAGTATGGGTGACCCCTTTGCGGCCACCGCTTCCCAGTCTCCGCCAGCTCCCGTTCCTGGACCAGCATCTGGATACTCAGCAGCACCAGCGCGGTGCTCGGGAGCAGCACCGCGAGCAGGAAGAACAGGCTTTGCTTCAGGTAGGGCGAGGCATCCCAAGCGAACCGTCCCGGCGCGGGCCGCAAATGTGTGCCCGGTTACGTGTTACGACGATCTTGGGGCGGCGGAGCGGCTGAGCCCGGCGGGTTTCGAGACCCTGGCAGCCGGCCCGCATTCCGGACAGGCGTCGGCGCGACGTGGTTTGCAATCGAAGGCATGCCCGCGCCGGTCGACCTCGAAACGGCAGCACTCCAGCAACCGCTTCTTGAGTTCCGCCCGCCCCCGCTGCACGCGGGACTTGGCCGCCGACAACGAAATGCCCAGCCGATCGGCGTACTGCTGCTGTGTCAACCCATCGAATTCGGTGAGGAGAATCGCCTCACGGTAGGGCGGCGGCAGGTGGTGGATCATCCGCCGAAACGCCGCCTGGAGCGCTTCGGTCTCGCCGGACTCGGGCGCTTCGGGAGCGGCCAAGGTGTCCGGCATCGGAACCGTTTCCTTGCGGGTGCGGTAGTGGTCGATCACTGCGTTCCGGGCGATCCGGAAGAGCCAGCCCGGAAGCCGTGAGGTCTCAGTCAACCGGGCCAACCCGGCGCTGGCCTTGAGGAAGACTTCCTGGAGAAGGTCCTGCGCCAGCACCGGGTCGGACACGCGCCTCTGGAGGAACTGCCGGAGCGGTTCCGAGAACTCCTGCCAGACCTGTTCCAAGGAGGGTGTCATTGGTCGGATTTCACTGCTTCAATGGTGGCTGAGGCGACGGAGTTCTCAAGTCCCTGCCCGGGGAACCAGTCCTGGAGCACTTCGCGGCTGCGCGCCTTGGGTTCAACCCGGATGTTCTGAAACCCCGCCTCGGCCAGCAAACGCTTGACCTCGCTCACTTCCGCGGCCCCCGCCACACAGCCGGTGTACAGCTCCCAGTCCCGACGCCGCGCCTCCGGGATCGGCGCTAGCGCGACGATGTCCGAGATCGCCAGGCGTCCGCCCGGCTTGAGCACCCGAAACGCCTCGCGGAACACGCGGCCCTTGTCGGGGGAGAGGTTGATGACGCAGTTCGAGAGGATGACGTCCACCGTGCCATCTGCCACCGGGAGACTCTCGATCTCGCCGAGGCGGAACTCGACGTGCCCGTAGTCTCCCTCGGCCTGATGGTTGCGGGCCTTGCTGATCATCTCGGGAGTCATGTCCACGCCGATGACCCGCCCCGTCGGACCGACGGCTCGCGCCGCCAGAAAGGCGTCGAAGCCAGCCCCGCTGCCAAGGTCCAGCACCGTCTGCCCCGGCTTCAGCGAGGCGAGGCCGAGGGGATTGCCGCAGCCCAGGCCGAGGTTCGACCCGTCGGGAGCAGCGGCGGTGTCGCTGGTGCTGTAGCCCAGTCGTTGCGCGAGCGCCGCCGGGTCGGAGGTGGCGGTGCCCGCGGCCGTGTCGGTGCCGCAGCAGGAGGGCGCGCAGCCGCAGCCGGAAGCTGCGTTCGTGGCGACCCGGCCATAGCGTTGGCGCACGGCGTGTTTGATCGTGTCCTGTTCCAGTGCAGTTGTGTTCATCGTCGTTGTCATGGTCATGTCGTTGTCTTTCATCCGTGGCCTCGCGGGGCCCCGGTTCGATCCTGAAGACGAACGTCCCGAGAAAAGGACGCAGGAAATCTCCACGCCTGCGCTCTGGAGGCCGGGCGGATAGCGCGCTCGGGCGCCTTCATTTGACGGTCGGGGTCTGCCGGAGAACTCTTGGCGCGTGCAACGGCATTTCTTCCACAGGGCCGGCCTCCGGGCCGGGGTTCTGGCCTTCGCGGTGTGCCTCGCTGCAGGCGGCGGATGGCAGCCGGGCGCTCACGCTGCCGAGCCTGGACTGATCGCCTCACCCGAGGCGGGTTGGGCGCAGTGGCGGGGGCCGCGTCGGGACGGGATCTGCGACGAGCAGGGCTTGCGGCCGACGTGGCCGGAAGGCGGGCCGCCGCAGCTCTGGACCGCGGAGGGGATGGGCCGGGGCTATTCGGCACCCATCGTGGTAGGTGACCGGCTGTACCTCACCGGGGACTTCGAGGAGCGCCTGGAGATCATCGCGCTGGACCTGGCGGGCCGTGAACTCTGGCGGGCCACCAACGGCCTGGCCTGGCGCGGGCCATACCCCGGCTCGCGCAGCAGTGTGACGTACGCGAGCGGCCGGCTGTTCCACAAGAACGCGCACGGTCGGGTCGCGGCGCTGGATCCCAACACCGGGCGTGAGTTGTGGGCCGTGGAGACGCTCGATCAGTTCGACGGCCGGAACATCACCTGGGGGTTGAGCGAATCACTGTTGGTGGATGGCGACCGGGTCATCGCGACCGTGGGCGGGAACCGCGCCTTGATGGCGGCGTTTGACGTCCGCTCCGGTCAGACGGTGTGGTCGAGTCCTCCCCTGCGCTTGGGCGAGGCCAGGACCGCCGCCCACGAACGCCTGGCGACCCCGGCGGGCGAGGCCGACAGCGGGAGCTACACGTCGCCCATTCTGGCGCAATTGGCCGGGCGACGGCAGCTCGTTAACTGCTCGCTCCGTCACGTGTTTGGCGTGGACGCGGACACGGGAGAGCTGTTGTGGTCCCAGCCTTTTCCGACGCGTTTCTCCGTCATCGCGGCCACCCCCGTGCTCGTGGGGGACGGGGTGTTTGTGACCGCACCCGATGCGGGCGGCGGCCGGTTCTTCCGGGTGCGGGGCGGCCCGGAAGGGATCACCGTCGAACGCGCGTGGGAGACGCAACTGGACAGCGGTCAGGGCGGCGTCGTGCACGTCGATGGGCTGTTGTTCGGTTCCTGGTACCGCAGCCGCAAAGGGTGGGCCGCCATCAAGGCACAGACGGGGGAGGTGCGACATGAGCTGCCGGACCTGGCGATGGGACCGCTGCTGTATGCGGACGAACGGTTCTACTGGCTGAGTCAGGAAGGCGAGATGACGCTGGTGCGACGCCACCCGACCGGGATGGAAATCGTGAGCCGCTTCCGGCTGGTCAAGGAGCGGGTGAACGATGCCTGGGCGCATCCGGTGATCCACCAGGGCCGACTCTACCTCCGCTACCACGACCAATTGCACTGCTACGAAGTCCGGGCCATTCCCCTCACTGGCGCAGGCGCTGAATCAGCGCGTCTGTGATGCGCCGCGTGGCGCCGCGTCGCTCGTTCACCAGCGCCTGACCGCGGGCGCCCATCGCGCTCGCCGCTTCAACGTCCGCGAGCAGGAGGCGACACCGTTCCTCAAGCTCGGCCGCGTCCTTCACCTGGAAGGCTGCCGCCCGCTCGAGCAACTCGCGCACGATATCCGGAAAGTCGGACATGTCCGGCCCGAACAACACGGGTTTGCCGGCGGCGGCAGGTTCGATCGGGTTCTGGCCGCCCTTGGGCACGAAACTGCCGCCCACGATCGCGACGTCACTCAGGCTGTACAAGCGGTTCAGGTAACCGAGCCGATCCACAATCAGGACGTCCGGTGCCGCTTGCGCCGGAGCGCTGAGCAACCCCAATTGCAGGCGATCGTCCGCCCACAGCGCGCGCACTTCCTCGGCGCGATGCGGATGGCGCGGCACGAGGATCAGTTTCAGCCCGGGCACCTCCGATCGGAGGTGCAGAAGCACCTTGCGCACGATCGCCTCTTCACCGGGATGCGTGCTGCCGGCCAGCACGATGCGGTCGCTGGATTCGTAACCGAGTTCCGCCCGGAGCGCCGCGACCGCCACCCGCGTCGGAGGGGCGCCGCACGCGTCGTACTTCAGGTTGCCCGGCTCGCCGAGTTGGTGCCGGGCCACGCCCAGGGCGGTGAACCGCTCATTCTCCCCCTCGGACTGGCCGTGGATGCGCTCAAAACACGCGAAGGCCGGGCCGAACAGCGCCCATCCCCGCCGGCACCGCCGGTACGAGTCCGGCGACAGCCGTCCGTTCAACAGCCAGCAGGGCACGCCCGCCCGCCGGAAGTGCCGCAGGTAACCGGGCCAGAGATCGGTCTCGATCAGCACAAACGCCGCGGGCTGGATCCGGCGCAGACACCGGCGATACGCCAGCGCGGTGTCGTAGGGGAAGTACAGCAGGGCATCCGCCACCCCGCGCAGCCGCACCTCCGCCAGTTCCCGGGCGGTCAGCGTCGAGACCGACACCACCAGCGGCCGCGCGCCCAGCCGGCTTTTTAAGGCCTCGAGGAACGGCACGGCAGACAGCAGTTCGCCCACCGACAGGGCGTGGACCCAGACCGGCGCGGGCGTCCCGGGCTTGAACACGGGATACGCCTGGAACCCGAGCCGTGGGAACAGCGTCTTCCGCCGCTTGCGGCTGAAGCTGAGGAAGGGAGCCGCGAGCAGCAATGCCGGAGGCAGGAGCAGATGGGCAAAGCCACCGTACGCCGCCAGGGCCAGCCGCGAAGACAGGCGTAACGGGCGTTCAGTGTCCATGACGATCCAGAGAATCGAGAAAGCGCTGGTGCTCCGCAACCGCCGTCTCCCAGTCCGGACGGCGCTCGGTGCGGAGGAACAGGACCGTGCCCCCGCCAACTTGGACCCACCGGAACGCCCAACCGCGAGGAGTCTTCATTCCCGGGCCGTCCTTTCCCAATCGGACCCCGCTCGCGCCGCCTGTCGCCACACCGCGTCGACGACCTCCCCCGGCTCGATCCGCAGCATGCAACCGTGCGGTTCAACCTGCGTCGTCCGGCAGACCTTCCGGTAGCACGGACTGCAGGGGACTCCGCTGCGCAACACCACGTGTTCTCCGCCGTACGGCCCCGTGTAACCGGGCGACGTCGGGCCAAACAGCGCCACCACTGGCGTCCCCACCGCCACCGCCAGGTGCATCGGCCCCGTGTCGGTCGAGAGCACCACCCGCGCCCGCCGGAACACGGCCGCCAGCGTCTTCAGGGAGGTCCGGCCATCCACGCGCCGCACGGGCGAACGCAGCGCCGCCGCCACGGCGTCGATCCCCGCGCGGTCACCCGGTGCGCCGGTGAACACGGCCGGCAGCCCGCGCGCCTCCAAACCGTCGGCCACCGCGGCGAACCGCTCGGGATACCAGTTCTTCGTCGGCCACCGCGTCAGGGTGTTGATGGCGACGAACGCGCGACCAGGCTCGACACCGCATTCGCGGAGCAGGGCTTCGGCTTGCGCTTCATTCGCCGGGCCAGTGGGAAAGTCGTAGCGCAGCGGCAGCCGCGGGAACCCCAGTCCCTCGAGCAAACGCAGGTTACGTTCGATGGCATGGGCGTTGGGATCCGCCACCGGCACGCGTTCGTTCAGGAGGAGGTAGCTGCGCTCGTCGTGGCGCAAGCCCGGTCCGTAACCCGCCTTGCGCTGGCTCCGTGCCATGGCCACCCAGACGGCGCTTTTCAGCAGTGCCTGGAAGTCAATCACCAGGTCGTACTCCGTGTCGCGCAAGTCCCGTACAAACCGTCGCAACATGCCCAGCGCACCGAGCCAACGACCCGACTTCGCAAGCCGGGTCCACTCGCGTCGGCGCCAGACCAGGATCCGGTCCAGGGCGGAATGGCCCTCGATGAGGTCGAGGGCGGTCGCTTCGACAAGCCAGGTAAGACGCGCCCGGGGTTGGTGGCGTCGGAGGGTGGTGAGGGCTGGCAACGTGTGGATGACGTCGCCCAACGCGCTCAACTTGACCAGCAGGATGTTCTTCGTACTGACCCCTGGGGTCGGTCAGCGCTTGCTGAACTGGAAGCGCTTGCGGGCGCCGGGTTGGCCGTACTTCTTCCGCTCGCGGACCCGCGGGTCGCGCGTCAACAGACCTTCGGCCTTCATCGCGGGGCGATACGCCGAGTCGGCTTTCAGCAGGGCCCGGGCAATTCCCAACCGGACGGCGCCGGCCTGGCCATTGGGACCACCGCCGCTGACGCTCACCTGCGTGTTGAATTTCGCGGCGGTGTCGGTCACCGCCAACGGTGCCGTAGCCCACATGCGCTGGGTCTCCAGCACGAAGTAGTTGTCGATGGGGCGGCCGTTGACCGTGATCTTGCCTTCGCCCGGGGCGAGCCGGACACGGGCGACAGCGCACTTGCGGCGGCCAGTACCGAGGTATTCAGTGACGGCTGACATGGGAGAGGGAGTCGGGGACTAGGCGGGGAGAGTGAGGGGCGTCGGCTGCTGGGCCTGGTGGGGATGCTGTTCGCCACGATAGACCTTGAGCTTGGTCAGAAGCTTGGCCCCGAGCCGGTTCTTCGGGATCATGCCCTTGACCGCATGGAGGATGAGCCGTTCCGGGTGACGCGCGCGGACCTCGGCGACGGTCCGGTACTTCTCGCCGCCCCTCCACCCTGAGTAGGTCATGTACCGCTTGTCGGTCTCCTTCCGGCCAGTGAGGACCACCTTTTCCGCGTTGACGACGACCACGAAGTCGCCGGCGTCCAGGTGCGGCGTGTACACGGGTTTGTTCTTCCCGCGCAGCGTATTGGCAACCTCCGCCGCCAGGCGCCCCAACACCTGGCCGCTCGCGTCCACCACGTGCCACTTGCGGGCGTTCACATCCACTTTGGGCAGATAAGTCTTCATCCAGCCTACGAAATAAAGGCCCGCGAAACTACCAGACGCCGCCCGCACGTCAACAAGCTTCTCACAGCTCACAAAAACTGGCCCTGCCGGGGCGTCGGTCCGTCGGCTGTCCCTGCGAGCAGCACGCGTAAACCGGCTTCGTCCAAGACGGGCACCCCCAGCTTCCGGGCCTTCTCCAGCTTCGAGCCCGCCGCCTCGCCCGTCACCACATAGTCCGTCTGCTTGCTGACCGACCCCGACACCGTGCCGCCGGCCTCGCGAATCAACGCGGACGCCGCCTCCCGCGACAGCGTGGGCAGCGTCCCCGTGAGCACAAACGTCCGGCCCGCCAGCGGACCTGACACGGGCTTTTCCGCCTCCTTCCGCCCCGGCCCGGCCGGTCGGATTCCGAGCCGCTCAAGCTCGGCCAGAATCGCCTTCCCCCGCGGCGACGCAAAGTAGTCCAGCACTGACGCCGCCACGACCGGCCCGACTTCGGCGAGGCTGGCCTTGACGCCGCTGGCGTCGAGCTGCGCCTGAAGCTCGTTGATCTCCGACACGAGTTGGGCGTAGCGCTGACGGCGGGCTTCGCGTTCAGCCTGGGTCTTGGGCGGGTCCTTGCGCGAGTGCGGCGAACAGGCGACCCGCTCGGCCTCCTTCTGGCCCAGGTCACGGATCGACCGCAGGATGGCCGAGTCGGCCAGGTCCGGGAGCGAAGCGTGGACTTGCGCGAGCTGCCAGGCCGTGGCTTCGCCCACCTCGGGAATCGCCAGCGCCAGGATCCACCGGTGCAGCGGGGCTTGCCGCGCGCGCTCAAGAGCCTCCAGGACCTTTGTGGCATTCTTCTCGCCCAACACCCGCGGCGCGTCCTCCGTGCCGAGATTCAGTGTCGCGAGGTTCTCGAGGCTCAGCCCGAAGAGGTCGAGCGGCTCGTTCACCAGCCCGCGCTCCACCAGTTTCTCGGCCACGATGCCGCCCAGGGCCTCGATGTCCAGGGCTTTGCGTTGCGCGAAATACTCGATCCGACGCGTCTTCTGCGCCGGGCACCCCGCCACGTTCTGGCAACGCCAGGCCACTTCTTCGACCGCCCCACCGGCAATGCGCTCGCGCGCGACGGGTCCGCCGCAGGCGGGACAGCGGCCCCTCACATGCTCCAGAAAGTCGAACGGCTGCGCGTCGGGCGGCCGCCGGGCAAGCACCACTTCCACCACCTCCGGAATCACCATCCCCGCCTTCCGCACCACCACCGTGTCGCCCACCCGCACGTCCTTGCGACGAATCTCTTCCTCGTTGTGCAGCGTGGCGCGCGACACCGTCGAGCCTTGGACAAAGACCGGGTCCAGCTCGGCCACGGGCGTAAGCACGCCGGTCCGCCCCACCTGGACGGTGATGGCGCGCAACACGGTCTCGGCGGGGGTGATCCACGGCACGGGCTTGTGCACGATGGCGTAGCCCGGGGCGCGGGTCTTGGTGGGGATCCGCGACCAGTCCGCGAGGCGATTCACCTTGAGCACGATGCCGTCGATCTCGTACGGCACGCGCGAACGCAGGTCCCGCGCCGTGTCGTAACCACAGACGACTTCGTCGCGATAGCATCGGAGCACCGCCGCGAGGTCCGGGCACACCCACCACTGCCGTTGCACCGGCAGACCGAAGCGGGCGAGCGTCTCGAGCAGCTCGGCGTGTGTGGCGAACTCGATGCCCTCGCAGGCGCCCGTGGCGTAGAACACGGCACTCAACGGGCGTCGCGCCACGAGCCGGGGATCAAGTTGCTTGAGCGTGCCGGCCGTGGCGTTGCGCGCATTGGGGAAGGGCTTCTCGCCGGCCGCCGCAAGCTGGGCGTTCAACGCCGTGAAGTCCTGGCTGGCGATGTACGCCTCGCCGCGCACCTCCAGCAACGGCGGCGCTGGATCCACGGTCAGTTCAAGGGGAATCGCGCGAAGCGTCCGCAGGTTCGCCGTGATGTCGTCGCCCGTCTGACCGTCCCCCCGGGTGACGCCCAGCACCAGCTTCCCATGACGGTAGTGAAGGCTGATCGACACGCCGTCCACCTTGGGTTCCAGGACGTATTCGACGCGATCGCGCTTCAGGTGCTTGCGCACCGTGGCGTCGAAGGTATGGAGCTTCGCCAGCGTGTGTTCATCCTGCAGGCGGAGCCGCTTCTCGCGGTCCGGTTCCTCTTCGGCCGTGGGGTGGGTGGCGCCCTCGATCTTCTCGAGCGAGAGCATCGGCTGGAGATGCTTCACGCGCGCGAAGCCTTCCGTGGGCGCCCCGCCGACACGTTGCGTGGGGGAATCCGGAGTGACCAGCTCGGGGTGTTCGCGCTCCAGCTCGACCAGTTCCTGGTAAAGCTGGTCGTAGGCGAAATCCTCGATCAGCGGCTGCGCCAGCACATAGTAGGCGTGGTCGTGGCGGCGGATCTCGGCCACCAACGCCCGGTGCCGCTCCTGGATCGCCGGAGTCATGTCGCGGCCTGCCGCCGGGCACGCTCGAACTGGCCGCTCCACGCCCCCGGCAGCGGATAAAGCAGCAGCGACCGCAGCATGATCGAACGGACCTGGCGCCGGCCCACCTTGATCCGCTGCGAGGGGTCCAGCACATTGCCCACCCGCAGCAACCCGAGGGTCCGGACACCGATCAATAGCGGCCAGGCGCAGGCCAGACGCAGACGGAGGAGGCGATAAGGCAGCGCCAGCGTGTAGTGCCACCCCGCCGTGAGGTGATCCTCCGCCCGGGCCACGTACTCGAGGTACAGGGGTCGGAACCGCGCGGCGTTGGCCGGATCCAGCAGGTCCTCCGGGACCAACGAGTGCTGGGTGAGGGCCGTCTCGGGCAGGTAACAGCGGCCCTGGCGCAGATCCGCTGGAAGATCCCGCAGGATGTTCACAAGCTGAAGCCCCTTGCCAAACCGCACGCCCTGCGTCATCAGCCCTTTGAAATCCAGCCAGTCCTCGGGAAACAGGTGCGTCCGCGTCACCTTCGTCCAGAACTCGCCCACGCACCCCGCCACCCGATACGTGTAGTCGTCCAGCTCGGCGTCCGTCTGCAGCGCGATCAGCCGGTCTCCGCCCGCCGCCCCGAACCGCACCAGGTCCAGCTCCTGCCCCGTCGTGATCGTGTGCAGCACGTTGCGGATCGGATCGCGCGTCTCCGGAGGGGTGGTGTCGACGATGTTGATGAGGTTCTCCACCCAGCGCAGCAGCTCCCGCTCGCCGGCCGTTGTGCGACTGCCGGCCATCGCGTCGAGGACCACCGCCGCCGAGTGATGTGAATCGATGCGGTCACGCAGCAGCCGCAGTTCTTCGAGGCGCCGCTCGACCGGCAGGGCGTCCGTGTCCGCCAGCGTGTCCGCGATGCGGGCGAGCAAATACGCCACCGCGATGGGCTCACGCACCGGCCGCGGCAGGATGCGCACGGTCAGGTAGAACGACCGTGACACGCCCTGCAACAACCCCAGCAACACCTGCTCTTGCACGCGCCGATTAAGCCACAACCGCCCGGCGTTGAACAACTCCGGAAAAAGCCCGCCCTCTTCAGTCCTCCCCGACCCCCAGGCCGGCCACCGAATCCACCGGGGTCAGCCGCCGGAAGTCGCGCCACCGATGGAACGTCAGGAAGTTCGCATCATGGGCGTTGTGGGCCCCCCCTTCGCCGTCGTCGTAAGCCGTCCGCACCAGCGCAACGAGGTCAGCGCCTTCAAACTGAAAGTCCGGATACTGAAAGCCGTGCCGGGCGGTGTCGGGATGGTAGAGCACCACACAGCGCACCTCCCACGTGCGCAGATCCGCCGAGTCCACCAGCGCCAGCGTGTTGCGCAGGCTCGAGGGCGACTCCCGCCGGTGCCGCTTCAGCACCACGGAGGCCAACCCCACGTACCGCGACGTCTGCGGGTCCCGCCGGATCACGAACTTCTTCGCGCCCCCGGAGAAGGGCAGGAAACCGGTGGCTGGATCGAACGTGAGCTTCCGCCCGTCGGGACTGATGTCCACCCACGCCATCTTTTCATCGGGTTGACGAACATGGACACGCAACAGGTTTACCAACCGGCCGTCGGGAGCGGCGACGATGTTCCCCTCGAGCCAGCCGCCCATGTCGCCCCCATTCCAAGACCGGTCGCTGGGCAGGAACTCCGCCCAGGTCCAGTTCGCGGCCACGAGTGGATCGGCGTCGACCGGGAGCGACATCACCCCGGCGCGGTAGTGGGTGCCCCAGGCCTCGGGGGGGTCACGACGTTCCATGGCCCGCCACAGGCGATCGCTGTGTTCGAGCACGGGCATGGGCGCGCAGTGGTATTGACCGTCCGCGCGCAGCCGACCCGTGGCGGCATCCTCCGGCGTGGTCCAGGTGCGGCCACCGTCCCTCGACCGGCGGATCAGGACGTCCCCGTGGTGTTTGTCCGGCCCCAGCAGGTACAGCGCACCGCGATGGGTGAACAGGCTCGACCAGAACGCTCCGTCGACGGTGCTGAGCCGACGCCAGGACTCCCCGCGGTCGTTCGATCCGTACACGTGCGTGATGGCCCGGGTGTGTTCCGTGCTGCGGGGTCCGAACTCGTCGTGCGAGGCCACATAGGTGCCATCCGGCAGCAGGGCGAGGCTGGGAGAACCGATGTAGATGCCCGTCGAGGCAGCGCGATGGGCGACGACGACACCCGGCACGGTGGCTGGGGGGGTCGGGGCAGGCGCGAGTTCAGCGGCGCCCAAGGACCAACCGAACACCAAAGGGGTCAGTACAGCAGATGCTCCAAGACGACACCGCCTGGAACCAATCCCTGACGCATACTGTCTACTGACCCCTTCAATGAAGGGGTCAGTATGCACTATGTCCCGTGACAGACCATCGAGTCGGACACCGTGGCGCATACTGTCTACTGACCCCTGAGGTCGAAGGCGAAGACGGTGACGCTGCAGGGGGCCAGTTCGAGGGTTTCGCCGACATCCTTCAGGCGCTGTTCCTCGATGATCACCCGGGCGGGTTCGTCGGGGTCGTTGTAAGCTTGGGGGTCGGTGCCGGCTATCTGCCAGCGGGTGCCCGTGCCCTTGAGCTGCGCGCCGATCACCTTCAGCGGCACGGTGGTCGGCTCCAGACGCGCGTTCACAATGCCCAGGGTGAGGGTCTTCCGGTCCTGGCTCCAGGCGGCCTGGGCGTCCAGCAGGCCCGTGGTCTGCGTCGCGACGGGCAATTCGCCGAAATGATGGCGGTAAAGCTTGAGCACAAGGCCGGTGGTCTCGAAGGCGGCATTGCGCCGGCTGACCTTGATCGCCCCGATCACGTTGACCGTCTGCGCATAGAAGGCGGAGTGGATCAGGTCGCTCTGTCGCGCGTACTCGTGGACACCGGCGGCGATGCCCAGCGCGTCCTTGAGGAAGTAGCGGGTGCCCAACTCGCCGAAGGCATGGGGGCCGTACCAATAGTTCCACTCGGTCATGGCGATGCGGATGTCCTTGCCGGCCAGGTGGGGCATTTCCGCACGGGCGCGTCGATGGAATTCAGCCTTGGAGCGGATGTTGTCGGGAATCTGGCGGACATGGGCCAGGAGACCGGGGCGTTCCTGGCAGTAGAAGTGTTCGGCAATGGAGTCCATGTGGTCGGCGCAGTGCCGGAGGAGGCCGGTGCTCCAGGGACCCGCGTTGCCCGAGGAGATGCAGAAGATGTTGGGGTCCACCTCGCGCATCTTGTCCACGACCCAGTTTTGTTTGAGGACGTAATGGTCGAGCGACATGTAGCCGAGCTGCCAGGCGCCCCACATCTCGTTGCCGACGCCCCAGTACTTCACGCCGAAGGGTTGGGCCACTCCGTTGCGGGCGCGCTGAGTGCCGTAGTGGGTCTCGGGCGCGCCGTTGCAGTACTCGAGTTGGGCAGCGGCGGAATAGGCATCGCCGAAGCCGGTGTTGACGGTGATCCAGGGCTCGGCCTCCACCAATTGGCAGAACCGGATGAACTCGTGCATGCCGAAGTCGTTGTGCTCGACGCCGGTCCAGGCGGGATTGGTGCGGGGCGGCCGGCGGTCACGATCGCCCACGCCGTCACGCCAGTCGTAGCCGCTGACGAAATTGCCGCCGGGCCAGCGATAGATGGGGGCGGCGAGCTCCTTGAGCAGGGCGAGCGTGTCGGCGCGCATGCCCTCGACGTGATCGGCGGGCATGAGCGAGAGGGTGCCGACGGCCACGGGTGCGTCGTGCACGCGGAGTTCGAGGCGGGCCTTGTCGGTGGTTGCACCCGCGTTGAATGAGAAGGCAAAGCGCGCATAGGCGGGTCCGACGCCGTCGAGTTGCACGGTGGCGCCAGTCGTGTCGGAATCGCCCCAGGCCAGCGTCACGGCGACCTTGGCGCGCGGCGCGCCGGTGGTCTTGAGCCAGGCGTAGCCGACGTAGCCCCGTCCCTCGACCACTCCGAGATCGAGTTGGCGCAAGCCGGCGCCGGCCCCCACCACGGGGGTGTGCCGCCCCACGAAAGGCTGGTGGGTGCTCATGGTGACGGCGTCGGCGGAACCGATGATCTGCCAGGGAGAAGCTCCGACCACCGGGTAGGGGGTGTTGCGGAGGGAGCGGTAGGGATTGTACTCGGCCTTGATGGGGTGGAAGAACTTGCGATCCTCGAGCATCTCCGCCCAGATGCCGCCGTAGATGCAGCGGCCGAGGTGCTCGATGAACTGGCTGTAGACGGCGGTCGCCAGCGGTTCGCCCACCTTCGCCGCGTCGATGGTGATGCTCGGGGCGGGTGGTTCGTTCTGGGCGATCTTTTCCAGGGCAAGGTCGTCGTACCAGGCCTTGCCCGTGGCCTGGCCCCAGCCGCCGAAGAGGCAGTTGATCTGCACGCTGCCCTGGTCGGTGGTGTCGAACTCCGTCTCCACCCGCGTCCAATCGCTGGTGCCGGAGACGGCAGACGTGGCGACGCCCTGAAGGTTGTGGAGGTTCAGCAACGCGCCGCGGGCCCCGGCCAGCGGCTTGAGTCCTTCCGTCTTGATCCACCCGGACAGGCGGTAGCGGGCGAAGGGTTCGACCGGCACATTGGCGGTCCAGCTCAGGTCGCCACCGCGCTCGGAGGAGAGCTCGACGCTACGGTTGCCGGTGCGGCCGACTTTGGCATGTCCGAACGCGCCTTCGCCGGCCCAGGTCTCGGTCCGCCACCCGCGCGGGCGACCGTCGCCCTGTTCGAAGGAGGGGTTGGGCACCGGGTTCTGGGCCTGGGCGAGCCAGCCCACGGTCACGAGCGCGAAGGTCGCCGTGCAGAGACGCGTCAAGGTGTGCATGCGCGGTATCGTGGGTCGGAAGCGCGCCGAGTTCAAGTCGACAACGCACGGTTTCCGAGCCAGTCCGGTTCAGGTCGGCTCGGGGAGCGTCAGTGCGATTACGATGGCCAGCGGGAACAACGCGCTCGCCGCCAGCAGCGCCACCCGGAAATCCCCGACGTCGGCAAACAGCCCAAAAACCACGGTGCCGGCCGCGGCGGCGATGCGCCCGATGTTGTAGCAGAAACCCGCGCCCGTCGTGCGCAGCAGGGTGGGGAACAGCGGCGGCAGGTACATCGTGAAGAGCCCAAACACGCCCGAGAAGAAACCGACGGCCGGGAACCAGAACGAGACCAGCGGTTCATAACCGCGGGGCACCGCGAACGCGCCCGCCATGGCCAGGAAGAAACCCAGGCACATCAGCGCCACGGCGCGTCGGTAGCCCAGCCACTTTGCCAGCGCGCCGCCGAAGAAGTTGCCGGCAATGGAGATGCCGATGACCACGAAGAACGTCCGGCTCACCAGTTGCTCGCGCTGGGTCACCGTCCAGTCCGCCAGTTCGGGCAGGTTCCGCAGATGCTGCGCGTGCCAGAACATGAAGGCCCACCAGGCACTTAGCGACAGGGCGCACACACCGATCGTCTTGAACGTGATCCGGCGCAGATCGCCCCGGAACAGCTCCCGCACCCCGGGGCCGCGGCGCGTCACGGTGTTCCGGGCCTGCCGCCACTCCTCGGGTTCGGGCACATGCCGGCGGATCCAGAACACGAGCAGGGCCGGCAGCACGCCCACGAGGAAGACCCAGCGGGGTTGGTAATCGAGTTGCCAATAGCCGCTGATCGTGGCCAGCGCGTACACCGCCACGCACGCCCCTAGCACCCCCAGGTTCACCGCCGTCTGCAGCACCGCGGCGATCCACGGCCGCCAGGCTTTGGGCCACGTCTCGGACAACAAGGACGACCCCACCGCCCATTCGCCGCCAATGCCCAGCGCCGCGACGAAGCGGAAGATCAGGAGCTGCCACCAGGTCTGCGCGAAGAACGCGAGGCCCGTAAACACGGCATACGTCAGGATGGTGAGCCCAAGCGTACGGCTGCGTCCAAGCCGGTCGCCCAGGCGACCAAAGAAGCCGCCGCCCAGCGCCCAGCCCACGAGAAACGCCGCCTGAATCCACGAGCTCTTCGCCTTCACCTCGGGGTCGGCCGGGCTGGCGGCATCGAGCAACTGCATCACGAACGGCGCCGCCACCAGCGTGTACAGGTGCATGTCCAGACCGTCGAACAACCAGCCCAGCCAGGCGGCGATTCCCGATTTCCATTGCGTGGGTGACAGGTCCCGCAGGTGCCGAACCTCAGGGGCAGCCGGCGCCGGGGGCTTCAGGACTTCGGTGGACACGCGCGAACGAAACCAGATCCAGGCGTGCTAGACAACCCCGCTGTCGGGCCTCGTCACGCAAAGCGGCGCTAAAGCGCGACGCACTCCAAACGCTTCGCGACCGTCCCACCGTCGCACCGTCCCACTGTCCCACCGTCGCACCGTCGCACCGTCGCACCGTCGCACCGTCGCACCGTCGCACCGTCCCACCGTCCCACCGTCCCACCGTCCCACCGTCCCACCGTCCCACCGTCCCACCGTCCCACCGTCCCACCGTCCCACCGTCCCACCGTCCCGCAGTTGTCCCGTCCGAGCTCCTGTGCTTACCTCCTGCCCATGCATGGCACCCTGTACGCGGCGGCCGGACTGGCGCTGGTCGCCGCCGTGACCGCCGGCGACCTGAACTGGCCCCAGTTCCGCGGCCCGCGCGGCGATGGCGTCACGACGTCCCGCGAACTGCCGCTCACCTGGAGCGAAACGTCGAACCTCCGCTGGAAGACGCCGATTCACGGTCGCGGCTGGTCCTCGCCCGTCATCTGGGGCGACCAGGTCTGGATGGGCACCGCCACCGAGGATGGCACCGAGCTGTCCGCCATCGCCGTCCATCGCGACACCGGCGCCGTGCTGCACGACCTCAAGCTCTTCGCGGTGGAGGAACCCCAGTTCGCCCACAAGTTCAACACGTACGCCTCGCCCACGCCGGTCATCGAGGCAGGCCGGGTCTATGTGACGTTCGGGTCGCCCGGCACGGCCTGCCTCGACACCGCGACCGGCCGCGTGGTCTGGGAACGGCGCGACTTCGTGTGCAACCACTACCGCGGGGCGGGCTCGAGCCCCATCCTGTACGGCGACCTGCTGCTGCTGCACTTCGACGGCAGCGATCATCAGTATCTGGTGGCCCTCGACAAGCAGACCGGTCGGACCGTCTGGCGCCGGGATCGCTCGATTGATTTCCAGGACCTGGACGAGCACGGCAAGCCGATGATCGAAGGCGACTTTCGCAAGGCCTTTGCCACGCCCCATGTGGCCGTCCTGGAGGGTGTCCCCACGCTGCTGAGCCAGGGCGCCAAGGCCTTCTATGCCTACGACCCGTTGACCGGCGAGGAATGGTGGCGCGTCGAGGAGCGCAACAACCACTCCGGCAGCACCCGACCCGTCCTCGGGCACGGGCTGGTCTTCGTGCCCAGCGGGTTCGCCGGCGGCCAACTCCTCGCGCTGCGGCCCGGCAAGAAGGGCGAGGTGATCGACGCGAACACCGCGGCCCCGCCTGACACGCAACTGAAGGTCGTGTGGATGACCAAGCGCAGCGTGCCCAAGAAGCCGTCGCTCGTCCTCGTGGAGGACCGGCTGTACGGGATGGAAGACGGCGGCGTGGCCACGTGTTGGGAGGCGCGCACGGGCGAAGTCGTGTGGAACGAACGCGTCGGCGGCAACTACTCGGCGTCGCTCCTCGCCGCCCCCGGCCGGCTCTACTGTTTCAGCGAGGAAGGCAAGACCACGGTGCTCGCCACCGACACCCGCGAGTTCCGCATACTGGCCGAGAACCGATTGGGCGATGGCTTCATGGCCTCGCCCGCCGTCTCGGGCAACGCCCTGTTCCTGCGCAGCCGGACGCATTTGTACCGCCTCGAATCGCCGTGAACAGCCGCCGCCGATGAGCGGAGTGAAGCCAGTGGGACGGTGCGACGGTGCGGCGGTGGGACGGTGCGACGGTGCGGCGGTGGGACGGTGGGACGGTGCGGCAGTGGGACGGTGGGACGGTGCGGCGGTGGGACGGTGGGGCGGTGCGGCGGTGGGAAGGTGGGACGGTGAGACGGTCGCGGCGTTTTGCCGCTCCTCTCGTCCCTCGGTGGTACGGGCATCCTGCCTGCACCGTTTCCTTTGGCTCAGTTCGGTCTGCTCTCTCCTGGCGGCCTCCCCCACCGCGCCCGCCGACGTCCCCGTTCATCGCCTGGCCAGTGCGCATCTCCAGCTCGCGTTGGACCCGCGGTCCGGCCAACTCGTCGAACTCGCCGACCCCGCGTCCGCGCACAATCAGGTCGGAGCCGGCACCGCCGATGGGGCGTTGTGGGAGCTCGAGTTCGCCGGGATCGGCAGACTCCGGCCCGCCCAGGCGCGGTACTTCGATTCGTCCGCCGTCCCCGACGTGCCTCATGCCCGGCGCTGGTGCTGGAGGGGCTTCGGTCTGCCGCAGGCCCCGGAACTGGCCGTCACGGTGACCGTCCGCCTCGACGAACACGCGCCCTTGAGCCGCTGGCACATCGAGGTCCAACGCCGCGCCGGACTCACGCTGGACCGGATTCGTTTCCCGCGGCTGCTGAACCTCCCCGAGCAGCCGGGCGAACGTCTCGCTGTGCCCGCCTGGTTGGGGCAGGAGACCGCCAGCGCGCGTGCCTGGTTGAAGGGTGAGGCGGCGACCCCGCGACGGCTCGAGTGGCCGTATCCGGGGTTGCTGTCGCTGCAGTGCCTCGCGCTCTCGAACCCGGATTTGCCCGGGCTCTATGTGGCGTGTGACGACCCGGCCGGGCACCTCAAGGACTTTGCCGTGTTCGGCGGCGGCACCGGCTTGAATCTCGAGGTGCTGCACCGGCCGGAGCGCGAGACCGGTTCAGCCGCAGATCATGCGCTGCCTTACGCGGTCATTCTGGGGACGTTCCGGGGCGGCTGGTACGAGGCGGCGGCGCAATATCGGAGCTGGGCGACGAACCAGGCGTGGGCCCGCGAAAGCCGGTTGCGGCGGGGTCTCGTGCCGGACTGGGTCACCAACACGGCGCTGTGGGTGTGGAACCGCGGGCCCTCTCCCGGTGTGCTGGAGCCGGCGGCGGTCCTGCAGCGGACGCTGGGTTTGCCCGTCAGCGTCTTCTGGCATTGGTGGCACGGCTGCGCGTACGACGTTGGGTTCCCGGAATACCTGCCGCCGCGGGAAGGGGAAGGGGCCTTCCTCACTGCCCTCGCCCGTGCCCACGAACAGGACGTGCGGGCCATCGTGTACATGAACCAGCGGCTTTGGGGCATGACGACCGCGAGCTGGACGAACCGGGAAGCCCGGCGCTGGGCCGTGAAGGCCGCCGACGGCCAGGTGCATCCGGAGGTGTACAACACCTTCACCCGCGCCCCCTGCGCCTCGATGTGTATGGGGACGACCTTCTGGCGCGAGACCTACGCCGACCTCGCTACCCGCGCGATCCGCGACCTGGGCGTGGACGGCATTTACATGGACCAGGCGTGCAGCAGTCTGGCGTGCTTTGATCCCGACCACGGCCATCCGCTCGGCGGCGGCACGTACTGGATGGAAGGGTTCCGGCGGCTGGCCACCGACATCCGGGCGCGAGCCCCGACACATCACCAACCCGCCCTGGCCGGGGAAGGCTGCGGCGAGAACTGGTTGCCTCATCTCGACCTCATGCTGGCGCTGCAGGTCAGCCGCGAGCGCTACGCCGGACCCGACGGCTGGGAACCGATCCCGTTTTTCCCCGCCGTCTACCACGGCTACAGCGTGTTCTACGGCAACTATTCCTCGCTCACGATGCCCCCTTACGACGAGCTGTGGCCGGCCGAATCTGCGCCGAAAGAGCCGCTTGCCCTGCTCGACCGCCGGTTCGCCCAGCAGTTCTATCTCGAGCAGGCGCGGGCCTTTGTCTGGGGGCAGCAGCCCACCCTGGCCAACTTCCGGCCAGCACATCTCGAGAGCCGCGCCGAGGAACTCGACTACGTGCTCCGGTTGGCCCGGCTCCACGCCCAAGCCCGGGACCATCTCCTGCACGGCACGCTGCTCACGCCGCCCAGGGTCGACGCACCTTCTTCCACCATTGCGATGTCCCGGCTTTCGATCTACGCCGGCCAGCAAGGAGGGCTCACGGAGTTCAGCCAGAAGGTCCCGCTCGCGCTCGCCGCGGGTTGGCGCGCGCCGGACGGCACCGTGGCCATCGCGTTGGCGAGTCTCAGCCCGGAAGCCTCCCGCCCCCTCATCGAGGTGGACGCCGGAGCGTGGGGTTTGCCGGAGCGCGGGCAAGTGCACCGGGTGGATCCGGGCGGACGCCAACTCCTCGGCGAGTGCGGTGGGGCGGTATGGCGGATCAGCCTGGCCCTCGGGCCGCTCGACGCCTGTCTGCTCGAACTCACTCCGCCCGCGCCGCCGCGAGCCGCGGATCCGCCAGGTCCAGCCGGTACATGATCTGGTTGTAGTCGTACCGCGGCGTGGCGTCGGGGTTGCCCGAGAACGTGTTCGCGTAGGTTCCTTCGAAGTAGATCCGCCGCCCGCCGTCCTGATCGAAGAACGCGTGGTGAACCGGGTTGTAGAAGGTGTACCGGTCGTGCGTCACGATCTTCTTCGCGCGCCGCCAGGGACCCGTGGGCGCCCGGGCCTCGGCATACCAGACTTCGCCCAGCGGCGATGTCCCGCCTTGCTCGGTGGCGATCAGGATCCAGCGCTGGCGGAACGGGTTCCAACGCACCGTGCCCCGGTGCATCAGCACCGGCTTGCCCGTATCCACATCCACCGGCAGGAAATGCGCTTCGGCGGGCTCGAGCTGGCCCGCCGCGACGAGTCGGCGTTCGGCGGCCGCATCCAGCGGCGTCCTCCCGGGCCGCCATCCGAACCGGGCGCGGCCGTCGGCATCGCGGCGCACCCGCGCCTGTCCCGCCGGGCCATCCTCGAGACAAGTCCAGACCTCGTAACGATCCGGATCAAGCCAGGCTGCGAACTCGGCGCGGACCCGCACATTCGGGAACACCTCGCCCAGCAGGACGTAGTCGGTCTCACCGTCGCGATACCGGATCGGATGCGCCTGGCCGGGGAAGCGAAGGCGGTCCGCGAGATCGAGTTCCTTGAGCCGCTCGAACTCGGCGCGCTCGTCGTTCCAGATCGCCAGGCCATGACCCAGCATCCGCTCGAGCGACTCCATGTGGGCGTAGTGACACAGGAGCCGTTCCCGGCCGTTCTCGTCGGGAAGGACCAGAAACCCGTCGGCCCAGATCAGCCCGCGCTCGACGCCCAGACGGCAGACGGGGCGGCTGAAGCCTTCCGCATCCACGTAATAGTTCAGGTTGATGCCCTCGGCCGGGTCGAGCCCGCCCATGCCAGGCAGGTCGGACGTGGCGCAGGCCATCCAGAAATGGCCCAGGGGATAACGCAGCCGGCTCGTGTCGCCCCAGAACCAGAAGACCTTGCCCCGGTACAGCTCCGCGAAGGCGGAGTCCTGACCGGCGACCTGGCCGCTGCCCAGAGGTTCGGCCAGCGGGGTGGGTTCGCCGAGCAGCACGCTGTCGCGATAGAGCCCTTCGCCGGTGACCCGGTACAGGCGTTCGGCCACATTCAGTCGGCGGAGGCGGAGCGTGGCTTTCCCACCGGGCTGGGGGGTCAGGGTGGTGCCGGCGTAACCGAAGCCGTCGCGCGGGTATTCGTAGCCGTGGCTGCGGACGTGGAAGAACAGCGGGCGGCTCAGGAGGCCGGGTTCGTGGAACGCGATGCGCCCGGCGTTGTCGGTCACGAACCGCAGGTGGTGGACGGTCGTGAGTTCGACCAGCGGCACCCCCCGGCCGGTCTGCTCGTCGAGGACTTCGATTTGGAAGTACGGAATCGCGGGCGGTTCCGCGGCGAAGCCCGTGAGCGCGAAGGATCCCAGCGAGGCGCAAAGCGCGACGAGGTGCCTGCCGAACCAGCAAGTGTTGGGGCGAAGGTCCTCCGGAGCCGTGGCTGGGCAGGAGCCTCGCTCCGGCAGGGAGGGCACGCTCATGGGACGGCCAGCCAAGCCGGCGGTGTTAGGGTGTCGGGACCGCCCGGGTAAGCCGCAGGTCATCATAGCGGATCGGGGTGTCGGCGTAGGGGGCGCCCCAAAGGGCGGCGCGGCCGGGGCGGGGCGGGGTGCGTTCGATGTGGAGGATCAGCCACTCGGCGGGCTCGGGGGTTCCTTCGGTCCAAGCCTTGCCTTCGACGACGGATTCGCCGGCGGGGCTCTCGCGGAGTTGGAGGTGGAAGCGGGTCCATTGGCCGGACTGCCAGTCAAACGGCACGCGCTGCACCTCGGTGTCGCCCTTGTGCAGTTCGAGGGCTTTCTTGCCGGGACTGACGCGGAGCTTGAAGCCATTGACACCGCCGAGGCCGACGCCGAACGCGGGGTAGCGTCGTCCTTTGCCGGTGCCGAAGATGCGGGCGGTGACGGCGACGTCGTTGGTCTGGGCGGGGCCGAAGAGGACGCCGTAATCCTCGAGGGGCGTGCCCGGCAGTTCGAGGAACTTCTGGTCGCCGTCGGCGCGCACGGCGAATCCGCCGCCGAGGACGAGCATGCCGGCGGGCGGCTTGCCGATCTCGTCGCTCTGGAAATCGTTTTCGTACAGCGGGGGCGACGCGGCGGCGGCGGCCAGGCTGACGATGGCGAGGGCGACGCCGCCTGGCAGAACACGAGACATAAACTTGCGCATGAGCGTTTCGACGGCTGCGACCGCCTCTCTATTCTCAGGGGTCAGCCCTTAATTTAATACTTAACGCCCCGGAACCGCGCGATCGCCGGCGTGCACCTCGCGGTTGCCCACGGCCGCCACCTGGTGTGCAATGGCGACCGCATGTCCCCGCTTCAGCGCATCGCCAATTTGCTCGAGACCCTTTACGGGTCCGCCGCCGTACCGACCCTCCAGCGCCGGATCCTGGAGTCGATCCAGACCCCGCCCGGCCAGCCTGCTGCGTCTCTGCGTGGTTCTCTCCCGCTCACGGAACGCGATGTCCTCCTCATCACCTACGGCGACCAGGTCCGCGCGCCGGACGAGTCGCCGCTCCGGACGCTGGCCGACTTCTGTGAAAGGCACTTCCGGGAGGCGATCAGCGGGGTCCATCTGCTGCCGCATTTCCCGTACACCTCGGACGACGGGTTCGCGGTCACGGACTATCGGGCGGTGGACCCCGCGCTGGGCACCTGGGACGACGTGGCCCGTTTGGGCGCGAGCTTCGATCTGATGATCGATGCGGTGTTCAATCATCTGTCGGCCTCGAGCGGTTGGTTCCGGCGCTTCCTTGCGGGCGACCCGGCATTCCGCGATTTCTTCGTCACGGTGACCGGGCAACCCGACCTGTCGCAAGTCGTCCGGCCGCGGGCGCTGCCGCTGCTGACGCGGTTTACGGGTGCCGCGGGACCGCTCGAGGTGTGGACGACGTTCAGCGCGGACCAGGTGGATCTGAACTTCAAGAATCCGGAAGTGCTGTTGGCGCTGGTTGAGGTGTTGCGGTTCTACGTGGCCCGAGGCGCGCGGTTCTTGCGGCTGGACGCCATCGCGTATCTCTGGAAGGAGATCGGCACGTCCTGCATCCACCGGCCGCAGACGCACGCGGTCATCCAGTTTCTGCGTGCGGTGCTCGACGTGATGGCGCCGCCGGTGTTGCTCATCACGGAGACCAACGTGCCGCACGTGGACAACGTGTCGTACTTCGGCGACGGCACGAACGAAGCCCAACTGGTCTACAACTTCGCGCTGCCGCCCCTGGTTGCGCACGCCCTGCTGCGCGGCGACGCCACGCACCTGGCCCGGTGGGCGCGCACACTCGAACTGCCTTCCGACCAAGTCACCTTCTTCAACTTCACGGCCTCCCACGACGGGATCGGCTTGAACCCGGCGCGGGGTTTGTTGCCGCCGGCGGAGATCGAGTTCCTGACGGAACGCTGCCGCGCGCACGGGGGGCTGGTTTCCTACAAGCACAATCCGGACGGGACGCAGAGTCCGTACGAGCTGAACGTGACCTATTTCGACGCACTTTCGGACCCGCAGGCGACGGAGCCGGCGAGGACGGCCGTCCGACGTTTTCTGGTGTCGCAGGCGGTCATGCTCGCCTTCCAGGGCATGCCGGGGATCTACTTCCATTCGCTGGTGGGCTCCCGCAATGACGTTGAGGCGGCGCGGTCCAGCGGCATCCACCGCCGGATCAACCGCCGCAAATTCGAGCGTGCGGAACTCGAGGCGGAACTGGCGGAGCCCGGTTCGCTGCGTCAAAGGGTGTGGGCCGGCTACCGGCGGTTGCTTGCGGCCCGGCGCGGGCATCCGGCGTTTGCGCCCCTGGCGCGGCAGCGGGTGCTGGATCTGCCCCCTTCGGTTTTCGGGCTCGAGCGCGCGGCACGTGACGGCGCCCACACGGTGTTGGCGCTGCACAACCTCTCGGGGCGGCGTGTCGCGTGCGCTGGCTTGTCGGTGCTTGAGGCGGCGGGTTCCCGGTGGCGGATCCTGGTCGCCGACGAGTCCCGTTCGCTCCTGGAACGTCCGCTGACGCTTGAGCCTTACGAAGTGCTCTGGCTGGCGTCCGGCGAGTAGCCCGCGACGGTTTGAGCCAGGAAGAGTTCTAGCGCCGGCCAATCCCCGGCGAGTTCGGCGGGGTTCTTGCCAGATCGTCGCAGGTGCCAGGCCTGCCAACCCGCGCGGCGCGCCGGCGCGATGTCATTGTCCAACCGATCCCCCACCATGAGCGTTTCGTCCGGTGAGATGCCGCGCGCGCGGAGGCGGGCGCTGAGGAGGCGGAAGACGTGGGGATCGGGCTTGCTGAAGCCCTGCTCGAACGACCCGAAGCAGAGGGCGGGGTCGAAGCAGGCCCGGTCAAGTCCGATCGTTTGCAGCACTTCCTCGAGCTCACGCCAGGTATAAGGTTGAGCGTTGGAAGCGATGCCGAGGGCGAGGCCCGTCGAGACCAGGCGTCGGAGCACGTGCCCCGCGTGTGGAGCCAGCCGCACGGTGCGCACGAGCTGGGCGTGGGCGAAGAGCCAGTCGTCCAGGGCGCTTGGGTCAAGGGCGCGCAAGGCGGGGGCTGCGGCGGCGGTCACGGCGGGCCAGTACACTTCGGGGCAAGCGACGCCCTGTTCCCGGGCGAGGGCGTGTTCGTGGCGGATCACGGCTTCACAAGCGGCGGCGAACGCTGCGAGGGTGGGGGGCGGGGTGTTTTCGGGCAAGCGCGCCCACAACGCGCGCCAGCGGGCATCGGCGTCGAGGGGCGGGGGTCCGACTTCGAGCAGTGTTTGGTACACGTCGAAGATGACGGCGCGCACGCTCATGAGTCGCCGTTCCACAGGAGCGGGAAGAGGTGAACGGTATCGAGGCGTTCGGCCAGGAAGGCCTGCTGGAGGGCGACGGCTCGTTCGCCGTCGCCCGGGCCTGCCGGCGGGCCACGCAGCAGGTGGAGGAAACGCCGCGCATACGCCGGGGCGCCGAGCCAGCTTTCGGCGCGGCGCGGCCAGGGGCTGGCCTCGAGCGCCTGGCGGGCGGCATGTTCACGCCAACGATCCAGGAAGCGATTGGACGGGCGACAGGCCGCCCAACTGGTCTCGGCGGGCTGCCCGAGCACCTCGAGTTGCGCGGTCAAGGTCAGCCGGCTGAAGGGGATCGTGGCAAGCTCGCCGCCGGCGGCCAGCAGCATCGGCTCACCCAGCCAACGCTGGCAGACCTTCGGAAGCTGGCGTTTCCAGGCGCGAAAGGCGCGCGTCTGGCGTTCCCGTTCGGCGCGGAGATCGAACAAGCCGGTCGGGACGTGGATCTCGTCGTAGGCCTGCGGAAACCGGAAGCCAAACCGCGCGAGGTCGGGGGCGATGTTGGGCAGCCGCCGCGCGATGAGGGGTCGGCCGGCGGCGGCGGCTTCGAGGAATGGCAGGCCGAAGCCTTCGAGGATCGAGGTCAACAGCACACACTCGCTCGCCGCGAGCAGATCCGGCACGGAGGGTTTGCCACGTTCATCGCCCGCCAGGATGCTGAGACGCAGGGGCCAACCGGCCCGGGCGGCGGCTTCACCGAGGCGTTGCGCGTACGCCGCTTCGTCCGTGGAACTCACGTCACCGGTCGTGACCAGCACGGCCTCGGGTCGCAGCCAGCGGGTGAGGAGCAGGGCTTCCGCCACGTTCTTGCGTCGCAGCAAGCGGCACGGCAACACCCAGACCGGGCCGCGCTGACCCGTGGTGCGGGCGAGCCAGGCGAGTGCTGTCTGGACGCGGGCGAGCGGTGGGGCGGGGGCAAGGCTGGCGGGATTGGGCAGCCAGCCCGCGCCGCGGCCGAGATGGCCGGACAGGAGGCGGGCATCGACGCCGTTGATCGCGGCGTGCCGGACCGAGGTGCCAACGGCGAACACAGCCTCCGCCGCCGCGCGCAGGGTGCGGACGCCGGCGCGCTGCATTTCCGGCCACCGCGCCCAGCGTTGCTCGAACCACCAGTCATGGTGGTGTGAGACGAACGCCAGGCCGCGCGTCTGACACGTGCGGGCGAGGGCGCGGGCGAGCAGGGGGTTGCGGCCCACGCTGAGGTTGTGCGCCCAGACCACGGCTTCGCCGGGTCCGTAACCGTCCAGGAGACGTTCGCAGCCTTGGTGAACCGCGGTGGCCAGGTCCGACGGCATGCTGGGTTGGGCGGACAGGTAATGGAAGGAGGGTTCGATGAACCAGGCGAACTCGCGTGGGGCAAGCGACTGCCGGAGTCCCTGTTCCCAACGGGCATCGGCGGGTTCACCGCTGGCGAGCACGACCTTCCGGGCCTGGAGGGCGGCGGCTACCGCGGGCGTGGCCAGCTCGATGACCCGGCGGATCCCGCCGGGCCGGAAGTGATAGTGCACCACGATCAACGTCACGCCGGCGCGTATCTTCCGGGGACCGCAGCGGGAAGCAAATCCGATCTGCCGGTCCGCGGGGTGGTTTCCTTTTGCGCAGGTCCCCTTTTCCGCATTGCAGTCCTGCGCGAACGGTTCCTAGATTGCGGGCGTGGCTCGGAAGGTTCCCGCAAATGACTCACGCGGCGGCAGCGACATCCTGGGCATCGTCATGCTGGGACTGGCGTTGCTCCTGTTCGCGGCCCTCTTCACGTTCGACAAATACGACCTGCCCGAGATCCGCACGCCGCCCAACGATCCGCCGCGCAACTGGGTGGGGCTGTTCGGCGCGCGCACGGGTCATGCTCTCTTCTTTGCCATCGGGGCCGGGGCGTTCCTGGTGCCGGTGCTTCTGCTTGGCTTTGGGCTGGCCCAGTTCCGCAGCTTTCTCGGCTACCTCCGTCGTAAGTGGCCTTGGGCGATCCTACTGCTCGTGACCTGTGCGGGTGCGCTGGATCTGGCCACCAACCATCTCGCGATCAGCCAGCTCAACCACGGCCCGCGTCCTGAGCAAACGGGTTCGCTGGCTCAATTCGCCCGCAACCTGAACCTCTCCGGGGCCGGCGGCGTGCTCGGCCAGGCGCTCAACCTCTATGGCTTCGGCTACTTTGGTGGGGTCGGCGCCGCCATCCTCTACGGCTGCCTCTACCTCATCAGCCTCTACGGCTTAACTAACTTCCAGCTCGGCGACTGGCTTCGCGCCCTCTGGGCCCGCTGGAACGCGCCCACGGAGGTCGTTCCCGGTGATGAGAAATCCCTCGAACGCCGCACCCGCGAACTCGAGAAGGAAGCCCGCCGCCTGCAATCCCAGCTCGACCAGGCCAGCCGCCAGAACGGCCAGGCCGCCCTCGCCGGAACCTCCGCCGAGGACAAGGCCCGCGCCGGCCTGGGCGCGGACCTCCAGCCCGTCCCCGAGCCCACTGTCCGCGACCTCAGTGTTCCGCAGTTGCGCACGTCGTCGGACAAGGCCAAGGCGGGCCGCCCGCCTTCCGCCGTCCCCGAGGCGCAGCTCGAGGAAGTCATTCCGGCCCGGGAAGTCGCCGCGGCCACCACCGCCGAAGTACTGGGCAAAGCCCCCGCTTCCGGCTCGTCCACGGCCCGTCGCGGCGCTCCGTCAGCCGATGGAGGCGCAACGACCGAGGCTCGACCCGTTCCCGCGTCGTCCTCTCCCACGCCCCGTCCCGGCCCGCTCGCGCGGCCCAAGCCCAAACCCATCTCCGTCGCCAAACCCCCGGAGATCGGCAACTACCAGGTTCCCTCGCTGTCCCTCCTCAGCCTGCCGGACCTCACCCTCAAGCCCACCGAATCCAAGGAGTCGCTCATGGCCAACGCCCGGCTCATGCAGCAGACGCTCCAGCAGTTCGGCATCGAGGTGTCGCTCGGCGACATCACCAAGGGCCCGACCATCACCCGCTACGAACTGCATCCGGCGCCCGGCGTGAAGCTCGAGAAGATCACCAACCTCTCGAACAACATCGCCGCCGCCCTCAAGGCCGAGCGCATCCACATCCTCGCCCCCGTCCCCGGCAAGAGCTCGGTCGGGGTCGAAGTCCCGAACCTCATCAAGTCCAAGGTCATCCTCCGCGAACTGCTCGAGTCCGAGGACTGGCGCCACACGAAGGCCCGCATCCCGCTCGCGCTGGGCAAGGACGTCTACGGCCAGCCCCTCATCGCCGACCTGGCGGATATGCCCCACCTGCTGATTGCCGGCAGCACGGGCTCGGGCAAATCGGTCTGCATCAACTCGATTGTCGCGAGCCTCCTCTACCGCTTTCCCCCGGACCAGCTCCGGTTCGTGATGATTGACCCGAAGGTGGTCGAGCTCCAGCAGTACAACGCCCTGCCCCACCTGGTGGTGCCGGTGGTCACCGATCCCAAGAAGGTCATCCTCGCGCTGCGCTGGGTGGTGAGCGAGATGGAGAAGCGCTACCAGATCTTCGCGCGCGTCGCCGTCCGCAACATCAAGGCCTTCAACGAGCGTTCGCGCGAGAAGCCGCTGGCTCCCCGCGAACCCGAGCTGCCTCTCACCACGAAGAAGGAGAAAATCGAGGCCACCACCGACGGCTTCGCGGTCCAGGTCGATGAGGACATCGTCGTGCCCGAGGACGATGCCATCGTGATCCCGGACAAGCTGAGTTACATCGTCGTCATCATCGATGAGCTGGCGGACCTGATGCTCGTCGCGCCGGCGGACGTCGAGATGGCCATTGCGCGCATCACGCAGATGGCCCGGGCGGCTGGGATCCACTGCATCGTGGCGACTCAGCGCCCGTCGGTCGATGTCATCACCGGTGTCATCAAGGCCAACATTCCCTGCCGCATCGCGTTCCAGGTCGCGTCCCGCGTGGACTCGCGGACCATTCTCGATGCCATGGGCGCCGACAAGCTGCTGGGCAAGGGTGACATGCTTTATCTGCCGCCCGGCTCGGCCAAGCTGCACCGCGCGCAGGGAGCGCTCGTCACCGACCAGGAGATTCAGAGTGTCGTGGACTTCATCGCGCGTCAGGGCAAGCCGAGCTACGAGATGGAGATCCACCAGCAACTCTCGGCCCCCGGCAATGGCTTTGGCGAGGAGAGCGGCTGTGACGAGGACGAAGACCTCATCCAGCAGTGCATCGAAGTGATTCGCAGCGAACAGAAGGCCAGCGTTTCGCTCATGCAACGCCGCCTCCGTCTCGGCTACACGCGCGCAGCCCGGATCATGGACGAGCTCGAACAGCGCGGCATCGTCGGCCCCAGCAAAGGTGCGGAGCCGCGCGACATCCTGATCGACCTCGACGGAGGCGGCGCCGATGGCGGCGGCCAGGGCTCGTCGTGACGCGGGTGTCCGACGTCCGGCTTGGTCCGTCGCCTGGGAGCTGACCGGGGGCCAAGGACCAAGGACCAAGGACCAAGGACCAAGGACCACGGGACTACGGACTACGGGACTACGGATCACGGATCACGGATCACGGACCACCCTTCGCCCTTCGGACTTCCCTTCATTTGCCCGTTGCCCTTTGCCTGGGTGGCGCTAAGTTCCTGCCGACATCGCTCCCTCTGGTCCGGCGTGGGGCCGTCCGGGCGGGGGCCGGGCAACGACCGCAGACCATGAAACGCAGGACTTTTCTCAAGGCCGTGAGCGGCGCCGCCGGCGTGGCGGCGGTGAACTGGTACGAAATGTTCGGCGACGAAGCGGCGCGCCGGATCCTCCCTCATCCCAGCGGCCTGCCCCGGCGGGTCCTGGGTCGCACGGGCGAGCAGATCTCGATCATCGGGTTCCCGGGTTTCGCCTTGCCCCGCCTGTCGCAGGAGGAAAGCAACTCCGCCATGCGCCGGGCCTTCGATCTGGGGTGCAACTACTTCGACGTCGCCCCCGCCTACGGCGATGCCGAGGTCAAGATGGGCTCCGCCCTCGCCGGTTGGCGCGACAAGGTCTTCCTCTCGTGCAAGACCAACAAGCGCGATGCCCAGGGAGCGCGGGAGGAGCTCGAACGGTCGCTGCAACGGCTCAAGACTGACCATTTCGACCTTTACCAGATGCATCACATCCGCACGCCGGCGGAGGTGCAGCAAGCCCTCGGCCCCGGCGGCGCTCTCGAGACCTTCCTCAAGGCGAAGGAGGAGGGCAAAGTGAAGTGGCTCGGGTTCTCGGCCCACACCACCAAGGGCGCGCTCGAGCTGATGAAGGGCTTTCGTTTCGACACGGTGATGTTCCCCATCAACTTCGTCGAGTACTTCACCATCGACTTCGGCAAGCCGATCCTGGCTTTGGCGAAGGAACAGGGGGCGGTGGTGCTGGCCATCAAGCCGACCTCTGCCGGCGATTGGGCAAAAGGAGCCAAGCGCCAGCGCGAGTGGTGGTATCCGTCCATGGAAACGCCCGAGGAACTCCGCCTCGCCCTCCGCTTCACGCTGTCGCTCGATCCGGTCATCACCGGGATCCCGCCCTCGTTCGTGGATCTGTTCGAGAACTCCATCACGGCCGCCAAGGCGTACGCGCCCGCCACCGAGGCCGAGGTCGCGGAGCTTCGCGATCGCGCAGCGAGGAGCCTGTCCCTGTTCAAGCGGGAAGAAGACGCGGTGGAGAAGGCGCAGGCCGGCCATCGCGAGGGCCCGTTCCATCCGGGCAGCCCGCATGAAGGCGGTGAGACCCTGTACGCTTGATCCCATGAACCTGAGCCGACGATTGCTGGGAACGTTGCTGGCCGCGTGGGCGTCCGCCGGCATCCTGGCCGCCCAGGCGCAGGTCACCAACGCCAACGCCAACACGGCCACCACCAGCAGCACCGTCACCAACGCGCTGCCACCGCTGCCCTTGCCGTTGCCCGCCCCGGCCGCTTTCGAGGCGGGGGAGGCCGCGGAGGCGGCCCGGTTGCCGATGTCCGCGCTCCTTCCGCTCGAACCGCTGCCGCCGCTCCCGACGACGAGCGTGCGCATGGGCGGTTTGATTGGGGACGCCGTGGCGATGGACCAGCCGCTTCAGTTGCTCAACCCGCTGGCCCCGGCCTCGTACGGCGATGGCACGCGGAACCTCTCGGTGCATCCGACCACAGGCCGGGTCGAGGGCGTCACGCTGTTCTCGCTCCGGCTGTTCAAGACCAAACCGGAAGGGAAACAGCGGCGACCCGCCAAGCCCGTGCCGGACAGCCTGCGCTGACCACCCCGGGCCGCGCTGTTGACCTGGGAACTTGGTATCCGTTGGTAGGCGCCGACGTGAGGAGGCGTCGTGCGACTGGGTTGGTTCCCTGCGCCTCCTCAAGCACCCATCGCCTCCTCACGTCGGCGCCTACAGTCGGTCGCGGTTTGACGCCGAGTACGGAGTATTACCGAAGCGTCGCCGGTCAGGACGACCGGGCTCCTTTCTTCGGGCTCATCCCGGCGATGAGGGCCTGGTTGAAGTCCTGCGCCGGGTTGTAGCCCTGGATCCGGAGTTTCATGTGGAAAGCGGCCACCTCCACGAGCCGGGCGATGTCGCGGCCGGGACAGACCGGGATGGTGACGTAGGGGACGTTGATGGTGAGGATCTTCATGGTGGGAAGTTCCGCGCCTACCCGCTCGATCTCGTCCTGGGGATTCCAGCGTTGCAGCTTCACAACGAGGTCGAGTCGCTTCTCGGTGCGCACCCCCTTCACGCCGAACATGGCCAGGACGTTCACCAGACCAATGCCGCGCACTTCCATGTAATTGCGTCCGGCCGGCGGTGCGGTGGCAATGAGCTCGCGCTTCGCCTGCCGGCGGATCACGGTGGCGTCGTCGGCGACCAGGCTGTAGCCGCGCTCGATCAGGCCGACGGCGCACTCGCTTTTCCCGATGCCGGGGTCGCCCGTGATGAGGACGCCGATGCCCAGGATGTCCACCATGCTGCCCATCACCAGCTCGGTGGGCTCGGACAACTCCTGCAACACCATGGTCGCCTCGTTGATGAATCGCATCGTGTTGTGCGGGCACCGGAATACGGGCACGCCGGCTGCCTCCGCCCGCTCCAGGAATTCCGGGTCCGGCTCGTAGCCGCGGCAGAATCCGACACAGGGGATCCGGGTGGCGAAGAGGCTGGCATACCGTGTGGCCCGCTCCGCCGGCGCCAGCGAGGCCAGATAGGTCATCTCCGCATTCCCGATCACCTGGACGCGGTGCTCGGCGAAGTAACGGCTGAACCCGGCAAGCATCAAGCCCGGCCGGTTCACCGCCGGTTCACGAATCCGCCGGTGCAGCCCCGCCTTGCCGGCGATGACCCGGAGTCCGAGTTCGCGCGGGCAAGCGGCGAAGAACGTCTCGACCGTCAGGGAATGGGCGGTTCTCATAGGTTGAACTCCGGTCCGAGATAGATCTCGCGGGCCCGGGGATCGTTGACCAGGAACTCGGCGGGGCCCTCGCACAACACCTCGCCCTTGTGGATCACGTAGGCCCGGTCGACCAGCTTCAGGGTCTCGCGGACGTTATGGTCGGTGATGAGGATGCCCAGGCCGCGCTCCCGCAGACGCCGCACGATCTTCTGGACCTCGTACACGGCAATCGGGTCGATGCCGCTGAAGGGCTCGTCCAGCAGCATCAGCTTCGGGCTGGTGATGAGGGCGCGGGTAATCTCGAGCCGCCGCTTCTCGCCGCCGCTGAGCTGATACGCCTTGCTGCGCGCCAACGGGGTCAAGTCGAGCTCGTCCAGCAAGTACTTGAGCCGCAGTTGCCGCTCGTCGCGCTTCATCCGGCAGGTCTCGAGGATCGCCAGCAGGTTCTGCTCGACGGTGAGCTTGCGGAAGACCGACGGTTCCTGCGTGAGATATCCCAGACCCAGGCGCGCCCGCTGATGCATCGCCAGCCGGTCAATGGACTGCCCCTCGAACCGCACCTCGCCGGCGTCCGGCCGCACCACGCCCACGATGATGTTGAAGGTCGTCGTCTTCCCCGCCCCGTTGGGCCCCAGCAGCCCCACAATTTCGCCGGCCCGCACGTGGATCGTCACGTCGTTCACCACGCGCCGCTTGCGGTACTCCTTGACCAGGTGCGACGCCACCAGCAGCGGCGAAGCTGCGCCGCCTTCCGGCGGGGCCGCCGTTGCGAGCGCCGGCGACGACGGTGGCGGGGACGGTGACCGCGCGCTCGACGTCTTCACGCGACCCTCCCTGGCAGGAATCGGCCTTGTTCGTCCATGGGCAGAAGTCGCTCGAGGGCCGCGGTGAAGCCGCCCCGATAGATGCGCGGGCGGAATCCGGGCGACGTGAAGGGGACGGTCGCTTCCGGGTGTTGCTGCCGCCAGCGCGCCCATTCGCCGACGAGCAGGGCGTTCTCCTTCACTTCCCAGAGGTGAGCGTAGAGGGCGTGCAGGAGGGGTCGGTCGGCGAGTTCGGTGGCCTTGTCGTACAGGGCGATGATCGCGCGGGTGGTCTGCTCGACCCGCGCCGCCACCTCTCCCCAACTGTTCGGCGGCGTGTGGAGGATCACGCGCAGGTCGTCGAGGTAACGGACCGCGCGATCGCCGTGGGTGGTCGGCAGATGGAACAGGTCGGCGGCCAGTTGCAGATCGTCGAGGGTGAAGGGTCGGGCACTGCGGCTGCGGAACTGCGGCAGCCAGGCGGCCAGGGCCTCCTGGTAAGCCGTCCGCGGGCGGTAGCGTTCGCCGTCCCGCACGTAAGCCGCCAGGGTGTGCACGGGAACGAAGTTCGCCTCGAACGGGCCATTCGGATTCAGGAGGATGCCCGCCAGCTCGTCGCGCAACGCACCGGGCCGTCCGGCGTAGGGCCCCAGGTACAGCCGGCGCATGTCGTAATCGTTCGCATGCAGGTTGTCCCACAACACCGGTTTGCGCCGGAGCACGGACCGCAACTCGCGGATCGAGGCCACCGGGATCTCCTCGGCGATGATCTCGGGTCCGGTCCAGAGGACATCCACGTCCGGATCAAGCTGCTCGCCCAACGTCCGCAGGTAGGGCGAGTCCGCCACCGACGGCGTGGCAAACCGCCCGCAATACTCGGTGGGACAGAACAGCACGCGGGCGAGCGGGTTCCAGCTCCGGGCCGAGCGCAGGATCGTGTTGCCGAGAAAGGCCTGGGCGGCGGCCGGCGTGCCGAACCGCTCCCGGTCAGCCGCGCTCAGATCGGGGTTGATGTCATCAAACAGGACGGCGAAATCCGGCACGCCGAGGTCGTGCACCTGCCGCAGCTTGGCCTCGATGGCGCCCACATCCGCGGCCTCGGTGAACCGCAGATCGAGGCCAGGGGAAAGGGCGTACACGAACCGCACCCCCCGGCTCTGGCTTTCGCGCACCAGCGCCTGGAGCTCGGCCAGCTCGGGCGGGTCGTAGCGCTCGCGCCACTGCGCGCGGTGCTTGGCGTCGTCCTTGGGCGCGTACAGATAGGCGTTGAGGCCTCCGTCCTTGAGCCAGTCAAACAGCGTGCGCCGCTGACCGGCGTTCCACGGCTTGCCGTAGAAACCTTCAACGACACCGAACAAGCCGTGGGGCTGCGCGTTCATGTCAGCAGGGCGGTGGCTCTCGTTTCGGCGATCCTTTCCCAGAGCCGCGCGCGAGTCAACTGCCCCGCCGTTGGGTGCCCCGCCGCCGGCATTCAGTGGTCCGGCTCGCGGTGCGCCCGGATAAACGCCCGCGGGCTCTGGCCGGCGAACCGGCTGAAGACCGTGGCGAAGTGTTGCGAGGATGAGAAGCCCAGCTCGAACGCCACCCGCGTGACGGTGAAGCCCGGGTGCATCAGGAGTGCCCGGGCCCGCTTCAGCGTCTCCCGGAGCGTGCGCCCCGCGGCTGCCTAGCGGAGACCGCGGGGAAGCTCAAAGCTCAAAGTTCAAGGGAAGGGCCAAGCGTCCAAGCGTCCAAGCGTTCTCGCGTTCCGGAGCGCGGTCGAGTGCCGGACCTTGGTTTGGGAGCCTGGTGCTTCCCTTGAACTTTGAGCTTTGAACTTGGAGCTTCGAGCCCCGCCCGTGGGTGCTTCCGCTCTCACCGCGGCCGGCGGCCTCCCCGTTCACGGCGAGGGCGGCAGCCAGAGCACTTGGTAGTAGCTTCCGGTCGGACTGGCCGGGGCAGCCGAATCTTCGACTTCGTAGCGGTGTGCGAGCGTCACGCGCCGATCCAGGACCCGCCAGGACCGGAGATCGCGGGAAACCTGCACTTCATACTCCTGGCCGGGATGGCCAAGCACCTCGAGCACGGGTGTGCTTTCCGGGCCGAGGCCGCGCAGGAGGTGCACCGACGGAGCCAACGCGTCCAGAAGCCGCCCGGCTTGCGCCTGGAGCTCGTGCAATTCGCGCGCCGCCCCCTGGTGGCCGAGGACCTGGAGCGTCTGTGCGGCGCCGAAGTAGTCTCTGAGACCGAGCTTCGCCGCCGCCACCACAAACACGGTATCCAGTGCCTCCCGACGGCCGTCGGCGGGACGCAACGCGAGCGCTTCACTGCCCCACTGGTACGCCTGCCCCAGCCGACCCATGTCCCACGCCTGGTAGGCCCGCCTTCGCAGGTGGCTCGCCCGCGCGGGGGTGTCAGTCGCCTCCACGACGGTAAAGCGAAGTTCCCGGCCCGTAACGATGCCCCCCGCAGGCAGCGCCGCCGACTCGACGTGGCCACGACCGTCCCACGCGACAACCAACACGTACTCACCCGCCGGGAGCGACACGGCTGCGGGATCGGTGAGGAACTCGCGCGTGCGCGTGCCCAGACGCTCCTCCCACGCCGCAGCGTCAGTCGCCACGGCCCGACGGAATGTGTCCCAGGGCCCGGCTCCGAGGACCGTGGTGCGGGAACCGTCGGTCGCGACACGGCTGAGCTCGAGGCGGATTCCCGCAGGCCAATCGGGGGCAACCGTGGGGAAACCGGCGGAGCCCGCACCGGGGCGCCCTTCCAACAGCGCCTGGGTCCAGGCAACTCTCGCGCCCGGGGAGGCGAGCCGCACCGTGATCCACAGGGGGTCGCCGGCCAACGGCGCATCCCAAGCCAGCACCGCCTCGATGCGTAGCGGCGTCGTGTCCACGGCTGGAAAGGCCGGGTGCAGGCGCAAGCCGCTTGCGGCCGTGCGCCCGAGCGACGCTCCCGCGTCGGGATCGAAGCCGGCGCGGTCCGATGCGGAAGCCGCGGCTGCAGCAAGCACGCTCTGAGAGGGACGTCGCGCGTTTGCCGATCGGTCACATGGATCTGGTGGTGCAGCTTTGCCGGGGACGGTCGCCACCGGTTCCGCAAACCCCGGTCGGTGGGCAGGTGCCGCCAGCGGGCGTCGAGTTCCATGCGATCGAGCGGGTTGGGCAGGAAGTCCCAGTCCAGGTAACGCATGTAACAGGACCATGGGCCTCCGTCGTGGGGCGGCCGCAGGTCATCGATGCCCACCCCATGACCCAGTTCGTGGCTCGTGCCCGCCAGGAGATACAGGTAGTTCTGCTCCTCCCAGTCATCCGCGTTCGCGCGGATGTGGGCGTCGGTAAGCTTGTCCAACTCCGCGAGCAGCCGGGCTTGCTCGTCTGCGGGCTCCGCGTCGTAGTTGGCGAACTGCGACAGCCCGAAGGTGTGGTATCGCACGAACTCGCGCGAGATGCGGTCGATGCCCCAGGGGTAGAGCTCGATGGCGAAGGCGCTGCGAGGGGCCTCCGCCCACTTGCCGCCGGTCACATCATGGTACGTGAACCCGTAATAGCTGCTGATGTCGCGGTTCAGGGACTTGCCGTACTTCGCCCGCCACATGGCCTGGAAATCGCCGGCCAGCGCCGGGGTCGGGCTGAAGACCAGCCGGACGTGCAGGGCATGCTGGTCCACGGCGTGGCCAAAGCCCGAGGTGTTGAAGTTGACGACCCGCTTGTCGCTGCCGGCCGGACCCGGCCCGGTCCAGGTCTCGTCCTCGACAAACCGCACTTCCAGCCCGCTGGCGGCCGCGAAGCTCATGACGGAGTCGAGGTTGCTGTGAACCAGGCCGTCCGGGTCGTACACGAAGACGTGCTTCCGGCGGGCGGCGAGGCGCTCGTGGGTCTGGCCAAACCGGAAGCCCCGGTAGCGTTCGTACAGGCTGATGCCGTCGCCCGGGACCTCGTGGTCGTTCGGCTCGTCGGCGCCATCCCACGCGGGGTCCTGGATCTTACCCCAGGTGCCTTGCGCCCGCTCCCAGGCGTCGGCCACCCGGTTGTGGTTCTCGTCCTGGGGCAGACGCAGCGTCGGGGTGTCGGGTTCGCCCTCGACGTGGGCCGGGATCTCCTCCCCGGTGTCCGTGATCGCGGTTACCCGGAGCTGCGCGAACGCGCCGTAGTCGTAGCAGAACAGCACCACTGAAGCCTCGGTCGCCAGGTCCTCCGTCACGTGTTGCACCCGGTTGGCGCTGGGGTCCACCGTCCCGGCCGACGCGAACTGCAGGTCATAATGCTGGTGAGCCTCCGCCGGGGAGGGCGCGTTGAGGCAAAGCCCCGGTTCCTTCGAGCCTTCCACCAGCTCGAACCGGAACCGGGCCTTGCGCACAGGCGGGGGCGCCGTGGTCCCGGGCATCCGTAGCACTGCGGTGACCACGAGATGATTGGTCCCGGGCAGGGATTGGTCCGGACCGCCGTGGGGGACCCAGGTCTCGTAACCGGCGGGACGGAGGATGATCGCCTCCACCCGCTCGCCCCCGCGCATCAACGTGAACGTGGCGGACATCTCGCCGTGGCCGAGAATGTCTTGATACTGTCCCTGGGTGCTGCCTCTCGCCGTGAAGCTCGCGGTGTTGGGTTTGAACCGGACCTCACCGGCGTCCGGTTGCTGGTTGATGTCGTCATCCGCCAGCTTGATGGCAGTGCGGGCGAGGCGCTCGCTGCCCTGACCGCCTTCCGGTTCGGACCGGATAAAGCTGTCGAGGTAACCCCAGCCGATCGTCGCCCGCCCTTCGTCGGGATAGTAGTTGAGGGAGACCGTGCCCGGGGTGGGCTGGAGGGCGCTGTAGGTCCAGGATTCGATGTCGAGGACATGACCGCTGCCCGAGGCCGTCATCGTGTACGTCTCCTGGACCGGATCGCCGTACCGCCCCGTCTTCGGGTCGGGCGCGAACACCAACCGGGCGGTGAAGTGCATCTCGCACTGGTCCTCGATGGCATTGGCGATGTTCGCCGCGCCGTGCGCGGTCACCTCCAGGGTGAGCTCCAGTTCGTCCGGGTTGGCCCCGCGGAGCAGAATCGGTGTCAGCAGCCACACCAGGGTCAGGGCCGCGGCGGACAACGAACGGGCGAGCGGAAGCAGCGCAGAGCTCCTTTGCATAAGAAATCAACTGACCGACACGCCGCGACAGTAGGGAAGGAGGTTCGGGAGTGCAACCTTCGGCGTTCGCTGGCACCCCCTCCGGGGTGCTTTCGATTCGGCCCACGGAACCGGAGGTCACCGCTGCGCGGTGACCTCCGGCTACCGTCTGGAACGCCTCCGGCGTTGAGCGCTGAGGGCCGGATGCTGGCCGGCGGGGCTCTTCCCGGATTAACCTCGAGGAACCGGCGGGACCGCCCGACGCCTCACCGGCTGAGAACGGAGGTTCCCACCGGGAGCCTCACTCCACCAGGCTCACGGCCCTTGGGCCTGGCCGTGGAGACGGAGGAGGTCACTCATGAGCCGCCCGGTGAGGGCACCGGGCCTACAACCTGTAGGCCGGGTCCCCCGACCCGGCGGGGAGGGTTCCTGGCCCTGGGCAGGCCCAAGAGAACCAGGACGCTTCCTTTAACTCGCCCTTCGAACTTCGCCTTTCGCCCTTCGAACTTCGACTTTCGGACTTCGCCCTTCGAACTTCGACTTTCGGACTTCGCCCTTCGGACTTCGGACTTCGCCCTTCGGACTTCGGACTTCGACTTTCGGACTTCGCCCTTCGCCCTTCGCCCTTCGCCCTTCGACTTTCGGACTTCTGGTGTCGGCTTTCAGCGCGGCGGCGGGGGGCCGGGGTTGCCGATGTCGAGGATTACTTTCCAGGCGCCGTCGGGCTGTTTCTGCCAGAGGGTCGTGTACTTGCCGTAGCCGGTGACGGTGCGTCCTCCCGGTTCGCGGGCGCGGACTTCGTAGAAGCCCCACGTGTAGCCGAGTTCGCCGCTGCGGGCGACCTCGGCGGCAACGGGTGCCCATTCGAGGTGGGCATCACCCACCTGGAGGAGATGTTCGTAGATGGCCTGTCGTCCCTCGATGGGCAGTTCGCCGTTGGGCAGTTTGACGGCGCGCTCGGCCAGGAACTGGCGGAAAGCCTCGGCCACGCCGAGCATCCCCGCGGTCTGCGAGAACCGCCGGTCGGTTTCGTAAAGCGAGGCGGCGTCGGTCCCGGCGGGCGGAGGCGACGCCGGCTTGGCCGGGGTGGCACACCCGAGGAGACCGCCGGCGAGCGCCAGGGCGGCCAGCAGCGCCGCGGGCACTGGAGGGCGGCGCGGCCGGGCCGGAGCGAGCGGCTGATGCGTCCGGAAGGTCGCCGGAGCGTGGTGGCCGGGCAGGGCGGGACGCGAGCCGGTGGGCGGCGTGGTGGCGTGGGCGATTCCGTTCATGGCGCGGGTTCCCGGCGGTGGCGGAGCAGCCACTCGTAGAGGTTGGGGTCGTTGTAGGTCTCGGTCCAGGAATCGTGCTGGGCGTCGGGGTAGACGGTGAGCTGGACGTTCTGAGCGCCGGCCTTGCGCAGGGCTTCGACCATGCGTTCGGATTCGCCGACTTTCACGACCGGATCCTTGGCTCCGTGGAAGGCCCAGACGGGGAGGGTGCGCAAGGCCTGGGCCATCTGGGGATCGGGCAGCAGGACCTTCAAGGGATCGCCTCCGCCGCAGATGGGGACAATGGCGGCGAACCGCTCCGGATGGGCCAGGCCCAGGCTCCAGGTGCCGTAGCCGCCCATGCTCAGGCCGGTCAGGTAGACGCGGGCGCGATCCACGGGATACCGGGCGATCACATCGTCGAGCAGGGCCAGCAACTCCTCGTTGGACCAGGTGCGGCCGGTGGGGCATTGCGGCGACACGACGATGAAGGGGAAGTCGGGGCGGTCGCGGACGATCTTGGGCGGGCCGTGGACCGCCACGCGCCAGATGTCGCTGCCGCGTTCGCCGGCGCCGTGGAGGAAGAGGAGGAGCGGCCACCGGCGGGCCGGGTCGGCGGCGTGGTCTTTGGGCAGGAAGAGGAGGTATTCGAGCGTGACGGTCCGGGTGACTTCCGCGGTGAAGCGGTGGACCTGTTGCGGGGAATCGGGTTTCACGTCCTGGCCGTGGGTGAGGGGGACGTTCCAGGCGAGCAGGGCGGCGGCCAGGAGAACGGGCCGCGAGAAGTGGGGCAGGTGACGCATGGGGCGACAGGGTTCATCGGTGGGACGGCAGATCCGGGATACGACCATGGGCGGACACGGCGGCACGCTATTACATGAGCTTGAGCTTGGGCAAGTCCTGCGAGTCCACCAGGCCGACGGGCTCGCGGCGCGCGTTGACCACGATGAGGTCGTCGATGCTGCGTTCGTGGAAGATCTTGAGGGCTTCGCTGGCGAGGGCGTTCTCGCGGACGCAGACGGGGTGACGGGTCATGACGCGGGACAGGGGGCGGGCGAGGAGGTGTTCGTCCCGGGCCATGTGGCGCCGGAGGTCGCCGTCGGTGAACACGCCCACGAGCCGGCCGCGGGCGTTGACGATGCTGACGCTGCCGGCCTTGGCGCGGGTCATGACGAGCAGGGCCTCCTTGACGGTCACGGTGGCGGGGACGACCGGGTTGCGGAGGCCGGTGCGCATGATGTCCTTGAGCTCGAGCCAGAGGGCGCGGCCGATGGCGCCGGAGGGGTGGCGGAGGGCGAAGTCCTGGCGCTTGAAGCCGCGGGCGCGCAGGACGGTCATGGCCAGGGCGTCGCCGAGCACCAGCATGGCGGTGGTGCTGGTGGTGGGGGCGAGATCGAAGGGGCAGGCCTCCCGCGGCACGCGTACGTTGAGGACCACGTCGCTGTTCCGCGCCAGGGTGGAGCGCGGGTGGCCGGTGAGGGAGACGAGGCGAACGGTAAACCGCTTGAGGGCCGGCAGGAGGTTCAGGAGTTCCTCGGATTCGCCCGAGTAGCTGAGGGCCAGGACGAGGTCGCCGTCGTTGACCACGCCCAGATCGCCGTGCAGGGCGTCCACGGGACTGAGGCTGACGGTGGTGGCGCCGGTGCTGGTGAGGGTGGCGGCGATTTTGCCGCCGATGTGGCCGGACTTGCCGATGCCGACGACGACGAGTTTGGCGCGTCGTCGGAGCGTCTCGAGGATGAGTGCGATGGCGCGGTCGAAGGCAGTGTCCAACTGGTCCCGGACGGCCCGCACGCCGGCCAGTTCGAGGTCAAACACTGCGCGGGCGATGGGCACATGGCTCATGGTCAGGAGAGGCGGGTCCGGACCCGGGGCGCCGGTCGGGGGCGCTCGGGCGGGGCACGGGGACGCCGGCGGGGGAGCATGTCGGGGTGGGGGAGGGTGGACAAGTCTGGAAGCCGGCGTCCGGGGAGGCCGGGAGCGGGGTTCCGTCATTGCAGGTAATGATAATCATTAGATTCATGTTGACAGTGGTTCGTTCCGCGTGTACCGGTCCCGGCGAGAACTCAACCAGGCCATAAGGGCCCGACACCTGAATCCGTAGCCAGTCACCCGAACCCGTCCTCGACCCTTGATCGACCCTATGAAAGCCAACGCTTCCTTCTCCTCCTGGATGCCAGCGCTGCTGCTGGTGTGTGTGGCCCTTCGCCCGTCTGCCGCGCAGGCGGCGGTGACCTATACCGACCGCGCGGCGTTCCTGGCTGCCGCGGCGGGGATGGTGTCGCAGACGCTGGACTTCGAATCCGAGACGGCTGGGACGCTGCTCCCCGATCCGTCGACGCTCGCGGGGATCACCTTCCTCAACCACGGGACGCGCGCGCTGGTGATCGACGATGCCTTCGAGGCGACATCGGGGGTGAACTACCTCGGGGTGAACAACGCGGGCACGTTCAACCAGTTCTCCTATGCGGACAGCTTCGACATGAGCTTCGCCCCGATGCATGCGGTGGGCCTGACCATCATCACGGCCGAGGTGCCTGGGGTAACGCTGTTTGACGACGACATCCGGCTGGATGTCCCGGGCATCGGGGTGGCCCGCCTGGATGCGGCCGATCTGAGTTACCTGACGCC